>CBDDSB010000026.1:0-360827 GCA_965233195.1 uncultured bacterium | reverse complement strand
CCGCGGTTGGTGTATTTCTTCGCGATCGAGATCACCAGGCGCAGGTTGGCCTCGGTCATCTCGCGCTTCGCCCGGCGAGCCTTGGCTTCTCCGGTGGACATCTGCTTGTTGATGTCCTTGAGATCGCGCACCGGGATGCCGATCTTCTGCTGCACCGCCTGGATCTTGGAGAGCAGCTCGAGCACCGACGGCTCGACGCGGCGCAGCGACTCGGTCCAGGGATGCTCGGTGTTCAGCTCGGTGGCGAGCCAGCGCTTGGAGCCTTCGCTGCCCGAGAACACCTTGATGAAGTGCTGGCGCGGCATCTGCGCCTTCTCCACCGAGATGTCGTGGATCTCGCGCTCGTGGCGGCGGATTTCATCCACCAGGCTGCGTACGCTGTCCGACAGCCGCTCGACGGTGCGCGCGGTGAAGCGGATGGTCATCAGCTCGGTCGAGATCTGCTCGCGGGCGCGCAGGTAATCCTTGTCCTTGGAGCCCTTGGCCTCCAGCGCCTTGCCCAGCTTGTCGAACAGGCGGCGGATGCGCGCGAATTTCTCCAGCGCCTCGCCCTTCAGCTTGAGCAGGCTCGCGGACTGGGCGGCCTCGGCGGCCTCCTCGTCCTCGTCCTCGCCCTCTTCCTCTTCGATCTGCGCCTCTTCGTCTTCCGGCGTGGCGGCCACCCGCTTCGGATCGAAGTCGTCCTTGGCGTTCGGGTCGATCAGGCCGTCGACCACCTCGTCGATGCGCAGCTCGTCCTTTTCCACCTTGTCGGCGAGGTCGAGGATCTCCTTCACCGTGGTCGGGCAGGCGCTGATCGCCAGGATCATGTGGCGCAGGCCTTCTTCGATGCGCTTGGCGATCTCGATCTCGCCCTCGCGCGTGAGCAGCTCGACCGAGCCCATCTCGCGCATGTACATGCGTACCGGGTCGGTGGTGCGGCCGAATTCGGAATCGACCGTCGACAGCGCCGCCTCGGCCTGCTCCTCGACGTCCTCGTCGGGCTGGGCCACCGGCTGCGCGTCGGAGGCGATGAGCAACGTCTCCTGGTCGGGCGCCTGGTCGTAGACCTGGATGCCCATGTCGCCGAAGGTCGAGATGATGGCTTCGATCTGTTCGGCATCGACCAGATCGTCGGGCAGGTGGTCGTTGATCTCGGCGTAGGTGAGGAAGCCGCGCTCCTTGCCGAGCTTGATCAGGTTCTTGAGACGCGTGCGGCGCGTCTCGGCGTCTTCCTTCGGCAGCTCCGCCGGGATCAGCCACGCGTCCTTGCCGCCGCGGCGCCCGCCGCGCCCGCGCTTGCCCTTGGTCTTTACCTCGGCGACTTTCGCTTCGAGGAGCTCAAGCGCCGCCTTGGCGCTGGTCTTGATGGGAGCTTTGGCCTTGCCGGCAACGGGGGCAGGTACGGCCCCCTTGGCTGCAGCCTTCGGCGCCACCACCTTGCGCGCCTTCGCGAGCAGCGAGCGCGCGACCGCGCGCGTCTCGGAACGGGTATTGGTGCGGGTATCCCTGTGGCGCGCGACTTTCTTCGCCGCCGGCCGCGCGGCGCGGCCCTTCAGCTTCAGGCGCTTGACCGCCCCGGCCTTCTTTTTCGCCGCCTGCACCTTCTTGACTTTATTGCGCCTCTTGACCATCAAGCCCCCGTTAACTCGCTGAATGCCCGCCGAAAAATCGAACCGCGCATTATATGTGACCGCTCAATGGCTTGGAAGTGCCCCCTGCAGTTTTTTGTAGGCCAGATTCTTTTCCCGGAAGGCGACTCTGGCTTCCTTCGAAGCGAGGCCCCCACGGAGCATCTCGTCCAGTTCGCTCTTGCGCCGGGCGAGCTCCAGATTTCCGAGCGCCTGGGTAAATTCGTTCGAGGCCGCCTCTGGATCAAAGCCGAGCTCATCTCCATATCTTTGGGCTTTGAGAACAACTTCAACCCACTCACTACCTTGCAGTTGGTCGAGCAGCAGGCCGATCGAGGGCTCTGCTTCAAATTCCCGGCACGCGTCGCGAATCGCAACTAAGGCGCCAGATTCGCTGCGGTCGGGCGTCAGCAATTCAGGGCGGACGTGCTCCGCCAGCGAAAGGTTCAACAGAAGGCTGAACAACAGCCTCCATTCCGACGAATTGGGAGCCGCGTAGCTCGACCGGGTCGGGGCCGGGCGACTGTAGGAGCGGGTTCGCGGGATCTCGAGCAGGCCACCCGCTTCCGCGTCGGAAATCCGCGCCAGCTGGGCTATCTCGTTGACGAGCTGAAGCCGGAGCACCGGGGCCGTGACCTTCTGCAGCAAGGGCTTGGCAATGGCGACCAGCCGCGCCCTGCCCTCGGCGGTCGAGGTATCGGCGTCTGCTCGCAGCTGGGCCAGCAGGAACTGCGAGAGAAGCTGCGCCTCCCGCACCCGGGCCTCGAAGGCGTCCCTGCCGTGCTTGCGCACGTAGGTGTCCGGATCCTCGCCGTCGGGCAGGAAGAGGAAGCGGACCGGCTTGTGGTCCGGCGCGAGCGGCAGGCTCACTTCCAGCGCCCGCCAGGCCGCCTTGCGGCCGGCGGTATCGCCGTCGAAGCAGAACACCAGCTCGTCGGTCAGGCGCAAGAGCTTGGAGACGTGCACCGGCGTGGTCGCGGTGCCCAGCGTCGCCACCGCGTAGCCCACATCGAACTGCGCGAGGGCTACCACGTCCATGTAACCCTCGACCACCAACACCCGCCCGGCCTGCCGGATGGCATCGCGCGCCTGTGGCAGGCCGTACACCTCCCTGCCTTTCTCGAACAGCGGGGTCTCGGGCGAGTTGAGGTACTTCGGCTCGCCCTTGTCCAGGATGCGGCCGCCGAAGCCGATCACCGCGCCGCGCGCGTTGAGGATCGGGAACATCACGCGGTCGCGGAAACGGTCGTAGCGCTTGCCTTCGTCGCCGGCGATGACCAGGCCGCATTCCACCAGCGCCTTGTCTTCGTACTCCGGAAACGGTTCCTTCAGGCCCTGCCAACCATCCGGTGCGTAGCCAATGCGGTAGCGGGCCGCGATCTCGCCGGAGAGGCCGCGTCCCTTGAGGTATTCAATCGCGCGCGGCGACTTCTTCAGCTCGGTGCGATAGAAGGCCATCGCGTTTTCCATCACCGCGGTGAGGTCGGGCTCGCGCTCCTTGCGCGCGGCCTCTTCAGGGCTGCGCGGCTGGGCTTCCGGCACCTGCATGCCGGCCTGCGAGGCAAGATCCTTGACCGCATCGACGTAGCCCAGCGATGCGTACGCCATCAGGAAGCCGATCGCGTTGCCGTGCACGCCGCAGCCGAAGCAGTGATAGAACTGCTTGGCGGGACTGACCGAGAACGACGGGCTTTTTTCGTTGTGGAACGGGCAGAGGCCAACGTAATTCGCGCCCGCCTTGCGTAGCTGGACGTAGCGTTGCACCACGTCCACGATGTCGACCCGATTGAGCAGGTCCTGCTTAAACGAGTCGGGGATCACCCCGTGTTTTTATCCCGAAAGCTTGGTCTTGACCAGCGCCGAAACCTTTTGCATATCGGCGCGCCCGGCGAGCCGCGGCTTGAGCAGCGCCATGACCTTTCCCATGTCCTTAATACCAGTGGGTTTTGCTTCTGACACCGCGGCATCCACAGCCTGCGAGACTTCCGCGTCGCTCATCTGCTGCGGCAGATAGGCGCTCAGGAGCTGCAGCTCGAATTTCTCCACGTCCGCCAGGTCCTTGCGCGACGCCTGCTCGTATTGCGCGATCGACTCGCGGCGCTGCTTGATCATCTTCTCGATCACCGCGACCACGTCGGCGTCAGTCAGTTCTTTACGCTCATCCACTTCCCGTTGTTTTATTCCAGATAAAAGCAAACGGATGGTCGACAGGCGAGCGCTGTCCTTCGCCCGCATGGCGGTCTTCATGTCTTCGGTGATTTGGGTCTTGAGACTCAGTACAGCTAGTACATCTTCGCCGGCAGCATCTGGCTGCGCAGGCGCTTGTGATGGCGCTTCACCGCGGCGGCAAGCTTGCGCTTGCGCTCGGCGGTCGGCTTCTCGTAGTACTCGCGGGAGCGAAGCTCGGTCAGGAGACCGGTCTTTTCCACGGTGCGCTTGAAGCGGCGCATCGCCACTTCGAACGGCTCGTTTTCCTTGACGCGAACGGTTGGCATCAAACTTGTCGGATCCGAAAAGGGGCTGAATTGTATCAGAATGATCCGGTGCTGATCCTCGGCATCGAGACCTCCTGCGACGATACCGGCGTCGCTTTATACGATAGTGGCCGCGGTGAGCTCGTGGCGCACGCGGTGCATACCCAGGCCGCGATGCACCAGGCTTACGGCGGGGTGGTGCCGGAGCTCGCTTCGCGCGACCACATTCGGCGGCTGGTGCCGCTGACGAAAAAAGTTCTGGGCGATCGGGACCTGAACGCCCTGGACGGCATCGGCTACACCGAAGGCCCCGGCCTCGCTGGCGCGCTGTTAGTGGGCGCTTCGTTCGCCCATGGCCTCGCACTTTCCTTGGGTATCCCGGCCATCGGCGTTCACCATCTGGAAGGCCACCTGCTTTCTCCCCTGCTCTCGGCGCGCCGGCCGGAGTTTCCGTTTCTTGCCTTGTTGGTCTCCGGCGGCCACACCCAGCTGATGCGCGTGGGCGGGGTCGGAGATTACGAGCTCCTCGGCGACACCCAGGACGACGCCGCGGGCGAGGCGTTCGACAAGACCGCTCAGCTCCTGGGACTCGGCTATCCGGGCGGCCCCGCGCTCTCGAGACTCGCGGACGAAGGTAAAGCGGGACGCTATCGGCTGCCGCGGCCGATGATCGGCAGCGGCCTCGACTTCAGTTTTTCGGGCCTCAAGACGGCGGTGCTGACCCTGGTCAGGAACGAGCAAACCAACCCGGCGGACGTGGCACGCGCGTTCGTCGACGCCATCGTCGAAGTGCTGGTGGCGAAGTGCGTGCGCGCGCTCGAAACGGCGAGCCTTACCCGGCTGGTGGTGGCCGGTGGCGTCGGCGCGAACCGCCAGCTGCGCGCCGCGCTCGACGCGGAGTCGGGCCGGCGCGGCTTCGATGTGTTCTATCCGGAGCCCGAGCTGTGCACGGACAACGGGGCGATGATTGCTTTTGCTGCAGCCCATCGACTGGAAGCAGCATCTTCCAGCAACCACCAATTCACTGTTAAGCCGCGCTGGGACCTGACGGCGTAGTTTTCTTCGCGCCCAGGCGCGGCTCGGTGCCGGCAAGCAGCCGCGAGATGTTTGCCTTGTGCCGCCAGACCAGGAAGACGGACATCACGCCGACCACGAGCGCGCTTTGCCAGCCGAGCAGGAAAGCGGTGGCGAGCGGCGCGAACAGCGCGGCGACCAGCGCCGCCAGCGAGGAGTAGCGCAAGAAGAGAGCGATGATCAGCCACGTGGCGATAGTGCCCACGCCGATGCGCCAGTCGAGCGCGAGCAGCACCCCGGCGGCAGTTGCCACGCCCTTGCCGCCCTGGAAGCGGTGGAATACCGGATAAAGGTGCCCGAGGAACGCCGCCACGCCGACTGCCGCAAGCTGGTCGGTGAAGTAAGAAGCCAGCCACACCGCGACGGCTCCCTTGGCAGCATCTCCAACGAGCGTGAGGGCGGCGGCCACCTTGCTTCCGGTGCGCAGCACGTTGGTCGCGCCCGGGTTCTTCGAGCCGTAGCTGCGCGGGTCGGGCAGGCGCATCAGCTTGCTCACCAGCACCGCGAACGACACCGACCCCAGGCAGTAGGCGGCGAGGATGGCAATCACGGTTTGCACCGCGGCGATTCTATAGAATCAAGCGCACACCATGGACGCGATCCTGATCCGCGACCTGCGCGTCGAGGCACGCATCGGCATCCACCGGCGCGAGCACTATGTCACCCAGACCGTGCAGGTCGACCTCGAGATCGGCGTGCCCGGCACCGCCGTGTTCGCGAGCGACAAGGTGGCCGACACCATCGATTACGAGCAGGTGGCGCTGCGCATCCGCGCGCTGGCCTCGAGCGGTCACTTCCGCCTGGTGGAGACCTTTGCCGACCGCATCGCCGCGGTGGTGATCAACGACCTCGGCGCTCCCTGGGTCAAGGTGAGCGCGGCCAAGCTCGGCATCCTCGCCAATGCCAAGTTCGTCGGCGTCACGATAGAGCGACGTCGACCGGCTTGATGGCGAGAACGGCCGCCAGATCGGCCGTGCGAATCCTGACCAGCAGCCCGCGGCGTCCGCCGTTGATGTAAATCTCGGGCAGCTCGAGGATCGAGCGCTCGACGTAGACCGGCAGCGGTTTCTTCAGGCCGAAAGGCGAGGTGCCGCCGACCTGGTAGCCGGTGTGGCGCTGCGCCACCTCCGGCTTGCAAGCCTCGACCGATTTGCGCCCCGCCTGGCGCGCCAGGTTCTTCGTCGACACCTTGCGATCGCCATGCATGAGAACGACCAGCGGCTTGCGCGCCTCGTCTTCCATCACCAGCGTCTTCACGATGTGGTGCTCCGCTATGCCCAGCGCTTTCGCCGGGACCTCGGTGCCGCCGTGCTCGACGTATCCGTAGGTGTGTTCACTGAATAAAACCTGCTTTGCTTTCAGAAATGCCGTGGCAGGCGTCATCCGCGGGGGTGGTGCTTTGCGTGCAGCGCTTTCAGGCGCTCGCGTGCCACGTGCGTGTAGATCTGCGTGGTCGAGATATCGGCGTGCCCGAGGAGAAGCTGTACCACGCGCAGGTCCGCGCCATGGTTGATGAGATGCGTGGCGAAGGCATGGCGCAGCACGTGCGGCGAAAGCTTCTTTCCGGGAATCGCACGTGCGCCGTAGCGGCGGATGAGATGCCAGAACGCCTGACGCGTCATGCCGGCGCCGCGGCTGGTGAGAAACAGCGCGGCGCTTTTCCCGTTCCGGGCCTTCGCGTAGCTCGCGATCCATTCCACCGCCTCTTCGCCGAGCGGCACCAGGCGTTCCTTGGAGCCCTTGCCCATCACGCGCACCACGCCCGCATCCAGGTTCACCTCGAACGTCTTCACCGCCACCAGCTCCGATACCCGCAGTCCGGTGGCATACAGCAGCTCGAGCATTGCGCGGTCGCGCAACCCGAGCGGGGTCGCGGTGTTCGGTGCCGCCAGCAGCGCCTCGACGTCGGCCTCCGAGAGCGATTTCGGAAAGCGCGGCGTGCGTTTTGGCGGGTCGAGCTTCAAGGTCGGATCGACCCTGATGCGCCGCTCGCGTAAGCAGTACTGATAAAAGCGCTTCAGCGTGGAGACGAGCCGCGCCGCGCTCGAGGCGCGACCCCTGCGCGAACCGAGGAAGGCAAACAAGTCAACGTCTGCTGCCTTTTCCAGGCTGGTGTTTTTGAGAAAACCCGTGAGCTGCAGCAAATCCGCCCGGTACGAAGCGATGGTGTTCTTCGACAGACCATCCTCGAGCCAGAGCGCGTCGCAGAACGCATCGAGCACGCCCTCGCTTGCTCCCTCCCTTACGGCCTTAGCTCGAATTCGGGCGCCTCGTGCATCAGCAGCCAACGCTTGGCCTCCAGGAGATAGCCGCCGGTCGAGTGGGCGAAGCCGCCGATGCCGTCGGCGGCGACCACGCGGTGGCAGGGAATGACGATCGGCAGTTTGTTGTCGCCGCAGGCCTGGCCGATGGCGCGCGCGTCCGCACCCAGCTCGCGCGCAAGATCGCCGTAGGTGCGGGTGCGTCCCCGCGGGATCGCGCACATCGCGTCCCAGACGCCGCGCTGCAGCTCGGAGCCTTCGACCAGCAATGGGAGGTCGAAGGTGGTGTCGGGGTTTTCGCGGTATCGATCGAGCTGCTTCGCGGCTCGCTCCGCCAAGGGGTTTTTCGCAGGAAATGCTTCAACGGACGGCGGGAGATAGCAAATCTTCACCACGCGTTCATCGCGCGTCTTGACCCCGAGCTTGAACTGGGGGAACTCGATGACTACGTCGTACATAGTTTCTCGATCTGCTGAATGAGCTCGTCGGGCACTTCGATGCCCTTCCTGGCGGCGGCGGCCGAGGCGAAGCGACGCGCGCCGGGGAGGCGCACCTCCGGGTCCGCGAGCATCGTGCTGACGACGGTTTCCACCCGTTCTGAAAACTTCTCCATGCCAGCCAGCGCCGACGGATCGATGGCGATGAATGCCTGACCGATGCGCGGGCGGTTGCCTTCCTCGACGAAGAACGAGTCGGCCTCGGTACCGATCGCCGCGCCAGTGAGCGCCGCGCAGATCAGCTCGAACATGAGCGCGAGCATCGCGCCCTTCGCGCCGCCGATGGGAAAAAGACTCCCGCGCTCGATCGCCTCTTTCGGGTCGGTGGTCGGCTTGCCGTCGGCACCCAGCGCCCAGCCTTCCGGTATGCGTTCGCCTTTGCGCATCGCCATCATGATGCGGCCGCGCACCACGGTCGTCATGGCGAGGTCGATCACCAGCGGGTCCTTGCCATTGCGCGGGAAGGCGGCGGCCACCGGATTGGTGCCGAACAAGGCCTTCTTCCCACCCCAGGCGGGGATGGCGGCCGGCGAATTGGTGAACGCGAAGCCGACCAGACCCGCCTGGGCGACCGGCAGCAGGTGGATACCCATGACGCCGGCATGCGCGCTGTTGCGGATGCCGGCGAAGGCGATGCCGTTGCGCCGGGCACGCTGGATCACCTCGTCGATGGCCCACTGCGCCGCCACGTACGGCAGCGCATCGCGGTTGTCGATCAGGCATACGCCCGCGCGCTCGGCCACCATCGCCGGCTGCGCCGCGCCGTCGGCCCGCCCCTTGCGCAGCATCCCGCAGTAGAACGGGACGCGCGACATGCCGTGCGTCGGCAGGCCGTGTTCCTCGGCGTGAACCAGGTGGCGCGCCGCCGCTTCGGCCATGCGATCATTTGCCCCGGCCCGCTTGAGCGCGGTGCTCGCGAGGCGAACCAGCGTCTGCGCGTCTTTCTTCACAACGAGGATTCTAACCATGGGCAAGATGATCGAGCTCACTGCTTCCGATGGCCACAAGCTCGCGGCGTACCGCGCTGATCCCGCGGGCAAGCCGCGCGGCGCCATCGTCGTGATCCAGGAAATTTTCGGCGTCAACAGCCATATCAAGTCGGTGGCCGACGGCTTCGCGGCCGATGGCTACCTTGCCATCGCGCCGGCGATGTTCGACCGCGTGCAGAAAAACTTCGACGTCGGCTACACGCCGCCCGATATCGAGAAGGGCCGCGCGCTGCGCGCCAAGATCACGGTGGACATGGCGATGAAGGACGCGCAGGCCGCGATCGATGCCGTCAAGGGCGCCGGCAAGATCGGCATCGTGGGGTACTGCTGGGGCGGCTTCGTCGCCTGGATGGCTTCGGCCAAGCTGAGCGGCCTGTCGGCGGCGGTGCCGTATTACGGCGGCGGCATCCTCGACAACGCCGACATCGAGCCCAAGGTGCCGGTGATGGCGCACTTCGGCGAGAAGGACTCCATGATCCCGGTCGACGGCGTCAAGAAGCTGGCGGAGAAGCACAAGAAGCACCAGGTGTTCATCTACGCCGCGGACCACGGCTTCAACTGCGATCAGCGCGGCTCCTACAATGCGCCGTCAGCCAAGCAGGCGCGCGAGCGGACCCTCGAGTTCTTCCGCAAGCACGTAGGTTGACTACTCCGCGTCGGCCTTTTCTCCGAGCAAGGCGCGCCGGAAGCGCGCCTTGAGCAGCGCGCCCTCGCGCGGCGGAAGCACGAGCGGGATTTTCTCGGCCGCCACTTTCACCGCGGCGAAGTGCGGCCCCTTATGTTTGTGGATCGCGGCCGGCAGCGCTTTGAAGTCGATTACGTTCAGGCCGCATGAGCGCGCGACCCCGTTGAGGTCGATGCCGTGCGCCGTGTGGGTCTCCTGCATGCCGGTCTCACCGTAGCGTTCGTTGTCGATCACCACCACGGTCAGGTTGGCGGGCTGCTGCACGCCGATGGTGGCGAGCGAGCCCATGCCCATCAGCATCTCGCCGTCGCCGGTGATCACCAGCACGCGGCGCTTGGGCTGCGCGAGCGCGAGGCCAAGGCCGATCATCGCCGCCTGGCCCATCGCTCCCCACATCGGGAAACTGAGCGGGGAATCGCCGGCCGCGGTGATGTCCCAGGCCGTCGAGCCCAGGCCCGCGACCACGAGTAGATCTTTTCTATTCTTTAACAACAAACGGACGACATCTCTGCGCTTCATCGTGCCGCCTGGTCCTGAAAGCTCTTGATGCCGACCACGCGCTGCGGGATGAGGACGGCCACCGAGGCGTAGCTGTTGTAGGCGAGGCGCAGCGCGGCGTTCACGGTCGGCACGATTTCCGCCTCCGCTGCGGGAGCGTGCACCACCGTGCCCATCGCCTCGAGCACCGGCCGCACGGCCTGTCCCATCGGCACCTGCCAGGGATTGAACTCGCCCTGCTCGCCACGCATGGTGATCAGGGTGACCAGCGGAAAGCGGCACTCGCGCACCATGCCGAGGACGTTGACCACGTTGCCGACGCCACTCGACTGCATCAGGAGCACGCTTTTCTGGCCGCCAAGCCAGGCGCCGGCCGCGAGGCCGATGCCCTCCTCCTCCGTGGTGAGCACCACTGCACGCATCTTCTTGTCGGCTTGGCAGAGCTCGATCAGGCGCTTATGACCGGCATCGGGCACATAACCGACGACGCGCACGCCGGCGCTGGACAGCTCGCGATGGATTTGCTCAGGCCACATGGCGCAGAAGGCTCTGGCCAGGGGCGACCCGGCTGAAGGTCACGGGTTTCATTTCAACGATGGAGTCCTTAATGCTGGTAAATGCCGACTGCTCAAGGGGTCCGGATTCCGGGAAGTCGCTGCGGAAATGCGCGCCGCGCGATTCGCGCCGTGCCGCCGCGGCGAGCGTGATGGCGCGGCTCACGGCCACCAGGCTCTTCAGGTTGAGCCAGTCATGCCAGGTGAGGTTGAACTCGCGCGCAGCGCCGGGGATTGAATAGCCGTCCAGCGCGGCATCGAGCGCCTGCAGCTCGCTTTGCGCCTGCTTCAGGGAGGCCGCGTCGCGCAGGATGCCGACCTTTTCCCACATCACGCCGTAAAGTCTTTCGCGCATCGGCTCCAGGCTGACGGCAGGGCCGCCACGGAATGGTCGCTCGCAGAAGGCGATCGCGGCATCGATCGCGGCGCGATCGGGCTCTCGCTGCGAGGCGCTCTTGACCCATGCCGCCATCTCGTCGCCCGCGACCGCGCCGAACACCGTGGAGTTGGCAACGCCGTTGCCGCCGAGGCGATTGGCGCCGTGCACGCCGCCCGAGTCCTCGCCGGCGACGTAGAGGCCCGGCAGCGCGGTGGTGCAGTCCGCGGCGAACTCGACACCGCCCATCATGTAGTGCGCAGTGGGAACCACCTCCACCATGCCGCCGGCGAGATCGAACCCGCAGTCGGCGCAACGCTCGACCATGCCCTTGAACTGGCGCCGCACTTCGTGCGCGCCGAGGTGGCTCATCGCGAGATACAGCCCGCCATGCGGGCTGACGCTGCCCTTCCTCATTTCCGTAAACATCGCCCGCGAGACGAGATCGCGCGTCGCCCGCTCGGCCTTGGCATCGTAGCGCGGCATGAAGCGCTCTTTCGCCCCGTTGAGCAGATAGCCACCCGCGCCACGCAGACCCTCCTCCAGCACCGTGCCCGTCATGCGCGTATGCGGCCCGGCAAGAAGGCCGGTGGGGTGGAACTGCACCATCTCCATATCGCGCAGCGGCAGTCCGGCGCGCATCGCCATCGCCAGGCCGTCGCAGCTCTTGTCGCCGGAGGGCGTGTGGTAGCGGTACATCGTCGGCCCGCCGCCGGTCGCCAGCAGCACGGCCTTCGCGCGCACGAAGACGTATCCGCCGGTGCGCATGTCGATGAAGAGGACGCCCGCGATGGACTTTCCGGAAGAGTGTTTGATGAGCTCGACGGCCCGATGCTCCTCCAGCCGTCCAATGTTTCGCGCCCACACCTGCTCGGCGAGACGATTGATGATCTCGATGCCGGTCAGGTCGCCCTTGTGCACGGTGCGGTCGAACGTCTGGCCGGCGAAGGCCTTCTGGTGGACGGTGCCGTCGGGATTGCGGTCGAAGAAGCACCCGAGCTCGTTTTCGAGCTCCTTGATTCTTTCAACAGCCAACACCACGAGTTTCCAAGCGAGCTCCTGATCGGAGAGCCAGGCGCCGCCCTGGATGGTGTCCATGAAGTGGCGCTCGATCGAGTCCTCACGCGCCAGCGCGACGTTGTAACCGCCCTGCACCATGCGCGTGCAGCCGCACTTGCCGAGCAGGCCCTTGACCGCCACGGTCACCGAGAGCTCGGGCGCCGCTTTGTGCGCATGCAGCGCGGCAAACAGTCCCGCGCCACCGCTGCCGAGGATCAGGATGTCGGTGTCGAGGGTTTTCGCAACCATTGGCCGATGAGCACCATCGCCACCAGCATGAAGCCGATGGCATCGAACAACGTCTTCGGATAGACCAGCAGCACGCCGGCGACGAGCAGCATCAGCCGCTCGTAGGGCGGCGTCTTCTTGAACAGCCAGCCCTGGAAGGCGCCGGCGAGCGCCAGGATGCCGACCGCCGCGGTGAAGGTTACGAGCGCGATGGAACCCCAGTTCGCCGTCTCCAGGCCCTTGAACGAGCCGGTGAGCAGCAAGCCGGTGCCGCTCGGGTCGAGCACGAACATGAACGGCACCAGAAACGCCGGCGTGGTGTATTTCCAGCACTGCAGCGTGGTGCGGTACGGGCCGCCGCCGGTGATCGCCGCCGCGGCGAACGGTGACAGCGCGGTCGGCGGCGACACTTCCGACAGCACCGCGTAATAGAAGATGAACATGTGGGCGGCGAACTCCGGCACCTTGAGCGCGATCAGCGCGGGCGCGGCGATCACGGCGCAGATGATGTACGAGGCGGTGACCGGCACGGCGAGACCGACGATCCACACGATCAGCGCGGTGTAGATCGCGGTGAGGAGCAGGTTGCCGCCGGCGTAGGCGAGGACGATCGAGCTGAACTTGAGCCCGAGTCCCGTGAGCGTGACCACGCCGACGATGATGCCGGCGCCGGCGCAGGTCGCCGCCACGTTGAGCACGGAAAGGGAGCCGCCTTGCAGCGCCTTGACCAGGCCCGAACTGAGGATTCCGCGCCCGGTTTTGAAGAACTCGTAGGGGACCAGGGCGGTGTCGCGCCGCAGGAAGCTGGTGGCCAACGCCACCACGGTCGCCCAGAACACCGATAGCTCGGGCGAGAAGCCCATCAGCATGAAGGCGACGATCGAGACCAGGGACAGGAAGTGGTACCAGTAGCGCTTCGACAGGGTCCAGGCGCTCTCCACCTGCCCGAAGCTCACCGCGCGCATGCCGAACTTGCGCACGTCGATCTCGACCATGATGAACAGCGTCAGGTAGAACAGGCCGGTGGGAATGACGGCCATCAGCACCACGTCGAGATACGAGATTTTCAAAAACTCGGCGATGATGAACGCCGCCGCGCCGAGCACCGGCGGGGAGATGATCGCGCCCAGCCCGCCGGCGGCGAGCAGGCCGCCCGCCTCCTCTTTGCTGTAGCCCACTTTGGCCAGCATCGGCGCGGCCACCGCGCCGAGGGTCACCGTGGTGGCCACCCCCGAGCCCGACGGCCCGCCCAAAAGGAACGACGCCAGCGTCACCGTGCGACCGGCGCTGGTCGGCTTGCCGCCCATCGCCGAGAACGAAAAGTCGATGAAGAACTTGCCCGCGCCCGAGAACTGCAGGAACGCGCCATAGATCGTGAACAGGATGATCAGCGTCGAGGAGACGTTGACCGCGGTGCCGTAGATGCCTTCGAGCGTCATGTACATGTGGCCGATCAGACGCGGCACCTCGTAACCCTTGTGCGTCCACGGCGCCGGCAGCGAGGGACCGAAGAACGCGTAGGCGAGGAAGCACCCGGTGATCACCGGCAGGATCCAGCCGGTGGTGCGGCGCATGGCCTCGAGCACCAGCACGATGAGCAGCACGCCGAAGGCGATGTCCCAGTCGTTGGGCAGGATCGAGCGGTCGAAGAAATCGTCGCCGCCGGCGATCAGGTACACCGCGGTGGCGACGCCGCCGAAGGCGAGCGCCCAATCCCACACCATCACCCGGTGGCGGAAGCGCCGGCTGATCGGGAACACGAGGAAGGTAAGGAACAGGACGAACGCCACGTGCGTCGAGCGCAGATGCTCCGGGCGCACGATGGCGTACGCGGTGTAGAGGTGGAACAGCGACATGACCACGCGGGGCGTGCCGACCAGCGCCGCGATCCAGCCGGTGTGCCTGTTCTGCACGCCCTCCTCGCGCTCGATCATCTCCTCGGCGCGCGCGAGCGCCTCGCGGCTCACCTCGGCCGCGGGCTGATGGATGCTGACCGCGTCGCTCATGTCTCCCCCTACAACGAAAAAGCCCCGTCGGGCGGGGCTTTGTCGATCATGCGGCGGCGCTCAGTCGAGCTTGACGCCTTTTTCCTTGAAGTAGCGTAGCGCGCCGGGATGCCATGGAATGCCGCCCGCCGCCGCCGTCTTCTGGTTCTCGAGCTTGAAGTTCTCCGCTTCCTTGTGCACGCGGATCAGCTCGTCGCGGTGCTCGAACACCGCCTTGATGATGTTGTAGGCGGTTTTCTCGTCCATGTTCTGGTGCGCGACCAGCAGGTTCATCACCGTGGCCTGCTTGTTGTCGGCTTCCATGCCCTTGTAGACATCCTTGGCGATGGTGTCCTGCACATAGAGGTTGCCGTACTTCTTGTTCATCGCGTCGACCAGGTTGGCATGGTCGATCATCTTGATCTTCACGCCCGGCGCGTGGGAGAGATCGGTGACCGCCGCGGTCGGCAGGCCGCCGACCCAGAAGAAGGCGTCGATCTTGCGGTCCTTGAGCGCGTTGACCGACTCGGCGACGCCGAGGCGCTCGCGCTTCATGTCCTTGTCCTTGTCGAGGCCGGCGGCCTCGATAACGCGGAATGCCATCACCTCGGTGGCGCTGCCGCCCGAGCCGGTGGAGACGCGCTTGCCCTTGAGGTCGGACATCTTGGTGACGCCGGTGCCTTCGATCGACACCACGTGCATGCGGTTGGGATACATCACCATCAGCGTGCGCACCGGCACCGGCTTGCCGGTGAACTTGTCCTGGCCCTTGAGCGCATCGAGCCCGGCATCGACCATGGTCATCGCGAGGTAGGGCTTGCCGGTGCCGATGAGCTGCAGGTTGGCCACCGAGCCGCCGGTGACTTCCGCGGTCGCCTGCATGCCCTGCACGTACTTGGAGAGCACCGCGGCCATGCCGCCGCCGAGCGGGTAGTACACGCCGCCGGTGCCGCCGGTAGCGATCGATACGTTCTGTGCCAGCGCCGCAAAAGGCAGCAGGCAAAGCGCCAAGGCCCTGATGATGAGCTTCATTCGACTCCTCCTAATGGTTTGGGAAATTCTACCGCACGCCCAGTCGCTTCAACGCCTCGGCACGCCGTTGCTGCGCTGCGGTCCTGATTTTCGCGTAGAGGCTCGCGCCGTGGCTGTCCATAGCAACGAGCAAGGGGCCGAATCCGTTGACGCGGAACTTCCACAGCGACTCGGGATTAAGGTCGTCGAGATCCACATCCTCGATCGCCTCGATCCAGGTGGTCTCGAGCGCTGCCGTGCCGCCGATGATGGCGAGGTACGCGCCCCCCATTTCGGCGAAACTTTTCAAGGAATCCTCGCGCAGGCCGCCCTTGCCGATGATCAGCCGGACTGCGTACTGCTGCATCAAAGGCCGCGTGAAGCGCTCCATGCGGTCGCTGGTGGTGGTACCGACGCAAACAGGCTCATAGCCGGTTTCGGTTTTCCTCACGTTGGGGGCGGTGTGGATCACCGCATGCCCGGCCATGTCGAAGCGCGTGCGCCGTCCGCGATCGAACATGTGGATCTGGGTCGCGTCGCGGATGCCGTAGAGCGTGCCGTGCAGCGTCACGGTGTCGTCGACGCGCAGCGCTCTTGCCTGCGCCTCCGAGATGGGCGCTCTTAAGTCGTGATGCGCCATTTGCCGGCTCGCATCACCCACCCAATAGCGACTTCTTGAGGTCGTCCTGCACCGGCTTGTCGCCGAGCCAGACGCGCAGCAGCGCGCGGTAGAAGTCCTGCCCGGCGATCGGCTTGCCGGTGGGCTTGCCCTGGATCAGCACCTGCGTTTCGCTGCCGGTCCAGTCGAGGTGGATCGCCATGCCCTTCTTGGCCTCTCCCACCTGGGTGATGATGGCGCCCAGCTCCTTGATGCGCGGCTCGAGCGCTTTCACATCGGCGTCGGAGTGGTTGGCGCGGATGCCGTCAGCGAGCGCCTCGTTGAACGCATCGGCGCTCACGTCACGCAGCATGTGGATGGCGACGCGCTTCGGCCCTGGCTGCTCGAGGAGCGCGGCCGCGTTCGAGCTCTTCTGCGGCACGTAGAGGCCCATGGCGTACACCTTGAAGAACGCGCGCTTGCGAAGACCGGCGCCGTTCAATGTGAGATCGGCGTTGGCGACGCGGGTCTTGTCCTCGATGCGTACGCCTTCGACTTCCGCGCCGAAGGTGGCGCCGGCGGCCGCAAGTGCGGCGCAGAAAAGAAGAGCGGACATGAGCTTCATCGTCGAATTCCTTTCGGTCAGAGCTGCTGGCCCAGCAGCCCCCGCTTGAGCTCCTCCTGCGCCGGGTTGTCCCCGAACCAGATGCGCAGCAGGATGCGGTAGTACTCCTCCCCGACCATCGGTTCGCCCTGCGCCACGCCGTCCACGAACAGGGTCGTGGCGCGCGCCGACGCAGCGTAGTCGAGAACGATCCTCATGCCTTTCTTCGCCTGCCCGATGTTGCGGATCATCCTGAACAGCGCGTCGATCTGGCGCTGCACGCGCGCCAGCTCTTCCGGCGTGTTGTTCGCGCGCAGGCCATCGTCGATCGACTCGACGAACTGCTCCGCATCGGCTGCGCGCATCATCACGAAAATTACGCGTTTTGCGCCCTCCGCGTCTATCGCGGCCGGCGCCGTGGAGACCTTGTTCTCCAGGTAAAAGCCGCCGACGTACACATTGACGAAGAAACGCGTGCGCATGCCGACGCCATTCAGCTCGAGCTCGCGGCCGTCGACTCGGACACGGTCCTCCAGCGTCACCCCCTCGAGCTCGGCCGCATGGATCGGAAGTGCGAACAGCAAAAAGATCCATCTAAAAACCGTATTCGACTCCAGACGGTCGAAAGGTGGCGCGCGAGCGCCGCGCCGAGTGGCACTGCATGTTGACCGCCACCGGGTTCATGGTGATGTGCGTGGCCGCAGTCTCGACATGGACCGCGAACGCGGTGGAATCGCCGCCGAGACCCTGCGGACCGACGCCGAGCATGTTCACCGCCTCGGTGAGCGCCGACTCGAGCTTCGCGCCCTCCGGGTCTTCGCAGCGCGAGCCGAGCCGGCGGGTCGCCGCGACCTTGGCGAGGTGCACGCACAAGTCCGCGGTACCGCCGACGCCGACGCCGACGATGGTCGGCGGGCAGGTCTTGCCGCCCGCGTCCAGCACGCAGTCGACGACAAACGTTTTGATGGCGTCGACGCCTTCGGCGGGAATCGCCATGCGCAGCCAGGAGTTGTTCTCCGACCCCGAGCCTTTCGGAATCATTTCAATAGACAGGAAATCGAGTTCCGAGACGAAGTCCAGGTTGATCACTGGTATTCCGCGCCCGGTCGAGTTCTGCTCGTTCACCCGCGTGGTCGGATGCACGATCGAGGAACGGAACGAGTACTCCTTGGTCGAGCGCGCGCAGCCGCGCCGGATGGCGTCCTTCAGCCCCGCGCCGTCCACCTCCACGCCGCGCCCGATCCACACGTTGTAGACCGGGATGCCGGTGTCCTGGCACAGCAGGTTGTTGGTGTCCTCGGCGACGGTGATGTTGCGCATCATGGTGCCGAGCATGCGCTTGGCCCCGGCGTCGGTTTCCGCGGCGGCGAGCCGGTCGAAGCCGTGCTTGATGTCCGGCGGCAGCTCCTTCAGCGCGCGGATGTAGAGCTCTTTCGCCGCCTCCTCGACCTGGACGAGATCGATCTTCACTTCACCTCGATCTTGCGCTCCTTCACCACGCGCGCCCAGAGCGCGCTTTCTTCCTTCATCTCGCGCGCCATCTGCTCCGGGGTATTGCCGACCGGCGCGAGCCCCTGCACGTACAAGCGCCCGCGCAGGTCGCTAGCCTCGAGCGCCTTCTTGGTGTCGACATAGACCTTTTGCACGATGTCCTTCGGCGTGCCGGTCGGCGCGACCAGGCCGAACCAGCCGGTGTTCTCGAAGCCCGGGATGGTCTTGCCGATCGGCGGCACGCCGGGAAGCTGCGCCGCCTCGCCCTTGCTGGTGACGCCGAGCGCGCGTAGCCGGCCGCCCTGGATGTGGCCGATGGCGGCGGCGACGTTGCCGAGGAAGAAGGTGGTTTCGCCGGAGAGCGACGCGGCAAGCCCCGGGCCCTCGCCCTTGTAGGGGACTGCCAGGGCGTCGATCTTCGCCTGCCAGACGAAGTTCTCGGCCGCGAGGTGGGTCTGCGAGCCGATGCCGGCGTGGCCGAACGTGACCTTGCCCGGGTTGGCGCGCGCATGGTCGATCAGGTCCTTCACCGTCTTGAACGGCGAGCTCGCCGCCACCGTGAGCACCTGCGGCCCCGCCACCACCTTGGTGATCGGCACGAAGTCCTTGTCCGGGTCGTAGGCCATCTTCGCGTAGATGTGCTGGTTCGCGGTCACCACCGAGCCGGAGGGGAAGAACAGCGTGTAGCCGTCGGGCGCCGCGCGCGCCGCCTCGGCCGCGCCGAGGCCGCCGCCCGCACCGCCGCGGTTTTCGATCACCACCGACTGGCCCCAGATCTGGGACAGCTTCTCGCCCACCAGCCGCGCCGAAATATCGGTCGCGCCTCCAGGCGGGAAGGGCACGATGAAGCGCACCGGTTTTTGCGGCCAGGACTGCGCGGTTGCCGTTGAGACGACAAAGAGGGTGAGGACGAACGCGAGGAGTTTCTTCATAGGAGGATTCTACAGCGCCAGAGCGAAGGCCACGCCCACGCCAAGGGTCATCGCGGCCGCGGCCTCCGCCAGGGTCTTCTGCCAGCCGCGCCAGGGCAGGAACTCGAGCGCAAGCACGCGCAGCCCGCCGCCAAGGTGCGCGGCGAGCGCGACCACGATCAGCCATTCGCCGAGCTTCACCAGCGGCTGCTGGGTCCAGACGAGGAAGCCTTCGAGCTGCAAGGCATTGCCCAGGGTCCAGAAATGCAGCGGCAGGAAGATGGCGAGGGCCACACCCGACACGCGGTGCACGATGAAAGCCCAGTACGACGGGTGCTGTTTCACGTGAAGACGCCGAGCACGGCGCGCATGCCGATCCACGCCAGACCAGCCGCGAACAGCAGCAGCGCCAGATCCCGCGAGCGTCCGCGCCAGCCGGCCCATTCGCCAAGCACGCTGCGCAAACCGATCGGCGCATGCACCGTCACGGCGAGGACGAACAGCGAATAGAACGCGAACCAGGCTACGCTGCCGCGCGTGCGCGCGAGGATCTCGGCGGCACTGAGGCCGCTGCGCACCGCGTAAACGATGGTCGCCAGATGGACGGCGACGCACAGCGCGAGCACCACGGCGCTCGCGCGCTGTGCGATCCACAGCCGCGCCTCGCCGCGAAAAGTCAAAGGTCTCCGTGCAGCACGGCCTTGGTCACCTCACGCTTCAGGCCGGCGATCGCGGCCGTGGGAGAAAGGTGTTTCGGGCAGCGCTCGGTGCAGCTCACGTGCGTGTGGCAGGCGTGGCAGCCGGCGTCGCCGGCCACGGCGCGCAGGCGCTCGGTGCTATCGCGGTCCCGCTCATCCTGCACCAGCGTCCATGCCCGATTCAGCGCGGCCGGCCCGAGGTATTGCGGATTCCACGCCACCACGTCGCAGGCCGCGTAGCACACGCCGCAGCCGATGCACTCGATGCCCGCGTCGGCCTGCTTGCGCGGCGCCGAATCGGGCCGCACCTTCGCGAAGTCGTCGTCGCGCGTGCTGCGGCCGCGGAACTCGCCCTTGGCGCGCGCCCACTTGTCGAAGAATTCGCGCATGTCGGAAACCAGGTCGCGGATAACAGGAAGGTTTTTTAAGGGAGCCAACTCCAGCGTTCCGCTGCCAGCGACCTTGTCGACATGCGTCCTGCAGGTCCAGCGCGGCACCCCGTTCACCATCATCGCGCACGAGCCGCACATGCCGACGCGGCAGGCGAAGCGATAGGCGAGCGTCGGATCGAGCGCGCGCTGGATGTAGGTGACGACATCCAGCACCGTCTGGCTCGCCTCGCGCGGCACCTCGAACTCCTGAAAGGAGCCTTCGTGCGCTCCTCGCCAGACCGAGACTTTCAAGCGCTCTCGTAGAGCCGCGTGAGGACGAACTCCCGGTGGCCGAGTGCCTCGGCCGCGGTGAGCCGGCCGTTGGCGGTGCGGAACATGCAGTCGAGCAGCTTGTCGCCCGCTTGATCCGGAGTTAATTCTTTTCTCAATAAACCGGAAACATCCACGTCGATGTGCTCGGACATGGTGCGCACGGTGCGCGGATTCGCGCACAGCTTGATGACCGGAAGGATCGGGTTGCCGATGACGTTGCCCTGCCCGGTGGGGAAGAAATGCACCGTGTAGCCCGCCGCCGCGCACAACGTGACCATTTCGGCCGCCGCGGAGGACGAATCCATGAACCACAGCCCCGGGCTGGTCGGCATCTCGGCCTTGTCGAGCACGCCGTCCACCTTGCACTCGCGGCCGATCTTCTGAATGTTGCCCAGCGCCTTTTCCTCGATGGTGGTCAGGCCGCCCGCGATGTTGCCCTTGGTCGGCTGCGAGTCGGAGAGGTCGCTGGTCTTGTGGCGGTTGATGATCTCCTGGTAGCGGTCGAACATGAACTGGAATTTCTTGCGCACTTCCTCGTTGCGGCAGCGCGCGGCGACCAGGTGCTCCCCGCCGGTCAGCTCGGTGGTCTCGCCGAACACCAGCGTCACGCCGTGCGGGTAGAGCTTGTCGAAGGCATTGCCGACCGTCGGGTTCGCGCCGCAGCCGGAGGTAGTGTCGGACTCACCGCACTTGGTGGATACCCACAGCTCCTTCAGCGGCCGCTCCTCGCGGCGCAGCTCGCTCGCCCACTGCAGGTATTCGCGCGCCTTGAGCGAGGCGCGCCGGATCGTGTCGTGGTCGCCATGCCCCTCGATGCCGAAGAAGGAGACCGGCTTGCCGGTGGTGGCGATGCCGTCGGCGACCTTCTTCGCCCAGCCGTCCTCGATCCCGATCACGACCACGGCCGCGACGTTCGGGTTCGAGCCGGTGCCGATCAGGGTGCGGAAGTGCAGGTCGAGGTCGGCGCCGAACTGCAGCCGGCCGTAGGGATGCGGCAGCGCCAGCGTGCCTTTGATGTTGTTCTCGACCGCCTGAGCGGCGGCATTCGACAGATCGTCGACCGGCAGGATGATGACGTGGTTGCGCACGCCGACCCGGCCGTTCTCGCGTTTGTAACCCCAAAAAGTGGATTTGCCGAGATTCATGTCTACCAACGCTTGGTTTTGACGTTATGTACGTGCAGATGCTCGCCCTTGCTGATCGGCTGCACCACCTTGCCGATGTCGACACCGTACTTGATCACGGTATCGCCGGGCTTGTAATCCTTGAGCGCGACCTTGTGGCCGATCGGGATATCGTTCTTCGCCGTGACCTGCAGGTCCTTGTCGTCTTCCATGATCCAGCCGCTGAGCGGCTGGCCGGACTTGACGCCTTCCACCACGACGACGCCGACGCCGTCGCCTTCTTCATGCACCACGAAATGGATCATAGGGGCGCTATTCTATTCGGATGTACGACAGGATAAACGCGCGTCGAAGCTTCCTGAAGACGCTTGGCGCACTGGGCGCGGCGTATGCGTTGCCCAGCTTCGCAGCGAATCCGTTTTCACTGGGGGTGGCGTCGGGTTATCCGTCCGCGGACGGAGTGGTGTTGTGGACGCGACTGGCGGGAACGCTGGATCCCCTCGCCGTTCCGGTGCGCTGGGAGATCGCGACCGATGAGGCCATGAAATCAATTATGTTTTCAGGAGAAGCCCGTGCAGAACCTGCGTGGGCCCACTCCGTCCACGTCGAGGTCAAAGGCCTCTCCCCGGAACGCTGGTACTGGTACCGCTTCAAGACGGCAGGCGCGGAGAGCGCGGTCGGCCGCACGCGGACCGCGCCCGCCGCAGACGCCGCCGGCCCGCGCCTGCGATTCGCCTTTGCCTCGTGCCAGCAATACGAGCAGGGTTACTTCGGCGCGTATCGCCATATCGCCGCCGATGCGCCGGATCTGGTGGCGTTCCTCGGCGACTACATCTACGAATCGACCTGGGGCCGCGACCATGTGCGCAAACACGATGCTGCGGAGCCGTACACGCTGGAGGACTACCGCGCGCGCTACGCCCTCTATCGTTCCGACCGGGACCTGCAGGCGGCGCACGCGGCCTGTCCGTGGATCGTCACCTGGGACGACCACGAAGTGGACAACGATTACGCCGACGACCGGCCCGAGGACGGCATGGAGCGCGCGCCGTTTCTCGAGCGCCGCGCCGCTGCGTACCGCGCGTACTACGAGCACATGCCGTTGCCGGATCGCATGCGCCCCAAAGGGCCCGACATGCGCATCCACACTCACCTCGATTGGGGTCGGCTCGCCCGCTTCCATATCCTCGACACGCGCCAGTACCGCTCCTGGCAGGCCTGTCCGCGCAAAGGCCGGCGCGGCGGCTCGAATACGCTCGACATCGAGCACTGCGAGCGCCTGCCGCGTGCCGGGCGCTCGATGCTCGGCCGCGCGCAGGAGCGCTGGCTCGAGCAGAACCTCGGCGAATCAAGCGCGGCGTGGAACGTGCTCGCGCAAACCACGCCCATGGCGCAGTTCGACACCAAGCCGGGTCCCGGCCGGCGCGCCTGGACCGATGGGTGGGACGGGTACCCGGCGGCACGCCAGCGGCTTTTTGATTCCATGATTTCGACGAAAACGCGTAACCCGGTGGTCCTGGGCGGCGATGTCCATTCCTTCAACGTGAACCAGCTCAAGCTCGACTTCGACGATCCCGCGTCACCCGTGGTGGCGAGCGAGTTCGTCGGCACCTCGGTCACTTCTCAGGCCTGGTCGCAGGACCGCCTCGACCGCTACCTGCCGGACAACCCGCACATGCTGCTGGCCGACAGCCGCTTCCGCGGCTATGTGCGCGCCGAAGTCAGCCCGCGACGCTTCCAGGCCGATCTGCGTGCGATGGAAAGCGTGCAAACGCGCGAGGCTGGCTGCAGCACGCTCGCGACGTACGTGGTGGAGGACGGCAAGCCGGGTCCGCAACGGGCGGCCTAAAGAGCGAGGATACTGGACATCCATCCAGTACCGGCGTATGGTTCGCGTATGCGGTGCATTACCTGCGGCACGGTCTTCCAGGGAATCGCTCGCGGAGTGGTGTGCTGTGGCATGGCCGTCGCTCTGCTGACGGGCCAGCCGACGAGAGTTCAGCCTCTGGAGGCGTTCCGTGTGCGGAGCAGATTCTGCGCATCAACGTAAGCAGCAGCGCCAGTACGCTGTCTCCTTCAGACACGGCGATAGTCCAGTCCCGACCCGCAGCCGGATCTACCTCGGGCGCGACTTAGGAAAACCATCCCGTGGTGATTCGTCCGTGCCACTTCGTGCGCGGTCAGTTGCGCTGTGCGATGAGTTTGTCCATCATCCCCCCTGCCGACCAACAAGAACACGGAGGGAACCGTGCAGACTGAGCGGGAGCTCGCAGGCGTAGCGCTCGCTTTGATGCGCGGTCATCGCACGCGGTTGTCAGCGCCGGAGATGCGCTTCGCACGGCAGGCTCTGTTCCCATCCAGCACGCTCCTCGTCAGCCGCACCAGAGCAGCCATCCGCGCCGGACGGGACCCGCTTGGACAGGCCTTCGCCCGCATACGCTCGCCAGAAGTTCGGCGTGTCGATGGTGCTACCTACACACCAGCGACCATCGTGCGGTCCATGATCCGGTGGGCCCGGGCTACCGCGACCCCTGCGCGCATCGTGGACGCGGGTGCCGGTTCAGGTCGGTTTGTCGTCGCTGCAGGGAAAGCCTTCCCGAAGGGCCGACTTGTCGCGGTGGAGATGGACCCGCTGGCGGCGCTCGTCCTGCGGGCGAATGTGGCGGTGCATGGGCTGGCGCATCGCACCGACATCCACGTCATGGACTACCGTGAACTGACCCTGCCGCCCATCGGCGGGCGCACCCTCTTCATAGGCAATCCGCCCTATGTCCGCCACCATCAGATCACGTGGCGGTGGAAGCAGTGGCTGCGTCGTTCCGCGGCAAAGTTCGGAATTACAGCAAGTCGCCTCGCTGGCCTGCACGTTCACTTTATCGTGAAGACAATGCAGTTGGCTAGAGGCGGCGATTTCGGGGCGTTCATCACATCGGCGGAATGGCTCGACGTGAACTACGGGGCGACCGTGCGACAACTGCTCGCCGATGGGCTAGGTGGCGTATCTCTTCACGTCTTGGATGCACGTGCAATGCCGTTCTCGGACGCGACGACTACCGGCGCCATCATGTGTTTTCGCGTTGGTGAGCGATCGGATTCAATGCTGGTGCGCTCCGTGCAGAAAGCCTCTCGCCTCGGATCATTGCGCGAAGGCCGCGAGGTGTCATGGTCCGCTCTCCAACACTCGTCGCACTGGTCCACCATCGTCAGACCTGGCCGTAGCGTGCCCACTGGCTACATCGAACTTGGCGAGGTGTGCCGAGTTCATCGCGGCCAAGTGACTGGGGGCAACAGTGTCTGGATTGCTGGCGCTAACGCTGCAACACTTCCGAAGGAGGTGCTCACGCCAACCGTAACGCGCGCGCGTGAGCTTCTCACCGCGGAAGGATCACTCGACGATGCGAACACGCTACGTCGCGTCGTCGATCTACCTGAAGATCTCGGCGAACTCGACGACGAGGCGCGAGAAGCGGTAAACCAGTTTCTGCAGTGGGCGAAGTCAGAGGGCGCGGATCAGTCCTACATTGCGCAGCATCGGCGTCCCTGGTGGGCAGTGAATCTACGCGCTCCTGCGCCGATCATCTGCACGTACATGGCGCGCAGGCCACCGGCATTTGTGCGGAACTTGTGTTCTGCTCGCCATATCAACATCGCGCACGGCCTCTATCCACGTGAACCGATGACGGCAGCGACGCTGGACGCTCTCGCAAAATGGTTGTCGGCGAACATTGGCGTGGAAAGTGGACGCACGTACGCAGGTGGCCTCACGAAGTTCGAGCCCCGTGAGCTGGAGCGGGTGTTCATTCCGAAGGTGGAAACACTGCACGCATGATCAAGCCGCCGCGATGGACGCAGGCGGAATTGAAGGTGGAGGCAGAGACAGCCATCAAGCTTTTTCGCGATGAGCGGACGCTGGAGCCGCTCGAGAACTGGAAAAAGGCGGTTGAGAAAAACCGTGCGATCTATGAGGAGCTGTTCACCGTTCATGGCGCTCGCGAGCCGCACAAACTGACGGCAAAGCGCCTCGCGGAGTTGTTCAAGTCTGGATTTGGCGATGTCCTCCGGTATATGACCGGCCCGCCTATTTCCGAGGATGATTTGGCCGTCTTGGCCGAATGTTCACTTGCCCCAGGACGCTTAGCAGCCAAGCCCGAGGAGGCCACGCGCGTGCTCGAAATCATCAGGAAGGCAATCGATCCTACGCGGTTCCCTTGGATCGCTGCCAAGCGATTACCGACGCCAGCGGAAGAACAGGCAGCGATCCTTGCGTCCGCCGTTCTCATAGCAGCACAACGTGTCTCTACTGCCCGTCGAGGTGCGGGAAAGTCTGCGCAAGAGGCAATGGTGAAGAAAGCATTAGCGCGAATGGGATTCGTCGAACAGAGAGCGCGCGCGATTCAGACCATTGCGCAAGCTCCCGCATCGGGTCAATTCACGGGCGAATCCCTCGTCGGTAGTCGCCGCGCGGACATACCTGTCCGGCTCTACGACGGGCGCCTAATGCCAGTCGAATGCAAAGTCTCGAACAGTTCTACGAACAGCGTGAAGCGTCTCAACAACGACGCCGGAGCAAAGGCGACCGCGTGGAATAGTGAATTCGGAAAGAACAACGTCGTACCCGTTGCGCTGCTCTCCGGCGTTTTCAACGTCCTGAACCTTGAGCAGGCTCAAGAACAAGGTCTCACGCTATTCTGGGCTCACCGCCTTGATCAGATGAAGGACTTCATTCTCGCAACGAAGCCGTCATCAAAGGCCAAGTAGTTCAATCACTGGTCTGCTCTCTGCTGTTCCCAACGTCCTAAGTGGCCTGAACTGGTATTTCGGTGAATAGCCCAGCACCGAATTGAGTTGCGCCACAGGTATCGACACCAAACGCGGTTCGCCTAATAGGAAAAGTAAAGACCACTCGGGTGATCCCCAAACTGACTGTGCAATTGAGGCGCTTTCTATCGTCTGGACGCAACGCGCAAAAGCGAAAACTTCCTTGTGCTTAATGAAAATGAGCACGTCACCAGGACGCACCTTCGCCCATTGCGCACGAAGCTTTAACGACGTAGCCCACAGTCGTACAAGTTCGACATTTGCTGATCCCGCATTAGCCAGTTCGTCTCGGTCTAGCTTCACCGCTTCGCTGACAGACGCTCGGAAATTCGCCGTCGCTTGTGCACTTGCTGCAGGGCAGAGAACTACGCTGGGAGATTCGATTTGGTGTGCGTTATCGATGATCCGTCTCCCGCATAGACTTATTGCTCCTTACTCAGTGTCTTCGCAATCCGGTTTTTCACGGCAGCGATCTTACCCCGGCTCGCAGGCGCGCTTCAGGCGGTCGCGCACCGCGGCCCATTCGGCCGTGTCGGGCGGCGCTTCGACCAGAATCTGCTCGCTCGCCGCGCTATCGAGCTCGCGCAGCGCGGCGTAGAGCTTCCGCGCATAGGCCTGGGGTTCGCGCGGCATGCGCAGCCAGAAGTCGACGCGCTCGTCCGGCCTTGAGAAGGCCAGTACCGCCACGCTTTTGCCTTTGGAAATTTCTTTGTCCAAGGCGTGGGCCGGCACCATGCGCGCCGGCGTGCGCGGCGCGTAGTGGCGCTCCAGGCCACCGGAGTGCCGGACCGACGATTTTGCATCCGTGACGACGACGAACTCTTCGATCTGTTGGCGTGAAATCGCGCCCGGCCGCAGCAGCACCGCAGTTCCGCCGGAAAGATCGACGATCGTCGACTCGATGCCAACCTCGCTCGGCCCGCCCTCGAGTACAAGTTCGACATCGCTTCCAAGATCTTCGCGCACATGGGCCGCGGTGGTCGGCGAAACGCGTCCGAATCGATTCGCCGATGGCGCGGCCACGGCGCCACCAAAGAGTGAAAGCAGTTCGCGGGCGACCGGATGCGAGGGCACGCGCAGACCCACCGTGTCCTGGCCGCCGGTGACGAAGTCTTTCGCGAGGGCGGAGCGCTTGAGGATCAGGGTGAGCGGCCCGGGCCAGAATCGTTGCCCGAGCTCGCGCGCGCCTGGCGGAATCTCGCGTGCCCAGGCGAAGGCCAGTTCGGCTGAAGCGAAGTGGATGATGACCGGATGGTCGGCGGGGCGACCCTTCGCGGCGTACAACCGAGCCACGGCCGCCTCGCTCGCCGCGTCGGCGCCGAGGCCGTAAACCGTTTCGGTAGGAAAGCCGACCAGTCCACCGGCGCGCAGGATCTGCGCGGCGCGGCGGACTTCGGAACTCACAGCTTCAACGGCGCGGCCTTGAGCACCGCTTCGGTTTGCTTCGCGCGGAAGTCAGAGAGCTTTTTCTGCATGGCCGGATCCGACAGTGCGAGCAGGGCGATGGCGAAGAGGGCGGCGTTGGCCGCCCCGGCCTCGCCGATCGCGAAGGTAGCGACGGGAATGCCCTTCGGCATCTGCACGGTCGAGAGCAGCGAATCGAGCCCCTGCAGGTGTTTCGAGGGCATCGGCACGCCCAGCACCGGAAGCGTGGTGTGAGCGGCCACTACGCCTGCAAGGTGCGCTGCGCCGCCGGCGGCGGCGATGATCGCCTTCTTGCCGTTCTTCTGCGCACCGGTTGCCCATTCGGCCACGGCGTGCGGCGTGCGGTGCGCGGACATCGCCTTCGCCTCGTACGGCACACCAAATTCTTCGAGCACCTTGGCCGCCGCCTTCATCGTCTCCCAGTCGGAAGTCGAGCCCATCACGATCCCGATCACAACTTCCTCCCGGTGAGGCGCTCGAGAGCGTCGCGGTACTTCTGCGAGGTACGGGCGATCACGTCCTCGGGCAGCTTGGGCGCCGGCGGCGCCTTGTCCCAGGTGAGCGACTCGAGATAGTCGCGCACGTACTGCTTGTCGAACGACGGCGGCGACATGCCGACCTGATACGAGTCGGCGGGCCAGAAACGCGAGGAATCGGCGGTCAGGACCTCGTCGATCAGCACCAGGTTCTTGTTCTCGTCCAGGCCGAATTCGAACTTGGTGTCGGCGATGATGATGCCGCGCGTTGCCGCGTAGTCGGCGGCTTCCTTGTACAAGCGAATGCTCACCTCGCGCACCTTGGCGGCGACGTCCTTGCCGACCAGCTTCTCCGCCATGGAGAACGGGATGTTCTCGTCGTGCCCGCTCTCGGCCTTGGTCGCGGGCGTGAATATCGGCTGCGGCAGCTTCTCCGCCTGGCGCAGCCCTTTCGGCAGCTCGATGCCGCACACCTGCCCGGTCTTCTGGTAGTCCTTCCAGCCCGAGCCGATGATGTAGCCGCGTACCACCGCCTCGATCGGCAACGGCTTAAGCTTCTTCACCACGACCGAGCGCCCCCGTACCTGGGCCTTTTCGTTTTCAGCCACCACCGATTCCGGATCGATGCCGGTCAGCTGGTTCGGGATGACATGGCCGAGCCGCTGGAACCAGAAGTTCGCCATCTCGTTCAGCACGCGGCCCTTGTCCGGGATCGGGTCGGGCAGGACCACGTCGAACGCCGACAGGCGATCGCTCGCCACGATCAGCATCTTGTCGTTGCCGACGCCGTAAATGTCGCGGACCTTGCCTTTGCCCAGCCGCGGCAGGCTCTTGATGCTGGACTCGAACAGCGCTGCCATCTAGGCGGCCTGCTTCTCGAGGTCGGGCCGCCACTTGCCCTGCGCAGCGAGGCTGTTCATGTGCGCGCGGTGGTGGAATGCCTTCTGCGCCGCGCCGACATTGCCGGCCTGACCTTTCCACGTCTTGAGCGGCGGATTCTGCAGCGCGCGCGAGTACGAGAACGTGAGCGGCCACGGCAGGTTTTTCATTGCCGCCATCGCGCTGAGGTGCGCGGTGGCCGCTTCGTCCGACTGGCCGCCGGAGAGGAACACGACCCCGGGTTGCGCGGCGGGCACGGTGCGCCTAAGCACGCGCACGGTGCGCTCGGCGACTTCGTCAACGCCGGCCTGGCGCGAATTGTTCTTGCCGGAAACCACCATGCTCGTCTTCAGGATCAAGTGCTCCACCGAGACGTTGTAGGCGGCGCAGGCCGCATAGGTGGCGCGCAGCGTCGCCTCGTGAACTTCCTCGGAGCGCTCGGCGGTATGGTCGCCGTCCAGCAAAACTTCAGGCTCGATCATCGGCACGATCGAGGCTTCCTGGCAGGCGGCGGCGTAACGCGCCAGCGCATGCGCGTTGGCATAGATGCAGGTGTGCGTCGGAAGGTTCTTGCCGATGGTGATCACGGCGCGCCACTTGGCGAAGCGCGCGCCGAGCTTGAAGTACTCGGCGAGACGCTTGGGCAGGCCGTCGAGACCTTCGGTCACTTTCTCGCCCGGCGCGAGCGGCAGCTCCTTCGCGCCCGCATCGACCTTGATCCCGGGAATGATGCCCTTCTTCGCCAGGTAGTCACCGAAAGGCACGCCGTCGTTGGTCTTCTGGCGCAGCGTCTCGTCGAACAGGATCACGCCCGAGAGAAATTGCTCGATGCCCGGCGTGGTGAAGAGCAGACCGCGGTACGCCCGGCGGTTCTCCTCGGTGCATTCGACATTGATCGATTTGAAGCGCGTCTCGCAGGTGCCGGCGGACTCGTCGGCGGCGAGGATGCCTTTGCCCTTCGCGACCATCGCGGCCGCGGTCTTGGATAGAAGTGCGGTGTCCATCAGGTGTCTCGTGTGGGGTTTACGGGAACGGGGAGTGCAAATTTTACCTAACAAATAAGGATTTGAACTCGGTTTGATGCTCAGTTCGCGCGCGATTCACGTACAATGCGCGGCCCTATGAACCGCACCCGGCGCAACATCGCGATCATCGCCCACGTCGACCACGGCAAAACCACGCTGGTCGACAAGCTGCTCGGGCAATCCGGCACCTTTGCCGCGCACGAGCACGTGCAGGAGCGGGTCATGGACTCGAACGACCTCGAGCGCGAGCGCGGCATCACCATCCTCGCCAAGAATTGCGCGATCCGCTACCGCGGCACGCACATCAACATCGTCGACACCCCCGGCCATGCCGACTTCGGCGGCGAGGTGGAGCGCGTGCTGTCGATGGTCGACGGCGTGCTGCTGCTGGTCGACGCGGTCGAGGGGCCGGTGCCGCAGACGCGCTTCGTCACGCGCAAGGCCCTGGCGCTCGGCCTCAAGCCGATCGTGGTGGTCAACAAGATCGACCGCCCGGGCGCGCGCCCCGAGTGGGTGGTGAACCAGACCTTCGACCTGTTCGACAAGCTCGGCGCGAACGAGGACCAGCTCGATTTCCCGGTGATCTACGCCTCGGCCCTGCTCGGCTACGCGAAGAAAGAGCTCGATCACGAGAGCACCGACATGGCGCCCCTGTTCGAGGCGATCCTGAAGTATGTGCCGGTGCGCGACGAAGACCCCGAGGCGCCGCTCCAGCTGCAGATCTGCTCGCTCGACTATTCGAGCTACGTCGGCAAGATCGGCATCGGCCGCATTCGCCGCGGCCGCCTGCGCCCCGCACAGGAGGTCCTGCTCCTGCCCGATAACATCAAGGCCAAAGTCAATCAGGTCCTGATGTTCGAGGGCCTGGAGCGCAAGCCGGTCGACCAGGCCGAGGCGGGCGACATCGTCCTCATCAACGGCATCGATGAAGTCGGCATCGGCGCGACCCTGTGCGATCTGGAGCATGCCGAGGCGCTGCCGGAGCTCAAGGTCGACGAGCCGACGCTGACCATGAACTTCCTGGTCAACGCGTCGCCGCTCGCCGGGCGCGAGGGCAAGTACGTCACCAGCCGCCAGATCCGCGAGCGCCTCGAGCGCGAGACCAAGAGCAACGTGGCGCTGCGCGTCGAGTACCCGAGCGACACCGACACCTTCATCGTGCACGGCCGCGGCGAGCTGCACCTGACCATCCTGCTCGAGAACATGCGGCGCGAAGGCTACGAGATCGCGGTGTCGCGCCCGCGCGTGATCTTCAAGGAGATCGGCGGCGAGCGCTGCGAGCCTTACGAGGTCCTGACCGTCGACGTCGAGGACACCAACCAGGGCGGCGTGATGGAAGAGCTCGGCCGCCGCCGCGGCGAGCTGGTCGACATGCAGCCCGACGGCAAGGGGCGCGTGCGCCTCGATTACCGCATCACCGCGCGCGCCCTGATCGGCTTCCAGGGCGAGTTCATGACTCTCACCCGCGGCACCGGCATCATGAGTCACGTGTTCGACGACTACGGCCCGGTGAAGGCCGAGATCGACGAGCATCGCAACGGCGTGCTGGTGTCGCAGGACGACGGCGAGGCGGTGGCCTACGCACTGTGGAAGCTGCAGGAGCGCGGCCGCATGTTCGTCAGCCCCGGCGAGCCGGTGTATGAAGGCATGATCATCGGCATCCATAGCCGCGACAACGACCTCGTCGTCAACCCGATCAAGACCAAGCAGCTCACCAACATCCGCGCCTCGGGCAAGGACGAAGCCATCCTGCTCACGCCGCCGATCGCGCTCACGCTCGAGTACGCGGTCGAATTCATCGGCGAGGACGAGCTCGCCGAGATCACGCCGAAGTCCATCCGCCTGCGCAAGCGCTTCCTGAAAGAGAACGAGCGCAAGCGCGAGTCCCGCGCGGCGGCTTAACCTAGAATTTCTTTCGCGGCGCGCAGTCCGCTCGCAAGCGCCCCGCCGACCGTGCCGGACTGCTCGGGGTCGGTCGCTTCTCCAGCAAAGTACAGCGTTTCCTCCAGCGGCTCGGCCAGCTCCTCGCGAGCGCCGGTTCCGCCGACGCGCACATAGCTGTAGCCGCCGCGCGCATACGGATCGGCCTGCCAATCGTGAATCGCAAAACCTGAAGGCTCTTCGATACTCCCTAGTACGCTCCGCACGCTTTCGAGCGCTGAGCGCAACAAGAGCTTTTCTGACGAGCCGGTAAGACGAGCCGCCTTCGGACCGCCCGCCCACGCCGTAAGCAAGGGCGCATGCATCGGCAGCGGCGTCCAGAAAGTCGGAAACGGCGCGCTGGGCGAATGGAAAAATGCGTTTCCCGGGTGCTGTTTCTCCCAGAAGGCATTGCGGAACGCCATCGCCACGCGGACGACCGGGCCGGATTCAAGCTTGTCCAATGGCTTTCGCAACTTGGGCGTAAACCGCACCAGTCTCGATTGCAGGACGCCCAGCGGCAAAGTGATTACGACCCGCGGCGCCCACGCCGACCAAGGCTCGCCGCGGAAGGTGCCGCGCAGTTCCACTGAAGAATGCGTCCAGCGCACTTCATGCACCACGGTTTGCAGCTGAACTTTTGTTTCTCTAGCCAGGAATTCCAGTAACGGCCCATACCCCCCGAGTGGACGCGGCTGTAAGGAGCTCACTTCAGTCCACTCGGCGACGATCTCGCGCGCGCTGGCGAGCCGCGGGTCCGCGGCATCGAAGCCCTGCACCATCATCGTTCCGAGCGTGCGTGTGAGCTTCGGCACCTTCTGCCGCGCCAGGAAGGCACGAAAGGAAAGATCCCTGCCCTTCGGCGGCCGGCGCGCGAGACGCTGCGCCTGCGCGAACATGTTGACGCTTTGCAGCTTGCCGTCGAGGGCGATGAGCTGGGTGCGGGTGGAATCCACCGCCGCGATCCCTGCCTTCTGCATAAGCGCAAACGTCGCTTCCGGGCGGCCATGGATGAACTCGGCGCCGAGCTCGACCGGTGCCGGGATGCCGGGAAGCCGGCGTGTGTAGCAGCGCCCGCCGATCCGGTCCCTCGCTTCCACGATCAGAACGGAGCGCCCGGCGCGCGTGAGCTCTGCGGCTGCGGCGAGGCCGGCGGCGCCGGCGCCGACTACGAGGACGTCGACCTGAACCGGCGAACGAGCCAAGGGACGATGATGAGCAGCGCGGTCAGCGCGAGCAGCGAAGCGGAAATCGGATGCGTGAAGAACACCGAAGCGTCGCCCTGGCTGATGGAGAGCGCGCGGCGGAACTGGGTCTCGGCGAGCGGGCCGAGGATCAGGCCGATCACCGCCGGGCCGACCGGGATGTCCCAGCGGCGCATGGCGAAGCCGAGCACACCGAAGACATAGAGCGTGAGCAGGTCGATCCACGACTGGTGCAGGCTGTAGGCGCCGAGCGTGGCGAACACCAGGATGCCGGCGTAGAGCAGATCCTTCGGGATCTGCAGCACCTTCACCCAGACGCCGATCAGCGGCAGGTTGAGGATCAGCAGGATCACGTTGCCGACGTAGAGGCTCGCGATCAGGCCCCACACCAGGTCTTTCTGCGCGTCGAACAGCAACGGGCCGGGCTGCAGGCCGTAGTTCTGGAACGCGCCGAGCAGGATCGCCGCCGTCGCCGAGGTGGGGATGCCGAGGGTCAGCAGCGGGACCAGCACGCCGGTGGCGGCGGCGTTGTTCGCCGCCTCCGGCCCGGCGACGCCCTCGATCGCTCCCTTGCCGAATTCTTCCGGGTGCTTGGTCAGCTTCTTTTCGGTCGCGTACGAGAGAAAGGTGGGAATCTCGGAGCCGCCCGCGGGAATGGTGCCAAACGGGAAGCCGATCGCCGTGGCGCGCAGCCACGCCGGCCAGGAGCGCTTCCAGTCCGCGGCGGACATCAGCAGCGAGCCCTTCAATTTCTCCACCGTGCCGGTGAGGCGGCTTTGATACGCGGCGACATACAGCGCCTCGCCCACGGCGAAGAGCCCGACCGCGAGCACCACCACGTCGACGCCGTCGAGAAGCTCGGGTACGCCGAAGGCGAAGCGTTGCTGGCCGGTCTGGCTGTCGATGCCGACCAGCCCAAAGAGCAGGCCGAGGAACAGGCTGGTCAGGCCGCGCACCGTCGAGCTGCCGAGCACCGCGGCGACGGTGATGAAGGCGAATACCATCAGCGCAAAATACTCGGCGGGGCCGAACTTGAGCGCGAGGTCAACCACGATCGGCGCGACCAGCGTGAGCAGGACGGTGGCGATGGTGCCGGCGACGAACGAGCCAATGGCGCTGGTCGCGAGCGCGGGTCCGGCACGGCCGGCCTTGGCCATCTTGTTGCCTTCAAGCGCGGTAGCGATGGAGGCCGATTCCCCCGGCGTATTGAGCAGAATGGTGGTGGTCGAGCCGCCGAACATCGCGCCGTAGTAAATGCCGGCGAACATGATGAGCGCGCCGGTGGGGTCGAGCTTGACGGTCAGCGGCAGCAGCATCGCCACGGTGAGCGCCGGGCCAACGCCGGGCAGCACGCCGACAAAGGTTCCCAGCGTGACGCCGATCAAGCCCCACAGCAGGTTCATCGGCTGCAGCGCCACGCCGAATCCCGCGATCAATGCGTTAAAGGCATCCATTAGATGCCGGCACCGCCGAGCACGGGGGCAAGCCAGCCTGCGGGCAGGCCGACGTTGAGCAGCTTGACGAAGAAGAGGTAGATGCCGAGCGTGATCACGACGGCGATGGCGAGATCGCGGGCGAGGCGGCGGCTGCCGAAGCCGCGCGCCACGCAGGCGAACAGCACCGTGCCGGCGACGATGAACCCCGCCCACGCAATCAGCGCCATGTGGGCAAACAAACCGGCGCTCACCCACAGAAAAGGATTTTTTTGAAAAACCTCTTCGTGCGCGGGCGCGTCGCGCCAGCCGCCGCTGAATGCCTCGACAGCGAGCCACACGCCGAGGGCGATGATTCCGCCGGCGACGACCGCCGGGATGAAATTCGGCCCGATGCCGGCGTAGCCGCCCTCGGACGGAAGGGTCGCGGTCACGCCGGCCACGCCCAGGCCGAGGGCGACCACGCCCAGCGAGAGCGCGATCTCGGCCGGCGAGCGCACGAACTTACTTCTTCAAGCCGAGCGACTCGATGATGGCGCCGACGCGCTTCTCGTCTTCGCGCAGGAATTTGGCGTAATCCTCGCCGCCGAGATACCACCCCTCCCAGCCCAGCTTCTCCAGCGTCTGCTTCCACGCCGGCGTTTCGGTCGCGGAGCGCACCAGCTTGACGAGCGCGTCACGCTGCGGCGGGGTGAGACCCGGACCGGCGAAAATGCCGCGCCAGTTGCCGAGCTCGACATTGATCTTCTGCTCCTTCAGCGAAGGAATGCCGTCGATCTTTTTCGGCGCCGACTGCGCCAGCGCGCGCATCTTGCCGGATTTGATCTGCTCGGCGAACTCGCCGAGGCCCGACACCCCCGCCGTGACGTGCCCGCCGAGGATCGCGGCGATCGCCTCGCCGCCGCCCTTGAACGGCACGTAATTGATTTTCGCCGGGTCGACGCCGACGTCCTTCGCGATCAGCCCGATCAGGATATGGTCGGTGCCGCCCGCCGAACCGCCGCCCCACGAGACCTTGCCCGGATCCTTCTTGAACGCGTTGACCAGGTCAGCCATCGTCTTATGCGGCGAGCTCGCCGGCACCACGATGACTTCCCACTCGCTGGTCAGGCGCGCGATCGGCGTGACCTGGGAGAGGTTGACCGGCGACTTGTTGAGGATGATGCCGCCGACCATCACCATGCCGCCGATCATCATCGCGTTCGGATCGCCCTTCGCCGAGTTCACGAACTGCGCAAGGCCGATGGTGCCGGCGGCGCCGCCCTTGTTGTCGAATTGCACGCCCGAGACCAGCTTCGCGCTCTGCATCGCCGCGGCGAGGTTGCGCCCGGTCTGGTCCCAGCCGCCGCCGGGGTTGGCGGGAATCATCATCTTCAGGCTGGGTTGTGCAACAGCGGCGCTGGCGAGCAGCGCAAACGTACTCATTAGCAAAAATCTGGCTAAACGCATGGAATCCTCCTCGGGGAAATGGGCTTCGCCCCGCAATTTAAGCGATAATCCGCCCCCTTGAAAGCTCCCGCTCCGGTAATTGCATGATCCGCATCGAGAATCTCGTCAAGACGTTCGGCGCGAAGCGCGCCGTCGACGGCGTCTCGTTCAGCGTGGAGCGCGGCGAGGTGCTCGGCTTCCTCGGCCCGAACGGCGCCGGAAAATCGACCACCATGCGCATGGTCACCGGCTTCATGCCGCCGACCGCCGGGCGCGTGACCATCGGCGGCCACGACGTGGCCGAATCGCCGATCGCGGCCAAGCGCCTGGTCGGCTACCTGCCGGAGAACGCGGCCTCCTACCCGGATATGACGGTGCGGGGTTTTCTGGAGTTCGCGGCCGAACTCCGTGGTTTGAAGGGAAGTCAGAAGAAACAGGCCGTCGCGCGCGTGGTCGAGCGCTGCTTTCTCGAAAGCGTGCTGCGCCAGTCGATCGATACGCTGTCCAAGGGCTACAAGCACCGCACCTGCCTCGCGCAGGCGCTGATCCACGATCCCGAGGTGCTCATCATGGATGAGCCGACCGACGGCCTCGACCCGAATCAGAAGCACGAGGTGCGCAAGCTGATCCGCGAGCTCGGCCGCAACAAGGCGATCGTGTTCTCGACCCACATCCTCGAGGAAGTGGACGCCGCGTGCACGCGCGCGATCATCATCGACCGCGGCCGCATCGTCGCCAACGGCACGCCGGAAGAGCTGCGCAACCTGTCGGACCTCGCCGGCGCGGTGACGCTGTCCGCGCACGGCGCTTCGCTGGAGAAGCTGTCGGCGCTCGGAAGGGTGCAAGACCTCGACGGCGGTTTCCGCATCTTCCCCAAGGACAAGTCGAAGGCCGGCGAGCTCGCGCAGGAAGTGGTGGAGCTGGTGAACCGCGAGGGCTGGAAGGTGGAAGGCATGTACAGCGAGCGCGGCGAGCTCGACGAGGTGTTCCGCCGCATCACGCTGCCGGACACCGTAAAGCGATGAGAATCATCTACACCATCGCCAAGCGCGAGCTGGTCGCCTATTTCACTTCGCCGGTGGCGTACGTGTTCCTGGTCATCTTCCTGCTGCTCACCGGCTTCTTCACCTTCACCGCGGGCAACTTTTTCGAGCGCGGCGAAGCGAGCCTGGCGGCCTTCTTCGGCTGGCATCCGTGGGTCTACCTGATGCTCGTGCCGGCGGTCGGCATGCGCGTCTGGGCCGAGGAGCGCCGCTCCGGGACGATGGAGCTGCTGCTCACCATGCCGGTGGCGCCCTGGCAGGCGATCGTCGCCAAGTTCCTGGCGAGCTGGCTGTTCCTCGCCCTGGCGCTCGCCCTCACCTTTCCGACCATCGTCACGGTCAACGTGCTCGGCGACCCCGACAACGGCGTCATCGCCGCCGGCTATGTCGGCAGCTTCCTCCTTGCCGGCGCCTACCTCGCGGTGAGCTGCATGACCTCGGCGATGACGCGCAACCAGGTGGTGGCATTCATCCTTTCGGTGGTGGTGTGCCTGTTCCTGGTGCTCGCCGGCTTCAACCCGGTGACTGACCTGATGGTGCGCTGGGCGAGCCCGGCAGTGGTCGATACGGTCGCCGCGTTCTCCGTGGTGACGCACTTCGACGGCTTCCAGCGCGGCGTGATCGACGGCAAGGACCTGGTGTATTTCCTCTCGGTGATCGGCTTCGCCCTCTTCGCCACCGGCGTCATCATCCGCGGCCACCGCTCGGGCTGACCCCATGATGAAAAAGAACGAAAACCTGATCTATTCGGCGATCGGCCTGGTCGCCCTGTTCCTGATCCTGATCGCGGTGAATTTCCTGGTCACGCGCGTGCCGACGCGGGTCGACCTCACCGCGGGCAACCTCTACACGTTGTCCGACGGCACGCGCCGCATCCTGCGCAGCCTCGAGTCGCCGGTGAAGGTGAAGCTCTACATGTCGCAGGGCGAGGCCGTGCCGGTGCCGCTGCGCGGCTTCGCGCAGCGCGTGGAGGACCTGGTGCGCGAGTTCAAAAGCGCCGCGGGGGATCGGATTATTGTTGAAAGACTGAATCCCAGACCCGACTCCGAGGAGGAGGACGCGGCGCAGCTCGACGGCGTCGAGCCGCAGCAGCTCGTGTCGGGCGAGCAGTTCTACCTCGGCATCGCGGTGAGCCAGCTCGATCGCAAGCAGGCGATCCCGGCGATCTCGCCGCAGCGCGAGCGCCTGCTCGAATACGACCTGGTGCGCGCCATCGCGCGCGTCGGCTCGGCCGAGCGGCCGAAGATCGGACTGATGGCCGGCCTGCCGGTGCTCGGCGAGCGCTTCAACCCGTTCACGCGCCAGTCCTCCGAGCCCTGGGTACTGGCCAACGAGCTCAAGCGCGACTTCGACGTGAAGGAAGTCCCGCTGATGACGAAGGAGATCGACAAGGACCTGAACGTCCTGCTGGTCATCCATCCGCGCGAGGTGCCGGCGCAGACCGAGTACGCGCTCGACCAGTTCGTGATGCGCGGCGGCAAGCTGATCGCCTTCGTCGACCCGTACGCGTACTTCGACCAGGGGCCGCAGATGCCCGGCGTGCCGCCGCAGCCGTCGAGCTCGACATTGCCGACGCTGTTCAAGGCCTGGGGGGTGACCATGGACCCCGGCAAGGTGGTGTCCGACGTGGTGTTCGGATCGGGCGGCGGCGCCCGCTACACGCCCACGGTGCTCTCGCTCAACCGCACCGCGTTCAGCCGCGACGACATCGTCACCAGCCAGATCGAGACGCTGCTCTACGCCTTCGGCGGCGCGTTCGAGCTCAAGCTTCCCGATCACTTGAAAGCGAGCGAGCTGGTCCAGAGCTCCCCGAACGCCATGCTGGTGGACAACATGAACGCCACCAAGTCGGGCGATGAGGCGACGCGCGGCTTCAAGCCCTCCGGCAACCCCATGCCGCTCGCGCTGCGCCTGTCCGGCAAGTTCAAGACCGCCTTCCCCGATGGGTTGACCGAAAAGGACAAACCCGTGGCCGGCACCCCGGCGTTGCGCGAATCGGCGGACAACTCGGTGATCATCGTCGCGGACGTCGACCTGCTGGCCGACGGCGCGGCGGTCGACGTGCAGGAAGTGTTCGGCCGCCGCATCGTGGTGCCGTCGAACGGCAACTTGGCCTTTGCGATGGGCATGGTCGAGCAGTTCGCCGCCGGCAACGACCTCATTTCCCTGCGCAGCCGCGCCGCCGCGTTCCGGCCGCTCACCGTGGTGCGCGAGCTCGAGGCCGAAGCGCAGAAGGAATACTTCGGCCGCATCCAGGCGCTGGAAGACGAAAAACAGAAGACCCAGGCGCGCCTGCAGGAACTGCAGAAGGCGCAGGGCGGCGCCGCCAAGGGCGCGCAGATCCTCAGCTCCGAGCAGCAGGCCGAGCTCGAGCGCTTCAAGAAGACCTACAGCGAGACCAACCTCGCGCTCAAGGAGCTGCGCAAGAACCTGCGCCAGGACGCCGAGGCGCTGGTGTTCTGGACCAAGGTGGCGAACATCGCGGTGATGCCGCTGCTGGTGGCGCTTGCCGGGTTGCTGGTGGCGCTCTTCCGGAGACGGCTGGTTTGAACGCGCGGGTCGCTGCCATCCTGGTGGTGCTGCTCGCGGTGCTCGGCGGCGCGGCGCTCCTTTACCAGCGCGAGCAAGGCGCGCGCCGCCCGGACAACGCGGCCACGCTCGGGCGCACGCTGCTGAAGGACCTGCAGGCCGCCGACATCGTGACGATCCGCATCATCGAGCCGAAAGCCACCCTTACGGTGCAGCGCAAAGACGATCGCTGGGTGATCGCCGAGCGCGCGGATTTTCCCGCCGATACCGGCAAGGTGCGCGAGTTCGTGCTCAAGGTCATCGGGCTGAAAATCGGACAGAGCGAGCCGCTGGGCGAGAAAGACCGCGGCCGGCTTAACCTCGACGATCCCGGAAAGAAACCCGAAACGGCAGGTACCCGGGTGGAGCTCAAGGCCGCCGACGGCAAAGACCTCGGGGTCTTCACCGTCGGGCGCAAGTACTTCAAGCGCGAGGTCGACAATCCGGCGAAAGCAATTCCGGATGGGCGCTTCATCGGGCTGCCGGGCGAAGCGGGCACCGCCTACCTGGTGGGCGATCCGCTGACTCAGGCGGCGGCGAACAGCGCCGAATGGATCGACCGCACCTCGTTCCAGGTGGAAAAGGTCAAGACCCTGGAGGTGCGCTACCCGGCAGGGGGCGCATGGCGCATCGAGCGCTCCGGCGACAATGCCGAATGGAAGCTGGCCGGCGCCAAGCCCGGCGAAAAGCTCGACATATCAAGAGCGAATGCGGCGTCCTATTCGCTGCAGCTGCTCGAGCTGGCCGACGTCGCCCCTAAGGATGCGGCCAATACGGGGCTGGACAAGCCGATAACCGTCGACGCCACCACCCTCGAGGGGGCTTCCTACGCCATCAAGGTCGGCGCCCTGGCCGGCGACAACTACTACGTCAGCTTCACTTCCTCCGCCAACCACAAGGCGCAAGACAAGGCGGCGCGCGAGAAGATGCTCTCCCAGCACGTGCTGCTCATCCCCAAGTCCAAGCTGGAAGACACCCTCAAGCCGCGCACCGAGCTGCTCGAAAAAAGCACCGAGAAGAAGTAATACGCGCTATAGCCCCACGCGGGCGCGTAATCCAATCCCTTCCTAGCGGACCACTTCCGGCGGCCTGTCGCCGATGGGCCGTGTTACACGCTCCTCTTAGCCTGTCGTCACCTTACAGGAGGAGCAAGAACATGGTTTGGAAGCACATCGCGGCGCTCGCAGCGCTGATCCTTATCTCATTTCCCGCCGCCGCGTTCAACGATAACCCGACCCAGCAGACGCAAGGCATAACGTTCTTCGTCGCCCTCCCGCTCGACGCGCGCGACGTCAAACAGCAGTCCCTCTACTCCGGCCTGGCGATCCAGGGCAAGCGCGCGCACGAGAACGTCAGGATCGACTCGCGCATGTTCAATGACACGCGCACCGTCAACTTCTTCGGTACCGGCATCGAGGTGAAATGGATCGTCGCCGGTGTGGTGGCGGCTGGTGCGGTTGCCGCCGTGGCGAGCAAGGACAAGTCGACGACCCAAAGCTATCAGCAGCAGCAGCAGCAACAGCAACAACAGGCCGCGCAGCAGCAGCAACAACAACAGAACGGTGGCGGCGGTGGTACGGCCCCCTGCCCGGTTACGCCGAGCTGCCCCTAACCAAGCCAAAGGGGGCCGGCGCCTCGTCGTTCGCGGGTTAGACTCCCCGCGTGGCGTTCGATCCGCACGTCCCCGAGATCGCGGGGGTGATCCAGCTCGCGATCGCACCGGTGTTCATGCTGACCGCGGTCGGGACGGTGATCGGCGCGCTTAACATCCGCCTGGGCCGGGCAGTGGACCGGCGGCGCGAGCTCGAGGAGCGGGTCCCCGCCATGTCGCAGGCCGAGCTGCCGTCGGCGCAAGAGGAACTCGCCACGATCGCGCAGCGAATTCGCTTTGTCTACCTTTCCATCGTTTTCGCCGTGATTTCAGCGCTGTTCATCGCGCTGCTGATCGCCGGCGCCTTCGTCGGCGCCTTCGTGCGCACCGACCTGTCGCTCACCATCGCCGCCATGTTCATCAGCGCCATGCTCGCGCTGATCGTCTGCCTGCTGCTGTTCCTGAAAGAGATCTTCCTGGCGGTATCGACCCCGCGGCACGTGCCGCGGTAATATGTTTTCGGAGGCAGTAAAGCGGCGAGGAGGAGACCTGTGCCACATTCGATCAAGCGAATCCGGACGATCGCGCTCGTCGGACAGTCGGGGTCGGGCAAGACCTCGCTGGCCGAGGCGCTGCTCGCCAGAGCGGGAGCGGTTCCCGCCGCGGGCAGCGTCGAGCGCGGCACTACCGTCGGCGATTACACCGCGCTCGAGAAGCAGCTGCAGCACTCGTTGAAGCTCGCCGTTTGCAGTTTCGACTGCCAGGACACAAAAATCCATTTACTCGATACGCCGGGCTACCCCGACTTCCTGGGTCACGCCCTGCCCGCGCTGGCCGCGGTCGAGACCGCCGCGGTGGTGATCAACGCGCAGAACGGCATCGAGATGATGACCGGGCGCTTCCTGCAGGCGGCGGCGAAGCGCGGCCTCGACCGCCTGATCGTGGTCAACAAGATCGACGGCGACAATGTGAACCTCGAGGATCTGCTCGAACGCATCCAGGAAGCGTTCGGCAAGGAATGCCTGCCGCTCAACCTGCCGGCGGGCGAACGCTCCAAGGTCTCGGACTGCTTCTTCGCGCCCTCGGGGGAGTCCGACTTCAGCTCGGTGGACGAAGCGCACCGCAAGCTCGTCGACCAGGTGGTCGAGGTCGACGAGAAGCTGATGGAGAAGTACCTGGAGAAAGGCGAGGTCAGTCCCGACGAGCTGCACGAGCCGCTCGAGCGCGCGCTGCGCGAGGGGCACCTGATCCCGGTGGTGTTCGTCTCGGCGAAGACCGGCGCCGGAATCGGCGAGCTGCTCGACGTGATCGTGAAGCTGCTGCCCAACCCGACCGAAGGCAACCCGCCTTCCTATACGGTCACCAAGGCCGGCAACGGCAGCGACACCGAGCTGCAGCCGGTGCCCGACCCGGGCAAGCACGTGCTCGCGCACGTGTTCAAGATCGAGATCGATCCCTATATCGGCCGCCTCGCCGTGTTCCGCGTGCACCAGGGCCGCATGACCGCGGGCATGCAGCTCTACGTCGGCGAGGGGCGCAAGCCGATCAAGCCCGGCCACCTCTATCTGCTGCGCGGCAAGACCCAGAGCGAAGTGCACGAGGCGATCCCGGGCGACATCTGCGCCATCGCCAAGGTGGACGAGATCCAGTTCGACCACATCCTGCACGACTCGGCCGAGGACGCGCACGTGCACGCCAGAGCGCTGGAGCTGCCGATGCCGGTGTTCGGCCTCGCGGTGCAACCGAGAAAGCGCGGCGACGAGCAGAAGGTCTCCGACGTGCTGCACAAGATCCTGGCCGAGGATCCGTGCTTCAAGATCGAGCACAACTCGCAAGCCAACGAGACCGTGATGCGCGGCCTTGGCGAGATGCACCTGCGCACCATCCTCGAGAAGATGGCGAGCCAGTACAAGCTCGAGCTCGACACGCGGCCGCCGTCGATCGCCTACCGCGAGACGATCGCGGCGCGCGCCGAGGGCCACAGCCGGCACAAGAAGCAGACCGGCGGCGCCGGCCAGTTCGGCGAGGTGTTCCTCAAGATCGAACCGCTGCCGCGCGGCAAGGGCTTCGAGTTCGTCGACAGCGTGAAGGGCGGCGCGATCCCCAACCAGTTCATCCCCTCGGTGGAGAAAGGCGTGCGCGGGGTGCTGGACCACGGCTTCCTCGCCGGCTACCCGCTGCAGGACGTGCGCGTCACGGTCTACGACGGCAAGAGCCACCCGGTCGACTCCAAGGACGTCGCTTTCGTCTCCGCCGGGCGCAAGGCGTTCCTCGACGCGCTCGCCAAGGCGCGGCCGATTCTGCTCGAGCCGATCGTCAACGTGGAGATTACCGCGCCCGAAGAGCGCATGGGCGACATCGCCGGCGAGCTCTCCGGGCATCGCGCACACATCAAGGGTTCGGACGCCCCGCGTCCGGGCTTGGTGCAGATCACCGCGCAGGCGCCGCTCTCCGAGCTCGAGCATTTCCCCGCGCGCCTGAAGTCGCTCACCGCCGGCCACGGCACCTACAACCTGGAATTCAGCCACTACGAGGCGGCCCCGCCGCAGCTTCAGCAGAAGCTGGTCGCCGCCCACAAGCCGGCCGCCGCCGAGGAGTAGCGCTGCATTTCGTGCATGAGGGGCGCGGCGCCCCGCCGTTGCTGTTCGTGCATGGCTTTGCCTGCAGTCACGAAGACTGGCGGCATCAGCTGGATTTCTTCTCGAAAAACCATGAAACCGCGGCGTGCGACCTGCGTGGCCATGGCGCGACGCCGGGCCGCCCGCAGGAATGCTCGATCGAGCACTACGGCGGCGATGTTGCTGCTCTAGTCAACAACCTTGAACTCCGGGGCGTTTTCCTCATCGGCCACAGCATGGGCTGCCGGGTGGTCCTGGAAGCTGCGCGGCTTGTGCCCAAGCGCGTCGCCGGCGTAGTGCTGATTGACGGCAGCCGTGCAGGAAGCGGCGACCCGGACGCTGCGGAAAGCGCGGCGCGCGCCGCCATCGGCGGCAACTATGCGGCGTTCGCCGAGAGTCTTTTTCGGCAGATGTTCTTCAAGCCTTCTGTCGAGGCGGACGCCATCGTCGCCCGTGCCGTACGCTCGAGCGCGGCATTCGGCGCCGAGCTCTGGCCGCGCATGGCGCGGTGGGACGCGGCGACGGTGGAAAGCGCGCTGGCCGCGGTGCGCGGGCGTATCCTCGCCATCCAGAGCACCACGCGCGGTGCCGACCTCAAGCGCTCGCCGCTCAAGCCGGGCGGGACCAGTTCGTGGCTGGAGCTGCTCGAAGCCTATGGCGCGAGGATCGAGATCGTGCCGGACACCGGCCACTTCACCCAGCTGGAGGCGCCGCAGCGCGTCAACCAGCTGATTGCAGAATTCTGTCGATGAAGCGGTGAACCTTCAGTGCCTCGATGCCGCTGATCCGCGGCTCGCGGCTTTTCTCGATCGCATCCAGAAAGTCCTCCAGCAAGCTGCGGTGCCAGTCGTGCGGGAACGCCATCGGATCTGCCCCGGTGCCGCCACCGCCGGATTCGGTTTTCGTCTCGAAGGACGTTCCATCCTGGAACTTCATCTGCAGCGAAGTTCCCTCCAGTAGCGCCGTCCCTTTGGTTCCGATCAGCTCGATGCGCTCTGGAAAGCCTGGATACGCCGTCGTCGTGGCATGCACGACGCCGAGCGCGCCGCTCTTGAAGCGCACGGCCGCGACCGCGAGGTCCTCGGTTTCCATGCGATGAACCGGCGTCGTGGTGAACAAGCTATTCACTTCCGCCGCCTCGCCGGTGTACGACAGGAATAGATCGAGGGTGTGGATTCCCTGGGTCAGCAGCACGCCGCCGCCGTCGCGCGCCCGGGTGCCGCGGCCCGGCTGGTCGTAGTAGCTCTGCGGCCGCCAGTTCGGGATGGCGGCCGAAGCCGAGACCAGCTTTCCCAAGTCCGGCAGTTTTTCGCGCAGCTTTTCTGCCGCGGGGCGGAAGCGATGCTGGAGCACCACGCCGAGCTTGACGTCCTTGCACGCTCGAACGAGCTGCTCGGCGCGCTCAGTCGATATCTCCAGCGGCTTCTCGAGCAGGACGTGCTTACCGGCGGCGGCACAGCGCGACGCGATCTCCAGGTGCGTGTTGGGCGGCGCGAGGACCAGCACCGCGTCGACCGTGCGGTCCTGCAGGATGGTCTCGAGCTGGCTGCACTGCGGGAACGCGAAGCGCTCGGCGAATCTCTTCCGGCGTTCATCCGAGGGGCTGTAGGCATACGCGACCTGCACGCGGTCCTTGAGGTCGAGCAGGCTTTTGGCGTGTGGGGTGACCGCCATGCCGAGCCCGACCAGTGCCACGCGCTTCATCGAAAGCCGTACAGCTCCGCCGGATTGTCGACCAGCATCTTGCGCCGCGCCGACTCGTCGGGCGCCCAGTCGAGCAGCAGATCGAGCAGGTCCTCGTCGGAGGGCCGTTGCTCTTTCGGCACCGAAGGATGCGGCCAGTTGGATGCCCAGAGCATGCGTTCCGGCGCCTTCTTCACCAGCGCCTTGGCCAGGCGGCCGACATCCTCGTATTTTGGCGCGCCGGTTTGGGAGGTTTCGTAGGGCGCGGAGAGCTTGACCCAGCAGCGGCCGGTGTCGAGCAGACGCAGAAGGCACTTGAATGCCTCATCGTCAGGCGCAACCGGTTCCAGAAACTTGCCGATATGGTCGATCACGAACTTGCCCGGGAGACGCTTGATCTGCGCCTCGACTTTGGGCAGCTCGCGCCCATCGAGCTGGATGTTCGCGTGCCAGCCGAACGGATGCACCTGCGCGACCACCTGATCCATGACGTCGAAGCCCAGCGTACCGCCGTGCAGCGTCATGATGCGTACCGCGCTGATGCCCGCCTTGGTGAGGCGCTCGAGCTCCGCTTCGGGCGTGCCCGGCTTCACCACGGCGACACCTTTCGCGTTCTTGCCGAGCGCTTTCATGGAATTCAAGGTGACCGTGTTGTCGTCGCGATACGCGTTGGGCTGCACCACCACCACGCGGCTCATGCCGAGCCGGCGCTGCAGCTCCTGGTACATCGGCACCGTGAAGTGCCCGGGGTTCGGCGTGCCCGGCGCGGCGCTCGCGGCGCCGTCGTAGAAATGCATATGCGTGTCAGTGGTTCCCGCAGGTGCTTTCAGCCTCATTTCTTCCGGCCCTTCTTTTTTGGCGCTGCGGGATTCGGCACATCTTCGGCGGTGCAAAAAATGCCGCCTTGGTGCGCCTCGGCGATTTTGTTGTCGCTCGGCTTTTCCTTCGCCACGATTTCCTGCGCGTACGGCTCGGAATCGTCCTGCGGCCGGTAACCCAGGCGCGCGGCATTGGAATTGTCGTACCAGCTGCGCTTGTTGCCCGACACGCCGTAGACGATCTCGAACTTGATCCCGGGGTGGTCGATGCCGATCGAGACCAGCTGCGCGATGTCGCGCGGGCTGATCCAGATCGACAGGCGGCGCTTGTCGAGTGGTGCCGGGTTCACGTTGCCGATGCGCACCATGTACATCTCCATGCCGTACTTGTCGACGTACAGGCTGCCGAGCGCCTCGCCGAACACCTTCGACACGCCGTAGCGGCTGTCGGGCTTCGGGTAGACGCGGTGGTCGATGGTCTGGTCGCGCCGGTAAAACCCGGTGGCGTGGTTGCTGGTGGGAAACACGATGCGCTTCACCCCGTTGCGCCGCGCGGCCTCGAACACGTTGTAGCAGCCGATGATGTTCGCCTGCAGGATCGACTCCCACGGGCCTTCGACCGAGTAGCCGCCGAGATGCACGATGGCGTCCATGCCCTTGGTGATTCGCAGGCAATCGGCCATTTTCGTGATGTCGGCTTTCATGAAGTTGGACGCTTTGATCGGTCGCTTGTCGGAAAGCCGCAGCTTGTATTTCTGCGCCAATTCGCGGCTGAGATGGGTGCCGACGTCGCCGGTGGCACCGGTGATGAGAACCTTCTTCACAAAACCCTCCCGATGATTTCGTTGAACTTGGCCGCGCGCTCGAAGTACACCGAGTGCCCTGCGACCGGGACGCGCACCGCGCTGCCCTTCGGCGCGAGGCGCGCCAGCGCCGGGCCCGCCGCGGGCGGAAAGACCCAGTCTTCGTCGCCGGTGACGAACAGCACCGGCATCGGCAATTGCTCGAGCAGCTTCGGCGATTTGGTGCGCAGCTCCCGGATGCGCTTGCGGACTTCCTCGCGGAACGAGGCCGGGGCGAGCTCGGAGATCTGACCGTAGAGCTGCGCGAGCGCCGGCTGCTCCCGCGCCATGCGCTCGCCGCCCGCCGGATGGATGCCGCGCGACTGCAGATTCGCGAGCTCGCCGGCCGTGCGTCGCGACCACTCGTCGACCTCGGAATTCTTCAGTTGCGAAAAATCCACGGCCCCCGAGGTCGACGCCATGACCAGCGCGCGCACGCGCTTCGGCTCGCGCAGCGTGTAATCGAGGCAGGTCCATCCGCCCATGGATTGGGCAACCAGGCTCACCTGGTCCAGCTTGAGTTCATCGATCAACGCTGCGAGGTCGCCGGCATAGGCATCTGGGGCCGAGTGCCCCGGTAGGAGGCTGGAAGGCGGGAAGCCGCGATGCGCGAACACGACGCACGTATGGGTGGGCGCGAAGTGCGCAACCTGCTGCCACCAGGAAAGATGATTGCCGCCGAGCCCATGGGCAAACACGAGCGCCGGTCCCTTGCCGAACACTTCGTAGTGAATCTCCGCGCCGTTGCGACGCAGCTTCATTTCCGAAGCAGCGCCTTGCGCGTCCAGTGCTGCGCGTTTACCGCGCCCTTGGGCGCTCGTCCTTGCACGATTTCGGCAGCCTGCGCGGCGGTTTCCATCGACTGGTGCTCGATCGCCTGCGGCGTCAGGCCCGCGGTGTGCGGCGTGGCGATGACGTCGTCGCGCGCGGCAAGCCGCGGCGTTGGCATCTGGTCGGGTGCACGCCCGACGTCCATGGCGCAGCCGGCGAGGCGACCCGAATCGAGCGCCGCCTCGAGCGCCGCTTCGTCTACCAGGTTGCCGCGCGAGACGTTGATGAGATAGGCGCCGTCCTTCATCTTGGCGAAGGCTTCCTTGCCGATGAGGTTTTCGGTCTCCGGCGTCGCCACGGCCAGCGGCACCACGAAATCCGACTCACCGAGCAGCTTGTCGAGCGGCGTGTGGTCGATATCTTTCACGTAGGGATCGTTGACCAGAACGCGCATGCCGAGCGCCCGACACACGCGCACGACTTCCCTGCCGATCGCGCCGTAGCCGATGACGCCGATGGTGCTGCCCCTGAGCTCGCGGCCCATCGACGCCGTGGGCACCCTGCCGTGGTGGTAGAAGTGCGTCGATCGCGTGATGCCGCGCGACAGGTCGACGAGAAAACCGAGGACAAGCTCGGCGACCGAGGTGATGAAGCCCGCGCTCGCCTGCGTCACCAGCACGCCCGCCTCGCTCGCGGCGGCGACGTCGACGTTGCGGATGTCAATGGCGCAGCGCAGGAAAGCAACGAGCTTGGGCAGGCGCTCGAAAAGCTCCGCCGGCCCGGGGGATTGCCGATAGGAGACAATGAGGTCGCAGTCCTGCGCGGCTTCTATTAGCGCCCTTCCTTCCAAGGGCTCCTTTCCCTGATGCAACCTAACTTCCCCCGCCTTACGGAGGGAAGCGAGTGCCCGCTCGCCGTAATAGTTCGCCATCGCCTCCGGCGAATGGGTAAGAAGGATCTTCAAGCGGCTTTTTGTGAATCCGCCGCCAGCTTGCGGTAGCGTTCGAGCGAGCGCGTCAGGTGCCGGCGCATCGCTTCGCGCGCGGCTTTGGGATCGCGGCTCTCGATCGCCTGCGAGATGCGGCGATGCTCTTCCTGGATCAGCACAAGGTACGCGCGCTCGCCGCCCATGCGCTCGGTGAGCCCGCTCACGGTGCGGCGCGGAATCAGGTGGCCACCGATGAACTGGAGGAAGCGCGCAAATTCGGGATTGCCGGTGGCTTCGGCGATCGCGCAATGGAAGGCGAGGTCCTCGTCCACCGCCGCGCGGCCCGACTCGGCGGCGCGTTCAATATCTTCCAGCGCCACGCCGATGGCCTTCAATTGGGCGCGCGAGGCACGCTCGGCCGCCAGCCCGGCGGATTCGATCTCCACGCCCAGGCGCAGCTCCATTACCGCGAGGATGTCCTCCAGCGACTGCATGCGCTCGGGCTCGATGCGAAACGGGGCGCGCGTCGGCTCGGCGGAGACAAAGGCGCCGACGCCTTGGCGCGTAATCACCAGGCCCTCGGCGCGCAACGCGGCGACCGCCTCGCGCACCACCGTGCGGCTGACCCGCGCGGCGCGCGTCAGCGCGTGCTCGGTGGGCAGCCGCGCGCCCGGAGCGAGCCGGCCGCTCTTGATCTCGTCGGCGAGCTGCTCAAACAGACGCCGCGAGAGCTTGCGCTCGGCGGCCACGGGGCGAATGCGCATGTTCCGGCGGGAACCTTGACGAGAACTCTGCCGTGGGGGTACGGGGGAGGCTTGTCTCCCCTGTACCGTGTTGTATGATGACTGAGAATCTTATCAGAGGAGGATTCATGTTCCGCCGTCATTTCATTGGCGCGGCCGTCGCCGCCGCTTGCTTCAGTGTCCTGCCCGTGCAGGCGCAGCAGATCATCAAGGCCACCGACGTCCACCCGCTCGGCTATCCGACGGTCGAGGCGCTGGTGCGTATGGGCAACAAGCTGGAGAAGGCGACCAACGGCAAGTACAAGCTGCAGATGTTCCCGTCGATGCAGCTCGGTGGCGAGAAGGAGATGACCGAGCAGGCGCAGGTCGGCGCGCTGCAGATCGCGCGCATCTCGGTCGGCCCGATGGGGACCATCGTCGACGAGTTCAACGTCTTCAACATGCCGTTCGTGTTCAAGGACGAAGCGCAGATGCGCAAGGTGATCGACGGCCCGATCGGCGTCGAGGTGCTCGATAAGCTCACCAACAGCTCGGCGCGCCTGGTGGGGCTGGGCTGGATGGACGCCGGCACGCGCAACGTTTACTCCGACAAACCGGTGACCAAGCCCGCCGACCTGAAGGGCATGAAGATCCGCATGATGGGCAACCCGCTGTTCGTCGAGACCATGAACGCGATGGGCGGCAACGGCATCGCCATGGGCTTCAACGAGCTGCACCAGGCGCTGAATAGCGGCGTGGTGGACGGCGCGGAGAACAACGAGCCGACGCTGTTCGCGCAGAACCACTACCAGACGCCCAAGGGCAAGGTCTACAGCCTGACCGGCCACCTGATCATCCCCGAGATCTTCGTTTACTCGAAGGCGAGCTGGGACAAGCTGCCCAAGGCGGACCAGGACCTGATCAAGAAGTTCTCGCGCGAAGCGCAGATCGAGCAGCGCGGGCTGTGGGACGCGTACGTCGCCGAGGCCACCGGCAAGCTGAAGGCGGCGGGCGTCAAGTTCGTGCCGGCGGACAAGGAAGCCTTCTTCAAAGCCACCCAGCCGGTGCGCGACAAGTACGGCGCCAAGTACACCAGCCTGATCCAGCGCATCCGCGATACCAAGTAGCGTCACGTCCCGGAAAACGGGCCGCCAAGGTGAAAACTAAGGCGGCCCTTTTTTTGTCATGAGACAGACCTACCGGCGCCTGATGCAGCGGCTGTACCTCGGCTGCATCGTGCTTTCCGGCATCGGGATGGTGGCGATCACCATCATGATCCCCTCGGGGGTGTTCATGCGCTATGTGATGAACGACCCTCTGCAGTGGCCCGAGCCCGCCTCGGTGATCATGATGGTGTTCTTCTCGTTCGTCGGCGGCGCCGCGGTTTACCGCGCCAACCAGCAGATCGCGGTCGAGGCACTGATGCGCGCGGTCAATGCCCCCAGCCGCGCCGCGATGCAGTGGGGCGTGCATGCGTGCATGCTCTCCATCGCCGCGTTCATGATCGTCTACGGCGCGCACCTCTGCTGGGTGACCAAAGGCAACACCATCGCCGAATTCCCGTCGCTTTCGGTCGGCATTGTCTACTCGCCGATCCCGATCGGCGGCCTGCTCACGCTGCTCTTCATCATCGAGAAGATCTGGCTGGGCGAGCCGCCCAAGGACGACATCATGTACAGCGACGCACCGGCCGACCTGGAATAGCCCTTGGATATTCTGGTCCTGCTCGGCGGTTTTGCGGTGCTGTGCGCGCTGGGCGTGCCGGTGGCCTACGCGCTCGGCCTCGGGGCCCTGATCGCCGCCTTCTACGTCGACATCCCGCTCGAGGCGGTGATGATCAAGATCTCCGACGGCACCGACGATTTCGTGCTGCTGGCGATTCCGTTCTTCGTGCTCGCCGGCGGCATCATGGCGGAAGGCGGCATGGCGGCGCGCCTGGTGATGCTGGCCAGGGTGTTCGTCGGCTTCATCCGCGGCGGCATGGCGGTGGTCAACGTCCTGGCGAGCACGATGTTCGGCTGCATCTCGGGCTCGTCGGTCGCCGATACCTCGGCGATTGGCTCGGTGATGATTCCGCAGATGGTCAAGCAGGGCTATTCGCGCGTCTTCGCCACCAACGTCACCATCTGCGGCTCGGTGCAGGCGTTGCTGATCCCGCCATCGCACAACGCGGTGATCTACTCGGTCGCGGCCGGCGGCACGATCTCGGTGGCGCACCTGTTCCTCGCCGGCGTGTTTCCCGGAATCCTGTTCGGCCTGTGCCTGATCGGCCTGGTGCTGTGGACCGCGCACAAGCGCCAGATGCCCAAAGGCGAGCCGATCCCGCTGAAAGACGTGCCGCGCATCGTGCTCGAGGCGCTGTGGGGCCTGGTCACGGTGGTGATCATCATCGGCGGCATCCTGTCGGGCGTGTTCACGCCCACCGAGTCGGCCGCGGTGGCGTGCGTCTATGCGTTCCTCGTCACCTTCTTCGTCTACCGCGACTACAAGTGGCGCGACCTGCCGCACCTCGTGCACCGCGTGGTGAAGACGGTGGCGATGGTGATGATGCTGATCGGCTTCTCGGTCGCCTTCGGCTACATGATGGCCATGATGCAGATCCCGGCCAAGATCACCATGTTTTTCCTCTCGATCTCCGAAAACAAGTACGTCTTCCTGATTCTGGTGAACATCCTGCTGCTGGTGCTCGGCACCTTCATGGACCTCGCGCCGATGCTGCTCATCTGCACGCCGATCTTCCTGCCGGTCATCGCCAAGCTCGGCATCGACCCGGTGCACTTCGGCATGATCATGATCCTCAACCTCGGCATCGGCCTGATCACGCCGCCGGTCGGGCCGACGCTCTTTGTGGGGTGCGCCATAGGGAAGGTGACCATAGAGCAGGTAACGAAGGAGCTATGGCCGTTCTACGGCGCGATGTGCATCGCGCTGCTGCTGGTAACCTACATCCCGGCGATCTCGCTGTGGCTGCCGGGCCTGATGAAGTGAGCTGGCAGGCGAGCGCCCGCGTGCCCGACCCCGCGGTGCGCGAGGTCGACGCCTCGTTCTCGCGCTATCGCCTTGCGCTCTGCAAGGTCGAGCGCCTCGCTGGCGCGCCTCTCAGTCCCCCTATGCGCTGGGCCGAGGGCCCGGTATGGCTCGGCGACGCGCGCTGCCTGCTGTGGAGCGACGTGCCGGGCAACTGCATGTGGCGCTGGGACGAAGAAACCGGCGCGGCGAGCATCTTTCGCAAGCCTTCGGGCTACGCGAACGGCAATACGCGCGATCGGCAGGGGCGGCTGCTCACCTGCGAGCACGGCGGGCGCCGCGTCTCGCGCACCGAGCCCGATGGGCGCGTGGTGACTTTGGTTGACTCGTTCGAGGGCAAAAAGCTCAACTCGCCGAACGACATCGTGTGCAAGTCCGACGGCTCGATCTGGTTCACCGACCCGAGCTTCGGCATCGTCGGCAACTACGAGGGCACGAGAGCCGAGCCCGAGCTGCCCACCAATGTCTACTGCTGGGATGGAAAGCTGAAGGTGGTGGCCGAGGGCATCAACCAGCCGAACGGCCTCGCCTTCTCGCCCGACGAGTCGATTCTCTATGTGGTCGAGTCGCGCTCGGTGCCTCGCAAGATACTGGCTTTCGATGTCAAACAAAAAACGCTCGCCAATCGTCGCGTGCTGATCGACGCCGGCGCGAACGGCACACCGGACGGTTTCCGCGTCGACCTCGACGGCAACCTCTGGTGCGGCTGGGGCATGGGGGAAGCCGGGCTCGACGGCGTGCACGTGTTCAATCCCGATGGCCGCCTCATCGGCTGCATCGACCTGCCCGAGCGCTGCGCGAACGTGTGCTTCGGCGGCCAGCATCGCAACCGGCTCTTCATGGCCGCGACGACGTCGCTCTATTCCTTGTACGTCAATACCCAGGGCACGGCCTACTTGTGAATTCGGTGAAGGAAAACCTTGCCGCGGGGAAGCCCGCCTTGGGCTCGATGGTGTTCGAGTTCTTCACGCCGGGGATTGCGCGTATCTGCGCCAACGCCGGCGCCGAGTTCGTCATGTACTGCATGGAGCACACCGGCGCCGGCTTCGAAACGCTCAAGCCGCAGTTCGCCATGTGCCGCGCGCTCGGCGTAGTGCCGCTGGTGCGAGTGCCGACGACCGAATATCACTTCGTTGCGCGCGCGCTCGATGTCGGCGCGCTCGGCGTGATGGTGCCGCTGGTCGATACGCGCGAGCAGGCCGAGCGCATCGTGTCGTTCACGCGCTATCCGCCCCAGGGACGCCGCGGCGCCGCCTTCGGCTTTGCGCACGACGACTATCAAGGCGGAGACGTGGTCGAAAAAATGCGCGCGATCCACGAGCGCACGCTGGTGGTCTGCATGATCGAGACGCGCGCCGGCCTCGAGAACGTGGACCAGATCGCCGCCGTCGACGGCGTGGACGTGATCTGGCTCGGGCACTTCGACCTGACCAATTTCCTCGGCATCCCCGGGCAGTTCTCCCATCCGCAGTACCGCGATGCCGTGCAGCGCATCGCCGCCGCGGCGAAGAAGCACGGCAAGAGCGCGGGCTACATGGCGGCAAGTCCCGAGCTTGGCCGCGAATACCTCGGCCACGGCTACCGCATGATCGCCACGGGCACTGACCAGGGATTGCTCCAGAATGCCATCGGCCACCTGATCACGTCATGGAAAAAGCCTTCCGCGTAGGCGTCACCAGCGACATCCTCGACTCGCGCGGCGAACCGGCGTTCGGTCGCGAGCCCTTGAAGGCGCTCGATCGGGTGCAGTGGGAATGGCTGCCGAAGGGCTTGCGCGAGATCACGGCGGACCTTGCCGCCGCTTACGACGCGCTCTACGTCAATTCGCCGCGCGTGCCCGCCGCGGCGGTGGCGCGCCCGGACCTGCGCCTCAAGCTGGTCTCGCGCCACGGCGTCGGCTACGACAGCGTCGACATACCGGCGATGACGAATGCCGGCGTGCTGGTCGCGAACACGCCGAATGCCGTGCCGCGCCCGGTGGCGACGATCGCGCTCACGTTTGTTCTGGCGCTGGCGCACCGGTTGATGGCCAAGGACCGCATTACGCGCGCGGGGCGCTGGCCCGAGCGACTCGAGCACATGGGCACCGGCCTCACCGGCCGCACCCTGGGCGTAATTGGCGCGGGCCGCATCGGCAAGGAGCTCCTCCGGCTCGCCAGGGTTTTTGACTTGAAACTACTTGCAACCGACCCCTACGCGGAGCGGCTCGAGCTCGAGTACATCGGCGCGCGCCCGGTCCCGCTCGCCGAGCTCATGGCGCAATCGGACTTCGTCGTCATCACCTGCCTGCTGAACGAAGAGACCCGCGGCCTGGTCGGCGCCCGCGAGCTCGGACTCATGAAGCCGGGCGCGTACCTCATCAACGTGGCGCGCGGCCCGGTGGTGGACGAAAAGGCGTTGTACGAGGCGCTCGCCGCGCGCCGCATCGGCGGCGCCGGGCTGGACGTGTTCGAGGAAGAGCCCACCCCCGCCGACAATCCGATCCTCAAGCTGGACAACGTGATCGTCAGCCCGCACGCGCTGTGCTGGACCGACGAGCTGTTCGGCAACATCGCGCGCACCGCGATCGGCGCCATCCTGGCCGTGCACGGCGGCCGGCGTCCGCAGTTCCTGGTCAACCCCGCCGCGCTCACCCATCCGCGCGCCAAACTCTGGCTGAGCGCTTAAAAAAACGTGGTCTGTCCCTGATTTGCGGTGTTAAATTGGTTGCGCCTAACCCTCAAGGAGGAGGAGAAGATGGCCCGTATTACCCGACGTAGGTTCCTGCAGTATTCCGGGGCAACAGGGATGGCGGGAATTCTCGCTTCCCACCGCGCTCCGGTGTTCGCCCAAGCCAACACCGTTCACATCCTGCGCTGGAACGATTTCGTTCCGGCGGCAGACAAGGTGCTGCGCGAGGTATTCGCACCCGAGGTGCAGAAGGCGCTCGGCCTCAAGCTCAACGTCGAGACCGTCAATGCCAACGACATCCCGGCGCGCGCGACCTCGTCGATCCAGTCGGGCAACGGCCCCGACATCATCATGATCCTGAACAACTACCCGCACCTCTATGCCAGCGCGGCAGTCGACGTAAGCGCGGTGGCCGAAGAGGTCAGCAAGGCGGGCGGCGGCATCTACGACGCCGCGGCGCAGCTCAACCGGGTCGGCGGCAAGTGGGTCGCGATGCCGTGGTCGATGGTCCCGGCGCTCATCGCCTACCGCAAGTCGTGGTTCGACGAAGTGGGCGCGAAGGAATTTCCCAAGACCTGGCAGGCCTATCACGACGTCGGCAAGAAGCTGAAGGCGGCCAAGCGCCCGATCGGCCAGACCCTGGGCAACACCTTCGGCGACGCGCCGACCTTCACCTATCCGCTGCTCTGGTCGTACGGCGGGCAGGAAGTCGACGCCAAGGGCAAGGTGGTGCTTGAGTCGAAGGAGACGGTGGAGTCGGTGCGCTTCATGACGCAGTTCTGGAAGGACGCGCACGACGAAGGCGGCCTGGCGTGGGACGACTCGAACAACAACCGCGCCTTCCTGTCCGGCGACATCAGCGCCTCGCTTAACGGCGCGTCGATCTACGTCGCAGCGCTCAACGGCAAGGACAAGTTCAAGACCGACAAGGGCGCGCCGCTGCACACCGACATCTTGCACGCGCCGCTGCCCGCAGGGCCGAAGGGCCAGCACGGCTACCACACGGCGTTCAACCATATGGTGATGAAGTATTCGAAGAACGCGAAGGGCGCCATCGAGTTCCTGAAGTGGGCGCACAAGAAGGAGAACTACGAGAAGTGGTTCACGGTGCAGAAGGGCTTCGCGGTCGGCCCGACACGCGAGTGGGAGAAGCACCCGATGTGGAACAACGACCCGGTGATGAAGCCGTTCCAGACCGCGCCGCAATTGCAGAAGCGGCTGATGGGCTACCAGGGCCAGCCCAACCAGAAAGCCGCCGAGGCGTGGAACAAGTTCATCGTCACCGTGATGTACGCGCAGGCGTGCAGCGGCAAGGTGAAGCCCGAGGAGGCGGTGAAGTGGGCGGCCGGTGAGCTCGGCAAGATCTACACCGCTACCTGACCCGCGCTTAAGCGAAGCAGTTGGGGGGAACGGGAGACGCCATCGCGTCTCCCGTTTGACGCGACTGCTGGAAAGCGAGAAGGCGCTCGCCTCGGCGCTGCTCGCGCCTGGCGTCATCATCCTGGCGCTGTTCATCGCCTACCCGTTCGTCATGGCGCTGTGGTTTTCGCTCACCAGCATCCGCGTGGGCGACGAGGGACAGTTCGTCGGGCTGGCCAACTTCGCCAAGGCGATCAACGACACCATCTTCCAGCAGGCGTTCAAGAACACGGTGTTCTATACCTTCTGGGCGACGATCTTCAAGCTGGCGCTCGGCATGTGGCTCGCGCTGCTGCTCAACCGGCATTTCCGCTTCAAGCGCATCGTGCGCGCCTCGATGCTGCTGCCCTTCATCATTCCCACGGTACTGTCGGCGTTCGCCTGGCGCTGGATGTTCGACCCGACGTTCAGCGTGATGAATTGGGCGCTCTATCACGCGGGCATGATCACTGACCGGCTGCCGTTCCTGTCGGACGGCGACTGGGCGATGTGGTGCGCGGTGGCGGTGAACACCTGGCGCGGGATGCCGTTCTTCGCCATCACGCTGCTCGCCGGCCTGCAGACCATCAGCCCCGACCTGCACGAGGCGGCGGCGCTCGATGGGGCCAATGCCTGGAACCGGTTCTGGCACGTCACCTGGCCGCTGCTCCTGCCGGTGACGCTGGTGGTGGTGGTGTTCTCGGTGATCCAGACTTTCTCCGACTTCCAGCTGATTTACGTGCTCACCGGTGGCGGGCCAGCGAATTCGACGCACCTGATCGCCACCTACGCCTACCAGATCGGCGTCGGCTCGGGCCTGCTGGGCGAAGGCGCGGCGCTGTCGCTGTTCATGTTCCCCGTGCTGTTTGCCGTGGTCTGGGTGCAGCTGCGCTCGCTGCGGCGGATGGAGAACGCGTGATGCGAGACGTTTGTGCGAGGCGTCTGTGCTAATTGAGCGCAAGTGGAAAAAGTGGGTGTACTTCTACCTGCCGATGACGCTGTTCATCCTGTTCACGCTGTTCCCGTTCTACTGGATGGCGATCACCGCCTTCCGCCCCGACGAGGAGCTCTATGCCACCTGGCGCCAGCCCAACGCCGCGCCGCTGTGGACGCTGGCGCCGACGCTCGAGCACGTGAAGGGCCTGCTGCAGACCACGGCGTTCCCGACCTGGCTGTGGAACACCATGCTGATCGCCATCGTCTCGACGATCATCTCGCTCATCTGCGGCATGTTCGCGGGTTACGCCCTGGCCCGCCTGCGCTTCCGCGGCTCGGAGTTCCTCGGCACCGCGATCTTCATCACCTACCTCGTGCCGCAGACGCTGCTCTTCATCCCGCTCGCCGACATCATCCGCGACATGCAGCTCGGCAATACGCCGTGGGCGCTGATGCTCACCTATCCCACGTTCCTGATCCCGTTCTGCACCTGGCTGCTGATGGGATACTTCAAGACCATCCCGCGCGAGCTGGAGGAATGCGCGCGCATCGACGGCGCCACGCGCTTCGGCGCGATGGTGCGCATCATCTTCCCGGTGGCGGTGCCCGGGATCCTGTCGGCCGGGATTTTCGCCTTCACGCTGTCGTGGAACGAGTTCATCTACGCGCTGGTGTTCATGGCCTCCGCCGACCAGAAGACCGTGCCGGTGGGGGTGGTCTCCGAGCTGATCCGCGGCGATATCTTCTTCTGGGGCCAGCTGATGGCGGGGGCGCTGCTGGGCTCCGTTCCCGTCGCCTTGGTGTACTCGTTCTTTGTGGAGTACTACGTCACCGGACTCACCGGCTCCGTGAAAGGCTAAGAATGGCCGACGTTTCCATCCGCGCGCTGAACAAGAATTACGACAACGGCTTTCACGCGGTGAAGGACGTGAACCTGGAAATCAAGGACAAGGAATTCCTGGTGCTGGTCGGCCCGTCGGGCTGCGGAAAGACGACCACCTTGCGGATGGTGGCCGGGCTGGAGGAGATCACCTCGGGCGAGATCCGCATCGGCGACGCGGTGGTGAACGACCTGCCGCCGATGGACCGCAACATCGCGATGGTGTTCCAGAACTACGCCCTTTACCCGCACAAGACCGTGTTCGACAACATGGCGTTCGGTTTGCAGATGCGCGGATATGCAAAAGAAGAAGTAAAGAAAAGAGTCAATGAAGCTGCCGAGATCCTGGGCATCGGAGCCCTGCTCGAGCGCAAGCCGCGCCAGCTCTCCGGCGGCCAGCGCCAGCGCGTCGCCGTCGGCCGCGCGATCGTGCGCCATCCGGAAGTGTTCCTGTTCGACGAGCCGCTCTCCAACCTCGACGCCAAGCTGCGCGTGCAGATGCGCGTGGAGCTCAAGCGCCTGCACGAGCAGCTGGAAACCACCGCGATCTACGTCACGCACGACCAGGTCGAGGCGATGACGCTCGGCGACCGGGTGGTGGTGATGAAGGACGGCCGCGTGCAGCAGGTGGGCGAGCCGCTCGAGCTTTACGGTCAGCCGGCCAACCGCTTCGTCGCCGGCTTCATCGGCTCGCCGGCGATGAACTTCGTCGAGGTGGCGATCAGCGGCAGCGGCGATGCGCTCTGGGCCGAGGCCGAGGGCCTGCGGATCCGCGTTCCCCGCGAATTCTCTTCGAGAGTGCCAAGCGGCGGGCGCCTCACGCTCGGCGTGCGGCCCGAAGCGGTAAGCCTCGCCAATGGCGCCGACGAATACAGCTTCAATACCGCGATCGACGTAGTCGAGCCGCTCGGCAACGAGATCCTGCTCAACTTCCGCGCCGGCGGCGTGCCGATGGTGGCGCGCGTCGACCCGAGCGTGCGCGTGAAAGCTCACGAGAACATCCGCTTCGCCCTCGACCCGGAGCGGCTGCACTTCTTCGACGCCAAGACTGAAACCGCAATTTGACCGAGGGTCGGGAATTCGCAGTCGCTGACGCGCACTTCCACGTCTGGGACCCTCAGACGCATTACTACCCGTGGCTGTGCGATCCGCAGCCGATCTCGTTCCGCTACGGGGACTACAGTTCGCTAAGAAAGCCTTATCTGGTCGCCGACTACCGAGCCGACGCCGCCGGCTGGCGCGTGGAGCGCGGCGTGTACGTCGAAGCGGAGTGGGATCCCCGGAATCCCCTGGGCGAAATGGCCTTCATCGCCGAGGTTCGAGAGCCAGGCGGTTTCCCCACGGTCGCGATTGCGCAGGCCTGGCTCGACCGCTCTGACTGTGCTCAGATCCTGGAGGGGCAGGCGCGGCACGCGTTCGTGCGTGGCATCCGCCACAAGCCCAAGCCCGGGATGATGAGCGACGCGAAATGGCGGCAGGGCTATGCACGCCTCGCGCCGCTCGGGCTGCACTTCGAGCTGCAGGCACCGTGGAGCCAGCTCGAGGAGGCGGCGCGCCTCGCGGCCGATTTCCCGGAAACCACCATCGTGCTGAATCACACGGGCCTGCCCTACGTCGACCAGCTCGGCGGCTGGCGCAGCGCCATGGCGAGCCTGGCGGCATGCCCGAACGCGGCCGTGAAAATCTCCGGGCTGGGCAACGTCGAGCACAAACGCGCGGTGGTGCTCGACGCGCTCGAGCTCTTCGGCACCGGCCGCGCCATGTTCGCCAGCAACTTTCCGGTCGACAGCCTGCGCCACACGTTCTCGGAAATATTCTCCGAGTTCGATCACATTACGCGCGGCTTCTCCGACGCGGAGCGCCGCGGTCTTTTTCACGACAATGCGGTGCGCATCTATCGAATGGAACAGTCATGAAATTTTCTCTGGGTTATGTCGGTGTCGGCCTGATGGGCGGGCCGATGGTGAAACGGCTGACCTCGCGCGGCTGGAAAGTGCGCGGCTACGACATCGTGCCCGAGCGCTCGATGCTGAAGTCCGCCGGCGAAGCGGCGCAGGGTACCGACGTGGTGCTGCTCAACCTGCCCACCAATGAGGCAGTGGAGGACGCCGTGTTTGGCAACAAAGGCTTTGTTCGCGCGCTCAACGCACAGCAACTGATCGTGGACTTTTCAACTATCCCGGTCGATGCCTGCCGCGCGCACGCGGCTCGTGTGTTCAAGGAAACCGGCTGCCGCTGGGTGGACGCGCCGGTATCCGGCGGTCCGCCTGCTGTTGAAGCCGGCAGCCTCACGGTGATGGCCGGCGGCGACGCCGAGGACCTCAAGCGGCTCGCGCCGCTGATGAAGGACATCGCCGGCCGCTGCACGCACATGGGGCCGGTGGGCGCCGGGCTCGCGGCGAAGATGATCAACCAGCTGATCGTCGGCATCGGCACCGCGATGCTCGGCGAAGCGGTGGCGCTGTGCGAGAAAGCCGGCATCGACGCGGCGCGAATCCCGGAGTGCCTCGGCGGAGGCTATGCCGACAGCAACGTGCTCAAGGCCTACTGGCCGCGCATGGTGCAGCGCGACTTCGCGCCGCGCGGCTACGTGCGCCAGCTGCTGAAGGACCTCGAGATGGTCAGCGCGTGGGCCGGCAAGCTGCAATCCAGGACACCGGTCCTGGAAAGCGCGCTCGAGGCGTACCGCGAGCTGAAAAAGCAGGGACATAGCGAACTCGACACCTCGGCGGTGGTGAAGCTATATCTGGGGGAGTGACCTCCTCCCGGCTTTCCGCGTTCGTTTTGCTGGCCCTCGCCAACCTGCTCTGGTCGGGGAACTGGATCGCCGGCCGGGCGCTGCGCGACGCCTTCGACCCGCTCACCCTCAATTTCTGGCGCTGGGCGATCGCCACCCTGGTGCTCGCGCCGTTCGCGCTGCCCGCCCTGCGCGGCCAGGGTGCACTCCTGCGGCGGCACGCGGGCATCCTGTTCATCCTTTCGCTGACCGGAATCGCGGTGTTCCAGAGCCTGGTCTACCTGGGATTGCGCAGCACCACGGCGGTCAATGCTGTCCTGATCAACTCGTCGATACCGGCCTTTTTTCTGCTGTGCTCGTGGCTAATCGACCGTGAGCGCGCGTCGTGGCGGCAAATCGCCGGCATGCTCGTGTCCCTCGCCGGCATCCTGATCATCCTCTCGCGCGGGCGTCCCGCTGCGCTGCTGGAGCTCGAGCTGCATGCCGGTGATGGCTGGATCCTTCTCGCCATGCCGGTGTGGGGCATCTATTCCGTGCTGCTTAAGCGCCGGCCGCTGGAGCTCGGCGGCTTGCCATTCCTTTTCGTGATCTCACTCGCGGGAGTGCTGATGCTGTTCCCTGCCGTGGCGCTCCTGGCGCTGCAGGCCCCGGCGCGATGGCCGGCGCCGGAGGAAGCGCTGGGGGTGCTGTATATGGGACTGATGGCGTCGGTCGTGGCGTTCATCTTCTGGAACCGCGGCGTGGCTGCGGTGGGCGCCAATGCGGCGGGGTTCACCATCCATCTGCTACCCGCGTTCGGTACGCTGCTCGCCATCCTCTTCCTGGGCGAATCGTTCGCCGCCTTTCATGCGGTGGGAATCGCCACCATCCTCGCCGGGGTGCTGCTCGCGACCGTCAGGCAGTAACGGTCGTCTTTCGGTGAGCCATCCGCGCAGCTAGCAGAAGCGCCGCGCGCGCCGCGCCGACGTTGGCGATGCCCTTGCCGGCGATGTCGTAGGCGGTGCCGTGCGCCGGCGTGCAGATCGGGAACGGGTAGCCGCCGAGCAGCGTGACGCCGCGATCGAAGCCGAGCAGCTTCATCGCGATCTGCCCCTGGTCGTGGAACATGGTGAGCACCGCGTCGAACTGGCCCGCCTTGGCGCGCACGAACACGGTGTCGGCCGGGTACGGCCCATCGGCCGGCAGGCCCTTCGCCTTCGCCTTCTTCACCGCGGGCTCGATGATGTCGATCTCCTCGCGGCCGAAGTTACCGCCGTCGCCGGCGTGCGGATTGAGCGCCGCGACGCCGATGCGCGGCGGCTGGAAGCCCGCGGCGCGCAGCGCGGTTGCGGTCAGTTCCAGCGCTCCCACGATGGAATCGATGGAAAGGGCTGAAGAAACCTTGGCCAACGGAATGTGCGAGGTGACGCGCGCATTCCACAGCCCTTCGAGAATGTTGAACTCCGTCGCGGCGCCCTTGAAGTCGAGCACCCCGGAGGTGAAGCCGATTTCGTCCTCGTAGGGCGGATGCGCGAGCCGCATCGCCTGCTTGTTGAACGGCGTGAAGCAGACCGCGTTCGCCTTGCCGTCGGCGGCCATGCGCAGCGCGTGGCGGTAGTTGGCGAGCGCCGAAGCGCCGCCCGCTTTGCTCGCCACGCCTCGCTGAACCGTGGATGGATCGAGATGTTTCAGGTCCTGAAATTCAACATCGGGAATCTTTACTCCGGCGATTCTTGCGCCTTCATCGAACACGCGCCGATCGCCGATCACCACCACGCGCGCGGCTTTGCGCACCTCATCGAGTGCGGCGACTTTCGCGGTGAGCTCCGGGCTGATGCCGCAGGGATCGCCCATGGCAAGTGCAATGACGGGTTGTTCCAAGTCGTTCTCCTCAGGGAAGCGCCCAGCGTGGAATAGCGGTGGTGATCACGGGGAAGTAAGTAATGAGCAGCAGGGTGATGACCAGGGGGACGTAATACGGCAGCATCTCCCGCAGTACGTCCTTCATCTTGACCTTGGCGATCTCCGCGACCAGGAATAGCGCCAGCCCCATCGGCGGCGTGAGCAGGCCGATCATTAGGTTGAATACCACCACCATGCCAAGGTGCACCGGATCCACGCCGGCGGCGACCAGCGGCTTGGCGATGATTGGCGCGATCACCAGGATGGCGGTGGTGCTGTCGAGGAACATGCCCACCAGCAGCAGCAGGATGTTGACGATGAACAGCAGCACGTACGGGTTGGTCGAGATCTGCAGCATCACCGCGGTGAGCTTCTGCGGCACGCCCTCCACCGAGAGGATCCAGCCGAATAGCGCCGCTACGGCGACGATCAGCAGGATGCCCGAGGAAGACCGGATGGTCTCGTAGCTCGCCTCGAAGATCCCCTGCCAGGTGAGCTCGCGGTAAAAGAGGCTCGAGATCAACAACGCATAGAGTACGGTGACCGACGCGATCTCCGTGGGCGTGAAGAATCCCATCAGCATCCCGGCGATGAGGATCACCGGGGCCAGGATTGCCGGCAGTGCCGGCTTGAAGTCGCGCCACAGCTCCGCCCCGGTCGGCCAGCGCTCGGTGCGCGGGTAATTGCGGCGCAGCGCGAGCCATCCGGTCATGGCCATCAGCATGATCACGCACAGGATGCCCGGCAGGATCCCGCCCAGTAGCAGCTGGATCACGGATACGCCGGTCACCGTCCCGTAGATGATGAGCGGAATCGAGGGCGGAAAGATCGGGCCGACGATCGCCGACGAGCTGGTCACGGCGGCGGCAAACGGCGCGTTGAAGCCCTTGTTGCGCATGGCGTCGATCTCGATGCGCCCGAGGCCACCGATGTCGGCGAGCGCCGAGCCCGACATGCCGGCAAAGATCAGGCTGCCGAAGATGTTGACCTGCGCGACGCCGCCGGGAAGGCGGCCGACCGCGGTGTCGGCGAAGCGGTATATATAGCGCGAGATGCCCGCGCGGTTCATCACGCTGCCGACGAACAGGAACACCGGCACCGCGACCAGCGGGAAGGAGTCGAGCGAATACAGCGTGCGCTGCGCCACCAGGTCGATCGGCAGGTCTTTTACGAAGATGTAGGTGAGGCACGGCAGCGCGATCGCCAGCACCACAGGGAAGCCGAGCATGAACAGCAAGAGAAACGCCAGGATGACGAGCAAGCCGTCCATCGGTCAGCTGAGCACGGTCTGCTTCGCTTCCGGGCGCCGCGTGCGCCAGGTGTGAAGCAGGATGGCGAGCGTCTCCACCACCAGCAGCAGCGAGCCGATTGCCAGCGGCGCGAAGAACAGCCAGAACGGGATCTCCAGTACCGGCGTCACGCTGTTCAGGTTGCGCGTGATGGTGATCACTGCGGCGACGAACAGCACGCCGAAGAACGCGATGCCGGAGATCTCGATCAGCAATTGCAGGATCCAGCGCGGCTTCGGCGGCAGAAGGAACTGGAACTCCTCCATGCGGATCTGGCCGCCTTCGCGGGTGACGTACGCGGCGGACAGGAACGTGAGGCAGATCAGGAAGTACTTGGCCAGCTCTTCGGCGCCGGCGAGCGGCACGTTGAACACGCCGCGCATCGTGATCTGCGCGAGCGGCGTGATGATGAGCGCGGTGAGGAGGACGAGGCTCGTCCTCCTCACCGCTTTGCGCATGAACTCCAAGCTACTTAACGGCGCGGATTTGCTCGATGTACTTGGCCCACTCGGGGAAGTCCTTGTTCACCTGCGCGAGCACCGACTTGCGGAAGCCCTCGACGTCGAGGCCGTCCTTCTGCTCGACGAAGGTCATGCCCTTCGCCTCGAGCTCCTTGCGGTACTTGCCGAAGGTCTCGCGGTCCCAGTCGAGCGTCTTCTTGCCGACCTCGATCATGGTGCTCTCCAGGATCTTGCGGTCGGCGGCCGGGATCTGCTGCCACACGCGCTCGTTGACGAACACCGAGAGTATCGACTGCATGTGCCCGGTGAGCATCACGTACTTCTGCACTTCGTAGAGCTTGAGGTTGAAGATGTTGGGCAGCGGATTCTCCTGCCCGACGACCAGGCCGGTGGCGAGCGCGGTGGCGAGCTCGGACACCTCGACGGGGGTGGCCACCGCGCCCATGCCGGTGAGCATCGAGGACCAGAGCTTGATCGGCACGCCGCGGTACTTCTTGCCCTGCATGTCCTTGATCGACAGCACCTTGTCCTTGGAGGTGAGGTGCCGGGTGCCCTGGAACAGCGCGGCGACGATGCGCATGTTGCCCTTCTGCACCAGCTCCTGGTTGATCTCGCGCAGCGCCGGCGACTGGGCCGGATCGGTGGCGCGCATCGCGTGCTCAGGATCGCGGTACATGAACGGCGTGTTGAATACCGCGGTGTTGCTGACGATGCGGCCGAGCGAGCCGAAGTCGTGGTGCGCCATCGAGATCGCGCCCGAGCGCACGCCGTCCACCATCTCGTTGACCCCGCCGAGCTGCGAGTTGGCGAACACCTGGATTTCGACCCGCCCGTTGGTGCGCTCCTTGACCAGCTTGGCCACCTCGTCGGCGTACAGCGTCTGTGGCGCATTGGCGACGCCGACATGCGCGTAGCGCAGCTTGGTTTGCGCACTTACGGAAAAAACCGCCAATGCAAGCGCGATACCTATGAATAGTTTCATTGCCTCTCCTTGTCAGAAAACGATTACGCCCTTGCCAGTCGACTGGGTGTCGAACAGGCGATATGCCTCGTCGGCCTGCTCGAGCTTCCAGCGGTGCGAGAACAACGCGTCGACGTCGATGCCGTTGTCGACCGCGAAGCGCGCGCACTCGAGCTGACCCATGGCGCTGAAGGTCCACGAGCCGATGATGGTGAGCTGCTTGCGCAGCATGTCGCGGCTGACGTCGAGGGTGACCTCGCCGCCCTCGCCGACGAAGCACACGGTGCCCCAGGTTTTGGCGCAGCGCACCGCGGCCAGCCGCGCGGCCGGAACGCCGGTGGTGTCCAGCGCCAGATCGACGCCTTCGCCTTTGGTCAGCTCCTTGATGTGTTCCGCGGAATCGATGGCCACGCTGGCGCCGAACTTCATCGCCATGGCGCGTCGTTCGGCATTCGTCTCCACCGCGATGACACGCGCGCCCATCTTGGCGCCAAGGAGCGTGGCGCTTATCCCGACCGGACCCTGCCCGAACACCGCGAGCGTTGAGCCGCCGGCCAGCTGCATCCGGCGCAGCGCCCCGTACGCGGTGCCGGTGCCGCACGAGACCGCGGCGCCGGCGACGAAGGAAAGCTCCTCGGGCAGCGGCACCAGCGTGCGCGCGGGCACTTTGAGATATTGCGCATGACCGCCGTGGGCCGTAACCCCGTACACCGTGATTCCCGCCTTGCAGAGCTGCGACCAGCCGACGCGGCAGTGCTTGCATACGCCGCACCCCGAATAGTGATGATCCATGACGCGCTGGCCGATCGGCGCCTCGCGCTCCGAGACGCCGGGGCCGCGCGCGGCAACCACGCCGCAGGGCTCGTGCCCGCCGATGAACGGCTCCGCGTCGGCGCTGAAGCCGAGCGACTTCTGCGCCTCGCCCGGCGCCGAGCGGTAGAACTTGAGGTCCGAGCCGCACATGCCCGAGGCCTTCATCTCGATCACCACCTCGCCCGGGCCGGGCGTGGGATCGGGAAAGTTGCGGAGTTCGACTTTGCGATTACCGAGGAAGACAGCGCCGCGCATGGGTCCCTTTCATGAAGTCTATAGCTGAGGCAGCACTTTTTCGGCCATCAGCTCCATTGAGCGGCGCATCGCCACCGGCTCGGCCCAGTCGTGCCCGCAATAGAGGAGGCGCCCGAACGGACCGACCTGTGCGCGGAACGCCGCCAGGCGGTCGGCGACCTGGTTGACAGTGCCCGCGATCAGGAGCTGCGAGACCAGGTAGTCGCCGGTGACCTGCGAATCCGGAACCGACGGGTCGTGCTTGAATAGGGCGTTACCACGCGAGGCCTGCCCCTTGCGCTGCAGGTTGCGGAAGTAGTGGCTGAATGCGTTATTCGCGCCGCCCGTCAGGCGGCGGACCGTTGCATCGTCCTCGGCGACGAAGATGCTGCGTGCCACTCGCCAGTCCTCGGCCTTCGCCTCGCGGCCCGCGGCCGCGCAGCCCTCGACGTACTTCGGCCAGTGTGTCTTCACGACCCAGGGGTGCACGAAGTTGGCCGAAATCGGCGTCCAGCCGCGCGCCGCGGCGGCGGCGATGCCGTTCGAGTGCGGCGCGATTGCGGTGACCACGATCGGCGGGTGTGGCCGCTGGAAGGGCTTTAGCATCTCTCCCTGCCCGATCTCCGCAATCCAGGTGCGCTCGGTAGTGAGCCGCCAGCGTTTCCCCTGGCGCCGGTAAGGCGGCGCCTCCGTCCAAAGCGCGATCATGTGCTCGACCGACTCGACGAACAGCGCGTTGCGGTCTTCGTCCATCGTGCCCATCATCTCCGCGTCGGAGGGCAGGCCGCCCGGCGCCACGCCGAGGATGAAGCGGCCCTCGAGCAGGGTGTCGACCATCGCGATCTCCGCCGCGGTCACCGCCGGATGGCGATTCGCCAGGTTCACGGTGCCACTGCCCAGGCGGATGCGCCGGGTATCGCGGGCCAGCGTGGCGATGAAGATCAGGCAGGAGGTAATGGTTTCGGCCAGGTCGGTGACATGCTCGCCGATGAACGCTTCCTCGAAGCCGAGCTGCTCGGCGAGCAGGATCGCCTCGCGGTCCTCAGCGAGCGTCTGGCGCCAGTCTCTGCCGACCGGATGCAGCGGCATGGTGAAGTACCCAAGCTTCACGCGCTGCGCTTTTTGCAGATCTCGAGGACCTCGTCAGGATCGCGCTTCCACCAGTCGAGCTCGGAGAAGATCTCCACCTCCTGGAAGCCGCGGTAGCCGGCGGCTTGCACCCACGAGCGGATGCGCCGCAGGTCGATGACCCCGTCGCCCATCATGCCGCGATCGTTGAGCAGGTCGCGCGTCGGCGAAAGCCAGTCGCAGATGTGGTACGCGAGCAGGCGCTGCTTGCCCGCGCGCTCGATCTGGCTTTGCAGCTTCGGGTCCCACCACACGTGATAGACGTCGACTGCGACGCCCAGCCCCTCGCCGAGGATGTCGCATAGGTTGAGGGCCTGCTCAAGGGTGTTGATGCACGCGCGCTCGGCCACCTGCATCGGGTGCAGCGGCTCGATGGCGAGCGGCACGCCCGCCGCGCGCGCCTCCGGCAGGATGGCGGCAATCCCGTCCCGCACCTGGTTGCGGGCGCCGATCAGGTCCTTGGAGCCCGGCGGCAGCCCGCCCACCACCAGCACCAGGCATTGCGCGCCCAGCTCGTGCGCCTCCTCGATCGCGCGCCGGTTGTCGTCGCGCCAGTCTTTGGCGGTAAAGAAGCCGCCACGGCAGAGGCCAGTGACGACAAGGTCTTTCTCGCGGATGGACTTTTTCGCCTGTTGCAAGCCCATCTGCTCGACCTGGTCCCGCCACGGCGCGATGCCGCGGATGCCATGGCGCGCGCAGCCGTCGATCATCTGCGCGAGGTTCCACTGCTTGCGCACCGTCGCGGTGTTCAGGGAGAGCTCCATTACAAGGTGCCCGGCGGGAACAGTCTCGGCAGGAAGAGCGGGATCTGCGGAAAGATGATGATCAGCGCCAGCACGACGAACATCGGGATCAGCATGATCATCACGTCCTTGAGCGCGTCCACCATGCGGATTTTGGCCACCGCGCACGAGATCATGAGGCACAGCCCGTAAGGCGGCGTCACCAGGCCGAAAGCCAGCGAGACGATCCCGACCATGGCGAAGTGGATCGGGTCCATGCCGACGCTCCGGGCGAGCGGCTCGAGCACCGTGCCGACGATGACGATCGCGGGGATCGCATCCAGGAAGCAGCCGACCACCAGGAACACGCCGGCGATGAAGAAGCCGGTGGTGATCGGCCCCATGCCCCAGGCGGCGACATTGGCGAGCAGCGCCTTGGGGATCTGGTAGTAGGCGAGCAGCCAGCCGAACGCGGACGCGGTGCCGACGCAGAACAGCGCCACGCCCGTGAGCCGCCCGGTCTCGAGCAGCGCATGGTGCAGGCCTTTCACGTCCATTTCGCGGTAGACGAACATGGTGAGGGCCGCGGCATAGAGTACTGCGATGCAGGCGGACTCGGTGGCGGTGAACCAGCCGAAGATCTTGCCGCCGATGATGATCACCGGCGTCATCAGCGCGGGCACCGCGATGCCAATGGCCTTTAGGGTCTCGACCAGCGTGGCGCGCGCATAGGTCGGGTAGCCGCGCTTGACGGCATACACATGCACCGTCGCCATCTGCGCCAGCGCGATCATCACCCCGGGAATGATCCCGGCGAGGAACAGCCCGCCGATCGACACCGTGAGCAGCCCGCCCCATACGATCATCAGGATCGAGGGCGGAATGATGACCGCGAGCACCGCCGACACCGCGGTGATCGCCACCGAAAAGCTGTCGTCGTAGCCTTCCTTGCGCTGCGCCTCGATGAAGATCTTCGACTGGCTGGCGGCGTCCGCGGTCGAGGAGCCCGAGATGCCGGCGAAAAAAAGCGACAGCACCACGTTCACCTGCGCGAGGCCGCCGGGGAAATGCCCGACCAGGTCGCGCGACAGGCGTACCAGGCGCGTGGTGATGCCGCCCACGTTCATCAGGTTGGCCGTGAGCAGGAAAAACGGCACCGCGAGCAGGATGAAGGAGTTGTAGGCGTTGAAAGTCTCCTGCACCAGGTTCTGCGGCGCCAGCCGGTCCTCGATCAGGAACACCGGCAGGCAGGCGAGGCCGAGCGCGAACGCCACCGGCACGCGCAGCACGAGCAGCGCGAAAAACACGCCGAACATGATGATGCTGGCGGTGCCCGGGTCGAGGACCGTCGCGCCGCTCACGTGATGCTTCCTGGAACTTCATCCGTGGGTCGGGTCGCCGGCGGCGGCAGCTTGCCCGCTACCACCCGCAGGTCGTCCCACATCTGCTCGCCCAGGAACAGCAGCCACGTTGCGCCGGCCAGCGGCCACGGCAAGTGGATATACCAGAGCGGCAGCTCGGCGAGCTCGGAGATGCGGTTGAGCGCGAAGCGCGTGAAGTCGATGCCCCACCAGAGGAAGACGAGCGCGAAGATCAGCACGAACACGCTCGCCACCAGGCGGATCGCCGCCTGCGCGCGCGGGTTCAGCGGGGGAAAGAGGTCGACCACGAAATGCGTGCCCTCGCGGATCCCGACCATGGCGCCGAGCATGATCGACCAGATGAAGCAGAAGCGCGCCAGCTCCTCGGTCCAGATGTAGCTCGGGATCAGCGCGGTATAGCGCGAGAAGATCTGCAGCGACACCGGGATGATCAGCACCGCGACCGAGGCGACGAGCAGCCACGACAGCAGGCGGCTGTACCAGAAGGTTATTTTTCTATACACAAGAAAACGGCGGCACCGGTTGGGGCGCCGCCGCTAGTTTCTTTCCCAGAAAACTATTTGATGTTGTTGATCTTCGCCAGGATCTGCTCGGCGCCGATCTCCTTGGCGTAGTCCGCCATCACCGGGTCGACCAGCTTCTTCATCTGCGCGCGGTCGGAGAAGGGCACCCGCTTCAGCTTGCCCTCCTTCTCCAGCTTCACCAGCTTCTGCTCGTCCTCGCTGGACTCGATCTGCCGGCCGAAGGCGCCGGCTTCCTTGCCGGCCTTGAGCACCGCGTCCTGCAGGTTCTTGTCGAGCTTCTTGAAGGTCTTGCCCGAGAAGCACAGCGGCCGGATGGTGATCGCGTGCTGCGTCATCGCGAGATGCGGCGCGACCTCGTAGAACTTCATCTGCTCGACGCCGGCGGCCTCGTTCTCGCCGGCGGCGATGACGCCGTTCTGGATCGCGTTGTACACCTCGTTGTAGGCGATCACGGTCGGCGCCATGCCCGTCGCCTGGAAGGTCTTGCTCCAGATCGGCGCGCCCTGCACCCGTACCTTCAGGCCCTTGATCTCGGCGAGGTTCTTGACCGGCTTGTTGACGAAGATGTTGCGCGTGCCGCCGCCGGCGTAGCCGATCAGCATCACGTCGGCCTTCTGCGCGATCTCGTCGGCCACCGGCTTCAGGATGTCGGCGTTGAGCACCTTGTTCCAGTGCGCGAGATCCCTGAACAGGAACGGCGCGTCGATGAACGGCGCCGCCTTGGAAAACGTCGACATATGCGCCGGCGACACGATGGCGTAGTCCACCGCCTTGCCCTGCGCCATGTACTCGAAGTACTGCTTCTCCAGCCCGAGCTCGCTGTTCTTGTGCAGCACGAAATTGATCGATTTCCCGCCCGAGTACTTCTTCATCAGCTCCTCGAACTTGACCATCGCCTTGGTGAACGCGTGGTCGTCGTTGAATTGCGAGGCGCCGTGCAGGGTTTGCGCTTGAACCGAAGCCCCCATGGATGTGACCAGGGCGGCAAAAATAATTTTCTTCATGATGGTCTCCTTTCCTCCTTGATGGTGATACGCCAGAGTGTACGCGGGTCCGCGGGGTCGGTGAGCGTCGCCGAATGAAGCAGCGAGGCGTTGTCCCAGACCACCACGTCGCCCACGCCGTACTTGAGCCGCAGCTGGTACTTCTCCTGTGTGGCGTGCCGCTTCAGCTCGTCGAGCAGGTCGACCGCCTCATCGTCGGGCATGCCCTCGATGCGGAACGAGCTGCCCGACACCGAGTAAAGCGCGGTGCGGCCGGTAATCGGGTGGCGGCGCGCGACCTTGTGCTTCACCCACGCCATCTTGCCTTCCTGCTCCTCGTTCAGCACGGAAGCCACGGTACGTGAGCGTTTGTCCTGGTCATCACGATTGCCGTAGTGATGCAGTGCAACAAGCCCATCGATGCGCTTCTTCGTCGATTCACTCAAATCGTCATACGCGGCGTACTGGTCCGCAAACAGCGTATCGCCGCCCTTGCTCGGAACCTGGATCGAGTACAGCGTCGTACAGCGAGCCGGAACCTCGAGATACGAATAATCGGTGTGAAAGTAGGTACCCGCGTCGGCAAGTCCGGTCGGCTTCCCGTCCTTCTGCACGTTGGAGAGGATCAGGATGTCGGCGTGCTCGGGGTAATGGAACTGGTCGATGACGTGGGGCTCGGGCTTGCCAAAGTTCTTGGCAAACGCCACGAATCCAGAAGGGGTGAACTTCTGGCCCCGGAACACCAGAACCTGCGAAGCGAAAAACGCATCCCAGACCCGCCGGAAGTCGGCGCTGATCTCGTCGGCTTCCGCGCCAAAACTGCCGAGCTTCCTTAATTGCATCCGTTGGTGGCCAGCAATTGCTTCATGCGCGCGCAGGCGAGCGGCGGGTCGGCGAGCAGCCCGGCGGCATCGGCAAGGCGGAAGAGCTCGCTGAAATGCAGCACGTTGCGCGCCGACTGCTGGCCGCCGACCATCACGAAGTGATCCTGGTGGCCATTCAGCCACGCCATGAACACCACGCCAGTTTTATAGAAGCGCGTCGGCGCCTTGAAGATGTGGCGCGACAAAGGGACGGTAGGCGCCAGCACCTCGTGATAGTTTTTCTTTTCATCTTCACTTAGATAAGAGAGCGCCTGGGAAGCCGCGGGGGCGATGGAATCGAAAATGCCGAGCAACGCATCCGAGTAGCCCTGCGCGTCGCCCTCGATCAGCTCGGCGAAATTGAAGTCGTCTCCGGTGTACATGCGCACGCCCTTCGGCAGCTTGCGGCGCATGACGATCTCTTTGTCCTTGTCGAGCAGCGAGATCTTGATGCCATCCACTCTGGAGGCGTTCTTCTGCAAAACCGAAAGGCAAACCTCCATGGCGGCGAGGTGATCCTTCTTCCCCCAGTACCCTTCGAGCGCCGGGTCGAACATCTCGCCCAGCCAGTGGATGATCACCGGCTCCTTCACCTGCCCGAGGATCTGGTCGTATACGCGCCCATAGTCCTCGGGTGATTTCGCCGCAGCGGCGAGCGCGCGGCTTGCCATCAGGATGATGCGGCCGCCGAGCTTTTCGATCGCCGCGCATTGCTCTTCGTAGGCGGCGATGATTTCCGCGATCGAGAACGTCTTTCCGGCTGGGAGATGATCGGTGCCCGCGCCGCTCGCCACCACATCGCCCTTGCCGGCAGCCTGAATCGAGCGGCGCACCAGCTCGAGCGAGTTGGTCCAGTCGAGCCCCATGCCGCGTTGCGCGGTGTCCATCGCCTCGGCCACGCCGAAGCCCCACGACCAGAGGTGGCGGCGGTATGCCAGCGTCGCATCCCAGTCGATGGCGGCATCGAGCCAGGGGTCCTTCGCCGAGAACGGATCGGCCACCACGTGCGCGGCGGCGAGGGCCTTGCGGGTGAAGGGCTTCTTCGGCCTCTGGAACTGCCGCGGCTCGTGGATGGCGAACTCTTCCAGCCCGCCCGCAGACGGCAGCTTGAGGGTCAGGATGCGGTCGCGTTTCATGGGTTGAGCCTCGGCACGTCCAGCCACTTTCTCTGTTTCCAGCTCTTCATTCCCAGCTCTGCGAGCTGCACGCCTTTCGCGCCCTCGAGCAGGTTCCAGCGGAATTTTTTTTCCTCGCCGGCGACGTGCTTGAGGAAGAGCTCCCACTGCACCTTGAAGGCATTGTCGGTGTTTTCATCCGGCACTGGCTCCCAGCCCTGGAAGAAATCGATCGGCTGCGGGATGTCCGGGTTCCACACCGGCTTGGGCGTCTTTTCGTAGCTTTGCATCAGACACTTTCGCAGACCGGCCACCGCGCTGCCTTTGCTGCCGTCGACCTGCAGCGTGAGCAGGTCGTCGCGGCGCACTCGCACGTCCCACGAGGAATTGAAGTGCGCAACGATGCCGCCGGCAAGCTGAAAGGTGGCGTAAGCGGCGTCATCCGCGGTGGCCTTGTACTTCTTGCCATTTTCATCCCAACGGTGCGAAATGTGCGTGGCGCCGAGGCAGCTCACCGCCTTCACCTCGCCGAAGAGGTTGTCGAGCACGTAGCGCCAGTGGCACAGCATGTCGAGGATGATGCCGCCGCCGTCCTGCTTGCGGTAATTCCACGAAGGGCGCTGGGCGGCGGGTTGTCCGTGCTCCTGGTCGCCTTCAAAAACCCAGTAGCCGAACTCGCCCCGGACGGACAGGATCCGCCCGAAGAAACCCTCCTGCCGGAGCTTCTGCAGCTTGAGTAGCCCGGGCAGCCAGAGCTTGTCCTGCACCACGCCGTGCTTCACGCGCGCCTTCTTCGCCGCCGCATAGAGGTCCTTTGCCTCCGCCAGCGTCATCGACACCGGCTTTTCGCAATAGACGTGCTTGCCGGCGGCGATAGCCTGCTTCAGCAGCTTCGGGCGCAGCTGGGTCGAGGCGGCATCGAAAAAGATTTCATCCTTGGACTGCAAAGCCTGGTCGAGATCCGTGGTCCATCGTTCCACGCCGTGCTTCTTCGCCAGCTCCTCGATTTTCCCCGCGTTACGCCCGACGAGAATCGGATCCGGCATCACGCGCGTGCCATCCTTGAGCGCGACGCCGCCCTGCTTGCGGATCTCGAGAATTGAGCGGATCAGGTGCTGGTTCATGCCCATCCGCCCGGTCACCCCGTGCATGATGATGCCGATGCGCTTTTCGCTCATTGCATCCTCCTCATGGCATCCCAATCGGGCATCGCGCGGCTGGCGAACCCTGGACAATCGAGTGACTTCATCTGCATCATTCCTCCGTTGATGCGCACGCGCACGGCGCCGTGGCTGCGCTCATACAAATCCTGGTGTTCATTGAAAAACCTGTCTTGTTCATGCTGGGGCAGGTTCGCCATGCCGTTCACGTAATGGTGGCCATTGCGCTCCACATGCGTGAGCCCCAGCAGTGAAACCAGCGCGAGATCCTGTTGCAGCGCGATGCCCGCCTGGATGGTGAGGTCCTCGCCGGTCATGAAGTAGCCGTCACCCCACGCCTTGCAGCGCGCGGCGTTGATCAGCGACTTGTATAACCCCTTGCAGGTCTTGGACGACACGCCCTTGTACCCCAGGGCCTTCGCCCGCTGAAATGCGTCGAGCGAGTCGTCGGACTCGTCGATGATGACCGGGACCGGCAACAACTTGAACAACGCCTTGCCGGCATCTGCGGACTCTCGGGCAGCGGGAAGCGCGTTCTGTCGCTTGATGGGCTGCTCGATGAACACGATGCTCGATGCGAGCCGCTTCAGCCTGGGTTCGGCCTTCACGGCCTCCCAGAGATCGGTGACGCTCCCCGCATCCTCGAATTGCTCGTTACCGTCGAGGCTGGCCTTGTAAGGCTCCCCGATGCGGTCGAGCACCGCGGCGATGGCGCCCAGGCGCTCGATGTCCGCCTCGAGATCCCCGCCGACCTTGAGCTTGAACCAGCGGTGCCCGTAACTGGCGATGACCTCCTCGAGCGTTTCGGGTAATCCATCCTTCACGGGAGTGTTGTTGTCGAGCGAGGTAATCGGGTCGACCAAACCGACGGTGTGGCGGGCGGCGATCTGGTTGCCAGGCTTCAGCCCCCGCAGAAAGCGCAGCATGTCGAGCTCGGGAAAGGAAATGCCCGCGACGTTCTTCGCGATCGCATCATAGAACGAGATATTCAGCGCGCGGCACATGGCGTCGAGCACCGCACGATCAAGGAGCGCAGGGCCGAAATTCTCCACCAGGCCGACGCTCGGACGCGAATGGCCATAAGCAGTGTCCAGGCTTCCGGAAAGGTACGCGGTGCGAGCTTGACGCATGGAATTGCGCAGCTGCTCAAAGTTGTCCTCGTTGCTGAGTGCCGGATTCTTGTCGAACCACTTTGGCGCCAGCAGCTCGGCCGCCGCGCCATCCGCTTCCATTCCGTTCTCGAGTCGGATGCGCGCGCGCACGAACGCCTGCGGCGCCTCGGTGAGCGTGACCACGCCGAAGCGGAACGGCATGCGTAGGCGCACCGGCCGCTCGAAGAAATCGAGCTGTTTGATCGCGAAACGCATTAATCCATCGCCAGCACGCCCTTGGCCTTGAAGATGTCGCGGATGCGGCCGGCGTACTCGTTGAAAAGCGGCGGCAGCTTGTCCAGCCGCCGCGGGCGCGGCAGGTCGATGTCGATGATCTCGACGATGCGGCCGGGCCGCGGGCCCATCACCACCACGCGGTCGGCGAGCAGCACCGCTTCCGGGATGCTGTGCGTGATGTGCAGCGCGGTCTTGCGCTTCTCCATCCACAGCCGCTGGATGTCCATCGAGATCTGCTCGCGCGTCAGCGCGTCGAGGGCGCCGAACGGCTCGTCCATCAGCAGCAGCGTGGGATCGTGCACCAGCGCGCGGCAGATGGACACGCGCTGGCGCATGCCGCCGGATAGCTCGTAGGGCTTGCGCTCCTCGAACCCCTGCAGGCCGGTGGCTTCAATCAGGCCCCGCGCGATCGGCTCGTACTTCGCAGGGTCAAGCCGCCGGATATCGGCCTGCAGCATCACGTTGGCGAGCACGCTGCGCCAGTCGAGCAGGATCGACTCCTGGAACACGATGCCCACGTCGGTGAGCGGACGGTCGACGCGGCGCCCGCCGACGGTGATGCTGCCCGAGGAATGCGGCTGCAGCCCGGCCACCATTTTCATGATGGTGGTCTTGCCGCAGCCGCTCGGGCCGACGACGGCGACGAACTCCGACTCGCGGATATCCAGGTTGACGTCGGTGCAGGCCTCCACTGGGCCCGCTTCCGTTTCGTAAACCTTGCCGACGCCCTGCAGCCGAATGTACGGCTGCGTCATTACTTCTTTGGCATGTACGGCGCTTGCGACAGATAGTCGTTGGTGAAGTATGCGTTCACGTCCGACTGGGGATTGAGCTTCGCAAACTTCGACAGCAGGTCCTGGGAGTCCTTCCAGTCGCCGGCGTCGGACCAGGCGATCGGCTTGCCCTTGGTCCGCTCGGTGCGGATGATGCTCATCGTTCCGTCGACCTCGAGCAGCGCGATCTCCTGCGTGAACACCGGCGCGGCCTTGCGGAAGATCTCGGCGGCCTCGGCGCGATTGTCGAACGAGTACTGCCAGCCGCGTTGCGAGGCGCGCAGGAAGCGGCGCAGCGAGTCCTGGTTTTTCGCTTCCTTCATCCAGTTGTTGTTGGCGATGATGGCGCTCGACAGCGTGGTGACGCCCGCCATGTCGTAGAGCCGCGTCCAGCCCATCTTCACCCCGGTCTGCAGCTGCATGCGCGGCCCCTGGTCCATGAAGTAGCCGAGCAGCGCATCGGCCTGCTTGGCGAGCACCGCCTGCTCCTTCGCCGCCGGGTTGGCCACGGTGATCATCTGCACGTCTTCCAGCTTCATGCCGAGCTTGCCCATGAACGCGGTGAAGATCGCGAGGCTCGCGTCCCCCGCGGTGATGGCGATGCGGCTGCCCTTGATCTCGGAGATCTTGGTCGGCCGCGCCGCGTCGGCGCGATAGATGAAGGCCATGGGGCTTTGCTGCAGGGTCACGCCGACCGCCTTCACTGGCATGCCATTGCTGACGCCGCGCATCATGGTCGCGGCGTCGACGTAGGCCACCGGGCTGGTGGCGTTGGCGACCAGCTGCGCCACCGTGGTGGAGCCGCTGCCTTCCTGGATCTCGACCTCCAGCCCCTCCGCGGCGTAAAAGCCCTTTTCGCGCGCGACAAAAAACGGCGCGTGCTCGCCGTACAGCGTCCAGTTGAGGCGGAACGGAAATTTCTCCAGCTTGGCCTGCGAAAACGCCGGCGCCGCCAGCAATAGCGCCATTAGTCCCACGAGCAATCTCATGACTCTCCTCCTCCAGTAAAAGAAGTTACATCGTCCCTGCATCCTCGCGCACGCGGTGCGTCACGTGCCACGGGATCAGGAGCTTCTCCAGAAACTCTACCGCGTAGAAGAACACCAGGCCGATGATGGTGAGCGCCACGATGGTGGCGAACATCAGCGCGGTTTCCATGTTCGAGTTGGTGACCAGCAGCAGATAGCCCAGGCCCTTGTCGGCGCCGACGAACTCGCCCACCACCGCGCCCGCGACCGCCAGCGTCGCGGCGACCTTCAGCCCGCTGAAGAGATACGGCAGGCTGGTCGGCAGCCGAAACTGGGCGAACACCTGCCAGCGCGATGCGCCCATGGAGCGCGCGAGGTCGCGCATCTCGGCCGACATCGAGCGCAGGCCGACGGCGGCGTCGATCACGATCGGGAAGAAGGAGATCAGGAAGGCCACCAGAATCTTGGGCGTGGCGCCGACCCCGAACCACACCAGGAAGAGCGGCGCGATGGCAACCTTGGGCACGACCTGGAAGAACAGCATCTGCGGTGTGATGAAGCGGTCAAAGCGCTCCGAGGAGGTGATGGCGATGGCGAGCGGCACGGCGACCGCCACGGCGAGCGCGTATCCCGCCAGCATTTCGTAGGTCGTCACCCAGCCGTGGTAGAGCAGCTTCTGAAATTCGTTCACGAAAACGAAAAACACCGCCGACGGCGGCGGCATGAGGTAAGGCGGCACCTTGAACAGGCGCACGCCGGCTTCCCACACCGCAAGGAATACCAGGATCCCGGCGAGCGGGGCCAGCCGCTTCATGACAGCACGGCCTCGGCGCGCGCGTCCATCTTCAAGCCGAGCCCCGGCCCCTGGGGCACGCGCATGCGATCGCGCACCGGGCGAAACCCCGCGAGGTATTGCGGGCCGTTGAGTGCCGCGGGGAACTCGAGGCCAGCCCAGGCGAAAAGGTGCAGCGACGCCGCGAGCGACAGTTCCGGATCCGTGAGCCCGGAGCCGAACATGTACAAATCGTCTCTCTTCAGCAGCTCGACGATCTTCGCCGCCGGCCACAGCCCGCCGCAGCGCGCCACTTTCATCGCGATGCCGTCCAGCATTCCCAGCGCCATGAACTCTTCCGCCTCCACTGGCGAGACGATGCCCTCGTCCATCAGGATCGGCAACGCTCCCAGGCGACGCAGCTCCCGATAATCGCGCAGTCGGTTGGGCGGCAGCGGAGATTCGAGCGCCTTGAAGCCGGCGTCGGCGAGCACGCCGGCCATGCGCTTGGCGGTGGCGAGGTCGAAGCTGGTGTTGGCATCGGCCCAGTGGAAGCCGCGCGGCGCGAACTCGCGCACCGCGCGCACCAGGCTGCGATCGTAATCGGCCGTTTGCGGCGCGCCGATCTTCACGTTGTAGCTCGTGTAGCCGGCGGTGCGGCCCTGCTCCAGCTGCTCATGCGCTTTATCGAGGCTGGTGGCGTTGATCGTCCAGCTCAGCTGAATTTCCGTGACCGACGACTTTCCGAGAAGCCGACATACCGGCTGCTCCACCTGCTTGCCCCACAGGTCATGGCAAGCAAGGTCGATCGCCGCCTTGGCGAGCGGCTGGCCGACGGAAAAGGAGGGCCGGATCGCGCGCTCCATGCGGGCATGCACGTCGGCAAGGTCCGCCGGGTTTGCGCCGTGCACGGCTTCGGCGAGGTAATGGCGCAGCGTGCTCTCGACGCTTTCCGGCGTCTCGTAGGTCCAGGTCTCCACCGGCACCGCCTGCCCCCAGCCCTGCGCGCCGTCTTCGTCGGTCAGGCGCACCAGCACCGACGGGCGCGCGCCCGCCTTGAAGAACTTGAACTCGCCCACCATCGGGTAATCAAGTCGACCGACCTCCACGCGAGTGATCCGTGCCATCGATTTTAACTATACGGTTAAGGCGTGGAGGATCATGTCGCTGTTGTGGCGGGCGCGCTCGGCCAGCGCCCGCTTACTCATCAGGTCGCGCTTGAAGATCTGCGCCAGGGTGTAGCGGTTGCTGAGGTAGAAATAGCCTTCGCCGGCGATCGAGATGTAGAGCTGAACCGGGTCGACCCCGGTGCGGAACACGCCCGTGCGCTCGCCGCGCTTCAGCACCCCCCGCAGCGTCTCGACCAGGGTCGAGTGCATTTGCGGCACGCGCCGCGAGCGGCGCACATGGCGACCCTTGTGCAGGTTCTCGCTGTTGAGCAGCGTGAGGAACTCCGGGTGCTCGAGGAAATAATTCCAGGTGAACTCGACCAGGCGGCGCAGCGCCTCGCGCGGCTCGAGGTGCTCGAGGTCGAGCGCGCGCTCCGCGGCGCGAATGTGCGCATAGCGCGCCTCGAGCGCGGCGAGGAACAGGTTGTCCTTGTCGCGGAAGTAGTAGTACAGCATGCGCTTGTTGGCGCCGGCGCGCGCCGCGATGCGGTCGACGCGCGCGCCGCCGAGGCCGTAGCGCGCGAATTCCGCGGTCGCCGCGGCGAGGATCCGGGCCTTGGTGCGCTCCGGGTCGCGCGAGTTAACCATTCAGTGAATTATAATTCGCCGCCATGCCACGGATCCTGACCACCGTCGTCGGCTCGTATCCGCTGCCCGACTGGCTCGCGGCCGCGCCCTCGGAGCAGGCGCTCGCCGACGCCATGCGCGTCGTCATCCACACGCAGGAGCAGGCCGGGCTCGACCTGGTGTGCGACGGCGAGCTCTATCGCTTCGACGTCAACCATCCGCAGACCAACGGCATGATCGAGTACTTCGTGCGGCCGCTCGCCGGCGTGCGCCCGGACATCGGCTTCTCGGAATGGGTCGATTACGCCAAGGGTGCCGCGACCCGTTTCCGCGCCAAGCCGCCGGGGGTGGTGGAAGGTGCGATTGGCGCCGGCTCTCTCAACCTGCCGATCGCCTGCGCGCGCGGCCGCGCGCTCGCCACCAAGCCCTTCAAGTTCACGCTCACCGGCCCGCACATGCTGGCGAAGATGCTGCACGACCGGCATTACCGCGACCCGGAGAAGCTCGCGCACGCCATCGCCGACGTGCTCGCCGAGCAGGTCGAGCGGGTGGACGCCGACGTGATTCAGGTTGACGAAGCGAATCTGCCCGGCCACCCGGACGAGTGGAAATGGGCCGCGGCGACGATCAACAAAGTCCTTGGTTCTGTTCCCAAGAAATCCAAGGCCGCGGTGCACCTTTGCTTCGGCAACTACGGCGGGCAGTCGATCCAGAAGGGCACCTGGGGCAAGCTGATGGACTACCTCAACGCGCTCAAGGTCGACCACATCGTCATGGAAACCGCGCACCGCCCGCCGGAGGAGCTCGCGGTGTTCAAGGAGCTGCGCCGGGAAATCGGCTTCGGCCTGGGCGTGGTGGACATCAAGCACACCGAGATCGAAAGCGCGGAGGAAATCGCCCGGGCGATCGAACGCGCCGACAAAGTCCTCGGCAAAGGGAAAGTCCGCTACATCCACCCGGACTGCGGCTTCTGGATGCTCAAGCGCAACATGGCCGACGGCAAGATGCGCGCGCTGGTCGCCGGCCGCGACCTCTACGAGGGACGCTCCTCCAAGGCTTCGAGAATCCCGCGCAAGTAGCCGATGGCGCGCGCGGCGGCGCCGGGGCCGTCGGGCACGTAGTCGAAGGGCTCCACCGCGATATCCCCGGCGTAGCCATGCCGTAGTAGTGCACGGAAGAGCGGTGCAAATCGCTGCTCGCCCTGCCCCGGCCCGCGCCGATTGCGATCGTTCACCTGCACATGGGCGATGACGCCTTTCGGCATCCAGCGCTCGATGAGCGCGCCGAGCGGCTCCTTTTCCATCCGCCCCGCCGAGCTGCAGTCCAGCATGCTGCGGATGGAGGAATTGCCGATCGCTTCCACCATTTGCGAGGATTCCTGCAGGGTATTGATGAGCGGCGTCTGCTCCGCGGAGAGCGGTTCAATGCAGTAGACGACGCCCGCCTTCTGCGCGCGCTCCGCCACCGCCGCAAAGCAGCTCTGCGCGCGCGCCATCGCCGCGGCGCGGGTCTCGCCGGCATCGACGCGGCGCTGCTGCGGCGAGCCGTGCACCAGGTACTTGCCGCCGAGCGCGGCGCACAGATCGATCAGGGCGAGCATCACGTCGATGGTGCGCTTTCGGACGTTCTCATCTTTGCTGCTGATGGATAACCCGCCTGGCTTGACCAGCAGCCAGTGCAGCCCGGTGACCGCGACGCCGGCGTCCTCGGCGGCGGCGCGCGCGGCGGCGATCTGCGCGGCGCCCATGCGCTGCGGCTCCTCCGACAGCGTATACGGTGCGATCTCCAGGCCGTCGTAGCCGAGCTTCGCCGCGTACTCGCATTGCTGCGGGAACGGCATGGGCGCGATCACTTCGTTGCAGAGCGCGATTCTCATGTTCGCTTCCAGGCTTTTCTAACGTACATGAATACGGTGCACAGGACGATAGCGCAGATCACCGCGCTGATCGGCCGGGTGAAGAACGGCGCGAGCGAGCCGTCGGAGAGCACCAGGCCGCGCCGCAGGCTCTTGTCGACGATGTCGCCGAGCACCAGCCCGAGCACGAACGGCGCCACCGGATAGCCCAGCTTGCGCAGCACGAAACCGGCAAGACCCACCGCCAGCATGATCCAGACGTCGAACAGGCGCGAGGCGATCGAGAACGAGCCGACGGTGCACAGCACGAACACGATCGGCATGATGATCGAGCGCGGCACCTGGATGATCTTCAGCAGCGGCCGCACCATGAACAGGCCAAAGAACAGGATCGCGAGCGTGGCGAGCAGCGTCATCGCGACCACGTCGTAGACGAACTGCGGCTGGTTGACCATCAGCATGGGGCCGGGCTGCACGCCGTGGATGATCATCGCCGCCATCAGCACCGCCGCGGGCGCCGACCCCGGGATCGCCAGCGCGAGCGCCGGGATGATGCCGCCGGGGATCGAGGCGTTGTCGCCGGTCTCGGCGGCGATCAGGCCCTCGATCGAGCCCTTGCCGAACTGCTCGCGCTCGGGGCTCGCGCGCTTGGCCGCCGCGTACGACGACCAGGCCGCCATGTCCTCGCCCACGCCCGGCAGGATGCCGACATAGACGCCGATCACGCCCGAGCGCAGCACGGTCTTCCAGTAGCGAAACACGTCGCCGAAGCGCGGCAGCACCGAGTCGACGCTGTTCACCACCGGCTTGGTGGCAGGCGCGGTCAGCACCATGAGGATCTCGGCAAAGCCGAACGCGCCGATCAGCGCCGGGATGAGCGAGATGCCGCCGGCGAGATTGTTCGAGCCGAAGGTGAAGCGGTTGAAGGCGTGGATTCCCTCCTGGCCGATCTGCGCCGCGAACAGGCCGAGGAACCCCATGATCCAGCCCTTCAGCGCGTCCTCGCCGGTCAGGCTGCCGGTCATCAGCACGCCGAACACGCCGAGCCAGAAAAATTCGAAGGCGCCGAAGGTCAGCGCCACCTCGCCGAGGAGCGGCGTGAACAGCGCCAGGCAGACGATGCCGAACAGCGATCCGATGACCGAGCCGGTGGTGGCGATCCCCATGGCGCGCCCGGCCTGGCCCTTCTGCGCGAGCGCGAAGCCGTCGAGGCAGGCCGCAGCGTTCGCCGCGGTGCCCGGAATGTTGAGCAGAATGGCCGTGCGGCTGCCGCCGTAGATCGCGCCCACGTAGACACAGATCAGGATCAGGATGGCGTCGTTCGGCGCCATCTTGATGGTGAGCGTGGTCATCAGCGCGATGCCGAGCGTCGCCGACAGTCCCGGCATGCAGCCGATCAGGATGCCGAGCAGCGTTGCGCCGAGCGTATAGACAATCGGCCAGAACGCGGCGAAGTTGCCGAGCGACCGTCCGAGCGCGCTCAGGCCTTCCATTCACGGCAGCCTGATCAGAAACAATTCCTGGAATACAAGCGAGATCGCCACGCTGGCGGCTCCTCCGATGACGAGCGCTTGCCAAGCCAGGCGGCGCTGCAGCGTACAGATCATCACGGTGATGAAGATCCACGCCGCGAGCCAGAACGGCAGCCCGCGGCCGACCATCCCCGCGGCGAACCCCAGACAGAGCGCGATCGGCAGCACGAGCCGGCGCCATTCGATCGCTTCTCCGGTGGCCGTTTGTCGACGAAACAGCATCCCGACGCCGAGCACGGCGATGAAAACGCCGAGGATCCCGGGCAGCAGCCCCGGCGCCGAATAGGGCTGGACGCCGACGTTCGCCAGGCGGTCCATCGTCCAGGATGCGTAAAAAATCGTGCCGCCGACGAGGATCCAGAACGCGCCCTGCGCGCGGTCGCTGCGCATACGGCCGCGCTACGGCTTCGGGATGCCCACGCTGTCGGGCGATACCTTGGTCTTGCCGCCGGCGTGCAGCAGCCACGCGTTCGCCTGTACCGCCGGCATCGCCGCCCTCTGCGCTTCCTGCCCGGACAGGGGCGCGAACAGCGCGCCGCGGCTGGTGGCGTACTTCTTCAGCGCCTCCGAGCGCGTGATGTGGTCGCCCCAGATCCGCTCCATGGTGGCGGCGACCGCGGAGGGCACGTCCCGGGGAATGAATACGCCGAAATAGTTGGTCGGGACTTTCATGTCGGCGACGGTGCGCGTGATCGGCTCGATCGTGCCATAGCCCTCGATCTCCAGCGGCTTCTCGGCGACCGCTGCCAGCGGGCGCAGGCGCTTGCCGCGGATCATCTCGGCCTGCTCGACCGCGAGCTGGGTCGTCACCTGGGTCTCGCCCGCGACCGTGGCCACCACCGCCGGATTGCCGCCGTCGTACGTCACGTGGCGGTAGGTCACGCCGGTCGCGCGCGCGATCGCCTCCATGGCGTTGTGCCCGCCCGAGGTCACGCCCGCGGTGGCCACGGTGATCTGGCCCGGCTTCGCCTTCATCGCGTCGAGCAGCTCCTTCATCGTCTTGTATGGCGTGTTCGGATTCACGCCCACCAGCGGCACGTTGGCCACGCTCAGAAAAAGATGCCAGTCGGCGAGGTTGGTCTCGAGCATGCCGAGGGCGCGGTACACGCCGAGGTCCTGCGCCGCGCCGGCGGTCCAGGTGTGGCCGTCTTTCGGCGCTTCGAGCGCATTCTTGGTGCCGATCGAGCCCGAGGCACCCGGCTGGTTGACGATCACCACCTTCTGGCCCAGGTGCTTCTCCAGCTCCGCGGCGGTGATGCGCGTCACCTGGTCGGTGGAGCCGCCCGCCGCCCAGGGGACGATGATCGTCACCGGCTTGGAGGGCTTCCAGTTTTGGGCCTGAACCGGCGCCGCGAGCAATATTGCAGCCAACAAGAACAGTCGTTTCATCTCACTTCCTCCATGCGTTGAGAATCCTGCTCATTCCGACAGCCATTTGTCCAGGTTGGCGCGCACGAAGGCGTCGTCGGCGAGGTCGCCGTGCTCGCGATAGACGCGATCGATCTCCTCGGCCTGGCCGGGCGAGAGCGTCTCCTTCGGGTCGAGGCACCAGGTTCCTTCGAGCAGGCCCTGGCGGCGCAGCACCTCGTGGCAACCGGGAATGCAGCCGGCGAAGTTGTGCGCCACGTCGAAGAACGCGCTGTTGCAGTCCGTGACCCGGGAATCGAGCGCGAGCAGGTCCTCGTTCAGCTTCTCCTCTTGAATTCTCTTCAGAAGCGAAACGGCGGTTTTTGTCCACACACTCCAGTGCCCGAGCAGTCCGCCGCGGATGCGGACCCGGACCTCCTCCGAGCCCCTTCGGATCACTAAGGGAACGGCAAGATCCAGCACGATATGGTCATCGTTGCCGGTGTAGAGCGTCACGTGCTCCTCGGCCCGCGCCGCGACCACGCCTCGCACCACGTCGAGCGTGCGGTAACGGTCGAACGGCGCGATCTTGATCGCGACCACGTTGTCGATCGCGGCGAAGCGGCGCCAGAACTCCATCGGCAGCGGGATGCCGCCGACCGCGGTCTGCAGGTAAAAGCCGATCAGCGGGATTTCTTCGGCGATCGCCGTGCAATGTCGTACCAAGGCGTCGATCGACGCGCCCTTCATCGCGCCGAGCGACAGCATGCCGGCGTGGTAACCGAGCTCGCGCGCCAACTGAGCCTCGCGCTTCGCAGCGCTGGTCTTGCCGGCAAGGCCCGCGATCTTCACGACCGGCCGTTTTCCCGCCTCCTCCGCGGCAATTGCAAGCACGCGCTCGTAAAGGCCGGCTTCCCGGATGGCAAATTGCGTGGCATGCACGCCAACCGCCAGCCCGCCGCTGCCGGCGTCGAGGTAATAGCGCGTCAGCGCACGCTGCCGCCGCTCGTCCAGCCTGCGGCGCGAGTCAAGCGCAAGCGGATGTGCCGGAATCACCGTGCCGCGACGCAGCAGCGCGGCGATCTCCGAGGGCAACTGGGAGCGGTGCATGTTAACTAGGCTAGCCGAGCTCGGGTCCCGCGACGAGAAAAACCAGCTTCTCGTTCCCCGGCGCCGGGCGTTGACCGTGCACCATGCGCGTGAATGGCCGCTGCAACACCGCCCCGGGCGGCGCGGACACGCCGTCGACGAGATCGAGGTACACCGGCGGCTGCACGGCACCAAGGCCCGCGGAGAACAGGCTCATCGCCGCTTCGCGGTCCGAAGCGATCAAAGGCCCGACCTGACGAGCCTCCCTGCCCTCGCGGGCCAGGATGAACCCCCTGCCTTCCACCACCAGCGCGGCTTCGGGCAGGCGCTGCGCGAGCGAGCGCAGCAGCATTTCGCGGCTCGCGCCGAACGCCTGCGCATCGAGCTCCAGGATCCACCTCCAGTCGCGATTGTGGATGGGCCGCACTTGGTTCGCCGCGGTCTTTGACCGATTATCCAAAACGTAGCGCTTGAACCCCCAGGTATCGCGAAAGCCTTCCTGGCGGTACACCTCGCGGCCTGCGGGCGTCGCATCGAGCACCGCAGTCAGGCCGCGGCTTTCGAGGTCGGCAAGCGCCACGCGCAGCAGCCGCGACGCGTAACCCTTTCTGCGGTGCTCGGGTAGCACGAGCACCATGCTGACCCACGCGAACTCCTTTCCATAGGGGAGCACGAGGGTCGACGCGACCAGGGTGCCGTCGCGCAGCGAAATCCCCCAGCCATCGCCCATGCCGAGCATCAGCCGCCAGTCGGCCTGGTTCTGGTTCCAGCCCGCGGACGCGGAAAGCGCGAGGCAGCCGGCGACATGCTCGGCGCCCAGCCGGTGCTCAGTACTTCCCGTCACGCGTTTCGAAGTGCGTTGGCTTGCCGAGGCTCGGCTGGCCGCGGCTCACCCAGTCCGCGACCCAGTCGATCATCGTCTCGAGCGGCACGCGCGGCGGCCCAAGCAGCCGCGCAGCCGCGGCGGTGTCGATTAGCCAGGCGGTCGGCGCCTCCTGCCCCGAAAAGGCCGGCTTCTTCGAAAACCGTTTGCCGAACTCCCCGGCCAGCCAGCGCACGCTCACCTTCGGGCCGCTGATATTGATCGGGCTCGCCGGCGAGGTGCAGTGGGCGAGCAGCCGCAGCGCCTGCTCGTTGGCGTCGCCCTGCCAGATCACGTTTGCATAGCCCATGCCGAGCGCGACGGCCTTGCCGGCGAGCACGCTCTGGGCCACGTCGTAGAGCACGCCGTAGCGCATGTCGATCGCGTAGGAGAGGCGCACCAGCCGTCCCGGCGTGCCGTAGCGCTGCGACGCATGCCGGAACATCTGCTCGCGTCCGACGCAGGAGGTCGCGTAATCGCCCGGCGGCGGCAAGGTTTCGGTTTTTTCGTCGGCACCGGCGCCGTTGACCTCGACGTACGGATAGACGCACGCGGTGGAGAAGGCGACGATGCGCGCCTCGCGGAAGGTCTCGGCCACCATGAAGGGCACGGCCACGTTCATCGCCCAGGTAAACGATGGATCGCCGGCCGCGCCGAACTTGTGGCCTGCCATGAACACCACATTCTTCGCGCGCGGCAGGCGCTCGAGCGCGGCGCGGTCGAGCAGGTCACACGCCAGGCACTCGATCCCCCAGCGCTCGAGCTTTTCCCTCAGTCCTTTTTCGGAAAAACGGGCGACGCCGATCACGCGCTTGCCGGCGCGCTGCGCCATGCGCGCGAGCGTCGGGCCCATCTTGCCGCCGACGCCGAGAACCAGGATCTCGTCGATGCCGGACAGATCCGCTCGCAGCGCCGCCGACGGGCGCGTCATGAACTCCTCGAGCTCTTCTACTCCGGAGAAGCGCGCCGGAAGAGTGTCCGCCATCCGCGCTTGCGTAAACCTAGTCGGCGAACGTACCGGTCTTGCGGATGATCGGCCCCCACTTCGCGAGAACACGCTTCATTGGTGGGACCCCCACAGCTTTTGCCAGTCGTTGCCGAGGAAATCGGTCTCGCGCCCGTCGCGTCCGAAGAACTTGTTCGGGATCTGGAACATGGCGAGGAAGGTGCCGCCCTGTGGCCCCGCCCACGCCTCGTGGCGGCTGCCCGCCGGGCGCCACACGAACTGCCCGGCTTTGCAGATTCCTTCCCCGCAGTGCAATTCGCCTTCCAGCACGTAGGTCTGCTCGACCTTCACGTGCTCATGCTCCGGCAGACGCGTACCCGGCGCCATGCGCATCAGCGCCGTGATCAGGCCGGTCGCCTTGTCGAAGAGCAGCGTTTTCTGCTCGATGCCGGCGTACGCGGTTTTCTCCCACGGCAAATGCTCCACGTCGATGAATCTGGAAGCGAGCTCCGGAGCGGGTCTGAAAGGCTTGTTCATGGTTTGCGATGCTCCCCGACCTTGACGATCTTCATGGTGTTGGTGCCGCCGGACTTGCCGATCGGCTCGCCGATGGTGAGCACGATCAGGTCGCCGTCCTTGACCACCTTGTTCTCGACCAGCGCCCGCTCCGCCTCCTGCAGCAGCTCCTCGCGGTCGTGGCCAACGTACTTGACCATCAGCGGAAACACGTCGCGGAACAGCGCGCAGCGATAGCGGGTCTGCGTCTGCGAGGTGAGCGCGTAGATCGGCACGCCGCAGTTCAGGCGGCTCATCCACAGCGCGGTCGAGCCCGACTAGGTGAGCGAGGCGATGCATTTCACCTTGAGGTGATAGGCAGTGAAGAGCGCCGCCATCGCGATCGACTGGTCGACGCGCGTGAACACGCGGTTCAGAAAGTCCTGCTCGAGGTTGAGCGGCTGCGTCTGCTCGACCTCGACGCAGATGCGGTCCATCGCCTCGATCACCTCCACCGGGTACAGCCCGCTCGCGGTCTCGGCCGAGAGCATCACCGCGTCGGTGCCGTCGAGCACCGCGTTCGCCACGTCGGACACTTCCGCGCGCGTCGGCACCGGGCTCGAGATCATCGACTCCATCATCTGCGTCGCCGTGATGGTGAGCTTGTTCTCCTGGCGGGCGAGGCGAATCATCTTTTTCTGCAGCGCGGGCACCGACGCGTCGCCGACCTCGACCGCGAGGTCGCCGCGCGCCACCATGATGCCGTCGGAGCCGCGCATGATGTCGAGCAGCGCGGCCTCGCCCACCGCCTCGGCGCGCTCGATCTTCGCGATGAGGAAGGCTTTGCCGCCCGCCGCGCGCATCAGCTCGCGCGCCATGTACATGTCGGCGCCGCTCTTCGGGAACGACACCGCCAGGTAGTCGGCCTGCAGCTTGGTGGCGGTGCGGATGTCCTCCATGTCCTTGGAGGTGAGCGCGGGCGCCGTCAGCCCGCCGCCCTGACGATTGATGCCCTTGTTGTTGGACAGCATGCCGCCGTGGCGCACCAGCGTATGCACCTCGTCGCCGCGCACCGCGGTGACCTCGAGGACGATCTTGCCGTCGTCGAGCAGCAGCAGCGCGCCCGGCTCCACGTCCCGCGGCAGCTCCTTGTAGTCCAGCCCGGAGCGCTCGCCGTCGCCTATTTCGATGCCCGCATCCAGGATGAAGCGGGCGCCCTTCTCGAGAACGACCTTGCCTTCCTTGAACTTGCCGACGCGGATCTTCGGCCCCTGCAGGTCGCACATGATGGCGACCGTGCGGCCGACCCTGGAGGCAATCTCCTTAACCAGCGCCGCGCGCTTGAGGTGGTCGTCGGCGGTGCCGTGGGAGAAATTGAGGCGCACCACGTCGACCCCGGCGCGAATCATGCGTTCGAGCACTGCCGGCTCGCTGGAAGCAGGTCCGAGGGTGGCGACGATTTTTGTACTGCGCAACATGAAGGACGTCCTTCCGAGTTTAACTGATCCAGCCTCGTTCGATGACCGCCTCGCCGCTCTCGTTGCGAGTCTCGAAAGCCACCCTGTCGTCCTCGCGGGACGCGCGCACCGTGAGCGTGCTCGGCATCGTCACCATGCCGGCGAAGCGGCAGCGAATGCGGCGCACCTGCTTCATTCCGAATGAACTCGCAACTTTTGAAACCGAAAGCGCCAGGGTCGCCGTGCCGTGCAGAATGATGTCGGGCAGCCCCGCCGCGCGGGCATACGCGACGTCGGTATGGATTGGATTCCAGATGCGAGCGCACTCCGTATAAACATGGGCGGCGGTCGCGGCTACGGAAATGTCGCCAATGTCCTCCAATGCCTGTGAATGCTTCGGCGGGTCGTCGACCTTGTCGCTTACCCGGTCGCCACCTTCGAGCTTGGCATCCCGATAGAGCGCGCTGAAGTCGGTCGTGCTCACCAGCTCCTTCTTTTCATCTCTGGTGATGAAGCGGTAGACGACTAGCGTGCCTGGCTTGCGTTGCAGCGCGGCAACGATTTTCCCGCTGATGAAAAGCTTTTCCTCCTTCGGGGCACGGTGAATGATCAGGTCGTGCTGGGCGTGCACGAGGCGTGCATCGATCGGCACCAACCCCGCGCGTTCGCGCAGCTGGCGCGTCGCCGGCCATTCGTAGCACACCGGGAAAAGCGCATGCGGGTAATCCCGTTCGCCGAGGCCGGCGCTGTAAGCCATCAGCCAGCGTGCGTCGACCTGCTGCACGTCGGGGCCCGTCTCGCGGCCGACGATTGCGGACGAGATCTTCATTCCTTCCTTCAAGCGCCGATGTGCACCACGAGCTCGCGCGTGGATCCCCGCCGCCGGTGCTCCCAAAGGTAGATGCCCTGCCAGGTCCCTAATGCCAGTTTCCCGTCGGCAATCGGGATCGACAGCGACGTCGCCGTCAAGGCGGCTTTCAGGTGCGACGGCATGTCGTCCGGGCCCTCGGCATCGTGGCTATAGAACGGATCGCCCTCGGGGACCAGCCGGTTCAGCCAGCGCTCGAGATCGCGTTTCGCCGTCGGGTCCGCGTTTTCCTGAATGACGAGACTGGCCGAGGTATGGCGTACGAACAGCGTGCACAACCCTTCCTTGATCCCGGCCTTGCGCACCAGCGAGCCAACTTGCGAAGTGACGTCATGCAGCCCCTGGCCCGGGGTGTCGACGCTGAACTGCTCAACCATCCGCGCGGGCTTCGAGCGCAGCCACGGCGGGCAGCTTCTTTCCTTCAAGGAATTCCAGGAAAGCGCCGCCGGCGGTGGAGATGTAGCCGATGCGCTTGTCGATCTTGAATTTGTGGATCGCGGCGACGGTGTCCCCCCCGCCGGCGATGGAGAACGCCTGGGAGCCGGCGATGGCTTTGGCGACCGTTTCGGTGCCCTTGGCGAACGGTTCCTTCTCGAACACCCCGACCGGCCCGTTCCAGAGGATGGTGCCGGCTTTCTTCAGCGCGGCCGCCAGCGCCTTGGCGCTGTCCGGACCGATATCGAGGATCATTTCGTCGGCGGCCACTTCGGCCACCGGCTTCACCTTGCCCTTGGCGTCGTCCAGCGACTTCGCCACCACCACGTCGGTCGGCAGCGGCACCTCGGTCCTCTTCATGATGCGCTTCGCCTCGCCGGCGAGGTCGCGCTCGGCGAGCGATTTGCCGATCGGCTTGCCGGCGGCGAGCAGGAAAGTGTTGGCGATGCCGCCGCCGACGATCAGGCTGTCCACTTTCTTGGCCAGCTCGCCCAGGATCGTTAGCTTGGTTGAGACCTTCGAGCCGGCGACGATCGCCACCAGCGGCCGCGCCGGGTCCGCCAGCGCCTTGCCGAGCGCGTCGAGCTCCGCCGCCATCAGCGGGCCGGCGCAAGCCACCTTGGCGAAGCGGGCAACGCCGTGGGTGGTCGCCTCGGCGCGGTGCGCGGTGCCGAAAGCGTCGTTCACGTAGACGTCGCACAGCGCGGCAATCTTGCGCGCCAGTGCTTCGTCGTCCTTCTTCTCGCCCTTGTTGACCCGGCAGTTCTCCAGCATCACCACCTGGCCGGGCTTCACGTCGACGCCATCCACCCAGTCCTTGATGAGCGAAACCTTGGCTTTCAGGAGCTGGGCCAAGCGCTCCGCGACCGGAGCTAGGGAGTCCTCAGGCCTGAGCTCGCCCTCGGTCGGACGGCCGAGGTGCGAGGTGACCATGACGGCGGCGCCCTGCTCGAGCGCGGCCTTGATGCCCGGAACCGAGGCGCGGATACGCGTGTCGTCGCTGATGCGTCCGTCCTCGATCGGCACGTTGAGGTCGCAGCGGATGAACACGCGCTTTCCTCGGAGGTCGACCTCCGACATGCGCTTGAACTTCATTTATTTCGCTGCGACGGCCCCGACCTCGGCGAACACGGCGGCGACGTCCAGCATGCGGTTCGAGAAGCCCCACTCGTTGTCGTACCAGGAGGTCACCTTGACCAGCGTGCCCTCGGAAACCCGGGTGAGGCCCGCGTCGAAGATCGAGCTCGCCGGGTTGTGGTTGAAGTCCGACGACACGAGCTGCTCGGTGCTGTACTCGAGGATGCCCTTGAGCTCGCCGTCCGCGGCCTGCTTCACCGCGCGGTTCACTTCATCCACCGTGGTGGGCTTCTTCGCGACGAAGGTGAGGTCGACGATCGAGACGTTGATGGTCGGCACCCGGATCGAGAAGCCGTCGAGCTTGCCGTTGAGGTGCGGCAGCACCAGGCCGACCGCGGCGGCGGCGCCGGTCTTGGTGGGGATCATGTTGTGGCCGGCGGCGCGCGCCCGGCGCAGATCCTTGTGGAATACGTCGGTCAGGACCTGGTCGTTGGTGAAGGAGTGGATGGTGTTCATCAGGCCCGAAACGACGCCGATGCGATCGTCGATCGCCTTGACCAGCGGCGCCAGGCAGTTGGTGGTGCACGAGGCGTTGGAGATCACCGTATCCGCGTCCTTGAGCGCCTTGTGGTTCACGCCGAAGACCACGGTGCGGTCGACGTCCTTCTCGCCCGGCGCCGAGATGATCACCTTGCGCGCGCCGGCCTGCAGGTGCGCGCCGGCTTTCGCCTTGCTGGTGAAGAGGCCGGTGCATTCCAGCACCACGTCGACGCCGAGCTGCCGCCACGGCAGCTTGGCCGGGTCGCGCTCGGCCACCACCTGAATGGGGTCGCCGTTGACCACCATCGTTTTTTCTTTGACTTCCACGCGCGCCGGGAACCGCCCATGGGCGGTGTCGTACTTGAGCAGGTGGGCGTTGGTCTGCGCGTCGCCGAGGTCGTTGACCGCGACGAACTGAAGCTGGTGTTTCTTGCCGCCCTCGTAGTGGGCGCGCAGAACCATGCGGCCGATGCGGCCGAATCCATTGATGGCGACTTTGATCATTTAACGATGCTCCTAACGACCTTGATGATGTTGTCCGGGGTGAAGCCGAAGTGCTTGAAGAGATCGCCGGCGGGGGCCGATTCGCCGTAGCGGTCGATGCCCACCACGGCGCCTTCGGTTCCAACGTACTTGCGCCAATAATCGCTGACGCCCGCCTCGACCGCTATCTTTGGGAGTGCCTGCGGCAGCACGGAGTTCCGATATTCCGTGTCCTGGCGGTCGAAAACACTGGTCGACGGCATGGAAACCACCCGCACCGGCATTCCGGCCGCCGCTAGCTGCTTTTGGGCTTCGACGGCGATGCCGACTTCGGAGCCCGTGGCGATGATGACTGCACGGGCGCCGGGGGCGTCGGCCAGCACATAGCCGCCCCTGGCGATTCCATCCAGGGATTCTCTTTTCTGAAATGGGACGTTCTGGCGAGTCAGGAGGAGCGCGGTGGGGCCGTTCTTGCGCCGCAGCGCCGCGTTCCACGCCGCGGCGGTTTCGACGGTGTCACACGGGCGCCAGACGTCCATGTTCGGCATCAGGCGCAGGGTGGCGGCGTGCTCGATGGGCTGGTGCGTCGGGCCATCCTCGCCCAGGCCGATCGAGTCGTGGGAGAACACGTAGATCGTGCGCAAGCCCATCAGCGCGGCCAGGCGCAGCGCGTTGCGCGCGTAGTCCGAGAACACCAGGAAGGTGCCGCCATACGGAATCACCCCGCCGTGCAGCGCCAGGCCGTTCATCACCGCGCACATGCCGAATTCCCGCACGCCGTAAAAGATATGGCTGCCGGACAGCGTGCCGGGCGAGACCGTCTTGGAGGCTTTCACCATGGTCAGGTTGGAGCCCGTCAGGTCGGCCGAGCCGCCGACCAGATCCGGAAGCGCCGGAACCAAGGCTTCGAGAGCGTTCTGCGACGCCTTGCGGGTCGCAATGGTCTCCGCCTTGGTATTGAAGTCGGCCAGCAGCGCCTGGGCCGTGCCGTCAAAACGCGCGGGCAATTCCCCCTTCACGCGGCGCTCGAACTCGGCGGCATCCTCCGGAAAGCTGGTCTGATAGCTCTTCAGCAGCTTCTGCCAGCGCCGCTCGAGCCGCTTGCCGGCCTCGCGTGCGTCCCAGCCGTCGTACACCGGCTTGGGGATCTCGAACGCGGGGTGCGTCCAACCGATGGCGGCGCGGGTGGCGGCGATCTCCTCCGCGCCGAGCGGCGCGCCGTGCGCCGCGCCGGTGTTGGCTTTCTTCGGCGCGCCTTTGGCGATCACCGTTTTGCAGCAGATCAGCGTCGGCCGCGAGCGTTCGCCGGCTTTTACTGCTCTCTTGGCTTTGCGGATCGCCTTGTCCACCGCCTCGATGTCATGGCCATCGACGTTGGGGATCACCTGCCAGCCGTAGGACTCGAAGCGCTTGCGGACGTCGTCGGTGTACCACTGCTTGATCTGGCCCTTGTCGGAGTCGATCGAGATGCCGTTGTCGTCGTACAGGGCGATCAGCTTGCCCAGCCCCAGGGTTCCGGCCAGGGCGCAGGCCTCGTGCGAGATGCCTTCCATCATGCAGCCGTCGCCGAGGAAGACATAAGTGAAGTGCTCGACCAGCTCGTGCTCCGGCTTGTTGAAGCGCGCGGCGAGCAGGCGCTCGGCAAGCGCCATGCCTACGGCGTTGGCGAGACCCTGGCCCAGCGGGCCGGTGGTCGTCTCCACACCGGGCGCGCAGCCGCGCTCCGGGTGGCCGGGCGTCTTGGAGCCAAGCTGGCGGAAGCGCTTCAGCTCCTCGATCGGCAGCGCGTAGCCGGTGAGGTGAAGCAGGCTATAGAGCAGCATCGAGCCATGGCCGTTCGAGAGCACGAAGCGGTCGCGGTTCGGCCAGTCCGGGTTGGCCGGGTTGTGGCGCAGGTGGCGCTTCCAGAGCGTCACTGCGATCTCGGCCATGCCCATCGGCATGCCGGGGTGGCCGGACTTGGCGGCTTCCACCGCGTCCATGGCGAGCGCACGAATGGAATTGGCGAGCTCGGCCTCGGTTGCTTTGGCCGTGACGGAGGTGTCCATCGGAAGCGGCAAATTATACTCAGCGCATGATTGAACTTCCGTTCCGTTCGCCGGCGCAGTTCGAAGCGCTTTGCTTCTGCGAGAGCAGCGCCGAGGGCCACTGGTTCTTGTTCTGCGGTGACAAGCTGCTGGTGGAGCTCGGGCCGCCGGAGCGTCCGAGCGACGACCCGCGCTTCCGCGCCCGGCCGGCATTCGCTCGGCTCCCGGAAAGCAGCGCGTTGCGAAAAAACCACAACTGGTTGGGGTCCGAAGCAAGCCGCACGCTGTATCTAGGGCGGCTGGGCGGCGTGGATTGCTGGACGGCCGAGCTGCCGGCGAACGCCGCGCCGCCGGCCGGATTGTCCTGGGAAGGCCTGCGGCCGCTGTTCTCGGTGCTCGACGACGACCACTTCGCGCTCGCCGGAAGGGCGCTCCAGCTCCTGCAGTGGGACCGCGACCACCAGTTTTGCGGCCGTTGCGGCACGCCCACCGCGGCGAAGCGCGACGAGCGCGTGCGCGTCTGTCCGGCGTGCAAGCTCTCCGCCTACCCGCGCGTGGCGCCCGCGGTGATGGCGCTCGTTCATAGGGGAAAACAGCTTCTCCTGGCGCGCAGCCCGCACTTTCCGGCGGGCATGTACAGCGCGCTCGCCGGCTTCGTCGAGCCCGGCGAGTCGCTCGAGCAGTGCGTCGCGCGCGAAGTCGCGGAGGAAGTCGGCGTGAGCATCGCGAGCTGCCGCTACTTCGCCAGCCAGTCGTGGCCGTTCCCGCATTCGCTGATGATCGCGTTCATCTGCGAGTGGTCGAGCGGCGAGATTCGTCCGCAAGCCGGAGAAATCGAGGAAGCAAATTGGTTTGATCTATTGCATTTACCGAAACTTCCGAGCAAAATCTCGATCGCTCGGAGATTGATCGACGCGGTTTGTCAAGAGATCCGAGAGCAAACGTGAAAACTTAGGAGGTTTTGAACGAGTTGAGCGCGATCAGAGAGCGCTGTGCGCCGAAAGGCGCGGATGGAAGGCGTGGTCTGCACTCCGCAGGCTGCGCCTTCGCATTTTGGAGGGTACGGACATGAATGGTCTGCATCTCATCGGTGACCTCACCGGCTGCCGCTGCGATCCGCAGCTACTCCTCGACGGCGAGAGCTTTCGGGCCAAGTGCATCGAGATGGTCGCGGCCGCAGGGCTCACGACCATGGATGCCACTTTCCACACGTTCGAGGGAGGCGGCTTCACGGGCACGGTGGTGCTTGCCGAGTCCCACCTCGCCATCCATACCTGGCCCGAGCGCCAGGGGCTGACGCTCGACGTCTACGTCTGTAACTACAGCGCCGACAATTCCGCCAAGGCGCGGAAGCTGTTCGAGCAGATGGTCGAGTACTTCCAGCCGACGGAGGCCGCGCGCCACGAGGTCGACCGCGGCGAGCACCTGCTGATGGAGCCGCTCAACGACTCGACCGGCTTCTATATCAAGGCGACCAAGCAGGTCGGCGAGTGGCAGACGCGCTTCCAGAAGATGGCGATCTACGACACGCCGCACTACGGGAAGCTGTTCCGTCTCGACGGGTTCAACATGACCTCCGAGAAGGAGGAGTTCGTCTATCACGAGAACCTGATTCACCCCGCGCTTACCGCGCACGCGGCGCCGAAGAAGGTGCTGATCATCGGCGGCGGCGACGGCGGCTCCTCCGAGGAGGCGCTCAAGCACCCCTCGGTCGAGCAGGTGACGATGGTCGAGATCGACGGCGACGTCATCCAGGTGGCGAAGGAGCACTTCCAGGCCGTCCACCAGGGCGCGTTCGACAACCCGAAGCTGCGGGTGCTGGTCGACGACGGGATGAAGTTCGTGCGTGAGACCCAGGAGAAATTCGACCTGATCGCGCTCGACCTGAACGACCCGATGGGACCGGCGGAAGCGCTCTACTCGACCGAGTTCTTCCAGCAGCTGCGCGCCGCGCTGGCGCCGGGCGGAGCGCTCACCCTGCACATCGGCTCGCCGGTGGCGCGGCCGGAGCGCGTCGCCCAGCTTGCCCAGCGGTTGAACACGGTGTTCCGCATCGTGCGGCCGTACACCATGTACATCCCGCTCTACGGCTCGCTATGGGCGATGGCGGTGTGCTCGGACAAGCTCGACCCGAAGGCCTTCACGGCCGACGAGATCGACCGGCGCATCGAGGCGCGCAAGCTGACGGACCTGCGCTACTACAACGGCGAGACCCACGAGGGTGTGTTCGCCCTGCCGAACTTCGTCCGGGACCTGGTGGTCCCGGCGAGGTTGAAGCAGCCGGCACGCGGCCGCCGGCTGGGCGTGGTCAGAGCTGCGGCGAAATAGCCCGCGAACGCGGGCTTCCCGCTGAGCTAGCGTTTACCCTGCAGCAGACCGATGAGCGCTGCGTCCTTGCGCTCGCGCGCGATGGAGATCGCCGTCACCCCTCCGGGGCCGACGCGCTGCGGGTCGGCCCCGGCCTTGAGCAGGGCCCCGGCGATCTCGGTCTGACCGAGCGAGACCGCGATCATCAGCGGCGTCATGCCGGTGCTGTCCGCCTTGTCGGGCCACTTGCCGAAGGCGAGCAGGTCGTTCACCGCGCCCGCGTCCTGGTAGAGCACGGCGGTCACAAGGTCGTTGAAGCGGATCTTGCTCTCGTAGACCGGGCCGGCCGCCATCCGCGCGGGGACGAGCGTCGCCTCCTTGGCGGGCGCGCGCTCCTCGGCTACGGGTTCCGCCTTGGCCGGCACCTCCTCCTTGGGCGCGACCGGCGCGGCAACTTTCACCGGCTCTGGAGCGACGGCGGGTTGCGCCACGGCCTTGGCCGGGGCTGGCGCTGACTTCGGCGCTTCGGGAGCTTTGGCAACCGGCTGGACCGGTGCAGAGACTGGAACCGGCGCCGCGGCTGCCTTGGGCGCTTCGGCGGCTGCCTTGGGCGCTTCGGCGGCTGGCTTGGGCGCCTCGGCGACAACCTTGGGCACGGGTGCCGGTGCCGGCGCAGCGGGCTTGGCGGCGGTCTGGGCCTGCTTTGGCGCGGGCTGATCGCCCAGCACTCCGGCCGTGACGCTCGCCGTGAAGCCGTCGATGAACGCAGTCCCCATGTACATGCCGGCAAGCACCGGCGCGCAAAGCGCGAGCAACGCCAGGCCGAGCGCCGCGACCACCTTGCCCTCGCTCGCCCGTACCACGTAGGTGGAGGCGACGAAGTCGTGCAGCGCCTGCTTGTTCCGGGTGAAGGCTGCGATGATGAAGCCGATGAGCAGGGTGAGGGACGAGATGATCTTCGCCGCCTCGCGTCCGAGCGCGCGGGGCACCGACAGCCGCTCGCCGTTCGGGCCGCCGACCTTGAGGCCGCATAGCTCCTTGCCGATGGTGGCTTGGCGCGGGGACGAGTGCATCAGGGCCCAGTACAGGATGCTCAGCACCAGGAAGATGATCTCGGCGCCGGCCAGCTCGAGGCCCATCGCCCCGAGGAGCAGCATGATGCCGACGAAGCCGACCGTGACGATCAGGCTGTCGACGAGGTAAGCGAGAAACCGGATCCAGAAGCCGCCGTAGTTCATTTTTTATCTCCCTTTATCCCCTGCTGGCCGGTTCTAAGTGACCGAGCGCAGCATCTTTCCCACGCAATCAAAAATCTGGTCGATCTGCGACGTCTCCACGATGAGCGGCGGCGACAGCGCGATGGTGTCGCCGGTCACGCGGATCAGCACGCCGGCCTCGAACGCCTTGGTGAATACCTCGTAGGCCCGCTTCCCCGGCTGCCCGGCACGCGGCTCGAGCTCGATCGCGGCCATCAGGCCGCAATTGCGCACGTCGACGACGTGCGGCGCCCCCTTCAGTGCATGCGCCCCGTCTTCCCAGTGCTTTTCGATGCTCGCGACGCGTGTCAACAAGCCTTCTTCCTCATATACGTCGAGGGTGGCGATACCGGCAGCGCATGCCAGCGGGTGGCCCGAATAGGTATAGCCATGAAAGATCTCGATCCCTTCCGGGGCCTTCATGAATTCCTGATAAAGCGCATCCCGCACAAAGACCGCGCCCATCGGCACCGTCGCGTTGGTCAGGCCCTTGGCGGTGGTGAAGAGGTCCGGCATCACGCCGAAACGCTGCGCGCCGAACGGCTTGCCGAGGCGGCCGAAGCCGGTGATCACCTCGTCGAAGATGAGCAGGATGCCGTGGCGCGTGCAGATCTCGCGCAGGCGCTCCAGGTACCCGACCGGCGGCACCAGCACCCCGGCCGAGCCGGCGACCGGCTCGACGATCACCGCGGCGATGGTCGACGGGTCGTGCAGCACGCAGAGCCGCTCCAGCTCGTCGGCGAACTCCGCCCCATGCGTCGGCTGGCCCTTCGAAAAGGCGTTGCGCGCCGGGTCATGCGTGTGCCGGATATGGTCGACGCCCGCCAGGCCGGGGCCGAACATCTTCTTGTTGGTGGTGATGCCGCCGACCGCCATGCCGCCGAAGTTCACGCCGTGGTACCCGCGCTCGCGGCCGATCAGGCGGTAGCGGCCGCCCTCGCCTCGTGCGCGGTGGTAGGCAAGCGCGATCTTGAGCGCGGTGTCGGCGGATTCCGAGCGGGAATTGGTGAAGAACACGCGCGAGAACCCGGGCGGCGCAATCTGCGCCAGCCGCTCGGCAAACTCGAACGCCACCGGGTGGCCCATATTGAAGGTCGGCGCGAAGTCCATCTCGGCGACCTGGCGCTGTACCGCCTGCACGATCTTCGGGCGGCAGTGGCCGGCGTTCACGCACCACAGCCCGGAGGTGCCGTCGAGGATCTTCCGGTCTTCGGGGGTCCAGTAGTACATGCCTTCGGCGCGAGCCAGAAGGCGCGGCGTTTTCTTGAATTGCCGGTTGGCAGTGAACGGCATCCAGAAGGCCGACTGCTCAAGCCCGGCTTGGATCGTTTCACCCGGCGCTGCGCGCTTGTTCATGCGACAGACATTACACCGTTCCGCGCGCGCCGTTCATGCGGCAGCGCGGCAAACGCGTGATGTAATTACTACCAGCTACCCGCCGTAGCCCTGAAGTCCACGCCGGCTTTAGCCGGCGTATCCGACCACGCGTTGGCGCTGCTCGCCGAGCCCCTGGATGCCGAGGGTCATCAGGTCGCCGGGTTTGAGGAACACCGGGTTGGGCTTGATGCCCAGGCCCACGCCCGGAGGTGTGCCGGTGGCGATGATGTCGCCCGGCATGAGCGTCATGTAGTGGCTGACGTGCGAGATGATCTTCGCCACGCTGAACACCATGGTCTGCGTGCTGCCCTTCTGCATGCGTTTGCCGTTGACGTCGAGCCACATGTCCAGCGTTTGCGGATCGGCGATCTCGTCGGTGGTGACCAGCCACGGGCCGATCGGGCCGGAGGTATCGAAGCCCTTGCCCTTGTCCCATTGCGTGGTCGCCATCTGGAACGCGCGCTCGGAGACGTCGTTCACCACGCAGTAGCCGGCGACGTGGCTCAGCGCCTCGGCCTCGCCGACGTATTTCGCCTGCGAGCCGATGACTACGCCGAGCTCGACTTCCCAGTCGAGCTTGGTCGAGTTCTTCGGCTGGATGATGTCGTCGCTCGGCCCGTTGATGCAGGTGGTGGCCTTCATGAAGACAATCGGCTCGGACGGAATCGGCAGGCCGGCTTCCTTGGCGTGGTCGGAATAGTTGAGGCCGATGGCGATGAACTTGCCGATGCCGACGTAAGGCACGCCGAGGCGCGGATTGCCGCTCACCGGCGGCAGCGTCTCGGCCTTCACCCGCGTGAGCATCTTCAGGCCGCGCGGCGAGAGCTCGTTCGGGCCGATGTTATCGACCACTTTTGAAAGATCGCGCAGGCGGCCTTCACTGTCGATCACCCCGGGCTTCTCGAAGCCCGCTTTGCCGTAACGGCACAGCTTCATATTGTCATTCCCCCATCGATCGAATAAGCGTTGCCGGTCGCGAACAGCGACTCGTCCGAGGCGAGAAACACGAGGATCCCCATGATGTCGTCCACGGTCCCCAGCCGTCCCATGGGCTGGCGCGCGACGAAATCCTTGCGCGCCTGCACCGGATCGGCGAAGGCATTGATTCTTCCCTGCAGCGACGGCGTGTCCACGGTGCCGGGGCAGATGGCGTTGCAGCGGATTCCCTTGCCCACGTAGTCGGCGGCAATGGACTTGGTGAGCCCGATCACCGCCGCCTTGCTCGCGCCGTACACGAAGCGGTTCGGCAGTCCGCGGATCGAGGAGGCAACCGACGCCATGTTGATGATCGAGCCGCGGCCTTTCTTCAGCATGCCGGGAAGGAATGCGCGCGACACGAGGTACATCGACTTTACGTTCACTGCGAACGCCTGGTCCCAGTCGCCGGGCTTGGCGTCGAGGATCGAGCCGTGGTGGACGATGCCCGCGCAATTGAACAGCACGTCGACGTCACCGACTTGCTGGCTTGCTTTTGAAATCGCCGCCTGATCCGTGACGTCGAGTGCGAAGGTGCGGATGCCGTCCTTGCCCTCGATCTCGCCCACGGTCTTGGCGTTCATGTCGCTCGCCCACACCTTGGCGCCCTCGCGCGCGAACGCGAGCGCGGCGGCGCGGCCCATGCCCTGGCCGGCGGCGGTGATGAAAACGGTTTTTCCTGCGAGGCGAGCGGACATCGGAAGGCCGCGATTATACTTCGCGTTCGCATGAATAACCTCGATTTCGCGGGACGAAACGCCATCGTCACCGGCGGTGTGCAAGGCATCGGCGCGGCAATCGTGAAACGGCTGCAAGCCTCCGGGGCCAAGGTCACGATCTGGGATCTCGATGGCACACCCAAGGTCGACGTTTCGAATCCGGCCTCCATCGAGAAAGCAGTCCAATCGGTCGGCGAAGTCGACGTCCTGGTGAACAACGCCGGCGTGGCCGGGATGAACAAGCCGACGGTGGACTACCCGATTGAGGAATGGGAGCGCGGGCTGCGCATCAACCTCACCAGCCAGTTCCTGTGCTGCCGCGCCGTCGCGCCGCTCATGGTGAAGGCGGGTTACGGCCGCATCGTGAACATCGCCTCGATCGCGGGCAAGGAAGGCAACCCGAACGCGGTCGCCTACTCCGCCTCCAAAGCCGGCGTGATCTCGCTCACCAAGAGCCTCGGCAAGGAGCTCGCGCAAACCGGTGTGCTGGTCAATTGCGTTACGCCCGCCGCGGCGAAGACCGCGATCTTCGACCAGATGACGCAGCAGCACATCGACTACATGCTGTCCAAGATCCCGATGAACCGCTTCGTCAATGTCGACGAAGTCGCGGCGCTGGTGTGCTGGCTGGCCAGCGAGGACTGTTCGTTCTCCACCGGCGGGGTTTTCGACATCTCTGGCGGAAGGGCCACTTACTAGTGAAAAAGAAAAACGGCGGGCAACGCTCCATCCAGTGGTTCGGGCGCCAGGACATCTATGGCTTCATCTACCGCAGCTGGATGAAGAACCGCGGCGTGCCGCAGGACCAGTTCGACGGCCGCCCGGTGATCGGCATCTGCAACACCTACAGCGAGCTGGTGCCGTGCAACTCGCACTTCCGCGTCCTCGCCGAGCAGGTGAAGGCCGGCGTGCTCGAGGCCGGCGGCTTTCCGCTCGAGTTCCCGGTGATGTCGCTCGGCGAGACGCTGCTGCGGCCCACCGCGATGCTCTACCGCAACCTTGCCAGCATGGACGTGGAGGAATCGCTGCGCGCCAACCCGCTCGACGGCGTGGTGCTGCTGTTCGGCTGCGACAAGACCACGCCGGCGCTGCTGATGGGCGCGGCCAGCGTCGACCTCCCCACCGTCGGCGTGTCAGGCGGGCCGATGCTCTCCGGCAAGTATCGCGGTACCGAGATCGGCTCGGGCACCAATGTCTGGTCGATGTCGGAGGACCTGCGCGCCGGCAACATCAGCCTCGACGAATTCCACGAAGCCGAGCCGTGCATGCACCGCTCGCACGGCCACTGCATGACCATGGGCACCGCATCGACCATGGCGTCGATGGTCGAGTCGCTCGGCGTCGGCATGCCGGGCAATGCCGCGATTCCGGCGGTCGATGCGCGGCGCAACCTGGTGGCGCGCCCCGCCGGCCGCCGCATCGTCGAGATGGTGAAGGAGAAGCTCACCCTCTCGAAGGTCCTCACCAAGGAAGCGTTCGAGAACGCGATCCGCGCCTGCGCCGCCATCGGCGGCTCGACCAACGCGGTGATCCATCTCATCGCCATCGCGCGGCGCATGGGCGTGGATCTGTCGCTCGAGGACTGGGACCGCGTCGGCCGCGGCGTGCACTGCCTGGTGAACCTCATGCCGTCGGGCAAGTACCTGATGGAAGACTTCTACTACGCGGGCGGGTTGCCTGCCGTTCTTCGAGAGCTCGGCGAGAACGATCAGTTGCACAAGAACGCCCTTACGGTAAACGGCAAGACCATCTGGGAGAACAACAAGGACGCGCCCTGCTGGAACCGTGATGTGGTTTTTCCTTTCAAGAAACCTTTTAAACAAAACACCGGTATTGCTGTCCTGCGCGGCAACCTGTGCCCGGACGGCGCCATCGTCAAGCCCTCGGCGGCGACGCCGAAGCTCCTGCGCCACAAGGGCCGCGCGGTGGTGTTCGAGAACATCGAGGATTTCCATACGCGCATCGACGACCCGAAGCTCGACATCGATGAAAGCTGCGTCATGGTGCTGAAGAACTGCGGGCCGAAGGGCTACCCGGGCATGGCCGAGGTCGGCAACATGCCGCTGCCGCCCAAGCTGCTGAAGAAGGGCGTGACCGACATGGTGCGCATCTCCGATGCGCGCATGAGCGGCACTGCCTATGGCACCGTCATCCTGCACATTTGCCCGGAAGCCGCCGCTGGTGGCCCGCTTGCGCTGGTCCAGAATGGCGACGAGATCGAATTGGACGTCGCGAAGCGCAAGCTGAACTTGCTCGTGTCCGAGGACGAATTGACGAAGCGGAAGAAGGCCTGGAAGAAACCCGCCGATCACCTGGACCGCGGCTACTGGAAGCTGTACACCGACCACGTGCTCCAGGCCAGCGACGGCGCCGACCTCGACTTCCTGGTCGGCAAGAGCGGCGCTTTCGTGCCGCGCGATAACCACTAGGTTAAGGAGAAGACCATGGCAAACGTAGCAATCCACCCCGCGGTAGACAACGGCATGAAACCCGCCAAGGCGGGCTTCGCAGGCGGCACGCTCGCGTGCCTGTGCAGCAAGAACGCGGTGACGGTCGCCATCAAGGGCCAGAGCAATTACAACCATGTTTGCGGCTGCACCAAGTGCTGGAAGCCCAAGGGCGCCCTGTTCTCGCAGGTGGCCGCGGTGTCGCGCGACAACCTGCGCGTCACGGCAAACGAGGCCAAGCTGAAGATCTTCGACCCGAAGGCCACCATCCAGCGCTACGCCTGCAAGGACTGCGGCGTCCACATGTATGGCCGCATCGAGAACACGAAGCATCCTCTCTTCGGCTTCGACTTCATCCATACCGAGCTGTCGCGGGACGAGGGCTGGGCGCCGGCCGGATTCGCCGCTTTCGTGTCCTCGATCATCGAGTCCGGCGCCGATCCGAAGCAGATGGGCGCCGTGCGCGCGCGGCTGAAGCAGCTCGGCCTCGAGCCCTACGATTGCCTTTCGCCGCCGCTCATGGACGCGATCGCCACCCACACTGCCAAGGCAAGCGGCGTACTGAAGAGCTAGGCGCTTGACGCCCGGGTTTCGCCTTTATTGCTTCGCGCAGTCGGGCAACGCGTACAAGGTCGAGCTGATGCTGAACCTGTGCGGCGCGAAGTGGGAGCCGCGCTTCGTCGACTTCTTCAACGGCGAGACGCGCACGCCCGAGTACCGGGAGAAGGTCAACGAGATGGGCGAGGTGCCGGTGCTGGAGCACGGGGCCAAGCGCCTGAGCCAATCCGGCGTGATCCTGCATTATTTGGCCGACCATTTCGGCAAATTCCAGGGCGAGGACAAGCTCGAAGTGCTGCGCTGGATGCTTTGGGACAATCACAAGCTGACGAGCTACATCGCGACCCTTCGATACATGGTCACTCTGGCCAAGGTGGGCGAACCCCAGGTGCACGAATTCCTGCGCGGCCGCATCAAGGGGTCGTTCGGCATCCTGGACAAGCACCTCTTGAACAGCGCATTTGCCGCGGGGAATGAGCCTACGATCGCCGACTTCTCCATGTGCGGCTACCTGTACTGGCCCGAAGAATTCGGCGTATCGTGGTCCGATTACCCGCGCATCGGCGAGTGGCTGGAGCGCATCCGCAAATTGCCCGGCTGGGTGCATCCTTACGAGCTGATGCCGGGCCATCCATTGAAGAAGTCGTAGGAGTAAACGCCCAATGCTGCAAGCCGTGGAACTCACCATCCGCCTGCACCCCGACGACGACGTCGTCATCGCCCGCCTGGAGATCTCGACCGGCACGCGGGTCTCGAAGGAGAACGTGCGCGCGGTGGTGACGATCCCCGCCGGGCACAAGCTCGCGGTGCGCGACGTGTCGCAAGGGCAGCCGGTGCGGCGCTACAACCAGGTCATCGGCTTCGCCACGCGCGAGATCAAAGCGGGCGAGCACGTGCACGTGCACAACCTGGCGATGGGCGACTTTCAGCGCGACTACGCTTTTTCGTCCCTGAAGAAGGAAACTGATTTCATTTCACCGGCCGCGACCTTCCAGGGCATCGTGCGCGCCGATGGCCGTGTGGCGACGCGCAATTACATCGGCATCCTCACCAGCGTGAACTGCTCTGCCACCGTGGCGCGCATGGTTGCGGATCACTTTAAAAATAATTTATCCAAGTACCCAAACGTGGACGGCGTCGTGGCGCTCACGCACAAGACCGGCTGCGGCATGGCGTCCGAGGGCGAAGGCATGGACGTCCTGCGGCGCACGATGGCGGGCTATGCGCGCCACCCGAACTTTTTCGCCACGCAGGTGATCGGCCTGGGCTGCGAGGCAAACCAGATCAACAACCTGCTCTCCACCCAGTCGCTCAAGCGCCATGACCGCATGCACGCGTTCACCATCCAGGAAAAGGGCGGCACGATGAAAGCGGTGCGCGAAGGCATCGCGCGCATCGAGGCGATCCTGCCGGAAGCGAACAAGGTGAAGCGCGAAACCGTGCCGGCTTCGCACCTGATCCTCGGGCTGCAGTGCGGGGGCTCGGACGGCTATTCCGGCATCAGCGCGAATCCGGCGCTGGGCGCCGCGGTGGATCTATTGGTCAGACACGGCGGAACCGCCATCCTCTCGGAGACGCCGGAAATCTACGGCGCCGAGCACCTGCTCACGCGCAGGGCGGTGTCGAAGGAGGTCGGCGAAAAGCTGATCGAGCGCATTCGCTGGTGGGAGGAGTACACCGCGCGCAACAACATGGAGATGAACAACAACCCGTCGCCGGGCAACAAGGCCGGCGGGCTCACCACCATCCTGGAGAAATCCCTCGGGGCCGTCGCCAAGGGCGGCACCACGAATCTGGTGGATGTCTACGAGTACGCGGCGCCGGTCAGCGCGAAAGGCTTCGTCTATATGGATACGCCGGGCTACGACCCGGTGTCGGCCACCGGCCAGGTCGCCGGCGGCGCCAACATGATCTGCTTCACCACCGGGCGCGGCTCGGCCTACGGCTGCAAGCCGGCGCCTTCGCTCAAGCTCGCCACCAATACGCCGCTCTTCGTGCACCAGGAAGAGGACATGGACTTCAACTGCGGCACGGTGATCGACGGCAGCGAGTCGGTGGCGCAGTCCGGCGCGCGCTTCTTCGACCTGATTCTGAAAACCGCGTCGGGCGAAAGGTCTAAGTCGGAAAGTTTCGGCTACGGCGACGACGAGTTCGCGCCGTGGACCATCGGTGCGACGATGTAATTGTAGGGCGCTGCCTGTCAGAGCGCGATCGCGGCATCGCGCTTGCTTCCTCAAACCCATCCGCAATCCGGAGGGATCCAGTGGCCAGCGACGACAAGCAATCGGTTGTCATTCCCGTCGTGCGTGAAGAAGCTTCCGTCACGCGCAACGTCGTGGAAACGGGCGTGGTGAGCGTACGCAAGATGGTGCGCGAGCGCGTGGAAGCCATCGACGAGCCGATGCTGCACGACGAGGTCGACATCGAGCACGTGGTCATCAACCGCGCGGTCGATGCTCCCGAGCCGCCGCGCGAGGAAGGCGACGTGCTGATCATCCCGGTGTACGAGGAGATCGTGACCGTGCAGCGGCAATGGGTCCTGAAGGAAGAAGTGCGGTTGCGGCGGCGGGAGGTCCAATCCCGCCACCGCGAAGAGGTCGTGTTGCGCGAAGAGCAGGCGGTGGTTGAGCGCCGGCCGCCGAGCGCACGCGATTCAACGTAGTTTCAACCGCAAGGAGATGCACAGATGTCGAAGACAGTGATCGGGCTTTTTGACAACGTGGGAGAAGCGCAGAACGTGGTGAAGGACCTCGTCGCGAGCGGTATCGAGCGCGACGACATCGGCTTCATGGCGAATGAGAAGCAGACGACGCCGGGCCGCGCAAACCTCGAGCGTGAAGGCGGTGACGTCGCCTCGGGTGCGCTCGCCGGCGCCGGCACCGGCGCCGCGATCGGCGGCGTGGCGGGTCTTGCGCTTGCATTCGCGCCGCTCGCGATCCCCGGCATCGGCCCGATCATCGCCGCCGGCCCCATCGCCGCAGCGCTCACCGGCGCCGGCCTGGGCGCGGTGACCGGCGGCTTGATCGGCGGACTGACGCGCCTCGGCGTGCCCGACGAGGATGCGCATTACTACGCCGAGGGCGTGCGCCGCGGCGGAATTCTCGTCACCGTGGCTGCGGATGACGAGGACGAGGCGGAAACAGCGGCCGAGATTTTCCGGCGCCACGGCGCTCTGGATATCGACGAGCGAGCGAACCAGTGGAAAAAGCAGGGATGGAAGGGCCGGTTTGAGGCTGACACCAAGGCCGACACCACGGCCGCGCAATCCACCGAGGCCGAGCGCACCGTGCCGGTCACCGAGGAAGAGCTGGTGGTGGGCAAGCGCAACGTCGAGCGCGGCGGAGTGCGCGTCTACAGCCGCGTCATCGAGCAGCCGGTGCGCGAGACGGTGCAGCTCGAAGAAGAGCACGTCGACGTCGAGCGCCGCCCCGCGAACCGTCCGGCCGGCGGCGACGCGTTCCGCGAGCAATCGTTCGAAATGCGCGAGCGTGCCGAGGAGCCGGTGGTCGAAAAGCGGGCGCGCGTAGTGGAAGAGGTTAAGGTCGGCAAGAAGCGCAGCAAGACAGCGCGCACCGTCCAGGACACCGTGCGCAAGACAGACGTAGAGGTGGAACGCGTCGGCGCCTCCAACCAGGCCGCGTATCACGGCCCGGAGCGGCGCCACAACACCACCGCGTATACCGGTCAGGACCGGCGTAAGGCGGCTTGATGGCCGGTGTGCGCAAGACCGTCGGCGTCTACGACCGTCCGCAAAAGCGCGTCAGCGTGCGCATGGCATTGCTCGGCGCGGCCGTAGCGGTGGCAGCGCTGGGCACCGCAGCGGCGTTTTATTTCTGAACTCGGGGGCCATGCCAGAATCCCGGCATGGCGCCCCGCTTCTACTTGGACGCGCCGCTGCGCGCCGGCGGCGTCTGCACGCTATCGGAGGACGCGGCGCACCACGCGGTGCACGTGCTGCGGCTCCGCGAGCGCGACGAGGTGACGCTGTTCAACGGCCGCGGCGGCGAGTACGCCGCGCGCATCGGCTCGATGCAGCGCCTGCGGATCTCGATCGACCTGTTGCAGCACCGCGCCCTAGAGCGCGAGTCGCCGCTGCGCGTCACGCTAGTGCAAGGCGTATCCGCCGGCGAGCGCATGGACAGCACGGTGCGCAAGGCGGTCGAGCTGGGCGTGGCGGAAGTACAGCCGGTGCTTGCCGCGCGCTCCGTCGCGCGGCCGAAGGGCGACCGTGCCGAAAACCGGCGCTCGCATTGGCAGAAAATCGTGATTTCCGCCTGCGAGCAATGCGGCCGCAATCGCGTGCCGGAGGTGCAGGCGCTGGTTTCGCTTGGCGATTACCGGCCGGAGGCCAGTGCAACGAAAATCCTGCTCTCCCCGGCGTCTGAGCTGGCGCTGTCCAAGCTTCCCGCAGCCCAAAGCCACGTCGTCCTGGCCGCCGGTCCGGAAGCAGGCTTTACCGAAGAGGAGGAGGCCCGGCTAGTCGAGGCGGGCTTCGTGCCCGCTTCCCTCGGACCCCGGATCCTGCGCACCGAGACCGCGGCGGTTGCCGCGCTGGCGGCACTCAACGCGTTGCGGGGCGACTCCTGAGGATGAGCTGAGCGAGCGGCTCGTTGTGATTGCGGCGCGCGAAATCCACCGCGTCGCGGCCCCAGAAGTCCGTCGCCGCAAGGTCGACGCCCCGGCCGGCGATGAAAAGCTCCGCGGCGAGCGTGTCGTTGCGCTTCACGGCGTCCAGGAACTGCCTGGAGTCGTGGTACGTGAGACCCAGTGCATTGAGCTCCTTGCGCGCCTGGAGCGAGCGGTCGGGATACAAACTCTCGCCCGGCTTCAGCCCCAGCAGGTTCTTGCGGGCCACGCCGACCAGGTCCCGGCCGATGGCGGCGATGGTGGCCCGATTCTCGGGTGAGACATCGGCCAGCGCTTCCCTCATCAGGCCGGCGATCGCCTCGTTCGCGGCGGCGTTGCGCCCGGCGAGGACGTCGTCGATCGCCCGCAAGCTGACTGCCGACGAGTCCGACTCGGCGGCCATGCGGACAAACGTGTGCACCAGGGTGAGCACGTGGCCGAGCGAAGAGTCCGACGGCTCGTCAGCGGCCTGAGCGGGCAGGACGGGGACCAGCAGCGCGGCGATGAGCAGGGTGCGAATGGCTTTCATAACCTTCCTCCGATGGTATGGAAGGATAACGCTTCAAACCCGTTTCCGTTGCACCCAGTAGAATTTGAAAAAATTACATGCAGAACGCCGATAGCTTCGTCCGCTGGTTCCGCCAGGTCGCGCCTTACGTGCACGACTTCGGCGGGCGCACGTTCGTCATCGCTTTCGGCGGCGAGATGGTGGCCGAGCGAGCCCGGTTCGCGAGCTTCATCCACGACCTCAACCTGCTCGCGGCGCTCGAGATCCGGCTGGTGCTGGTCTACGGCGCGCGGCCGCAGATCGAGGCCGAGCTCAAGGCCAAGGGCCTGAAGTCCCAGTACGCGCAGGGCCTGCGGGTCACCGACGAGCAGGCGCTGACCGTGGTCAAGCACGTCGGCGGCATGCTGCGCGTGGAAATCGAGGCGCTGCTTTCCCAAGGGCTGCCGAACTCGCCGATGGCGCGCGCGCAGATCCGCGCCGTCTCCGGCAACTACATCACCGCGCGGCCGATCGGGGTGCGCAAAGGCGTGGATTTCCAGTTCACCGGCGCGGTGCGCAAGGTGGACGCCGCCGCGCTGTCCGCGCATCTGGACGTGGCCGACATCGTGCTCGTGCCGTTCGTCGGCTACTCGCCGACCGGCGAAGTGTTCAACCTGGCGTGGGAGGACGTGGCGGAGAACGTGGCCGTTGCCCTGCACGCCGACAAGCTGCTCATGTACACCGACAAGCTGCCCACCAATCGCAAAGGGGAAGTGGTGTCGGAGCTCACCGCCGACGAGGCCATGGCGCTTTGCGGAAAGAAGGGCGACCTCACCCCCGGCACGATGCGCGCCATGGAGCACCTGGCGCGCGCGGTGGACAACGGCGTGGCGCGCGGCCACCTGGTGACGCGCCGCTCCCCCGGCTCGATGCTGCTCGAGCTCTTCACCCACGCCGGCGTCGGCACCATGATCACCGACGACTCGGTGGAAAAGCTGCGCCCGGCGCGCATCGAGGACGTGCGCGGCATGCTGGAGCTGATCGAGCCGCTGGAGGCCGACGGCACGCTGGTGAAGCGCAGCCGCGAGCTGCTCGAGGCCGAGATCGGTAACTTCATGGTGATCGAGCACGACGCGCGCATCGTCGGCTGCGCGGCGCTGTATCCGTTCCCCGACGACAAGAGCGCTGAATTCGCCTGCTTGGCGGTGGCGCCGGGCGTACGCGAGGCCGGCCACGGCGAAAGGCTGCTCAAAGCTTGCGAGCAACGCGCAAAGAGCCTGAAGCTGCGGCGCCTGTTCGCGCTCACCACGCACGCGGCGCACTGGTTTATCGAGCAGGGCTTCCGCGCCGCCGATGTCGCCGCGCTGCCGGAGCGCCGCCAAGCGCTCTACAACTGGCGCCGCGGCTCGAAGGTATTTCTCAAACGCCTATAATTTCGCATGGCGAGAACCGTGAAGTGCATCAAGCTCGGCCGCGAAGCCGATGGCCTCGATTTTCCACCGTACCCGGGCGACCTCGGCAAGCGCATCTGGGAGAACGTTTCCAAGGAAGCCTGGGCGCAGTGGCTCAAGCAGCAGACCATGCTGGTGAACGAGAACCGCCTCAACCTCGCCGACCAGCGCGCGCGCAAGTACCTCATGGAGCAGACCGAGCGCCACTTCTTCGGCGGCGGCGCCGACACCGCGTCGGGCTACGTCCCGCCGCCGCCCGACAAGAAGTAGCGGAACGCCGCGGCCAGCGCCGCGAGGCCTAGCGCGGCGCACAGGAAGACCGGAGGCGCGCCCGCGGCATCCACTATGCGCGCGGCAAGCCAGACGCCGCTCGCCTGCCCCAGGAACAGGAAAGTCGCGAACAGCGCCACCGCGGAGCCGCGCTCCTCGGGCCGGACCTGCGTGACATGGATCTGCACCGTGGTGTGCAGCATGTAGAAGCCGGCGCCGACCAGCGCGATGGCCAGCGTGCCCGTCGCCGGCGAGCCGGCGCCCGCCAACCCGCAGTAGCCGATGAACAGCGCGACGCCGCCGGCGGTGACCAGACCGCGCTCGCCCAGCCGCCGCACCGCCCGGCGCGCGAGCAGCGCATAGCAGATCCCGCCGAGCGCATAGGCAGCCACCAGGGTTCCCGCCAGCCCCGGGCCGATCGCAAAGCGCGACTGGAAGTAGGCGGCGACGAACGCCAGCGCGCCGAAAATCAGCAGTCCCTCGAAGTAGGCGGTGGCGAAAAGCTTGCGCAGCCGGGACTCGCCGAGCATGCCGGGCATGCGCCTGAAGCTCTCGCGCATCGCGCCCGGCTTGCCGACGCCGGCGCGGGTTAGCGGGTTTTTTTTGATTTCTGTAAACAGAAGAATTGTAATCAGCAGCAACAACGCGCTGAGCGCCATGAAAATCGCGCGCCAGCCAAAGTGCTCACCCAGCCAGCCGGCCGCCGCGTTGCCGAAGGCGACGCCGGCCATCTGGCCGACCAGGAAGCGCGCCAGCAGCGGCTGGCGCTGCTCGTAGACCACGGTGTCGCCGATCCAGGCGAGGGCGAGCGGGATGAACGCGCCGATGGTCGCGCCGGACACGAACCTCGCCGCGACCAGCGACTCGAGCGTCGGCGCCAGCGCGCACGCGGCCGAGCCGAAAGCCGAGACCAGCGCGGCCGCGGCAATGGTGCGATAGCGGCCGAAGCGGTCGCCGAGCGGGCCGCAGACCACCTGCAGCAACCCATAGGAAAGCGCGAAGGCGGTGATTGCGGCGGAAGCAGCGCCAGTAGTCACGCCGTAGTGATCGGCGATCTGCGGCAGCAGCGGATCGGTGGCGCGCAGGCTCGCGGCGCTGGCAAAGGCGGCCAGCGACAGCAGGAAAACCGCGCGGCCCAACTAGGCCAGTTTCTGTTTGAGAGTCCTCACTCCGGAAGCTTCTGCAAGGAGGAGGACATCTGCCGGCCGGCGCGCGAAGATGCCGTTGGTCACCACGCCGGCGACCTGGTTCAAATCGCTTTCCAACTGAACCGGGTTAAGCAACTCGAGGTTGTGGCAATCAAGGATCAGGTTGCCGTTGTCGGTGGTGAAGTTCTCGCGCAGCTGCGGCTGCCCACCCATCTTGACGAGGTGGCGCCCGACATAGCTGCGCGCCATCGGGATCACCTCGACCGGCAGCGGAAACCTGCCCAGTACCGGCACCAGCTTCGAGGCGTCGCAGATGCAGACGAACTTGCGCGCCACCGCGGCGGTGATCTTCTCGCGCGTAAGCGCACCGCCGCCGCCTTTGATCATATGCAGGTGCTCGGTGATCTCGTCCGCACCGTCGATGTAGACCGGCAGATCGTTGACGCTGTTGAGGTCGAACACGCGGATGCCATGCTTCTTCAGCCGCTCCGCGCTGGCTTCGGAAGCGGCGACCGCGCCGTCGATCTTGTGCTTGATCGACGCCAATGCATCGATGAACTTGAACACCGTCGAGCCGGAGCCCACGCCGACGATCGCGTCCTGCACATGTTTCAGCGCCTCGCGCGCCACCAGTTCCTTCAGCTCGTCCTGGGTCATTTCTTTTTCTGGGGCGGCAGGTCGGTGCAAACCCCTTCGAACAGCTCCGCTGCCATGCCGACCGATTCGCTGGTGGTCGGGTGGGGATGGATGGTCTTGCCGATGTCGGTGGCGTCGGCACCCATTTCGACCGCTAACGCCAGCTCTGAGATCAGGTCGCCGGCGCCGGTACCGACGATCGCGCCGCCCAGCACGCGGTGGGTTTCGGCGTCGAAAATGAGCTTGGTGAAGCCCTCGTCGCGTCCGTTGGCGATCGCGCGGCCGGACGCCGCCCACGGAAACTTCGCCACGGCGACCGCAGTGCCGTTCTTCTTCGCCTCGTCCTCGGTAAGGCCGACCCACGCGATCTCCGGATCGGTATACGCCACCGAAGGGATCACGCGCGCGTCGAAATGCGACTTCATCCCGTTGGCCGCCTCCGCGGCGACATGCCCTTCGTGCACCGCCTTGTGTGCGAGCATCGGGTTGCCGGCGACGTCGCCGATGGCAAATATATTGGCGACATTGGTACGCATTTGGGAATCGGTTTTTATGAACCCGCGTTCATCAACGGCCACGCCTGCCTTGTCCGCGCCGATCTTCCTGCCGTTCGGCACCCGGCCGACCGAGACCAGGATCATGTCGTAGGTCTTTGCTTCGGCGCCCTCGAAGGAAACCTTGAGACCGTCTTTGGCGGCTTCCACCTTCGTGGTCTTGGTCTTGAGCATCACCTTGTCGAAGCGCGGCGCATTGACCTTCTGCCACACCGAGACCAGGTCGCGGTCGGCGCCGAGCATCAGGCCGTCCATCATCTCCACCACGTCGAGCCTGGTGCCGAGCGTGGAGTACACGGTGCCCATCTCCAGGCCGATGATGCCGCCGCCGATCACCAGCATCTTCTTGGGAATGCTCTTCAGCTCGAGGGCGCCGGTGGAATCGACGATGCGCGGGTCCTCCGGCAGGAACGGCAGTTTCGCGGCCTGCGAACCCGCGGCGATGATCGCGGAGGTAAATCGGATCGTTTTGCCGCCGACCTCCATGCGGTTCTTGTCGAGGAAGGTGCCGACGCCCTGTACCACGGTCACCTTGCGCATCATCGCCATGCCGGCGAGGCCGCCGGTCAGCTTGCCCACGATCTTGTCCTTGAAGGCACGCAGCTTCGCCAGGTCGACCTTCGGCTCGCCGAAGGAAATCCCGTGCGAGGCCAGCGCACGCGCCCCGTCCATGACCGCAGCGGTATGCAAAAGCGCTTTCGACGGAATGCAGCCGACGTTCAGGCACACGCCGCCCAGAGTCGGATAGCGCTCCACCAGCACCGTCTTCATGCCGAGGTCGGCGGCGCGGAATGCCGCGGAGTAGCCGCCGGGCCCGGCGCCGAGCACAACGACGTCGCATTCGATGTCCGCGCCGATCGAAGGGGCTGCAGAGGAGGGTTTCGAGGCCTCCGGGCTCTTGGGCGCCTGCACCGGCGCTTCCGCCCGCGCCGGCGCCTCGCCCTCCAGCAGGAGGATCAGCGAATCTTTCGAGACCTTGTCGCCGACCTTGAGCTTCAGCTGGCTCACTTTGCCCGCCGCCGGCGAGGGAATCTCCATCGTCGCCTTGTCCGACTCGAGCGTGATAAGCGATTGCTCCTTGGCAACCGTGTCGCCCGGCTTGACGAGGACCTCGATGACTTCGATTTCCTTGAAGTCCCCGATGTCCGGGACCTTGACTTCCGTGCCTGCCATCTAGAGGACGATCTTGCGAATGTCCGACAGCACCGAGGCGAGATAGGCGGAGAAGCGCGCGGCGGTCGCGCCGTCGATCACGCGATGGTCGTATGACAGGGATAAAGGCAGCATCAGTCTCGGCGCGAATTCCTTGCCGTTCCAGACCGGGCGTATTGCACTGCGCGAAACGCCCAGAATTGCCACCTCCGGCGCGTTGATGATCGGCGTGAAGGCGGTGCCGCCGATACCGCCGAGGCTGGAGATCGAGAACGTGCCGCCCTGCATGTCGCCGGGCTTGAGCTTGCCGTCGCGCGCCAGCTTGCTGATGTCGGAGAGCTCGCGCGCGATATCGAACACGCCCTTGCGGTCGGCGTCGCGCACCACCGGCACGACCAGGCCGCCCGGCGTGTCGACCGCCACACCGATGTGAAAGTACTTTTTGATGATGATGTTCTCGCCCGACTTGTCGAGCGAGGAATTGAACTGCGGGTACTGGCGCAGCGCCGTGACGCAGGCCTTCATCATGAAGGCGAGCATCGTCAGCTTGAAGCCCTTCTTCTCGGTCTCTACGGTCTGCGCCTTGCGGAAAGCCTCCAGGTCCGTGATGTCCGCCTCGTCGAACTGCGTGACGTGCGGAATCGAGATCCAGTTGCGGTGCAGGTACGGGCCGGAAAGTTTCTGGATGCGCGCGAGCGGCTTGGATTCGATCGGGCCGAACTTGGCGTAGTCGACCTCCGGCCACGCCGGCAGGTTGAACGGCAACCCCCCTTGTCCCCCCTTGTCAGGGGGGCGAACCCCTTTCAGCGCGCCTTTGACGAACGCCTGCACATCCGTGTGCAGGATGCGCCCCTTCGGTCCGCTGCCTTGCACGCGCGCGAGGTCGACGCCGAGCTCGCGCCCGAATTTGCGCACCGAGGGGCTGGCATGCGGCTTCACTACCGTCTCGTCGCGCGGCTCGCGCGGCACCGGACGCGTGCTCGGCTCCCGCGTGGGCGCCGGCGCCGCCGCTGGCGCGGGTGCGGGTTTGGCCGCTTCCGTTCTTGCAGGCTGCTGACCTGTGGCTTCCAGCACCAGGATCGGCATGCCCTTGGAAACCTTGTCACCCACTTTTATTTCTATTTTTTTGACCACCCCTGCGGTGGGCGACGGAATCTCCATCGTCGCCTTGTCGGACTCGAGGGTGATGAGCGATTGCTCTTTGGATACCGTGTCCCCTGGCTTCACCAGCACTTCGATCACTTCGACTTCCTTGAAGTCGCCGATGTCGGGAACCGGAACCGTCATGGCTTGCGCCGCCGCGGATGCGGCTGGTGCGGTTGCCTGCTGTGGCGCAGTTGTCTGCTGTGGTGCAGTTGGCTGCTGCGGCTTTTGAGCGGCCTGTGGTTTCAGCTTCTCATCCGGCGGCGCCTCGCCGTTGCTCTTGTCATCGAGCACGAGGATCGGTGAGCCCTTCGATATCTTGTCCCCGACCTTGACCTTGAGCTCCTTCACCACCCCCGCGCCGGGCGACGGAATCTCCATCGTCGCCTTGTCCGATTCGAGGGTAATGAGCGATTGCTCCTTGGTGACGCTGTCGCCCGGCTTCACCAGGACTTCAATGACTTCGACTTCCTTGAAGTCGCCGATATCGGGCACAACAACTTGGCTCATACGGTCGTTGGGTCGGCTTTCTCGGGATCGATGCCGTATTTCTTGATCGCGTCCGCGACTGTTTTTGCTTTGCCCTCACCCTGGTCGGCGAGCGCCTTGAGCGCGGCGATGGCGACGAAGTAGCGGTTCACCTCGAAGAAGTGGCGCAGCTTGGCGCGCGAGTCCGAGCGGCCGAAACCGTCGGTGCCGAGCACGCGGTAAACGCGGTCCTTCGGCACGAAGGGCCGGATCTGCTCGGCGAAGGTCTTGACGTAGTCGCTGGCCGCGATCACAGGTCCTGCCGGCCGTTTCTGCAGCATCTCACCCACAAAAGATGTTTTTTGTTTTGCTTCAGGATGAAGCATGTTCCAGCGGTCCGCGGCCAGGCCGTCGCGGCGCAGCTCGGTGAAGCTGGTTGCGCTCCATACGTCGGCGGCCACGCCCCAGTCCTTCTCGAGGAGCTCCGCGGCGGCTTCGACTTCGCGCAGGATGGTGCCCGAGCCGAGGAGCTGCACGCGCAGCTTATGTTTGCTCTTGGCTTCCTTTAACAGGTACATCCCCTTGAGGATGCCGGACTCAGCGCCCTGCGGCAGCGCCGGGTGCTCGTAGTTCTCGTTCATCAGGGTGATGTAGTAGTACACATCCTCCTGGTTGGTCACCATCCGCCGCAGCCCATCCTGGATGATCACCGCCACCTCGTAGCCGTAGGTCGGGTCGTAAGAGACGCAATTCGGAATCACCGACGAGAAAATGTGCGAGTGGCCGTCCTCGTGCTGCAAGCCCTCGCCGTTGAGCGTGGTGCGCCCGGCAGTGGCGCCGAGCAGGAAGCCGCGCGCGCGCTGGTCGGCCGCCGCCCAGGCGAGGTCGCCGACGCGCTGGAAGCCGAACATCGAATAGAAGATGAAGAACGGCACCGTCACTTCGTTCGAGTGGCTGTAGGAAGTGGCGGCGGCGATCCACGACGAGAACGCGCCCGCCTCGTTGATGCCCTCCTCGAGGATCTGGCCCTGCTTGTCCTCGCGGTAGAACATCACCTGGTCCTTGTCGACCGGCTCGTACTTCTGCCCCTCGGACGCGAAGATGCCGAGCTGGCGGAACATGCCTTCCATGCCGAAGGTGCGCGCTTCATCGGGCACGATCGGCACCACGCGCTTGCCGAGCTCCTTGTCGCGCACCAGCGCGGTGAGCACGCGAACGAACGCCATGGTGGTGGAGATTTCGCGGCCTTCGCCCGAACCTTTCAATACTTGTTCAAAAGAACTCAGTGGAGGCACCGCGGGGACCCTGTCGGCCTTCGCGCGCCGCTGCGGCAGGTAGCCACCGAGCTCCTTGCGCCGCTCGTGCAGGTACTTCATCTCGGGCGCATCCGCCGGCGGGATGTAGAACGGCAGCTCGTCCAGCTTGTCGTCCGGGATGGGGATGGCGAACTGGTCGCGCATCTCCTTGATGGTCGCGGTGTCGATCTTCTTCAGCTGGTGCGTCGGATTCTTCGCCTGTCCCTGCTTGCCCAGCCCGAAGCCCTTGATGGTCTTCGCCAGGATCACCGTCGGCTGGCCCTTGTGCTTCACCGCCGCGCAGTAGGCCGCGTACACCTTGTGCGGGTCATGGCCGCCGCGGTTCAGGCGCCAGATGTCCTCGTCGCTCATGCGCGCCACCAGCTCGGCCGCCTTCGGGTGCTTGCCGAAGAAATGCTTGCGCACGAACGCGCCGTCGTTGGCCTTGTAGTTCTGGTACTCGCCGTCGACCGTCTCTTCCATGATGCGCAGGAGGTGGCCCTCCTTGTCGCGCGCGAGCAGCGGATCCCAGTACGAGCCCCAGATCACCTTGATCACGTTCCAGCCCGCGCCGCGGAAATCACCCTCCAGCTCCTGGATGATCTTGCCGTTGCCGCGCACCGGCCCGTCGAGACGCTGCAGGTTACAGTTGACGACGAAGACCAGGTTGTCGAGCTTCTCGCGCGAGGCCAGGCCGATCGCGCCGAGCGACTCGGGCTCGTCCATCTCGCCGTCGCCGCAGAACACCCACACCTTGCGGTTGGCGGTCTGCGCGATGCCGCGCGCCTGGAGGTACTTCAGGTAGCGCGCCATGTAAATGGCCTGGATCGGCCCGAGGCCCATCGACACCGTGGGGAATTGCCAGTAGTCCGGCATCAGCCAAGGGTGCGGATACGAGGAGACGCCTTGACCATCCACCTCGCGGCGGAAATTCAGCAGCTTTTCTTCTGAAAGCCTTCCCTCCATGAGGGAGCGCGCATAAACGCCCGGCGAGGAATGACCCTGGAAGTAAATCAGGTCGCCGCCGTGCCCGTCGTGCGGCGCGTGCCAGAAGTGCTGCTGCCCGGTGCCGAACAGCGTGCCGACCGAGGCGAAGCTCGCGATGTGGCCGCCGAGCTCGTCGTCGCTCTTGTTCGCCTTGGCCACCAGCACCATCGCGTTCCAGCGGCAGATGGAGCGGATGCGCTCTTCCAGCGCCACGTTGCCGGGCGAGCGCTCCTCCATGTGCGTAGGGATGGTGTTGATGTAAGCGGTGGTCGACGAGAACGGGATATGCGCGCCCGAGCGGCGCGCCTTGTCGACGAGGCGCTCGAGCAGGTAGTGCGCGCGCTCCGGACCTTCGCGCTCGAGCACTGCCTCGAGCGCGTCGAGCCACTCCTGCGTCTCGAGGGCGTCGGGATCATTTGCGGCCGGAAATTGTGGAACGGCGGACATATCGAGATTAAATGAGTCGATCAGTTTTGCTGCGGGAGGGCCGGGCAAGCTTAACCACAAAATGGGGCCAATGCTAGACTGCGCGGCCTCCATGCCAGCCCAAATCCTCGACGGAAAATCGCTCGCGGCGGCGACACGCGCGGCGCTAAAGCACAAGGTGGAAGCGCTTGTGCAGCGCGGCGTGCGCCCCGGCCTTACCGTGATCATCGCCGGTGACGACCCGGCCTCCAAGGTCTACGTGCGGAACAAGACGCTTGCCGCGAAGGAGATCGGCGTGCGCTCGGAGCTGATCGAGCTTCCCGGCAGCGTGACCGAAACGGCGCTGCTCGGCCATGTTGCGAAACTGAACGCGAATCCAGAGGTGCACGGGATCCTGGTGCAGCTGCCCCTTCCCCGGCACATCGACTCGGCCCGCGTGCTGGAAACCATCGCGCCCGCCAAGGATGTCGACGGCTTCCACGAGGCCAACCTCGGTGCCTTGATGGCCGGGCGCCCCGGCGTGGTGCCATGCACGCCGCTGGGCTGCATGCGCCTGATCGAGCACGCCGGGATGCAAATCGCGGGCCGCCACGCGGTGGTCATCGGCCGCTCGAACATCGTCGGCAAGCCGGTCGCCATGCTGCTCTTGCAAAAGCACGCCACGGTCACCATCTGCCACTCCAAGACGCCGAACATTGAAGCCATTACGAAGCAAGCGGACATTCTGGTCGCCGCCGTCGGACGGGCGAAACTCGTCACCGCCGCGATGGTCAAACCGGGAGCCTGCGTGATCGACGTCGGCATCAACCGACTGCCCGACGGAAAGCTCGCCGGCGACGTCGACACCGAATCCGTCAAACAGGTCGCGGGCTGGATTACGCCGGTGCCCGGCGGCGTCGGCCCCATGACCATCGCAATGCTTCTGGAGAACTGCCTCAATGCTGCCGCAGGACAATCCGCTTCTTGATTTTTCCGGTCTTCCGCAATTCGAGAAGATCAAGCCGGAGCACGTGGCGCCGGCGATCGAGCAATTGCTGGCCGATGGCCGCGCGACGACCGCCGCCTCGCTAAGCGCGAAACCGACCTGGGACGATTTTGTCGGGCCGCTCGAGGACGCGAACGAGCGCATCGGCCGCGCCTGGGGACAGGTGGCGCACCTGCACGCGGTGATGGACAACCCGCCGCTGCGCGAGGCCTACAACGCCAACCTGCCGAAGATCACGCAATACTGGACCGAGCTCGGCCAGAACCAGGCGCTGTTCGAGAAATACAAGGCGCTGCACGAGTCGAGCGAGTTTTCCGCGCTCAGCCCGGCCCGGAAGAAGATTGTCGAGAATGCTTTGCGCGATTTCCGCCTCGGCGGCGCCGAGCTGCCTGCGGACAAGAAACGGCGCTATGCCGCGATTCAGGAAGAGCTCTCCGCGCTTTCGGCGAAGTTTTCAGAAAATCTGTTGGATGCCACGAACGCGTATTCCATCGTCGTCGACCAATCCCGGATTAGTGGAATTCCAGACGATGTCCTGCAAGCGGCGCGTGAGGCCGCAGACAAGGATGAGAAGAAGGCAGACGGCAAACCGCGCTGGAAGTTCACGCTGCACGCTCCGTCCTACCTGCCGGTGATGCAGTACGCCGACGACCGCAAGCTGCGCGAGACGCTCTACCACGCGAGCGCGACGCGCGCGTCCGAGTTCGGCAAGCCCGAATGGAACAACGCGCCTCTCATCGCGAAGATCGTGCCGCTGCGGCGCGAGATGGCGCAGCTGCTCGGCTACGAGGATTTCGCCGCGGTGTCGCTGGTGCCGAAGATGGCGGAGTCGCCGAACCAGGTGCTCGCGTTCCTCGACGACCTGGCGAAGCGCGCGCGGCCCTTCGCCGAAGCCGATGTTGAAGAGTTGAAAACCTTTGCACGCAGCGAGCTGGGGATTGAAAACCTTGAGTCCTGGGACGTCGCCTATGCATCGGAAAAGCTTCGCGCCAAGCGCTATTCATTCTCCGACCAGGAGGTGAAGCAGTATTTCCCGGAGGAAGCCGCGATTGGCGGCCTGTTCCAGGTGGCCGAGCGCCTCTACGGGGTGAAGATCGTTCCGGCCAAGGCACCGCTGTGGCATCCGGACGTGCGCTTCTTCGAGGTGCGCGATGCCAGCGGTAGTGCCATCGGCCAGTTCTACCTCGACCTGTACGCGCGCGAAACCAAGCGCGGTGGCGCGTGGATGGACGACGCCATTACGCGTAGGCGCAAGCGCGACCGGCTGCAGATCCCGGTCGCCTACCTCAACTGCAACTTTTCGCGGCCGGTCGGCAACAAGCCGGCGCTCTTCACGCACGACGAAGTGCTGACGCTGTTCCATGAATTCGGCCACGGCTTGCACCACCTGCTCACGCGCATCGAGGACCTCGGCGTCTCCGGCATCAACGGCGTCGAGTGGGACGCGGTCGAGCTGCCCAGCCAGTTCATGGAGAACTTCTGCTGGGAATGGGATGTGCTGCGCGAAATGACGCGGCACGTGGATACGGGTTCACCCATTCCACGAAAACTGTTCGATCGCATGCTGGCCGCAAAGAACTTCCAGAGCGGCCTGGCGACGCTGCGCCAGGCCGAGTTCGCGGTGTTCGACATGCGGCTGCACGGTGTGTTCAATGCGGCGGTCCGCAGCGCGCTCGAGCTGCGCGAGGAGGTGCGCGCCCAGGTGGCGGTGCTCAAGCCGCCGGCCTACAACCGCTTCCCGAACAGCTTCTCGCACATCTTCGCCGGCGGATACGCCGCGGGCTACTACAGCTATAAATGGGCCGAAGTGCTCTCGGCGGATGCCTATAGCTTCTTCGAAGAGAATGGTGTCCTCGACGCGAAAGTGGGAGCTCGATTCCGCGACGAGATCCTCGGCGTCGGCGGCAGTCGGCCGGCGGCGGAATCGTTCAAGGCTTTCCGCGGCCGCGAGCCGAATGTCGAGGCTTTACTGCGCCACAGCGGGATGACCGCGGCCTGAAGACGTCGTCCCCGCGAAGGCGGGGAGTCACTCCACGCGCGCGCCGACGTCCTTCGCCACTTTCGACCATTTGGCGATTTCGGCGCGGATGAAGTCGCCGAACTCCTGCCGCGTTCCGGGGATCGGGTCCAGGCCGCCCTCCAGCAGGCGCTGGTGGACATCGGGCATTGCCATGACTCGACCGAATGCCGAATTCAGCAGGTTCGCGGTGTCGGCCGGCAAGCCCGCGGGCCCGACCACGCCCTGCCAGGCGCGCGCCTCGAAGCCGGGCAGGCCCGATTCGGCAATGGTCGGAAGCTCGGGATGCGCCGGCGAGCGGGCGAGCGTGCCGACTCCCAGGGCGCGCAGCCGTCCGGCTTTCACCTGCGGCATGAGGTTGGCCTGGTCGGCGATCACCATCTGCACCTGCCCGCCGAGCAGGTCGGTAACCATCGGCCCGCCGCCTTTGAAGGGCACGTGGAGCACGTCGATACCGGTCCGCTGCTTGAAAAGCTCGGTCGCGAGGTGCGGCGCGCTGCCGCTGCCGGCCGAGCCGTAGCTGAGCTTGCCGGGGTTGGCCTTGGCGTAAGCGATGAATTCCGCGACGCTGCGCGCGGGGACCGACGGATGCACCGCCATCACGTAGTTCACCGCCACCGTGCGGATGATCGGCGAGAAGTCCTTCACCGGGTCGTAGGTCATCTTTGGATACACGCCGACGTTCGTCGCGAGCGCGGCGATGTTGCCGACGAGCAGCGTATAGCCGTCGGGCGCCGACTTCGCCACCAGGTCCGCGCCGACCATGCCGCCGGCGCCGACGCGGTTCTCGATCACGATCGGCTGGCCCAGCGTTTCGGCGAGCCGACCCTGCACCGCGCGCGCGTAGTAGTCGACCGCGCCGCCGGGCGGGAACGGCACGATCAGACGCACCGGCTTTGATGGATAAGTCTGCGCGAACGCGCTGATCGCCAACGCGTTCGGCGCCATGAGCAACCGGCCGGCGCTATGGCTGCGCGTGTCGGCGAGCGACGGCGCCTGCGGCTGGGGCGAAGTGTTCAGCAACTTCCCCACCGTCGGCGCCGAGCACCGCGCCCGCCTGGTCGAAAGCATCTTCGTACCGCTGCTCGCGAAGACGCCCTGCGACAGCGCCGAGGCAACGCGCGCCATGCTCGAAGCACGCACGCGGCGCATGGCGATCCAGTGCGGCGAGCCCGGGCCCTTCGCCCAGATCATCGGCGGCATCGACCAGGCGCTGTGGGACATGAGTGCGCGGCGCGCCGGCCAGCCGTTGTGGAAGCATCTGGGCGGCGCCGGCGCCAAGGTACGGGTCTACGCAAGCGGCCTCGGTCCCGACGCCGTCGGCGACCTGGCGCTCGCCAAGCAGCGCGAAGGCTTCCGGGCATTCAAGCTCAAGGTCGGCTTCTCACGCGAGCGCGACGCGGCCAATGTCGTGGAGCTGCGCGACGCCGTCGGCGCCGCTGCCACCATCATGGTCGACGCCAACCAGGCGTGGAGCCCGGAGCAGGCCGCGGCCGAGATCGATGCGCTGACGCCGTTCAACTTGCATTGGGTCGAAGAGCCGATCGCCGCCGACGAGAGCGTTCAAGCGTGGCAGCAGCTGGCCGCGCGCACCGGCGCGCCATTGGCCGCCGGCGAGAACCTGCGCGGGCAGGCCGCGTTCGCCGAGGCGATCGACGCCGGCCACCTGCGCTTCATCCAGCCCCGATGTCGGCAAGTGGGGCGGCATCAGCGGGTGCCGTGCAGTGGCGCAGCACGCCGCCCACAAAGCAATCGCGTTCTGCCCCCACTGGCTCGCCGGCGGGGTCGGGTTGGCTGCGTCCATGCATCTTCTCGCCGCGCTCGGCGGCGACGGCTACGCGGAGGTGGATGCCAATCCCAATCCGTTGCGCGAAGAAGTGTTCCCGCTGCGCGTCGACGAAGGCATGGCAACATTGCCTGACGCGCCCGGGATCGGCGTCGAGCCCGATCTCGTGCGCCTGAAACGCTACCTCGTTCACCCATGAAGATCGCGACCTGGAACGTCAACTCGCTGAGGGTGCGCCTGCCGCACCTCCTCGACTGGCTGGCGGCCGCGCAGCCGGACGTGGCGTGTCTGCAGGAAACCAAAACCGAGGACGCGAACTTTCCCCTCGCCGAGATTCGAGCGGCGGGCTACCAGGCGGTGTATTGCGGACAGAAGTCCTACAACGGGGTAGCGATCCTCGCGCGCTCGCCGCTGACGGATGTACAGCACGGCATCCCGGACTTTCCGGACGATCCTAAGCGCGTCATAGCTGCGACGGTCAACGGCGTGCGCATTCTGAATCTGTACGCGCCCAACGGGCAGGAGCCGGGGTCGGACAAGTACGCTTACAAACTCAGGTGGTACGCCGCTTTAACCAGCTGGTTGGCGAACGAAGTCCAAGAAAAACCAAAACTGGCGGTGCTCGGCGACCTCAACATCGCCCCTGAACCGCGCGACGTGCACAACCCGAAGCGCTGGGAAGGCAAGATCCATTTCTCCGAGCCCGAGCGTGCCGCGTTCCGCGAAGTGCTGAACGTGGGCGTCAAGGATGCCTTCCGGCTTTTCGATCAGCCGGAGAAGCAATTTACCTGGTGGGACTATCGCCTCAAGGCATTCGAGCGCGGCTGGGGCCTGCGCATCGACCACATCCTGCTATCGCCCGCGCTCGCCGGCAGGTGCAGCGCGTGCACGATAGACATCGAACCGAGAAAGCGAGAGCGGCCTTCGGATCACGCACCCGTCATTGTCGAGCTATCAGTGGGCGACTAAGTACGATGAGTGTGCATGCCGACTGACGCCTCTTGCCGCAGAGACGCGCGATCGCGCGCCCGTCCGCGCTGGCAACGACAAGACTAGGTCAGCGTTTCCACTTCGAAACCATAAAAAAGCTGCATCAGCTTCACGTACGCAGCAATCGCTGACTCTTCTTCCTCTCGTATTGGGTCAGCGAGAACTCGCAGCATGTCACCGGTGGCGCTGCCCTCCGGGTAGTAGACGACTGATTCGACGAAGACCACTCCGGTGGAATTCGTGCAACCCGTAGCGAGGGCTTCGTATTTTTTTTCCTCACCAGGGCCGATAGCCCGCATCTTGAAGGCGATTTGCAATCCAACGGACGGCACGAAAGGGACTTCTAACCGCTTCGTAAGTTCAGCGTACGGCGAATTGCCGAGAAGACAGTTGATTTCAACCCTGACCTTGTAACTCATCTGACGGTGATGGGCAGGTGCTATGAGATTTCTAGGTCACTAACACGCGCATCCGGTGGTTCGCAGCGCACCGGTGCTTAAGGACGAAGGGAGCTATCCCAAGCATTGGTCGACTCCCAATAAACCCCCCGAACCGCAAGTGACTTGTCCGAGCTGAGCTCAATGTGTGAAATCGACGTGCCAACGCGAACCTCGGTGTTTCCAATGGGCACATGCATGCACGCGCCTAGTTCATTGCTCTTTTCGACGCGCCCCTGCTTCGACCACGTCTCAGTGGGGCTGCTTAGAGTTACCGTCCTTCCGCCCGCTGTGGTGGCTACCGCCGTTACTGTTGCTCCACCCATAAGAGAGATGAATTCGGCAGTCGTCTTATGGGTGGGACCAGAAGCCACCTTTCCACGCAGTGATAGACAGACACCAGATAATTTGCCGACGACCCGCAGCGATTTGTCGAATCCCACAGGTGCGTTCGAAATAGTGAGGGGGTCCGCGGCGAGCACAGTAACGACCGATTGAGGCTGTTGCAATTGCTTCACGTCAGCCGGCAACTTGTCGCAAGCAGTCTGCAGCGCAAGAAGAGCCGTCACCGCGAATAGTTGTGCGGCCCGACGAATGAGCAGCGGCACATCAAAAAATTTAGCACGACACCTCACCATCGAAGAAGTATGGATGTTACGGCCGCCAAGATGGTTAGCAACATTGTCAGGTAGAGAACCGCCAAGACACGTGCGGCAAATCGCAGCGCTGGCTCGGACGACAAACTCATCGCTGGTTGCCTTGAAAGTAAATAACTAGTGAACTTGCTGGATGTAAGCCATGAGCCAGTTGCGAAGAAGAAGGGCGAGGGTTTTCCTAGCCGTTCAAATAGTTCTGGAAATTCCTTGCTAACCCGCAAGACAAAATATCCAGTGATGCAGGTGATTGCGATCAAAAGTCCTGCAAGGAAATACCACAAGCCATAGAAGACCGACATCGCCGTTCCTTACTTACGTGTAGAGCAAGGGCCACACGGTATCGCAGTCTTGATTTCCAACCAGGATCTCCCAACAGAGAGGCCTGCCGAGGCGGAGAATCCCATTTGCCAACCCCAACTACCGGGACTTTGTGCGGCGCCTAGGAGAGTTGTACCAAATCCACCCCCGAGGCCGGCGGACACACTGAGCCCGATGTTTAAGTAGTCTCCTGCAAGCATTTCGGGATCGGGACAGTCCATAAGATCGTCGAACTCGATATGCTGCCCGACCCAAGAGAATCCGCGAGAGGTTCCCGTATTCAATGTTCTTACCTCCACCGAATACTGAATCCCGCACTTGCATTCGGACATTAGCTGATAGATGTCTCCGCCAATCGGCCCCGTACCACGATAAAAGACCGTTCCCTTCCACTTGACCAAGCCACGCGGGTCTACGCCAAGGAGCGGCGAGGAATCGACGTAGGCGTATGTGTTTGGACCACCCTTAAGTCCAATTGGATCACTCTGCGGATACCGTCCAATGCCTGGGTCGTAGTCCCTGAAGTAGTTGTAATTGAGATTCGTCTCCTTATCCGCGTACTGCCCCGGAAATCTCAGCGGCTGCTCAAACACACCGAGCCCGCTCGGATTCTCATCCGGCACGTTGACCCCGAACGGCTCCTGCTGATCCCAGCGCCACACCGGCGTGCCTGACGAGTTGGCGACAAGGCGCGGCGTGTTGAGATGATCGACTTCGACAAAATAGAGCGCAACCACCGCTTGCACCGTCACGTTCACCGGCGCTGAAGTCGTGGTCGCGGTTTGGTTGTCGGTGGCTACCGCGGTCAGCACATACGAGCCTTGCGGCACCCCTGTCCAGGGGAAGGTGTACGGCGCCGTGTTGACGGTGGCGATGAGATTGGTGCCGCCGTGGAAGAACTCCACTTTCTGGATCGTGCCGTCGGAGTCGGCGGCGGTGGCAGTGAGCGTGATGCTCGCGGGCGCGGTGAATGTCGAGCCGTTCGCCGGGCTCGTCAGGCTCACGGTCGGCGGTGTGTTCGGGACGAATGGGCGCAGCGCGAGGATGTGGGTGTTGCCGACATCGGCGCCGCCGCCGGCCGTGGAGCGCTTCGCGCCCGATGCTCCGGTCGCGGCCTTGAGCTGATAGCCGCCGGTGACCGACTGTCCTGTGGTGCTGTTCGCGCCGCTTGGCCGGTCGAAGCCTTCGGTGAGGCCTACTTGTGGGGTCCAACTATTGGACGACGCGTAGGTGTGGGCCGTGACCAGCATGGTGTTGGCAACGCTCGTGGTGATGCTCGGCGTGTCGTGCGCCGTGGCGCTTGCGGTGCTCTGCCCGCTCTCAACGTCGATCGGACTTGCCGCATCAGCGCCGGAAAATGACTGGATACCGCCGACCGCAAATGCGCCCCCGGCAATGCCCCATGTATACGACGCGGGTTCCCCGGCAGCGGCGGAACGACGGTAGACCGCCAATGCGTTGGACGTGGTGCTCGTGTTATTCGTGCGCCGCACCAAGGTCCAGCCCGACGGGGGCGTGACCGCGGCGCCGGAATTGTTGAAGGCTATAGCGGCGATCATCACATCGCCGGTCACGGTGCCGGCGGGCTTGGAGATTGCAAGGTTTGCGCTGGCCGGACGCAGAGCCAATAAATGCGTGCGATGCCACGACCATGGCGTTAGCGAGCGTTGTACTGATGGATGGCGTGGCGTGGGTGAGGCTCGAGGCCGTCGCCTGGCCGTTCTCGATGTGGATCGGATTCGTGGTGTCGATGCCGGTAAAGCCCTGCACTCCGCCCACAGCGAAGCTCGCGCCGCCTATGCCCCACGCGTACGAGGCGGGCTCGCCTGCCAAGGCGACCTTGTAATACACCGCGAGGGAGTTGGAGCTCGGCCCGGCGTTGTCCGTCCGCCGGACGAGCGTCCACCCGGAAGGCGGGGCGATGGTGGCTGACGAGGGTGCGACCGCAATCGAGGCGATGAGCACATCGTTCGTCGCGGTGCCGGAGGGCTTGGTGATGGTGAGTGTGGCGCCCGTGGTCGCCGCCGAGGCGGCGGCCCGGAATGCGGGAGTAACGCCGGCGGCGGTCGCGGAAGCGGCGGCGCGGAAGGCGATCTGAGCCTGCGCCGGCAGCGCGGCAATCGCCAGCGACAGAAGGATGAGCCTTACGAAGTGGGTTTTCATTGCACCACCCCCACCGGGATGTCGCCTAGGTAGATGAGCTCGCGCTTGAGCGCACCTCCCGGGCCGGTTTCGGCAATCAGCTTGCCCTGGCTGTCGTAATGAAAGATCGTCTCGCCAAGACTGCTCGACTTGCGGATCCGCTGCCCAAGCGCGTTGATCTGGTAGCTGGTGACGCCAATGCTGCTCGTGGCCTGGACCATGCGGCCGCGCACGTCATACACATACGTGTTGTTGCCATCCGCGGTGGTAGAACCATTGGCGTCGAAAACGAAGTTCCGCACCGGGCCGCTCGACGGGGTAATGGACGCGATGCGGTTGCTCGTGCTGCCGTAGTCGTAGTTATCGGTCGATGAGCCCGCGGTGCGAGTACGACGATTGCCAACCGCGTCATACGTGTACCCATATGGCGTTGCCGGGAGCACCGCCGAGGTGAGTCGGTCGAAATCGTCGTAGCCGTAGGTGTTGCTGTTCGGCGGATTGCCGACGTCGCTGATGAAGCTGATGCGGCTCGCGGCGTCGTAGCCGATGGCGAACGACTGGGTGCCCAGCGTGTAGGAGGCGATGCGGCCGTCAAGGTCGATGCCTCGGGTGTACGCCCGGCCGTTGCCCAAGGTGTAGGCCTTTACGCCCCCGAACGGGTGGTACGCGACGTTCGAAACCACGGTTTGCTGCGGCTCGCCCGCCTTGGTGGTGGTCACGCCGCTTACACGCCCGAGCGCATCGAAGGTGTAGTTCACGGTGCGCGTGGAGGGATAGGTAAGCTGGTCGAGCCTCCCGAACGAGTCGTAGCGATAGCCGAGAACGTATTGCACGCCATTCACGGTGCGCGTTTCGGAGAGCACTCGGCCATGCTGGTCATAGGCGTAGACGAGCACGCTCGTCACCTGATTCGCCGGGGGAGGGTTCGTCTCCGTGATCGATGAAAGCCGGCCGATGCCGTTCGCGCCTTGATCGTAGGCGTACGTTTGCTTCGAGCCGTCTTGGAACGTGATGAGCGTGACGCGGTTGAGCGCGTCGTAGGCGTACGTGGTTTCCTGGCTCTTGGCGTCGGTCTGCTTGATGAGGTTGCCCGCTGGGTCGTGCTCGTTGGTCGTCGTGCCGGTGTCGGGGCTCGTTTGATCGTTGAGGTTGCCGAGGCCGTCCACGGCGTAGTTGGTCTCGAGGCTGCGCGGATCGGTGACCCTCGTGAGGGCGTCCAAGCCGTTGTAGGCGTACTGCGTGACGGCCGAGATCGGTGTCGGCGAAGTCACCTGCTTCAGCCGGTTGAGCGCGTCGTACTGGTTGGTCGTGACGCGGTTGAGCGGGTCCTTGACCGTGAGCACGTTGCCCTGGTCGTCGTAGGTGTACTCGGTGGTCTGGCTGGTCGCGCCCAGTTCCTGGAACAGGCGATTGAGGTTCGAATACACGCGGCTGCGCGTCTGCGCGAGCGCGTTCGCCGGATCGCGCACCTGCTCGAGAGTGCGGTTGCCCATCGCGTCCAGCGTGTAGGTGATGTCGTTGCCGAGGTTGTCCTCGATTCCAGTGAGGCGGTGGGCGTCGTCGTAGGTGTAGGAGAGAAATGACCCATCGGGCAGGGTGACCTTCGTGAGCTGGCCCGCGAAGTCGTAGTCGTAGGTCGTCAGTTCCACGCCCACAGTGCGCGTCTTCAGGCGCTGGCGCTCGTCGTAAGTAAGGGTCGTGGTAAGGCCGTTCGGATCGATGATGGTGAGCGGGCGCCCATGGGCGTTGTAGGCCGTGATCTGTGTTGCGTGGTTGGCGGCATTCGCGATCGCCGCTACGTTGCCGCGCTTCGCGGGCTCTGGATCGCTATTCGGGTAGTAGGTGTAGGTCGTGACATCGGAAACGTCGGTTCGTGGGCCGTTCATCGTCAGGACGTTGCCTTCGGTGTCGTACGTGTAGGCCCACTCCCTCGGCGATCCCTGCAGCGTCGAATTGAAGCCTTGGGCGCCGGTCGCCGAATCGTTGGTCGCCTGCTCGGTCTTGGTGCAGGCCACGCCGATCGGCACGCCTTGCGCGGAGCCGTCGGCGATCACCGCGCTTGCAGGCGCGCAATCTCCCCCGTCGCCGTGATAGGCGAAGGCTGTGCGCCTTCCCGGCTCGGAAACGCGCAGGGGAATGCGCCAGCGCGCGTGCCATTCGGTCACGATCTTGCGGCTGCCCGCCGGCAGCGCGGCGCCAGTCTCGATGACGCTCGTGCAGGTCGTGGCCGAAGGCAGCCCTTCCACGCGCACCGTCTCCAGGTTCCGCGCGGCATCGTAGGCGTAGCAGGTCTTGATCCCGTTGAAGTCGGTCTGCGAGGACACGTTGCCGCTCGCGTCGAGCGTGCGAGCCTGCACGCCTGCGGAAAACCCGGCGCCGCCCGCTTGCGAAGTCCCCGCGAAGCGGGAGATCCCGTCGACCGTCTGGAATTGGTGCGTGCGCACGGTGCCGAGCGGATCGGTGACGCTGGTCGTGCCGTTGGCGTTATAGGTGAGCTGGTAGCGCTGCGCGCCGCCCGCGTGCTCGGTCTCGACCGCGCGGCCGCTCGCGTCGTACTTGAAGGTTGCGAAGCGCTCGTTGTTCTCGTCGACGATGCCGGTGAGGGCCGCAGGGAGGGTCGAGCCGCCGAGCATGTTCGCCGGCTCGTTGTAGAGGTAGGTACGCGTGGTCAGGTCCGGGTAGCGGACCGAGATCAGGTTCGACTTGTGGTCGTACGAATATAGGTAGGTGCCACCAGCCGGATCGATGACGCGAACCACGCGCCCGCCGAGGTTGTAGCCGAACGAAAGGGCGTTGCCGGCCGCGTCGGCGACGCGAATCAGCAGGTTCGCCGGCATCGGCTTCGCCGTCGGATTTCCCTCGGCGTCGAGCGCGTACCCACCCCCCGGCCCGGTGGTGCCGTCGCTATAGGTAAGCGTGAAAACCTGGCCGGTGCGCCTGGAGATCGACCGCAGCCGCCCGTCCGTCCCGTAGAACTCCACCTCGTCGGCCCCGAGGTAGTAATAGCCAACTCCCGCGACAGTGACGAGCCGCGCCTTTGCGCCGCGGTAGTTCAGGATCTCGTTGCCGGCGTTGTCGAAGTACTGCACGTCTCCGCTCGGCAGCGCGAGCGCCGCGGTTGCGTGAGGGCGCGTGAGCGGAATCACGCGCTTGTTGAAGTTCGAGCGCCAGGCGGCGTCGAAGTGATTCTCCGAGTGCGCGCCCGGAGTCTCCGTGTAGGGCTCGTGGAAGCGGAAGGAGTGGTAGTGGCGCCTGAGCTCGAGGCCGCGCGGGTGCTGGTAGTCGAGCTCGGTCTGGATCTTGACGCCCGTGCCCGGCGTGATCGGGTTTCCTTCCACGGGGCACCCGTCGCAGCTCTCGATCGGCCGTACGCAGCGCCAGCCGCTTGACGTATAGGCGTACGTATAGCCGACCGAACACTGCAGCTGCCGGGTCTTGAGCGCCGTGCTCGGCACCTGGCCGCCGGATTGCCCGCAGGAGGCGACGAAGTGGCGGACGCTGAAAGTGACGTAGCCCTCCTCGTAGCCCGGCCCGTTCGCGTTCCAGCACCAGTTGGAGCTGTGCACCGCGTCCCAGCCCGTGTCCAGCGAAAGCGTGCAAGCCTCGCCGGTCGAGTAGTACGCATACAGCGCGGCGCGGGGAGCGACGTTGTCCTCGGTGTCCGGCGTCGATCCCGGGCAGGTGCCGTTCGGCCCCGGCGTGCCGCCGCGTGCATAGCACATCGCGTTGTCGCGCCAGAAAGCGGAGGCGTTCTCGTAGCAAAGGCCATAGCTGAACGGCGTCGGGACGCTCGACCTGCAGAACATCCGGCCATCGAGGCTGTCGCCGATGCAATCGGTCGGTGCTGCCTGCGTCGCCGGCGCGGCGGCGGAGAAAAGAAACAGTGGCAGCGCTAACCGCGCAATGTGACGGATTGTCGAACGGACTTTCCGCGGAATCGCCGCGAGGGTTGCACGCATGACATCTCCTCCCCTTTTTTTGATCGCGCGCGATGCTTGGTCGCGCTTGACGATCAATAGCGTGCATGGGCGCGGGGTGTCAAAAGCAATTTGAATCGCGCAGGCGCGTTTTATCCCGCAGTCTGTGCGTTTACGCACGCAAAACTTACGATAATGCGGAGCGGTGGCTAGAAGCTATGCTCGGGTGCGGGGAACGCGCCCGCTTTGACGGCTTCGACGTAACGGCGGATCGCCTCGGCGATGCCCGGCGCGCCGGCCATGAAGTTGCGGACGAAGCGCGCCTTGCGGCCGGGATAGATATCGAGCATGTCGTGCAGGACGAGGACCTGACCCGAACAGTCCTTGCCCGCGCCAATACCGATGGTCGCGATAGAGAGCGCCTCGGTCACTTGCTTTCCGAGCGTCGCGGGAATCGCTTCGAGGACCACCATGGCTGCGCCCGCTTGCTCGATCGCCCGCGCATCCTCGAGTAGCTGGCGCGCAGGCTCTTCTCCCCTACCCTGCACGCGGTAGCCCCCGAGCTGGTGCACCGATTGTGGTGTCAGGCCGACGTGGCCGCAGACGGGGATGCCGCGCTCGACCAGGAAGCGCACCGTATCGGCCATCACGCGTCCGCCTTCCAGCTTGACCACTTGCGCGCCCGCGACCATGAGTCGCGCCGCGTTTGAAAAAGCGATGTCTGGAGAAACCTGATAGCTGCCGAACGGCAAGTCGGCGATGGTCAGCGCCTTCTCGGAGCCGCGCGCGACCATGCCAACGTGGTACTCCATGTGCTCCATGGTGACGGGCAGCGTGCTGTCGTGGCCCTGCACCACCATGCCGAGGGAGTCGCCGACCAAAAGCATGTCGACGCCGGCCTGGTCGCAAAGCGCAGCGAAGCTCGCGTCGTAGCACGTGAGCATGGCGATTTTCTCGCCGCTCTCGCGCAGCTTCCGGAAATGCGCCAGCGTATGCCGCACCGGCTGGCCGCCCGCGGCTAGTCGATCAGCTGGTACGCGGGCAGGGTGATGAACTCGACGTACTGGTCGTCGGTCGTGAGGCGCTCGAAGAGCTGCGCGCCCTCGTCGAGCTTGCCCTCGGCGCCGGCGTCTTTGACCTTCTGCAGTTCCTCATCGAGCAGTTTCTTGAACAAAGACGGCGTGACCTTGCGGCCATCGTCCAGCACGCCCTTCGGCGAGCGCATCCACTGCCAGATCTGCGAGCGCGAGATCTCGGCGGTGGCCGCGTCTTCCATCAGGTTGAACACCGGCACGCAGCCGTTGCCGGCCAGCCAGGCGCCGAGGTACTGGATGCCGACCGAGATGTTGTTGCGCAGCCCGGCCTCGGTGATCGGCCGCTCGGGCTGGAAGTCGAGCAGCTGCTTGGCGGTGACGTTCACGTCCGTGCGCTGGCGCGAGTACTGATTCGGCGTCGGCATGTGCTGGTCGAACACCGCCTTCGCCACCGGCACCAGGCCCGGATGCGCGACCCAGGTGCCGTCGCAGCCATCGGTGACCTCGCGCAGCTTGTCCTGGCGCACCTTCTCGACCGCGGCTTCGTTCGCCGCCGGATCGTTCTTGATCGGAATCTGCGCCGCCATGCCGCCCATCGCCGGGGCGCCGCGACGGTGGCAGGTCTTGACCAGCAGCAGGGCGTAGGCGCGCATGAAGGGCGCGGTCATCGTCACCTGCGCGCGATCGGCGAGGCAGAAATTCTGGTTGGCGCGGAATTTCTTGATGCAGGAAAAGATGTAGTCCCAGCGCCCGATGTTGAGTCCCGACGAGTGCGTGCGCAGCTCATGGAGGATCTCGTCCATCTCGAAGGCGGCGACGACCGTTTCGATCAGCGCCGTGGCCTTGATGCTGCCCTCCGGAATTCCCACTTCTTTTTGGGAAGCGACAAAAATGTCATTCCAGAGTCGCGCCTCGAGGTGCGACTCCATCTTCGGCAGGTAGAAGTACGGGCCCGAGCCGCGCGCCAGCAGCTCCTTGGCGTTATGGAAGAAGTACAGCGCGAAGTCGAAAATCCCGCCGGAAACCGGCTTGCCGTCGACGGTGACGTGCTTCTCGTCCAGGTGCCAGCCGCGCGGCCGCGGAATCAGCACCGCGGTCTTCTCGTTGAGGCGGTATTTCTTGCCGTTCTGCTCGAGCGCGATGCTGCGGCGGACCGCGTCGCGCAGGTTGATCTGCCCGTCGATCATGTTGTGCCAGGTCGGGCAATTGGCGTCTTCGAAGTCCGCCATGAAAGTGGCAGCGCCGCAGTTGAGCGCGTTGATCACCATCTTGCGATCGGTCGGGCCAGTGATCTCGACGCGGCGGTCGAGCATGTCCTTGGGTTGCGGCGCGACGACCCAGTCGCTTTCGCGAATCGATTTTGTCTGCGGGAGGAAGTCGGGCAGTTTCCCCTGATCAAACTCCTTTTGACGCGCGGCGCGCGCCGCGAGCAGCTCCTGGCGCCGGGACTCGAACTTGCGGTGAAGCTTTGCGACAAAGCCCAGCGCTTCCGGGCTGAGGATTTCGGCGAATGCCGCGGTGACCGCGGCCGAAACAGCAACGCCTTGGGGAAGCGGGGCAGACATGTGCATCGCAGCATTCTATTACGCGAATGTGGCACTGCAACATGAAATGCAGGCCCGATCGGAGTAGCCTCGACTTTCAAGCAACGCTACTGGATTTCACATTATGAAACCGTTCCACGTCCTGATTCTCGGCGCGTCCTATGGCTCCCTGCTCGGCACCAAGCTCGCGCTTGGCGGCCACAACGTGAAGCTCGTCTGCCTGCCGGCCGAAGCCGACGCCATCAACACCGGGGGTGTGCGCGTCCGCATGCCGATCAAGGGCCGCGAAGGCCTGACCGAAGTGCATTCCTGGAAATTGCCGGGGAAAATTTCCGCCGACGGGCCGGCCGCGGTGAATCCGAAGGATTTCGACCTCGTCGCGCTTGCCATGCAGGAGCCGCAGTACCGCTCCGCCGGCGTGCGCGAGCTGCTCGACGCGGTCGCCAAGTCGCGCGTGCCGTGCATGTCGATCATGAACATGCCGCCCCTGCCCTACCTCGCCCGCATTCCGGGTGTTTCCACCAAAGAGCTCAGGTCTTGTTACACGGACCCCAGCGTATGGGACGGCTTCGACCCGAACTTCATGACCCTGTGCAGCCCGGACCCGCAGGCGTTCCGCCCGCCGGAAGAGAAGGTGAACGTGCTACAGGTGCGGCTGCCGACCAATTTCAAGTCGGCGCGGTTCCCGTCGGACGAGCACACGGCGATGCTGAAACAGCTCGAGGCCGATATCGAGGCCGCGAGGTTCGATACCGGCTCGGGCAAGATTGAATTGCCCGTGAAGCTCAAGGTGCACGACTCGGTGTTCGTACCGCTCGCCAAGTGGGCGATGCTGATCGCCGGGAACTACCGCTGCGTCACCAATGAAGGACCCCGCGCGATCAAGGATGCGGTGCATTCCAACCTCGACGCCACGCGTGTCGTCTACCAGTGGGTGGTGAACCTCTGCACCCTGCTCGGCGCGAAGGAGAAGGACCTGGTGCCGTTCGAGAAGTACGCGGCAGCGGCACAGAGTCTCGGCAGCCCGTCTTCCGCCGCGCGCGCGCTGTTCGCGGGCGCGCCGAACATCGAGCGCGTCGACCGGCTGGTACAGGCAATCGCCAAGCAGAAAGGCATGCAGCTGCCGATCCTCGACGAGGTGGTGCGCCTGGTGGATGCCCGCCTCGAGCTCAACCGGAAGAAAGCTGCCTAGGAGTTAGGGCTCCGTCCCCGAATTGCCGGCGTCGTTGTCCTCGATGCCGAGCTCCTGGATTTTGCGGGTGATGGTGTTGCGCCCCATGCCGAGCAGGTTGGCCGCGTCAATGCGGCGCCCGCCGGTTTTCGCCAGCGCCTTAGTGATGAGTGCGCGCTCGAACTGGCGGCCGAGCGCATCGAGGATTCCGGTATCGCCGCGGGCGAGGCGCCGTTCGGCCTCCTGCTCCAGCGCCGCGAGCCAATCCGAAGCGGCGGTGGCGGCCTGATCGCGGAATTCGGGCGGCAGGTTGCCGAGGTCGATCACCTGCCCCGGCGCCATCACCGTCAGCCAGTGGCAGAGGTTTTCCAGCTGGCGCACGTTGCCGGGAAATTCCAGGCGGGCAAGATGCGCAAGCGCGTCATCGCCGATGCGCTTGGGCTCGACGCCCAGCTGCTTGGCGCTCATGCCGAGAAAATGCTTGGCGAGGAGCGGGATGTCTTCGGAGCGCTCGCGCAGGCTGGGCAGGCGCAGGCGGATGACGTTCAGGCGGTGATAGAGGTCTTCGCGGAACGTGCCTTCGCGCACGCGCTGCTCGAGGTTCTGGTGCGTGGCGGCGATCACGCGCACGTTGCCCTTGATTTGCTGATGGCCGCCGACGCGGTAGAAGGTCCCGTCCGAGAGCACGCGCAGGAGGCGCGTCTGCAGCTCGGAGGGCATGTCGCCGATCTCGTCGAGGAACAGGGTGCCGCCCTCCGCCTGCTCGAATCTCCCGCGGCGCTGCTGCTGCGCGCCGGTGAACGAGCCGCGCTCGTGGCCAAAGAGCTCGCTCTCCAGCAAGTCCTTGGGCATCGCCGCGGTATTGATGGCGACAAAAGGCTGCGATGCGCGTGCACTGTGGCGGTGCAGGGCGCGTGCGACAAGCTCCTTTCCGGTTCCCGATTCGCCGGTGATCAGCACCGTGGCGCTCGACTGCGAGAGGCGGCCGATGGCACGGAATACCTCCTGCATGGCTGGCGCGTGGCCCAGAATTTCTGTTTCTGGAATAACTTCTTTTACCTGGGTTTCGCGCCGGCTTTCATCGAGCGCGCGCCGGATCAGGCCGACCGCCTGGTCGATGTCGAAAGGCTTCGGCAGGTACTCATAGGCACCGCCCTGGAACGCGGCGACGGCGCTGTCGAGGTCGGAGTAAGCCGTCATCACGATGACCGGCACCGCGGGATGGCGCTGCTTCACCGCCTGCAGCAGCTCCAGCCCCGAGCGCCCCGGCATGCGGATGTCGGAGACCAGCACCTCGGGCGAGCTCGCGCCGAGCGCATCCAGCGCCTCCTGCGCGGAGGAGAACGAATTGAAGGCGATGCCCTCCCGGCTGAGCGCTTTCTCGATCACCCAGCGGATGGAGCGGTCGTCATCGACGATCCAGACCGGTTTCATCTCAGCGGCAGCAGAATCCTGAATGTTGTTCGGCCCGGCCGCGACTCGAACTCGATGACGCCGTGGTGATAGTGGACGAACGTCTGCGCGAGTGAGAGCCCCAAACCAGTGCCGCCTTCCCTGCCCGAGACCAGCGGATTGAAGATCTTGTCCTGAATCTCCGCCGGCACGCCCGGGCCGTCGTCGATGACTTGCAATTCTAATGCCAGCTTGTGGCGCTGCTTGCGGATGGTGATGTTACGCAGCGCCCGCGTGCGGAAAATAACGGTGCGCGCGCCGGCTTGCGCCGCGTTGCGCGCGATGTTGAGCACCGCCTGGATGAGCTGCTCGCGATCCGCCATCAGCTCGGGCAGGCTCGGGTCGTAATCGCGCTCGATGTCGATGCCGAATTCCGCGCGCCCGAGGCTGCGCACGCGCTCGAGCACTTCATGCACGCTCATGGGCTCCACGCGTGGCGCGCGGTGCGGCGTGAGCATGCGGTCCATCAGGTTCTGCAGACGGTCCGCTTCCTTGATGATCACCTGCGTGTACTCGCGCAACTCGGCGCGATCCAACTCCCGCTCCAAAAGCTGTGCCGATCCGCGCAGCCCGCCAAGCGGGTTTTTGATCTCGTGCGCGAGGTTGCGGATGAGCTCGCGGTTCGCGCTCTGCTCCGATTCGAGGCGCTCCTCGCGCGCGAGGCGCAGCTCGTGCTCGATCGGGCGCAGCTCGGCGAGCAGGCCAAGGCCGAAAGCGTCGATGCGCGTGACGGTGCATGAAAACGGCACCGGCTCGCGGCCGGTGCGCACGTACGTGACGTTGCGCGCCGAATAATCCCAATGGATGACGCGCGCCTCCTCGAGCGAGCGCTCGAGCTCCTCGCGCTCGGCGAAGAAACCGAGGAACGGCTGGCCGATCAGGCTGCGCGCTCCGGCGGTGAGCAGGTTTTCGGCGGCGGGGTTGGCGTAGCGCACCACGAACTCGTCATCCAGGATGACGACCGCGGTAGCGAGCAGGTCGAGGCCGGCAAAAGTGGCCGCAGCCATTCACTGCGAGCCCAACAAGCACTTCAACGGCTCTGGTTGGCGATCTCGCGACGCAGCGCTTCGATGTTCTTCTGGTGGCTCTCGACGCTTTCCTTGAACGGCTTCAGACGCTCTTCGACGCGCGCATAGTTGCGCTCGTCGCCGCTGCGCACCGACTCCTGCTCGGCAAGCGCCTGCCGCGCCTTGGTGAGCGCCGCCTCTTCGCTGGCGAGCTCCTGCTGCAGGATCTCGCGCTGGCGCCCCTTGCCGGCGGCGCGCTCGGCGCTCGATTCGCGCGGGAAGTTCGAGGGCGCAGACGCGGGCCGCGCCTTCTGCGCCGGGCTGACGTTGATCTGGCTCGCCACCAGCTCGCACTTCTCCTTCTCGGCCTGGCGCCGGTCGTTCGTATACGTCCAATGCCCCCGCGCGTCGCGGCACTTGAAGATCTCCGTGAGCTGGGCAGACGCCGGCATGGCTAACGAGCCAAGGGCCAGCACCACCAGCAGCTTCCGGGCATCCATCCCCGGAAGCTTAACAAAATCAACAACAAGCCGCCTAAGAGGCGTAGTACATGTCGAACTCCACCGGGTGCGTGGTCATGCGGAACCGGGTGAGCTCATCGTTCTTCAGCGCGATGTAGGACTCGAGGAAATCCTCCGAGAACACGCCGCCGCGCGTGAGGAACGCATGATCGTCGCGCAGGCAATCGAGCGCCTGCTCCAGCGACGCGCACACGTTCGGCACCTTCTTCGCTTCTTCCGGCGGCAGGTGGTAGAGATCCTTGTCGATCGGCTCCCCCGGATGGATCTTGTTCTGCACCCCGTCGAGGCCCGCCATCAACATCGCGGAGAACGCCAGATACGAGTTCGCCGTGGGATCCGGGAAGCGCACCTCGACGCGCCGGCCGTTGGGGCTGGAGACGAATGGAATGCGGCATGCTGCCGAGCGGTTGCGCGCCGAGTAGGCGAGGTTGATCGGCGCCTCGAAGCCCGGCACCAGGCGCTTGTACGAATTCGTACCCGGGTTCGTGATCGCGTTCAGCGCCTTGGCGTGCTTGATGATGCCGCCGATGTAGAACAGCGCGAAGTCCGACAGGCCGGCGTAGCCGTTGCCGGCGAACAGGTTCTTGCCGCCTTTCCACACCGACTGGTGGACGTGCATGCCCGAGCCGTTGTCGCCCACCACGGGCTTCGGCATGAAGGTCGCGGTCTTGCCGTAGGACGCAGCGGTGTTCCACACCGTGTACTTGAGGATCTGCATCCAGTCGGCGCGCTGCACCAGCGGCGCGAAGCGCGTGCCGATCTCGCACTGGCCCATCGCGCCGACCTCGTGGTGGTGCACCTCGACCTCGACGCCCTGCGCCTCGAGCGCAAGCACCATGGCGTTGCGGATATCGCCGAGCGTATCGATCGGCGGCACCGGGAAATACCCGCCCTTGACCGGCGCGCGGTGACCCATGTTGCCCGATTCGTAGTCGATCCCGGTCGACCAGGGCGCCTCTTCCGACTTGATCTTTACGAAGCAGCCCGACATGCCGACATCCCAGGTGACGCCGTCGAAGATGAAGAACTCGGGCTCGGGGCCGAAGTAGCACACGTCGCCCAGTCCGGTCTGCTTCAGGTAGGCCTCGGCCTTTTTCGCGATCGAGCGCGGATCGCGGTCGTAGGGCTTGCCGTCCTGGGGCTCGTAGACGTCGCAGCTGATGTTGAGCACCGGCTCGTCGGTGAATGGATCCATGCGCGCGGAGGACGCGTCCGGCATGAGCAGCATGTCGGAGGCCTGGATGCCCTTCCAGCCGGCGATGGAGGAGCCGTCGAAGGCGTGACCCTCTTCGAACTTCTCCTTGGTGAAGTACTTCACCGGCACCGTGACGTGCTGCTCCTTGCCCCGCGTGTCGGTAAAGCGGAAGTCGACGAACTTCACCTCTTTGTCCTTGACGAGTTTCAATACGTCATCGGGCGTCATCGCCATCTGAAAGGTCTCCTGAGCCGGTTTGGTGGTTTAGGTGTAGGTGTAGGCTGAGCGTTTCAGCACATTCCATGCCAAAACGCGGGTGCTGATTTCTGGGGCATTTTAATCACGGATGCGCACCGCTGCGGGGCACACCCAAGTTTATTGCACAATTGGAGGGCATATGGAAGACGTCAAGAAAACGGCGCGCGAACGCGGCAAAAAGATGGCGCTGAACTACGCCGGCGCCCTGCTCCCGGCCGAGGCCCACAAGCTGATGCAGGCCGGGGCCAAGCTGGTCGACGTGCGCACCAAGCCCGAGCTGCTCTATGTCGGCAAGGTGCCGGGCAGCGTGGCAGTGGAGTGGCAGACCTATCCCGGCAACCGCGAAAACCCCGAATTCCTGGCTGAGCTTGCGGCCGCAGTGCCTAAGGAAACGCCGGTCATGTTCCTCTGCCGCTCGGGCGCGCGCTCCAACGCCGCCGCCGAGGCCGCCACCCGCGCTGGCTGGAAGGAGGCCTACAACATCCTCGAGGGCTTCGAGGGCGACAAGGACTCGGACCAGCACCGCAATTCAGTCGGGGGATGGCGCAAGGCCGGGCTGCCCTGGACCCAAAGCTGAATTCGGGGACGGGAATTCGGGGACGGAGCACTAACTCCACGGCTGGCGCAGCTTTCGGAGTTAGCGCTCCGTCCCCGAATTCACGGGGTCCAGCTCACCCAGCCGAAGTAAGCCGTCGCTAGCACCACAATGCCGAAGGCGATGCGGTACCAGGCGAACCAGCGGAAGTCGTGGGTGGCGACGTAGCGGATCAGCCAACGGATCACCAGGAACGCGGAAACGAACGACGCGACCAGGCCGACGGTCCACATGCCGAGGTCATTGACCGAGAAAAGGTCGCGGTGCTTCAGCGAGTCGTAGGCGCCGGCGGCGATCAGCGTCGGCACGGCGAGGAAGAACGAGAACTCGGTCGCTGCCTGGCGCGATAACCCGAACAGCATGCCGCCGATGATCGTCGCGCCGGAGCGCGAAGTGCCGGGGATGAGCGCGAAGCACTGGGCAAAGCCGACTTTCAGTGCATCAAGCCACGTCATGGCCCGGGTAGTTTGAATTCTTGAATTTCGTTCCCCGCGGTCGACCCACAGGATGATCACGCCCCCAATGATGAAAGCAAGAGCCACGGGCACGGGCTTGAACAGATAGTTCTTGATGAACCCGCCCGCCAGCAAGCCGATAACGGCGGCGGGGATGAACGCCACGATCAGGTTGCGCCAGAGCTGCAGGTCGACGCGGAAGAAGCGCGCGCGATATTCCCACAGCACCGCGAGCATCGCGCCGGTCTGGATCGCGATGTAGAAGACATCGCGGCTGGGGTGATCGAAGTCGAGGAGGTCGCCGGCGAGGATCAGGTGGCCGGTGCTCGAAACCGGCAGGAATTCGGTCAGGCCCTCGACGATGCCGAGGATCAGTGCATCAAGAAGGTTCTTCACCTAAGACGATTTTTCATTCAGGAATCTCTGAATACTCGGCCAATAGTTCGCCGCGTTGTCGGTGCTGTTGTGCCCGGCGCCTTCGAGGCCGATCCATTGCTTCGGTCCGCCCCACACCTCGTAGAGGCGCCTGGCGTGCTCGGCCGGGATGATTTCATCGTGGGTGGCGACGATACACAGAAGCGGCGTTTTCATCTTGGGCGCGAGCGCGGCCGAATCGAAACGGTGCTTGAGCAGCCAGTTCACCGGCAGGATAGGGTAATGCCGCTTGCCGACCTCGACCAGGCTGTCGAACGGTGCGACCAGGATCACGCCAGCGACCGGGCGCTCGGCGGCGAGCTGCACGGCAACGCCGCTGCCGAGGCTGCGGCCGAAGACGTAAATCCGTTCAGCGCCCTTGAAATGGTCATACCACTGCAGCGCGTCTGAAACGAGAGCTTTTTCCGAAGGTGAGCCATTGCTCGAGCCATAGCCGCGGTAATCGACCAGCAGCCAGCCGACGCCGGGCGCACGCCTCGTCGCGTCGTCGAGCATCCACGAGACCTCCTCCGCATTGCCCCCGAAATAAATGACTAGTGGGTCACCCTTGACGTGCCACGCATGCAGCCGTACGCCGTCAGCAGCGTTGATAAAGAGACTGTCCACCCCCGGCCGGCTGGCGAGGGCGGCCCGGCGCGCTTCCGGCAGCGGCTGCGGATGGAAGATGAGGCTGTCCTGAGCGACGTACATGAAGAGCGGAAAGGCGATGACGATCACCAGCCCGATCTTGCCGAGCGCGAGCAGCCCCTCGCCCACGCGCATCAGCTCTTCTGGTAGATCTCGCTGCCCTTCTTCACGAACTCGACCGCCTTCTCCTGCATCCCCTTCTCGACGTAGTCGCGCACGTCCTGCGTGATCTTCATCGAGCAGAAGTGCGGGCCGCACATCGAGCAGAAGTGCGCCACCTTCATCGAATCCTTGGGCAGGGTCTCGTCGTGGAAATCCTTCGCCGTGTCCGGATCGAGGCCGAGGTTGAACTGGTCTTCCCAGCGGAACTCGAAGCGTGCCTTGGAGATGGCATTGTCGCGGATTTGCGCCCCGGGATGGCCTTTGGCGAGGTCGGCGGCATGCGCGGCGATCTTGTAGGCCATGATGCCGTCCTTCACGTCCTTCTTGTTCGGCAGGCCGAGGTGCTCCTTGGGCGTGACGTAGCAGAGCATCGCCGTGCCGTACCAGCCGATCTGCGCGGCGCCGATTGCCGAGGTGATGTGGTCGTAGCCCGGCGCGATGTCGGTGGTAAGCGGCCCTAGCGTGTAGAAGGGTGCCTCGTGGCACTCCTTCAGCTGGATGTCCATGTTCTCCTTGATGAGCTGCATCGGAACATGGCCCGGCCCTTCGATCATGACCTGGACGTCGTGCTTCCAGGCAATGGTTGTCAATTCACCTAAAGTTTTCAATTCAGCGAGCTGCGCCTCGTCATTCGCGTCGTAGCCCGAGCCCGGCCGCAATCCATCGCCGAGCGAGAAGCTGACGTCGTACGCCTTCATGATCTCGCAGATGTCTTCGAAGTGCGTATAGAGGAAGCTCTCCTGGTGGTGCGCGAGGCACCACTTGGCCATGATCGAGCCGCCGCGCGAGACGATGCCCGTCATGCGCTTCGCGGTCAGCGGCACGTAGCGCAGCCGCACGCCGGCGTGGATGGTGAAGTAGTCCACTCCCTGCTCCGCCTGCTCGATCAGCGTGTCGCGGAAGATATCCCAGGTGAGGTCTTCCGCCTTTCCGCCGGTTTTTTCCAGTGCCTGATAGATCGGCACGGTACCGATGGGCACCGGGCTGTTGCGGATGATCCATTCCCGGGTCTCGTGGATGTGCTTGCCGGTGGAGAGGTCCATGACGGTGTCGGCGCCCCAGCGGATCGCCCAGGTCATCTTCTCCACCTCCTCGCCGATGCCCGACGACACCGCGGAGTTGCCGATGTTGGCGTTGACCTTCACCAGGAAGTTGCGGCCGATGATCATCGGCTCGCTTTCCGGATGGTTGATGTTCGCCGGGATGATGGCGCGGCCGCGCGCCACCTCGCTGCGGACGAACTCGGCATCGATTTCCGGCGGGATGGAGGCGCCGAACGACTGACCCGGGTGCTGCCTGAGCAGCAGCTCGAGCATCTTCTCGCCGGTCTTGCCGGTCGCCTTCAGGCTCTCGATGTACGCCTCGCGCTGCAGGTTCTCGCGCGTCGCGATGAACTCCATCTCGGGCGTGACGATTCCCTGGCGGGCGTAGTGCATCTGCGAAACGTTGCGGCCCTTCAGGGCGCGGCGCGGATTTCGCTTCAGGTTGAAGCGCATCTCGGCCAGCTTGGGATCAAGAAGTCGTTCCTTTCCATAACCCGAGCTCGGCCCCTGCAGGACCTCCACATCCCGTCTTTGAAGAATCCACGGATCGCGCAAGGCGGGAAGGCCCGAGCGGATGTCGATCTTCGCCGCCGGGTCGGAATACGGGCCGGAGCAGTCGTAGACGTAGATCGGCGGATTCTTCTCGCCGCCGAACATGCTCGGCGTGTCGGCCTGCGCCACCGCGCGCATCGGCACCTGCAGCGGGCCGACGTGGACCTTGCGCGAATTGGGAAGCGGTTGCACCGCCGCGTCGTCGACGTGCGCGGTGGCGGCTAGAAACTTCGGATTGGCGTTCATTTGCGTATTTCCTCCGGCGGCATTACCCGCACCAGGTTCGAAGGGTGTCTCTCACCCGCCTCGGTTGTGTTGACCCGATGCAGGACCCCCAACGCTAAGACGACGATTATAATCCGCTGGCCCATGAATCTAGAGCAGGCGCGCACGAATATGGTGGAGCAGCAGATCCGCACCTGGGAAGTGCTCGACCAGGACGTGCTCGATCTGCTTTACGTCGTGCCGCGCGAAGCGTTCGTGCCGGAAAAGCACAGGGCGCTCGCCTTTTCGGACCTGGAAATACCCATCGGCGAGGGTCAACGCATGTGGCAGCCGAAGCTGGAAGCGCGTGTGCTGCAGGAATTGAATGTGCGCAAGGCCGATCGCGTACTCGAAGTGGGCACCGGCAGCGGCTACTTCACGGCGCTGCTCTCGCATCGCGCCGCGCACGTGGTTTCGGTCGAAATCAATCCCGCCCTCGCCGCCTTCGGCCGCGCCAACCTCGAGCGCCATGGCACCGACAACGTCACCCTGGAAATCGGCGACGCGGCGCGCGGCCGGCCGGCGCACGCACCCTACGACGTGATCGTGCTCACCGGCTCCACGCCGCTTCTGCCGCCGAGCCTGGCCGAGCAGCTCGCGCCGGGGGGCCGCCTCTTCGCCGTGGTCGGCGAGGCGCCGGCGATGGCTGCCCGCATCGTGGTGTCGAGCGGGACGGGCTGGCGCTCGAACAACCTGTTCGAGACGGTAATCGGTCCGCTGGCCAACGCCGAGCGTCCCTCGCGTTTTAGGTTTTAGATTCAGGTTCTGACTTGATCAAGCAGATTGCTCCGGCAGAGCTTGCCGCCTGGCTGGCCGATGGCGGCCGCGAGAAGCCTCTGCTGCTCGACGTACGCGAGCCTTGGGAATGGCAGACGGCGCGCATCGAAGGCGCGACCCATATCCCGATGCGTGAAGTGCCAGCGCGGGTGGGCGAGCTCGAACCCGCGCGCGAAGTGGTGGCAATCTGCCATCATGGCGGGCGCAGCCAGCAGGTAGCGATGTTTCTCGAGAAGAACGGCTTTGCCAAAATCCATAATTTGCAAGGGGGGTTGGATGCCTGGTCGCGGCTCGTCGATCCGGCTGTGCCGATTTACTAAGGCACTCGTACTCCTTGTGCTGCCGCTAACCGCGGCGGCGCAGGACCTTTTCCAGGTTTACCGCGAGGCGCAGAGCTACGACGCGGTGTTTGCCGCGGCGCGGCACTCGCTCGAAGCGGGCCGGGAGCGCCTGCCGCAGGGACGCGCGCTATTGCTGCCCACGCTCAACCTGTCGGGCCAGGCCTCGCGCAGCCGCACCGAGGTCGATTCGCGCGACCCGGCGATCTCCCCCAGCTTTACTCGCTATCCGGAATCGGGCAGCTACACGCTCACCTTTACCCAGCCGCTGTTCCGCTATCAGAACTGGATCCAGTACGAGCAGGCCGGCCACCAGGTGCGCCAGGCGGAAGCCATCTTCGGGCAGGCCTACCAGGACCTCATCGTGCGCGTCGCGCAGGCGTACTTCGACGTGCTGGCCGCGCAGGACACGCTCGGGCTGGTGCGCGCGCAGCGCGAGGCCATCTCCGAGCAGCTCGCACAGGCGAAGCGCAACTTCGAGGTCGGGACGGCGACGATCACCGATACCCACGAAGCGCAGGCACGCTACGACCTGAGCGGCGCGCAGGAGATCGCGGCGCAGAACGACCTGGAGAGCAAGCGCCGCGCCCTGCAGCTCCTCACCGGCAAGGAGACCGGCGAAGTGAAGCCGCTGCGCGCCGACATCCGCCTCACGCCGCCCAACCCGAACGACATGCAGACCTGGGTGGATCTCGCCGAGAAGCAGGGCTACCAGGTGCAGATCGCCGAAGCCGGCGCCCAAGTCGCCTCCCTCGAAGCCAAGCGCAATACCGCCGCCCACCTGCCGACGCTCGACTTCTTCGCCACCCACGGCCAGACCGGGGCGAGCACGACGACCATAAGCCTGGCCGGGCGCGACACCACGGAGACCGCGATCGGCCTGCAGCTCGCCATGCCGCTGTTCCAGGGCGGCGCAATCAGCTCGCGCGAGCGCGAGACGGCGGCGCTGGCCCTGAGGTCGCGGGAAGAGCTGGAGAACGCGCGGCGCAACGCCGCCCTTTCCGCGCGGCAGAACTATCTCGCGGTGATCAACGGCATCGCCCAGGTCGGCGCGCTCGAGCAAGCGCTGGTCTCGTCGCAGAGCGCGCTCGACTCGAACAAGCTCGGCTACGAAGTCGGGGTCCGCATCAACATCGACGTGCTGAACGCCCAGCAGCAGCTCTTCCTCACCCGCCGCGACCTGGCGCTCGCGCGCTACAACACCATCACCAACACCCTGCGGCTCAAGGCCGCCGCCGGCAGCCTGCGCGAGGAAGACCTGGTGGAAGTCAACCGCGCCCTGCAGTAAGAACGGCGGCCATAAGTACTTCAAGGTGTTTCCGAGTGGCGCCGCGATGCGCCGCGCAAAGGGTTTTCCCGGCAGCCGCCATGTGTTCGCGCTTTTGCGGATTTGAAAGCAGTTCCTTGACCTGCAGCAAGGCGGCCTGCGCATCCGCCACCTGCACTGCGGCGCCCGCCTCGAGCGCGAGGCGCGTCGCTTCGGCGAAATTGAACATGCTCGGCCCGACAATCACCGGCACGCCGGCGGCCAGCGCCTCGATCAGGTTCTGCCCGCCCAGCGGCAGCAGGCTGCCGCCGATCACCGCCACGTCCGCGGCGCCGTAGTAGAACGCCATCTCGCCCATCGTGTCGCCGAGATAGATGCTTTTCGGCGCCTCGTTCCGGCTGCGCCGGGCGTCTGCCAATTGCGCGACTTCGTCGAAGCGCTGCGGGTGGCGCGGCACGACCACTGTGAGAAACGCCTGCGCACCCAACTCGTTTAACAGGATTTTCTCTTCGCCCTCCCGCGTGCTCGCGAGCAGCAGCACCGGCCGCCCGACCTTCGCCTTCCACGCGCGCCCGGCGGCGAGCTGCGCGCTATCGAGGCTGACGTCGAACTTGAGGTTGCCGGTCACCTCGACGCGCGGCGCGCCGAGGTCGCGCAGGCGGGCGGCATCGGCTTCGCTCTGCGCGCACACGGCGGCGAGGCTGCGGATCGCGGGCGCCATCAGCGAGCGGAAGCGCCGATAGCCGCGCGCCGACTTCTCGGACATTCGCGCGTTGGCGAGCACCACCGGGACGCCGAGGGTGCTGCAGGCGGAAAGGAGATTCGGCCAGATCTCGGTTTCCATCAGGATGCCCACCGTCGGCCGGAAGCGCTCGAGAAACGATCGCACCGATTCCGGATAGTCGTAGGGCAGGAAGGTCGGGATCACCGATTCGCCGTACACCTGCTTGATGGTCTCGCGGCCGGCCGCGGTGGTGCCGGTCATCACTACGGCATGATCGGGCAGCGCTTCTTTGAGGGCCCGCACCAGCGGCGCGGCGGCGCGCGCTTCGCCCACCGACACGGCGTGCACCCAGACCACCTTCTCGGGCCGCGGGCCGCTGTAGAAGCCGAAACGCTCCTCGATGCCTTCCAGGTAGCCCGGCTCGCGGCGGCCGCGCCACCACAGCCGTAGCAGGATGAGCGGTAGCGCAAGGCGCAATGCGATCGTGTACAGCTTTCTCATGCAATGAGCCTGAGCACTTCGGCGACGTCAGGAGCGCGGCCAGGCGCGCCGACGTTGCTCGCCCGCGGCGCGCCGTAGATTCCTGTGAGCGCCGGGTCCGAGCCGCAGTAGATGCCGACGGTCGGCACGCCAAGCGCGGCGGCGAAATGGGTGAGGCCGGTGTCGAGCCCGACGACCGCGGCGCCGCCGACGAAGAGATTGGCCAGCTCATCGATGCCCAGGCGCCGCGGAATCGCCGTGCCGCCGGCCTTCTCGGCGATGCGCTGCGCGCGATCGCGCTCCGCCTCGCTCCCCCACGGCAGCATCGTCGGCATGCGCAGCGCGCGCGCGAGCTCCACCCAGCGCTCGTCGGGCCAGAGCTTGTCGGCGCGGCTGGTCATGGTCAGCAGCACGGCATAGGAGGATTTTGCCGCGGCCGGGACGCGCAGCCCATAGTCCGGGGAATCGGAAACTGAAAATCCCAGGGCCTGGGCCGCCAAGCGCCGGTTCCGCTCCACCGCATGCAGGCCGCGCGGCACGGAATGGCGCACGTCGTAGAACATCGGCGCCAGCAGCTCGCGCGCGGTGGCGCGATCCAGGCCATGGCGCCGGCCGAGCGCCGATGCGCTGATCAGCGCGCTCTTGAGAAGCGATTGCGTATCGATCACCGCGTCGTATTGCTCGCGACGCAGCGCGCGCCGCCATTCCGCCATTTCCGACCAGACCGCCGGCTTCCACAGCGCCGAACGCCAGCGGCGCACCGCCACGGGAATCACGCGCCGCACCGCCGGATGCATCGCCGCGACGCCGGCGAACGGCGCCTCGACCACCCAGTCGATCGCCGCCCCTGGCAGCGCGCGCGCCACATCGGAGACCGCCGGACAGTTGTGGACTACATCGCCAAGGGAGGAAGTCTTGACGAACAGTATTGTTGTCATTCGCTAGAATTGAATCACATTGAACCCTCCCCCGCCGGTGAACCCCTGCAGGTGAACCCTCTCTCCGCCGTTCTCATCACCCGCAACGCCGCCGCCCTGCTCGAGCCATGCCTCGAGAGCCTCGCGTTCGCCGACGAGATCGTGGTGGTGGACTCGGCCTCGACCGATGCCACCGCCGAGCTCGCGGCGCGCAAGGGCGCGCGCGTGGTGCAGAAGGAATGGCTCGGCTTCGGCCGCCAGAAGCAGTTCGCGGTCGAGCAAGCGCGCCACGACTGGGTTCTGTGCGTCGACGCCGACGAGCGGGTTTCCCCTCAGCTCGCCGCTTCGATCCGGGCGGCGCTTGCGGCTCCGACCTCGCCGGTCTACCGCATGCCGCGGCGCAACCGCTTCCTCGGCCGCTGGCTCGCGCACGGCGAAGGCTATCCCGACTGGAGCCCGCGCCTCTTCAACCGCATGAACGCGCGCTGGAGCGACGACCTGGTGCACGAGAAGGTGCTGTTCGCGGTCACGCCGGGCACGCTCGAAGGCGACCTGATGCACGACTCCGCGGACGACCTGAGCACGTACATCGAGCGCCAGAACCGCTACACCACGCTCGCCGCGCGCCAGGCCTTCGAGCAGGGGCGCGGCGCCGGCATCTTCCACCTGCTGTTGTCGCCCGTAGTGCGCTTCATCAAGTTCTACCTCATGCGCCTGGGCTTCCTCGACGGCCTGCCCGGCCTGCTGCACATCTCCATCGGCTGCATCAACAGCTACGTCAAGTACGCCAAGCTGATCGAGCTGCGGCGCGCCGAAAGCCGTTGAGATGAAGGTCCTGGTCACCGGCGTCGCCGGCTTCATCGGCATGCATTGCGCGCAGCGCCTGCTCGAGCGCGGCGACGAGGTGGTCGGAATCGACAACTTCTCCACTTACTACTCGGTGGAGCTGAAAAAGGACCGCCTGGCGCGGCTGAAGCACGCCCGGTTCGAGTTCCAGCAGGTGGACCTCGCCGACGCTGCCGGGTTAACCAGTATCTTCGACAGAACGAGGCCGGAAGCCGTGCTGCATCTCGCGGCACAGGCGGGGGTGCGCTACTCGATCGACAATCCGCAGGTCTACGTGCAGACCAACGTGGTCGGCTTCGCCAACCTGCTTGAATGCTGCCGTCGCCACCCGCCGCGCCATCTGGTGTTCGCCTCCAGCTCGAGCGTCTACGGCTGCAATCCGCACCTGCCCTGGTCCGAATCGCACAACGTCGACCACCCGGTGAGCCTGTACGCCGCGACCAAGAAGTCGAACGAGCTGATGGCGCACGTCTACAACCACGTGCACGGCCTGAACGCCACGGGTCTGCGCTTCTTCACGGTCTACGGCCCGTGGGGACGGCCCGACATGTCGCCGATGCTCTTCGCCCACGCCATCACCCAGGGCAAGCCGATCCAGGTGTTCAACCACGGCGACATGCAGCGCGACTTCACCTACATCGACGACATCGTCGAGGGCACGCTGCGCGTGCTCGACCGGCCGGCGCCCTACGCCATCTTCAACATCGGCAACCACCAGCCGGTCGCCCTCCTGGACTACATCGCGGCGATGGAGCGCGCGTTCGGCAAGGAAGCCCGGCTGGAGATGAAGCCGATGCAGCCCGGCGATGTGAAGTCCACTTACGCCGACACCTCGGCGCTGCGCGCCGCCGTCGGCTTCGCGCCGTCAACGCCGCTCGACACCGGCCTCGCGCGCTTCGCCGCGTGGTTCAAGCAGTACTACTGATCGACTTCTCGCGCTCAAGTGGCACCGCTGAAGCGCCGGTATATTCCGGCACCCAGCGTGTGAGCTGCGCGCGAACGGCGGCCGCGCTCGTGTCTCCAGGGTTGGCGAGCCAGTCGAATAGTTCTTCAAGCAAGCGGGCGCTCTCGGGGGCGCGGGCACGGGCCACGCGCAGCTTCGGATGGGGCGTGGCCAACGTCGTTTCCGTATCGGCGAGCGGTTCCTCATAGAGCTTTTCGCCCGGCCGCAATCCGCTGTACTCGATCTTGATGTCCTCCTCCGAGAATCCGGATAGCCGGATCATCTGCCGCGCCAGATCGACGATCTTCACCGGCTCGCCCATGTCGAGGACGAAGATCTCGCCGCCCTTGCCCATCATGCCCGCCTGCAGCACGAGCTGCGCGGCCTCCGGGATGGACATGAAATAGCGCTGGATTTCCGGGTGCGTGACGGTGATCGGCCCGCCCGCCGCGATCTGCGCGCGGAAGCGCGGCACCACGCTGCCGGTCGAGCCCAGGACGTTGCCGAATCGCACGACGACGAACTGCGTGCCGCTCGCTGCTTGCAGCGCCTGGCAGGCAAGCTCGGCAAGGCGCTTCGACGCTCCCATCACATTCGCCGGATTGACCGCCTTGTCGGTGGAGATCAGGACGACTTTCTCGCTCCCAGCCTTGCGCGCGGCACGTCCTAGCGTGAGCGTGGAAAGGACATTGTTCGCGACCGCCTGAAATGCGTTTTCCTCCTCCATGAGCGGCACATGCTTGTACGCCGCCGCATGGAAGATGACCTTGGGGCTGAAGCGGGCGAATACTTCCTGGACACGCCGCGCGTCCTTCGCGTCGCCGATGACGGCCGTCGTCGGCACGCCCGGCAACAGGTCGCGGAATTCCTGCTCGATGGCATAGAGGGCAAATTCGGAGCTATCCAGCAATACGATGCGGCCGGGCGCAAACCGCGCCAGCTGACGGCATAGCTCCGAGCCGATCGACCCTCCTGCGCCGCTGACCAGCACGACCTTGCCTTCGACGAAGGCATGCAACCCGGCTTCATCGAGCTGCACGGCGTCGCGCCCGAGCAGGTCGTCCAGCTCGACCGGTCGCAGCGACGAAACGCTGACTTTTCCCGCGATGATGTCGGAAAGCGCGGGTACGGTCATCACCGAGATTCCGGCTTGAGTGCAGCAATCCAGTGCACGCTTGCGCTCCTGGTGGCTGGCGGTGGGCATGGCGATCACCGCCTGCGACACGCCGAGCCTTTCCGCGATATCGCCCACGCGCTCGATCACGCCAAGGACTTTCACACCCGAGACCTCGCCGCCATGCTTGCCGGCGTCGTCGTCCAGCAATCCCACGACGCGCCACTGCGGACTCGCGGCCAGGTCCCGCAACAGCGCGGCCGCGGTCCCGCCGGCGCCGAGCACCAGCACCGGCGTAGCCTGCGGCTTGGCTAGGAGCGATAGCAGCCGACCTTCGCGCCATGCGCGGTAAGCAAGGCGGCTTCCGCCCATGAACATCATCAGGAGCACCGGCGTGAGGACATACGCCGTGCGCGGTACGGAGGTGCTCAGTTGTGTCAGCAGCAGAAGCGAGGGTACTGCTAGCCCCCCGATGCCGACCGCGATGACGATGCGCTGGAGGTCCGGCAGGCTGGCGTATCGCCAAAGCCCGCGGTAGAGACCGAGCCACCAGAATACTCCGGCGTAGATGCCGGCAACCCCAGGCAGCAGGTTGAGCATCACCACTTGGTATTCCGACGGAAGATCGAAATTGAAACGCAGCCAGAAGGCGGCCATCCACGCCATGGCCGCGACGATGACGTCGTGCACGAAGACCATCAGCCGCCGCGTTCTCATGCCGGCCTTTCCGTGCGCCGCACGAACCGCCGCCAGGCAAAGTCGACCCACACTGCCAGAGCCGCGAGGAAAGTAGCGCCGCTAAAGAACGCGACCGCTTGAACGTCGGGCGCGGCAGCGCGTCCCAGCAACGCGGCCAAGGCGCAAAGGAACATGGCTACGTACGAAATGCACGCGGTACTTCGGTGGCCCAATCCCATGCGCACCATGCGCTGGTAATAGTGCTCGCGGTGCGCGTGCCAGACGGGCGCGCCGCGGATCAGGCGCCTGACCAGGGTGAGGGTGGCGTCGCCGATGAATGGACCGAACACCAAAACAGGGAACCATAGCGGCCACAGGTCGTGGCGCCAGCCGGCGATACCCAGACCGGCGGCGAGAAATCCGAGCGGGATTGATCCCACATCCCCGAGGAAGACTCGTGCGGGATGAAAGTTGAAGGCAAGGAATGCAACGCACGCTCCCGATAGGGCGAACGACAGCGTTGCAACGCCGTTGTCCCCGCCCTGCACGGCGGCGATGGCGTACGTACCGAAGCCTATGACGCCCATGCCGCCAGCCAAGCCGTCTGAACCGTCCATGAAGTTGTATAAATTGGTGAGCCATGCCACCGCAAGGCAGAGCAGCGCGAGTTCAAGCGCAAGCATCGGACTGAGTAAGTACCACACGACGAGGCCGGCCGCCGCAAGGTGGGCGATGAACCGTACCCGGCGTGGTAATGGCCGGACATCGTCCGCGAAAGAAAATAGGGCGAGCCCCAGGGCCAATATCAGCGGCAAGTCAATGGGGGCGAGCCCCAGTAAGGTCGCACTCCCAACGCCGGCGAAGACCGCAATGCCGCCTACGCGGGGAACCGCCTGATGATGGAGCGATCGCTCGTTCGGCACATCCATCGGAACATAGCGACGTGCGAACCGCAGCATGAGCCAAAGAACCGCGGCGCATACCAAGCCGGGAAGAATCAGGACAGGAAGATATTCCACGTAGGTTAAGACTTTCCCGAGCGGTACCATGAGATCGTGTATGCGAGCCCGTCGGCGACGCGAAATCGCGGGCGCCAGCCCAGGCATTCCCGCGTCTCAGCGACTCCGACGGCTAACGAGTCCAGCAACCGGGCGAGTTCAGCCGAGCGGCCCGTAAGCATCGCCACCACCCGGAGCAGCGGTGGAGGAAAAGCAACCAGCCGTGAGCTCGTGCCCAAGGCGGCGGCAATATGCTGGATGAGCTGCGGCGTGCTGAGATCCTCGTCATCGCTCGCGAGCAGCGTTCTGCCGGCGGCGGCGGGATGCGTGGCGCTCGCCGCCAGCAGGTCGACCAGGTTTCCGACGTAAACCAGGCTGCGGCGGTTCCTAACTGACCCGAACGGGAGTGGTACGCCGCGATCCACCAAGCGCACCAGCCGCAGGAAATTCGCACTTACGCCCGGGCCGTACACCAATGGCGGGCGCACGATCACCGCCTCCATTCCTGTCTCACGCGCGAGTGCCGCAAGCGATTGCTCGGCCTGCCATTTCGAGCGCGCATAGGAATCGGTCGGGACCGGCACGTCGGTACTGCGGAATACTGCCCCGCCGGAGGTGCGCTCGCCATTCACCTTGATGGTGCTGACGAATACGAACCGACGAACTCCAGCGGCGGCCGCGGCGCGGGCCAGGCCTTGCGTCGCTCGGAGGTTGTTTTCTCGGTAAGCTGATCCCGTATCCGTCGTTCGCGAGAGATCGTGGACCTTGGCCGCGAGGTGCATGACAAGGGAGACGCCTTCGAGATGCCGAAGCTCGGGGTCGTGCGCAAGATCGCCGGTAACGACTGGCGTACAGCCCGTGGGCAGCGCAGCGGCTTTTTCCGGGCTGCGAACGCCGGCCCGGACTTCGAACCCGCGTGCCAGAAGTTCTTCGCAAAGCGCGCGCCCTACAAAGCCCGACGCACCGGTAACCAAGGCGCGATTTGATGCGCTCACCGCCGCCAGACGGTCCGATTCACGTAGCCGGTGTAGCTGAAGATGATATTCACGACCTTTGCCGCCACGTCATCGACGTCATAATCCCGCGCTACGCTCCAAGTGCGGCCCGCACGCGCGTAGCGCTCGGTCGCTACCTTGACTGCGTCGAGGACTACCGCCGGATGGATGCCGCTCATGATCAGCGTGCCCTCGTCCATTCCTTCCGGACGCTCATGTGCCTCGCGCAGCATCACCGCGGGAAATCCGAGGATGGAGGCCTCTTCCGTCAGAGTACCGCTGTCTGACAGCACGCAGCGGGCCGAGCATTGGAGACGCACGTAATCGGCAAATGCCAGCGGCGGCAGGAAACGGACGGCCTCCGGCACGCCGCCAATGGCCTCCAGGCGCTGACGCGTACGCGGGTGCGTTGAAACGATGATCGGCAAATGATGCTGGTCGCGCAGGGCAGCGAGCGCGGTGAGCAGTTGCCGAAACCGAATGTCGTCGTCGACGTTCTCCTCGCGATGCGCACTGACGACGAAGTATTCCCCTTCGCGCACCTTGAGCGTTTCCAATACCGATGAGGCTTTGATGGCGGCAGCCTGTCTCGCCAGCACTTGCTTCATGGGCGATCCGGTCTTGATCACAGTCTCGGGGCGGATGCCCTCGGCCAAAAGGTAGCGTCGCGCATGCTCGGTGTAGGGCAGATTGATGTCGCTGATATGGTCGACGATCCGGCGGTTGATTTCCTCTGGCACCCGCTCGTCGAAGCAGCGATTGCCCGCCTCCATGTGAAACACGGGCACCTTGCGGCGTTTGGCCGGCAACGCTGCGAGGCAGCTGTTCGTGTCACCCAGGAGCAGCAGTGCGTCCGGACGCTCATCCGCGAGAACCTTGTCGACCGCCACGATGACTTTCGCAACAGTCTCGGCGGCGTTGGCCCCGGCGGCGGCGAGCGCATGGTCGGGGCGACGCAGCCCCAAACCTTCAAAGAAAATCTGATTCAGCTCGTAGTCGTAGTTCTGTCCCGTATGCACGAGCACATGTTTCGCGGCCCGGTCGAGCTCCGGAATCACGCACGAAAGCTTGATAATTTCGGGCCGCGTTCCGACCACCGTCATCACTTTCACGCAGCCCTCAGCGCAGTAACTCGGCCGCTGCCGAGCCGGCGTCGTCGGGCATGAGCTGGTGCTTGCGCAACAGCCCGGTTGTTCCCTTCAGATCGAGCACGGTATCGGCGGAGCTGAATTCCGAGGTCAGGGCGTTCGCTTCCGCGGTCGCGGTGGCGCGCAGCTCGGGAAGCATTGGCAAGATGGCGTAGTACTCGCCGCGACGCACGCTGTGGTTCGCTTCCTCCTCCGACACCATGATCTCGTGCATCTTCTCGCCGGGCCGGATGCCGATGACCTTCATTGCGATGCCGCGGTTGCCGATCAGCGCCTTGGCAATATTCTCGACGGTGGCTGAGGGCGCACGCGGTACGTAGGTTTCGCCCCGGCGCGCGCCAGCGAGCGCCGCGAAAACCGTGTCAACGGCCTGGTCCAGAGAAAGCAGGAAGCGCGTCATGGCGGGCACGGTCACCGTGACCGGACCCCCGCTTCGAATCTGGTCAAGGAACAGCGGGATCACGGAGCCGCGCGAGGCCAGCACGTTGCCGTAGCGCACGCAGATGAAGCGCGTGGCGGGATTAAGGACGTTGGCGGCGATGAGGATGCGCTCCTGGATCGATTTCGACATGCCCATCACATTCACCGGTTTGCATGCCTTGTCAGTGGAAATGCTCACCACGCTTTCCACGGCGTACCGATTCTCGGCGATTGCGCGCACGATGTTGGCCGGTCCGAGACAGTTCGTGAGCACGGCTTGCTCCGGGAAATACTCGCACGTCGGCACCTGCTTGAGCGCCGCGGCGTTGACCACAATGTCTGCATCACGCACGGCCGAACACACGTCTGCATAGCTTCGCACGTCGCCGATGCGAAATTCGAGCACGTTCATGAAATTGCGGAATATCACCTCGTCGGTGGCCGTGGCGCGGTGCAAGTACGCCATGCGCATGTCGTGCTGCTTCGCCTCGTCGCGGGAGAACACGATGATTTTGCGCGGGGTACCTTGCTCGCCGGACAGCACCCGGCGCACGAAGGTCTTGCCCATGGATCCGGTCCCGCCCGTGACGAGAATCGCCTTGTCTTTGAAGATCATTGCTGTCGTGCCTGTATGTCGGTCGCGAGCTCGTCGAGCATGTCGTCCCACGATGGCGGCGTATACCCGAACTGAGCCCGGAAGCGTGACGAGTCGAGGCTTCGGTCGATGCGTACTTCATCGTCCGGCTTGATATGGATGTCCCGCTGCAGTCGTTCGCGCAGACCGATCAAAAGGTCATATTTGCTGATCGGGCTGGAGGACATGTGGTACAGGCCTGAAGCATGGTGGTGCTTTGTCAGCAGCATTTCGATCACGCGCGCCAACTCCTTCGTCGTAAAGCCGGAAAAAATCGCCTTGCGGTAGCCCAGGATCGAACCGGTCTGGCGCAGGAACCAGTCTATTAGGCTGGTGTTATGGAACAGCGCCAGTCCGATGATCGAGGTGCGCAGCGTGATGGCCCCTGCTTGTGAGACCTCGCCCAGAAGCTTGCTGTGGCCATAGATGTCAACCGGGTCGGGGCTGTCCTCCTCGGTGTACTGCCCGCGTCGCCCGGAGAAAACGCAGTCCGTCGAGATGTGGATCAGGCGCGCCCCGATCGCACCGCAAATCAGTGCCAATCGATGCGGCAGCAACGCGTTGACCTCGAGGTTGGGGATGATGTCGAGTCCGTCCGGCCGCTGCTTGACGATGCCGGCCGCGTTGACCACCGCATCCGGGCGAAAGCTGGAGAGAACCGAAAGCAGGCGATCCATCACGCGTACGTCGACGGCAGGAAACGAGTTTGCGGATTGAAAAAGGCTGGTTCTCCGGTAGCTTCCCAGGTCCTGGCGCAGCGTTACCCTGACATCGTGTTTGGCGGAAAGCGTCATCAACAGCTGATGCCCCAGCATGCCGTCTCCGCCGAGAATCAACACTTTCATGAGCGCACCCATCGCTCGATGGGGTTCATCGCCCAGTAGATCGCGGCCAGGAACAAGGCTGCTGCCGTGTGGATGATGGAAATGAAGGTTGCGAACACCGTCGTCATGGACAAGGTTAGTGCCAGGTAGGCATACCAGGACATCAGAGCGTATCCGAATAAGCCAAGGGAACGGGCGCGATGCAGGACTTCCTGCACGACGATCAAGGACACCATGCACAGCACCCCAAACGCGACGAAGCCGATCCAGCCGAAGTTTAAGTAGCCCTCCGCGAAGGCGGAAACGGGTAGGGACCCCGGGAAGTCCTCGATGGCCGCGCCAAGGTTTCGCGCCCGCCCCGGATCATAGGCGTACGCATGCATGACTGCTTCGGCGCGCACCTGCTTGTGCGGCAGTATGCCTCGCATGTTGGGCAAAGTGGCGCCCTCCAATCGACCGTTTTGCTCGACGAACGGACCGACCAGAGCGAACGATTCGGAATACACCACGAAAATTCGATACGAAATCGCGCTCAACGCGCTCATCGAATCCTCCGCGATACCCGGGAGGCTCAGCCCTCGCCAGAAAATGGCATCCGCGCTTAACTGGCGCGCCTGTCCCGGTTCAATCCCCTTGGCAAGGTGCTGATTGAATTCGATCGAAGCCCGGCGCAGGTCCCGAAAAGCTCGCTGGTGCAACGGACTGAGGGAGGACGACGGCGGTGCCGATGCCTGGCTTGCCACCTCTCCCAGCTTGTGCACGCTCGTATAGAGAACGACTTGCCTACGATAGCTGGCGTCGTAAATGAGGTAGGTGCCGATCGTCGGTATCAGGACCATCATGAAGATGGTTACGACTCGCAGCCTGATCATGCGAATCAACGGCAGCCCCACTAAACCAAGGTAGGTTGCATAGGCAATCAGGAAAACCAGGGCGATATGCAACACCGCGGACTTCTCGCCCAATAGCAGGGACGGGATCACGCATAAGATCATCAGGGTCACCACGCGTGCGTCCGCCTCACGGCGGACAAGCGCGCAAAGGATCACATACGAACCCAGAATCGCGGGCAGCACCAGGAATCCCAGACGGTAGTATTTGAAATTCGCCAGCCCATAGGTGTAGCGCAGCCGGTAGTCGAGAACATTGTTCGAATTGATGTCGCCGGCGATCAGATCCAACAGCAGGAAGTGGCGTACCTCTGAAAAATATGCCGCCAGAACGCCCACCGTCAGCGCCAGCAGCAAAAGGGAGAACCCGCGATGCTCCGTAGAGGAGCGTTCAGCGGCCGGCTGCGTTCTACGCCAGTAAAGATAGGCCGCGGCCGCGACGTAGAAGATAAGGGCCTGCGCCACGAGCTGGGCAGCGTACTGCCCGTGCATGTAGGTAATCTTGGATGTGCTGGCGGCGGCGGCGAACACCGCAATACTGCCGAGCGCATGAAAGCAAAACAGGCCCAGGAAAGCGAACAGCAGAACGGGGTGGCGGGTTGCCTGCTTCGAGCGCAGCGCGAACGCCACACCTGGCAGGTAAGCGGCCAGCACAATCGCGTAGAGGAAGACCGGCCGCACAACGTCCGTGTCAGCGGTCATTTGCGATGTCCGGCGGAAGGCCGATTGGAGAACAAGGACCTTGCGGTACTCAGGCTCTGGTAGAACACCCGGCTCAACAGTCCGTGTCCTACCGCCCGCAGCGCCCTGCCCGAAGCGAGGAGCCGCGGATGCGCGCGTACGCCTCTTAGCAACCTGGTCAAGCCGACGCGGAACCGTCCGGCTCGAAAATGCAGCTGCGCGGCAAGCACATGGGCGCTGGCGAGCGCCTCACGCCGAACTGAAGTCAATTCCGGAGACAGCCGGTTGGCTTCGTAGAACCCGGTAATGATCCGAATCGGCTCGTCGCAACGGCGTTCGTCGCTTTTGCCGAAGGTCTGCGATTCTTCGTGCATCCTGAAGTTGGCCAGCACCTCCGGAATGCGCTGAAAGCGCCCGCAAAGCGCAAGGCGCAGCCAGTAATCGAAGTCCGGCATCTGCCGCAGCTCGACGTTCCAGCCTCCCGTGGCCTCGAAGCCTGCGCGCCGAAAAAAGACACCCGGCCCCGGGGCGCAAATGCAGTTCGCGAGCATGCTGGCATGATCGGGTTCGGGGGCGGAAACGGCGCGCAGCGTCCGGCCCGTCTTATCGACCAGATTGAAATCCGGATAGACCAGCACCACATCGGGCGAGGGGCGTAGGTGTGCAACCGCGGACGACACGGCTCCCGGCAGAAGCGCATCATCCGCGCTCAAGTAGGAAAGGAAAGCCCCTCGTGCCATGCGCCACCCCTTGTTGAGGGTCGCGGCCTGCCCAATGTTGGAATGCGTCTCGAAGTAAAAGAGGCCTTGGTATTTGCGCAGGACAGCAGCCGTATCGTCCTTCGAGCCGTCGTCGAGAACGATCAGTTCCTTGTTGGCGTAGTCCTGAGCGAGCACGCTCTGAATGGCCTCGTCGAGGAAGCGAGCATGGTTGTACGCCGGGATGACGATGCTGACGAGCGGAAGGTCGGACACGGCGCACCTAACCCGAGCGAATCTGCGCCAGCAGGCTCATGACGAGCCGTCGGTCCGAAGGCGCGAGCACCGTGCGCCAGGCCCAGTGCACCAGGATGCCCGTCAGCAGCGTCGCCGCGCCGAGGCGCAGCCAGGCGGAGCCGGGAAGAAGCACATTCGCAAGCAACAAAGCGCAAAGTAGTCCGGTGACAACCGCGATGTTTCGGACCATGGGCGATGCTAGCAACGAACGGCCGACGATGTGTCGGTACGCCACGAACAGCAGGGCGGCGTCGAGTGCCGCGCGTGCGGCCCATACCGCCGCCACACCGCTGATTCCCCAATACGAAGCAGCAACCCAGACACAGATGGCGTACAGCGGAACCTGGACCAGCAACAGTTTCGCGGTGACGTCGGCACGACCCAACCCATGAAGCACCGTGAGCGGGACCTGAGCCAGTACGTTGATGAAGACACCGGCTGCCAGCCACTGCACGACTACGCCGGCACGCGCGGCAAAGTCTGCGTCGATCCACACTGCCAACAGGTCTTGCGGCAAGGCCAGGAGAATTCCGGCGCACGGCGCCGCCACGCACAGAAGATAGGCCAACGAACGGGTTGCCATCTCATGCAACTCGTCGGTTTGCCGTACCGCCATGGAACTGAATATCGGAAACAGAACGCCGAGCAGCGCGGCCGAGAATAGCCAAAGCTTCGTGACGATTTCGTATGGCGTAGCGTAAAAGGCCACGGCGGAGAGCGAGATCACGGCGCTGAGGGCTGCGCGATCGAGAAGCGTGAAGCTCCCGCCTACGAGATTGCTGACGCTGAGCCAGCCGCCAAACCGCAGCATCTGCATTGCCATGCCGGCCTCGACACGCAGCCCCCTGAACATCGTCGGCAACGTGCGCCACAAGAGCCATGAATACCATGCGAGCACAACCAGGCGCGCGATCACGATCCAGAAGACGATGGTGGCGACATCGGCGCTGACCGACAGGACGCCGAGCGGTATCGCCATGTTGAGGACGCTCGCAGGGATCTTTACCATATTGACCAGATCGAAGCGTCCGAGGGCTTCCAGAAACGCGCGCAAGATTCCAGTCACCAGGATCAAGGGAATCGAGCAGGCGAGGAAGCGCAGGGCGTCTTGCGCTTCCTCGCGCAGGGATGGCGGAACTTGCAACACATGTTCACTCAGCCAAGGGGTCGCCATCAGGAGGACTGCGCAGCCGAACGCGCCAATCGAGGTATTGAGCAGCAGCGCGTTGCCGAGGAGAGGCGAAACGCCGGCGGCTTCGCGCTCGGCGTGCCTCGCCGCGACGAAGCGCGTAGTCGCCTGGCTTACACCGAGATCCAGGACTCCGAAATAGCCCAGGACCACCCAGGCGAACGTCAGGAACCCGAAGCGCTCCGTCCCCAGTCCGTGGAGCAGCGGCGGGATCGCAATGACCGCCACCGCGAGCGGAATGACGTAACCACTCAGGTTCCATAACGTGGCTTTGACAGCCGGCGGCGCGCCAGTGCTTTTCAAGCAGAGGGCGCACGTACCGCATGCGCCATGACCGATTCAAGACGCGAAAGCAAGCTTTCTCGCTCGAAGTGCTCGCGAAAATAATTCTGCGCTCGATCTCCCATGGCTTTCAGTTCCGAGCGGTCGACTCGGCTCGCAGCGAGTACGGCGTCGGCGAGTGCCTGCGGGTCTTGCGCCGGGACCGTCCAGCCTGCGCCAGCTTCCTTGACCACTCTGGCACCCTCGCCGTCCACGGCCGCGATCACCGGCCGCGCGCAAGCTAGATAGGACTGAATTTTCGACGGAATTGTAATTGCAAAGAGGGGCTCGCGCCGAAGCGTCGCCAGCATCACGTCAGCCTGCGCGAACCAATGCGGCATCGATTCCGCCGGATGTGCGCCGAGGAGATGGACCGTAGCCCCGAGCCCCCTCGCGGCTATTTCGCTCTCCACCCACCCCCGCATGCGCCCGTCGCCGAGGACGATCCAGTGGATGTCGCGGTGATTTCGCAATAGCTCGGCGGCGCGAAGGATCGACGGGAAATCCTGCGAGACGCCGATGTTGCCGGCGAACATGACGCGAAACCCCTCGGGCAGCGCGCGATCGCGCGGGACTTCCACGCGCCGGTAGAACGCCTCGGCGCTGTTCGGCAAGTACACAATGCGGTCGCGCGGTACGCCATGCCGGGCCACGGCGTCCTCGAAGGCGCGGGATTGCACGAGCACGCGATCGCAGCCGCGGTAAATCCATCGCACGAGCGCGCTCACGGCGCCGAGGACCGCGCGGTTGCGTAGCGCGCCGGTGGCGTCCAGGCTTTCCGGCCAGAGGTCCTGCACCCAGAAAAGCACCGGCGCGCGCTTCAGCGCCCGCAGCGCACGAGCCGGGATGCCGATGGTGATGGGCGACGGCTCGTAGACCAGAATGGCGTCGAAGGCGCCACGCGCCAGCCAGGGCGCAAGCACTGTCGCGAACAAGGCGTGTGAAACGAAATTGAGCGCAAGGCGCATGCGGCCGCCTGCGCCGCGCGCAAAGAGCGGCGCCCTGTGGACGGGAACTTGCCCGAAGCGCTCGCGCAACGGCCCGAAGAACCCGTAGCCGGGGAAATAGCGCCCACCCGGATAGTTCGGCAACCCGGTGTACACAGTGACCTCGTGGCCGCGCGTCGCCAGTCCCTCCACTACATCGTTGATGCGGAAGTTTTCCGGCCAGAAATACTGCGTGAGGACGAGGACCTTCATCGCACCACGCGGGCAAATACGTCTTCGTAGCGGCGCACGGCCGCGCCCCACGCGTACTCGCGCAGCACGAGGCTTTGCAGCCGGGCCCCCATCTCGACGAGCCGGGCCGGATCGGTGAGTTCGCGCAGCCCCGCCGCTAGTGCGTCGGTGTCCGGCGGCACAGTGAGCGCGCCGCCGGCCCGCGCCGCTGCGTCGAAGCCGCAACGATCGGTCATGAGTACCGGCTTGCCACAGGCGCCCGCCTCGAGCGCGACCAACGACATTGCCTCCTGGCGCGAAGGGATCACCACCAGGTCGGCGGCGCGGTAAGCCGCCACCTTCTCCTTGCCGCCGACCCAACCGAGGAATTTCACCCGCTCGCCAAGTCCTGCGTCGCGCGCGCGCATCGCCAGTGCTTCCCCCATGCCGCCATCCGGACCGGCGAAGACCAGGGTCCAGCCGCTCGAGCGCGCCGCAGCGAATGCATCGAGGAGCAGATCCGGCCCCTTGATCGCGTTCAGCCGGCCCATGAAGAGGAATATTCGGGCCTTGGCGAGGCCATGCTTGCGCCGGAACGCGTCGGCATCCCCCTCCCCATAGTCACGCGGCTCGATGCCGTTGGGAATCACATCGACCGTCGCGGGGTCAACGCCGTAAGCGCGAAAGTCGTCGGTCTCGCGCTCGGTGATCGCGATCCGCGCCGCCGCATGCTGCACCAGCGCACGCCCGCCGAGCGCGTTATAGCCGCGCTTGAGCGCTTTTGAGCGGCCGAAAATCGGCAGCGCGCCCGCCGGACATACCACCCAGGGCTTTCCCTGCCGGCGCGCGGCGCGCTGTGCCATCAAATTGAGCGCAGTCCAGTGGTTGCACAGGTGCACCACGTCGGCACGCCCGACAAGCGCATCCAGCGCGCCTCGCCGCAGCCGCGGCCAGAGAAAGCGCCGATTGATGTAGGGTACGAGCTCGAGGCGTGCCTCGCCGACCTCGGGCGCCGGCCCTGCGCCGACCCCGGCGTCGGTGGCGAGCACCGTCACCTGCATGCCGGCGCGGCTCATTGCCCGGGCGAGCTGCGCGGTGCGCTCGGCAGTGCCGCCGCCGCTCACCGGGTCGATCAAGGCGCTGACGCTAAGGACGCGCATGCTGCTGCCCGATCCAGTTCGCATACTCCTCGAGCCCGGCGGCGAACGGTCGCGGGGCGGCGAAGCCACGGCGCGCGAGCTTTGCCGCGCTGTAGCGCCGATGCGGATCGACGTTGCTTCGGCCGGCGGCTCGCAGCGCGATGGCGAGCAAGCCGGCCGGCAGCGCGAGCGGCGGCAATGGGTATGCCTTCGCGCGGAAGCGCTCGGCGAAGAACTGCTCGACCGCCGCGTAATGGTTGCCGGGCTCGTCGTCCTGCGACACCAGGAAGCGCTCGACCGGCGCCGACAACGGTGCGTCGGCCAGGAATAGCGCGGCGGCGGCGACGCACTCGACGTCCACCGCGTGCAGGCGCCGGCGGCCCATGAGGCAGGCGCGTACGTAGCGCCGCTGCCATGGCTGCCGCAGGACGCGCAGCGCCAACGTCTCGAGATTGCGGCCGCCAGGCCCGAAGACCGCGGTCGGCCGCAGCACCACCAGCTCGAATCGGCCGCCGGCGTGCCGTTCCAGGATCTGCTCGACGGCGTGTTTCTCGCGTTCATACGAACTGCGCGGCGCGCACGGCGTTTCTTCGTTCACCACGTTGCCGGGCGCGCCGCCGTACACCGACGCGGTGCTCACGTGCACGAGGCGCCGCACGCCGCGGGCAGCACAGGCAGCGCCGAGCGCCTCGCCAAGGACCTCGGCCCGGCTGGCCTCATACGCAAAGTTCAGCACGGTCGCGTCCACGGCCAGCAGTCGTTCGAGCATCCCAGGGTCGCTCGCGTCTCCCTTCACCACCGACGCAGCGGCAACCGCACGGCGATGCACCAGGACGCGGGCCTCGCCGCCGGCGCGCTGCAACGCGCGGCCGCCGACGAATCCGGAAGCCCCCAGGATGCAGAGCTTCATGCGGGAAGAAAGGCCGCGAGCGCTTCCGGGCGCGGCGCCTTGAGGTATTCATCGACATACTTCACGGCATCCCGCCGGCGGCGGTCGAATTCCGCGCTGTCCAGCGCCGCGATGTCCCTGGCCGCGGTGGCTAGCAGCGCCGGACTGTCCGCGTGCCAGCGGAAATCCAGGGGATCGAGCACCGGATCAGGGTCGATCGGGTCGGCGAGCCGCAGGTTGATCACCGGGCGCCCGCGGCCGAGGGCCTCGAGGGCCACGGTCGACGAGGCATACGCCACCGCGTCGCACCACTCCAGGTTGTCGGCGAGCGAAGTGCCGAAGACATCGCTCGCGCTCGCCTGGGCCCAGGCGCGAAGCTCGTTCGGCAGCAGCGCCAGCGGAAACTCTGGATGCGTGCGAATGGCCAGGTCGATGGCCGCGGCGCCCTCCATGGCCCCGCGGCACAGCGCCACCGCTTCGACCAGCTCGCGGCGACTTGAGGACAGCGCGAGCAGCAGGCGCGATTTGCCTTGCGCCGGACGGCGCTCGAGCGGCGCGCCGCGCGGCTGCCGGAGCGCACAGCCCGTCACGAAGAGGCTCGACGGATAGCGTCCATATGCCTCGAGATAACGCCGCGTCACCTCGCCCACCGTCACAACCCGCTCGGGGAGCGGCGTAGCCTCCGCCTCCCGCTGCGCAAGAATCAGCGTCGCGTGGCGCGGCGTGATTGAAGTGTGCTGGTACCCGACGGTCCGCGTGCGCGGTGATGCGATGCGCGCCGCCAGCAGCAGCATTTTCTCGAGCGACTTGCCCTCGAAGGGGTACAGCAGCCATTGCGGCTGCCAGCGCGCGAGCAGGCGCAGCGCTGCCCGGTGGACGAGCAGGTTGTAAAAATAGGCGCCGCGGCCAAGATCCCAGCGCAGTGCGTGCGCGAGCAGCGCGCCGGCGGGCTTGCCGCCGAGCGTCCCGCCATCGCGGCGCGCCGCGCGCCACCACGCGCACAGAGAGGCCTTGAAGCTCCATAACAGGTCGGCAAGCCGCAGGCTGCCGAAGAGCGGCTCGTACCCGCTGGCGACGAGCTTGGGCAGCGCCGCGCGGTATTTGGAATGCACAAATGCGGCGTAGCGGGCGCGCACCGGAAGCCGCTGAGCCAGGTCACCAAAGAACGCGTCCGGGCCGTCGCGGAATGCGCCATCAACGTAGGTGAAGATCATCGCCTGTGGCGCCTCGCCGCGCGGCGCGCGGATTTTGCCGGCAACCCAAAGCGCGAGCATGCGCGCGAACTGCCATCCCAGCCGGACCAGGGGCTCGAGCGCCGGCAGGCGCACGCCGGCAGCCGTTAGCTGCCAATGCGCCGGATGGGCGCGCTCGCGCAAGGCGGCGATGTGCGATGGCGCGGCGCCGACGACATGCACGCGCGCCGCTGCGGTGCGCGCAAGGAACTCCTCGAGGGCGAGCACGCCCAGGCAGGCGTCGCCGAGCGGTGAAGACAACAGGTTCTTCGCCGTGCTGGTATGGGCCCACCAGGAAAGTGATGCGTTGGCGCGGTTAAGGCCGCCTAGCCAGTCGACGAAGGCGTCGCGCCAGGCCGCGCCGTGGGCACGCGCAATGCGGGGGCTGTCCGAGCGGAAGTCGAAAACGGCTTCGTCCGCGCCGAGAGTAGCGGGCGGCACGGCGGCAAAGCGAAGCTCGCGCGGCAGCCTCCGGCCGGAGGCTTGCGCTCCTTCAGGCACCCTTATAGCGGGTGTTCAGCTGCTCCTCTGCGATTTCCTTGCCGGCCACAAGATCGTAGAGGTCGGTGTTCGAAAGCTTGACCGCTTCCTCGGCCGGAAGGTTGTGGCGGTTCGTGTAAACCAGCGCGTCGGCGTGGGGCAGCAGCTGGTCGCACTGGTCGCAGTACGGAAACATGCCGAACTTCTTCATGCGGTGCGCGTAGCGCAGCAGGCGGTACTTGGGGCCGTTCAGCAGCTCCAGCACCGGCGTCTCGAACGCGTTGCCGAGGATGATCTGGTTGTTGTAGTCGTAGCAGCAGGGAATGACTTCGCCGTTCCACTGGATCTGCAGCGGGCCATTCTCCGGACGGCCGCAAGACGTCTTGGCCGAGTCGTCCAGGCGCGTGCGGTAGTCGCGGCCGTCGCCGAAGTTGTGCGGCTTCCAGACCTCGATGGCGTTGACGCGCGGCTCCCAGAATTCACGGAACGCGCCGGTGTCGGAGGCGTTCTCCTTCAGCTCGAGATACGACATCTGCACGCGCGTCTTCTTGCCCATCTCGTCGCGCAGGCGCAGAAACTCGAGCACGCCCTTCTTGGTGCGTTCAAAGTCCAGGCCCTGCATTACGGCGTTGTAGGTCTCGGGGCGCATGCCGTAGAACGACACCCGCATCTCGTCGAGACCGGCATTCAGCAGCTTCTGCGAGCGCACCGGCGTGAGCGCCGAGGCATTGGTAATGAAGTAGGTGGAAAGACCTTTCGACTTGGCGTAAGCGATCTTCTGCTCGAGGCGCTTGTCGAGCATCGGCTCGCCGAAGCCGGTGAGCACCACCTTCTTCGCGCCCAGCGCGGCGACCTCGTCGATGCTGCGCTCGTATTTCGCCTGGTCCATGATGCCGTGCTCGCGGCCATGCTCGTGCTTGTCGCGCGGGCACATGATGCAGCTGGCATTGCAGTGGTCGGTGACCTCGTAGCGCACCTCGGGATGCAGGAGCTTCGTGATCGGCGACTCGCCCTCGAGGATGCCGAGGATTTCGCGCAACTCCTCAGCGGAGCCGCGCACGCTGCCGTCGCCGAGCAGGCCGCCCTCGGAATAGCGGCTCGGCGCCTCGGCGCGGATTGGAATGACGGTTTTGCTAAGCATCGCTCGTGCGGATCCCCGGATCCGTCCCCCTACAGAAGGCCTTGATTGTACAAGAGGTTGATGAGCGCCGGCGCGCCTTCCTCGCGCACTTTGAAGTAGCGGTCGAAGGCTTGCATTACCGACTTGCGCGCCTCGATGCATCCGAGCGCACGGTCGAGCACATTTCCCATTTCCCGTGGCTCCGCGAGCAGAAAAGCCGCCCCTTCTTCGCACCATGGCGGGACGGAATAACCCTTTTTTGCCGCCAGCGTCTTCCCCCCGGCATCGGCAAAGAGCACATTCAGCGAAGGGATCCCCCAAAAGCCCGCTTCGATCGCCACGGACGAAAATTGCGTGATCACCAAGCGCGGGCGCCTCGCGAGGCATTGTTCAAGGGGCAGGGAACTCACGTCCTCGGCGTCGAGGCCGGCGTAAGCGCCAAGGCTGTATCCCGCATCGCGGGGATGCGCGCGCAGCCAGACGCGTATGGAGCGCGTCGCAAGTGCCGGCAGCAGACGGTAAAGCGTTTTGAGGCCGTCGTCCGTCTCGGGTTGACCGACCCATAACACCGCGTTCCCCGTCATCCGACCGCTGCGCAGTTCGTCAAGGCGCCGCCTTAGCCGGTCATAACGCAGGTTCGGGAAGAGGCGCACGTCGAGCGACGGTTCCTTGATACGCGCCAGACGGCTGCCCAAGTCTCCATCGACCACGAGAAGTCGCGGCTCGGCGCCCGGCACGCGCACGTAATTGCCGGGGAAATCTTCCATGACGATGCAAGGGACGCCACCCCGGCTAGCGACAAGTCGAGCGCTCGCTTCAATCTCGCGCCCGCCTGCGCTGTCCGAAGTGCCACAGATCAGGAGCTGGGTATCGGCCTTTAAGCCTGCCGTCCCGGGAACCCGCCCCGCGAGGGCCCCCAATGCCTCGCGGGGTCCTTGGTCGGCGGCGACGTATGCGACGCGCCGACCCGGTTTCAAGCGCGTCGCCAAATCTCGTTGTGCGTGCCGCCATCGTCGCGACCCGCGTGACTCAGCATCAGGCCGGCCTCCGTCAGGAGCCGTCGGCTGGTCACCGCTTGCTCGACGAAGCGATCGTTCAACTCAACGAGCACCGACTTTGCCGATGCCAAAGTGCGTCGCGCACCGGCGAGGATCTCGTGCTCGACGCCGTCGACGTCGATCTTCAGGTGGTCGGGCACGGGAATTCCAAGCGCCACCGCGTCGTCCACGGAAATCCCGAGCGTGGAATATTCGAGCGCGGCGGCGAGCTTGGTGCCTTGCCAGCCGTAGTCGACGCTGAACGAGGAAAGCGCTCCCGCCGGCTCCGTGGTCGTGAGTCGCAGCAGGTCGACCTTCGTTGCCCTGAATAGGGCGAGCGGAATGATCGTCACATCGGCAGCGTTCCTGTGGATGTTGCGCGCCAGAAGATCGAGGTTGAACACGGAAGGCTCGAAGGCGAAGGCCCGCGCGTTGTGCCGTTTCGCGAAGTAGATCGAATAGAGGCCGACGTTGGCGCCGATGTCCCAGAGAACGCCGCTCAGGCCATCGAGCCACTCGAGCGTCTCGGGCTCCTTGCTGTCGAACGTCTGCGCACGGTATGCCGCGGTCCAGCTCGGGCAGAAAAACGTCAGCGCCACGCCGTTGTGCATCACCTTGCGCTCGGTGGCGAAGAACCGGGATACCGCCTGTCCGCGGACCAGTCCGTCGAGCGACGGCTGCAGGCGCGACATCATTGCGTCATAGGCGGCCAGCAGTCCCACCGGCCAGGTGATGGCGGATTTGAGCTTCATCAGGCCGCCAAGCCTACTACCCGAGCAGTTCGCTGTTAAATTATCTGGCAATGAAGGCCATGTTCCGTCCCCGCAATCCGTTCGAGCTGGCGCACGGCGGCTGGCTCGAGCGCGCCTATCGGCGCTACCGCTTCCGCGACGGCTATTCCCGCCTTGCCCTCGCGTCCGCGCCCGACGCCGAGCAGCGGCGCATGGTGGACGAGCTGCGGCAGGAAGGCACCCTGATCCTCGAGGGTTACCTCCCGCCGGATGTTGTGCGCGGCCTCCAACGCGACCTGCAGGGCGAGCTCGAGGCGCTGAAGTTCGAGACGCCCTGCCTCGCCCAGAGCCGCATCGATCCCGAACGGCATCGAGCGCTCATCAACGATTACCTCTTCGGTTCCAACGCGGATTTCGCTCGGCAAGGCGTCGCCTTCGACCGCCATGAAGTGCGCAGCCTGGAGCAGGTTGTGCGCGAGTTCGCGCCTTCGACGCTCACGGCGTACCCGCTGGAGGGCTCGGCGGCCTACCGCAAGGTATGGCTCGACCCGTACCTGCTCACCGTCGTGGCGCACTACCTAGGCTTGGTGCCATGGCTGGTGGAGGCGTACGCGCGGCGTAATTTCCCGGCGCGCTTCTGGACGATGAATCACTTCTGGCACCGCGACCTCAACGACCGGCACCAGCTCGTGAAGATGTTCGTGTTCCTGACCGATTGCACCGTCGCCACCGGGCCCCACGAATACATCCGCCGCTCGCACCGGGAGCTGACCGCGCTGAACGGCAAGCGCTACTTCACGGACGCGGAGATCGACGCCTTGCATCCGGTGGGCTCGCCGAAGCGCGAAGTTACCGAGGTCAAGGCAGGCACCATCATCCTGGAGGACACGCGCGGACTGCACCGGGCTCGCATGCCGGATACCGGGTACCGCGACCTCGGGTATGCCGTGTTCTTTCCGCTGCCGGCAGGCGCCGCGCCCGCCCTGTATCGCTTTCCGCGCGAGGCCGCGGCCGGCCTTACGCGCTTTCAGCGCGCGTTCGTTCCGGAAGCGTGCCTGACCTGACCGGCTGAGAACACCCAGCGAAGCCAGATCCCGTCGTCGCAGGGCGAGTAGCGCCAGATGACCCGGTCGAGCAGGCGCTGCAAATCCGCGCGTTGCACCCGGGGAAGCGCGCGCCCCGCGAGCCGCTGGACGAACCCGACCGGACTCCAGCGCGGCGCCGGCAGGCGGCCGAACGATTCGCATGCCAGCGTGCGCGCGCCCAGCTGCTCGCCGAGCAGCGCGAGCGAGCGCGGGGTGAAGAAAAAAACGTGCGGAAATACGTCGGCCTTGAAGCGGTAATCCGCGTAGGGCGTTTCCACGTAGACGACACCGTCGGACGACAGCAGCCCGGCCGCCTGCTTCAGAAAGACGAGCGGCTCGGCGACGTGCTCGAGCACATGATTGAGGAACAGCAGGTCGAACGGTCCGCGCAGCGCGCTTAGCGAAGCCGAACGCTCGACGGCGAACGGCGGCCGCAGACCGCGAATGTCGGCGGCGGCACGCTCATCCGGCTCGACGAAGGCGTAGCGCGACACGTTGACGCCGAGCGCGGACAAAGCGCGCGGGATCCCGCCATGTCCGGCGCCGATGTCGGCGACCGCGAGCGCGCGGCGCGGAGCGAAGTCGCGCACATTCGCCACTCGCAACCACGCCTGGCTTGCCTCGTGCGCACGCTGTGCTTGCCCTGCCGACGCATGCCAGTAGGCGCCGCTAGCGTAGAAATGATCGAGCCTCTGCTGATCCGGTAACGGCGTCGCGCTGCCGGCGCCGCATTGCCCGCAAAGCAGGATGGCTTCGAGGTGCAGCGCCTTTCCGCCGCCGGGATACGGCATCCGGCGCAGCTCGCCCGAGCCGCAGATAGGACAGCCTGTCATCGGCGAAGGGCCCACTACTTCAGGTGACCGCCCAGCTGCTCGCGGCGGCCGAGCAATTCGGACAGCATGCCGGCGGCATTGCCGAACGCGCGGTTCAGCGGATCGCGCCGCCTGCGCACAATCCCCGCCGCCATATTGAGAAAGAAAAGGCCGGCGCTGGCCCGCCAAGCGGCCGCGGTTGACAGGCCCCGCGCGCGGTGCTTGCGCACCACGTGCATGCGATTGACCACTTGCCATTTACCCAGGAGCCGCTGCCGGTCGGTGCGCACCGGCCTGCTGTAGTGCGCAAGGCGCGCCCGCGAGACCACGAAGAGTCGATAGTGCTCCCCCACCGTGTACGAGAAGTCGATGTCCTCCATGAAGCCAGTGCCGATAAACCACTCGTCATAAGGAAAGCGCTCGATGACGTCCCGGCGCCATACCGTAGCGCCCCCGTAAAGCCATTCGACTTCCACGTCCACCTGCTGCGGTGTAATCGTCGAGGCGAAGCCGGACCGCAATACCCGCCCCGGCTGGACGTGGTCGATCGCGAAGAATTGCTTCAGGTTCAGAGCGCCGGGCGGAGGATTGTTCGTAATCGTGAATGCTGCGCCCCCGATGTCAGGGCCTGCCCGCTCCCAGAAATCGAGCATGCGTTGCACTGCCTCGGGTTCAAGGACGATGTCATCGTCGAGGTAGCCGGCCAGCGTAATGTCGGCGCGCACGCGAGCCATCCCGGCATTGCGTTGCCGGGCTAGCGAAGGCGGAAACTCACGGACGTATTCGACATCGAGCGCGCGCGTTTCGTCGACCACCTGCCGAACTTCCGGGTTGCTGCCGTCCACGACGATGACCTGGTCCGGACGGCGCGTCTGCTGCGCCAGGCTGGCGAGCATCTTGCGCAAATCGTCGGGCCGGTCCTTGGTCGGTACGACAAACGCGATTCGATTCATGATGATCGCTAAGGCGCCGCGGAGCGCAATGATAAGCTGGAACCTTGTCCGCTCGGATCGTCGTAGTCATTCCCCATGACGTCGTTGCGTCGACGCTGGTCGCGAGCGGCGCCTTGGCCGATCTCGCCTCGCGGCACTCCTTAAGTTATCTCGTCAGTCCATCGGTCACGGCGGCTCTCCCGGGGCCGCGCGAATCGGTCGAGCCGCGCGCGCTCAAGTCGCGCCTGGCTCGCTCGCTGGATTTTCACTTCTGGAATCTCAGCCTGTTCTGCTACTACCGCCAGCACGGCCTCGAGGCATCGACCAGCCTGAAGGGCGCGACGCTGCCCGCGGGACACCGGCGCCTCTACACCGTGCTCTCGCATCCGTTGCCTGGCCGGTTGCTGTCTGCCCTCGATCGCCGAGTCTTTTTCGCGCAGGACCGCGGCATCAGCGAGTTCCTGCGCCGGGAGCGCGCGCAACTGGTGCTCGCGCCTGCCTCGGCCATGGACACCTATTCGCACCTGGTGCTGCGCTCGGCCGGGCACCTGGGCATCCCCAGCGCCATGCTCGTGTCACACTGGGACTACTTCTCGAAGAAGGGAATGCTGCGCGTGAGCCCCGACCGCATCTACGTCTGGGGCGAGGACATGCGCCGCTCGGCGATCGAGCACAACGGACTCGACCCAAGCACGATCGCCGTGGTCGGCGCGCCGCAGTTCGAAAAGTATCTGCAGCCGCTCGAGGCTCGCCGGGAAGCGGCCCGAACCCGCCTCGGCATCCAGCCGTCGACGCGCCTCGTCTTCTTTCCCGGCACAAGCGCACCCTTCGACGAGGGGTCGGTGATCGCGCTGCTGGACAAGGCGATCTCGGAGCAGACCGCGCTGCGTCATGTGCGGATTCTCTACCGGCCGCACCCGAGAGCGTGGCAGCGGCGCTCGGCCAGCGACGTCGATCCCGCCAACTTGCCCAACGTCGCGCTCGACGATCCGGCGAGTCCCGGAGGCACCTCGGAGGAGCACTACCTCGACCTCATGGCCGGCATCGATGCGGTGGTTTCGCCTTTCTCCACCATGACGCTCGAGGCCGCGCTATGCGGCAAGCCCAGCCTGTGCGTCGGATTCTCGGACGGCGTCAACAGCTGGGACTTCCGCGAAGCCACCAACACCGAGCACATCCGCAGCGTGGCCGGCCGGCGCTGGCTCAAGGTCTGCACCGACCGGGCGCTGCTCGGGCCCGCCTTTGCCGATTTCGTCGCCGGCCTCGAAGAACCGGCCCTGGCGGGGCGCATCCGCCGCGAAGTGCGCAGCACCGTCTTCTATAATGAGAGCTCATACGCGAAGCGCCTGGCGGACCAGCTCCAGGCCGACTTCGCGAACGCGCTGCAATCTCGCGCATAACCTCGGAGTCGGCGGATGTTTTCAATCGGGGAGAGGAAGGTGGGGCGGGGAGCGGCTGCGTTCCTGGTGGCGGAAATCGCCCAGGCGCACGACGGCTCGCTCGGGCTCGCGCACGCCTTCGTCGATGCCGCCGCCGACGCGGGCGCCGACGCGGTGAAGTTCCAGACGCATATCGCGGCCGGCGAGTCGACGGCCGAAGAGCAATTCCGCGTGCGCTTCAGCCGGCAGGACGACACGCGCTATCAGTACTGGAAGCGCATGGAGTTCACCGCGGATGCGTGGCGCGACCTGGCCGACCACGCACGCGAGCGCGGGCTCATCTTCCTGAGCTCGCCTTTCTCCATGGAGGCGCTGGAGCTCCTGCAGTCGGCGGGCGTGCCGGCGTGGAAGGTGGCGAGCGGCGAGATCGGCTCGGAGGCGATGCTCGAAGCAATGCTCGCCACCGGCAAGCCGCTGCTGGTGTCCACGGGGATGAGCTCGTGGAAGGAGATCGACGCCATCGTCGCGCGTGCGCGCGGCGCCAAAGCCCCGTTTTGCCTCCTGCAATGCACCACGCGCTATCCGACGCCGCTCGAGCAGACCGGCCTCAACATCATCGACGAGTTCCGCAAGCGTTACTCCTGTCCCGCCGGCCTCTCGGACCACTCCGGAACCGTGTATCCCGCGCTCGCGGCCCTGGCTCGCGGCGCAGACATGATCGAGATGCACCTCACCCTGGACCGGCGGATGTTCGGTCCGGATGTTTCCTCGTCCCTCACTGTCGAGGAATTCCGGCTCGTGTCGGGCGCGCGCGATGCTTTCCGCAAGCTCGATGAGCACCCGGTGGACAAGGACGCGGTCGCCGCGGAGCTCGCGCCGATGCGCGCATTGTTCATGCGAAGCGCAGCGACGACGCGGCCGCTGAAGGCCGGCACGGTCCTGACCGCGGACATGGTGACCGCCAAGAAACCCGGCACCGGCATTCGTGCCGACCGCATTCCCGCGCTCGTCGGCCGCCGGTTGCGCCGCGACGTCGCGCCGGATCGACTATTGAAGGAAGAAGATTTCGAATGACCCGCCGCAGAGTCTGCATCGTCGTCAACAGCCGCGCCAACTACGGGCGCATCAAGTCGGTCCTGCAAGCCGTCCGGCAGCATCCTTCGCTCGAATTGAAGCTCGTCGTAGGCGCCTCCGCGCTCCTCTACCGCTTCGGCAACGTGCGTGAAGTCATGGCGCGCGACGGCTTCGTGCCCGACGCGACCGTGTACACCATCGTCGAGGGCGAGACGCCGACGACCATGGCGAAGTCCACCGGCCTCGCCATCATGGAGCTCGCGACGATCTTCGAGAACCTCGCGCCGACCATCGTGCTCACCGTGGCCGATCGATTCGAGACCATGGCGACCGCGATTGCCGCGAGCTACATGAACATTTCGCTCGCCCACACGCAGGGCGGCGAGGTGACGGGTTCCATCGACGAAAGCGTGCGGCACGCCATCACCAAGCTTGCGCACATCCATTTCCCCGCCACCAAGCTGGCGGCGGAAAACGTCGTGCGCATGGGAGAGCCGGCCGACACCGTGCACCTGACCGGCTGCCCTTCCATCGATGCGATCGCCGAGCTCGACCTCTCGTTGAAACCCGATCTCTTCGAGCGATACAAGGGCGTCGGCCCCGCGCTCGATCCGGCGAAGCCCTACCTCGTCGTGCTGCAGCATCCGGTGACCACCGAGTATGGCCACGGCCTCGCGCAGATCTCGGAGACCGTGGAAGCGATCCGAAGCATCGGCATGCAGACCGCGTGGCTCTGGCCCAACGTCGACGCCGGCTCGGACGACGTGTCGAAGGGCTTGCGCATGTTTCGGGAAGCGAATCCGAACGCGCCCGTGCACTTCTATCGCAACTTCTCCGTCGAGGACTATGCCCGCCTGATCGCGAACTGCGCCTGCCTGGTCGGTAATTCCAGCTCGGCGCTGCGAGAAGGCGATTTCCTCGGCGTGCCGGCGGTCAACATCGGCACCCGCCAGCTGGGCCGCGAGCACGGCGCGAACGTCATGCACGCCGCCTATAACTGTGCCGCGATCGCCGGCGCGATCAAGAAGCAGCTCGCCCACAACAAGTACAAGCGCTCGGTCCTCTTCGGCGACGGCAGCGCCGGGCAGCGCATCGCCGAGGTGCTCGCGCGAACGGAGCTGAGGGTGCAGAAGAAGCTCACCTACGCATGACGCAGGATTTCCCGCCTTGCGCGGTGTGCGGCGCCGCGAAATGGCGCTCCGCATGGAGCGGCAAGGTAAGGGCCGGCAAGTTCGGCAGCTTAAGCGAGCCGACGGAGATCCGGGAGTGCGAAGGCTGCGGCGTGCAACGCCTGGCGGAGGGCGCCTGCAAGGACGAGAGCTTCTACGCCGGGCCGGACTACCGGAAGCTCCTCGGCCAAGGCAGCTCCGCGGCCAGCTTCTATTCGGAACATGATCCCCTGCAGCTCGAGAGGCTGGCCGTCGCGGAGACGCAAACGCTGCGCGGCAAGACGGTGGCCGACATCGGCTGCGCCGGTGGCTCGTTCCTGGATCACGTGCGCGGCCTTGCGCCCGGCGCGGTCGCCATCGAGCCGGCGGAGCAGTATCACGGCGCCCTTGCCGCCAACGGCTACCAGGTCTTCCCGTCCATCAAGAGCGCGTCGGCGTGGCGCGGACGGATCGAGCGGGCGTTCTGCTTCAGCGTCATCGAGCACGTCGCCTGCGCGCGCACCTTCCTGGAGGAAGCGCGCGAGCTGCTTGCCCCGCAAGGCAGCCTGCTGGTGAGCACGCCGAACCGCAACGACGTGCTGATGGCGCTGCTGCCAGAGAACTATCCCGCGTTCTTCTATCGCAGCGTGCACCGCTGGTACTTCGAACGCGACTCGCTTTCGCGGTGCGCCGAAGCCGCCGGCCTGCGGGTGGCCTCGGTGCGCTGCCTGCACCGCTTCGGCCTGGCGAACACCCTCGGCTGGCTGCGCGATCGCCGCCCGCCCGGCCGCGCGGCCCTGACCGCCGTCGACGACGCGGGCGTCGACGCGGGCGTCGACGCGGCATGGCGGGCAAAGCTCGAGCGCGATTTCCGCGGCGATTACCTGTACGCGACGCTCGTCCGGTCCTAAGCTCCTATGCGATCGCCCGCCATGTATACCGACAGCCAACTCGAGGCCCACGCCGACCTGCTCGCGGAGAAGGTCTTCCAGACCGAGACGCGCTGGCCGCATTTCCGCCTCCTGCTCCGAAACGTGCGCGACTGGGCCAAGCGCCTGCCCCCGGGCGCCGTGGTCATCTCCCTGGAGCGAACGCTGCTCTACGGCGGCATCAGCCTGATCGCCCCGTTTTTCTTCCGCCAGAAGTTCATCTCGGTCGATTCCAGTCCCGCCAGCGCCGACGCGCGCGGCGCGTACAACGCCGGCATGCTCGATGACCCGCGCTGCATCCGCGTCCCGGTGACGCACCGCGCCCCCATCGAGCGAACCGGCCTCGAGAACGGCAGCGGCGACCTCGTCCTGGTGCCGAACCTCGTCCACCACGTTGCCGACCAGGAAGCGCTGTTCGCGGAGATGGCGCGGATCACGCGGCCCGGCGGCACCGTGTACGTCTTCGAGCCCACCTTGCGCGAGCTGCACCAGGCGCCCGACGACTACCTGCGCTACACGCCCTTCGGGATGCGCAATGCATTGGCGCGGGCGGGCCTCGAGCCGGGCGCCTTCGAGCTCGAAGGCGGCCCCTTTTCGGCCGTCGCCTATTGCTGGACGCAGGCCTTGCAGTACTTCCCGGAGGGCGAGCGCCAGCGCATGGAAAGCTGGTTCTACGGCGAGCACTTCCCCAAGCTCATGGAATGGGACGAGCATCACGTGAAGAACTTGGTGCGCGCGCACACGAGCTTCCCGGTGAGCTTCTCCATCGCCGCGCGCAAGCCGGGGCGGTGACCTGATGGCGTTCTCCGGGCAAACCGTCCTCGCGGTCGTCCCGGCCCGCGGCGGCAGCAAAGGGATCCCGCGCAAGAATCTCGCGCGGGTCGCCGGCAAGACGCTGATCGAGCACGCCGCCAGGATCGTGAAGGCGCTTCCGTGGCTCGACGCGGCGGTGCTCTCCACGGATGACGACGAAATCGCCGCGGAGGGCCTGCGCTGCGGCCTACCCGTTCCCTTTCGCCGTCCGGCCGAGCTCGCCGCCGATACCGCGGGCGCGGTGGAGATGTGGCGCCATGCCTGGCTCGAATGCGAGCGCCTGCACGGCCGCAAGTTCGACCTCTCGATACTGCTCGAACCGACCAGCCCGCTGCGCAAGCCCGAGGACGTGGAGCAGACGCTCTCCGCGCTCGTCGGCAAGGGGCATGCGGCCGCAGTGACCGTCAGCCGCGTGCCCGCGCACTACTCGCCGGAGAAGACGCTGCTGATCCAGCAAGGCGTGGTCGGCTTCACCCTCCCCGCCGGCGCGCGCATCCGCCAGCGCCAGCAGCTTCCCGCCTATTACCACCAGAACGGCGCCTGCTATGCCGTGCGCCGCGCCACGCTCGTGGACCAGGGACATCTCATCGACCACGACTGCGCCGCCGTGATCATCGAGCGGCCGCTCGTCAACATCGACGAGCCGCTCGACCTCGAGCTGGCCCAGCACCTCGCCGCGCGCGCCCAGGTCCTATAATCCAGCCATGGGCTTGCGGGATTTCGTTGCGCGTTCGCGGGTGATCGTCGAGGACCTGGTGCTGACATCGCCGCGCAGCAACTACGAGCCGCAGCTGTCCGCGCTCGCCGGACAGGACGTCCCCCGCCTCGTTGCAAGCCTGGAACAGCAAGGCTTCGCCTCGCTCGGGTCCATCGTCACTTCCACCGAGCTTAGCGAAATCCGTTCGGCGATCGATGCGGCCGTGCGCAAGCAGCGCAGCGACGTCGCCGCCAAGTGGAGCGACAAGGTGCAGTACACGCAGATCCTGAGTCCGCTGCGGCTGCACAACACGCTCGTTGCGATGGCCGCGCATCCCATGGCCCTTGCCGTCGCCGAGAGCTATTTCCGCCGCCAGCCTTACCTTGCCGACGTCGACCTGCGCCGCGTAGAAGCCGTTTCCATGAAGGCGCTGGGATCAGAGCACGTCTCGTCGAGTACCTGGCACCGCGACACGCGTGGACGCCAGCTCAAGCTGATGGTTTACCTGACCGACGTCGCGGAGACCGGCAGCAACTTCTCGCTCATTCCCGGCTCGCACCGCGGCCACTACCGACGCAAGAGCACCTACATGGAAAGCCGCGTGCGCGATTTGGAGGTCGATGGTCTGCAAACGCTGGAGTGGTACGGAGCAGCGGGCGACGCGATGCTCTTCGATACGAACGTCATCCACCGACTGCGCCGCAAGGCCGGAGCCGCGGTGCGGGATTCGATCACTTACTACTACACCCCCGGACAATCGCTTTTTGCGCTCGACTATCCCGCCGCCGCGGTGGACGCGCTGCCCCAGAACACCCGCGTCGTCTTCGGTGAGCCGGGATGGCCGTTGTCGCGCCCTGTAACGTAGCGTGGCCCCTGTCGACCGGAGCGAGATCGAAGCAGCGCTTCAACCCTATGTATTGCGCCGATTCGAACCCGGCGACGAGGCTTGGGCGCGTCACATAAAAGCGCTGCGTAAAGGCGGGGCGGCTCGGGTCTGGTGGGCAAGATTGCGTGGGTTGATCGGACGGAGCGTCAAGAACGTCGCTCAGGTCAGCCACGACTACTCCGGCGTGTGGTCGCAGGACCAGATGCCCGGCGCTCCTGCGATCGAGAATTCGCGGTATTTCCTGCGCTGGGGCGAACAAGGGCTGGAGGTGCGCGGCTGGGCGGAGAAGCGCGTCCATCTCCTGCTCTTCTCCAGCGTCCTGCGCTCCATCCGTCCGTCCACGGTCCTGGAAGTCGGCAGCGGCAACGGCCTCATCCTGATGATGCTGGCCGTTGGCCACCCCAACATAAGTTTTACCGGGATCGAGCTCACGGACGCGGGCGTACAGGCGGCGCGGCGCCTCCAGGCGCAAACCAGCCTTCCGGAAGCCGTCCTGGCATCGCTTCCCTTCCAAGTAGCCGACGCGGCTGCGTTTCGTCGAGTCGAGTTCCGCCAAGGTAACGCGGCCAGCCTGCCCTTTCCGAGCGCGACTTTTGATCTCGCCATGACCAGCCTGGCGCTGGAGCAGATGAACGAAGTGAAGGATTCGGCTTTTCGGGAGCTTGCGCGGGTGGCGCGCAGCAAGGTGGTGATGCTCGAGCCGTTTCGTGACTTCAATCGCACGCCAGAGCGGCGCTACTACACCCAGTCGAGGAACTATATTTCGTCCGGCGTGGGCGACCTGCGGAACTACGGACTGCGTCCAGTCGAGGTGTTTGAGGACTTTCCATCCAAGGTAAACCGCGGCGTCGGGCTGATCGTGGCCGACACGCTCGCGCATACCCCCGGCTGATCACTGCAACGGTTCGTGCGCCATCCGGCGGAAGCTCTCGCTGCGCTTCAGCAAATCGTCATAGGCGCCTGCATCGGCAATCTTGCCGCCGCTGACGAGGTAGATCCGGTCGCATCGCGTCACAGCGGTTAGCCTGTGAGTAATCACGATTACGGTTCGCTGCCCACCCAACGCAGCGATCGTTTCCGTCACTTCGCGCTCTGTTTTGCCGTCGAGCGACGAAGTCGCTTCGTCAAAAACAACAATCTCCGGATGCGCAAACAAGGCCCGCGCGATTCCAACGCGCTGGCGCTCCCCGCCCGATAACCGCACGCCGTTCTCCCCGATTGGCGTGTCCAGCTGCTTCGGAAGGCTCCTTACGAAGTCACCAAGTTGCGCCGCATCTAAGGCGGACCACACATCATCATCCCTCACATCACTGTCCGGAATGCCGAAGGCCACGTTGCGGCGTACCACGTCGTCCAGGAGGTAAATCGATTGCGGCACATACCCGATCATGGCCTGCCACTGCTGGCGGACCTGCGCGAGCTCCTCGCCTCCGACCATCACCGATCCGCGCGTAGGCTCCAGCAGCCCCAGGATAATATTGATCAGCGTGGTCTTGCCTGCTCCGGTTGAGCCGACGATGCCAACGTATTCTCCGCGGCGGATCTTCAGGCTCACGTTCGTAAGCGAAGCACTGGCCGCGCCGGCGTATTGATGGTCGACACCTCGCAATTCCAGTTGCTCGAACCGGCCTAGCTTTCCCTTGTCCGCCTCGCCGCGGTCGGGCGCATCCGTTGCCTGCAGCGCTTCAAGAGAAAGGGTATGCACGGACGCGACGTTGAAGCGAATACTGGTCAGGGCGCCGGTGATCCGCGTAAACGAAGGCATGAGGCGCAGCGCCGCGGTACCGACAAGGGCTAGCACCGGAAAGGCATTCTCGAGCGCTCCGGGCTGCATCTGAAGGAGCAGGATGACGGCGACCAATAGCCCACCCACGACCAGCAGCTCGGTCACGAGTCGGGGGATTGCGTTCAGCGCGGCGAAAATCCCCGCCGAGCGGACGTAGATCACCGCGTCCGAATGGAAGGAGGAGCCGAAGTGAGACTCCCTTCCGGAAATCTTGATCTCCTTGATGCTGCCGAGCGCCTGCCGAACCGTTCGATGCATGCTTTTGGCGGAGACACTGCTCGTGCGCCCGTGCCGTGTGAGGATTCCCTTGAACAGCTTCTGATAAGCGAAGGCCATTAGCAGGACGACCATCAACGCCAGGGCCGTGGCCAGCGGCTCGACCACCAGGAGCATGGCGAGCACGGAGCCGAGCACCAGCACTTCAGAGAGAAGGATCAGCAGCGGGGACAGGATGCCCCCGGTCACGTTCCCGACCGCCCCCATGACGTTGAACTGCAGATCGGCGCTGTTGTGCTGCAGGTGGAAAATGTACGGCCGCCTCAGGTAGTACGCCAACAGGCGATGCGACAGTTGCGCCTGCTTGCGGAAGATGAAAGACGATTGCCAGTAAGCGAGCAGTGCGAGATAGGCATTCTTCAGCGTGTAGACGGCGAGCAGCAATACGGACAGCTTCAGGATGAACTGCTCTATCGTCGTCGCGCCGACCCAGCGGTAGACCGCGCTGAAAACCCTGTTGTCCTGGATGAGGGCTGGGTTACCGATCGCTGAAATCAGCGGCACGACGAGACCGATGCCGACCGTCTCCAGCGCTGCCCCGAGCGTCATGCCGACGACCAGCAGGCACAACAGCAGTTGCTCCCTCTTGTTAAAGAGACGCCACAGGGAGCGGGAAAAGTCGGCGTACCGCATCAGGGCAACGCGAGAATGGATCCGGGTAAACTGCAACGATGAGCGCCGACGGACCTTCGTCTCACTGGAATCGGCATTATCAGCACGAGAGCTGGAGATCCGGCGCGTTCGGCGTTCGCGACGGCCTCGGAAGCTTCGTGCCCCGCACCGTGCCGCGCGTGGTGCTGCATCAAGCGCTTCAAATTCCTTTCTTGTCGTACGGTCGGCACTATAAGGCGTTTCCTCGTACCCGTCGTGCGGGACGCGGCATCGCGCGCCGCCAAGGCAGAGTGTTCGACGTGGACGACCTGCGCGCAGTCCTCTCGCTCAGCTGCGTGCGCCACCATGTGGAGCTGGATCCCTCCAAGCGCCACGCCATCGCGGTCATCGGAGATGGCTATGGGCGGATCTCCAACCTGATTCTCGAAACGCTTCCCCGGACACTTGTCATCCTCGTCAACCTGGCGCCGTCACTCGAGATGGATGTCGCCGCCATCCAGCTCGTGCGACCGCAGGCGAAGGTTCTTGCGCCGACGGCTGCTCAAGAAATCGCCCACATACCGGATGACGTGAACGTGGTGGCGTTGCCGGCCGAAAAGGCACATCTCCTGCGCCACGTCCCGGTGGAAGGGGCGTTCAACACGTCGTCCATGCAGGAAATGGACTACGAAGCGATTCGAAATTATTTCGACCTGCTCCGTAGCGCGCCGGCACCCGACACGTGGTTCTATTGCGCGAATGCCGTGGAGAAAAAGTGGGTAGATGGCACCGTAATAAGATTTAGCGACTATCCCTGGTCCCCTAAAGACGGAATCGTGCTCGATGAGATCTGTCGCTGGGCGCACAAGAGCTACCAGATCATGCCGCCTCGCTACATCGACTATCCGTTCCGCAATCAGCACCGACTCACCTTCCTCCACAAGCAGGCCTAGCTCAAGGCGCCAGCGCCGCGATTAGCCGCCGTACGCGGAACTGCACGGCGACGTCTGTCCCCGCCGTCCTGGGCTATACGCCCGATGCGGCGCCCGGAAAACGCCTGACCATTGCGACGTGTCGTTCTGCGTCCAGCGTTATGCGGGAAGTGGCCTCAATGGCGAATCCGGCCCGTGTGTAAGCGTGAATCGCGGCGACATGTTCCCGTTCCACACCGAGTACTACCTCCCGGACCCCACGATGCTCGGCGAGCCACGCGATTGACGCCTCCAGCGCCTCCACCGTGGCGCCTTTGCGACGCCATGCGGGCTCGCCGATGAGCACGCCCACCACGGCATAGCCGGCGAGCTCATCCACAGGCTCGAACTTGATGTTGCCGATATGGCAGCTGCCGTCTTGGGTGAAAATCCCGAGGAACAGCACATCGGTGCGTCCGCACCGCTCGGCGATGTACGCGCGGAGCGCCATCGGATCGTGCGGCGCGCGCGAGCCGACGATGAAGCGGCGTGCCTGCTCGTCATCCAGCCAACGGGAGTAGCGTTCCGACGCATCATCCGGCGTAAGAGGGCGAAGGATGAAACGAGCGGTCTGGATGGTGGGCTTACTCATGCTTGTTCGCCGGCCGCCAGCTGCGCCAAAGCATGCAGGCCTGCTGGGGTGCAGCGTCTGCCCCAGTGCGGCGCCGAGCGCTTTGGATCCGCTTGCGAAGCCGATCAGCGGCGATTCCTCAAAGGTTGGTACGAGTTCTGAGGTAGGGTCGTAATAGATTGCCCGAACGCCGAGCGCCGCGGCTACGTAGGCGGGCGAGGACCACGGCACGGCGATAATGGCCGCGCTTGCAGAGACCAGGGAGTACATATTCGTCTGCGCGGGGACGACCGCGATGCGTCCGGCAGCGACGAGTTTGTCGACGAATTCGATGTAGCGTAGGTCATGAACGCCAGAATGACCGCGCTTGTGCTTCAAGACGATCGGCACGGGCACGCCGCGCTCCGCCCCCAGGCGCTCGCATGCCTGGACCACGTCCGCAAGGAAGGCGATCATGTTGGACGCCGCATAGAAATTTTTCACGAGGCCCAGGCGCGCCGCGTACTCATCCCTGACCGGCGTGACATCGAATACCGCAATGCCGACGGCGGTTTCAGTGCGCTCGCGGGGCTCCGACAAGTACCACAAGATCGGCCCCACCACGTGGACGATCGCCGCGGCATCAAACTTCCGCAGGTAGCGCGCGTAGCCTTCCGTCCAGACCCAGTGCTCGTCGACGCAAAGGTGGCGATAGTTCGGGATGTCCGAATGTTCGCCGTCCACGGCATAAACCACGGGCACCGTGTTCTGGGAGTACCACACCATGTGCGTATGGAACCGTCGCCCCGGCCCTTGCCGCATCCATAGAGGCTGCCCGATGTACATCGAATTGGTCGTAATGAAAGCCTCGATCATTCCCCACCGATCGAGCGAGCGGGCGAGCGGCATGCGGGCACAGTCCTGCGCGGCGATGACCAGAACCGACGATCGGGCGATATCGCGCAACACACGCGGCAACAGCATCAAATGCGAAAGGACCAGTCCGGCACGAGCCGCAAGCGAAATCGGAGCGGAGCGCAGCGTATCGAGCAGCGCTGAGCTGCTATACGTGACCTGGTCGGAGCTCGGCCGACCCGTGATTGGTGCCGCCTCCACGACGAGTCTGCGCGCATCCGCCAGTGGTCGGATCGGCCCCTGAGCGCAAAACCTCACGAAGCGCTCGTCCGAGCCATCCACCCAGACGTCAGCCGCTCCAAGTCCGGTCACCACGGTCGCCGGGGCGGGGACCCCCTTCGGGCGCCCGAGGGCAGCCAGCATGCCAATGAGAATGCGCAACCATCGCGCAAAGAACCCGCCGAAAAGCGACACAAACGCAACGGCACTGACGCGCACTTCGCCGGTAGCCAGGTCGAGCTGGATGCCCTGTGCCCGGACCGTCCCAGCGGCAAACGGCGGCTGAGCTGCGTCTGCCGATGATGCCCAGGCGTTTATGCCGGGTGCGAGCAGAATCTCGACCAAGCGCTGCGCAATCCGCCTGCGCACCTCCGACTCCGGAAAATCGAGCAGCTTTGCCGGCCTGCCGGCCAGCCAGGACTCGGCGCGCTCGATGGCGCTATCGAATGCGTTGTAGGCGTGCGCGGCGTGGAAACGCGAGCTCATCAATCCGCCAGCACATCCCACGACAGCGGCGTACCCTTGCGCAGGGCGCGGCTGACGCGTCGGCCCAGCACCTCGTCAAGATGCTTCGGCGCGAGCCCGGCGCCAGGGCGGATAGCCCGCACATTGTCGCGCGTGAGCACTTCACCAAACTGCATGTCGCGAACCACGTACAGCGATCGGCGAAAGCCGAGCGAATGGCGCTCTGCTGCGCTAGGCCCGTAGCTGACGCCGCCGAGCGCCTGGAACGCGCGCGCCGTCTCGGTCACCAGGGCTTGCATCTCCGCCGGTTCGAGGGAGAACGCGGAGTCCACGCCGCCATCGGCGCGCCGCAGCGTGAAGTGCTTCTCGATGACGGTCGCCCCGAGTGGAACGCTCGCCACCGCGACGCCGATCCCCATGGTGTGGTCCGACAAGCCGACGTTGCAGCCGAACCGCTCCCGCATATGGGGGATCGTCATCACATTGCTGTCCTGCGGGGAGGCCGGGTAGCTGCTCGTGCACTTCAGCAGCACGACGTCCCTACATCCGGCCGCACGCGCCGCGTCCACGGCCTCGCCGAGCTCCTGCTCCGAAGCCATGCCGGTCGAGATAATCATCGGCTTGCCGGTGGCCGCCACCCGGCGGATGAGCGGGATGTCGGTGTTCTCGAAGGAGGCGATCTTGTAACAAGGAACCTGCAGTGACTCAAGGAAATCGACCGCCGTCGCATCGAAGGGCGTGCTGAAGGCAATCATGCCGTGCTCGCGGCAGCGGTCAAAAAGGGCTTTGTGCCAGTCCCATGGCGTGTGCGCTTCCTGGTAGAGCTTGTGCAGCGATTTTCCCTGCCATAGGCTCTTCTCGTCGTTGATGAAGAACTCTCCCTCGTTCAGGTCGAGGGTCATGGTGTCCGCGGTGTAAGTCTGAATCTTCAGCGCATGCGCGCCGGCGGCGGCGGCGGCGTCCACAATCTCTAGCGCGCGTTCCAGAGATTGATTGTGGTTCCCCGACATCTCCGCAATGATCAGCGGCGGCCTTTCCGGGCCAACCTCTATGCTACCGATGCGAATGGATGGCGGCCGGGCAGGCATCAGGCCAACCTCATGACCAGGTGACCGGCAGTCGGCACATAGCCCGCCTGCAGGAATGCTTCAAGCGACGCGCGGTTCTGCGGCAACACGTGTGCAACGACCATGTGCACGGGCGGACGGTGGCGCTGCAGCCAGGCGGCCCCGGCGAGCAGCAGGCGGGCACCGTAGCCGCGTCCGCTGTTCCCCGGAACGAGATAGACGGACACCGTGCATTCCGATGCGTCACCGTCGAAACGCACCACGCCGATTGGCTTGCCCGCACGCTCGCCGATGAGAAGCGCCCGGGCCGGATCCGCCAGGACGCGGGAAAACCACCGGTCGTGCTCTTCGCGCGGTATGCGTCCGGGCTGCGCCGAGAATCGGCGGGTCTCCTGCGCATTGCGCCATTCATAAATCGACCCGACGTCTTCGGGGCGAGCGGCGCGGAGCATGATCGATTGTGTGTCTAGGGCGTGGAGGACGCGCTCCGCGCCTTTGCCGTCCACCAGCTCCGCGCAGGCGGCAGAGAGGCGCTTTACTTCTTGGGGCTTGCCCAGAAGCGACTTCACGGCATCGGCAACCGCGCCCGGTGCCAGCGCCTTGCCTGACCCTAGGTAGATAACCTTGCCCTCAGCACCGAGCCCAGCCGCGGAACTTTGCTGATTCTCCGAGACAGCGATCACAATCGAAGGCAAACCCAGGCAGCACCGCTCCCACGTCGTGGTGCCGGCCGCGCCAATGGCGAGATCCGCGCCTGCCATCATCGCCGCCATGTCGGCTACCTCGAAGTGGACGCGAACCGACGGCGCGCCGAGCGACGCGGCGGCGCTCCGGCCGGCGGCATCGTCAGGAAAGACTGCGTCGATCTGCACGCCCCGCGGAACGATTGGCAACACCGCGCCGAGCACCTTTGCCGTGAGCCTGTGCGGATCGCTACCGAGAAAGATCATGATGCGCCGCACCGCGCCATCGCGACGTGCGGCGGACGCGCGCCGCGAAACGAACTCCGACCGGAGAAGCGCGTAGCGCGGTCCAAGCAGGCGTCGGCAGCCCGGCAGCGCTAACTTGGCGTAGCGCGCGTGCGGGTCGCCGTGGAAGTTCTGGTCGAGCAGTACATCGCAACCGTGCCGGCGGTTCGCCAGGTCGTCGATCGCCATCATTCGGTCGGCAGCGCTGCGCACCTTCGCCTCCCAAGGCGCCGCCAGCGCATAGCTGTCGACGACCAGCCAGTCCGCTCGTCCAGGGCGCGAGGCAAGCGCCCGCATCGTTCCATCCGCATCGCGCTCCCAAGCGGGGTCCTGCCATTCCGCGTACGGCACGTCGTCCTGCTCCTCGGCGGGCAGCGGCAGGACCTCGTAGCCTCGCGCCTCGATCGATTTCATTGCATGGCCGCGGTAGGCACGACAGACGAAGCGTGCCGTGCCGCCTTGCCTTTGCACGGCGTCGGCGAGCGTCAGGCAGCGCATGACGTGGCCGCGGCCCAGCGTGGCGGAGGCGTCGGCGCGGAATACGACGTTCATGCCAAGGGCCGTCAAATCCGCTTGCGGAACACCGGGCGCGCGGGCGGTCCGACCAACATGCCATCGCAGCTTCCTGCCTTGATTGCCCGGACATAGGCAGCGCAAGCCCGGTCGAAGGCGTCGAGAATCTGCGCAATTTCGGGCTGCTGGTGCGACCACGTGGGATAGAGCAGTCCTTGAAACAGCACGCCGTTCGCGATCATCTCCTGCATGAAGAGCGTTCGGTAGGCGTCATCCGGTTGGAGATCGGAGTTACGGCAGGTGAGGGCGGTCAGGCACGGCGCGCCGGATAGATCGAGGTGGCGATTCAGGCCATGGCGCTCAATGAGCGCGTTGACGCCGCGGACGATGTCCTCCCCGCGCTTCCAATTCGACTCGATCATCCTCTCGCACTCGAACGCGTCGATCGTGGCAATCATCGCCGCCAAGCCGGTGGTTTCTGCGCCATGCGTTGTCGAGATGAGAAAAACCTTCTGCTCGCCTTTACGGCGGATGCCGCCGATCTCCATGATCTCCGCGCGGCCGGTAAGGGCGCAGCACGAGAATCCGTTGGCGATGCCCTTGCCCCACGTCGCGAGATCCGGCGTGACGCCGAAATGGCGCTGCGCGCCTTGCAGGCCCCATTTGAAACCGCAGATCATTTCGTCGAGCACGTACACAACCCCGTGCTCGCGGCACAGTTCGCCCACCTTGCGCAGGAAGTCGTCGCGTGGCGGGTCGAACTTTACCGGCTCCATGATCAAGCAGGCGATGTCGTGGTCAGGTGAACGGAACAGCGCCTCTACCGACGGCAGGTCGTTGTAGCTGAAGATGGCCGAAAGCTCGCGGGTCTCGGCCGGAATACCGCGGTCGACCGGGGTCGTGGCGATGAACCAGTCGTCGTAGCTGAAGAAGTTATGCTCGCGGCAGAGCGCGACCCGTTTGCGGCCAGTGTAGGCACGCGCCAGCTTTACCGCCGCGGTGTTCACCGTCGAGCCGTTCTTGGCGAACTTCACCATGTCACCGGACTGCACCGTATCGAGGAAGCGGCGCGCCGCTTCGAGCTCGAGCGCCGCCGGCCGCTGGAAGTTCACCCCCTGCGCCGCTGCTTCGCACACCGCCCGCACGACCGGCTCGTAGCCGTGGCCGATTGATACCGAGGTCAGCCCCATGCTGCAGTCCACGAACTCGTTGCCGTCCAGGTCCCAAACCCGTGCGCCCTTGCCCCGCACAATGGCCGCCGGCGCATTCAGCGGAAATTGATCGTCCCCCTTGGAGTACGTATGCGCACCGCCGGGAATCAGGTCGTGCACCTGGCGGGAAAACTCGCGTGACTTGTCGAACTTCGTAGTCCTAGACATCGGCTCCGAACTCCAGTTGCGTCGGAAACATGGCCCACAGCGGCTGCGGCGATACATACGGCGCCACCAGGGCACGCAGATCCGGGCGCGCTTCCAGGGCCGCGACGATGTCGCGTACGGATACCAAGGGCATTTTCGACCTGCACGCACGCGCGATCTCCCGTGCGACCACCAGATCCTCCGGGTAGTCCACGGTCACCCGAAGGTCCATGCGTTGCTGCGCCGGAGTCGGCAAGAACACGCTGGCCTTGAACTCGTTTGGGTGCATGCGCGCATAGTTCGAGCACAGCTCCGAACGATCCCGGCTTGTGCCGCGTTCGTGCGCCTGGCCGAGGGCGGCGAGGGTGTAGATCTCGAAGTGCAGGCCTTCGGGCAAGCGATCGCATACGGTGATGTCGTTGCCTTCGCCGACGTGGTGCGCCCACAGCGCCGCAAGCATGCCGTAGGCAAACCACGGGCACTCGGTTGTCACGCGAAAGACGTCCGTGGCGCTTCCGGCACGACCGCATTGGATCAGTCGCGCCAACACGTCGTGCGGGTCGCCAATGATGTGAGCTATTCCGTGCGCGCCGGCTACGTCGATAAACGGCAGGTTGGCGTTGCCCTCCGAGATGCCGAGGACGATGGCATCGACCATCGGCATCCGCTTCAGGGCACGCACGATCTGGTCGAGGATGGTGAGGTTGTCGTCGATGTTCTGGAGCGGCTTGCCGTACAGCCGGGAACCGGTGTTGCGGCAGGCGAGCGCGGCGACGAGGCGGCGCTTCACTTCCCCTCCGCGAGCGCGTCGGGTTGGATCGCCTCGTCGGTCTTCACCCCACGCGCGAGGCGGCGTCCGACCACCTGCGCCGTCTCTTGGATGAAGGTCGCGCTTGCGCTGCGCTTGAGCGCCACGTCGGCGGCCCGGACCAGCGTGCCCGCCGGCAGATCGCGGCTCGCCACCACGTGCTTGCGCGTCTTGCCGCGATAACCGAGCTCGGACTCATGCATAGCCGACCCCGGGACGCCCAGCGCCAGGCCGCACTCGCGCATGCCTTGCACGAACGCCTTGAACTCCGCCGGATCGAGGGCGGACTCGTAATCCTCGAGCTTGAGCCGCCGGTCGAGCGTCAGGTGCTTCTCGATGACGCTCGCTCCGGCCCCGAGCGCGGCCGCCGGGAGGAGGGCGCTCAAGGCGCTTTCCGGATCGGCGTGATCGGCGAAGCCGAGCCGCACATCGGCGTAGCGGGTCGCATAGTCGCGCAAGCGCAGGATTTGGTTGGCCGCCGTGGGCGTGGGATAGCCCTGGAACCCGTGCAGCAGGACGAGGCGCTTTCCCTGCAGGACTTCGAGCGCCCGCTCGATTTCCACGGCGGTGCACCCGCCAGTGGAAAGAAGAACCTCGCCGATCCGGCTGCGCGCGATGAGGGCGAGCAGGCCGGGATTCCCCATGTCGGTGCTGTGCACCTTCACCGCCTGCGCGCTGACTGCCTCGGCAAGCGCCAGGCTGCGCGGGCCGAATACATCGAGCTGTAGATGGATGGCGGCGTCCCGCGCCCGCCGGGCAAGGTCGCGCCAAGCGGCGTCGGGCATTTCCAGCTTTCCGAACAACGCGAAGTGCTGGTAGTCGGGCGTCGCCAGCTCCTCCGCGTAGACCAGCTGGAATTTCGCTGCGTCCGCCCCGGCCGCCGCCGCGGCGTCGAGCAACGCAATGGCCTGTTGCGGCTTGCCTTCAAAGCCCTGCGCTAGCTCGGCGATGATGTAGACGTCAGGCACGGGAATGCGCGGCAGCCCTGGGCCAGCGCGAAGGATTAAGAAGGTCTTCGTCATCGATGGCGAGATGGGACAGGTCGGCCGCGCGCGGCGCGGTGTCGAACGCCTGGACGATTTCCTCGAGCTCGCCGCAATTCGTAGCCCCGACCAATGCGACATCGATGTCGGCGATCGCGCCGACGAAGCCCAGCGCCAGCGCCAGCGGACTCACGCCAGCGGCCTCGGCGTGCGCCTTGATGCTCTGTAACGGCCGCGCGCGCCCGGCCAGCGCTGGCGGGATCTCGTCGGCCAGCAGGAGACCCTGCAGAAACACCGAGCGCGCGTGAATCTCGACGCCGGCGTCATGCAGCCGGCGCAGCGTGCCGTCGGCGACAAGGCGCTGGTCGGCAATGCTGACCGGAACCTGTGCGATATCGAGCTTCAGTACGGCGGCGACTGCCCGAATCTCATGTGCCCCGTAGAAGGACGCGCCGAGCCGAGCAACGAGGCCCTGCTTCTTGAGGGCAACCAGCTGCTCTACAAGGAGTTCGGCGCCCGGCTTGCGCAAGTCCGCCGCCTGGTGGACGAGCAGCCCATGAATCGAAGATTGCCCGAGCTGCTCGAGCGATCTCAGAAAAGCGTCGCGCACCTTCAACGCCGCGGCGGTATCGATGCGCGGCGCGGCCAGCGGCTGGCACTTGGTGATGAGTAAAAACGGATGGCCGGCTCCGAGCGCGCGGCCGAGCGCGCTTTCGCTCTCGCCGTAGGCTGCGGCCGTGTCGATCACCTTGATACCGTTCGCCGCGGCCAGCTCCAGCATGCGCGCGACCTCGTTCGCAGCCACCTTCCCGCCGGCGTTGGTGATGCCGTAATCCGAGCCGAACTGCGCGCTGCCGAGTCCGAGCCTCATCGCAGTACGCTGCGGGCGCTCTCGACGAAGCGCGCCTGGTCCTCGTCCGAGAGCGAGTAGAACAGCGGAATGCTCAACGCCTCGCTGTAATAGGACCAGGCCTTCGGGTAGTCGGACGCCCGATGCCCCAGCTTGTCGTAGTACGGATGGAGCGGCACGGGAATGTAATGGACCTGCGTAGTGAAGCCGGCCGAATGCAGGCGCTCCATGAATTCATTGCGCGAGACGCATCCTCGCCCGAACGGCACGCGAATGATGTAGAGGTGGTGTGCGCTCGATTCGCGGCCCGAGCGCTGCGCCGGCTTGATGAGCCGGTCGTCCGCGAAAGCGACGTCGTACGCTGCGACCAGGGCACGGCGCCGCTCGACGAAGCGATCCAGCTTGCGCATCTGTGACGCCCCCAGCGCGGCCTGAATCTCGGTCAGCCGATAGTTGAAACCGAGCTCCTGCATCTCGTAATACCAGCGATTGCGCTTGCCATCGGTAAAGGCGTGCTCTTCGCGGAGCAGCGGGTCTGGCCCCTTGTTGATGCCGTGGCTGCGCAGCCGCAGCAGGTCGCGATAGAGCCGCTCGTCGTTGGTCGTGATCATTCCTCCCTCGCCCGTCGTGATGTGCTTGACGGGGTGGAAGGACAGGATCGTCATGTCGGATCGCCCGCAGCCGCCCACGCGCGAGCCGTCTGCGTAGGTGCCGCCGAGCGCATGCGAGGCATCCTCGATCACCATGGCGTTATGGCGCTTGGCCGTCGACTGGATCGCGGCCATGTCGCAGGGGAGGCCGCCGAAATGCACCGGAATCACGGCGGCCACGCGGCCGGCCTGGCGGCAGCGCCGCTCCAGGTCCTCCGGATCCATGTTGAGCGTATCGGCTTGAATGTCGACGAAGGCGGCGCGTGCCCCGACGTAATGCGCGCAATTGGCGCTGGCGACGAATGTCATCGCACTGGTCATTACGGTATCGCCTGGGCCGACGCCGGCCGCCGCACACGCCAGGTGCAGCGCCGCCGTACCGCTGGACATGGCGACGGCGTGGCGCGCGCCGACGTAACGGGCCACCTCCTGCTCGAACTCCTCGATCGCACTCCCCTGCGTCAGCGTGCGCTCGCGCAGCTGCCGTACCACGGCCTGGATGTCGTCCTCGTCGAGAAAGTGCTTGCCGTAGGGAATCATCAAAGGCGCCAGACAGTGATTCCGGCGGATTTCAGCGCCTGCGCATCGAAGCGGGATTTGACGTCAATGAAGCAGCCTTGCGGCGCGATTTTCGAGCGCAGGCGCTCAAGCGGCGCGCTGATGTAGGAGCGATGCGCGACCGCCACCACCAGCGCATCGGCGGCCGGCACCTCGTCCCATTTGCGCAGCGGCAAGCCTACATATCCCAGGCCCACGACGGCGACGACTGCGTCGCTCATCCCTGCTTCGCCTCGCGCCGCAGAAGATCGATCTCCTTGCGCAGCGCCTCGTACTCGGCGGTCTTGCGCTGGAGAAAGCGCACGGTGTTGCGCGATTTCTCGCTCATTCCCTTCGGCGTGAGCACGTACAGGTACGCGCGCTTCTTTTCGCTATTGCGGAAGTTGTTCGCCTTGACCAGGCCGCGATCGATCAGGGCCTTGAGGCAATAGTTGATCTTGCCGACGCTGACGCCGAGCTCCTCGGCCAGTCGCCGCTGCGAAACCTGCGGGTCCCGCTCGAGCTCGCGCAGTATGCGGAAATGCCGGTCGTCCGTAAGGCCCCCTTATGTTCAACACTTGAACAAGAGCCGGCATTACACCCGGTTTAGGCCCTGCCGGCAAGCATCAGGGGAGTAGGGCTGTCCATTCAGCAAGCGCTTTGCCGAGAGCGCGCGCGGCATTGGCATTCGACATGACCGAGTAGGCCGGCCGCCGCGCTGCGGCAGGGAAATCCGTGCTTTTGGCCCGCTCCACTTTCGAGCCGGACCCGCTCGCCTTCACGACCTCGAGCGCGAACTCGTAGCGCGTCGCCTGCCCCGAAGGAACAAGATGCAGCAGGCCGCTCACGTTCGCCTTTATTAACTTTATCGTGTGCGAAGCGAGGAACGCGCTGGTGGTCGGCACGCTGGTCTGGTCGTCGACCATCCGCATCGGCTCGTTCGCATCTGCCTTGCGCCGGATGATCTGGTAGAAGTTGGAAGCACGGGGCCCGTAAACCCAGCTCGTGCGCAGGATCAGGTGCCGGCCACCGGCAGAGGCGACGGCGCGCTCGCCCTCGAGCTTCGTGAAGGCGTAGTGGCTGAGCGGATTCGGCGTGTCGGTTTCCAGATAGGGCGAACGCTTTTCGCCATCGAAGACGTAGTCGGTGGAGTAGTGAACGAGCAATGCGCCGAGCCGCTTCGCTTCCTCGGCAAGCACGCCGGGCGCCACGGCATTCACCTGGATTGCTGCATCTCGTTCGGTTTCCGCGCGGTCGACCGCCGTATAGGCGGCGGCATTGACGATGAGGCCGGGCTTGACCTCGCGCACGGTGCGTCGGATTGCCTCCGGGTCGGCCAGGCTCAGTGTCTGACGATCGGTGGCGATCACCTCACCCAAGGCTGGCAGCGCGCGCTCGAGCTCCCAGCCGACCTGGCCGTTGCGGCCGGTGAGCAGGATCCTCAATCGAACAGTTCGGCGGATCGGAAGGGCGCGCCACGCCGGTCCTTGTCGCTCACGATCGGCTCACCCTGGAGCGGCCAGCGCACGCCAATGTCGGCATCGTTCCAGGTGATGGTGCGCTCGTCCGCCGGCGACCAGAGCTCGTCGAGCTTGTAGAGCACCTCGACCGGGTCGGAAAGCGCAAGAAATCCATGAGCGAAGCCGCGCGGCAGCCACGCCATGCGCCGATCGCTTTCCGACAGCCGGAAGCCGACCCATTTCCCGAACGTGGTCGCACTGCGCCGCAGATCGACCGCGACGTCGTAGATTTCGCCGCGCAACACGCTGATGAGCTTGCCTTGCGGTTTTTGCACCTGGTAGTGCAGCCCGCGCAGCACGTTCCTGCGCGAGGTGGAGCGGTTGTCCTGCACGAAAACCGGATCCAGGCCGGTGGCCTCCTGGAAGGTGCGGCGGTTGTAGCTCTCGAAAGCCACGCCGCGTGCGTCCTCGAACACGCGCGGCTCGAGCAGCAGTACTTCCGGTATCTCGGTCTTGATGACCTTCACGGAAGCAGCCGATCGGTCAGCACCCGGCGCAGGTACTCGCCGTATCCGCTGTTCTCGAGCGGCTTTGCCAGCGCTTCCAGCTGGGCGGCATCGACGAATTTCATGCGGTAAGCGATTTCCTCTGGACAGGCGATCTTCAACCCCTGCCGCCGTTCAATGGTCTCGATGAAGTGCGACGCCTCGAGCAGCGCCTCATGCGTGCCGGTGTCTAGCCAGGCCATGCCGCGGCCCATCGGTACCACCTCGAGCTCGCCGCGCTCCAGGTAGACGCGGTTGACATCGGTGATCTCTAGCTCGCCGCGCGCCGATGGCTTGAGCTTCGCGGCGATCTCCACCACCTGATGATCAAAAAAATACAGGCCCGTGATTGCATAGCGCGATTTCGGCTGGCGCGGTTTCTCTTCGATGCTGACGGCCTTGCCGCGCGCGTCGAACTCCACTACGCCATAACGCGCAGGATCGTTGACCGGATACGCGAAGACCGTAGCGCCGCGCTCCCGAGCCGCGGCACGGGCAAGGAGTTCGGTCAGGTCATGGCCGTGGAATATGTTGTCGCCAAGCACGAGCGCTACCCTGTCCCTGGCGATGAACTCACGCGCGACAAGAAATGCCTGCGCGATGCCTTCGGGCTTCGGCTGCACGGCATAGCGCAGGCGCAGGCCCCAATTCTTTCCGTCGCCAAGCAGCGCCTCGAAACGCGGCGTGTCCTGCGGCGTGGAGATCACCAGGATGTCGCGGATGCCGGCGAGCATCAGCGTCGACAGCGGGTAGTACACCATCGGCTTGTCGTACACCGGCAGTAGCTGCTTCGATACGACCTGCGTCACGGGGTAAAGGCGCGTACCTGAGCCGCCCGCGAGCACGATGCCTTTCATGCGACGACCGCTCCGGCGCGGTTCTCGACGTACCAGTCCACGGTCTTTCTCAAGCCGGATTCGAAGTTTTCGCGCGGCGTCCAGCCGAGCTCGCGCGCGAGCTTGCTGCTGTTGATGGCGTAGCGCCGGTCATGGCCCGGACGGTCCTTGACGAAGTTGATCAGCTCCGCGTATCGAGCGCCGCCTTTGCGCGGGGCCGCTTTGTCCAGCAGATCGCAGATGGCGTTCACCAGGTCGATGTTCGCGCGCTCGGCGCCACCGCCGATGTTGTAGGTCTCGCCTACGCGGCCGCGCTCCAGCACCACGCGCAACGCTTCGCAATGGTCGAGCACGTAGAGCCAATCGCGCACGTTCTTGCCGTCGCCATAGACCGGGAGCGGCTTGCCGGCGAGCGCGTTGCTGATCATGAGCGGGATGAGCTTTTCCGGAAACTGGTAGGGACCGTAGTTGTTGGAGCAATTCGTGGTCAGCGTGGGCAAGCCGTAGGTGTGGTGATAGGCGCGCACCAGGTGATCCGCGGACGCCTTGGACGCCGCATAGGGGCTGTTGGGCGCATAAGGCGTCGTTTCGGTGAAGGCCGGGGCTGTCGCGGCGAGCGAGCCGTAGACCTCGTCGGTCGAAACCTGCAGGAAGCGGATGGCGGCGGAAAATGCCCTAGCCTCCTCCAATAGCGCAAATGTTCCCATGACGTTGGTCTGGATGAAGGCCCCGGGTCCCGCGATCGAGCGGTCGACGTGGCTCTCGGCCGCGAGATGCACGATCGCCCGCGGCCGGTGCTTTTTCAGCAGCTCGCGCACCAGCCCGCGGTCGGCGATGTCGCCCTGCACGAAGAGGTGGCGCGGGTCGTCCCGCAGCCGCTCCAGGTTGCGCAGGCTGCCGGCATAGGTGAGCTTGTCGAGGTTGACGATCGGCTCGCCGGTGGCGGCGATGGTCGAAGCCACGAAGTTGGAGCCGATGAACCCGGCGCCGCCGGTGACGAGGAGCATAGCTGCGGCATTCTAATCGAGCGCCCTATAATCGCCGCGCATGAGGCTCGTTCCGGTGATTCTGTGCGGCGGCTCGGGGACCCGGCTGTGGCCGCTGTCGCGCTCCTATTTGCCGAAGCAGTTCCTGCCATTGATTTCCGAGCGCACGATGCTGCAGGAGACGGCGTTGCGCGTGCAAGGGATCGAGGGTGCGGCGGCGCCGATCGCCATCGCGAACGAGGAGCATCGCTTCCTCGCCGCCGAGCAGCTGCGCGAGATTTCCACCGTGCCGCATGCGCTGCTCCTCGAGCCCGCTGGCCGCGGCACCGCGGCGGCGGCCGCCGCGGCTGCGCTGATGCTGCGCGCCGAAGACCCCGATAGCGTGATGTTGCTCATGCCGGCGGACCACGCCATTTCCAAGCTGCCCCAGTTCCACGCCGCCATCCGCACCGCCGCGCAGCTCGCCAGCCAGGGCTCACTCGTGGTGTTCGGCATCGCGCCAAGCAGCCCGCACACCGGCTACGGATACATCCGGCAAGGCGCGCCGGAGGGCGAAGCCTTCGCGGTCGAGCGCTTCGTCGAGAAGCCGAACCTGGAGACCGCGAAGGGTTTTCTCGCCGCCGGCGGTTACTTCTGGAACAGCGGCATCTTCGTGTTCCGCGCCGACCGTTACCTTTCCGAGCTGCAGCGCCACCGGCCCGACATCGTCACCGCGGTCAGCGCGGCGATGAGTAGCGCGCAGCGCGATGTCGACTTCGTACGCCCGGGCCGCGACGCGTTCCTCGCCGTGCCGGACGACTCCATAGACCGCGCGGTAATGGAGCGCACGCGCGACGCCGTGGTAGTGCCGGCGAAGTTCACCTGGAGCGATGTCGGCTCCTGGAGCGCGCTGTGGGCGCTCGGCGCGAAGGACGCGGTGGGCAACGTCTCTCATGGCGACGTGATGGCGCGCGACAGCCGCGGCTCCTACCTGCGCAGCGAGGGGCGGCTGATCGCCGCGGTCGGCGTGGAAGACCTGGTGATCGTCGAGACCAAGGACGCGCTGCTCGTCTCGACCAAGGATCGCGCCGACGATGTGAAGCTGGCCGTCGAAGAGCTCAAGCGCAGCCGGCGTACCGAGCACGCCACGCACCACCGTGTGTACCGTCCCTGGGGCTACTACGAGTCGATCGACGCCGGCGAGCGTTTCCAGGTCAAGCGCCTGATGATCAAGCCGGGGGCAAGGCTTTCACTGCAGCTGCACCGCAAGCGCGCGGAGCATTGGGTGGTGGTTTCCGGCGAGGCCAAAGTGACGCGGGGCGATGAGGAGCTGCGCCTGGGTCCCAACCAGTCCACCTACATCTCCACCGGGACCAAGCACCGCCTGGAGAATCCCGGCCTGGATCCGCTGTTCGTGATTGAAGTGCAGTCGGGGGACTACCTCGGCGAGGACGACATCGAACGCTTTGCCGACGATTACCGCCGGACCTAGCCGGCGAGCATCCAGCGCAGCGTTTCCTCGAGCGGCCGGAAGGCGGCGCTTGGCAGGAGAGACCTCAGGCGGGCTGGCGAACCCACGAGGTGCGGGATTTCGTTGCTGCGCACGAGCCCCGGCGCACGCTTGATGCGCGGGGCGGCGACTCCCGTAAGCGCGCCCAGCTTCTCCAGGATCTCGTCGAGCCGGTAGCCCTGTCCGGCGCACAGGTTCACCGCCTGCGACGTCGCCGCGGACTCCAGCAGTGCGGCGTAGACATCGGCTATGTCGCGCACGTCCATGAATTCGCGCACCACCGCGGTGTCGCCGAGCTCGATGGTCTCGGCGCGGTCACGGAAATGGCCAACCAGCTTCGGCAGCACGAATTTTGGGCTCTGGCCGACGCCGGAGTAGTTGAACGGACGCGTGATGAGGATCGGCAGGCGGTCGAACAAGGTGCCCGCCATCAGCTCCATCGCGAGCTTGCTCACGCCGTAGTGGTTCATCGGCGCCGGCGCGGCGCTCTCGTCGACCGGGCTGCGCAGCGGGCGGCCATAGACGTTCGCCGAGCTGGCAAGGACGACCTTCTTCATCTTCCCTGGAACCGCGGCAAGCGCCTCCAGCAGATTGAGCGTGCCGAGCACGTTCACGCGGTAGTAGTCGGCAGCCGTCTCGTGCGCAACGAAGGACACCGCCGCGAGATGCACCACGTAGTCGAAGGATTCCGCCTCGACGAAGCGCCGGACTGCGGCCGCATCGAGCAAGTCCACCACCCGGTCAGCCGGACGGCGGCCTGCGTGGTCGGCCAGCCCGACCACCTGGTGTCCACGGCTTTCCAGCGCAGCGCGGACGTAAGGACCGGTAAAGCCGCTGATGCCGGTGATGAGGACGCGGCCCGGCACTGGGGCGTCAGTGCGAGGCGCCGCGGCGGCGTCGCCTCAGGTCGGCCTCGACCATCATCCGGGCCAGCGTCTCCACCGGGACCTTCGGTGCCCAGCCGAGCTCGGCTTTCGCCTTCGCGGCGTCGCCGAGCAGGGTCTCTACTTCGGCCGGGCGGAAGAACTGCGGGTTGACCTTCACGCGCACCTTGCCGCTGCGCGGCTCGATGCCCTGCTGCTCGACGCCCTTGCCTCGCCATTCCAGGCTCATGCCGCCGGCGCCGAAGGCGGCCTCGACAAACTTGCGCACCGAGCAGTTCTTGCCGGTCGCGAGGACGAAGGTGTCGGGCACGCGGTGCTGCATCATCAGGTGCATGCCCTCGACGTACTCGCGCGCGAAGCCCCAGTCGCGCACCGCGTCCAGGTTACCGAGCTCGAGCGTGTCAAGCTGGCCGAGCTGGATGCGCGCCACGGCGTCGGTGATCTTGCGCGTCACGAATTCCCAGCCGCGCAGCGGCGATTCGTGGTTGAAGAGGATGCCGCTCACACCGAAGATGCCGTAGGCCTCCCGATAGTTGACGGTGGCCCAATGCGCGAACAGCTTGGCGATGGCGTAGGGGCTGCGCGGATGGAACCGGGTTTGCTCGTCCTGCGGCGTGGCCGCCACCTTGCCGTACATCTCGGACGAGGAAGCCTGGTAGAAGCGGATCTTCGGATTGCACACCCGGATGGCCTCGAGCATGTTCAACGCGCCGATCGCGGTGATTTCCGCCGTGGTCACCGGCTGCTTGAACGAAACCGCGACGAAGCTCTGGGCGGCGAGGTTGTAGACCTCCTGCGGCTCGTGCTCGTCGAGCAAGCGCACGCTGGAGCCGGCGTCGGTGAGGTCATGCTCGACCAGCTGGAGGCGCTCGTGCTTCTCCACGCCGAGCTCCGCCAACCGCCAGAAGTTGACCGAGCTGGTGCGGCGGAAGGTGCCGACCACGCGGTAGCCCAGGCCGAGCAGGTGCTCGGCAAGATACGCGCCGTCCTGGCCGGTAATTCCAGTAATGAGCGCGGTCTTCACCAAGTCATTCTACCGACTCACCTGCCGGTAGATTTCCTCCATGCGGTCGAGCATGCGCTGGTAAGAGAAATTCGCCGCGCAATGCCGGCGCGCTTCGTCGCCGAGCCGGCGCGCCAGCGCCGAATCCGACAGCAGCCTCTGAATTGCATCGCCGAGGGCTGCGGGATCTTGCGCGGGCACGACGAGCGCGGTCTTCTCGTGGATCGCCGCCTCCGGAATGCCGCCTACGCCGGTGCTCACGCAAGGCAGCCCGGTGAGCATGGCCTGCACCAGCGCCTGCGGCACACCCTCGTTGCCATCGGAGGGCAGCGCGAAGACATCGAGCGCCTGGAGCCACGGCGCCACGTCCACCTGGTTTCCGACGAACACCACTCGCTCCTTCAAGTTCTTTTGAACGACCATGTCCTCGAGCACGGAGCGCATCGGTCCATCGCCGACCACGACCAGATGCGCTTGCGGCGGCAGCGCCTCGATCAGGAAGCGGTGCCCCTTGCCGATGCGCAGCCCGGCGACCACGCCGACGAGTTGCCGATCGCGCGGCAGGTTGAGGAGCGCGCGCGCCGTGCCGCGGTCACCGGGGCGGAAGCGCGCCGCGTCGATCCCGGTCGGCACCGAGTCGATGCGCTGCGCGGGGAAGCCGTTGCGCTCGATGAGGTCCTTCTTCAGCGCCTCCCCCGTGGTCACGATGCGCGCCGTGGCGCGCGTATACAGCCAGCGCGTTGGCGGGTTGCGCGGCACCGGGGCCGAGCTGTGGCAGGTGCGCACGGTCGGCACCGGCCGGCCCATGGCGAGCAACGCCAGCGCCGCAAGCCAGGCGTCGGTCGGGCTGTGCGTGGCAACGAGGTCGCAGCGGTTGCGCTTGAGCCACTCGTAGAGAACCTTCACGCCCAGCGGCCGCTTCCTGCCGATGGGAAGCGCGACTACCGGCAGGCCCCACTTCGGCGCCTCGGCATGGATGCGCGCCTCGGGCGGGCAGATCAGCACCACGTCATGACCACGCCGGATCAGGCCTTGCGATTCCGAAAGGATGCGGATTTCCTGTCCGCGCCAGCCGAGCGCCGACTCGGTATGGACGATGCGCAGGCGCCTCAAGCGGCGGCGCGCTCGGCGGCGTACTGGATGCGGTAGAGCTTGGCGTACACGCCATCGCGCGCCAGCAGCTCCGCGTGCGTGCCGATCTCGGCGACGCGGCCGCGCTCGAGCACCGCGATGCGGTCGGCGCGTTCGATGGTCGACAAGCGGTGCGCGATGACGATGGTGGTGCGCCCGCGCATCAGCGTGTCGAGCGCCGCCTGCACCTGGCGCTCGGATTCGGAGTCGAGCGCCGAGGTGGCCTCGTCGAGGATCAGCACCGGCGCGTTCTTCAGGATCGCGCGCGCGATCGCCAGCCGCTGGCGCTGGCCGCCGGAAAGACGCAGGCCGTTCTCGCCGATCAGGGTGTTGAGCCCCTCGGGCGTCTCGCGGATGAAGGCCATGGCGTGCGCCGCTTCCGCCGCGGCGATCACCTCCTTCTCCGCGGCGCCGCCCATGCCGCCGTAGGCGATGTTGGCGAAGATCGAATCGTTGAACAGCACGATCTCCTGGCTGACGAGTGCGATGTTGGCGCGCAAGCTGTCCAGCGTCAGGCTCTGGAGGTCGTGGCCGTCGAGCAGCACGCGGCCGGAACTGGGCGCGTAGAAGCGCGGCAGCAGGTTGACCAGCGTGGTCTTGCCTCCGCCCGAGCCGCCGACCAGGGCGACGGTCTCGCCGGGCCGGATGTGCAGGTGGATGTCGGCGAGCGCGGGCTCGGTGCGCGTCGGGTAAACGAAGTTCACATTCTCGAACTTGAGCTCGCCTTTGGCGCGGCCCAGTGTCACGGTGCCACGATCATCCTCGATGGGGGAATCGACCAGCGCGAACACGCTTTCGGCGGCAGCCAGGCCGCGCTGCAGCGCATTGTTGATCTCGCTCAAGTGCTTCACCGGGGCGAGCAGCATCAGCATCGCGGTGATGAAGGAGGCGAACTCGCCCACCGTGGCGCGCGAGGCGAGCGTGTCCTGCATCGAGATGTAGATGATCACCGCGAGCGCGAAGGCGGTGAACATGTGCGTGATCGGCGTGGTGAGCGCGGCCGAAACGTCGCCGCGCATGACGAAGCCGCGCAGCACTTGCGCGGCGCGCCGGAAACGGCTGAGCTCGTAATCCTGGCCGCCGAAGACCTTGACCACCTTGTGGCAGTCGATGGTTTCCTGCAGCACGTGCACCACGTCGCCGAGCGAGCGCAGCGCCTCGCGCGACATGCGCCGCAGGCGCTTGGAGATCACCCGCACCGTGAGCGCGATGGGCGGTCCGATCACCAGTGCGATCAGCGTGAGCTTCCAGTTGAGATAGAACAGCCACGCCAGCAGCCCGACGATCGCGATCGAATCCCTGACCGCCACCGTGAGCACGGTGGTCGCCGCGCCGGCCACCCCAGAGACGTCGTAGGCCACTTTCGAAAGCAGCGCGCCCGAAGTGTTGTCGTTGAAGTAGCTGGCGGGCAGGCGCACCAGGCGCGAGAACATCGCCGAGCGCAGGTCGAGCACCACCTTGTTCGCCACCCAGTTCAGGCAGTAGGACGAGCTGAAGGTGAGAATGCCGCGGATCAGGAACACGCCGACGATTGCCGCGGCAAAGTAAATCGGCGGCCAGGTCGGCGTGCCGCCCTGCGCGAAACCGCCGTCGAGCAGCGGCTTGATCAGCGCCGGAAACAGCGGCTCGGTGGCCGCGGTCGCCACGATGCCGAGCACGGCGAGCGCGAACACCTTTGCGTACGGCCGCACATAGGACAGCAGCCGCGCATAAAGCTGCAAGCTGCCGGGGGCGAGAGGTTCCATCGATCGCGAATTGTAGAATGGCCCCCACTTTCACGCCGTGGCTAACATCCTGTTCACCGAGAGTTCTCCTAATTTGGGCGGGCAGGAGCTGCAGCTCCTCGAGCAGGCGCGCGGTCTCGCTGGCCGAGGCATCGACGTGCGGCTTGCCTGCCCGTCGGCCAGCCGGATCGCGGCGCTGGCACCCGAGTTCGGCGTGCCGGTTTCGCCGGTCGCGTTCCGCAACAGCCTGCATCCGCCGAGCGTCCTCCGAGTACGGAAGCTGATCGCGCAGTCGCGGCCCGATGCGATCGTGTGCCACAGCGGGCACGACGCCGATGTGTGTGCGTTCGCCGCACGCCTGGTCTCCCGACGCCCCCGGCTCATCCGGGTGCGCACCTATCAGCACGGGCTGCCGCACGCCTGGACCTACAACCGCCTGTTCGACCGCACCCTGGTGCCGAGCGAGGAAATGCGCGCGCGCCTGCTGGCGAATCCCCGGGTGCGCGCCGAGCGCATCGCCGTGCTGCACCCTGGAATCGCATTCGCCGCCCTCGAGGCCCGCAGCCGGCAGCCGCTGGACGAAGGCGTGGAAAAGGCGCTTGCCGGCTTTCCTTCGCGCCGCGTCACGCACGCGGCGATGCTGCGCGCGGAAAAGGGCCACATCCTGATGCTCGAGGTACTGGCTCGACTGCGACTTCCCGATTTGTGCTACGTGGTCGCCGGCGAAGGCGAAATGGCGCAAACCCTGCGAAGCAAAGTAAAAGCTTGTGGGTTGGAAAAGAACGTCCTGTTCGCCGGCCTGGTGCGCAACCTGCCGGCGCTCTATGCCAGGAGCGAGCTGGTGGTGATGCCTTCGACCTACGAGCCCCTCGGCATGTCGCAGATCGAGGCGCTCGGCCTGGGCGTGCCGGTGGTGGCGAGCCGCGTCGGCGGCATCCCGGAAACGGTCGCGGACTGGCGCACGGGCCTGCTGGTCGCGCCGGGCGAGCGCGACGCGTGGGCCGAGGCGCTCGCCTGGGCGCTCGAGCATCGCGAGGAGATGCGCGCCTTCGCCGCCGCGGGGCGTGCCGACGTTCGGCAGCGCTTCGAGTTGAAGAATATTGTGGACCAGCTTGTCGCTCATCTCGCCTAAATTCCAGAACGCCGGACGCTACGCGGCCATCGCGCTGGGCGCGTCGATCTCGATCTCGGTTGCGCTCGACAACCTGCTGTTCGTGGTGGTGCTGCTGGCGTGGGCCCTGGGCGGCCGGCTCCCGGAAAAGCTCGCCGCGGTGCGCGCCAATCCGGCCGCGCTCGCCGCGCTCGCATTTTTCGGCCTGCTTGTCCTGGGCATGGCGTGGGGCGAGGGAAGTGTGAACGACGGCCTGCTTTACGTGGGCAAGCACAAGGAGCTGCTCCTGGTCGCGGTGCTGGGGACACTCATTGCCGGCGAGCGCGACAAGCGCCTTGCACTCGGTGTTTTCCTGGGCGCGATGGCGGTCACGCTCGCGTTCTCCTACGCGATCTGGCTGGGAGTGTCGCCGGTCCAGCACGTGCCGAACCGCACGGACAACCCTTGGGCATTCAAGCCGCACCTCACGCACGGCGTGCTCATGGCGCTCGCCGCGTTCCTCGCTGCGGACCGGGCGATCCGCGCGGCCAAGCCTCTCTGGCGCGTCCTCTACGGCACCGCGGCCGCGCTTGCCGCGTTCAACGTGCTGTTCATGGTGCAGGGGCGCACCGGCTACCTCATCCTGGGAGTGCTCGGGCTGTACTTCGGCGTCGCCCACTGGCGCTGGCGCGGCGCCGCATTCGTCGCCGGCGCCGCCGTAGCGGTGCTAGTGGCGGCCCATCTGGCGAATGCACCGCTCTTCGCCCGCGTGGGGCTGGTCGGCACGGAGATGCAGGACTGGGACGCGGGCCGCAACGCCAACAAGACCTCCACCGGCCTGCGCATGAATTACTACAAGACCACGGTATCGATCGTGCGCGAGCATCCGTGGCTCGGCGTCGGTACGCGCGGCTTCGTTACCGCCTACCGCGAGAAGGTGCGCGGCACCGGCCTGCCCGAGACGCCCAATCCGCACAACCAATATCTGCTCACCGCTGCGCAGCTCGGGCTGGTCGGCCTCGCCGCGCTGCTGGCGATGTTCTTCGTCATGTGGCGCCAGGCCGCCCGCCTGGACCCGGCGGAACGGACGGCCGCGCGCGGATTGCTCCTGGCCATGGCGGTCGGCTGCCTGCTCAACTCCTTCCTCATCGACCACGTCGAAGGGCTGCTCTTCGCGTGGATGGCGGGCGTGCTGTTCGCCGCTCCGGGCAAAGCGACGCGCACGCCGCGCACCATCGTCGTTCTCACGCTACGACGCCTGGGCGACGTGCTGCTCACCACGCCGCTCGTGCGCTCGCTGCGCCGCGCCTATCCCGAGGCCACGATCGACGTCGTGGTGTACGCCGGACAGGAAGGCATGCTGCAAGGCAATCCCGACTGCAGCAACCTGATCGCGGTGGATCCCTATCCCGACCGCCGCGGCTACGCGCGCCTGCTGCGCCGCCTGTGGCGGCGCTACGACCTCGCGCTCACCACGCAGACCAACGACCGCAGTCACCTCTACGCCTGGCTGGCCGGCCGCCAGCGCGTCGGCCTGGTGCCCGACCTGGGCTGGTCGTCGGCCTGGAAGCGCGCCTCGTGCAGTGCGTACGCGGTGCTCGACGACATGAACACCCACACCGTCGCGCAGAACCTCGTGCTGGCAGACCTTCTTGGTATTCCCCGCGTGTACGAGGTCGTACCGCCCCAAGCCGCCGCGGACCCGCAAAAGCTCGAAAACTACGTCGTGCTGCACCCATACCCGAAATTCAATTACAAGCAGTGGACCGGCGAAGGATGGAAAAGCCTGATCGCCTGGCTGCGCAGCAGGGGTCTGCGCGTGGTGCTCACCGGAGGTCCGGACCGCGACGAGAAGGCGCATAACGCCGCGCTGGCTTCCGGGGACGTCGTGAACCTCACGGGGAAGCTCGGCCTGGCGGAGCTGACTGCGCTTTACCGCGGAGCGCGGCTCTTCGTCGGCACCGACACCGCGACCACCCATCTCGCCGCGGCTTGCGCCGTGCCGACCCTCGCGCTGTTCGGCCCGACCAACCCGGTGAAGTGGGGCCCGTGGCCGGCGGGCTACCGCGGGGACAGCCCGTATCGGCGGCGCGGCCGGCAGCGGGTGGGCAACGTGATCCTGCTGCAAGGCGTGCAGCCCGCGGATCTCGGGCGCTGCCTGCCCTGCCACTTCGAGGGCTGCGAGCGCCACGTGCGCAGCTTCAGCCGCTGCTTGACCGAGATGACGTCGGAGCCGGTGACTGCGGCGGCGGACGAGCTACTGCGTTCCTGACGTACCCGACATCCAGGTTTTCCGCCACGCAGTCGGCCAGCCGCTCCAGGCTCGCCTCGCGCATGGCCGCGAGGTCAACGCCTTGAGCGCCTTTCAGGCCGGCCCAATTCAGCAGCGCGGCGCAAGCCGCCGGCGCGTCGAAGATGCCATGGACGTAGGTCGCAAGGATCCGGCCGTCCGCCGACATCGCGCCTTCCGGCCTGCCATCGATGCTGGCGGCCGGGCGCTCGAGCGCCGCGCCTTGCGACGTCCCCATGTGGATTTCGTAGCCATGGAACGCCGGACCAAGCTCCAGATGTCCGCTTACGTTGCGCAGCTGCTTTTCACGTCGGAGGATGGTGTCGAGAGGAAGAAGCCCCAGCCCGTCGCTTGACCCCGCAGGCCCTTCCACGCCGTCCGGATCCTGGATGCGCGTGCCGAGCATCTGCATGCCGCCGCAAATCCCGATCACCCGGCCGCCGTAGCGCACATGCCGCAGGATCGCCTCGTCCCAGCCCCGGGCTTTGAGGAAGTCGAGGTCGGCGCGCACGTTCTTGCTTCCGGGAAGGATTACCAGGTCGCACGCTGGCAGCGGATCGCCAGGTCCTATGAGAATCAGTTCTACGCCCGGGTGCAGGCGGAGGGCATCGAAATCGGTGTGGTTGCTGATGCGCGGATAGACCGGCACGACGATGCGAAAAACGTGGTCTGTCCCTGTTTTTGGCTTTGGCTCAGGCAAAGCATCCTCGGCGTCCAGCACCAAGCCGTCGAGATAAGGCAGCACCCCGAGCACCCGCTTTCCGCACTCGCGCTGGAGCCACTCCACTCCGGGTTCCAGCAAGGCGATGTCTCCCCGGAAGCGATTGATCACGATGCCTTCGATGCGGCTGCGCTCCGAATCGCTGAGGCACGCGAGCGTGCCGACCACATGGGCAAGCGCGCCGCCGCGGTCGATGTCGGCGACTAGCAGCACCGGACAGTCGACGGCTTCGGCGAAACCCATGTTCGCGATGTCGTTCGCGCGCAAGTTGACCTCGGCCGGGCTTCCCGCCCCCTCGACGATCACCGCATCGAATTCGCTGTGGAGTCTTTGAAAAGCAGAGAGTACGTGGGGCAGCAATTGCGCTTTCAAACCCTGATAGCCCCCGGCTTCGAGCTCTACGAACGGCTTTCCGGCCACTACCACCTGGGCGCGCGTGTCGCTCGAGGGCTTGAGCAACACCGGGTTCATGTCGACGAGGGCGGGCACGCGCGCCGCCATGGCCTGCAGCGCCTGCGCGCGCCCGATCTCGCCGCCGTCGGCCGCGACCGCGCTGTTCAGCGACATGTTCTGCGGCTTGAACGGCGCCACCCTCAGCCCCTGGCGCGCTAGCAGGCGGCACAGGCCCGCGACCAGCGTGCTCTTGCCGGCGCCGGAGCAGGTGCCCTGGATCATGAGCATGCGGCTCGCCCGGTAGAATCGTTCGGTGCGCATCATTTTTCTGTTTTCCTTCTTGCTAAGTACATCGGCACTCGCCGTGTCCGCGGTCGACAGCGATGGCCGCCGCGTGACGCTGAAGGCGCCGGCGCAGCGAATCGTCAGTCTCGCGCCGCACGTCACCGAGCAGCTGTTCGCCGCCGGCGCGGGCAGCAAGATCGTCGGCGCCTCGGAATACAGCGACTACCCGGAAGAGGCGAAGAACCTGCCGCGCGTCGCGAGCTCGGGCACCGTCAACCTGGAGATGGTCCTCGCGCTCAAGCCCGACCTCGTGGTGGCGTGGCGCCTGGAAGCTACCGCCGCGGCGCTGACGCGGCTGGAGTCGCTCGGCGTGCCGGTGTTCTACAGCGAGCCGCGGCGCCTTGGGCAGATCCCGGATGCGATCGAGGCGCTCGGCGAGCTCGCCGGAACGAGTGCGACGGCGAAGCCGCTGGCCCGCTCGCTGCGGGAAGAGCTCGCGCGCCTCGAGGCCGAATACCGCCCGCGCGCCGAGGTCACGGTGTTCTATCAGATCGCGGAGCGGCCGCTGATGACCATCGGCGGGGGGCAGTTCGTCTCCGACGCGATCGCGCTCTGCGGTGGACGGAACATTTTTGCCGGCTCGACCGTGATGGCGCCGACCGTCAACTTGGAAAGCGTGCTCGCCGCGGATCCCGACGCAATCCTCAGCGCGCGACCGGATCCAGCGGACACGAGCTGGCAGGCGTATTGGCGCCGCTTTCCCGGCCTGCGCGCCGTAGAAAATGGGAACCTCTACACCATGCCGACGAACGAGATGCATCGCCATGCGCCGCGCGCCATCGGCGCCGCGCGGCTGCTTTGCCAGAGCCTGGACGAGGCGCGCGTCAAGGCTGCCAGCCGGCGGTAAGGAACACGCCGCGCCCGGCGGTGTTGTAGCCGCTTACCAGGCGATAGTCTTCGTTCAGCGCGTTCTCCAGCCGCGCGCCGAAGTAGATGTTCTTGCTGAGCTGGTAGCGCGCCAGCAGGTTGAGCACCGAGTAGGCGGGCTCGAACACCGTGACGGTCGAATTGGTAATGGCGTTGTCGCGCCGCTCCCCGCTCGCGCGCCAGTCCACGCCCAGCCGCAAGGCGCCGAAGTTGCGGAACGCGGACAGCGCGGCCAGCGTTTTCGCCCGGCGCAAGGCTTGCTGCGGCGGCGCGTTGGTTCGGTCCTGTTCCACCGGGTCCTGGAACGTGAGGGAAGCGCGCACGTCGATGCCCGCAATCACGCCGTGGTAGGTGATTTCGATCCCCTCGTTGGAAGCGGTCTGCACGTTCTGCGGAATGAACAGGTTGTCGAGCACGATGGCGTCCTGGTACTCGGTCTCGAAGAGCGTCACGCGCAACTGGTGCGGTCCCGACGCCCACTGGATGCCGATCTCGTTGGTCTTCGAGCGTTCCGGCTGCAGGCTCGGATTGCCGAAGGCCGGGTCGAGATCGAGGAAGGTGGGGGCGCGGAACGCGGTGCCCTGGCTCACGGTCAGGCGCCAGGCCGCGGTCAGGTCGTAGCCGTAGCCGAGATAGTAGGTTCCCTCGGCGCCGAAGTCCGAGTAGTCCTCGTAACGGTAGTTCGCCTGCAAGGCATGGTCGCCGAGCCGTCCAACATAGCCGATACGCGCCGCGCGGACTTCGCGCTCGCGCAGCGGGTCGGCGCCGAAGGAGGAAGCGCTTTCGAGCGTCTGGTTGCGCCCTTCCAGGCCAGCGGTGAACGCATGCGGCGGCGAGAGGCGCAACTCGTTGTCCCAGATGAGCTGCCGCGTGCGGGTGCTCGAGCGGTTGCTGAACCCCCCGTTCAGCGTGTCGGTGCGTTGGTCCTTGTTCTCGGCGGCCGTGAGGCGCGACTTCCACGGCTCCGCGAAGCGCGCCTCCCACCAGGCCTGCAGCATCGAGAGCTCCTGGTTGGAGCGATGCTCGTCCGTCGGCACGGCAAAGACCGGCCGGTCGTAGTCGACCCAGGCCTCCGTGCCGAACACCGCGACGCCGATTTCATGGGCGCGGTTGAGGCGGCGCGAGGCACTGAACGAAAGGCCCTGGTTGCGATAGCCGTCGGGGTCCGGATTCGCGAGCGGGGCCGCCGCCGGGTCGATGGCGGAAAAGCCTTTGGTGTCGAAGCGCGATGCCGAAAGACTAAAGCGCGTATCCCCCAGCTCACCGCCATAGCCAAGATGGAGGTCGGAGGTGTTGCGCGACCCGGCCATGATCGACGCCGACGGCGCAGGCACGCCCTTGCCGCGTTTGGTAAACACCTGGATCACTCCGCCTACCGCGTTCGAGCCGTACAGGCTCGAAACGTTGCCGCGCACGATTTCCACCCGTTCGACCTGGTCCAGCATGATGTGCTGCAGGGCGGTGAAGCTGAATCCGGCGTCTTCCATGCGCACGCCGTCGATCAGGATCAGCGTGCGCGCCGTGCTGGCCCCGCGCAGCGCAAGCGGCGAGGGAACCGCGCCGATGCCGCCGGTCTGCGCCATCTCGAACCCCGCCTCGCTGCGCAGCAGGCTGGGCAGGTCGACGGCCTGCGAATCGCGGATCTCCTTTTCCGTGAGAACGGTGGTGTGCGGAATCGAGTCACGCAGGCGTTGCTGGGTGCGCGAAGCGGTGACGACGACTGCATCCTCCTGGGCCAATACAAATCCTGGCATTAGTGCCATGACGAGCGCTGCGCGGAACATTGGAAGCCATGCCTTTCCCCGGCAAGCGTCCCCGCACGCCGGAAAACCCATTGCGCCTGTTGGCCGATATCCGGGCTTGCGCGGCTTGACGCGCTTACCGTTGCGGGGGCAGCACAGGTTGCCTTGGGCGCGACCGCGCTTGCGGTTCCTGTTTCCCGTTTAACCCGCCGCGCGAAAGCGCTGCGGGCACCGAACTGGCGCGCTAATTATAGGATTAACCGCCGCGGTCGACTGTCGGCCACAAGATCATGAAATACATGCAGAACCCGGGCTTACTACTTGACGCTGCTTAGGTTTTGCAACATAGTGTGCGGCGCGTGGAGACGGAGTTCAATTCGCTCGAGGCCAAGGTGTCGCAGTTCGTCTCGCTTTGCGAGCGACTGCGCGCGGAGAATGTCGAGCTGCGCCAGCAGCTCGCCGCGGCGCGCGGCGATGCCAAGCGGCTGCACGAAAAAATCGACAGCGCCACGGCCCGGCTGGAAGGCCTGCTGTCGCGCCTTCCCGGGTGAAGGCGCGCCACATGGCCGAGCCGAAGACCGTCGAAGTCAACCTGCTTGGCCGCAGCTACCGCGTCGCTTGCGACGACAACGAGCGCGAAGCGCTGATGCAGGCGGTCGCGTACCTCGACGCCAAGATGAACGAGATCCGCAAGGCCGGCAAAGTGATGGGCGCCGAGCGCATCGCGGTGATGGCGGCGCTCAACGTGGCGCACGAATTGCTGAGCGTGCGCCTCGGCGGCACGGGCCTCGATGTCGGGCAGGCCAAACGCAGGCTGCTCGCACTAGAGTCGCAGATCGATGCTGCGATTGCAAAGCAGGAGAAGTTGTTCTAAACCGTTCCACCCGCTACGCAGGTGGAACATTTTGCGCGTTTCGCGCAAAATGTTCTCCGGTTTCCTGCGGTGTACGACAGGGTCCATATTTTCCGAACCGATAGCTTCCTTCGGTTGCGGCCCTAGTGTCACTGTTGTGAGCGTCCCGCGCTACTAGGTGTGCTTCTATTTCCTCGTAGCGCGCCGGACGCACCTGATGTGACCGGTAAGCGACCACCTTGTTATAGCAAGGGTTCGGGAGCCGGGCCCACCGGCATCGCGGGAAACCACTTCCCACCAGAACGAGAATGAAATACTGGCTGATGAAAAGCGAGCCCGACGAGTGCTCGATCGACGACGTGCTCGCGGCGCCGGGCCGCATCACGCCCTGGAGCGGCGTGCGCAATTACCAGGCGCGCAACTTCATGCGCGACGAAATGAAAGTCGGCGACGGCGTACTCTTCTACCACTCGAGCTGCCCCGAACCGGGCATCGCCGGCATCGCCGAGGTAGCGTCGGCGGCCTACACCGACAAGAGCCAGTTCGACAAGAAGAGCGATTACTACGACCCCAAATCCAAGAAGGAGAAGCCGCGCTGGGTGAACGTGGACGTGCGCGCGCTGCGCAAGACCCGTTTGATTTCCTTAAATGAAATGAGAAACCACCAGCCGCTAGCGAAGATGGTCACGCTGCGCCCGGGCAACCGGCTGTCGATCACGCCGGTCACGGAGAGCGAGTGGAAGCTCATCGCCAAGCTGGTCTGAAAAACGATTTGCTGCTAAAGGCGCTGGCGCTGCAGCCGACGCCTTACACGCCCATCTGGCTGATGCGCCAGGCCGGGCGCTATCTGCCGGAGTACAACAAGACGCGCGCCCGGGCCGGCAGCTTCCTCAAGCTGGCGAAAACGCCGGCGCTCGCCGCGGAGGTCACGCTGCAGCCGCTCGAGCGCTTCCCGCTCGACGCCGCCATCGTCTTTTCCGACATCCTCACCATCCCGGACGCGATGGGCCTGGGCCTGGCGTTCGCCGAAGGCGAGGGCCCGCGCTTCGAGCGTCCGCTTCGGGGTGAAAAAGAAATTACGCAGTTACAAGCGCCGGACCTGGCCCACCTGCAATATGTTTTCGACGCCGTGCGTGAAAGCAAACGCGCCATCGCCGGGCGCGTGCCGCTCATCGGCTTCTCCGGCAGCCCGTTCACGCTCGCCTGCTACATGGTGGAAGGCGCGGGCAGCGACAATTGGCGCACGCTCAAGACCCTGTTGCACACGCGGCCCGATCTGCTGCACCGGATTCTCGAAGTAAACGCCCGCGCGGTGACGGATTACCTCAACGCGCAGATCGAAGCCGGCGCCGATGCCGTCATGCTGTTCGATACCTGGGGTGGAATCCTCGCGCACGAAGACTACGAAGCGTTCTCTCTCCGATATTCGCGAGAAATTTTCAAGAACGTCACCAAAGTCCCCACCATCCTCTTCACCAAAGGCGGAAATCCGTGGCTGGGCGCGATGATGCAGAGCGGATGCGCCGCGGTCGGCCTGGATTGGACGTGCGACGCGCGCGCGGCGCGCGAATTGGCTGGCGGGCGCATCGCGCTTCAGGGAAATCTCGATCCCGTTGCCTTGTTCGCGCCTCCCGAGCGCGTGCGCGAGGCTGCGCGCAAGGTGCTTGAAAGCTTCGGCGCCGCACCAGGCCACATCTTCAATCTCGGCCACGGAATTCTTCCGCAAACACCTGTCGAATCAGTGGCCGCGCTTGTAGACGAAGTGCGCGCTTACAGTAGCGAGCAGAGGGCGCAAGCGTCCGCCCAGCCTTGACTTATGCACAATTCTCGGCCCGTGCCGGGATATTCCGGAGGGCCCACCCCTCCCCTATGGAGGGTGTTGCAAGGCGTTGATTGAACAAGACAAAAAATGTCCCTTGTCCGGCGCTTCCCAGGGGGCAAACGGCTATGGAGGCCGTGTTACATGAGGATGAAGGGCTTACCCACAGCTTTATCCACAAACCCTAAGTCCTTGCCGGCACGGGAAAATTCTTGCGTTCGAGTGGCGCTCGACGTGCCGCTGCCGAAACTTTTTGAGTACTCGTTGCCCGAGGAAATTGCAGCGCGCGCTGGTGATCGAGTCGCGGTGCGTTTCGGTGCGCAACAAAAAATCGGCGTGGTGATCGAGGACTCCATCACTCCGCAGCTCGCCGCGGCCCGCATCAAGCCGATTACTGCACGCCGCGACGACGCGCCGCGGCTTCCGCCCGACTGGATTGCGCTGATGCGTTTCCTTTCGGGTTATTACCACCGGCCGCTCGGCGAAACCGTGATCAGCGCGCTGCCGCCGCGTTTGCGCTCGACGAAACCGCTGCCGAAAAAGGTGTTGAAAAGCGCGGACACGCCGTCCGGCACGCTATTCGTGCAGAGCCACGCGCTTACCGCGTTGCAGGCGGGCGTGGTCGAGCGCATTCGCCCCGGGTTCCACGCGTATCTGCTGCACGGGGTCACCGGCAGCGGCAAGACCGAGGTGTACCTCAACCTGGTGGCAAGGACGCTCGAGCGCGGCGAGCAGGCCTTGATCCTCGTTCCCGAGATCAGCCTCACGCCGCAGCTGGAGGCGCGCTTCCGCCACGCTTTCCCCGAAACATCGCTCGCCCTGATGCACAGCGGCCTCGAAGACATCGCCCGCACCGGCGCCTGGCTCGCCGCGGCGCGCGGCACCGCCGGCATCGTGCTCGGCACGCGGCTCGCGGTGCTTGCGCCGCTGCCCAAGCTCGGGCTGATCGTAGTCGATGAAGAGCACGATTCCTCGTTCAAGCAGCACGAAGGCCTGCGCTATTCGGCGCGCGATGCGGCGGTGTACCGCGCCAAGCTCGCCGGCTGCCCGGTGATCCTCGGCACCGCTACGCCGTCGCTCGAAAGCTGGCACAACTGGAGGCTCGGGCGCTACGAGCGGCTGGAGCTGGCCGAGCGGGCGTCGCCCGGCGCGCGCCTGCCGGCGGTGCGTACGGTGGACATGCGCCAGGATCCGCCGGAGCAAGGCCTTTGCAAGAGTCTCCTCGTGGAAATGGAAAAACGTCTTGCCCAGCGCGAGCAGAGCCTGATCTTCATCAACCGGCGTGGCTATGCGCCGGTGCTCGCCTGCGAAGCCTGCGGCTGGACCGCCGGCTGCGAGCGCTGCAGTGCGCGCATGGTGCTGCACGCCCCGGATAGAAGTACAAAACACAACGGCAGCCTTCACTGCCATCACTGCGGGGCGCAGGCGGCGATACCGCGTGCATGCCCGACTTGCGGCAATGTCGACCTCAAGCCGATGGGGCGTGGCACGCAGCGCGTCGAGGAGACGCTCGCAGCACGCTTTCCGGACGCACGCGTGGTGCGCATCGACCGGGACAGCGCACGCCGCCGGGGCGAGCTCACGCGCACGCTGGAGGGCATCCGGCGCGGCGAGGGAGACATCCTGGTGGGCACCCAGCTCCTCGCCAAGGGCCACGATTTCCCCGCGCTCACCCTGGTGGGCGTTCTGAATGCCGACAGCGCCCTGGTTTCGACCGACTATCGCGCTCCCGAGCGCCTGTTCTCGGTGCTGGAACAGGTCGCCGGCCGCGCCGGACGCCCCGAGCGGCCGGGCGAAGTGCTGATCCAGACTCGTTATCCACACCACCCGCTGTTCAAAGCGCTCGAGCGACACGACTTCGGCGGATTCGCCGAATCGCAGCTCGCCGATCGCAAGGCGGCGGGCTTTCCGCCCTTCGTGTTCGAAGCCGCGCTGCGTGCCGAGGCGCCGAAGCTCGATGCCGCGATCGAATTTCTCAAGCAGGCGGCAGCGTCGGTGCAACCGCCGGAGGAAGTACGGGTGTTCGATCCGGTGCCGCACCTGCTCACGCGGCGCGCCGATCTGGAACGCGCGCAGCTCGTGATGCAATCGGGCTCGCGGCAAGCGTTGCAGGACCACTTGAAGAACCTCAGCGAACATCTGTTCGAATCTGCCCCGCGCCAGATCCGCTGGCACCTGGACGTGGATCCGATCGAGTTCGACTGAGTCTTTATAATTCAAAGCCTTCCATGGCAGTCGATCCCAAAGCAGAAATCCAGGCGGCGCTCAAGAAAGCCATCGATCAGGAAGCGCCGGGCCAGAATGCGGAGCGAATCTACGCGCTGGAGCGTCCGCGACAGGCGAGCCATGGCGACTATTCCTCCAGCGCAGCGCTGCAACTGGCCAAGCCGCGCAAAGTGAATCCGCGCGAGTTGGCGCAGTCGCTTTCGGAATCGATTCGCGCCTTTCTCGGGCCGGGCATCGCGACGCTCAGCATCGAGGGCCCGGGCTTCATCAACTTTCGCCTCGAGAAGAGCGCCAAGACCGACGTCGTCCGCAAAGCGCTGGAAGCCGGCCAGTCCTACGGACGCGGACGCAAGGACCAGCCTACCTCGGTGCAGGTGGAGTTCGTGTCGGCCAATCCGACCGGGCCGCTGCACGTCGGCCACGGTCGCCAGGCGGCGCTCGGCGATGCGCTCGCCGCACTCCTCGAGGCCCAGGGCGACAAGGTTACGCGCGAGTTCTATTACAACGATGCGGGCGCGCAGATCCAGAACCTCGCGCTCTCCGTGCAGGCGCGCAAGCGGGGCGTGAAACCCGGCGCGCCGGGCTGGCCGAAGGACGGCTACGCCGGCGACTACATCCAGGAGATCGCCGACGCTTTTTCGGGTCCAGACGAATTAGACGCAATCCGTGCATTCGCGGTGGCGTACTTGCGAAACGAACAAGACATCGACCTGCGCGAGTTCGGCGTGAAGTTCGATGTCTATTACCTCGAGTCGAGCCTGTACGCGGATGGCAAGGTGGAAGCCGTGGTCAAAGGCCTGACCGAGAGCGGCAGGACCTACGAGAAGGACGGCGCGCTCTGGCTGCGCACCACGGACTACGGCGACGACAAGGACCGCGTGGTGCGCAAGTCAGACGGCACGTACACCTACTTCGTGCCGGACGTCGCCTACCACGTCACCAAGTGGCGCCGCGGCTTCGCAAAGGTCGTCAACGTGCAGGGCTCGGACCACTTCGGCACTACCGCGCGGGTGCGCGCCGGCTTGCAGGCGCTGAACGCCGGGATCCCTCAGGGCTATCCCGATTACGTGATGCACAGCATGGTGCGCGTGGTGCGCGGCGGCGAGGAAGTGAAGATCTCCAAGCGCGCCGGCTCGTACGTCACGTTGCGCGATCTTCTCGACTGGGTAGGGCGCGATGCGGTGCGCTTTTTCCTGCTCTCACGCCGCGCGGACGCGGACTTCGTCTTCGACGTGGATCTGGCGCGCACGCAGACCGAAGAGAACCCGGTGTACTACGTCCAGTATGCGCATGCGCGGGTCTGCAGTGTCTTCAACCAATGGGGTGGCAACCTGGCGGCCGCCCATGCGGCCGATCTCTCCGTTCTGACGAGCGAACGAGAACTGACGCTCGCCCAGCGCATCGGCGAGTTTCCCGAAGTCGTCGCCGAAGCGGCGCGCGAGCTTTCGCCGCACTCGGTCACCTTCTACCTGCGCAACCTCGCGGCCGACTTTCACAGCTACTATAATGCGGAGCGCATCCTGGTCCCGGATGAACAGCTTCAATTGGGCCGACTTGCGTTGTGCGCGGCAGTCCGCCAGACGCTAGCTAACGGGCTGTCGCTTCTAGGCGTCAGTGCCCCGGAGAAGATGTAAATGGCGAGAACCCGGTCGATCACCCCGCGCAAGCGCTCGGAAGGCAACTTCCTCGCCGGCATGGGCGTGGGCGTGCTGGTCGGCCTGGCGGTCTCGCTCGCCATCGCCTTTTACCTGAACCGCACGCCGATCCCGTTCATGACGGCGAAGCCCAAGCAGGCGGAAAAGAACGCCGCCAAGCCGCCGGCGATCGCCGGGCTGCCGCAGGGCGGCGCGGCGCCGTCCGGGACGGCGGAAAAGCCGAAATTCGACTTCTATCGGATCCTGCCGGGCGCCGAAGAGCCGGTGACCGAGAAGGAGATCCGCGAGCGCCTGCGGCAGAAGGGCAGCCCCGCCGGTCAACAGGAAGCCTCGAAGGACGTTTATTTCATTCAGGCTGGGTCGTTCCAGAACCCCTCGGACGCCGACAACCAGAAGGCGCGGCTCGCGATCCTCGGCTTCGAGTCGAGCGTCGAGCCCGCCCACCTCCCCGACAAGGGGACCTGGTACCGCGTGCGGATGGGGCCCTACGCCAAGCTGGAGGAGATCAACAAGGTGCGCCAGGCGCTCGCGCAGAGCGGTATCGACGCCAACCTGATTAAGGTAAAGGATCAGTAATGAATCACGCTCGCCGCCAACTGGTTTTGGCTGTTTCCCTCACCCCGCTCGCGCTGGCAGCCGGCCGCGTGTTTGCGCAAGCCAATGGCGCTTTCAACGAGCTCAAGCCGCCGCTGCACGTGGAGTCCGAGGGCAAGATCGAGGTACTGGAGTTCTTCTGGTACGGCTGCATCCATTGCTACAACCTCGAGCCGAAGATCGACGTCTGGCTCAAGACATTGCCGAAGGACGTGCAGTTCCGCCGCGTGCCGGCGGTGCTGTCCGACCGCTGGGGCCACGACGCGACCATTTTCTACGCGTTCGAAGCCATGGGATTGCTCGACAAGCTGCACCGCCCGCTCTTCGAGGCCATCCATGTCAACCGCCTGCGCACGGACAACGCTGCGTCGCTGAACGGCTGGCTGGAGAAGCAGGGGCTCGATCCCAAGAAGGTCAACGAAGTCGCGCGTTCCTTCGGCGTACAGAGCAAGGTCAAGCGCGCCATCCGCCTTACCTCGGACTACAGGATCGAAGGCACACCGGCGATGGCGGTGCACGGGCGCTACACGGTGCCCGCCAGCGACGCGATGTTCGACACCGTCAACCAGCTCGTCGCGGCAGTCCGGAAAAACAAGCAATAGCAGTGCGGGTTGTCATCACCGGCGCCTCCTCGGGTATCGGAGAGGCGCTGGCGCGGTACTACGCCGCGCGGGGGGCGGTATTGGGTTTGATCTCCCGCCGACCCGTCCCCGTCTCCAGCGGTGCATCCTACCCGGTCGACGTCACTGACGAATCCGCACTCGCGGGGGCCGCAAGGGATTTCATCCAGCGCTTCGGAGTACCCAACCTGGTGATCGCCAATGCCGGAATCTCCAGCGGCACCAGCGGCGTGGAGCACGGAGACTTATCCAAGCTCAAGAAAGTATTGGAGGTCAACGTCGGCGGCCTTGCCGCGACCTTCGCCGCGTTCGCGCCGGCGATGCGCGAGGCGGGCCGCGGCACGCTTGCCGGCGTCGCCAGCGTGGCGGGATTCCGCGGCCTGGCGGGCAACGGCGCTTACTGCGCGTCGAAATCTGCGGCGATCAGTTGGATGGAAAGCCTGCGCGTGGAGCTCTACGGCAGCGGGGTCTCGGTGGTGTGCGTCTGTCCCGGCTACATCGACACGCCGATGACGCGCGTCAACCGCTTCAGGATGCCGTTCCTCATCACCGCCGACGACGCGGCGCGGCGCATCGCGCGCGCCATCGAAAACAAGCGGCGCATCGCGGTAATTCCGTGGCAGATGGCGCTGGTGGCGGTCGCGCTGCGCGCGATGCCGGGCTGGCTCTACGACCGGATCGCCTCGCGCGCCCCGCGAAAGCCTAGGGACGTCCCGATTTAGCGGGGATGCGCGTCTTGGCGTAGCTGCCCGGCGCGTCCTCGATCGCCTTCAGGGCGCCCTCGCCGGGGATCCGCGCCGGCGCCTTGCCGCCGCCGTGCGGCTCGATCCAGCGCTGCCAGTCTTCCCACCACGAACCCGGCTTCTGCTCGGCCGAGGCGAACCACTCGTCGGCGGACGGCGGCATCGAATCGTTTGTCCAGTAGTGGTATTTCTTCGCCGCCGGCGGGTTGACGATGCCGGCGATGTGGCCCGAGCCGCCGAGAACGAAGCGTACCGGGCCGTTGAGGTACTGCGCGCCTTTGTAGGTGGTCTTCCACGGCGCAATATGGTCCTCGACCGTGGAAATGAAATAGGCCGGCAGCGTGACCTTGGAAAGGTCGATCGGCACGCCGGCGAGCTCGATGCCGCCCGGCTTGCCCATCGCATTGTGGATGTACATGTTGCGCAGGTAGAAGCTGTGCATGCGCGCCGGCATGCGCGTCGAGTCCGCGTTCCAGTACAGCAGGTCGAACGGGAACGGGCCCTTGCCCATCAGATAGTTGTTCACCACGAACGACCACACCAGGTCGTTGGCGCGCAGCAGGTTGAAGGTTCCCGCCATCTCGGAGCCCTCGAGGTACCCGCGCTCGTTCATCTTGCGTTCGAGGCTCTGGACCTGCTCTTCGTCGATGAACACGCCGAGCTCGCCGGGCTGCGAGAAGTCGAGCAGGCTGACGAAGAACGTCGCGCTCGCCACCCGGTCCTGCTGCTGTTTCTGCTTCAGATAGCCCAGCGTCGCGCCGAGCAGCGTGCCGCCGAGGCAATAGCCGATGAAGTTCACCTGCCGCGAGTCGGTCGCTTTCTCCACCGCGTCGAGCGCGGCGATCGGGCCTTCGAGCATGTAGTCCTCGAAGCCCTTCTGCGCCAGGCGCGCGTCCGGGTTCACCCACGAGACCACGAACACGGTGTGGCCCTGGCTCACCGCCCAGCGGATGAAGGAATTCTTCTCGCGCAGGTCGAGGATGTAGTACTTGTTGATCCAGGGCGGCACGATCACCAGCGGCCGCTTGTACACCTGCTCGGTGAGCGGCGAGTACTGGATGAGCTGCATGAGCTCGGTCTGGTAAACCACCTTGCCCGGCGTGGTAGCGACGTTGCGCCCGAGCTGGAACGCGCTCTCGTCGGTCATCGAGATGCGCAGCTTGCCGCCGCCCTTCTCCAGGTCGTTGAGCAGGTTGTTCAGTCCGCGCACCAGGTTCTGCCCGCCGCTCGCCACCGTTTCGCGCAGGACCTGCGGGTTGGTCATCAGGAAATTGGACGGCGCGAGCGCGTCGACATATTGGCGCGTGAAGAAGGCGACCTTCTTCTCCGATTCTTCCGAGAGCCCGTCGACGCTGGCCACCGCCTCGCGGATGTGGCGCGAGCTGATGAGGTAGGACTGCTTGATGAGGTCGAACAGGAAGTTCTTCGACCAGTCCTCGTCCTTGAAGCGCGAGTCGCTCTTCTCCGGCTCGGCCACCGGGCCGGAGTCCACGCCCATGAGCTTCATCCAGCTCGATTGCCAGAGGCGCGTGTGGTCGAGCCACAGGTTCATCGACAGGCTGGCCAGCTTCACCGGATCGGCCGCCATGCGCGCATACAGGTCCATGAACGCCTTGGCGATGCCCATCTCGTCGCGCACCGCCGAGGACATGTCCTCCGCCTGCCGCTGAGCGAACTCGCCGAGGATCTTCGAGCACCGTTCGGCGACCTGCTGGCTGACTTTCGCCAGCTCGGCGCTCTCGGTGGTGTTAGCTGGTTGCATAGCGCATGATGCCATCATCCCCCCGGGCACGCGTGGCGCGCCCGGCGTAGTAGAGATAGTGCAGGTGGGCTATCGCCTCGCCCATCGCGAAGAAAGTCTGGTGTGCGTCGAGCGGCCGGCGAAACAGCACGCTTAGCAGCTCGGCCGCGCTTTGCGGTTTTTTCAACGACTCCAGCAATTCCCCCAGGCGGTCCTGGTGATGCTTCTCCAGCTGCTCGACCCGGTCGTGGGCGCCGCGGAAAGGCTTGCCGTGCGACGGCAGCACCAGCACGTCCTTCGGCAGGTCGCGATAGCGCGCGATCGAGTCGAGGAATAGGCGCAGCGGATCGCCTTCGGGGTCGATCGACCAGACGCTGACGTTGGTCGAGATGGTGGAAAGCAGCATGTCGCCCGCGATCAGCGTATTCAGGTTCTTTGCGTAGAGCGAAAGGTGCTCGGGCGCATGGCCGTGGCCAACGATGGCGCGCCAGCGGTGCTTGCCGATCTCGATCTGGTCGCCCTCGATGATGCGCCGGTACGACAGCGGAAATTCCGGAACCAGCGCGGCGTAGCGATTGCCGCGTCCGCCCATCCCCGACGCACGCTGATCGTCGAGCCCGTTCTTGCGGAACACCGACAGCACGGCATCGGTGGTGTAGCCGGCGGTCGACGAGCGCACTGCGTGCGCCGTCAGGTATTCGCCCTGCGTCATCCAGAGCTCGACGCCGTAGCGCTGGCATAGCCAGGCCGCGTTGCCGGCATGGTCCGGATGATAGTGGGTGACGATCACCCGCCTTACCGCCTTGCCCTGGAGAACTTGCTCCCACAACGCGCGCGTCTGCGCATTGCCAATCCCGGTGTCGATCACCGTCCAACCCTCTTCCTCTTCAGCCAGCCACAGGTTGATGTGGTCGAGCTGGAACGGCAGCGGCATCGACAGCCAATGAATGCCGGGCGCCACTTCCAACGTGGTGCCGGGCGCGGGAACTTGCGGGAACGGATAAGAAAGAATTGAGTGGAGCGACATCAGCTAGAATCTTTTCAAAACTACCATGGAAACGGAACGCGGCGAGTTTTCGATCAGCGAACTGGCGCGCGAGTTCGATATCACGCCGCGCGCCATCCGCTTCTACGAGGACCAGGGATTGCTCGCGCCGCGTCGCGACGGCCAGCGCCGCATCTATACGCCGCGCGACCGCACGCGGCTCAAGCTCACCCTGCGCGGCAAGCGGCTCGGGCTGACGCTTTCCGAGATCCGCGAACTGATCGACATGTACGAGCCCGGGCGGGATCAGCGCCCGCAGCTCGAGCGCTTCCTCGCCGTCCTGGAGGCGCACAAGGCGAGTCTGCTGCAGCAGCAGACCGATATCGAGGCGCAACTCTCCGAAATCCGCGCTTTCGAAAAAAAGATCAGGAAAAGGCTCGGTTGACGTTGACGTAAACGTCAAGTAGCCTCCCGAGATTAATGAACGCCCCTGCCGATCCGCATTACGTGGCACGCATCCGGTCGAGCTTCGGCCGCCAGAAGGCGATGGGCCTGATCGGCGCCTCGCTCAGCGTCGTCGAGCCCGGACGGGTGGAGGTCGCGCTGCCCTACCGCGACGACCTCACGCAGCAGAAAGGCTTCATCCACGGCGGCATCATCGGCATGATTGCCGATACGGCCTGCGGTTACGCCGCCTACTCGCTGATGCCGGCCGACTGCTCGCTGGTAACGGTGGAATACAAGATCAACATCCTCGCGCCGGCGCGCGGCTCGCTGGTGGCGCGCGGCGAGGTGATCCGACCGGGGCGCACGCTTACCGTGACGCGCGGCGAGGTGTACTCTGACGATGGCAAGCACGTGGCCAGCATGCAGCAGACGCTGATGATGCTGTGCGGTACCCCCGACACTCCAGAATGAATTTTCTCCGCTTCGACCACGGCGAAACCGTGGACATGCTGCGCGAGTCGGTGCGCGACTTCGCTACGAAGGAAATCGCCCCGCGCGCGGCCGAGATCGACCGCAGCAACGAGTTCCCGCCAGACCTGTGGCGCAAGCTTGGCGCGCTCGGCGTGCTCGGCATGACGGTCGAGGAAGAGTACGGCGGCACGGCGATGGGCTACCTCGCGCACATCGTCGCGATGGAGGAGATCTCCCGTGCCTCCGCCTCCATCGGTCTCTCCTATGGCGCGCATTCGAACCTCTGCGTGAATCAGATCCGCCGCAACGGCAGCGACGCGCAAAAGAAAAAATATTTGCCCAAGCTCGTCTCCGGCGAGCACGTCGGTGCGCTGGCGATGTCCGAGCCCGGCGCGGGTTCGGATGTGGTCGGCATGCGACTGCGGGCCGAGCGACGCGGCGACCGTTACGTGCTCAACGGCAACAAGATGTGGATCACCAATGGACCCGACGCCGATGTGCTGGTCATCTACGGAAAGTCTGAAGGCATAACGGCATTCATCGTCGAGAAGGGCATGAAAGGATTCTCGACCGCGCAAAAGCTCGACAAGCTCGGCATGCGCGGCTCGAACACCTGCGAGCTGGTATTTCGCGACTGCGAGGTTCCTTCTGAAAACATTTTGGGGAAAGAGGGAGAAGGCGTGCGCGTGCTGATGTCCGGCCTCGACTACGAGCGCGCGGTGCTCGCCGGCGGGCCGCTTGGCATCATGGCCGGTTGTCTCGACGTCGTGGTGCCGTACGTGCACGAGCGCAAGCAGTTCGGCCAGCCGATCGGCGAGTTCCAGCTGATGCAGGGCAAGCTCGCCGACATGTACACCACCTTCTCCGCCTGCCGCGCTTACGTCTACGCGGTGGGCCAGGCGCTCGATCGCAACGAAACCACGCGCAAGGACGCGGCCGGCGCCATCCTCTACGCCGCGGAGAAAGCCACCTGGATGGCGGGCGAGGCGATCCAGGCGCTCGGCGGCATGGGTTACATCAACGAGACCGCGACCGGGCGCCTCTGGCGCGATGCCAAGCTGTATGAGATCGGCGCCGGCACTTCCGAGATCCGGCGCTGGCTGATCGGCCGCGAGCTGTTCGGGGAGACGGCGTGAGCCCCAGCGAGCTGCTCGAGAACAACCGCCGATGGGCGCGCGCCATGGTGGCCGACGACCCGGAATACTTCTCGCGCCTCGCGCACCAGCAGTCGCCGCAGTACCTCTGGATCGGCTGTTCCGACTCTCGCGTCCCGGCGAACCAGATCATCGGTCTCGCCCCCGGCGAAGTCTTCGTCCACCGCAACATCCCCAACGTCGTAGTGCACACCGTCCTCAACTGCCTGTCGGTGATCCAGTTCGCGGTCGACATCCTGAAGGTGCGGCACATCATCCTCTGCGGGCACTACGGCTGCAGCGGTGTGCACGCCGCCATGACCAAGCACCGCATCGGCCTTTCCGACAACTGGCTGCGCCATGTGCAGGACGTGGCGGCGAAGCACGGCGGCGAGCTGGACAAGGTCGCCGACGAAGACCGGCGTCACCGCCGGCTATGCGAGCTGAATGCGCGCGAGCAAGTGGAGAACATCGCGCAATGCACCGCGGTGCAGGAGGCGTGGGAGCGTGGCCAGCCGCTCGAAGTGCATGGCTGGATCTACGACCTGAAGGACGGGCTGATCCACGATCTGAACGTTTCCAAATCCCGTCCATGATCGAAACCTACCGCGGCGCGGTCTACCCCTGGCACTGCGACCACATGGGACACATGAACGTGATGTGGTATGTCGGCAAGTTCGATGAGGCAACGTGGAACCTGTTTGCCACGCTGGGCGTCACCACGGCCTTCCTCAAGGAGAACCGCCGCGGCATGGCGGCGGTGCAGCAGAACATCAGCTACAAGCGCGAGCTGCATGCCGGCGACACGGTCATCGTGCGCTCCGCCTTCCTCGAAGTGCGCGAGAAGCTCGCCCGTTTCGTGCACGAGATGCGCAACGCCGTGACCGACGAAGTGTCGGCGGTCTGCATGCTGACCGGCGTGCACATCGACGCGCAGACCCGCAAGTCCTGCCCATTCCCCGCGGAGATCGTCGAGCGCGGCCGCAGCCTGGTGCGTGCCTACGATCTCCCCACCTGAAGCGAGGCTTCCATGGAAAAAGATCCTGTCGTCATCGTTGGCATCGCCCGCACCCCGATGGGCGCGTTCCAGGGTGAGCTCAAAGGGTTCTCCGCCCCGGAGCTCGGCGCCGCCGCGATTCGCGCCGCCGTCGAGCGCGCGAAGATCCGTCCCGGGGCAGTGCAGGAAGTGATCATGGGCTGCGTGCTTCCCGCCGGCCAGGGCCAGGCACCCGCGCGCCAGGCGTCGCTCGGCGCCGGGCTGCCGCTCGGCACCGGCTGCACGACGATCAACAAGATGTGCGGTTCGGGGATGAAGGCGGCCATGTTCGCTCACGATGTGCTTTTAACTGAAAAGAATCACATCCTTGTCGCCGGCGGCATGGAGTCGATGACGAACGCTCCCTACCTCCTGCCGAAAGCCCGCGCAGGCCTGCGCATGGGCCACGGCCAGGTGATCGACCACATGTTCTACGACGGCCTAGAGGACGCTTACGACAAGGGCAGGCTGATGGGGACGTTCGCGGAAGAATGCGCTTCGAAATATCAGTTTTCCCGTGAGGCCCAGGATGCGTTCGCCATTACCTCGCTGACTCGTGCGCAAAACGCCAACAAGGACGGCTCCTTCGCCTGGGAGCTGACGCCGCTGGCCATCAAGGTCGGCAAGGATCAGAAGTTCATCGAGATGGACGAGCAACCCTTCAAGGCGAACCTCGCAAAGATCCCAACATTAAAGCCGGCATTCAGCAGGGAGGGCACCGTCACCGCGGCAAACTCCAGTTCGATATCGGACGGCGCCGCCGCCCTCGTCATGATGCGCCGCTCCACGGCGGAGAAACGCGGCCTCGCACCCCTCGCCGTGGTAATCGGACACTCGACGCATGCGCAGGAGCCCGGCTGGTTCACGACGGCGCCGGTGGAGGCGATCAGGAAATTGCTTGAGAAGACCAATTGGAAGACCAACGACGTCGACCTGTACGAGATCAACGAAGCTTTCGCCGTGGTCACCATGGCGGCGATGAAGGAGCACGGCCTGCCGCACGACAAGGTCAACGTGCACGGCGGCGCCTGCGCCCTCGGCCATCCGATCGGCGCTTCGGGTGCGCGCATCCTGGTCACGCTGATCGGCGCACTGCGCAAGCAGGGCGGCAAGCGCGGCGTCGCCAGCCTGTGCATCGGCGGCGGCGAAGCAACCGCGATGGCTATCGAGCTCGCTTGAAGAAGGACCTCCAACGCCTTCTCGACAGCGCCCAATTCCTGCGGCCCTACGGATTCCGCGTGGTCACCGCCGACGATGAAAAGTGCACGCTCGAGCTGCCGCACCGCGCGGATCTCGAGCGCCCGGGCGGGATCATCAACGGTCCGGCGCTGATGGCGGCGGCCGATTGCGCGATGTGGCTCGCCATCAAGGCACGCATCGGCGTGGAGGGAGACGCGCTCACGTCCGAGCTCAACACGGCGTTTCTCGCGCCCGCCAAGGGCGAGCACGTGTACTGCACGGCGCGCATCCTGAAAATGGGCCGCCGCCGCATCTACGGCGTCGCCGAATGCCACGGCAAGAAGGGCAACCTCTTCAGCCACCATACCCTGACCTATGTCCGCGCAGGCTGACGAGATCCGACAGGCAGTGCGCCGCTACGCCGCCGAGCAGCTCGCGCCGCACGCGGCGCGCTGGGACCGGGAGAAAGAGTTTCCGCGCGAAGCGCTGCGCGGCCTCGCCGAGATGGGTTTGTATGGCGTGGCCATCACGGAGGAATGGGGCGGCGCCGGGATGGACTACACCGCGCTCGCGGTGGCCTGCGAGGAAATTGCCGCCGGCGACTGCGCTACGGCCACCATCGTGGCGGTGAACAATCTCGTTGCAGGCATCCTGTCCGGGTATGGGAACGCAGCGCAGAAGGAAAATTACTTAAAACCCTTGGCGCAGGGCCGCATGCTGGGCGCCTTCGCGCTCACCGAGCCGCAGGTGGGCTCCGATGCCTCGGCGATCACCACGCGCGCCGAGCGCAAGGGTGGCGAATACGTGTTGAACGGCGTGAAGCAGTTCATCACCTCCGGCAAGAACGCGGACATCGCCGTGGTTTTCGCTGTGACCGACAAGGGCGCCGGCAAGAAGGGCATCAGCGCCTTCCTTGTGCCCACCTCCACGCCGGGCTACGTCGTCGCGCGCATCGAGGAAAAAACCGGTCAGCGCGCCTCCGATACCGCGCAGATCGTGTTCGAGAACTGCAAGATCCCGGCGGACCACGTGCTCGGACAGGAAGGTGTTGGCTACCGCATCGCGCTCGCCAATCTCGAGTCGGGGCGCATCAATGTCGCGGCGCAGGCCACTGGGGTTGCCCAGGCAGCGCTCGCCGCGGCGGTTTCCTATTGTCGCGAGCGCAAGAGCATGGGCAAGACCCTGATCGAGCATCAGGCCGTCAACTTCCGCCTCGCAGACATGGCGACGCAGGTGGAAGCGGCACGCCAGCTCTACCTGCACGCGGCACGGCTGCGCGACGCGGGGCAGCCCTGCCTGAAGGAAGCTTCGATGGCGAAGCTCTTCGCCTCCGAGATGGCGGAGACGGTGTGCTCGGACGCGATCCAGGTCCACGGCGGGTATGGGTACGTCTCGGATTTCCCGGTCGAGCGCTTCTGGCGCGACGTGCGCGTTACCAAGATCTACGAAGGTGCCAACGACATCCAGCGCCTGGTGATCGGACGCGCCCTGGAGGAAGGATGAAAGCGCCGGTGGATTTCTATTTCGATTTCTCTTCACCCTACGGCTACCTCGCCTCGCAAAAGATCGAAGCACTCGCGGCGAAGCACGGGCGCGGCGTTACGTGGCGCCCGATGCTTCTCGGCGCGGCGTTCAAGGCGACTGGCGCCACCCCGCTGCCGAGCATCCCGCTCAAGGGTGAGTATGCGAAGCGCGATTTCCTGCGTTCCGCGCGCTTCCACGATGTGCCGTTCCGCATTCCCGACCAGTTTCCGGTCTCGACCTTGCATGCCTGCCGCGCTTTTTATGCCGCCGCGGATAGCGCGCAGGCCGTACGGTTGGCCAACGCCCTTTACAAGGCGTACTTCGTCGATAACGTGAACATCGGCGAGGCCGACAACGTCCTCAAGATCGCCGGCGCGCTTGGGCTGAAGCCGGACCTCAACGACCAGGCGCTAAAGGACAAGACGCGGGCCGAGGTCGACGCCGCGGTTGCGAGAGGCGTCTTTGGCTCTCCTTATATAGTGGTCGACGGCGAGCCGTTCTGGGGCATGGACCGCTTCGAGCAATTGGATCGGTGGATGAAGGCGCCGTTCTGATGGCGGTGATCAAGACCCAGCTGAAAGTCCGTTCGGCCGAGTTCAAGGCAAATGCCGAGCGCATGCTGGCACTGGTTTCGGATCTGCGTGCCAAGGTTTCGACGGTCACCGAGGGCGGGGAAAAAGCATCGCGCGACAAGCACACCGCGCGCGGCAAGATGCTGCCGCGCGAGCGCGTCGCGAAGCTGCTCGATCCCGGCTCGCCGTTCCTGGAGGTGGGCCAGCTCGCCGCCTGGGGCATGTACAGCGGCGACGTCCATTCGGCGTCGATCATCTGCGGCGTCGGCCGGGTCTCGGGCCGCGAATGCGTCATCGTCGCGAACGACGCGACGATCAAGGGCGGCACGTACTACCCGATGACGGTGAAGAAGCACCTGCGCGCGCAGGAGATCGCGGCGCAGAACCGGCTACCGTGCATCTACCTGGTCGACTCCGGCGGCGGCTTCCTGCCTGAGCAGGACAGCGTATTCCCGGATCGCGAGCACTTCGGCCGGATCTTCTACAACATCGCCAACATGTCCGCGGCGCGCATTCCTCAGATCGCGTGCGTGATGGGCTCGAGCACCGCGGGCGGCGCCTACGTGCCGGCGATGTGCGACGAATCGATCATCGTGAGGAACCAAGGCACCATCTTCCTTGGCGGCCCTCCGCTCGTGAAAGCGGCAATCGGTGAGGTGGTAACCGCGGAGGAACTAGGCGGCGCGGAGGTCCATACGCGCATTTCCGGCGTCGCCGATCACTATGCGCTCAACGACACGCATGCCCTGTCTCTCGTCCGGCGGATCGTTGCGGGTCTCAACACGCGTAAACAAGTGAATCTCGAGCTGCGTGAACCCTGCGAACCCCTTTACGGGGCGGACGAGCTGTACGGCGTAATCCCGGCCGACGCGCGCAAACCCTACGACGTGCGCGAGCTGATCGCACGCCTGGTGGACGGCTCGGAGCTGGACGAGTTCAAGCAGAACTACGGCACCACCCTGGTCACCGGCTTCGCGCACCTGCACGGCTACCCGGTGGCCATCCTCGCCAACAACGGCATCCTGTTCTCCGAGTCCTCGCTCAAAGCGACGCACTTCATCGAGCTCGCCTGCCAGCGCGGCATCCCGCTGCTTTTCCTGCAGAACAACACCGGCTACATGGTCGGCAAGAAATACGAAGCCGGCGGCATCGCCAAGGACGGCGCGAAGATGGTGACCGCGGTGGCGACCGCCAAAGTGCCGAAGTTCACCATGATCGTCGGCGGATCGTTCGGCGCCGGCAACTATGGCATGTGCGGCCGTGCCTACGGTCCGCGCTTCCTCTGGATGTGGCCGAACGCGCGCATCTCCATCATGGGCGGCGAGCAGGCCGCGTCGGTCCTTGCCACGGTGAAGGGCGACTTCCCGTCCAAGGACGCCGAGGAAAAGTTCAAGAACCCGATCCGTGAGCAGTACGAGCGGCAGGGCCATCCCTACTATGCCAGCGCGCGCCTGTGGGATGACGGCGTGGTCGATCCGGCCGATTCGCGCCGCCTGCTCGGCCTCGCCATTTCTGCAGCGCTCAACGCTCCCATCGAAGACACGCGGTTTGGTGTCTTCCGCATGTAGCCATGCTTGAAGTCACCAAGCATGGCGGTGTCGCACGGGTCACTCTCAACCGACCCGAGCTGCGCAATGCTTTCGATGATGAGTTGATCAAAAAACTGCGCGGCGCTTTTGAGGACATTTCCAAAGACCATTCCGTGCGCGTGATGGTTCTCGCGGGCAACGGCCCCGCGTTCTGCGCCGGCGCGGACCTGAACTGGATGAAGCGCATGGCGGGCTACGGCTACGATGAGAACCTGGCCGATGCCCACGCGCTTGCGCAGATGCTGGCCACGCTGGATCGCCTGCCGAAGCCCACGATCGCGCGCGTTCACGGCCCGGTGTTCGCCGGCGGCACCGGCCTGGTCGCCGCCTGCGACATCGCCGTCGGCACGCCCGAGGCGAAGTTCTGCCTGTCGGAAGCGAAGCTCGGCCTGTCGCCGGCCACAATCAGCCCGTACGTGTTGCGCGCGATGGGCGAACGCGAGGCGCGGCGCTATTTCCTGACGGCGGAAATTTTCGACGCGGCGGAGGCCTTCCGTATCGGCATGCTGGCGCTCCTCGTGCCAGGGGATCAGCTGGATGCCAACGTCGATGCCCTTGTTAAGCACCTGCTGGCCGGCGGCCCGGAAGCGCACACCAAGATCAAGGCGCTGATCCGCGCCGTCGCCGGGCGGCGGCCCGACGACGCGCTGGTCGCCGAGACGGCGAAGCACATTGCCGAGATTCGCGGCTCGCCGGAAGGCAAGGAAGGCATCGCCTCGTTCCTGGAGAAGCGGAAAGCCGCCTGGTGTTCGCCAAAATCCTGATCGCCAATCGTGGCGAGATTGCGTGCCGGGTTGCACGCACGGCGCGCCGGCTTGGCGTGCGCACGGTGGCGATCTATACCGATGCCGACCGCTCTGCGCTGCACGTGAGCGTCGCCGACGAGGCGCGCCGCGTCGAAAATTATCTCGAGATCGCCGCGGTGCTCGCCGCGGCGCGGGATTCCCTTGCCGCGGCGATTCACCCCGGTTACGGCTTCCTTTCCGAGAATGCGGAGTTCGCCGCCGCGTGCCGCGCGGCGGGCATCGTCTTTATCGGCCCGTCTCCCGAAGCGATCGCGGCGATGGGCGACAAGGCGGCGGCGAAGCGCCTGATGGAGAAGGCCGGCGTTCCGTTGGTGCCGGGGTACCACGGGGAGAAGCAGGATGCAGCGCTGCTCGAGAAGGAAGCGGTGCGCATCGGTTTCCCGGTGCTGATCAAGCCCTCGGCGGGTGGCGGCGGCAAGGGAATGAAGGTGGTTACCGGAAAGTCTTCCTTTGCCGCTCAGCTCGAGGCCTCGAAACGGGAGGCCAAATCCTCGTTCGGCGATGACCGTGTGCTGATCGAGCGCTACCTCGAGCGCCCGCGGCACATCGAGGTCCAGGTGTTCGGCGATACGCAGGGCAACGTCGTGCATCTCTTCGAGCGCGATTGCTCGGTGCAGCGCCGCCACCAGAAGGTGCTCGAGGAAGCGCCGGCGCCCGGCCTTTCCGCGACCAAGAGAATGGAAATGGGCGAGGCGGCGGTTGCCGCGGCCAAGGCGGTCGGCTACAGCGGCGCCGGCACGATCGAGTTCATCGCCGAGCAGGACGGACGCTTCTATTTCATGGAGATGAATACGCGCCTGCAGGTCGAGCATCCGGTGACCGAGATGATCACCGGCCTCGACCTGGTGGAGTGGCAGTTGCGCGTGGCGGCCGGCGAGCCGCTTCCCGCAACCCAGGGAAAGCTGGTGTTCCGCGGCCACGCCATCGAGGCGCGGATCTACGCGGAGGATCCGGCACGCGACTTCCTGCCGGCCACCGGGCGCATCGCTCACCTGCGCTTTCCGGAGGAAAGCGCGCGGGTGCGGATCGACACCGGAGTCGGGCCCGGCGCCGAGATTACGCCGTGGTACGACCCGATGATCGCGAAGCTCATCGTGCATGGCTCGGACCGCGGCCGGGCACTCGCACGGCTGCGCCAAGCGCTGGCGGAGGTGGAGATCGCCGGACCCAAGACCAATGTCGCCTTCCTGCGCCGAGTGGCGGCGAGCCACGCCTTCGCCGCGCCCGAGCTGGATACCGGCCTGATCGAGCGCAACCGCACGGAGCTGCTCCGGGCGGAGCCCATCAGCGATGAATCCCTCGCCGCAACCGCGCTGGCCGAGATCCTCGAAGAAACGCAGGCTGCGGGCGCCCGCGCCGCGGTCTCGACCGACCCGCACTCGCCCTGGGATCGGGTCGACGGCTGGCGCCTGAACGAGGACTCGCATCATGATTTCATATTCCTGGAGGGCGAAGCCAGTCACGCCATCCGAATCCAGTTTCTCGGCGACGGGTTGAAAATTTCACTGAATGGAAAAACCTACGCGCTCGCCGGCGAGAGCCTGCCCGATGGCCGCCTGCAGGTGAATCTCGATGGCCGTGCGTTCAAGGCGCGTGCCGTGCGCGATGGCAACGACTGGCATGTTTTCTGCGAAGGGGATTACCGCCGCCTATCGCTCAAGCCCGAGCTCGCCGCCATCGATGAGGACACCCGCACCGGCTCGCTCGCCGCCCCGATGCCCGGCAAGGTGATCAAGGTGATGACCGAGGCGGGCGCGAAAGTGACGAAAGGCCAGGCGTTGCTGATCCTCGAAGCGATGAAGATGGAGCACACCATCACTGCCCCGGCCGACGGCGTGGTGAAGGAAATTCACTATGCCGCCGGCGAGCAGGTGCTCGAGGGCGCGGAGCTGATCTCGCTTGAATAACGCCGTCAGGATCGTCGAGGTCGGCCCGCGCGACGGGCTGCAGAACGAGCGCGGCGAAGTGCCGACCGAGATCAAGGTCGAGCTGATCGAGCGCCTCGCCGATGCCGGGTTGCCGGCGGTCGAAGCCACGGCCTTCGTCTCGCCGAAGTGGGTGCCGCAGATGGCGGACCACACCGAGGTGCTGGAGCGCATCCGGCGCAAGCCCGGTGTGTCGTATCCCGTGCTCACGCCCAATCTGAAGGGCTTCGAGGCCGCGCGCGCCGCCGGCGCCACCGAGGTGGCGATCTTCGGCGCTGCCTCCGAGGCGTTTTCGCAGAAGAACATCAACTGCTCCATTGCCGAGTCGCTGGAGCGTTTTAGACCCGTGGCCCATGCCGCGAAAGCCTCCGGTGTGAAAGTACGAGGCTATGTCTCCTGTGTCCTGGGCTGTCCCTACGAAGGCGAAGTGAAGCCCCCACGCGTAGCAGACGTCGCTGGCTCCTTATATGAAATGGGCTGCTACGAGGTCTCGCTAGGCGACACCATCGGCACGGGCACGCCGGGCAAGACGAAGGCGATGATTGAAGCCTGCGCTGAGCGCGTGCCGTTGGAAAAGCTGGCGGGGCACTACCACGACACGTATGGCCAAGCGCTCGCCAATATCTATGCGTCGCTCGAGATGGGCGTCCGCACGTTCGACGCGTCGGTGGCCGGCCCCGGCGGCTGTCCCTATGCCGCCGGCGCCTCGGGGAACGTTGCCACCGAGGATGTGGTGTACATGCTGAACGGGCTCGGCGTGCGCACCGGCGTAGACCTCGAGCGCCTGGTGGAAATCGGCCGCTGGATTTGCGGCGTCCTCGGGCGCGAACCGTCGTCCAAGGTTAACAAGGCATTCAAGAAAAAATGACCTCGCCGTGCATCAAGGTGTGCCAGATGGACCCGGTGCGCGGCGTGTGCATCGGCTGCTGTCGCACGCTGGACGAAATCGGGCGCTGGAGTGGGATGGGCGAAGCGGAACGAGATAAAGTTCTCAAGGAACTAGGAGAAAGACGCCGGCGCCTAGATATCCCTGAAATCGCCGTGCCGCCCCTTGCCTGAGGCGAAACGCTTCGCGCCTTCGGCGCCCTCCGCGACGAACGCAGGAAAACCGTTGTACCACTCCTTGCGCATGGCCTCACGCAAACTGAGCCCTTGTTGCGCGTAGGCCGAGCGCCGGTCGGCGCGCATGCAGGCTTGGGGGAAACGCGCCATCTCATGCGCCATCGCCTCGGCGAACTCGCGCGACTGGCCGTCGGGCACGACGTGCTCGCAGGCGTTGATGCGCAGCGCTTCCTCCGCCGGCACCTTGCGCCCAGTGAGGATGATCTCCATCGCCCGGCCCATGCCGACGATACGCGGCAGCCGCACCGTGCCGCCGTCGATCAATGGCACCCCCCAGCGGCGGCAATACACGCCGAAGTAGGCCGATTGCTCCATCACCCGCACGTCGCACCACAGCGCAAGCTCGAAGCCGCCGGCCACCGCCGGGCCCGCGACTGCGGCGATCACCGGCTTGTCGAGCTCCAGGCGCGTCGGGCCGAGCGGCCCGCGGGGAATCGCCTTGCGGTCGTCCAACGGGTAATCGATCGAGTGCAGCTCTACCGGATCCTTGATCAGGGAAGCGCAGTACTTCAGATCCCATCCGGCACAGAACGCGCCGCCCTCGCCCCAGAGCACGGCAACCGCCGCATCCGGATCCCTGTCAAACGCTTCAAAAGCAGAAACGAGCGCGTCGGCGCTTTCCGGGTTCATCGCGTTGCGCGCCTCGGGGCGCGAGTGAATCACCGTCCAAACCCTGCCCTTCTTCTCGATCCTCACCGCCATGGCCACCGCCTCCATTGACTGGTACTTCGATTTCGTCTCGCCCTATTCGTACATCTGCCTCCATCGGCTAGGCGAGCTTCCGGTTCAAGTTTCCTACAAGCCGGTGCTGTTCGCCGGCCTTCTCAACCATTGGGGACAGAAAGGCCCGGCCGAGATCCCGGCGAAGCGCAAGTGGACCTATCGCTGGTGCACCTGGTGGGCGCGCGAGCTCGGCATCCCCTTCCGCTTTCCGGCCGCGCACCCGTTCAATCCCCTGCCGTACCTTCGCCTCTCCCTCGCCGCCGGCTGCTCGGCTCACGCCATCGGGGCCATCTTCCAGCACCTGTGGACGACGGGCGAGCCGGCCGAAAAAGGCTTCGAGGAATTGTGCGGCGATCTGGAGGTCGCCCCCGCCAGGCTGATGGAAGTGAAGGACGTTCTACGGAAGAACACCGAGGAAGCCGCCGGGCGCGGCGTGTTCGGCGTGCCGAGCTTCGTCGTCGACGGCGAAGTGTTCTGGGGCGCGGACGCGGTCGATTTCCTGAAGGCATTCCTCAAGGACGCGAGCGTGCTGCACAACGACGAGATCCGGCGCTTGGACGCGCTGCCCGTGGGCGCTAACCGAAAGCGCTAGCGGCCCTTTATCCCTTTCGCTCTAATCACGGGTAGTGAGTCACCAGCACGCTACATACGACAGAGCATTCCTTTGGATAACCTTAAATAAGGTTTCCATGTGTATTCAGAGACTTACATCGCCGCTGGGATCCGACCCAACGCGTAACTTAAATGAAACTTTCAAGCCCAAAACGGGACGTAACGCGCATATTTTCGCGAGCCTCCGACGGCCTCATCCGACTTAATCCGGCGCTCCTCAATCGTGGCGGCGATGACTTGGGACACGACCGCACTCTTGTTCTCCGCCAACTTGAAACGCTCCCGGAGAGACTGATTAGTCATCCGCTCCCTCATCACGTACTTCAGAACGCAATGTTGATAGCAGGCGCGAATCCTATCCTCTCGGTCCATGTCGTCAAAAGGTCTTGGCCCATAGATGATTGCGAAAGTGCGGTTGTGGCCAGCCTGAAAATCCGGCGCCGGTAGCTGAAAGGCTTCTGCGGCCTCCACAACTCGATCAATCCCGCTGCTCTTTTCCTCGCAAATCCCCATGCGACGCATCACATCCGCCAACCGTTCATTCCGCGACTGGTAGCCATCTATGAATCGCTCAACGGGCACGATTGGCTCGCCTGGATTTGAGACCTCGACGCGATTCGAATAGATCTCAACCATCATCGAACTTCCACCCACGGTGAAATCCTGATGGATTAGCGCATTGGCAAGGACCTCACGTATCACTACGTCCGGGACAAGTTTCACCTGCTTCCGAATGGCATCTTCGATTACTTCGTTCTGCGGCAGTTGACCCATCACGAATGTAATCATGGCTTGAAACCCCGTCGCGTAGCCCTTCGTTCCGGTCCGATCCAGTTTCGTATCCGTTTTCGAAGTGCCGTTGTAAACCACCACGCGAGCGGCTTTGCGACCAACGTCAGGGAAATCGTTTAGCTGTTTGGCGAAAAGGAGCGCACTGAGACGCCGAATGCTCCAGCCATCAGGGTTACGGTCTATAAACCGCTCCCTCTCGAGTCGATCTAGCACACCTGCGCGATCGCTCGGATAAGGAATCTTCATCAACTCGAAGTACGCTTGCGTATCGAGCAGTTCTATGACGTCCTCATCGCTGAGTGCAGTCCGGGACGACTCCTCAAGCCAGTCGGGTTTTCCTTCGGCAAAGATGCGTCGAAGCTGATCCTCGCTCATGGCAACGAGCGAGCTGCCTGAACGCATTAGATAAGCACCTTCTAGATGATAGGCGGTGCCGCGGGGTCGAGACGGTATGTGGAAGACGAGCACCCGACCCTCAGCATGCAACACCTCCTCAATTTCCACCCGGAACCCTAGTGCTTCGAAGGCCTTCTCCGCCATCGCGACCGGGTCAGCGAACGCCTTGGTTCCGACTACCTTTCTCGGTAAATCGTTGCAAACACCGAGGATCAGATATCCGCCACCCTCATTCGCTAGAGCCACGCAGTACTGATAAAGCCGATGGTTATCGAACTGTTGCTTGGCCTCCTTGAACTCCAGGCGCTGATGCTCCGATGGTGTTTGGCACCAAAGGTCAATTTGTCCGGGGGTGGTAGCCATGTAGTGCGCAGTAGTGCGCGGGAACGGTCTGGTAGCGAAAAAGCCTTCGGAAGCCGATCGGACTGCTAGACGCGGCTAAACGAACGTCCTAGTACTCTGATTATATGGCCGCAAAAGGCGGCTCAAATATCAGACGTATTTCCTGAGATCCTCGATCACCTTGCCGTCGTTCGGCAGGCTGCCGGGCGCGACCAGCTCCACCTCGCCGCGCAACTGCGTAATGTCCCGGATCGTCGCCACGATTGCTTCACCGAGATTGGAAGAGGTCTTTCCGACTTCACATTTCAGCGTCATGCGGTCATTGCCCGCCTCGCCTTCGACCACCAGGCGGGCGCGGGCGATCTCGGGGTGATGTCGCAGGATGTCCGCGATCTGCCGGGGCGTGACGAACATGGCGCGAACCTTGGTGCTCTGGTCGGCGCGTCCCATCCAGCCCTTGATGCGGACATTGGTGCGACCGCAGCGGCTCGCGCCGAGAAGCATGGCCGACAGGTCGCCGGTGGCGAAGCGGATCAGCGGGTAGTCCTTGTTGAAAGAGGTGATGACCACCTCGCCCACTTCGCCCGGCTGCACGGGATCGCCGGTGCCGGGACGCACGATCTCGAGGATCAGCCGCTCGTCGAGGATCATGCCTTCATTCACCGTGCCGTCCGGCATGACGGACTCATAAGCGATCAGGCCCAGGTCAGCGCTTGCATAAGTCTGCGACACGCTGATCCCGCGTTCGCGCAGGTTATGCCGCAGAAGGGGCGGCAGGTATTCGGCACCGACATGCGCCTTCTGCAGCGAGGAGATGTCGGCTTTCAGCTCGTCCGCCTTCTCGACGATCAGCTTGAGGAAGGACGGCGTGCCGACATAGGCGTTGATGCCAAGGCCGCGAATGGCGGCGACCTGCATTTCGGTATGGCCGGTGCCGGCCGGGATCACGGTGCAGCCAAGAGCGTCGGCGCCGCCCTCCAGCATCGATCCCGCCGGCGTGAAGTGGTAGGCGAAGGTGTTGAGCACGCGGTCGCCGGCGCGGAATCCGCCTGCGAACAAGCCTCGCGAGGTGCGCCACCAGTCCTTGCCGCGGCCCTCGGGGTCGTAGATCGGGCCCGGCGAGATGAAAATCTTGGCCAGCTTCTCGACTGGCGTGGCGTTGAGGCCGCCGAGCGGCGGCAGGTCCTTCTGCAGCGTTCCGAGGTCGCTCTTGCGCGTGACCGGCAAGATGGCGAGCGCTTTGCGGCTGTTGATCTTCCGGGCGTCGACCGATTCCAAAATGCGCGCAAATCCCGGCGCCCGGCGCTTGGCGTGCGCGATGAGCTTCGGCAGCTCGGCCATCAGCGCGCGTTCGCGCGCCTTGGCTGGCCGTGTTTCCAGCTTGTCGAAGTACTCCTTCTTCAAAGCCAGCGCTTTCGCCGGCGATAGGACTTGACGTCGCGGAAGCTCTTGCGGCCGCCGGCCGAGAAGCCGAGGTAGAACTCCTTCACGTCCTCGTTATCGGCGAGCGACTTCGCCTCGCCATCCATCACCACGCGGCCGTTCTCCAGGATATAGCCGTAATCGGCGTAGCGCAGCGCGATGTTGGTGTTCTGCTCGGCCAGCAGGAAGCTCACGCGCTCCTTGCGGTTGAGCTCCTTCACGATCTCGAAAATCTCCGCCACCAGCTGCGGCGCGAGGCCCATCGACGGCTCGTCGAGCAGGATCATGCTCGGGCGCGCCATCAGCGCGCGGCCGATGGCGGTCATCTGCTGCTCGCCGCCCGAGGTGTAGCCCGACTGCGAATGGCGCCGCTCCTTCAGCCGGGGGAAATAGGTATAGACCTTCTCCAGCGCCTCGCGCAGGCCGGCGCCGATGTAGCCGCGGGTATAAGCGCCGGTGAGCAGGTTCTCCTCCACCGTGAGGTGCTGAAAGCAGTGCCGGCCTTCCATCACCTGGCAGATGCCGCGCTTCACCAGCTCCGCTGGATTGAGCTTGTCGATGCGCGCCCCGCGGTAAAGGATCTGGCCCTTGGTGACGTCGCCGCGCTCGGCGCGCAGCAGGTTGGAGATGGCCTTCAGCGTTGTCGTCTTGCCTGCGCCGTTCGCGCCGAGCAGCGCGACGATCTGTCCGTCCTGCACCTCGAGCGACACGCCGCGCAGCACGAGAATCACGTGGTCGTAGATCACCTCGATGTTGCTGATCGAGAGGATCGGACCGGTCTGTGGTTTTGGAACCGCCGACATAGGGGTCAAGAAAAAGGCCGCCCGAAGGCGGCCTTTTCACGCTGAACGATCTACTTCTCCTTGGAGCAGTCGCGGGGCGTGATGCCCTTTTCCTTCGCGTACTGCGCGGCGGAGGCTTCCACCTTGTCGCGCACCAGCTTGCGGTCGGGCTGCATCCAGTCGGTGATCACGTTCCACTTCTTGCCGTCCCACTTCAGGAACTTCACCGCGCCGCCGCCTTCGTGGTCCATGCACGAGACCTTGAGCGGCTGCATCAGGTTGGTGGCGCCGAGCTCCTTCAGGCGCTTCTCGTCGATGTTGAGATTCTCGATGCCCCAGCGCATCTGCTCGCCGGTGATCGGCTTGCCCTTGCCGAAACGGTTCTGCGCGGTGCGGATCGCCTCGGTGGTGATGATGCCGGCGACGATGCCGCGGGTGTGGTAGATCGAGCCGACGCGCGCCATGTCCTCGAGGTCGCCCTTGCCCTTCTTGTAGACATGCTTGAGCACGTCCTGCATCACCGGAAAGTTGGTGCCGGGCAGGTTGAAACCCGCGGCGACGTAGCCCTTCGCCGCATCGCCCGCCGGGATCACGTCTTCTTCGGCGCCGGACCACCACACGCCGATGATCTTCTCGCGCGAATAGCCGACCTTGGCCGCGGCCTTCAGCGCCGTCGGGTTCATCACGCCCCAGCCCCACAGGATCACCCAGTCCGGGCGCAGCTGGCGCACCTGCAGCCACTGCGACTGCTGCTCGTTGCCCGGGTGCGGCACGGCGATCGGGGTGAATTCGAAGCCGTATTGCTTCGCCATATCGGTGAGCACCGGGATCGGCTCCTTGCCGTACGCGGAGTCGTGATACACGAGCGCGATCTTCTGGCCCTTGAGCTTCTCCATGCCGCCGGCCTTCTCGCCCATGTACTTGATCATCACCGTGGCCTGCGACCAGTAGGTGGTGATGAGCGGAAAGACGTACGGGAACACACGGCCGTCGGCCGCGTCGGTGCGGCCGTAGCCCATCGAGATCACCGGGATCTTGTCGGCGGTGGCCTTGTCGATCAGCGAATAGGTGATGCCGGTGGAGAGCGGGTGCACGACGGTCGCGCCGGTGGGGCCCTTCTTCTTCGAGCGCTCGTAGCACTCGACGCCGCGGTCGTTGCGGTATTCGGTCTCGCACTTCTCCCAGGTCAGCTTGACGCCGTTGATGCCGCCGTCGCGCTCGTTCACCATGGCGAAGTAGTCGATCATGCCGCCGCCGAAGCCCGAGCCGCCGGGGGCGTAGGGCCCGACCCAGTAGAAGTTGGCGGGGATGAACTGTTCGTTTTGCGCTGCGGCAGGACTGGCCGCGGCGGCGAACGCCAGCGTGGCAATAGCAAGAGTGCTGCGTTTCATTCTCGTATCCTCCTCAGGAACGGGGGGCCAGTATAGCCCCGTCAATGCGGGAACGGCCACAAGCGCAGCTTCTCCTTCGAGATCTGCCACAGGCGGGCGAGGCCGTTGGGCTCGACGATGAGGAAGAAGATGATCAGCCCGCCGAAGATGATGAGCTCCAGGTTGGACACCGTGGCGTGCGAGATCTCGACCCCGAAGGCGTGCGACAGCCAGGTCGAAGCCAGGTTGAGGAAGATCGGGAACAGGGTAATGAACGCCGCGCCGAGGAAGCAGCCGAGGATCGAGCCGACCCCGCCGATGATCACCATGAAGAGGATGCGGAACGACAGGTCCAGGGTGTAGGCCTCGGGCTCCACCGTGCCCAGATAGCAAAAAGCATGTAGCGCGCCTGCGACGCCGCAGTAGAAGGAGCTAATGGCGAAGGCGAGCAGCTTGGTCTTCATCATCGGGATGCCGATCACCGCAGCCGCGACGTCCATGTCGCGCACCGCCATGAAGGCGCGGCCGGTCTCGCTGCGCATCAGATTCTTCGCCAGCAGCGCCATCACCGCCACTACCCCCAGCGTGAAGAGGTATTTGCGCTCCGGCGTGTCGAACGGCACGCCGAAGATGACGATGTGCTGCGCGGTGATCACGCCGGAGGAGCTGTAGTTGGTGAACCAGCCGAAGCGCTGCAGCGCCCAGAGCACGAAGAACTGGCAGGCGAGCGTCGCCACCGCGAGGTAGAAGCCCTTGATGCGCAGGCTCGGCAAGCCGAAGACGATGCCGACCGCCGCCGCGCTCAGGCCTGCCAGGATCATGCTCGGGATGATCCCGAGCCAAGGCAGGCGCAGCACGAAGTTGTAGGTCATGAAAGCGCCGACCGCCATGAACGCCGCGGTGCCGAGCGACAGCTGCCCCGCGTACCCGGTGAGGATGTTGAGGCCGAGGGCCGCGAGGGCGAAGATCAGAAACGGTGTGATCAGCGCGCCGAGCCAGTACTGGTTGCCGACCAGCGGCACGACGATGAAGGCGAAGACGAGGAGCAGCGTGACGGCGATGCGGTCCTGGCGGATCGGGAAGATCTGCTGGTCCTGGGCGTACGTGGATTTGAACTGCCCCGCTTCCCGGTAAAGCATCTACACCCTGTCTATGTGTTTTTCGCCGAACAGGCCTTCCGGGCGAACCAGCAGGAAGAGGAGCGCCACGACGTAGGCGAACCAGGACTCGATTCCGCCGCCGACCATCGGCCCGAAGTAAACCTCGGCCAGCTTCTCGGTGGCGCCGATGATCAGCCCGCCGATGATCGCACCGGGGATCGACTCGAATCCGCCGATCAGCAGCACCGGCAGCGCCTTGAGAGCTACGAAGGTGAGGGCGAACTGCACGCCGTTGCGCACTCCCCACATCAGGCCGGCGACCAGCGCCACGGCGCCGGCCACGCCCCAGACGATGGCCCAGATGTGCTGCAGCGGGATGCCGACCGCGAGCGCGGCCTGGTGGTCGTCCGCCACCGCGCGCAGCGCGCGGCCGATGCGCGTCTTCTGGAAGAACACCGCCAGGACGGCGACCAGCAGGCCGGCGATGAACGCGGCGAACAGGTCGAACTGGCTGATGTTGATGTTCCACTTCTGCGACAGCCACTCCATCGGCACGTCGGGGATGCCGAGCTCGAGGCCGTGCGGCTGCGAGCCCCAGACCAGTTGCGAGAGCCCTTCCAGCACGAAGGTAAGGCCGATGGTCGCCATGAACAGCGTGATCTGCGGCTGGTTCACGAGCGGGCGCAGCACCACGCGCTCGGTCACCAGGCCGAGCAGCACCATGACCCCGAGCGTGACGACCAGCGCCAGCCAGAAATTCCAGCCGAGCTTGAGCAGCGAGACGAAGGTCAGGGCGGCAAAGAACACCATCGCGCCCTGCGCGAAGTTGAACACGCCGGACGCCTTGTAGATCAGCACGAAGCCGAGCGCGACCAGCGCGTACATCACGCCGGCGAGCAGGCCGCCCGCCAGCACCTCGATGAAGAAGATGACTTCGATCGGCATCAGTGCGCGACGCCCCTAAGCACCGTGTGCGACTCCTAAATAGGCGCCAATCACCTTCTGATCGTTGCGCACTTCGTCGGGCGTCCCATCGGCGATCTTGCGGCCGTAGTCCAGCACCACTACGCGGTCGGAGATGTCCATCACTACGCCCATGTCGTGCTCGATCAGGACGATGGTGGTGCCGAACTGGTCGTTGACGTCGAGCACGAAGCGGCACATGTCGCGCTTTTCCTCGAGGTTCATGCCGGCCATCGGCTCGTCGAGCAGGAGGAGCTGCGGCTCGGCGGCGAGCGCGCGGCCGAGCTCGACGCGCTTCTGCAGGCCGTAGGGCAAACGGCCGACCGGCGTCTTGCGTACGTGCTGGATCTCGAGGAAGTCGATGATTTCCTCGGCCGCGCGGCGGTGCTCGATCTCCTCGCGCTTCGCCGGTCCGACCCACAGCGCCTGCTGCAGGAAGTTGCAGCGCATCTTCAGGTTGCGGCCGGTCATGACGTTGTCGAGCACCGTCATGCCCTTGAAAAGGGCGATGTTCTGGAAGGTGCGCGCGATGCCGAGGGCGGCGGCTTCGTGCGAATCCATGTCCTTGAACACCTTGTCCTTGAACTTGATCCTTCCCTGCTGCGGGTGGTAGACGCCGTTCAGCACGTTGAGCATCGAGCTTTTGCCGGCGCCGTTCGGGCCAATGATGGCGCGGATCTCGTGCTCTTTCACGTCGAAGGAGACGTTTTGCAGCGCGCGTACGCCGCCAAACGCGAGCGAGACGTCTTCGACCGAAAGAATCATGCAGCCTGTTTGGCGGCCGCCGGCGCGAACGTCTTCGCGTCGCGGATCTTCAGGTCGGCGGAATAGGTGCCGGTGCGCCCGTCCTCGTAGCGCACTTGCGCGTTGACGTGGACCGCGGTTTTCCCCTCGTAGAGCGCGCTCACCAGGTCCAGGTACTTCTCGCCGATGTAGTTGCGGCGCACCTTGCGCGTGCGCGTGAGCTCGCCGTCGTCGGCGTCGAGCTCCTTGTGCAGGATGAGAAAGCGGTGGATCTGCGAGTTGGCGATCTCGGGCTCACCGGCGAGGTCGGCGTTCACCCGCTCCACGCATTCGCGCACCAGGTCGTAGACCTCGTCGCGCGAGGCGAGATCGGTGTAGCCCGAATACGGCATGTTGCGCTTCTCCGCCCAGTTGCCGATCGCGTCGGGGTCGATGTTGACGAAGGCGCCCACCCGATCGCGCTCGTGGCCGAAGCACACGGCTTCCTTGATGTACGGAAAAAACTTGAGCTTGTTCTCGAGGTATTTCGGCGCGAACAAGGTGCCGTCGGCCAGTTTGCCGACGTCCTTGACCCGATCGATGATCTTTACGTGGCCGCCGGCATCGAAGAAGCCGGCGTCCCCGGTATGGAACCACCCCTCCGCGTCCTTCGCCTCGCGCGTCGCCTCGGGGTTCTTGTAGTACTCGCGGAACAAGCCTTCCGAGCGGATGAGGAGCTCGCGCTGCGGGCTGAAGCGCAGCTCGACGCCGGCCACCGCGGGGCCGACCGTATCGGAGCGCACCTCGCCGTCGGGCTGGATGCAGACGAACACCGCGGTCTCGGTCGAGCCGTACAGCTGCTTCAGGTTGATGCCGATCGAACGGTAGAACTTGAACAGATCGGGGCCGATCGCCTCGCCGGCGGTGTAGCCGACGCGCACGCGGCTCATGCCGAGCACGTTGCGCAGCGGTCCATAAACCAGCAGATCCCCTACGGCGTACAAGGCTCTGTCCACCAGACCTACGGGCTTACGGTCCAGCAACGCACCGCCGACGCGGCTCGCGATGCCCATGAACTTGCGATAGAGCCAGCGCTTGGGCGCGGCGGCGTCGTCCATGCGGATCGAGACCTGCGTGAGAAGTGTCTCGAGCACGCGGGGCGGCGCGAAGTAGTATGTCGGGCCGATCTCGCGCATGTCGGTCATGACCGTCTCCGGCGCCTCGGGGCAGCAGATGCAGTAGCCGGTGACGAAAGCCTGCGCGCAGGAGAAGATGTTCTGGCCGATCCACGCCGGCGGCAGATACGCGAGGATCACGTCGTTTTCCCCCAGCCGCTCCATCTCGGCCGCGGTGCGCGCCGGGCCCAGCAGGCTGGCATGGGTGTGAACTACCCCCTTCGGCGCCGCGGTGGTGCCCGAGGTGAAGAACATGCCGGCGACGTCGGCGCCGCTCCCCTGTTCGATCGCGCTATTGACGAAGCCGGGGTCCATCTTGCTGCCCGCGGCGAGCAATTCATCGTAGCTGCGAAGCTCGGCCTGCTTGTAATGGCGCAGGCCGCGCGGATCATCGTAGAAAATGCGCTTGAGCGTCGGACAGCGCGGCAGGATCTCGAACAGCTTGTCGACCTGCTCCTGGTCTTCGGCAAAAGCGAGCGCGATCTCCGCGTTCTGGATCGGGAAGACCATTTCCTCGGCAACCGCGTCCTGGTAGAGCGGCACCGGCACGCCGCCGAGGCACTGGACGGCGCACATCGCCGCGTAGAGGCGCGGCCGGTTGTCGCTGATCAGCGCGACGTGACTGCCGCGCCGCACGCCTTCGGCGTGCAGGCCGGACGCGAGGGCGCGTACTTCGTCGGCGAAGCGCTGCCAGGTCCAGGTCTGCCAGATGCCGAGATCCTTTTCGCGGATCGCGGGGCGGGCGCCGCGCACGGCGGCATGGTGCATGAGCAGCTTCGGAAACGTGTCCAGCGCTCCGACCGGCATGGGGCCTCCTCTCCTCAGGCGCGGGGGATTCTTGCATAAAAAGTGGGTACAGTACGTCGGCATAACCTCCCCGAACCGGAGAGTCATGGACACCAGAACACGCACCAGTGGTACCGAGCATTGGACGCGGAAAGGCGACGTAAAGCTCTTCCTGTGGCAGAAAGCGCCGCCCAGCGGGCAGACGCCGAAAGGCACGATCCTTTTCGTGCACGGCTCCTCGATGGCGGGACAGCCGACCTTCGACCTGACGGTGCCGGGGCGGCCGGATTCTTCGGTGATGGACTGGTTCGCCGCGCGCGGCTTCGATACCTGGTGCATGGACATGGAGGGCTACGGCCGCTCCGACAAGAAGCGCCCGATCAACTGCGATCTGGCCAACGGCGTCGACGACCTCGATGCCGGCTCGAAGTACATCGCCGGCAAAACCGGCGCGAAGAAGCTGATGCTCTACGGCATCTCCTCGGGCGCCCTGCGCGCGGCCATGTTCACCGAGCGGCATCCCGAGCGCGTCGCGCGCCTTGCCCTTGACTCCTTCGTCTGGACCGGCAAAGGCAGCCCCACGCTCGCCGAGCGCAAGAAAAAGCTGCCCGAGTTCCAGTCGAAGCACCGCCGGCCGATCGACCGTGCGTTCATCCGTAGCGTGTTCGACCGCGACCATCCCGGCTGCGCGGACGATGCCACGATCGACGCCTTCGCCAGCGCCATCCTCGCGCTCGACGACTCCGTGCCGACCGGCACCTACGTCGACATGTGCTCCCGGCTCCCGCTGGTCGACCCGGCGAAGATCAAAGTGCCCACCATCGTGATGCGCGGCGAGTTCGACGGCATCGCCGGCATCGAGGACCTGCTCGAGTTCTTCCGCCTGCTGCCGCATTCCGACAAGCAGTTCACCGTGCTGGAAGGCATTTCGCACGCCACCTTCCAGCAGAAGAACTACCTCAGCGTGTACCACGTCCTGCATTCGTTCTATTCCAAGCCCGACCCGGTGTTCCGCGGATGAACAAGATCATTTTTGCGGCGTTGTTGCTGGCGTCTACCACAGCTTTTTCACAACAATACCCTTCACGCCCGGTGCGCATCGTGGTGCCGCTTTCGCCCGGCGGCTTCGCCGACACGCCGGCGCGCATGCTGGCGCCGCGGCTCTCGGAGCAGCTCGGGCGCCAGTTCTTCGTCGAGAACAAGCCCGGCGCCGGCGGCACGATCGGCTGGGACTTCGCGGCGAAATCCGCGCCGGATGGCCATACCCTGGTCATCACCGGCACCACCCATCTGATCACCGCGCACCTGTACAAGAACCTGGCGTACGACGTGTTCAAGGACTTCACGCATATCGCCATGCTGGCCTCGGGCCCGTACGTGCTGGTGGTCAATCCGCAGAAGGTCCCGGCCGGCTCGGTGCGCGAGTTGATTGCGCTGGCGAAGTCCAAGCCCGGCGACATCGACTTTGCAAGCTCGGGCAACGGCAGCTCGCAGCACCTGGTCGGCGCGCTCTTCAACTCGATGACCGGCACACAGCTCAATCATGTCCCGTACAAGGGCAGCGGGCCGGCGATGCAAGACCTCCTGGGCGGGCAGGTCGGCGTCTCGTTTGCCGGGGTGCCGAACGTGCTGTCGCATGTAAGGTCGGGCCGGCTGAAAGCGTTGGGCGTGACCACCGAGAAGCGCTGGAGCGAGCTGCCGAACGTGCCCACGCTGGCCGAGGCTGGCGTGCCGGGCTACGAAGCCAACTTGTGGCTGAGCATCTCCGGCCCGGCCAACATGCCGGCGGAGATCGTGCAGCGGCTAAATACGGAAATTGCCAAGGCCCTGCGGGATCCCGAGCTGCAGGCCAATTTCCGTTCCGGGGGCGTCGACGCCACCGCCATGACTCCGCAGGAGTTGCTCGCGCTCACGCGCGCCGAGTACGAGAAGTGGGGCCGCGTGGTGCGGGAAACCGGCGCGACCGTCAATTAAGTTTCGCTTTTTCGTTTGCCTGGTCGCGCTGGCCGGGGCAGCGGGATGGGCCTGCGCGCAGGAACCGCAGCGCGTGCCGACGTTCGCCGAGCTGCAAGCCGCCGGCGCACGTATCGGCGAAATCCGCGTCGTCACCGCCGATATCTTCGACCTGAACGATCCGCGCGAGAACAACTGGCTGTTTCGCCTCGCCAACAAGGTGCACTATACGACGCGCCCGGCCGTCGTTCGGCGGCTGCTGCTGTTCGATAGCGGAGAGCCGGTCTCGGTGCAGAAGATCGAAGAGACCGAACGCCTGCTGCGCAGTCGGCACTATCTATACGACGTGACCATCCGGCCGATCGCGGTACGCGACGGCGTCGCCGACATCGAAGTCCTTACGCGCGACACCTGGTCGCTCGACATCGGCCTGAGCGCGAGCCGCGAAGGCGGCGCAAACAAAGGCCGCATCGCGCTCGCGGAGGAGAACCTGCTCGGCACCGGCATTTCGCTCGGGGTGTCGTACAGCTCCGACGTCGATCGCACCGGGACCACCTTCAGTATCGCTGATACCAACCTGTTTGGCACCCGCGGCATCGCGTCTTACGCATACGCCAAAAACGATGACGGCCATAGCCAGTCAGTGTTGCTGCAGCGTCCGTTCTACGCCCTCGACGCGCGCTGGGCCGCGGGGATCAGCGCATCCGAAAACAACGGAATCGACGCGCTCTACAACGCGGGCAATGCCGTCGCCGAGTATCGCCACCGGCAGCAGCGAGTGGAGACGTCCGGCGGCTGGTCGGCGGGCCTGATCAACGGCTGGACGCGGCGCTACTCCATCGGCTTGCTGCACCAGAATGACGAATACGCGCTCGAGCCCGGCAAGACCGCGCCCGAGCGTCTGCCTGCGGACCTGAAGCTGGTGGGACCCTTCGTGCGCTTCGACCTGATCCAGGACGAATACCGCCAGGACACCAACCTCAACCTGATCGGCCGCGTCGAGGATTTCGCCATGGGCCTGCAGGCCCATGTGCAGCTCGGCCGTGCGCTCGAGTCGCTCGAATCGACGCGCGATTCCTGGATGTACCGCGCCGGCGTCAGCAATGGCTTCGACATCACGAGGAACGGCTTCCTCCTCACCGGCGTCTCCACCGAAGGCCGCTATGCCGAGCAAGGCGAGAACCAAACGCTCGGTGGGTTCGTGCGCTATTACCATCGGCACGGCCGGCACCTGGTGTACTACGCGGCGGTGTCGGCCGACGCCGTGCATGACCCGGACGTCCCGAGCCCTCTCAACATCGGCGGGGACAACGGCCTGCGCGGCTACCCGCTGCGGTATCAGAGCGGTGAGCGGCGCGTGCTGTTCACCACCGAAGCGCGCGGGTACACCGATTGGTACCCGTTTCGCCTGTTTCGCGTCGGCGCCGCGGTGTTCTACGACCATGGCCGTGCCTGGAAGGGCGAGAACCAGAACACCGCCAATGGAGGGTGGCTGCGAGACGTCGGCTTCGGCCTGCGCCTGCTCAGTGCGCGCACCTCCAAGGGCAACGTGCTGCATGCCGACTTCGCGTTTCCGCTCGATCCCGACCCTAGCATCGACCGCGTGCAGTTCGTGGTGAAGACCAAGGTCGCGTTCTAGCGCTACATGCTGCGGCGGTACTGGCCCCCCATTTCAAACAGGGCGTGCGTGATCTGACCAAGCGAGCAGACGCGAACCGCGTCCATCAGGACCGCGAACACGTTTTCATCCTGCATCACGGCCTGCTGCAGTCGCTGCAGCATTTGCGCGGACTGGGAAGCGTTGCGCCGCTGGAATTCCCGTAGCCGCTTGAGCTGCGACTGCTTCTCCTCCTCCGTCGAGCGGATCAGCTCGAGCTTCTGCGGCGTGGAATCGCCCGATTTGTCCAATGAGGGATTGCGGAAGGTGTTCACGCCCACCAGCTCGTACGAGCCATCGTGCTTCTTGTGCTCGTAGTACAACGACTCTTCCTGGATCTTGCCGCGCTGGTAGCCGGTCTCCATCGCCCCGAGCACGCCGCCGCGGCCGGAGATCGCCTCGAATTCCTTCAGCACCGCCTGCTCGACCAGGTCGGTGAGCGCGTCGATCGCGAAGCTGCCCTGGTTCGGGTTCTCGTTCTTCGCCAGGCCCCATTCCTTGTTGATGATGAGCTGGATCGCCATCGCGCGGCGCACCGATTCCTCGGTGGGCGTGGTGATCGCCTCGTCGTAGGCGTTGGTATGCAGCGAGTTGGTGTTGTCGTAGGTCGAGATCAGCGCCTGCAGCGTGGTGCGGATGTCGTTGAAGGCGATTTCCTGCGCGTGCAGCGAGCGCCCGGACGTCTGCGAATGAAACTTGAGCTTCTGGCTGCGGTCGTTCGCGCCGTAGCGCTCGCGCATCGCCACGGCCCAGATGCGCCGCGCCACGCGCCCGAGCACCGCGTACTCGGGGTCCATCCCGTAGGAGAAGAAGAACGACAGGTTGGGCGCGAAGTCGTCGATCTTCATGCCGCGCGCGAGATAGGCCTCGACGAAGGTGAAACCGTTGGCGAGGGTGAAGGCGAGCTGCGAGATCGGATTCGCGCCGGCCTCCGCGATGTGATAGCCCGAGATCGAAACCGAGTAGAAGTTCTTCACCTGGTTCTCGATGAAGTATTCCTGGATGTCGCCCATCACCTTGAGCGAAAACTCGGTGGAGAAAATGCAGGTGTTCTGCCCCTGGTCTTCTTTCAGGATGTCGGCCTGCACCGTGCCGCGCACCGCGGCGAGCGCCCTGGCTTTTATTCCGGAAAGCTCTTTTTCCGTTGGCTGGCGGCCGAGCTTCTCGACCTGCTGGTCGATCGCCGTATTGAAGAACATCGCCAGGATGGTCGGCGCCGGGCCGTTGATGGTCATCGACACCGAGGTCGACGGATCGCAGAGGTCGAACCCCGAATACAGCACCTTCATGTCGTCCAGCGTGGCGATCGACACGCCGCTGTTGCCCACCTTGCCGTAGATGTCGGGCCGTTCGTCGGGATCGAAGCCGTACAGCGTGACGGAATCGAAGGCGGTGGACAGGCGCTTGGCCGGCAGGTCGCGCGAAAGCAGGTGGAAGCGCTTGTTGGTGCGCAATGGGTCGCCCTCGCCGGCGAACATGCGCGTGGGATCTTCGTTCTCGCGCTTGAAGTGGAACACGCCGGCGGTAAACGGGAACTCGCCCGGCAGGTTCTCGCGCAGGCGCCAGCGCAGCAGCTCGCCCTGGTCCTGGTAGTTCGGCAGCGCGACCTTCGGCACCTGCGTGCCGGAAAGCGAGGTGTGCGTGAGCTTGGTGCGAAGCTCTCTGCCGCGCACCTTCACCACCTGCTCGTCGCCCGAATAGGCTTTCGCCGTCTTCGGCCAGCCGTCGAGCAGCTTTTTCGATTGCGCGTCCAGCTGCCTCGATTCCAACAGCGCGTCCAGTTCGGGCAGAGCCTTGCCCAGCATCCCGCGCGTCGCTTCGAGCTGCTGACGCTCGCGCGCGATGCGCGCCTGGTCTTCGGCGTGCCGGTGATAGCCGCGCACCGCTTCCGCGATCTCGGCGAGGTAACGCTGGCGCTGCGGCGGCACCACGACGTGCACCGCCGACGAGGTCTTGCCGGCGGGCTTGGGCAGTTTTTTCGTCTGGAAACCCAGTTTCCCCGCCACAGCGTGGTAGAGCGCGGTGACGCCGTCGTCGTTGAAGCGCGCGGCGATGGTGCCGAACACCGGCATGTCCTCGGGCGGATTGCGGAACAGCTCGCGGTTGCGTTGCACCTGCTTGCGCACGTCGCGCAGCGCGTCCTCGGCGCCGCGCCGGTCGAACTTGTTGATCGCCACGAAATCCGCGAAGTCGAGCATGTCGATCTTCTCGAGCTGGCTGGCGGCGCCGAACTCCGGCGTCATCACGTAGAGCGACGCATTCACGTGCGGCACGATCGCCGCATCGCCCTGGCCGATGCCGGCGGTCTCGACGATGACCAGGTCGAAGCCCTCGGCCCGGCAAGCGGCGATCGCGTCGCCGATCGCGGCGGACAGCTCGCTGCCGGTGTCGCGCGTGGCGAGCGAGCGCATGAAGATGCCCGGCCCGCGGATGGCGTTCATGCGGATGCGGTCGCCTAACAGCGCGCCGCCGGTCTTGCGGCGCGTGGGATCGACGGAAAGTATCGCGATCTTCAGCGCGTCGTTCTGGTCCAGGCGGAAGCGGCGCACCAGTTCGTCGGTGAGCGAGCTCTTGCCCGCGCCGCCCGTGCCAGTGATACCGAGAACCGGGGCCGGATTGCTTTTCGCTTTCTCCAGAATTTCGTTGTTACGGAGAACCCCGAGTTCCAAGGCGGTGATGATCTGCGCCAACGTCTTCGGATCTTTACGCGCCGGGTCGAAGTCGCAGCGCGCGAGCATGTCGTTGATCATGCCCTGCAACCCGAGCCGCTGCCCGTCCTCGGGTGAGTAGATGCGCGCGACGCCGTAGTCGTGCAGCGCCTTGATCTCCGCCGGCACGATCACGCCGCCGCCGCCGCCGAATACCTTGATGCGCCCCCCGCCGTGCTCTCGCAGAAGGTCGATCATGTACTTGAAGTATTCGAGGTGCCCGCCCTGGTAGGACGACACCGCCAGGCCCTGCACATCCTCCTGCAGCGCGGCGCTCACCACCTCGTCGACCGAGCGGTTGTGGCCGAGGTGGATTACCTCCGCACCCGACGCCTGCAGGATGCGGCGCATGATGTTGATCGATGCGTCGTGGCCGTCGAACAGGCTCGCCGCGGTGACAAAGCGAATCTTGTGCTTCGCCTTGTAGACCAGCTTGCCGGAGTCCGACAGGTCCGTCATAGGCGAAGCCTAGTTTACGTTGACGTCAACGTCAATCTCAGCACCATCCTTCATTCGGGTTTGATGCCAGCGTCCGCCACGGCGCGACGCCAAACCGCCATCTGCTCCTTGGTGAACGCCGCCAGCTCCTCGGGCGTCGAGCCGCGCGGCTCGAAGGCGAGCTTGCCGAAGGCCTCGCGCACCTCCGGACGTTTGAGCAGCGCGATCAGCTCGCGCGACAGGCGGTCGGTTATATCGCGCGGCATGCCCTTCGGGCCGAACACCCCGCCCCACGGCGTAACGCTCAGACCCTTCATGCCGGCCTCTTCCATCGTCGGCGCGTCGGGGAGCAGCGCGTTGCGGCTCGGCAGCAGGGTAGCGAGGGCGCGCAGCCTGCCTTCCCGCACCTGAGGCGCCGCGCTGGCCGGTGTGGCGATGGCGAATTGCACGCGGCCACCCAGCAGGTCGACGAACAGTGGCCCGTCCCCCTTGTAGGGAATGTGCACCACCTCGAGCTTTTCGCCCTGTACGAGCTGCGCGGTGGTCACGATGGACGTGCTGTTGCCGCTGCCGTAGTTCAGCTTGCCTGGGTTGGCGCGGATATGCGCAATCAGCTCCTTCATGTTGGTCGCCGGCACGCTCGGATGGCTGAAAACGAAAAAGCCGAACTGCCCGATCATCGACACCGGGGTGAAATCGTTGGCCGGGTCGTAGGGCGGGTCCTTGCGCACCGCCGGCACCCAGGAAAACGCCGTGTTGGTGGCGTAGAACAGCGTGTAGCCGTCGGGCGCCGCCTTCATCGCCGCGTCGGCGGCAATGGCGCCGTCGGCGCCGGGCTTGGTCTCGATGACCACCGGCTGGCCCAGGGCCTGTCCCAGCGGCTGGGCGAAGATGCGCGCGCCGAGCTCGGCAGCGCCGCCGGGCGGGAACGGCACGATCAGCCGCACGGGCTTGTTGGGATATTGCGCGTGCGCGGAGGCGCAAAGCACGCCCAGCGCGATAGCGGCGAGGAAATTCCTCATGTCACTCCCGGTAGCTGAGGTCGATGGAATCCAGCTTGCGCTGCAGCGCGGCGAAGGCGTCGTCGCAGGTGCGCTTCTCGGCCGGACCGCCTTCGCGCACGGTCTGCTCGAATACTTCGGGCCGTATCGGGTGCACGGCGCCGGCGCGGCTCGCGGCGATCTGCACATCGCAGGCGCGCTGCAGCGTCCACATCATCAGGAAGGCCTCGGGTACGCTCGCTCCCCACGCCAGAAGCCCGTGGTTACGCAGGATGACGGCCGGCTTGTCGCCGATGTCGCGCACCAGGCGTTGCTTCTCACCCGGCTCGACGGTGACGCCCTCGAACTCGTGGTACGCGACCCGGCCCACCAGCATCGCACCGTAGAAGTTGTGCGGCGAAAGCCCTTCCTGCAGGCACGCCACCGCCACTCCGGTCGTTGTGTGCGTATGCATTACGCAATGCGCCTGCGGGATCGCGGCGTGGATCGCCGAATGGATGACGAAGCCGGCGTTGTTCACCGGCCACTTTGTCTCGCGTACCGGATTGCCTTCGATGTCGATCAGTACCAGGTTCGAAGCCGTGACTTCGCGATAGTGCAGCCCGAAGGGATTGATGAGGAACCGGACCTCGGGTCCCGGCACCCGCACCGTGATGTGGTTGAAGATCATCTCCACCCAGCCCAGCATGTCGAAGATGCGGTAGGCGGCGGCCAGCTCGACGCGCGCCTTGCGCTCGACTTCCGTGATCGGCGTTTCCGTTACCGGTCGCGCCGCAGTTTGCAGGTAGATGGTCATGGTTTAGTGTACTCCGCGTGCGGATGGCAGGCGCACGCCTCGCCGTGCGCGGGCGTGGATCAGCTCCTCGAGGATGCCGCAGTCGGCCACGCGGTGGCCGCTCGCGCATTGCGCGCTCAAGGCCTGGAGCTGCATTTCCAGTGCTTCGAGCGCCTTTCTCTTGGTTTGAACGCGCTCGAGGTGGGTGCGGACCAGCGCATCGACCTGCTCGCACGACACGCGCGCGTCGCTCGACAGGTCGATCAGCCGCTTGATCTCCGCGAGCGGCATGTCGAGCGAGCGGCAGTGGCGCACGAAGTTCAGCCGCTCGAGGTGCTCGGGGCCGTAGGCGCGGTAGCCCGACGCGGTGCGCGACGGCGCTGCCAGCAACCCCTCCCGCTCGTAGTACCGCACGGTCTGGACGTCGACGCTGGCCTGGTGGGCGAGTTCTCCGATGCGCATAGAGACTTGACCTTGTAGCTGCTAGAGGGTTTCGAATGGCGGGTATGGGCCACGATTGCTGCCCCGCACCCACGCTGCCTACGGACGTATCGTACCGCCGCGTGCTCTGGATCGCGCTGGTCGCCAATGTCCTGATGTTCCTGGTGGAAGTCGTTGCCGCGGCATGGTCCGGGTCTTCGGCGCTCGCCGCGGATGCAGCCGACTTCCTGGGCGACTCGGCCAATTACGCCCTCAGCCTCGGGGCGCTGGCCATCGGCGGCGCCTGGATTTCGCGCGTTGCCCTGCTCAAAGGCGTGGCGATGTCGTTGTATGGCGTTGGCGTTCTCGCCTATGCCGCCTGGCGCGCCTGGCTGGGGGTGCCGCCCGAGCCGCTCACCATGGGCGTCGTCGGTGCGCTCGCGCTGGCGGTGAATTTCGGTGTGGCGGCGATGCTCTACCGTTTCCGCGAGGGCGACGCCAACATGCGCTCGGTGTGGCTGTGCACCCGGAACGACGTCATCGCCAACCTGGCGGTGCTGGTCGCGGCCGCCGGCGTGTTCGGCACCGGGACGATCTGGCCGGACGTCGGCGTCGCCGCGATGCTCGCCCTCCTCGGCCTGTCCTCCGGCCGCGTCGTCATCCGGCAGGCGCGCGCCGAGCTCAGCGCCTAGGCTGGTGCTGCGTCATTTCGGCGCGCAGCCTCCGTACTTCGGCCGACCAGTGCGAGGCGATGTAGGCGAGCACTGCCCGAATCTCGTCGTCGGACAGCTTGCCGGCAAACGCCGGCATGTCGCTTTCGTAGCCGGGTGGGGCGTAGGGCGGCACCACGCCCTGCTTGGTGATGCCGAACAGCACCTCGTCCGGGTGGTGCCAGGTATGCCCGCTATCGTCGTGCGGCGGCGCCGGCATCCGGCCATTGGAGAGCTTGCTACGCCAGTTCGGCTGGCCTTCGAGCTTGGCGCCGTGGCATACCGCGCAGTGCTGCGCATAGAGGGCTTTTCCAACGGATAGATCAGGCTGCGAGTCCGCGCATCCGCCCAGCAGCAGCGCCAGCAATACCGCCTTCCTCATGCCACGCGCACGACCGCCATCATTCCCGTCGCCTGATGCTCGAGCACATGGCAGTGGAGCATCCAGTCCCCGGGGTTGTCGGCGACGAAGGCGATCTCCGCGCGGCTATTGGGATCGAGGAGAATGGAATCGCCCCAGGTGCCGGCAGCAACGCCGCGGAATGCATGGCCATGCAGGTGAATCGGATGGTGCCAGGCGGTGTCGTTCACCAGTTCCAGCAAGTACGAATGCCCACGGCGCAAAGTAAGGATCGGCGAATGCTGATGGTGGTGCTCCGGCATGGAAGCGCCGTTCACGGTCCAGAACAGTCCTCGATGCTGGCTCTGCGCCGGCATCGCCCCCATCATGCCGCCGCCGAACACGATGCGATGCCGCTGCGCGCCCGATAAGGCTGGAACCGGAACCGGATTGGACGGCAAGCCCACGAAGGGCGCGAATGCTTCGCGCAGCGGCTTCTCGCTGCCGTACTGGAGCTTAAGCAGCTCGTAGGCGCGCTGCCGGTAGAACCCATCGATGAGGCGATGCTCGCTGCCCGGCTTCGCGGCGCAGTCGAGCAGGAGATCGGCGCGCATCCCGGGCCCGAGCACCACGCGTCCGTCCCAGCGCGGCTCGACCGGATGTCCGTCCAGCGCAATGATGCGAGGTGCGTGCCCTTCGAAGCTCAAGCCATAAATCCTTGCGTTCGAAGCGTTGATTAACCGCAGGCGGAGCCGCTCGCCCGCGCGCACCGCAAACGAGTCGACCACGGCGCCATTCACCGTGACGGTATTGCCGATGCGGCCGGCGTGGCTCGCGTCCATTGCGCTGACGAAGTCGCCGGTGACGGCCGCCTGGCGATCGAGTCGCCAATCCGAAAGCACCCAGACGAGGTCGCGGTCGACCGGCGGCGGATTGCGCTCCTCGACGATGAGCGCGCCGTACAGTCCGCGTCCTACCTGCTCGGGGCTGCCGAGATGTGGGTGGTACCAGAAGGTGCCGGCGTCCGGCAGATCGAATTCGTAGAGGAAGCGTCCTCCCTTCGCCGCGATCGGCGGCTGGGTCAGGTGCGGCACGCCGTCCATCGCGTTCGGCAGGCGGATGCCATGCCAATGCACCGTGGTCTCGGCATCGAGCGCATTCTCGACCTCGATGCGCAGGCGTTCGCCCTGCACATAGCGCAGCGCCGGTCCGGGTACCGTGCCGTTGTAGGCCCACACCTCCGTGGCGGGATGCGCGGCGCCCACGAGGGGTTGCCGACCGGCGGCGAGGCGAAGCCGCGTCAACCGTTCTCGAGAAAAAGAAAGGTGCGGAGACAGCGACAGCGCGGCGGCGCCCGCCAGGAATCCGCGGCGATCCATCAATGCTTCCGGTGCTGGTGCTGTGTCCCGCTCGAGCCGTAGCCGCGCAACGTGTCGTAGCGCCTGACCTGTTCCTCGTTGAGCAGCGCTCGCATGCGGCGATGGGTCTCGAGATGCGAGAGGCGGTATTCCCCCTGCAGCCGCGCGGCTTCGCCAACGGCTTTCGCGAGCTGGGCATCGCTGACGGCGCCGCTGCGGAACAGCTGCTCCAGCGCCTGCTCGGCGGCGACGAGCTTTACACCGAGTGCGCGCGCTTCCGCCTTGTGGGCTTGCATCAGCCGCTCGGTCGCCGCGCGTTGCTCGGCGCTCAAGCCGAGCGGCCCTGCGAGCTCGAGCACGTGCATGGGTCCGGGAAAGTGATTGAGCTCTGCAGCCTTGGCGTAGCCCATGCCCGCGCCCGCGCGGTATTGCTCGATCTCTTCGGGGCTCAGCGCGGTGCCAGCGCTCGCGAATGACAGTCCGGCGATCAGCAGGAAAAGTTTCATTGGAAAGCCTTTACACGGTCGCCGGCCGATTGGCGAGCTCGTTGCGATCCCCCGCGCGCGGCGGGAAATGTCGCGCGAGGAGGCGGGTCACCGCTTCGATCGCCACCAGCACCGCCGGCTCGAACTCGCGGCGGCGTAGCGCTGCTTCCATCGCTCGGCACATCGCCTCCCACTCTTGGGCCCCGACCACGGCGTTGATGCCGCGGTCCGCCACGATCTCGACATCGCGGTCGGCGAGCAGCAGGTAGATCAGCACGCCGTTGTTGTCTTCGGTATCCCAGACGCCGAGCTGCGAAAACACTTCGATGGCACGCGCGCGCGCCGATTGGCCGGCTAGCAGGGCGGGGGCATCCAGCGCTGCTTCCACGGCGAAGCGCACTTCGCCGCGATGCTGCGTTTCGCTACGCGCGATGGCTTGCTCGATCGCCGCCATGGCGGAAGGCGGGAAAGCGCGCCTTACTGCGCCGGGCATGGCGACCAAGTGGCGCGCAACCCTGGCGAGATTCATTACCACCGTCCCGAAGCGCCGCCGCCGCCGAAGCTTCCGCCACCGCCCCGGAACCCTCCACCGCCACCACCCCAACCGCCACCACGACCCAAGCCGCCGCCGTACATTCCCGGGAATCCCCCGTACCGCCTCGCGCCCCCGCCACCCATCAGCGTAAAGAAGAAGGCCAAGCCGCCAGCCAGCGCCGCCACGGCAATCGCGCCAGCGAGCGTCCAGGCGACGAAGCCGACTGCGCCGCCGGTGGCGGCGGCGCCCAGAAATCGACCGAGCACGGCGCGCAGGATCGACCCGCCGACCAGCGCCAGGATGAGAAGCACCGGAAGCATCTGGAAGGTTTCGCCTTGCGCCCCGGGCTGCGATTTCGCCGGCGCGGGCAGCGGCTCGCCGTCGATCACGCGCATCATGCGGTCGAGGCCGGCGTTGATGCCGACATAGAAATCGCCTTCACGGAAGCGTGGCACGATCACTTCGCTGATGATGCGCTTGGCCGTGGCGTCATTGAGCACGCCCTCGAGGCCGTAGCCGACCTCGATGCGCAATGCGCGGTCATCCTTGGCGACCACCAGGATGGCGCCGTCGTCGACCTTCTTGCGGCCGATTTTCCACTGCTCGCCTACGCGCAACGCGTACTGCTCGATGGGCTCGGGCGCGGTGGTCGCGACCAGCAGCACGGCAAGCTGGCTGCCTTTCCTCGCCTCGAATTCCTGCAGCGTGCGCTCCAGCCCGGCTTGCTGCTCGCGGGTCAGCGTGCCTGTCTGGTCGACCACGCGCCCGGTGAGCGGCGGAACCGCGGCCTGCGCCCAGACCAGGCCGAGCGCAAGAAGGAATAACTTCATTGACGAAACGGCTTGATGGCGTCCTCCTCTACTTCTTGCCGAAATCGACCTTTGGCGCTTTGCCGATCTCGCGCTCGTTCTCGACCGTGAAGTTAGGCTTGGTCTTGAAGCCGAACACCATCGCGGTCAGGTTCGACGGGAAGGAGCGCACGGTGACGTTGTAGTCCTGCACCGCCTTGATGTACCGGTTGCGGGCCACCGCAATGCGGTTCTCGGTTCCCTCGAGCTGGGCCTGCAGGTCGCGGAAGTTGGCGTCCGATTTCAGCTGCGGATAATTCTCGGCCACGACCAGCAGACGCGAAAGCGCACCGGCGAGCTCGCCCTGTGCGGCCTGAAACTTCGCGAACGCTTCCGGGTTGTCGACCAACTCCGGCGTCGCCTGGATGCTGCCGACGCGCGCCCGCGCTTCGGTCACGCGCGTGAAGACCTCGCGCTCCTGCGTGGCGAATGCCTTCACGGTCTCGACCAGGTTGGGCACCAGGTCGGCGCGACGCTGGTACTGGTTGAGAACTTCCGACCAGGCGGACTTGATCTGCTCGTCGGCGGTCTGCAGGGTGTTGTAGCCGCAGCCGGAGAGCAGCAGGACCAGCAAGGAAAGCGCAATCCAGGATTTACGCATTTTCGTTTCTCCGCTTGTTGGGCGAAACCCTTAAGCTATTTTCGTGCCGCACTCAGACGTTCGACCATGCCCATGACCGCGCGGAGCTGCGTCCCCTCGCGCGTCGCATAGTTTGTGCCGGTATAGCCCCACCAGTCCCAGCAGCCGCGCGGGTTATAAACCCACCAATAGCGCGCGATCACCTGGGGATAAAGCACGATCAGGCGATTGGTGTCGGCCCAGCGGTTGTAGCCGGCTTCGCGCACGAAGCGCTCGCCGACCACTGCGGCGCCCTGGCGGCAACCGTGGAACGCGACATGGACGCGACAGCGCTCGGTCTCGCAGACGCTCGGCACATAGGCGTAACCGTCGTCCGCCATGCTGATGGCGTACGCGTTGCCGGCGGCAAACGCCTTCTGGTCGAAGGTGATCAGCCGGCCTTGCGGCTGCGCTGCCGGCGGTGACAGTCCACCGAGCACATACCTCAGCAACTCGCCAGCGGCATCGTAATCGCAGTCATTGATGAACGGCGGCTCGCTTGCGCCGCAGGCATTGCCGGCGTCGTGGGTGACCATCGCGTGACCGGCCGGCTTGTCCTTGACCACCACGAGCTTGGTATTGAAGGCGCCATACAACCGCGCGAGCGCGTCCACCACCTCGGGTTTGACCGTACTGTCCCGCGTGCCCGAGAAGAGCCACGCGCGGCCCTTGGCGAGATAGCCTGGCGGGTCGATGCGCTTTTCCATGGCGAATCGCTCGACGTGACCTTTGACCACCGCGGCGGAAGGCAGCGGGGACCAGGTGCCCGGCGTCATGCAGTTGTTGACCGCGGTGGAGATGCTGCCTTGCGCGCAGTAATACGGCCCGGCGGCTAGCGCACCTACGCCGGTGATGCGGCTCGAATGCGCGATGTGCATCTGCACGGCCATATACCCGCCCGCGGATACGCCCGACACCGTGAAGGTGGCAGTGTCCGCGCCGTAGCCGGGGAGCCGGTCGGCGGCGGCCGCCGCTGTCGAGCACCCGATGGCCAGCGCAATCAGCAGCCCTTCAGCGGCGAAGGATTTCCCGCGCACAGTTGTATCCGGCGGCGCCGGCGATGCCCGCGCCGGGATGCATGCCGGCGCCGCAAAGCCACAGTCCGTGGATCGGGGTGCGATAGCGCGCCAGGTCCGGAAGCGGGCGCATCCACAGCGCCTGGTCGAGCGAAAGCTCGGCGTGGTGCGGCTGCCCCTGGGGCCAGCCTTCGCTTTCCTCCAGATCCTGAGGCGAGAGCAGCTCAGCCTCCTGTGGCGCCGCGTCGCCCCAATGCTCCGACAGCATCGCGAGGACTGTGTCGCCAAGCTTCGAGCAATCGGCACCATACGGGGCGTACTGTACATGCACGTCGACGCGGTGCTGGGCATCGCAACGGGCTTCGATAAACGGCTGCCGGGATACGCGCCCATGCTTGGCATCGTCATAGGCACGCTCGAGGTAGTCGAGCGACGGGGCCAGGGCGAGGGCGGCAAATCCCGGGGAACGATCGAGCTGGATGCGCAGGCGCGCTGCCACGCCGCGGCGCCGGACGTGGCGCAGCGCACGGGTCAAGTCCGGGTCGAGCCAGCCCGGCTCCACGAGATCCAGCAGGCTGCGCTGCGCGTCGGCGCTGCTCACCACCATGGAGGCATCGAGCTCGCGTCCGTCCTGCAGCACCACGCCCGCGACAGCGCCGCCACGCACCGCAACGCGCCGCACCTCGGCTTGCTGCAATTCCACGCGCGGCAGCCGGCGCAGGAGCTCGAGCAGGTTCGAGCGCGGCGGACGGAACACGCCGGGAGGACAGCCGACGTGATGGTGCACGAGGCGGAAGGCGGTGCCGCCCGAGCGCGGCCCTTGCAACAGGTGCATCACGCCGGCCGCGCCGAGTGCCCCCTTGAGCGCGTCGTTCTCGAACCAGTCATCGAGCAATTCAGCGACCGGCGTCGGCAGCACGCGCAGCAGGTCTTCCAGGCCTTGGCGGCCGAGCCGGCGCGCCCGTAGGGCGAAGCCGGCGCTCAATGGATCGGGCGGCGGCGCGGCATACAGGGCCTCGAGGAAGCGCGCGAGGCGCGCCATGCGCTTGCAGAACGCAGGCCAGCGCTCGGCATCCCGCGGGCTGACCTGCCGGATCGATTCCACCGAGCGAGCCAGGTCGCGCCACAGTTCGAGCCGGCCGCCTGCCGGCAGCGGTACTGAGATCCAGGGGTCCGGCCAGTGCAGCGTGAGCCCTTCCAGCCGCAGCGCGCGCAGCACCTCGGGCGGGACCCAGCCTTCCTCGCCGGACGCGTTCTCACCCTCGATTACCATCACCTCACGGCCCGCGCCGGCGAGGACCTGGGCAGCCACCAGCGCGTCGGCGCCCCCGCCGATGACCACGGTCCGCGTCATGGCGCCCCCAGGATCGCGCGCGCGGCATTGCGGCCCGACGCACCCATCACGCCGCCACCGGGATGGGTACCGGCCCCGCACTGGTAGAGACCGGAGAGCGGCGTACGGTACTTCGCCCATGCCGGCACCGGCCGCAGAAAGAACATCTGTTGCAGCGAGAGCTCGCCCTGGAAGATATTGCCCTCCGTCAGTCCGACGATGCGCTCGATGTCGGCGGGCGTGACGACCTGCCGGTGGAGGATCGCGCGCTTCAGGTTCGGCGCGTACTGCGCGAGCGTATCCACCACCGCGTCGCCGAGCGCTTCGCGGCGCTCGTCGGTCCAGCCGCCGTTCACGTGGTAGGGCGCGTACTGCACGAAGATCGACATCACGTGCTTGCCGGCCGGCGCCATCGTCGGATCGAGCATCGACGGAATGACGATGTCCATGTACGGCCGCCGCGAGATCTCCCCGTACTTCGCGTCGTCGTAGGCGCGCTCCAGATAGCCGACGCTCGGGCTGATGGAGATCGCGCCGCGCAGATGCGCCCTGCCGTTTATCCGATCGGCCGGGAGGCAGGTGAAGTCGGGCAGCTCGCCCAGCGCCAGGTTCACTTTCGCCGACGCGCCGCGGAAGCGAAAGCGGCGAATGGACTCGACAAAGTCGTCGGGCAGGTGCTTCTCGCCGACCAGCTGCATGAAGGTGCGGCGCGGATCGGCGCCCGACACCACCAGCTTCGCGCGGATTTCATCGCCATTCTCCAGGACGACGCCGCGCGCACGTCCCCGAGTAATCAAGACTCTTGAGACTTCGGCATTGCAGCGGATCTCGGCACCCCCGGCGCGCGCGGCCGCGGCGATGGCAGCGCTCACCGAGCCGTTGCCGCCCTTGGCGAATCCCCAGGCCCGGAACACGCCGTCGAGCTCGCCCATGTAGTGGTGCAGCAGTACGTACGCCGTGCCGGGCGAGCGCGGCCCGAGCATGGTGCCGATGATGCCGCTCGCCGACTTCGTCGCCTTGAGCGCCTCGGTCTCGAACCATTCGTCGAGAAAGTCGGCCGAGCTCATGGTGAGCAGCTTGTGCAGCATGTGGAAGCGGCCCGGTCCGAGCGCGCGGAAATGATCCGCCAGCTGCTTCATTCCCATCAGCTCGGAAAACGAAAGCGCGGTCGGATTGGGCGGCGCCATGGCGAGCAGCGGCTTTATGGCGCGCGCCATCTGGTGCAGCATCAGGCCGAACTCGTCGTAGGCCTCGGCATCGCGCAGCGAGTGGCGCGCGAGCTCGCGCCGGTTCTGGTCGTGGTCGTTCCACTGGCCGAGGTAATCGCCGTTCTCGAGCGGCGTGATGGTGCTCTCCAGCGGCAGAATGTGCAGGCCGTGGCGCGGCAATTCGAGGTCGCGGATGATCTCCGGGCGCAGCAGGCTTACCACGTAGGAGAACACCGAGAAGCGGAAGCCGGGGAACACTTCCTCGGTCACTGCCGCGCCGCCGACCTGCTCGCGGCGCTCGAGCACCAGCACCTTGCGGCCGGCGCGGGCGAGGTACGCCGCGCAGACCAGGCCGTTGTGCCCGCCGCCGATGATGATTGCGTCGTGACTAGCCACGCTTGCGCTCCGGGTCGAAGAATGGCTTCTTCGCCACGCGCGCCGTCGCACGCTTGCGCCGGTGCTCGACGGTGATCTCGATCTCTAGCGCAGTGCCCGGCGCGGACCATGGCGCGCGCAGGTGCGCCAGCGCGATGTACTTCTTGAGCAGCGGCGACCAGCCGCCGCTGGTGGCATAACCCGCCTGCTCATTTCCCGCGTAGATCGGCACGCTCGTGCGCCACGCGGTCGGCGGCAGCCGCGTGGCAAGCCCCATCTCGGTATATAGGCGCTCGAGCGAGTCCCACTCGATCTCGATGCCGGCGAACCGCCACAACGGATCGCGGCCGGCCTCGGCCACCAGCGCGTCCCTGCCGACGAAGCGTTCCTTCTTCAGGTTTACCGTCCAGCCCAGGTCGAGCTCGAACGGGCTGGAAGTCTGGCCCTCGATCAACGCTTTGCGCGCGGGGACGTAGTCCACGTCGATCAGCATCAGACCGGCCTCGATGCGCGCCACGTCAAGGGCTAGCATGCCCGCCGGCAGGATGCCGTGCGGCGTGCCCGCTTCGATAAGCGCATCCCACAGCGGAAGTGCGTTTTCCTTTTCGGTCCACAACTCATAGCCAAGATCGCCGGTGTATCCGGTACGCGAGATGGTGACCGGGACGCTGCGCAGCGTGGTCTCGACCAGACGGAAATATTTGAGATCGATATCGCCCAGGATGGCGCGCGATGCGGGACCCTGAAGGGCAAGCGCGACCATGGATTCGGACACGTCTTCGATGGCGACGTCCAGTCCGTGGGCGTTGTCCTGCAGCCAGCGCAAGTTGGGCTCGGCGGCGGTCAGGCGGAAGCTCTGCTCGCCAAGGCGCGCGACCGTGCCGTCGTCGAGCACCTTGCCACGCGCGTCGCACCATGGCGTATAGCCGACTTGACCCACCTTCATCGAGTGCACATCCCGGGTGACTACGTGGTGAAGCAGCGTGGCCGCATCCTTGCCGGTGACGGCGTATTTGTAGAGCGGTGAAACATCGAACAGCGCGGCCGCCGCGCGGATCGAGTGGTATTCGCGCTCGTGCGAAAGCTCGTAGGAGCTGGCGACCAAATATCCGGCCCAGCGGCGCCAGGCGTGGCTGGCGCACAGCGCGGACGTGCGCGCATGGAACGGCGTGGTGTTCAGCATGGGGGCTAATACTACGAAACTACAAACGCGCGCCAGTTCCCGCGTCGAAGTAATGCACATGCGCCGGGTCGTAGCGCAACGGCAGCTTGCCGGCGCGCGCATCGACCGCGGCGCTCAAGCGGGCGGCCACGCGAGCGCCCGGGTTCGACGCGAGATGCCCGTAGACCAGCGTATCCGCGCCCAGGGGCTCGATCAGGTCGATGTCGACGACGAGCTTCGCCTCGGACTCGGCGCACGGTTCCAAGTGCTCGGGCCGGATGCCAAACAGCACCGGACGGCCCTGGCGCTGCTCGGGGATCAGGTTCATCGGCGGCGAGCCGATGAAGCTTGCGACGAAGGTGGTGGCGGGCCTGGCATAAACCTCGAGCGGCGCGCCGATCTGCTCGGCGCGACCGGCGTTCATCACGATCATGCGCTGCGCCAGCGTCATCGCTTCGATCTGGTCATGGGTGACGAACAGGCTGGTGGTGCGCAGGCGCCGGTGCAGCGATTGCAGCTCGGCACGCATCTGCACCCGCAGCTTGGCGTCGAGGTTGGAGAGCGGCTCGTCGAACAGGAACACCGCGGGCTCGCGCACGATGGCGCGGCCCATCGCCACGCGCTGGCGCTGGCCGCCGGAAAGCTGTCGTGGTTTGCGGTCGAGGAAATTCTTCAGCTCCAGAATCTCTGCGGCCCTGCGGACCCTGGTCTCGATCTCTTCACGGGAGAACTTCTTGATCCGCAGGCCGTACGACATGTTGTCGTACACGCTCATGTGCGGGTAGAGCGCGTAGTTCTGGAACACCATCGCGATATTGCGGTCGGTGGGCTCGAGATCGTTGACCACGCGCTCGCCGATGCGGATCTCGCCCGCGGTGATGGCCTCGAGGCCGGCCACCATGCGCAACAGCGTGGACTTGCCGCAGCCCGAAGGACCGAGGATGACGATGAACTCGCCGTCGGCGATGTCCATGTTGACGCCGTGGATGACCTGGAGGTCACCGTAGGATTTGCGAACGTCGCGGAGACTTACAGCAGCCATGCCGGCATTTCTCTTATTTCTCAGTCTCCACTAAACCTCGAACGAACCACTTTTGCATCAGCACGATGACCAATGCCGGCGGCAGGAGCGCAAGCATCGCGGTCGCCGTCACCAGGTGCCACTCGGTGAGCGCGTCGCCGCCGACGATCATGCGCTTGATGCCGATGACCGAGGTATACATCGATTCCTGGGTCGTGATGAGCAGCGGCCACAGGTACTGGTTCCACCCGTAGATGAACTGGATGACGAACAGTGCCGCCATGCTGGTCTTGGAGAGTGGCAGTAGCACGTCCTTGAAGAAGCGCATCGGCCCGGCGCCGTCGATGCGCGCCGCCTCGGCGAGCTCGTCGGGCACCGTCAGGAAGAACTGGCGGAAAAGGAAGGTGGCGGTGGCCGAAGCGATCAACGGCAGTGTGAGGCCGACATAGGAGTTGAGCATCCCGAGGTCGGCAACCACTTTGAAGGTCGGGATGATGCGCACCTCGACCGGCAGCATCAGGGTGACGAAGATCATCCAGAAGAAGAAATTGCGCAGCGGAAAGCGGAAATAGACGATGGCGAACGAGGCGATGATCGAGATCGTAATCTTGCCGAACGCGATCACCAGCGCCATCACCAGACTGTTGAACATCATGCGTCCCACCGGCGCGGCCGCGCCGCGCTCCGTGCCCGAGAACAGCACCTGCGAGTAGTTGTTCCAGAACTGGTCGCCAGGTACCAGCGGCATCGGCACCTGGATGATCTGGTCCAGCGTGAGGGTGGACGCGACGAAGGTGATGTAGAGCGGAAACGCGATGATCGCGATGCCGGCGATGAGCACCGCGTGGGACAGTGCCGTCAGCCAGGGCCGATTCTCGATCATCAGTACTGGACTTTTCGTTCCACGAATCGAAATTGCACCACGGTCAGGGCAATGACGATGATCATCAGGATCACCGACTGGGCCGAGGAGCCGCCAAGGTCCTGCGACTTCACGCCGTCGTGGTAGACCTTGTAGACCAGGATCTGCGTCGCCTGTCCCGGCCCGCCCGAGGTGGTGGCGTCGATCACGCCGAAGGTCTCGAAGAAGGCGTAGACGATGTTCACCACCAGCAGGAAGAAGGTGGTCGGCGACAGCAGCGGGAATACGATGGTCCAGAAGCGCCGCGCCGGGCCGGCGCCATCCATCGCCGCCGCCTCGATCAGCGAGCGCGGGATCGATTGCAGTCCGGCGAGGAAGAACAGGAAGTTGTAGCTGATCTGCTTCCAGGTCGAGGCCAGCACCACCAGCAGCATCGCCTGGTCGCCGTTGAGCGAGTAGTTCCAGTCGTAGCCGCGCGAGCGCAGCGCGTAGGTGATGATCCCGACCGACGGCGCGAACAGAAAGCCCCACAGCACGCCGGCGATCGCGGGCGCCACCGCGTAGGGCCAGATCAGCAACGTGCGGTAGGCGAGCGCGCCGCGAATGATGCGATCGGCCATCACTGCCAGCAGCAGCGCCACCGAGATCCCGGTCGCGGCCACGGCCACGCTGAAGAACGCCGTCACCTTGAACGAGTTGAGGTAGTTCTCGTCCTTGAACAGGTGGACGAAATTCTCCAGGCCGACGAACTCGGTGTGCAGCCCGAACGCGTCCTGCAGCAGCAAAGAGAACCAGCCCGCCTGGAAGGCGGGCCAGAAAAAAAACACGATCGTCACCGCGATCTGCGGCGCCAGCAGCGCGTACGGCAGCCAGCGCGAGCGGAAGACGACCCGCTTTTCCATTAAGTAAGAGAAAGGGGGATATGAGGGGGGGGTGGGACACCCCCCTTTCCTCATTAGCTTTTGTTGGCGGCTTCGAATCTCCGCAGGATCTCGTTACCGCGCCGAACCGCATCGTCAAGCGCTGGCTTCGCCTGCTTCTTGCCGGCGAACACCGCCTCGAGCTCCTCCTCGATCACCTCGCGTCCTTGCACGAAGTTGCCGAAGCGCAGGCCTTTGGAATTCGCGGTCGCCGGCTTGTTCATCAGCTGGCGGTTGGCGATGTCGGTGCCCGGATTCTTCTCGTAGAAGCCCGACTTCTTGGTCTCCTCGAACGCGGCCACGGTGATCGGCACATAGCCGGTCGACTGGTGCCAGGAAACCTGGATCTCGGTCTTCGAGATGTACTTGAAGAACTCGGTGACGCCCTTGTACTCCTCGGGTTTCTTGCCGCTCATCACCCACAGCGAGGCGCCGCCGATGATCGAGTTCTGCGGCGCGCCCTTGATGTCCTCGTGGTAGGGAAGGAAGTTGACCGAGAACGCGAACTTGGCGTTGCGCCGGATATTGGCCTGCGCCGCCGAGCTGGAAGTCAGCATTGCGCATTCGCCGCTGAAGAAGCGCGCCTCGGCTTCGTTGCGCCGGCCGGAGTAGGTGAACCAGCCCTGCTTGGCGAAGTCCGCCATCATCGAGATGTGCTTCACGTGCTCGGGCGAGTTGATCTTGAATTCGGTGTTGGTGCCCGCGATCCCGTTTTCCCGCGTGCCGATCGGCAGGTTGTGCCAGGAGCTGAAGTTTTCGATATGCACCCACGACGGCCAGCCCGTGGTGTACACGCATTGCTGGCCCGACGCCTTGAGCTTGCCCGCCGCCATGCCGAACTCCTTCCACGTCTTCGGCGCCTTCTCCGGATCCAGCCCGGCCTTCTTGAACGCGTCCTTGTTGACGTAAAACACCGGCGTCGAGCTGTTGAACGGCATCGACAGCATGTTGCCCTTGCTGTCGGTGTAGTAGCCCGCCACCGGCCCGAGGTAGCTCTTGGTATCGAGCGGCTGACCGGCCTCCTTCATCATCTGGTAGACCGGCTTGATCGCGCCCTTCGCCGACATCATCGTGGCGGTGCCGACCTCGAACACCTGCAGGATGTGCGGCGCGTTGCCGGCGCGGAAGGCCGCGATCGCCGCGGTCATCGACTCGGGGTACTGGCCCTTGAAGACCGGGACCACCTTGTAATCCTTCTGGCTGGCGTTGAAACCGTTGGCGATCTCGTTGACCTTGTCGCCCAGGGCGCCGGTCATCGAATGCCACCACTGGATCTCAGTTTGCGCCTGCGCCTGCGAGGCGCACAGCATTGCGGCCGCTAGGATGGCGGCCAGTCTGTTCAGTTTCATGAATCCTCCTCTTGAGGCCTAAGGTTATTCCACCGTGACCGATTTCGCCAAGTTTCTCGGTTTGTCGACGTCGGTTCCCCGCGTCAGCGCGGTGTGATAGGCGAGCAACTGTAGCGGCACCACGTGCAGGATGGGTGACAGCAGGCCGTAGTGCTCCGGCAGGCGGATCACGTTGACGCCGGATGACGGCGTGATGCGCGTATCGGCGTCGGCGAACACGTAGAGCTCGCCGCCGCGGGCGCGAACTTCCTGCATGTTGGACTTGAGCTTCTCCAGCAGCGAGTCGTTCGGCGCCACCGTGACCACCGGCATCTCCGCGGTGACCAGGGCGAGCGGGCCGTGCTTGAGCTCGCCCGCCGGGTAGGCCTCGGCGTGGATATAGGAGATCTCCTTCAGCTTGAGCGCGCCTTCGAGGGCGATCGGGTAGTGCAGCCCGCGGCCGAGGAACAGCGCGTGCTCCTTCTTCGCGAAGCGCTCCGACCAGGCCATGATCTGCGGCTCGAGCGCCAGCACCGCGCCCAGAGCAGTGGGGAGATGACGCAGCGCTTTCATGTGCAGGGACTCGTCCTGCAGGCGACCGCGGAGTTTTGCCACCGTGAGCGCAAGAAGAAACAAGCCGGTCAATTGCGTGGTGAAGGCCTTGGTCGACGCCACGCCGATCTCCACTCCAGCGTGCGTCAGGAACTGCAGGCGCGTCATGCGCATCAGCGCGCTGGAGGCGACGTTGCAGATCGCCAGGCTCGTCGCCTGGCCGAGCGACTGAGCGTGCTTGAGCGCGGAAAGCGTGTCCGCGGTTTCGCCGGACTGCGAGATCACCACCACCAGGGTCGTCGGGTCCGGGACACTGGTGCGGTAGCGGTATTCGCTCGCGATCTCCACGTTGCATCGGATGCCGGCGAGCTGCTCGATCCACTGGCGGGCAACCAGGCCGGCGTAATAGCTGGTGCCGCAGGCCAGGATCAGCACCGAGCTGATGCTTTCGAGATCGCCGCTTTTCGCCTTGAACAGCTCCGGCCCAATCCCGGCAACGCTCTCTAGCGTGTCGGATACGGCGCGCGGCTGCTCAAAAATCTCCTTCTGCATGAAGTGCCGGTACGGCCCGAGTTCCGCCGCCGCGCCGCTTGTTTTTACCGTGCGCACTTCGCGCGTCACCGCGCGCCCTTCGCTATCGACGACGCGCCAGCCGGCTTGGTCAATGGCGGCGACGTCGCCTTCCTCGAGGTAGGCAATGCGGTCGGTGGTGCCGGCGAGCGCCAGCGCATCGGAGGCCAGGAAATGCTCGGCGTTGCCCACGCCGACCACCAGAGGGCTGCCCGCGCGCGCGCCCACCACGGTGCCTGGGTCGTTCTTGGCGACCACCGCGATGGCATAGGCGCCGACTAGCCGGTGCGCAGCGCGCCGCACCGCGTCTAATAGGTCCCCGCGACTTTCCCGCTCATACAGGCTGTGCACGAGATGCGCGATCACCTCGGTGTCGGTCTGGCTCTCGAAGCCGTAGCCTTTCTTCTGCAGCTCGGCGCGCAGCTCGTCGTGGTTTTCGATGATGCCGTTGTGGACCACCGCGATCTCGCCGCGCGAGAGGATCGGGTGTGCGTTCTCGGTCAGCGGCGCGCCGTGCGTTGCCCAGCGCGTGTGCGCGAGGCCCGTAGCACCGCGCGTGTTTTTCGCCTTCGACGCCAGATCGTTCACGCGCGAGACGGTTCTGAGCAGATCGATCGTCCCCTTGTCGACCAGCGCCAGCCCGCAGGAATCGTAGCCGCGGTATTCGAGGCGCCGCAGCCCTTCGATCAGGACGGGAACGATGTCACGGCGCGCCGCGGCGCCGACGATGCCGCACATAAGTCTAGGCCTTTTTCTTGGGCGACTTCCAGCCCGGGATGGAAACCTGCTTCGCTCGCGCCACCGTGAGCTGTCCGGCTGGCGTGTCCTTGTTGATGGTCGAGCCCGCGCCGATGTAGGAGCCCTGCGCAATGCGCACCGGCGCCACCAGAGTCGCGTCGGAGCCGATGAAGCAATCGTCCTCGATCACGGTGCGATGCTTCGCCGCGCCATCATAGTTGCAGGTAATGGTTCCCGCGCCAACGTTGACGCGCGCACCGATTTCGCTGTCGCCGAGATAAGAAAGATGGTTTGCCTTGGAACCCGGACCCAACCGGCTTGCCTTCACCTCGACGAAGTTGCCGACGTGCACACCTTGGTCGAGCGTGGTGCCCGGACGCAACCGGGCGTACGGGCCGAGCCGGCAGCGCGCGCCCACCGTGGAGTCTTCGAGGTGGCAGAAGGCGAGGACTTCAGTGCCGGCAGCGATCGAGATGTTGCGCAGCACGCAGTTAGGACCGATGCGCACGCCATCGCCGAGCGTGACGCGTCCCTCGAACACGCAGTTCACGTCGATCGCGACCTCGCGGCCGCATTCGAGCGCGCCGCGCACGTCGATGCGCGCCGGATCGGCCAGCCTCACGCCGGCGTCCAGCAGCCGCCCGGCTTGCTGGCGCTGGAACTCGCGCTCCAGCTCGGCGAGCTCGCGCGCTGTATTGACGCCGGCCGCTTCCCACGCAGCATCGGTCTTCACCGCCGTGACCGGCACTTTCTCGCCGACGGCCAGCGACACCAGGTCGGTGAGGTAGTACTCCTTCTGCGCGTTGCGGTTGTCGATCTTCTTCAGCCAGCCCGACAGGCGGCGCGCGCTGAGTGCATAAAAGCCGGCATTGATCTCGCGGATTGCGCGCTCCGCAGGGGAAGCATCGCGCTGCTCGACGATTTTCGCCACGCCGCCGCTGCCGTCGCGCACGATGCGGCCGTAGGCAGCCGGGTCGGCCGGCTCGGCGGTGAGGACCGCGAGCCCGTCAGCGGCAGCCTCGAGCAGGCGCTTGAGCGTCGCCGCGCGCGTGAGCGGCACGTCGCCATAGAGGATGAGCACGTCGGCGTCCGCGCTCACCCGCGGCATTGCCTGCATCACGGCGTGCGCGGTGCCGAGCTGCTCTTCCTGCAGCACCCAATCCACTTTTTCGCCGTTGAACGCCTCGCGCACCGCTTCGGCACCATGGCCATGCACCACGATCACCTTGCGCGGCGAAAGCTCGCGCGCGGTGGCGAGCACGTGCGCCAGCAGCGGGCGACCCGCGAGCGGCTGCAGCACTTTAGGCAGGCTCGAGCGCATGCGCTTGCCGACGCCTGCTGCGAGAACGAGGATTTCTAGCGCCATCCGGTTGATTCCGTGCCGATTCTAGCGTTTTAACCTAGACTCGGCGCGTGGCGGGCGACTATCTCGAGATGGGATTCCGTACGGCGGCGGCGCTCGTCGCCGGCGGCCTCATCGGCTTGGAGCGCAGCCATCGCGGGAGGCCAGCGGGATTCCGCACCCACGCGCTGGTGTGCTTGTCCTCCACCTTGCTGATGCTGGTCACCGCCTACGAAAGCCACTGGTTTCCACGCGACTCCGCCGCGCGCGTGATTATCGATCCCACGCGCATGGCACAGGGCATCATGACCGGCATCGGCTTCCTCGGCGCCGGCGCCATCATCAAGGATGGCTTGTCGGTGCGCGGGCTGACCACCGCGGCCTCGATCTGGATCACCGCCGCCATCGGCATCCTGACCGGGGTCGGCTTTTACTTCGCGGCGCTGGTGGGCACGGTGCTCACGCTCGGCACGCTGTCGACCTTCCGCTGGATCGAGGCACGCCTGCCCACCGAGACCTACGCCCTCTTCATGGTGCGCTTCAAGCGCGACGCCTCCATGCCCGAGCCGGCGCTGCGCAGCCTGGTGCAGGCGCACGGCTTTTCTCTGCATAACCTCAGCTACCGGCTGCACGGCGATGCCGACCAGCTCGAGTACCGCATGGTGCTGCGCACGATGGAAGCCCGTAACGCGCGCTCCCTCGCCGAGAAGCTGAAGGACGATCCCGCGGTCCTGGACTTTCGTATCGCGCCGACGAGTGACTGAGGAGCAAGCCGCCGCCTTCGCCGCCGCGGCGCTGGCCAACGTAACGCGCGAGTTCCCCCGCCACGTCAGTCACCTGCTGAGCGGGCCGGGCGAACCCCCGAGCCAGCGGACGCTGCATCCCGCCTTCTACGGAAGCTACGACTGGCATTCCGCGGTGCACATGCACTGGACGCTTGCGCGCGTGCTGCGGCTGTATCCGTCGCTTTCAATCGGCCAGACGATCACCGAGAGGCTGGACGCGCACCTTTCTCCAGCGGCGATGGCGGCCGAGCTGCGCTACTTTCAATCCGCGTCGGGCAGAACCTTCGAGCGTCCGTACGGCTGGGCCTGGCTGCTCGAGCTGCAAGCCGAGCTCCTGCGCCTGCGCAATACGCGCTGGTCGGCGGCGGTGGAACCGGTCGCGGGCGAGCTGGCGCAGCGCATGGCGGCCTTCGTCAAAGGCGCCTTATACCCGATCCGCGCCGGGACCCATGGCAACACCGCGTTCGCCTGCCTTCTCGCGCTCGACTACGCGCGGTTGGCGAAGGATGCGACGCTGGAGAATGAAATCAAGATCGCCGCCCAGCGTTGGTACCGCAAGGATCGCAATGCGCCGCTTGCGTACGAGCCGTCGCTGGACGAGTTCCTGTCGCCCGCCTTGGTGGAGGCTGCGCTGATGCGCGAGGTAGTACCGCGGCGCGATTTCGATGCCTGGATGAAGGCCTTCCTCCCATCGCTCGAGCTCGAACCGCCGAAGGTGGCCGATCGCGCGGATCCCAAGCAAAGCCACCTCGACGGCCTGGCACTGTCACGCGCGTGGTGCCTGATGAAGCTCGGCTACAAGGAAGCGGCGCAGCGCCATCTCGCGGCTGCCTTACCGCATGTCGTCGGCGGGCACTACGTCGGTGAGCACTGGCTGGCGTCGTTCGCGGTGCTGGCGCTAAGTGACCACCCCTAGCGTGGAAGCTCTGAAAACCCCATGAGGAACTCATCGACCGCGCGGGCGCACTGGCGCCCTTCGCGGATCGCCCAGACCACGAGCGACTGCCCGCGGCGCATGTCGCCGGCGGCGAAGACCTTCGGCACCGACGTGGCGTAAGCACCAGCCCCTTCGGTCGGCGCCTGGGCGTTGCCGCGCGCATCACGCGCCACGCCAAACTCTTCGAGCGGCGACTGCAGCGGCGAGACGAAGCCCATCGCCAGCAGCACCAAGTCCGCGGGAATCATCTTCTCGCTCCCCGCGACCTCGTGCGGCTTGCCGTCTTTCCACTCCAGCTTCACCGTGTTGAGGGCTTTCACGGCTCCGTTCTCACCGCTGAACGCCTTAGTGGCGATCGACCAATCGCGGTTCACGCCTTCTTCGTGCGACGAGGAAGTGCGCAGGCGCGTCGGCCAATAGGGCCAGACCGGATTGCGTTCCACATCCGGCGGCATCGGCAATAGCTCGAACTGGGTGACCGATTTCGCGCCGTGGCGGTTCGACGTGCCAACGCAGTCCGAGCCGGTATCCCCGCCGCCGATGATCACCACGTGCTTGCCGGTGGCCCATAACTCCGCAACGCCGGCGTCGCCGGCAACGCGCTTGTTTTGCAGCGGCAGGAATTCCATCGCGAAGTGAACCCCGGCGAGCTCGCGGCCCGGGATCGGCAGATCGCGCGGCTGCTCCGCGCCGCCGGCGAGTACCACGGCCTGGAAATCCATCAGCAGTTTTTTTGGCGAAATGCTTTCCCGCGCATCGCTGATGATCGCCTTGCCGGGCGCCTGGTCGCCCACCAGAACACGGGAGCGGAACTTGACGCCCTCGGCTCGCAGTTGTTCCAGGCGCCGGTCGATCACCGCCTTCTCGAGCTTGAAGTCCGGAATGCCGTAGCGAAGCAGCCCGCCGATGCGGTCGCTCTTCTCGAACACCGTGACCTCATGCCCGGCGCGCGCGAGCTGTTGCGCGCAGGCGAGGCCGGCGCCGCCCGAGCCGACCACCGCCACTTTCTTGCCGGTCTTGTGCGCCGCCGGCTGCGCGCGCACCCAGCCTTCTTCCCAGGCCTTGTCGATGATCGCGTGCTCGATCGACTTGATGCCGACCGGCTCGGCGTTGATGCGCAGCACGCAGGCTTCCTCGCACGGCGCCGGGCAGATGCGGCCAGTGAATTCGGGAAAATTGTTGGTCTGGTGCAGCGTGTCGATCGCCGTCTTCCAGTCCTGGCGATAAACGAGGTCGTTCCAGTCGGGGATGATGTTGTTGACCGGGCAGCCCTGCATGCAGAACGGAATGCCGCAGTCCATGCAGCGCGCGCCCTGCACGCCGGCGTCGGCGTCGGACAGCCGCGCGTAGAACTCGCGGTAATGCTTTTTTCGCGCCTCAGTGGGTTCGTGCGGCTCCTCGTGCCGCTCGTGCTCGAGGAACCCGGTGATCTTGCCCATTACGCCGCGACCTTCTTCTGCCCGAGCTCGGCCAGAGCGCGGCGGTATTCTTTCGGGAACACCTTGACGAATTTGACGCGGTGCTGGGCCCAGGCCGCGAGGATTTCCGCAGCCCGCTTCGAGCCGGTGTACCTCTGGTGGTTCTCGATCAGGCGCCTGAGCGCGCTCTCGTCCTCGGAATCGCTGACCGGCTCGAGGTCCACCATCGCGCCGTTGCAGCGCCTGGCGAATTCGCCGTCGACGTCGAGTACATAGGCGAGGCCGCCCGACATGCCAGCGGCGAAGTTGCGCCCGGTGGCGCCGAGCACCACCACCGTGCCGCCGGTCATGTACTCGCAGCCGTGGTCGCCCACGCCTTCCACCACCGCACGCGCCCCGGAATTGCGCACCGCGAAGCGCTCGCCCGCCACGCCGCGGAAATAGGCTTCGCCGGCGATCGCGCCGTAAAGCACCACGTTGCCGGTGATGATGTTCTCGCTCGGCTCGCCGCGGAACTTGGGCGAGGGCTGCACCGAGATGCGCCCGCCCGAGAGGCCCTTGCCGCAATAGTCATTGGTGTCGCCAACCAGGTCGAGCGTCACGCCCTTGGCGAGGAAGGCGCCGAAGCTCTGGCCGGCCGAGCCCGCGAGCCGGATATGGATGGTGTCGTCGGGCAGGCCCTCGTGGCCGTAGCGCGCGGCGATCTCGTACGACAGCATCGTGCCCACGGTGCGGTTGATGTTGCGGATCGGCGTCTCGATCGCCACCTTCTCGCCGCGCTCGAGCGCCGGGCGCGCGAGCTCGATCAGGCGGTTGTCGAGCGCCTTCTCCAGGCCGTGGCTCTGCTTCTCGCAATGGCGCAGCGCGACTTCGGCGGACATCTTCGGCATCGCGAACACGCGCGAGAAATCGAGGCCGCGCGCCTTCCAGTGCTCGATGCCCTTCTTCATGTCGAGCAGTTCCGTCCGACCGATCAGTTCATTTACGGAACGGACCCCGAGCTGCGCCATCAGCTCGCGCGCTTCTTCGGCGACGTGGAAGAAGTAGTTCACCACGTGCTCGGGCTTGCCTTCGAATTTGCGGCGCAGCACCGGATCCTGGGTAGCCACCCCTACCGGACAGGTATTCAGATGACATTTGCGCATCATGATGCAGCCCTCGACCACCAGCGGCGCGGTGGCGAAGCCGAACTCGTCGGCGCCGAGGATCGCGCCGATCACCACGTCACGGCCGGTCTTCATCTGGCCGTCGACCTGGACCGCGATGCGCCCGCGCAGGCGGTTCAGCACCAGCGTCTGCTGGGTCTCGGCAAGGCCGAGCTCCCACGGGGTGCCGGCGTGCTTGATCGAAGACCAGGGCGAGGCGCCGGTACCGCCGTCGTGGCCGGCGATGGTGACGTGATCGGCCTTGCCCTTGGACACCCCAGCCGCGATGGTGCCGACGCCGACCTCGGACACCAGCTTCACCGAGATCGCGGCCTTGGGGTTGGAGTTCTTCAGGTCATGGATCAGCTGCGCAAGATCCTCGATGGAATAGATGTCGTGGTGCGGCGGCGGCGAGATCAGCTCCACGCCCGGCGTCGAGTAGCGCAGCTCGGCGATGTATTCGGAGACCTTGCGCCCGGGCAGCTGGCCGCCTTCGCCGGGCTTGGCGCCCTGCGCGATCTTGATCTGCAGCATCTCGGCGCTGGCGAGGTATTCGGCGGTGACGCCAAAGCGTCCCGAGGCCACCTGCTTGATCTTCGACTTGAGCGAATCCCCCTCGCGCAGCGGGAGATCCACCTCGATCCGCGATTTTCCGATTCTGGATTGCAGCGTCTCGCCCGCCTTGACCGGCGCGTAGCGCCGGCGGTCCTCGCCGCCCTCGCCGGTATTCGACTTGCCGCCGATGCGGTTCATCGCAATCGCCAGCGTGGTGTGGGCTTCGGTCGAAATCGAACCGAGCGACATCGCGCCGGTTGAAAAGCGCTTGACGATGTCGGCCGCCGGCTCGACTTCCTCGATCGGCACCGCATTGCCGAAGCGGAACTCGAACAAACCGCGGAAGGTCAGGTGGCGCCAGGACTGGTCGTTGATCAGCGCGGCGTATTCCTTGTAGGTCGAATACGCGTTGGCGCGCGCGGAATGCTGCAGCTTGGCAATCGCATCCGGCGTCCAGGTGTGCTCCTCGCCGCGCACCCGCCAGGCGTACTCGCCGCCGGCGTCGAGCATGTTCTTCAGCACCGGATCGGCCTCGTCGAAGGCGTCGCGGTGCACGCGGATCGCCTCCTCGGCGACGTCGAACAGATCGATGCCCTCGATATTGCTGGCGGTGCCGGTGAAGTACTTGTCCACCAGCGAGCGCGCGAGACCGACGGCCTCGAACAGCTGCGAGCCGGTGTAGGACATGTACGTGGACACGCCCATCTTCGACATCACCTTCTTCAGCCCTTTGCCGATCGCCTTGATGTAGTTCTTGACCGCCTTGGTCTTGTCCTGCGAGGCGGCGAGCAGGGTCTCGAGCGCGAGGTAGGGATGCACCGCCTCGGCGCCGTAGGCGCCAAGCAGGGCGAAATGGTGCACTTCGCGCGCACTGCCGGTCTCGATCACGAGTCCGGTCGAGGTGCGCAAACCCTTGCCGACCAGATGCTGATGAATTGCCGACAAAGCCACTAACGCCGGAATCGCCACGCGCTCCTTGTCGACCAGGCGGTCCGAGATCACGATGATCGAATAGCCCGAGCGCACCGCGTCCTCGGCTTGCGCGGCGAGCGAGGCGAGGCGTGCCTCGATTGCGTCCTGTCCCCAGGCCACGGGGTAGGTGACATCGAGCTCGCAGGACTTGAACTTGCCGCCGGTGTAGCGCTCGATGTGCCGGATCTTCTCCATCTCGTAGAAGTCGAGCACCGGCTGGCCGACTTCCAGGCGCAGCGGCGGGTTGAGCTCATCGATGCCCAGCAGATTGGGCTTGGGCCCGATGAACGACACCAGCGACATCACCAGCTCTTCGCGGATCGGGTCGATCGCCGGGTTGGTGACCTGGGCGAAAAGCTGCTTGAAGTAGTGGTAAAGGGTCTTGTCCTTGTTCGACAGCACCGCGAGCGGCGAGTCGTTGCCCATCGAGCCGATCGGCTCCTCGCCCGCCGCCGACATCGGCTGCATGATGAACTTCAGGTCTTCCTGGGTGTAGCCGAACGCCTGCTGCCGGTCGAGGAGCTTCACCTTCGACTTGAGCGGCGGTGTCTTTTCGGTGTCGACCTCGTCCAGGCGCACACGGATGCGCTCGATCCACTCGGCGTAGGGCTTGGCGCTCGCCAGGGTTTCCTTCAGCTCCTTGTCGTCGACGATGCGGCCCTTCTCGAGGTCGACCAGGAACATCTTGCCCGGCTGCAGGCGCCACTTCTTGACGATTTTCTCTTCCGGGATCGGCAGGCAGCCGCATTCCGAGCCCATGATGACGAGGTCGTCTTCGGTGACGATGTAGCGCGACGGGCGCAGCCCGTTACGATCGAGCGTGGCGCCGATCAGGCGGCCGTCGGTGAAGGCGATCGAGGCCGGGCCGTCCCACGGCTCCATCATCGCGGCGTGGTACTCGTAGAACGCGCGCCGCGCCGGATCCATCAGCGTGTGGTTCTCCCACGCCTCCGGGATCATCATCATCATGGCGTGGGCCACCGAATAGCCGCCCATCACCAGCAACTCGAGCGCGTTGTCGAACGACGCGGAATCGGACTGGCCGTCGTAGATCAGCGGCCAGATCTTGGCCAGGTCCTCACTCAGGATCGGCGAGGAAATCGCGCCCTGCCGCGCGCGGATCCAGTTGACGTTGCCGCGCAGCGTGTTGATCTCGCCGTTGTGGCAAATCATGCGGAACGGGTGCGCCAGGTCCCACGACGGGAAGGTGTTGGTCGAGAAGCGCTGGTGCACGAGCGCGAGCGCCGACTCGACGCGCGCGTCCTTGAGGTCGAGATAGTACTCGCCGACCTGGTAGGCAAGCAGCATCCCCTTGTAGCAGAGGGTGCGCGCGGACATCGACGGCACGTAGAACTCCTTGCCATGCTTCAGGCGCAGGGCCTGGATCGCGTGGCCGGAGCTTTTGCGAATGATGTAGAGCTTGCGCTCGAGCGCATCGGTCACCGTGACCTGCCGGCCGCGGCCGATGAACACCTGGCGAATCACCGGCTCCAGGGATTTGGCCGCTGCGGCCAGGTCGCTGTTGTCCACCGGCACATCGCGCCAGCCGAGCAGCACCTGGCCCTCGTCCTTGATGGCGCGCTCGATCTCGTACTCGCAGGCGATGCGCGATGCGGGGTCGCGTGGCAGGAACACCATGCCGACGCCGTACTGGCCGGCGGGCGGCAGCTTCACCCCCTGTTTCGCCATCTCCTCGCGCAAGAAGCGGTCGGGGATCTGGATCAGGAGCCCGGCGCCGTCGGAGAGCTTTGGGTCATAACCCACCGCGCCGCGGTGAGTGAGGTTGCGCAGCACCGTGAGACCCTGCTCGACGATGGTGTGCGACTTCTTGCCCTTGATGTGCGCGACGAAGCCGACGCCGCAGGCGTCGTGCTCATTCCTAGGGTGATACAGGCCTTGCGCTGGCAAGCTCATGACGGAACTACTGAATATACAATTACCGCGCTGCAGCGACAATGGCCGCGCGCACCGCGGCGTCATCGATCCCGCTCTTCAGCGCCGCGCGGCCGACACCCTCGAGCACTACGAAGCGCGTTTTGCCTTTCGCGGCCTTCTTATCGAGCAACATCAGCTCCATCAACCGCTCTGGAGTCAGCGCGGGGCCGGCCACCGGCAATCCGGCGCGCTTCAGCAGGTCGCGCACCCGGCTGACTTCAATTTTTTTCAACTGACCGATTAGCAAAGACAGCTCCGCGGCCATCACCATGCCGGCGGCCACCGCCTCGCCATGCAGCCAGGCGCCGTAGCCGGCCCCGGCCTCGATCGCATGGCCAAAGGTGTGGCCGAAATTGAGCAGCGCGCGGCTGCCCGACTCGCGCTCGTCGTCGGCGACGATGCGCGCCTTCAGCTCGCAGCTGCGCCGGATGGCATGGACCAGAGCGCCCGGGTCGCGCGCCAGAATCTTTTCCACATTGGCCTCGAGCCAGTCCACGAATGCCGCGTCGAGCGCGAAGCCGTGCTTGATCACCTCGGCGAGCCCGGCGCGCAGCTCGCGGTCGGGCAGCGTGTCGAGGGTGGCCACGTCCGAGATCACCGCCCGCGGCTGATGGAACGCACCAATCATGTTCTTGCCGCGCGGGTGGTTGATGGCGGTCTTGCCGCCAACCGAGGAGTCGACCTGCGCGAGCAGCGTGGTCGGTACCTGCACGAAAGCGACGCCGCGCTGGTAGATCGCGGCGGCGAATCCGGCCAGGTCGCCGACTACGCCTCCGCCCAGGGCGATGACCACGCCATCCCGGCCGAGGCGCGCGGCGAGCAGGGCGTCGACCACCTGCTCCACCCCCTGCCAGCTCTTTGCCTGTTCGCCATCGGGAATCACGACCTCAGCAACACGCGCGCCGTGTAGCGCCTTGCGGATGCGTTCGAGGTAAAGCGGCGCGACCACCGCGTTGGTGACGATCGCGGCGCCGCCGCCACCCAAGTACGACCGGTAGAGCTCGGCGGCATCGAGGATGCGGGCGCCGATGTGGATCGGGTAAGTGCGGCTGCCGAGCGCTACGCTGAGCGTTTCCATCGCGTTCCCAGCTGCTCGAGCAGCCCGCGCGCCAGCACCTGCACGCTCTGGCGGGCGGTGTCGACCACCACGTCGGCGATCTCGCGATAGAGCGGGTCGCGCTCCCGGTAGAGCTCGCGCAGCCGGCCGAGCGGATCGTCGCCGGCGAGCAGCGGCCGGTTGCGATCCTGCCGCACGCGCTCATAAAGATGCTCCGGCGTAGCGCGCAGGTAGACCACCGTGCCATGCGCCGAAAGCAGCGCCCGGTTCCCGGCGGCGAGCACGGCGCCACCGCCGGTGGCAAGCACGATGCCCTCCATCAGGGCCAGTTCGGCGATTGCCTGCGCTTCGCGCGCGCGGAAGCCGGCCTCGCCTTCGATCTCGAAAATCACCGGGATCTTCACGCCGCAGCGCGCCTCGATCTCGTGGTCCGAATCGAAGAAGCGCAGCTTGAGGCGCCGGGCGAGCGAGCGCCCGACGGTGGTCTTGCCCGCGCCCATCATGCCCACGAGATAGAGGTTGTCGTGTTTCACGCCCCTCCATTGTAGAAACAAAAACGGCCGGGAAGACCCGGCCGTCGTGCTGCGGTGCTTGGCGAAGTGCGGCGGCTACTCAGCGAATCGTGAGGCGATCATTGACCACGCGGGGCGTGATGAACACCAGAAGCTCGGTTTTGTTGTTGGTCGTCGTGCTGTTCTTGAACAGCCAGCCGATCCCCGGCAGGTCGCCGAGCAACGGGATCTTGGTGATGTCGGTGCGCTCGTTCTGCTCGAAGATGCCGCCGATCACCACCGTGCCACCGTTCTCCACCAGCACCTCGGTCTTCACGTGCTTGGTGTTGATCTGCACGCCGGCCGGCGTGGTCGGGCCCGGCTGATCCTTGTTCACGTCCAGCGTCATCATCACGTTGCCGTCCGGCGTGATCTGCGGCTTGACCTTGAGCGCCAGGTTGGCCTTGCGGAACGACACTGCGGTCGCGCCGGAAGAGGTCGCCTGCTGGTAAGGAATCTCCGTGCCCTGCTCGATGAGCGCTTCGACCTGGTCCGCGGTCAGTACGCGCGGGCTGGCGATGATCTTGCCCTTGCCGTCAGCTTCCAGCGCGGTCAGCTCAAGGTTGAGGAAGCGCGTCGCCGCACTGTTGAACAGGATGAAGGAGAGCTGCCCGGCGTTGAACGCGTTCAGGCCCGCCGCCGGCAGATTGACGTTGGTCGCATTGGCGAAGAAGTTCGGCGTGGTCGCGACTTGGCCGGTGGTGAAGCCGGTATCGGCGAGGCCAGCGCCAGCCAGAAAGCGAGGGCTGTTCTGACCGAGCACGCGGTGGCCGCTGGACTGATTGTCGACGAGGCCCAAGCGCGCGCCGATGTTGCGGCTGAAGGCGTCGTTGGCCTCGACTATGCGTGCCTCGATCATCACCTGGCGCACGGCGATGTCGATCTTCGCGATCAACCGGCGCACTTCCTCCAGCCGGCTCGGCGTGTCCTGCACGAACAACGTGTTGGTGCGAGCGTCGACCACCGCGCTGCCGCGCTTGGACAGGATGCGCTGCGTCGGATCCGACAGCAGCTTCTGCACGTCGGCCGCCCTCTGGTAGTTCATCTGGAACGACTCGGTGCGGGTCTGCTCCAGGTCCGAGATCTGGTTCTGCGCCTCCAGCGCCAGCTTCTCGCGCGTGGCGAGCTCGTCGCGCGGCGCGATCCAGATGACGTTGCCGCTACGCCGGCTGTCCAGGCCGCGGGTCTGCAGGATGATCTCCAGCGCCTGGTCCCAAGGCACGTCCTTCAGCCGCAGCGTAATGTTGCCGGTGACGGTGTCGCTGGTAATGATGTTCAGGTCGGTGAAGTCTGCGATCACGTTCAGCACCGCGCGCACTTCCACGTTCTGGAAGTTGAGCGACAGCCGCTCGCCGGTGTAGCGGCCGCGCTGGGCGGCCGCGCGCGCCGGGTCGGCGACCACCGGCTTCACTTCCAGCACGAACTGAGTATCCGACTGGTAGGCGTTGTGCTCCCACTGTCCCTTCGGCTCGATCACCATGCGCACGTTCTCGCCCTGCTGGAAGGTGCTCACGGTGTTGACCGGGGTGCCGAAATCGACCACGTCCAGGCGACGGCGCAGGCTCTCGGGTAGCGCGGTCTTGAGGAAGTCGACGACGATGTTCTGGCCCTGCAGGCGAATGTCGATGCCGGTGGTGGTGTCGGCGAGATCCACCACGATCCGCCCCTCGCCGGCACGCCCGCGGCGGAAGTCGATGTCGCGCACCGCGTGCTTGACGTCGGCCTTGCCCTCGGAAAAGTGCGCCACGCCGCCGGGCGTGGTCGACGCCACCGGGGCCTCGGCAAGCGTGATGACCAGCGTGTTGCCCTCCAGCGTGGCCTCGTGGCCGACCGCGCGGCGCAGATTGAGCACCAGCCGGGTGCGGTCCGCGCCCTGCACCACGTTCATGCTGCGCAGGTCGCCCTGCCCGATGTCCTGGTTGGAACGCCCGAGCGCGTTGGCGGTGTTCGGAAAGTCGAAGGCGATGCGCGCCGGCGTCGCCACCGAGAAGTTCGGCGGCACGCTCTTCAGCGGCTCCTTGGTGGTGATGCGCACCACCGTCTTGCCGGCCTGCTGGCTCACCTCGAAGTTGTCGATGGTGTTTTGCGCGTACGCCTGAGCGGAGAACAGCGCGAGGCCCACGAGCCAGAGAAGCCAGGCGGGATTCCAGGGAGTGGCTTTGGTATTCATCTTTTTGCCTCCACCAGTTGCAGCGAGCTGACCCGCTCGACCCAGTCACCGGTCGAGTCCTGCACCAGCTCCTTGAGACTGATCTGCGCCTCGTCGATGCCGGTAATCACGCCGAAGTTCTGCCCCAGGTAATTGCCCTTCTTCACGCGGTACAGGTTGGGGCCTGCCTTCACCAGCGCGAACGTTTCTTTGCTTTGCGTGATCGTGCCGAGCATCTGGATCGACTCGAGCGGGAAGGCCTCGAGCGGCTCCGGCGGACGCTTCTTCTGCTCATCGATCAGCGCGGTGGATGCCGCCGCCGCCCTGCCGGCGCTCGCGACCTCGATGCGCTCCGGGCGGAACGGGTCGATCTGGCCCTCGGCGGTGTACGGCACCGGCTCGTAAGGCCGGACCTGCGGCAGCGGGTCCACGCGTCCGCGCAGGTCTTTGGTGAGCTGATTGAGCTCCTCCTTCAGGTCGCCGTATTCGTCGCCGCCGCAGCCGGCCACGAGAAGCACGGCCGCCATGGCCAGCCCGCGGGCGAGGTTGGCGCGCGTGCTCATTTCTTCGCCGGGCCCTTCGCCGAGCGGCGTTGCGCGGCGACCTCGTCGTCGTCGAGGTAGCGGAAGGTGCGCGCCGTCGCGTCCATCGTCAGATTGCCGTCGTTGCCGGCCACGATCGCCACGTCGTTCAGCGTCACGATGCGCGAAAGCTGACCGACGTCGCTCGCGAACGCACCCATGTCGTGGTAATTGCCGGTCACTTTCACCGAGATCGGCAGCTCCGCGTAGAAGTCGCGGCGCATCTCCTGTGCCGCCGGCCGGAACAGCTCGAACTGCAGGCCGCGGCCAAGGCCGGCCTGGTTGATGTCGACCAGCAGCGCGTCCATCTGCGACTTGTTCGGCAGTTGCTTGAGCAGCGCGCCGAACTGGGTGTCGATCTCGCGCAGCTGCTGGCGATGCAGGTCGAGATTGATCGACTGCTTTTTCTTGCTGACGTACTCGTCCTTCAGCTTCACTTCCTTCTGCTGCCCCAGCTCGAGCTCCTCGAGCTGGCCCTGGTTGATGGCGAAGAAGCCGCCGACCGGAATGCCGACGAGGATGGCGAGCAGCACCAGGATCTTGGGTCCGGCGTGCCAGGTGCCCGGGTCTTTCCAGTTGGTGCGCTGGAACTCTTCGGTGAACGCCTTGAAGTTGAACGCCATGGCTCAGCCCTTCTTCGCCGCGTCTTTCGCCGGCTCCGCCTTGGCGGCGTCCTTCGCGGCGGCGCGCTTGAGTTGCACGTACATGTCGAATTGCGAGACCCGTCTTTTGTCGGCGCCCGTGGCTGCCTTGACCTCCACCAGCAGCGGCTGATCCAGCCACGGCGAGGCCTCGATGTTGCGCATCAGCGTCGAGACGCGCGCGTTGGATTGGGCAAAGCCGACGATGTGCACCTTCTGCGCGGTCTGGCGCATCGACTTGAGGTACACGCCCTCGGGCATCTGGCGCACCATCTGCTCGAGCAGGTGCACGGTCTGGGCGCGGTCCGCCTGCAGGGTTTCGATGATCTGCTTGCGCGCGAGCAGCGCCTGGATCTGGTTGCGCAGCTCGTTGATCTCGGCGATGTCCTTGTCGAGCTTCTTGATCTCGGTGCCCAGGAACGTGTTGCGATCGTTCTGCGTCGAGATCTGCCGCTCGTAGTACTGGTACATGAGGAAGGCGAGCGCGATGCCGACGATCGCGGTGCCGCCCGAGACGGTGGCGAAATGCTGGCGCGAACGCTTGCGGCGCTCCTCGCGGTGCGGCAGCAGGTTGATACGGGCATTCATTGCGGGTCGAACCTCCGCATGGCAAGGCCGCAGGCCACGATCAGCGACGGCGCGTCGATCATCAGGCGCTTGAGCTGGATGCGCGGCGAGGCCTGCATCAGGGCGAACGGGTTGGCGACGCTCGCCGGCACCTGGGTGCGCGTATTCACGACCTCGTCGAGGCCCGGAATCACCGCCGAGCCCCCGGCAAGCAGAATGTGGTCGACGGCGTGGTACTGCGTGGAGGTGAAGAAGAATTGCAGCGCGCGCTGCACTTCCATGGACAGGTTCTCCATGAACGGCTTCATCACCTCGGCTTCGAAGTCGTCGGGCAGGCCGCCCGAGCGCTTGGCGTTCTCCGCTTCCTCCGGCGTCATGCCGTAGCGGCTGACGATGTCCTGGGTGAGCTGGTTGCCGCCGAACGCCTGCTCGCGCGTGTACACCGACTGGTCATTGCGCAGCACGGTGACGTTCATCACATTGGCGCCAACGTCGACCACTGCGACGTTCTGGTCCTTGCCGCCGCCCGGAAGTCCTTGCACCACCAGCGACAGCGCGGTCTGCTGCGCGAAGGATTCGACATCCATGACCAGCGGCTTCAGTCCGCAAACGTCCGCCACGGCCACGCGGTCCTCGACCTTCTCCTTGCGCGTGGCGGCGATCAGCACTTCCTGCTCTTCCGGGTTGGTTGGCGAAGGGCCGAGCACCTGGAAGTCAAGGTTCACCTCCTCGAGGGCGAACGGGATGTACTGGTTCGCCTCGCTCTCCACCTGGATCTCGAGCTCTTCCTCGCGCAGCGCAGCCGAGACGATGATCTTCTTGCTGATCACCGCGCCGGTCGGCACCGCCATCGCCACGTGCTTGGTGCGCGTACCCAGGCGTTGATAGGCGCGCTTCACCGCGTCGCCGACCGCTTCGAGGTTGTTGATGTTTCCGTCTACTACCGAATCGCGTGCGAGCGGCTCGATCGCGTAACGCTCGACGCGATAGCCCCCTTTGCCGGCGTCGACCAGCTCGAGCATCTTCACCGACGACGAGCTGATATCCAGCCCGAACAAGGGTGGGGCCTTGGCCGTGAACAGATCGATTTTCATTGGTTATTTCCCTTTGCGGCTCGCATCTTAGGCGCGATACGCAGAAATCGCATTAAATGCTAGCAACAAGCCCCCCGGCTGTCTACTTAATTTTCCACGGGGGTAAGCTGGGTATGATGCTACCGTTCCATTCGCCCCCGCAATAAACGCTCCGGCTACAGTCTAAGTGCCCATGTGGCTTCGTTTTATAGCCTTCCCCCTGGCCGTGCTGGCCGGCTTGCTCGTGGCTGGCGTACTGGCCGTGGGGCTGGTCGTCGTCCTGGCCTACCCCCAGCTCCCCTCGCTGGAAGCGCTAACCGCCTACCAGCCGAAAATCCCGCTGCGCATCTACACCGCCGAGGGGATCCTGATCGGGGAATTCGGCGAGGAACGCCGCTCCGTGATCTCGATCGCCGAAGTGCCGCAACAGCTGAAGAACGCGGTCATTGCGGCCGAGGACGAGCGCTTCTACGAGCACCCCGGTATCGACTACGTGGGCGTAATGCGCGCGGCCTGGGCGAACCTGGTCGCCGGCGGCCGGCGGCAGGGGGCGAGCACCATCACGATGCAAGTCGCGCGCAACTTCTTCCTGTCCTCGGAAAAGACGCTTACGCGCAAGCTGTACGAGGCGTTGCTCGCCTTCAAGATCGAGCACAGCCTGTCCAAGGAGCAGATCCTCGAGCTCTACGTCAACCAGATCTACCTCGGGCAGCGCGCGTATGGCTTCGCGGCGGCCTCGCACACCTACTACGGGAAGGCGCTGAACCAGCTTTCTCTCGCCGAGACCGCGATGCTGGCCGGACTGCCGAAGGCCCCTTCGCTCTATAACCCGATCGCCAATCCGCAGCGCGCCAAGCAGCGGCAGCAATACGTGCTGCGGCGCATGACCGAACTGGGCCAGATCGACGCGACGCAGTACGAGGACGCCCTGAAGGCGCCGCTGCGCACGCGGCGCGAAGTCACCGAGTACCCGGTGCACGCCGAGTTCGCGGCCGAAATGGTGCGCCAGGCGCTGGCCGAACACTATCCGGAGGACGTCTACACCCGTGGATTCCGGGTCTACACCACCATCCGCAAGGCCGACCAGGAAGCCGCCTATGACGCCCTGCGCAAAGGCGTCCTCGAGTACGACCGGCGTGCCGGTTATCGAGGCCCGGAAGGCTACGTCGAGCTGCCGGCCACTCCCGAGGATGACGATTTCGAGGATGCCCTCGCTGACCACCCGGACAGCGACGACCTGCTCGCGGCCGTGGTCGTTGCTTCCGACGGCAAGCAGGTGCAGGCGGCGCTGCGCACCGGCGAGCGCCTCGCGATCCAGGGCCCCGGCCTGCAGTTCGCGGCGCGCGCGCTCGATGCCAAGGCCGGCCCGCAGAAGCGCATCCGCAAGGGGGCGATCATCCGGGTCCAGCGGGAAGGAAAGGGCTGGCAGATCCTGCAGCTGCCGGAAGTCGAGGCGGCATTCATTTCCCTCGACCCGCAGGACGGCGCGATCCGCGCGCTGGTCGGCGGCTTCGACTTCGGCCGCAACAAGTTCAACCACGTGACGCAGGCCTGGCGCCAGCCCGGCTCGTCATTCAAGCCGTTCATCTACTCGGCCTCCCTCGAGAAAGGCTTCACCGCCGCGACCGTGGTCTCCGACGAGCCGGTGGTGCTGGAAGCCGAACAGACCGGCAGCCAGCGCTGGGAGCCGAAGAACTACGACGGCAAGTTCGAGGGGCCGATGCGGCTGCGCACCGCGCTGGCGAAATCCAAGAACATGGTGTCGATCCGCGTGCTCGATGCGATCGGCCCCAAGTACGCGCAGGAATACGTGGCGCGCTTCGGGTTCGACGCCGAGCGCCATCCGCCCTACCTGACGATGGCACTGGGCGCCGGCTCGGTGACCGCATGGCAGATGGCGCGCGCCTATTCGGTATTCGCGAATGGCGGCTTCCTGGTGCAGCCGTACTTCATGCACAAGATCGTCGACGATCGCGGCAACGCGGTGGCGCTTGCCGATCCGCGGCGGGCGGGTGACGAAGGCCTGCGCGTCCTCGATGCGCGCAACGCCTTCATCATGGACAACATGATGCAGGACGTAACGCGCTCGGGCACCGCCGCACGCGCCGCACGGCTGGGGCGCGTGGACCTTGCCGGCAAGACCGGAACCACGAACGAGTTCGTCGACGCCTGGTTCGCCGGCTACCAGCCGGCATTGGTCGCGATCTCCTGGGTGGGCTTCGACCAGCCCAAGACGCTTGGCAAGAATCAAACCGGGGGCGTGGTCGCCCTGCCGATCTGGCTCGGCTACATGGAGCAGGTGCTCAAGGAGATGCCGGAGCAAGCGCGCGGCGTGCCGCCCGGGGTCGTGGCGGTGCCTACCATGTCCTATCCGAGCGCCGGCGGCGACGCGAAGGTAGTGCCCGAGTTTTTCTACAAGGAGGCAGTGCCGCCGCCGGAAGTCCTGCAGCCGCTCCCGCCGCCGGTGCAGCCGACGCCGCCGCTACCCGAGCAGACGACTCCCCCGGCCTGATTGCTGCGACACCAGCTTCGATAGCGCGGCGAAGAGCTCCGAACCGTCGCGCGTATCGCGCCAGGCGGCGCCGTCCCAGCGAAAGTGGAAGCCCCCGGAGCGGGCGGCGACCCAGATCTCACGCGCCGCGCTGTGGCGATTGACGATGATCTTCGCGCCGTCTTCGAATTCGATCTCGAGGATGCCGCCCTCCTTCAGCTCGAAATCAGCATCCAGCTCGGCTGCTTCCAGCGCCTGCTCGAGGGCGGCCAGCGCCTGCGCCGCGCGGGTTTCGAATTCGCGTTCGTCCATGGAGTAGCATGCTGATTTTATGCGCTTCCTCGCTTGTTTCGTTCTTCTTTGCGTGGCCGCCGCCTGCGGGCAGAAGGGCCCGCTCTATCTGCGCGAAAGCCCTCCGCCCGGGGTGAAGCCGCCCAAGCCCAAGCCCTACGAACCGGTGCCCTATCCGCGCGACGGGCGCGAAGAAGAGAAGTAGGGGTGTCCTTTCCCTATCGAAACGGCGTGCTGTGCGCCGACGAAGTGCCGTTGGACGAAATCGCGCGGCGCTTCGGCACACCGTGTTTCGTCTATTCGGCTGCCGCGATCGAGGGCGCCTACGGTGAGTTCGCGCACGCGCTCAAGGGCCGCGACGCGCAGGTGTGCTATTCGGTCAAGGCAAATTCGAATCTCGCCATCCTCGCGCTGCTCGCGCGCCTCGGCGCCGGCTTCGACATCGTGTCCGGGGGCGAGCTCGCCCGGGTGCTGGCCGCGGGTGGCGACGCGCGCAAGACGCTGTTTTCCGGCGTCGGCAAAACCGAAGCCGAGATCCGCTATGCGCTGGAAAAGGGCATTGGCTGCATCAATCTCGAGTCGGAGGCCGAGCTCGCACGGGTCGACGGCGTCGCGCGCAGCCTGGGCCGGCGGGCGCCGATCGCTTTCCGCGTCAACCCGGACATCGACGCCAAGACCCACCCTTACATCTCCACCGGCCTGCGCGAGACAAAGTTCGGCGTGGCCCATGGCGAGGCCGAGCGGCTCTATAGCCAGGCACATCGCATGCCGAACGTGGAGCTGGTCGGCATCGGCTGCCACATCGGCTCGCTCCTGCAGGACAGCGCGCCTTTCGTCGCGGCGGCCGAGCGCCTGATCGCACTGGTCGACCGTCTCGAGCGCGCGGGGATTCGCCTCAAGCACATCGACGTGGGCGGCGGCATCGGCATCCGCTACAAGGACGAGGCGCCGCAGCCACCCGCGGCCTTCGTCGCCGGCGTCCTCGCTGCGCTCGGCGAGCGCCGGCACGGGGTGATCCTTGACCCCGGCCGTTCGCTGGTCGGTAACGCCGGCGTGCTATTGACGCGCGTGGAGTATGTGAAGCCGGGTGCCGCCAAGAGCTTCCTGGTGATCGACGCGGCGATGAATGACCTCATCCGGCCGGCGCTTTACGGCGCCTGGCACGAGGTCCGGACCGTAAAGGAATCCGCGGCCGGGGCGGCTGTTTACGACGTCGTCGGCCCGGTCTGCGAGAGCGCCGATTTTCTCGCCAAGGACCGCAAGCTGGCCGCCCAGGCCGGCGACCTGCTCGCCATCATGTCCAGCGGGGCTTATGCCATGGCGATGAGCTCGAACTACAACACCCGCCCCCGTGCCGCGGAAGTTCTGGTTGCCGGGGGCGCGGCGCATTTGGTGCGGCGCCGCGAATCGGTCGCGGAGCTGTTTGCCCTCGAGCGCATTCCGGCCTGACAATCGCCGGTTTCCATGACCACCGCTACTCGACGCCTCGCGCTCTTCGGCCTCTCCATCATCGTCCTGGCGGCTGCGGTGGGCGCCTACTTCTTCGCCGGCGACGGGCGCGCAGCGCGCAAGGAAAGCGCCAAGGCCGGAAAGGGTCCGCAGGCGGTCCTGATCACCGCCGCCGTGGTGCAGCCGCGCACGCTGGAGATCTACGAGGAGGTGGTCGGCACGATCGAGAACGTGATCGATCCGACGGTCGGCGCTGAAGTCGCCGGGCGCGTGACGCGCGTGGCCGGCTTCACCGGAAAGAAAGTCGCCAAGGGCGAGCTGCTCGCCGAGATCGACGCTGCCGACTTCCACATCCAGGCACGCTCCGACCAGGCCGAAATCGGCCGCCTGTCCAGCCTGCTCGAGCAGCAGGAGCGGGTGGTCGAGCGCAACCGCAAGCTCGTCAGCCAGGGGTTCATCTCGCAAAACGCCATCGACGACGCGATCGCGCAACGCAACGCCTTGCGCCAGCAGCTCACCGCGGCACGCGCGCGCGGCGAGCAGACCGGCCGCAGCGTGACCAAGTCGCGCGTGGTGGCGCCGATCGACGGTGAGATCGAAACGCAGATCGTCGCGGTCGGCGACTACGTCAAGCTTGGCGACCCGCTGTTCAAGCTGGTCGGCATGCAGGAGCTGCGCGTTCACCTGTTGCTCCCGGAAGCCGCGTCCACGCGCATCAAGCCCGGCCTCAAGGTGGTGCTGTCGCCGCCGGCGGCGCCCGAGCGCCTGCTCGAGGCGCGCATCGATGAGATTCGCCCGACGCTCGGCGTGAACAACCGCGCCCTCAACGCGATCGTCAAGATTCGTGGCGACGGCTCGCTGTTCCGCGGCGGCGGCACGGTGAACGCGCGCATCGTCACCAGCCAGCTCGACGGCGCGCTGATGGTGCCCGAGCAGAGCGTGGTGCTGCGGCCGGCCGGCAAGGTGGTCTATGCTTTGGAGAATGGCACCGCGCGCCAGCGCGTGGTGGAGACCGGTATGCGCCAGGAAGGCATGCAGCACGTCACCAAGGGCCTCGCCGCGGGCGAAAGCATCGCCGTCGATGGCGCCGGCTTCCTGACCGATGGCGCCGCGGTGACGGTACGCGGCCAGGGATCGGAAAAGGGGACCGCGGCCAAGGGCGGCAGTCGCAACGACAAGGGCAAGGGCTAACGCCATGACGCTGTCCGAGCTCTCCATCCGCCGCCACGTCTTCGCGTTCATGCTGAGCGCGCTGCTGGTGCTGTTCGGCTGGATCGCCTACGAGCGCATGGGCGTGGACAAGCTGCCTTATATCGAATTTCCGGTCATCTCGATCACCACGGCGCACAAGGGCGCCAACCCCGACATCGTCGACGCCTCGATCACCAACCTGATCGAGACCTCGGTCAACAGCGTCCCGGGCATCGAGCACATCCAGTCGACTTCGGCGCCGGGCAGCTCGGTGGTGGTGATTACCTTCAACCTCGAGAAGCGCATCGACGTCGCCTTCCAGGAAGTGCAGGCGAAGGTGAATCAGGTGGTACGCCGCCTGCCGAAGGACGCCGACCCGCCGGTGGTGGCGAAGGTCGAGAGCAATACGCAGCCGATCCTCTGGACCGCGCTGCAAGGCGACCGCACCCAGCAGCAGCTCAACCAGTACGCCATCAACGTGATCAAGAAGCGCCTGGAGACGATCGACGGCGTGGGCGAGATCCGCATCGGCGGACGCCGGGACCGCACCATCCGCGTCAACCTGCTGCCCGGCAAGATGGCGGGATTCGGCATCGCCGCGCAGGACATCACCGATGCCTTCGGCAAGGAGCACATCCAGTTCGCCGGCGGCTTTCTCGTCGGCCGCACGACCGAGCACCTAGTCAAGCTCGACCTCGAGTTTCACCAGCTCGACGACCTCGCCGCGATGATCGTGGGCTACAAGGACGGCTCGCCGGTGCGCCTACGCGACATCGCCGAGATCGAGGATGGACTTGCCGACTACCGGCAGTTCGCACGTTTCAACGGCAAGCCGGCCATCGGCGTTGGCGTGGTCAAAGTGCCGAACACGAACACCGTCGAGATCATCGACCGGGTCGTGGATCGGATCGAGAACGAGATCCGCCCACAGCTGCCCCCGGGGATGGAGCTGCACTACGTGCAGAACGACAAGCTGTTCATCGGCGCCATGGTGGCGGCGCTCAAGAACCACCTGGTCGAGGGCACCATCCTCGCTTCGTTGATCGTCTGGCTGTTCCTGAAGAGCTTCCGCTCCACCGTGATCATCGCCTGCTCGATCCCCGTATCGCTGTTCGGTGCCATCGCGGTGATGTACTTCTTCGGCTATACCTTTAACTCGGTGACGCTGCTCGCGCTGTTGCTGCTAGTCGGCGTGGTGGTCGACGACGCCATCGTGGTGCTCGAGAACATCTACCGCCACCGCGAGGAGGACCCCGGCGCGACCGCGGCGTCGGCCGCCGTGACCGGGAGCCGCGAGGTGACTTTCGCGGTCATCGCGGCGAGCTTTTCGCTGGTGGCGATCTTCGCGCCGGTGGTCTTCGTGAGCGGCATCCTCGGCCAGTTCCTGCGCTCGTTCGCGGTGGTGGTGACCTTCGGCGTGCTGGTCTCGCTGTTCGTCTCGCTCACCCTCACCCCGATGCTGTGCTCGCGCTACCTCGACGTGCAGGCGAAGCACGGCAGGGTGTACTGGCTGCTCGAGCGCGCCTTCCAGAGGATCGAGCGCGCCTACCGACGCAGCCTCGGGTTCGCGTTGCGCAATCGCGGCGTGGTTCTGTTGGCCGCGCTGCTCGCGTTCCTCGCCGCCATTCCGCTGTTCAACAACCTGCCGCGCGAGCTCGCTCCGCAGCCCGACGAAGGCCGTTTCCTCATCGGTATCCGCACACCGCTCGGCTCGTCGATCGATTACACCGAGACCAAGCTGCGCGAGGTCGAGCAGATTGCCTTCCGCTATCCCGAAGTGGTGACCGAGTTCGGCGTCATCGGGCTCGGCTCCGCGCAGCAGGTGAATCAGGCCACCGTGGTCGCACGCATGAAGCCTCGCAGCGAGCGCACCCGCTCGCAGCAGGAAGTCATCAACCTGCTGCGGCGCGACCTCGCCCAGATCGCGGGCGCGCAGGCCTTCCCGCGCGCCTTCGGCCTGGTGCAAGGGCAGCGTTCGGAGCCGCTGCAGTTCGTCGTCAAGGGGCCCAACCTGCAGGAGATGGGCCGCGTCGCCAGGGATCTGCAGGCGAGGCTGCAGGCCGATCCGCAGATCGGCCGCATGGACAACAATCTACAGCTCGACCTGCCGCAGCTCGTGCTGGAACCCGACCGCGTGCGGGCGGCGGGCTTGAGTCTCAACTCGGCCGACATCGCCCTCGCCGTGAACATGCTCTCGGGCGGGATCGACATCGCGAAGTACAACGACTCCCCCGGCGATGGCGAGCGCTACGACATCCGGCTGAAGGCCAAGGAGGGCGAGTTCCAGCAGCAGGCCGACCTGTCCAAGATCTACCTGCGCAACCGCCAGGGGCAGCTGGTGCGGCTGGACTCGGTGGCGCGTTTCCGCGAGGCGCTCGGGCCGGCGGTGATCGGCCGCTTCGACCTGCAATATTCGGCAACCTTCTTCGCCACCCCGACGATTGCGCTCGGCGCGGCCATCGAGAAAGTGCGCGAGGCGTCGCAAAGCTTGCCTATCGGTTACCAGGTTGTGTTCGTCGGCGAGGCCGAGCAGCTGGAAAAGACTGCCGCCGCCACCGCGTTCACCTTCATGCTGGCGCTCGCCCTGCTGTTCATGGTGCTCGCCAGCCAGTTCAACAGCTTTCTGCAGCCGTTCTACGTGATGCTCGCCGTACCGCTCGGCATCGTCGGCGGCATCGCGGCGCTATGGCTTTCGGGCAGCACGCTGAACATCTATTCCGGCATCGGCCTGGTGCTGCTGATCGGCCTGGTGGCGAAGAACTCGATTCTGCTGGTCGACCTGACCAATCAGCGCCGCGACCAGGGCATGAACGTGGATGACGCCTTGCGGGACGCCTGCCCGACGCGCATGCGGCCGGTGGTGATGACCTCGCTCACCATCATCCTCGCGCTGATGCCGGCGGCCATCGGCCTGGGCGCCGGCGCCGAGACCAACAAGCCGCTGTCGCTCGCGGTGATCGGCGGGATGATCACCTCCACGCTGCTCACCCTCGTGGTGGTGCCGGCGGGATATTCGCTGGTCGAAGGCTGGCGCGAGCGGCGCCGCGCGGGCCAGGCAGCCGCCGCAGGCGCCGCGCAAACGCCGCAGGCGCCGCGCAAGGACCACTAGTGGCGCTCGGCCCCGACGCACGCAGCCTCGCCGTGTTCTGCGACTTCGAGAACGTCGCCCTCGGCGTGAAAGAAGCGAGATACGCCCAGTTCGACATGGCGAAGGTGCTCGAGCGGCTTCTCGCCAAGGGCTCGATCGTGGTCAAGAAGGCGTACTGCGACTGGGAGCGCTACAAGGAATTCAAGGCCACGATGCACTCGGCTTCGTTCGAGCTGATCGAGATTCCGCACGTGCGCCAGTCGGGCAAGAACTCGGCCGACATCCGCATGGTGGTCGACGCCCTCGACCTTTGCTACACCAAGTCGCACGTCGACACCTTCGTCATCGTCAGCGGCGACTCCGACTTCTCGCCGCTGGTCTCCAAGCTGCGCGAGAACGCGAAGACCGTGATCGGCGTCGGCGTCAAGAACTCGAGCTCCGACCTGCTGATCAACAACTGCGACGAGTTCATCTACTACGACGACCTGGTCCGCGCCGACGAGCAGAAGCGCCGCGCGGCCAAGAAGCGACGCGAAGCGGCGCCGGTGAGCGCCAGCGGCGACAAAGGCAACGGCGGCGACAAGAAGCAGGAGGCTTTCGACCTGATGCTCGGCACGCTCGAGGCGCTGATGGCCGAGCGCGATGCCGACGAGCGCATCTGGGGCTCGATGGTGAAGCAGGCGCTGAAGCGCAGGAATCCGGGTTTCAACGAGACGTACTATGGCTTCCATGGGTTCTCCGAGCTCCTCGAGGAAGCCGAAAAGAAAGGCCTCATCAAGCTCGAAGCTGACGAGAAATCCGGCGGCTACGTGGTCAGGCCCGCCTAGCAAGGCTGAGCTGCAGGCCGCCGCGGGCAAGGGCCTGCGCGACGTGATCGGCCCGGGCATCAAGGTCCTGTTCTGCGGCATCAACCCGGGCCTCTACTCCGCCGCCACCGGCTTTCACTTCGCGCGCCCCGGCAACCGTTTCTGGCCCGCGCTGCATGCCGCGGGATTCACGCCGCGCCTTTTCCACCCTTCGGAGAACGAACGGCTCCTCGAGCTCGGTTACGGCCTCACCAACCTCGTCAACAGGGGGACCGCAGCTGCCGACGAGCTATCCACGACAGAATTGATCCTTGGAGGGAAAAAACTCGTCGCGAAGATCCGCCGCTTTCGCCCCCGCGCGGTGGCGTTCGTAGGGCTAGGCGCGTACCGTACCGCCTTCGGTCGCCCCAAGGCGACGCTTGGCCTTCAACTCGAGCGGCTGGAGGGAGCGGAAGTGTGGGTGCTTCCCAGTCCGAGCGGCTTGAACGCGAACTACCAGCTGCCCCAGCTCGTCCAACTGTTCAGGAAACTATGGCAACGAAGCTCGACAAATCGCTGAAGCGGGAAATCGACATCGAGGGCAAGCCGTTCATGCTCACGATCTCGCCCGAGGGCCTGAAGCTGGTGCCCAAGGGCAAGCGCAACGGGCTGGAGATCGCCTGGAAGGATCTGGTGAGCGGCGACGCCGCGCTGGCCACCGCGCTCAATGCCTCGCTCAAGGTCTAAGGACCTGCACGGCTTCGCGCCGGACGAATCCCCGGTCGCGCTGCTGCTGATCGACTGGATCAACGACCTGGAGTTCGACGGCGGCGATCGCCTGTTGCCTCAGGCGCTCGCGGCGGCGAAGGCCAGCGCGGCGTTGCGCCAGCGCGCCAAGCAGTCCCGCGTGCCGGTGATCTACTGCAATGACAACTTCGGCAAATGGCGCTCGGATTTCCGCTCGCTGCTCGAGCACGTGCTCGAAGACGAGGTGCGCGGCAAGCCGATCGCCGAGCTGCTCAAGCCAGATGAGGAGGACTACTTTGTCCTCAAGCCGAAGCACTCCGCCTTCCACTCCACCAGCCTGGAAGTCCTTCTTGAGCACCTTGGCGCGAGCACGCTGATCCTCGCCGGCATTGCCGGTAATTTCTGCGTGCTGTTCACCGCGCACGATGCCTACATGCGCGACTTCAAGCTCGTGGTGCCGCGCGATTGTTCGGCGTCGGAGCAAGAAGCCGACAATCGCCACGCGCTCGAGCACATGGCGAACACTTGCAAAGCGGAAATCGGACCTTCATCCGCCATCGACTTCGCCCGGCTGCGAAAGGCAGCCTGACGCCGGCTACGGTGGATTGAGCTGCTGGTAGGCGGCGTTGGCGACGTTCAGCAGATCTTCCTTGCTGATGTCGCTCGAGGACATTGCATATCCCACCTTGCTGTCGACCCAGTAGAACACGCCAACGCTGCCTTCGCGCGCGTAGCGGAACGCCGTCGAGCGGTTGCCGCCCATGTCGCTGCGCACATACAGGGTCACACGCGTGCCGCGATTGCATTGGTACATGAAGTGCGCCACCGGCCCCTGTTCCCCCGGCAGCAGGCGTCCGCCGACCAGGCTGTAACCGACGCCTTCGAGCTTCGGCGCGCGCAACTGAGTACCGAGGCGCTTGGAGAGCCACGCCACCAGATGCGCTTCCTGATCGGCGCCGACTTCCACCGGATGGCGGACTTCAGGCGAGTACGTGGCGTGCGCGACGACCGCGCGATGCGCCATCAGCGCGGCGGCGTCGCCGGCGGCCGCCGGCGTGGGCGGCGTGCCGTGCAGTTGCCAGCCGGCGATCGCGCCGAGCACTGCGCCCAGTCCGATCCAGCCCGCGACGACGGCGATGCGCCGTGTCCGGCCGGCATGCAAGGCCAGCTGCAGGCGCTCGGGCACCGGCTCGTCCAGCACGCCCTCGTAGGAGGTGCGCAATTCCGCGGCGAGCTGGCGGTAGCTCTCGATGCGCTCGGCGTCCTCCGGATGCGCGGCGAGCCACGCAGCCACGGCCACGCGGCGCTCCTCCGGGAGCTTGCCGTCGGCGTAGGCCTGCAGATCCGCTTCGGTGACGACTGGGTCGCTCATCTAACGACTCATTTTACGACCTTCAACTTGGCCGTCCCCTGCCCCAGCATCATCGCGCGCAGCTTGTCACGCGCCCGGGACAGGCGCGACATCACGGTGCCGATCGGGATCCCGAGGGTGCGCGCGACTTCCTCGTAGCTCATTTCCTCCAGCGTGACGAGAAGCAGCACCGCGCGCTGCTCGGCCGGCAAGCGGCCGATTGCGCGGTCGAGGTCGCGCACCAGCAGCGCATCACCCTGCGGCGCGCGCTGCGCGAGCTCGGGCATCTCGTCCTCGAGCGTGTCGGTGACACGCGAAGCGCGCACCCGGTTGACGTGAACATTGTGCATAACCGTAAAAAGCCATGCGCGCAGGTCGGTCCCGCGGCGGTAGAGATGCAGCTTGGCCCACGCGCGCTCCAGGGTGTCCTGGACCAGGTCATCGGCGGTCGCCCGATCCCCCACCAGCGCACGGGCATAGCGCCGCAGCCGCGGGATCAGCTCAACCAGGCGCTTGGCTTCGTTCATAGAGGGAACAAGGCGCCTGGACGACCTATTCCACGCGCCGGTATTTCATTCTACTTCCCGTCTTCGGGCAATGGCGGCACGGTACGGAGGAAGGCGATCATGGCGTTCAGGTCCTCCGGGCTCAACTGGCTGGTGGTATTAGCGATCACTTCGCCCATCTCTTTGGCGGGAACGTCGCCGTCGGCAGTGAGCCCGGTGGTCAGAAAGTTGCGCAGGTCGGCGTCGCTCCAGCTCTTGAGCCGGGTCGGGGTGAGGTTCGGCGCGACATCCTTGGCGCCGGCGAGGAACCGGTCCGGGCTCGCGCCTCCGAGGAAGTTGCGCGGCGTGTGGCACTCGCCGCAATGCCCGAGCGCTTGCACGAGATAGGCCCCGCGATTGACCGGCGCGCTCTTCGCCGGATCAGGCACGAGCGGCCCGGGCGAGAAGAACATCCACTTCCAGGGGCTCACCAGGAAGCGCCAGCGATAGAGGAAGCCGAGCTCGTGCGGCTCGTTCGGTCGATTGCTTTGCGGCAGGGTACGGAAGTACGCCCACAAGTCCCGCAGGTCGCCGTCGCTCATGAGGGTGAAAGAAGGGTACGGAAAGGCTGGAAAGTAGTTTGCACCGTCGGGCCGGCGTCCTTCACGCATCGCCCGCATGAAATCGGCTTCCGACCAGCGGCCAATGCCGGCTTGCGGATGCGGCGTGATGTTCGGTCCGTAGAAGGTGCCGAACGGGGTCTTCAGCGCACGGCCGCCGGCGAAGGCGACGGCGTTCTCCTTACTTCCTTCCTTCGGCTCCACGGTATGGCAGCCGACGCAGCCGCCCGCCTTGGCGAGATATTCCCCGCGCCTGGCATCGCCTTGCGCAAAGCAAGTCGCTGACAGCCAGAGAAAGAAAAGCCCCGCCAGGGCGGGGCTTCGTGGCAGCACGATGGCGTTACTGCTTCTGCCGGAAGCTTTCGTGGCAGCCGCCGCACGTCTTGCCGACCGCGGCGTATTGCTGCTTAACGCCCGCTTCGTCCTTGGCACGGGCGAGCTGGCCGAGCTTGGCGGTTTCGGTCTGCAGTCGCTGCGCCAGGTCATCGAACTTCGCTTTGTCCGTCCAGACTGCCGGCAGCGCCTTGGTGTTCTTCTCGTCCTTGGTGCTCTCGTGGAACCCATCCCAGGGCATCTGGGCCAGATTTTCGAGATACGTCGCGTTGCGCGAGACCACGTCGGCGTTGTAGGGCGAAACCTTGCCCGAAGCCATGCCGGCGATCGGCCCCCAGTATTTGCCGATCAGGGTCATCGCAGACTGGCGCTGCTTGACCAGCGTGTCGGGCTTCACCTGCGCGGCGGCGAATCCCGCCAGCCCACCCAGCGTTACCGCTACGACCGCTGCCACAAGGCTTTTTCTCATCTCGTTCGCTCCTCTTGTCGCGGCATGGGCCGCATCGGTGGAAAACACCCTTGGCGCGTCCAGTATTCCGTCAGCGCAGGCCCGCAGCATACTCCGCCACCGCACGGATCTCGCGATCCGTCAGGCGCGCCGCCACCCCGCGCATCATGCCGTTTGGGTCGTTGGCTCGCGTGCCTTCCTTGAAAGCCTTGAGCTGGGTGGCGATGTATTCGGCGTACTGCCCAGCCACCCTCGGATATTGGGCGGGGATGCCGGCGCCGCTGGGGCCGTGGCAGCCGGCGCAGGCCGGCACGCCGCTGGCGGCATTGCCGCCGCGCCAGAGCTTCTGCCCGGCGGCAGCGAGGTCCTTGTCCGCCGCCGCGGCCGGCTTGAGCTTCTGCCCGGCGTAATACGCGGCGAGGCCTTTCATGTCAGCGTCGGAGAGGTTCGCCACCATGCCCATCATGATGGGGCTTTCGCGCGCGGGCTTCTTGCCACCCTGCGCCTTGAAGTCGACGAGCTGCTTGTGCGTGTACTCGGAAATCTGCCCGGCGATCTTGGGATTGGCCGACGTGGGGCTATTACCGTCTCCGGCGTGACACGCCGCGCACACCTGGTTCGCGATGTTCTGCGCCTTGGCCGCGTCCTGCGCCAAGCCCTGCGCGGCGAACACTGCGGCTACAGCGCCGCACAGCAATGCACGTATCATCCCCTGGCCCCCGGAATCGTGGAAAGGCGCGATTTTATTAGAATATTCTCGCAAGCACAGTTCCTTACTTCGGCCGGCACCGCGGCCGGCCTGCCTGCCCCCGACCTGCCCGAGCTCGCCTTCGCCGGCCGCTCGAACGTCGGCAAGTCGAGCGCCATCAACGCCCTCACCGGACGCAAGCGCCTCGCCTTCACGAGCAAGACGCCCGGGCGCACGCAGACGATCAATTTCTATGCGCTGGGCGCGGAAGACGAACCGCGCGCTCGGCTGGTGGACCTGCCGGGTTACGGCTACGCGAGAGTGCCGCAGGCGATGCGCGCGCAGTGGCAGGAATTGGTGGGAGCCTATCTGAACTCGCGCCCTGCGCTCGCCGGCGTGGTAGTGATCATGGATGCGCGCCACCCGCTGACCGCGCTCGATGGGCAATTGCTTGGCTGGCTCGGCGACACGCGCAAACTGGTGCTTCTCTCCAAAGCGGACAAGCTGTCGCGCGCCGAGCAGGCCGCGACCCTCGAAAACATCCGCGCGTCGCTGCCGGGCGAAGTGCGTCTTTTTTCGAGCGTCACCCCGCAGGGAATCGAGGAGTGTCGCGACCTGCTCGAATCCTGGCTCGAGCAGGCCGCGCCGAAATAAAAGGCCCCCGGTAAAGGGGATATAAACCGGGGGCGAAACGCCTTAACTTTGAATTAAGGCACCCGCTCAGGGAGGAGAAGCGGGAGACGATAAACTCGTCCGAAGGTAAGATTCCAGCCGCTGGACAAAAGTTCCCCCGGCAAAAACCACATAAAAAAATGAACATTTACGGCAGCTTCCCGACGGTGCGGATGCGGCGCATGCGGCGCGACGAATTCTCGCGGCGGCTGATGCGCGAGACCACACTCACGCCGGGGGATCTCATCTATCCGGTGTTCGTGCTCGACGGAAAAGCCCGCACTGAAAAAGTGGACTCGATGCCGGGCGTCGAGCGCATGACCGTCGACAAGCTGCTACCGGTGGCAGAGCAATGCCTGAAACTTCGCATCCCGGCGCTGGCGCTTTTCCCGGTGATTGAACAGAAACTGAAGACGGTGGATGGCCGCGAGGCGTTCAACGCAAAGGGACTGGTGCCGCGTGCCACCGCGGCGCTGAAGAAACGCTTTCCCGAACTCGGCATCATGACCGACGTCGCGCTCGATCCCTATACATCGCACGGCCAGGACGGCGTGGTCGACAAGAACGGCTATATCCTGAACGACGTCACGCTCGATATTCTGGTCAAGCAGGCCCTCACGCAGGCGAAGGCGGGCGTCGATATCGTCGCGCCTTCCGACATGATGGACGGACGCATCGGCCGCATCCGCGCGGCGCTGGAGAAAGCCGGCCACATCCACACCAAGATCATGGCGTACTCGGCGAAGTACGCTTCTGGCTTCTACGGCCCGTTCCGCGACGCGGTTGGCTCGGCGAAAGCGCTCGGCAAAGCCGACAAGCAGACTTACCAGATGGATCCGGCAAACTCCGACGAGGCGCTGTGGGAAGTGGGCCTCGATCTCGCCGAAGGCGCGGACATGGTGATGGTCAAGCCCGGCCTGCCCTACCTCGACGTGCTGCGCCGGGTGAAGGACGAGTTCAAGGCGCCGACTTACGTCTACCAGGTGTCGGGCGAATACGCGATGCTGCGCGCGGCAATCGGCAACGGCTGGTTGCCGGAGTCGTGCGTGATGGAGAGCCTGATCGCGTTCAAGCGCGCCGGCGCCGATGGCATCCTGACTTATTTCGCGCTGGAGGCGGCTAAGGTGCTGTCGCGAGCGAAAGTGTCTTGAGGAAACGCTCGGGGTTCTGGTAGCCGATCACGCGCAGCCCCTTGATCTCGCGCCCATCGGCGTCAAAGAAGATGATCCCCGGCGGCCCGAAGAGCGAGAAACGCTTGAGCAGCGCCCGGTCGTGTTCGTTGTTCGCCGTGACATCCACCTGCAGCAGCAGCATCCGGTCGAGCTGCGCGCGCACCTTTGGATCGGAGAAGGTGAACGCCTCCATTTCCTTGCACGAGACGCACCAGTCGGCATAGAAGTCCAGCATGACCAGCCGGCCCGGCGCCGTGAGCCGGGTTTGCAGCTCGTCCAGCGACGCGACGCGCGTCCATGCCATCGGCGCCGAGTGGGGGGTACCGGTCGTGAATACTGCCAGCGGACGCAGCGGGTCGCGGCTGCCCGCCAGCGCGCCCACGAGGATCGCGATGCCCACGACCACCGGAAGCGCGGCCGCGATCCACGCCCGTCGCAGGAGCAATGCCACGCCGAATGCGAGCAGGCTCCACGACAGCATGCCGGCGAGCGGCGGCAGCACCGGCGCGAGAATCCACACCGCCACGGCAAGCAGCATGAGGCCGAAGAATTTCTTCACCCCGACCATCCAGGCCCCCGCGCGCGGCAACAAGGCGCCTTCGGACAAGCCCACCAGCATCAGCGGCACGCCCATGCCGAGCGCCATGGCGAACAGCGCGCTGCCGCCGAGCACCATGTCGCCCGAGCGTGAGATTTCGAGCAGCGCGCCGGCAAGCGGTGCCGATACGCAGGGACTGACAATGACCGCCGAGAGCACGCCCATGGCTGCGACCGAGGTTAAACGCCCGCCCTTCAACCGTCCATGGGCGCCGTGCAGGCGCTGCTGTACAGCGTGGGGAAGACGCAGCTCATAGACGCCGAACATCGACAGCGCGAGGAGCACGAACACCGCGGCGAACGCGCCGAGCACCCAGACGTTCTGCAAATAGGCGGCGAGGAGCGAGCCGACATACGCGGCGGCGATCCCGGCCGCGGCGTAGGTGAGCGCCATGCTCAGCACATAAGTGCCGGATAACGCCAACGCGCGCGATTTATTCAGGCGCGCGCCCTCGCCGGCGATGATGCCGCCCAGAATCGGGATCATCGGCAGCACGCACGGCGTGAAGCTCAGCAGCAGGCCGAAGCCGAAGAAGCTGGCGAGCACCAGCGCAACGTTGCCCTGGAAAAGCTGCGCGATATCCATGTCGCTTGCGAACACCGACCAGCGCCGCTCGGGGTTCGACGCCGAGAGCGTCCCTGCAGCGAGGTGCAGCGCCGCCTGCGATTCCATCGGCACGTAGCACACACCGAGGTCCGCGCAGCCCTGCGACACCACCTTCAACTCGAAACCCCCCTCGCCCTGCGCGGGAATGCGGATAGTGACCTGCCGCCGATAGGTCTCGGTGTCGCCGAAGAACTCGTCCTTGTGGCGTGCGCCGCGCGGCAGCTCCGCGACGCCGAGCTGCACTGATGGATTGCCCTCGGTGCTGAAGCGGAATTTGTCGCGGTACATGTAATAGCCGTCCGCGATCGCAAACTGCACCTCCACCGCTCCCTCGAGCACGCGCGCGCTGAAGCGGAATGCTTTCTCCGGCTCGAGCAGCTCGTCGGCCTTCTTGAACCATTGCGCGGCCGCCGGACTGGCGAGCGAGAGCCAAACAAGGGCGACGAGAAAGCGTTTCACGGCTTGGATGCGGTTTCGGCGGCGACCCAATCGAGGTAAGCAGGCAGGCCGCGCTCGATTGGGACCGCGATGATCTCGGGAAGTTCGTACGGGTGGCCCGCGCGCAGCGCCTGCTCGAGCGCGGCGTAGCGCGCGGTCGTGGTCTTGATGAGCATCGGGTGCTCCTCGTCGTGCTGGATCGCGCCCTTCCAGCGGTAGACCGAGCGGCACGGCGCGAGGATGTTGACGCAGGCGGCGAGCTGCTTCTCCACCAGCAGCGCCGCGAGCTTCTCGGCCACGGCGCGATCCGGCAGGTTGGTCAGCACCAAGAGCTTGGTAGACTCCATGGGCCTATTCTAGCGATGCATAAAGTCACAGTTCAGCCGAGCGGTCAGAGCTTCGCCGTCGACGAAGGCGAGTCGGTGCTCACGGCAGCGCTGCGCCAGGGCGTGATGCTGCCCTACGGCTGCAAGAACGGCGCTTGCGGCTCGTGCAAAGGCAAGATCGTCAGCGGGGCGGTCGACTATGGCCACTACCACGCGCGGGTGCTCACGGACGAGGAGCGGGCGCACGGCAAGGCGCTTTTCTGCCAGGCGAAGCCGCTCGGCGAGCTGATGATCGAATGCCGCACCATCGGCGCGGCGAAGGACATCGCGGTGCGGCTGCTGCCCTGCCGCGTGCAGCAGCTCACCAAAGTGGCGGACGACGTCGTCATCGTGCAGCTCAAGCTGCCGGCGAACGAGCGCCTGCAGTTTCTGGCCGGCCAGTACATCGACTTCCTGCTGAAGGGCGGCGAGCGGCGCAGCTTCTCGATGGCCAATCCGCCGCACGCCGACGAGCTGATCGAGCTGCATATCCGCCACGTGCCGGGGGGCAACTTCACCGACCACGTGTTCGGCAAGATGAAGCCGCGCGACATCCTCAGGTTCGAGGGCCCCCTCGGCAGCTTTTTCCTGCGCGAGGACTCCAGCAAGCCGATCGTGTTCGTCGCCAGCGGCACCGGCTTCGCGCCGATCAAATCGATCATCGAGAGCGCGCTGCACCGGAAGGTCGAGCGGCCGATGGTGCTCTACTGGGGCTGCCGGCGACCCAAGGATCTCTACCTCCATGCGCTGGCCGAGAGCTGGGCGCTGCAGCAGCCCAATTTCCGCTACGTGCCTGTGGTCTCGGAAGCCGCCGCCGAGGACGCCTGGTCGGGCCGCAGCGGATTCGTGCACCGCGCGGTGATGCAGGACTTTCCGGACCTCTCGGGCTACCAGGTCTACGCCTGCGGCGTGCCGGTGATGGTCGATTCGGCGCGCAAGGATTTCATTACGCAGTGCCAGTTGCCCGAGGATGAGTTCTACGCCGACAGCTTCACCACCGCAGCAGATCTCGCCACCGACGAGATCAAGTAGTCAGGCAGCGGCTTCGCCGAGGTAGGCCTCGCGTACCTTCGGATTGTTGAGCAGCTCGCTGGCTTTCCCGGCGAGACTGATGGCGCCCGACTCCATGACGTAGCCGCGATGCGCGAGCTCCAGCGCAAGGCGCGCGTTCTGCTCGACCAGCAGGATGGTCACGCCGCGGGCGGCGATTTCACGCACCACCTCGAAAATGCGCGCCACCATCATCGGCGCGAGGCCCATCGATGGCTCGTCGAGCAGCAGGAGCCGGGGTTCGCTCATCAGCGCGCGCGCAATGGCGAGCATCTGCTGCTCGCCGCCGGAAAGCGTGCCGGCGACCTGCAGGCGGCGCTCTTTGAGCCGCGGGAACGTCTCGTATTGCTTCCCGGTGCTGCCGCCGCCGCGCGCGTACGCGCCCATGGCGAGGTTCTCCTCGACCGTGAGCTGCGGGAAGATGCCGCGTCCCTCGGGCACCATCACCAGCCCCTTACGCGGCAGCTCGTGCACCTGGGCGCGGGAGATGTCTTCGCCGGAATAAGAAAGGCCTTGTCCCCGGGAAGGTATCAGGCGGCAGATGGCTTTCAGGGTGGATGTCTTGCCGGCGCCATTGGCGCCGATCAGGCACACCAGCTCGCCCTCGGTCACTTCGAGGTCGATGCCCTTCACGGCGCGGATGCCACCGTAGTGCACCTCGAGCCCTTTGACCTCAAGCAGCTTTATGCGGCGCTCCCAGGTAGGCTTCGATGACCTTCGGGTCCTTCTGCACTTGGGCCGGCGTGCCCTCCGCGATCTTCTCGCCATAGTCGAGCACCATTACGCGGTCGCATACATTCATCACCAGGCGCACGTCGTGCTCGATCAGAAGCACGGTCACCCCGTCGGCGCGGATACGGCGGATCAGCTTGCCGAGCGCGAGGCGCTCCGAGGGGTTCATGCCGGCCGCGGGCTCGTCGAGCGCGAGGAGCTTCGGCTCGGTGGCGAGCGCGCGCGCGATCTCCAGGCGGCGCTGGTCGCCGTAAGGCAGGCTGCCGGCGGCGTCGTTCGCGCGCGCGCGGATGCCGACGTAATCGAGCAGCTCCAAGGACCGCTTCTCGATGGCCTTTTCTTCCTGGAGCGTCTTGCGATTGCGCAGCACCGCGCCCACCACCCCTGCGTGCGTGCGCGAGTGGCGCCCGATCATCACGTTCTCGAGCGCGGAAAGATTCACGAACAGGCGGATGTTCTGGAAAGTGCGGCCGATGCCGGCGGCGGCGACCTGGTGGGCCTTCAGGCCGGCGAGGCTGCGACCATCGAAAGTGAAGCCACCGCCGTCGGGCGCGTAGATCCCCGTCAGGACGTTGAACAGCGTGGTTTTGCCGGCGCCGTTCGGGCCGATGAGGCCGTAGACCTGTCCCTTACCGATCGAGAACGAGACCTCGCTCAGCGCCTGGACGCCGCCGAAGCGCTTCGCGATGCGATCTCCCGAAAGCAGGTCTACGTCAGGCCGGCTCAAGCGGCACGCTCCTCGAGCTCGCGCTTCCTGACCGCCGAAGGGAGCAAGCCCGCCGGCCGGAACAGCATCACCAGCACGAGCGCGAGGCCGAACAGCAGCATGCGGATCACCTCGGGCTCGATGATCATGCGCCCGAACAGGGCCTCCTGCACCGGCGTCACGGTCCAGCGCAGGATCTCGGGCACGAAGGAAAGCAGCAGCGCGCCAAGGATCACGCCCCAGACGTTCCCCATCCCGCCCAGCACCACCATCGAAATCACCATGATCGACTCGACCAGGATGAAGCTCTCGGGCGAGATGAAGGCCTGGATCGCCGAGAACATGCCGCCGGCGATGCCGCCGAAGCTCGCGCCCATGGCGAAGGCGAGCAGCTTGAGGTTGCGCGTATCGATCCCCATCGCGCGCGCCGCGGTCTCGTCCTCGCGGATCGCCTCCCAGGCGCGGCCGATGCGCGAGTTCTGCAGCCGCAGGTTGACCGCGATGATGGCGAGCGCCACCGCCAGCAGCAGGTAGTAGTACTTGATCGGGCTATCGAAGCGGAAGCTGCCGAAAGCGAACGGGTCGATGCCCGCGATGCCCTGCGGGCCGTTGGTAATGTTCACCGGGCGCGAGAGGTTGTTGAGGAAGATGCGGATGATCTCGCCGAAGCCGAGCGTGACGATGGCGAGATAGTCGCCGCGCAGCTTGAGCGTCGGCGCGCCGAGCAGCAAGCCGAACAGGGCGGCGACCGCCGCGCCGATCGGCAGGATCACCCAGAACGGCAGGTGCAGGCCGAACTGCGGGCTGGCGAGCAGCGCATAGACGTAGGCCCCTACCGCATAGAACGCGATGTAGCCGAGATCCAGCAAGCCGGCGAAGCCGACGACGATGTTCAGGCCCAGCGCCAGGATGATGTAGAGGATGGCGTAGTTGGTAATGCGCACCCAGGTGGTTCCGACCTGCGTCAGTGCGAATGGCAGCAAGGCGAGGGCCAGGCCGATCAGCGCGAAGCCGACGTAGATCAGCCAGGGACGGCCGCGCGTATCGAAGTACGCGCGCATCAGGCCCGGTCTCCGACGCGCTCGCCGAGCAGGCCCTGCGGGCGGAACACGAGCACCAGGATCAGGACCACGAAGGCGAACACGTCCTGGTAGTTCGAGCCGAACAGGATGAAGTGGCCGCCGCCCTCGCAAGCCTGCAGCGGTACGCCCCACTGGCAGACATCGGTGAGGTCGCCGATATAGCCCGCGCCGAGCGCCTCGACCAGGCCAAGAAGCACGCCGCCAAGCATTGCGCCGGGGATATTGCCGATGCCGCCGAGCACCGCCGCCGAGAATGCTTTCAGCCCGAGGACCGACCCCATGGTGTATTGCGCCAGGCCGTAGTAGGTGCCGAACAGCACACCCGCCACCGCACCGAGCCCCGCGCCGATGACGAAGGTGATGGCGATGACGCGGTTGACGTCGATTCCCATCAGCCCGGCGACGTGCGCGTTTTGCGCCGTGGCGCGCATCGCGGTGCCGAGCGGGGTGCGGTAGACCAGGATCGCGAGGCTCGCCATCAGCGTGAGGCAGATGGCAAGGATCGCGATCTGCACCGTGGTGATCGCCGCGCCGCCGATGAAGTAGGTGCGCGACGGGATGATCTGCGGGAAGGCGAGGATGTTGCGACTCCAGATCATCAGCGCAAGGTGCTGCAGGATGATCGACACGCCGATCGCGGTGATGAGCGGCGCGAGGCGCGGCGCGTGCCGCAGCGGGCGGTAAGCCAGGCGCTCCATGCCATAGCCCACCAGCATGCAGACCGGCACCGCGCATCCGGCCCCGATCAAGACGATGGCGACCGGCGGCAAGCCGCTGGGCACCAGCAGGTTGATCACGGTGAACGCCACCATCGCGCCGATCATCACCACTTCGCCGTGCGCGAAATTGATGAGCTGGATGATGCCGTAAACCATCGTGTAGCCGAGCGCCACGACGGCATAGACGCTTCCTGCGGTCAAGCCGTTGACCAGCTGCTGCAGGAACGTGTCCATGTCGGAGCGCAAGCCTAGCAGAAATGAAAACGGCACCCGCGGGTGCCGTTTTCGTGCATCAGCTAGGCGAAGCTACTTCGAGCCTTTGACGAATTCGTCGTAGCTCTGCGTTTTGTCGCCCTTGATGACCGCGACCGGCAGCAGCTTGCCGCTTTTCATGGTGAAGATCGTCATCTCGGCGTCCTTACGGTCGCCCTTGCCATCGAAGCCGATCTTGCCGGTGGCGCCGCTGAAGTCGAGCTTTTGCAGCTCCGGCAGGTACTTCTTCGGATCGCTGGAGTTCGCCTTCTGCATTGCCGCGATCAGCATCTTGGCGGCGTCATAGGTGAACGGCGAATAGAGGATCGGATCGGCGTTGAACTTTTTCTTGTAGGCCTCGAGGAACTTCTTGTCCGCCGCGTCGACCGGGATGCCGGCTTGAGAGCACAGCAGGCCCTCCGATGCATCACCCGCGAGCTCCTTCATCTTATCGGTGCAAGCGCCGTCGCCGAACGAGAACACGGCCTTGATGCCGAGCTCGCGGCCCTGCTTGAGCAGCGGCCCGCCGGTCGCGTCCATGCCGCCGTAGAACACGGCATCCGGATTGCGACCGCGCAGCTTGGTGAGCACCGCTTTCCAGTCGGTGGTCTTGTCGGTGCCCTTCTCGCGCGGCAGCACGTTGATCTTCGCCGCCTTGAGCGTTTTCTCCACTTCGTTGGCGATGCCTTCGCCGTAGGCGGTGGCGTCGTCGATCACGGCGACCGTCTGCGGCTTGTTGTTGGTGGCAAGATAGCTCGCGATCGCCGGGCCCTGCTGGTCGTCGCGGCCGACGACGCGGAACTGGGTCTTGAAGCCCTGCTCGGTGAGCTTCGGGTTGGTGGCCGAGCCGGAAATCACCGGAATGCCAGCCTGGTTATAGATCGGCGAAGCCGGGATGGAGGTACCGGAGTTCAGGTGGCCGACCACGCCGACGACCTTGGCGTCGACCAGTTTCTGCGCGACCGTGGTGCCGACCTTCGGATCGGCCTGGTCGTCCTCGGCGACGAGGGTGAACTTCACCTCCTTGCCGTCGATCTTGGTCTTGGCTGCGTTCGCCTCCTCAATCGCGAGGCGGGCGCCGTTCTCGTTGTCCTTGCCGAGGTGCGCGATGCCGCCGGTGAGAGGGCCGACGTGGCCGATTTTCACTTCGCTTCCACCGCCGCTGCCGCTCTGGCCGCAGCCGATAAGCGCGACAGCCGCAACGATGGCGGTAATGCCGAATTGGATGTTCTTCATGGAGTCTCCCAGGGGTTCGATCAGGTGCTGCCGAAGGCTCAGGTGCTGCCGAAGGCGAATATCATACTCCGGCAACGCCGCAGAAAATCAAGCTCACTTCTGCGAAAGGATCCACTTCACCAGCGTATCGATGTCCGCGTCCGGCACGGCGGTGTTGGGCGGCATCGGGATCGTGCCCCACACGCCCTGGCTGCCGTTCTTGACCTTGAGCGCAAGCTTCTTCCCCGCCTCCTTGTCGCTCCGGTACTTGGCCGCCACATCCTTGTAGGACGGGCCGACCATCTTCTTGTCCAGCGTGTGGCAGGCGAAGCAGGCGTGCTTCTTCGCCAGCTCTTCGCTCGCCATGACCTCCCATGGCGCCAATAGGGCGAGAACTACCACCACCTGCTTCATGCGTTCTCCTGAGAAATTGCGCTGAGTTTAGCGAATCGGCTTGGTGAAGGGGAACACCTTGGTGTAGCCGAGGGCGCGCTCGAGCAGGCTGCCGATGCGCTGGTGGTCGATCGCGGCGTCGGTTACCACAAGTACGGCGTGGGCTTGAAACGGCGCGGCGAGGGTGAGGATGAGCAGGCCGGCCACGAGGCGGCGGAATTGGGCGATCATGCAGTTCTCCTTTTCTTGTTCATGAAAATATTAGCATCCGAAGTCTTGCGCTTCTGGTTCGGCGAGGGTGCCGGGTACGGGGCGGTTCACAAGCGCTGGTTCGCCAAGGATCCGGCCTTCGACGCCGAGGTGCTCACGCGCTTTTCGAAGCTGCATGAAGAGCTCAGCGCAAGCCGCGCATGGCTCGACGTGCCGCACGAGTGCCTCGCCCGCATCATCGTCCTCGACCAGTTCCCGCGCAACATGTTCCGCGGTACGCCGCGTGCCTTCGCCAGCGACGCGCTCGCGCTTGCCGCGGCGCGCCACACGATCGCGAGCGGCTACGACCGCGACTGGCTGCGAGTCGAGAAAATTTTCGCCTACCTGCCCTTCGAGCACAGCGAGTCACTCGCCGACCAGGAGCGCGCCTGCGAGCTGATGCGTCCGCTGGGCGAGGAGCAGTTCGATTACGCGCTGCGCCATCACAGGATCATCGAGCGCTTCGGGCGCTTTCCGCATCGTAACGCGATCCTCGGCCGCGCCAGCACCACCGAAGAAACGGAGTTCCTCAAACAACCCGGATCAGGCTTCTAGATCCGTCACGGCGCCTAACGACGCCGTGGAAACCAGCTTGCGGTACTTGGCGAGCAGGCCGTGCGTGTGCCGCGGGCTGGGCGCCTTCCATTTCTTGCGCCGCGCTGCGAGCTCCTTCGCCGGCACGTTGAGCTGCAGCAGGCGCTTCTTCGCGTCGATGGTGATCGAGTCGCCCTCCTTCACCAGCGCGATGGTGCCGCCGACGTAGGCCTCGGGCGCGACATGCCCGACCACCATTCCCCAGGTACCGCCGGAGAAGCGCCCGTCGGTGAGCAGGCCGACCGATTCGCCCAGCCCCTGGCCGATGAGCGCCGAGGTCGGCGCGAGCATTTCCTGCATGCCGGGGCCGCCTTTCGGCCCCTCGTAGCGGATGACGATCACGTCGCCGGGCCTGATCTTCTTCGCCATGATCGCCTTCATGCAGTCATTCTCGGAGTCGAAGACGCGCGCCGGGCCGGTGATCACCGGGTTCTTCAAGCCGGTGATCTTGGCTACGCAACCCTCGGGGGCGAGGTTGCCTTTCAGGATCGCCAGGTGCCCGTCGCGATAAAGCGGCTTGGACCACGGCCGGATCACGTCCTGGTCCGGGCGGGGCTCGGCCGGCACGTCCTTCAGCATCTGCGCCATGGACTTGCCGTGGATCGTCATGCACTCGCCGTTCAGCACGCCGTTCTCCAGCAGGATCTTCAGCACCTGCGGCACGCCGCCGGCGCGATGGAAGTCGACCGCGACATAGCGCCCGGAAGGCTTCAGATCGCACAGCACCGGGACTTTGCGGCGCATGCGCTCGAAATCGTCGATCGTCCACTTCACGCCCGCCGCCGAGGCGATGGCGAGGTAGTGCAGCACGGCGTTGGTCGAGCCGCCGGTGGCCATGACGAGCGCGATGGCGTTCTCGATCGACTTGCGCGTAATGATGTCGCGCGGCCGCAAATTGTTTTTTACTGCTTCCACCAAAACGCGAGCGGATTCGGCCGCCGAATCCGCCTTCTCGGAATCCGGCGCCGCCATCTGCGAGGAGCCGAGCAGGCTGACGCCGAGGGCCTCGAAGGAGGAGCTCATGGTGTTCGCGGTGTACATGCCGCCGCAGGCGCCGACGCTCGGGCAGGCGTTCTTTTCGATGCCCTGGAAGTCCTCCTCGCTCATCTTGCCGGCGCTGAATGAGCCCACCGCCTCGAACGCGGAGACGATGGTGAGGTCCTTGCCCTTCCACTTTCCCGGCTTGATCGTTCCCCCGTAGACGTAAATCGCCGGCACGTTCATGCGCGCCATCGCCATCACGCCGCCGGGCATGTTCTTGTCGCACGCGCCGACCACCAGCACCCCGTCCATCGCCTGGCCATTCACGCTGGTCTCGATCGCGTCGGCAATCACCTCGCGCGAGACCAGCGAGTACTTCATCGCCTCGGTGCCCATGCCGATGCCGTCGGTCACCGTCGGCACGCCGAACACCTGTGGCTTGGCGCCCGCCTGCTCGAGCGCGGTCATGGCCCGGTCGACGAGCGGCTGGATGCCGGCATTACACGGATTCATCGTCGAATGGCCGTTGGCCACCCCGACGATCGGCTTTTCGAAGTCGCCATCGCCAAAGCCGACCGCACGCAGCATCGCGCGGTTGGGCGAGCGGGCAACGCCGTGGGTAATGAGTCGGGAGCGGCGGTTTGCGGGCGTGGCGGCCATGCGGTGTCCTCCTGGAAGCGCGATTCTCGCTGCTCGCGCAAGGGCAATCCAATGCCGTCGCAGTGCTGCTGTAATACTCTGCGGGTATGGATCTCCCGGAATTGTGGCAGTTGCGGTATTTCTTGGCGGTCGCCGAGCGGCTGCACTTCGGCCGCGCCGCCGCGGCGCTGCATATTTCGCAGCCGCCGCTGTCCCGCGCGATCCGGGCCCTCGAGCAGCGTCTCGGCGTGGTCCTGTTCACCCGCAACCGGCGGCGCGTCGAGCTCACGCCCGAGGGAACCCGGCTCCTGGGTGAGGCGCGGCGCATGCTCGGGCAGCTCGAACGCACAGTGCAGGAGGTGCGCGGCATGGCGCGCGGGGAGGAAGGGCGCTTGCGCATCGGTTTCGTCTCGCTCGCCGACTATGGCGTGCTGCCGGGATTGCTGAAGGCGTTCAAGTCCGCGCGCCCGGGCATTGCCCTGGCGCTGCGCGAGATGCTCTCGCCCGAGCAGGCCGCGGCGCTGGCGGCCGGCGAGCTCGATTTCGGTCTGCTGCTGCCGCCGGTGTCGGACGCCGAGCCGCTCGAGCACCTGGTGGTGCAGCGCGAGCGCTTCGTCGCCGCGCTGCCTTCGAGCCATCGGCTGGCGGCGGGCAAGGGCAAGCTCGGGGTGAGCGCGCTCGCCGGCGAGCCATTTGTCATGGTGCCGCGCGACATCGCCCCTGGCTTGTACGATATCGTCACCGGGCTGGCCGCGCGCGCCGGCATTTCCTTCAACGTCGCCCAGGAGGCGATCCAGATGCAGACGGTCGTGAGTCTGGTGTCGAGCGGGCTGGGGGTCGCGATCGTGCCCGGTTCCATCGCCAATCTTGGCAGGCGCGGCGTGGTGTATCGCGAGATCGCCGACCGCCATCCGCGGCTCGACCTGTGGCTCGCGTGGCCGCGCGCCGGCCTGGGCACCGCCGCGCGCGACTTTCTGGCGCTCGCGCGCCGGCGCGCGCGCTAGGCCGCTGGTGCTGATACACCCGAACATCGATCCGATCGCGTTCTCGATCGGGCCACTCGCGGTGCGCTGGTACGGTTTGATGTACCTCGCCGGCTTCGCGGCGGGCTGGTGGCTGGGCGTGCGCAGAATTGCCAAAGGCCAGGCGCCGATCACCCGGACGCAGCTTGACGATCTGCTGTTCCTCATCGTGCTCGGCGTGATTCTCGGCGGCCGCCTGGGCTACGTGCTGTTCTACAAGCCCGGCTATTACGCAGCGCACCCGCTCGAGATCTTCTATATCTGGCAGGGCGGCATGTCGTTCCACGGCGGGCTCCTTGGCGTAATGCTGGCGATGGTGTTCGCCGCGCGCCGCCACGGCGTCGACTGGCTGCGCCTCATGGACTTCATCGCGCCGTTGTGTCCACTGGGATTCGCCGCCGGCAGGCTCGGCAATTTCATCAACGCCGAACTGCCGGGACGCGCGACCGACCTGCCTTGGGGCATGGTGTTCCCCGGCGCCGGCGACGCACCGCGCCACCCGTCGCAGCTCTACCAGTTCGCGCTGGAGGGCGTGGTGCTGTTCTTTGTCCTATGGTGGTTCTCGTCGAAGCCGCGGCCGCGCGGCCAGGTGTCGGCGATGTTCCTGCTCGGCTACGGCGTTCTGCGCTTCATCGCCGAGTTCGGCCGCGAGCCGGATTCCTTCATCGGCTACCTGGCGCTCGGCCTCACCATGGGGCAATGGCTCTGCCTGGCGATGATCGCCGGCGGCGCCGCGCTGTTCGCGTGGAGTCGGCGCTAGACCCGGTACTCGGCGCGGTGCTTCCGGTCTTCGGGCTGGTTGCGAGCGGCTGGCTCGCCGGACGTTTTCGCATCGTCTCGCAGGCATCGAGCCATGCGCTGAACCAGTTCGTCTACGCGTTTGCGCTGCCGGCGATGCTGTTCGTCGCGGTCTATCGTGGCTCGCTCGACGAAATCCTGAGCGGCTACTTCCTGCTCGCGGTCATCGGCGCCACGCTGGCGACCGCGGCGGTGGGGTTCCTCGTTTCCCACCTCTCGTCCGCTTCACCCGCGGAAAGCACGATGCGCGCGCTGAATGCGTCGTTCGCCAACACCGGCTATCTGGGTATTCCGCTCGTCACCGTGGCGTACGGCGAGCGCGCCGCACTTCCCGCAGCGCTCGCAACGGTTGCCACCAACATCGTCTCGTTTGCGCTCGCCATCGTCTGCCTGGAGCTGTTCGTCAATCGACGCGGCGGCGACGTGCGGCGCGCGCTTACCGGCGTCGCGATGAGTCCGCTCATCTGGCCGATTGCGCTGGCAATCCTGATTGTGGCCATCGGCGTGAAAGTTCCATTGCCGGTAGAACGCTTCGCCACGCTGCTCGCCGGCGCCGCCGGGCCGTGCGCGCTTTTCGCCATCGGCCTTTTCGTCTCGCAGCTTTCGATCCGCGCCGGCGCGGCGGCGAGCTGGCAGACCGCGATCCTCAAGCTCGCCCTTCATCCGGTCCTGATGGCGCTGCTCGCGTTCTGGGTGCTGCCGATCGATCCGTTCTGGGCCAAGATCGCGGTGGTGTGCGCCGCACTTCCACTAGGCGCAACCGCCTTCGTGCTGGCGCAGCGCTACCAGCTGCTGGAAGCTGAAACGTCGACCGGCGCGGTCATTTCCACCCTAGTGTCCGTGTTGACCGTTTCGCTGGTGATGCTGCTCCTGTCGCAAACCGCGCGCGCGGACGAGAGCGCATGGAAGCTGGTCCAGGGCGGTGGACAGGTGCTGTTCATTCGCCACGCCACGACTACGCCCGGCGTCGGCGATCCGCCGGGCTTCCGGCTGGAGGACTGCGCCACGCAGCGCAATCTTTCGGAAGGGGGGCGCGCCGAAGCGAAGCGGCTCGGCGAAGCTCTGCGCGCCCGCCAGGCGCCGATCGGCGAAATCCTGTCGAGCCCCTGGTGCCGCTGCCACGAGACGGCGCGGCTCGCCTTCGGGCGCGAGGCGACGACCTGGACGGCGCTCAGCAACCTCTTCGGCCGGCGCGAAGCCGCCGACGCCCAGGTGCGCGAGATGCGCAGCCGCATCGGCAGCTACCGCGGAAAAGGCAACCTAGTGCTGATCTCGCACGGCTCCACCGCGCTGCCGCTCACCGGCGTTTCGCCGCAGCAAGCCGAGATCATCGTGCTCACCCCGCTCGGCGGCGAGAAATTCCGTGTTGCCGGCCGAATTCCGCCTCCCTAGAGCGCGCTTTCCAGCAGACGCGCCACGTGCACCGCCTCGCGCCCCGTGCCGTCGGTGATCTGGTGGCGGCAGCTCGTGCCGTCGGCAACGACCTTTGATTGAGGAGCGTTGCGCACGGCCGGCAACAAGTTCAGCTCGGCCATCTTCATCGAAACATCGTAGTGCTCGGCCTCATAGCCGAAACTCCCCGCCATGCCGCAGCAGCTCGTCTGCACCGTCGAGACCTTCAAGCCAGGGACCATGGCGAGCACCTTCTCCACCGCCGGCATCACGTCAAACGCCTTTTGATGGCAGTGGCCGTGCAGCAGCACCTGCTGCTCCGTCGCCTTGAATTTCAGCGTGCCCGGGTTCTGCGCGAGAAATTCTTCGAACAGCAACGCACTCTTCAGCTGGTCCCCCACCCCGGCCATGACGGTGAACTCGTCCCGGAGCGAGAACAGGCAAGAAGGCTCCAGGCCAACGACCGGCACGCCTTTGGCGACATAAGGCGCGAGCGCTTTCACCATCTTGTGCGCCTCCTTCTTCGCCTCGTCCACCAGGCCGGCTGAAAGGAACGTGCGTCCGCAGCACAAGCCACGCGGCGCAAACACACGGTAACCCGCCGCCTCGAGCACCTTGAACGCAGCGCGCGCGTTGTCCGGCTCGAAGTAACGGTTGAACGTGTCGACGAACAGAACCAGATTCGCGTCCTCGGTTCCAGTGGCAGTGAAGAAATCTGTGCGCCACTTCGGCAATTCACGCTTTGTCGAAAACCCCAGGGCACTCTTGGACAACCTGGCGAATGCGTTCGAGATCGGAGCGAAGCGCGCGGCCCACGGCGCGTAGCGCGGCAGGTAGCCGATGGCCCGATCGCGCGCAGTCAGGCCGTGCTTCGCCTTGTACTGCGCAAGGAACTCCACCTTCATGCGCGCCATGTCGACGCCGGTCGGGCACTCGCGCTTGCAGCCTTTGCACGAGATGCACAGATCGAGCGCCGCTTTGACGGCCTCCTCGCCCTCCGCGCCCAATTGATTCGACAGCGCGAGGCGCAGCGTGTTGGCCCGGCCGCGGGTGAGGTGTTTCTCGTCGAGCGTCGCGCGGTACGACGGACACATGGTGCCGGCGTCGAACTTGCGGCAGTGGCCGTTGTTGTTGCACATCTCGACGGCCTTGTCGTACCCGCCCCACTCGCTCCAGTCGAGAGCGCTCGCGGGCAACGACGTCTGATAGCCCGGCTTGAACCGGAACAGCTCGCGCTGGTCCATGCGCGACGGATTGACGATCTTCCCGGGGTTCATCAGGCCCTTGGGGTCGAGCCAGGATTTGATCTCGCCGAGCGCCGCGGTGAGGCGCGGGCCGAAGAATGGCGCGATCCATTCGGAGCGCACCAGGCCGTCGCCGTGCTCGCCGGAGTAGGCACCCTTGTATTCGCGCACCATGGCGCTCGCTTCCTCGGCGATGGCGCGCATTTTCTCGGCACCGTCGCGACGCATGTCGAGAATCGGGCGCACGTGCAACGTGCCCACCGAGGCGTGCGCATACCAGGTGCCGCGCGTGCCGTTCTTTTCGAACACGCGCGTCAGGCGGTCGGTGTACTCGGCGAGATGCTCGAGCGGCACTGCGCAGTCCTCGATGAAGGACACCGGCTTGCCGTCGCCCTTCATCGACATCATGATGTTCAGGCCTGCTTTGCGAACCTCCCATACCGCGCGCTGCAGATTCGCGTCGGTGATCTCGACCACGCTTCCCGGCAGGCCGAGGTCGGCCATCAGTTGAACGAGTTGCTTCAACTTCAGCGCCTGATCTTGTTCTCCCGAAAACTCCACAAGCAAAATCGCATCGGGATCGCCCTTGAGGAAGGCGTTCACAGTCTTGACGAACGCAGGAATCTCGCGCGCCAGGCCAATCATCGTGCGATCGACCAGTTCCACCGCCGAGGGGCCGAGCTTGACGATGTGCTGCGTGAGCTCCATCGCGGTGTAGAACTTCGGGAAGTGGCACACGCCGAGGGAGCGCTTCTCGGGCAGGCGCGCGAGCTTCAGATGAATACGTTCAGAGTACGCGAGCGTGCCTTCGGAGCCCACCAGCAGATGCGCGGAGTTGGCGTGCGGCGGGCCGAGATGATCGAGGTTATAGCCGGCGACTTTGCGCAGCACTTTCGGAAAGCGCGCTTCGATTTCCGCTTTTTCGCGCTCGTACCAGCCTTTCAACCGGGCGATGAACTCGCCATACGAACCCGAAAGGTTCTGCTCCATCGGCCCGAAGTGCCAGCGCTCGCCACTGGTCGTGAACGCGTCGACGGCGAGGACGTTGTGCACCATGTTGCCGTACGCGATCGAGCGCGAGCCGCACGAGTTGTTGCCCGTCATCCCGCCGATCGTCGCCTGCGCGCTAGTCGAAACATCCACCGGAAACCACAGGCCGTGCTTGCGCAGCTGGGCGTTCAGGGTATCGAGCACGATGCCTGGTTGCACGATGGCGCGCCGGATTTCCGGGTCCACCTGCAGCACGCGGTTGAGATACTTGGTGTGGTCGATGACCAGCGCCTCGCCGACCGCCTGCCCGCACTGCGAGCTGCCGGCGCCGCGCGGCAGAATGGGAATGCCCTCCTCGACCGCGATCGCGATCGCCGCCCGGGCTGCTTCTTCGCTGCGGGGCACAACGACACCGATTGGCTGGATCTGGTAGATCGAGGCGTCAGTCGAATAGCGGCCGCGGCTGGCCGCGTCGAACATGACCTCGGCGTCCAGCTCCTTGCGCAGGCGCGCGGCGAGACCGGAGCGGCCCGCCCGCGCAAACCTGACCGGAATCAAGGGGGCGTTCATAGGGAGCTTGGTTAGAATACCGCAATGACCCCGCCTCTCCCCCGTCGGGCCGGCCGCCACTTCCTTCAAATCCCGGGCCCGACCAACGTGCCCGATCGCGTGCTTCGCGCGATCGATTTTCCGACGATGGACCACCGCGGCCCGGAATTCGGCACGATCGGCAAGGAAGTCCTCGCCGGGATGAAGCGCGTGTTCAAGAGCACGCAAGGCGAAGTGGTGATCTACCCGGCTTCCGGCACCGGCGCGTGGGAGGCGGCGCTCGTCAACACCCTGTCGGCCGGTGATCGGGTTCTGATGTATGAGACCGGCCATTTCGCCACGCTGTGGCAGAAGATGGCGGCGAAGCTCGGACTCGAGGTCGAGTTCATCGCCAGCGACTGGCGCCGCGGCGCCGATCCGGAAGCGATCGAGAAAAAGCTGCGCGCCGACACCGACAAGCGCATCAAGGCGGTTTGCGTGGTGCACAACGAAACCTCGACCGGCGTGGTGTCCCGCGTGCCGGAAGTCAGGAAAGCGATCGATGCGGCGAAGCATCCCGCGCTTTTCATGGTCGACACGATTTCCTCGCTGGCCTCGATCGACTACCGCCACGACGAGTGGGGCGTCGACGTCACGGTCGCCGGCTCACAGAAGGGATTGATGCTGCCGCCGGGGCTGTCGTTCAATTGCATCTCCTCGAAGGCGATTGCCGCGAGCAAGGCCGCGCATCTCCCCCGCAGCTACTGGGCCTGGGACGAGATGATCGCCAACGGTAAGACCGGTTACTTCCCGTACACGCCGGCGACCAACCTGCTCTACGGCCTGCGCGAAGCGCTCACGATGCTGGTCGATGAGGAAGGGCTGGACGCGGTGTTCGCGCGCCACCAGCGCCACGCCGAGGCCACGCGACGCGCGGTGCGCGCGTGGGGGCTCGAGGTGTTCGCGCTCGATCCGCGCGAGTACTCGGGCTCGCTCACCGCGGTGATGATGCCCGCTGGCCACGACGCCGACCGCCTGCGGAAAATCATCCTGGAAGCCTTCGACATGTCGCTCGGCACCGGCCTTACCAAGCTCGGCGGGAAGGTGTTCCGCATCGGCCACCTCGGTGATTTCAACGATCTCACGCTGATGGGCACGCTTGCCGGTGTGGAAATGGGACTCGAGCTCGCCGGCGTCCCGGTGAAGAAGGAAGGCGTGCAGGCGGCCATGGAGTACCTCGCGAGCGCCGCCGCGGCGCCGGCTCGCAAAGTCGCGTAGAAGGAAAGACGCCAGCAGACATGGGCCCGCTAACGGGCGTTAAGGTGCTGGAGCTGGCGCAGATCATGGCCGGGCCGACCTGCGGCATGATGCTCGCCGACCTCGGCGCCGACGTGATCAAGGTAGAGCGGGTTCCCGGCGGCGACGACACGCGCCGCATGGACCGGCCCTCGGTGAACGGCGAATCCGCGTCGTTCATGGCAATGAACCGCAACAAGCGCGGCATCGCGCTCAATCTCAAGCTGCCCGCTGCGCAGGACGCGCTGAAGCGCATGGCGGCGCGCGCCGATGTCGTGACCGAGAACTACCGCCAAGGCACGATGGAGAAGCTCGGCGTGGGTTATGAAAGCCTGCGCAAAATCAATCCAGCGATCATCTATTGCTCCATCTCCGGCTTCGGCCGCACCGGCCCCTACGCGGACAAGGGCGGCTATGACCTTATTGCGCAGGGCATGTCCGGGCTGATGGGGGTCACCGGCGAGCCGGGGCGCGCGCCGGCGAAATCCGGTGGGCCGGTCTGCGACATCAATGCGGGCGTGCTGGGCGCGCTCGGTGTAGTTTCGGCGTATGTGCACCGGCTGAAGACCGGCGAGGGACAGCTGGTGGAGACCTCGCTTTTCGAGGCGGGGATCCAGCAGATGTACTGGCAGGCGGCGATCTACTTCGCCACCGGCGAAGTCTCCGGTCCCACCGGATCGGCGCACATTCTCTCCGCTCCTTACCAGGCGTTCCGCGCCGCCGACGGCTGGCTGAACATCGGCGGCGCCAACCAGGCGAACTGGGAGCGCATGTGCCGCGTGCTCGGCGCGAGCGACTGGCTCGACGATGCACGCTTCCGCACCAACGCGGACCGGATGAAGAACCTCGGGAACCTCACCGAGGTCATGAACGCCCGGCTGAAAAACCGCAAGGTGGACGAGCTGATCAAGACCCTGGAAGCCGAGGGCGTACCCTGCGGCCGCATCAACTCGATCGCCGAAGTCGCGGCCGACCCGCAGGCGCTCGCGCGCGAAATGGTGGTCGAGCTCGAACATCCGCGCGCCGGGCGCACGCGCGCGCTCGGGCTGCCCGTGAAGCTGTCGCGCACGCCTGGCAAGGTTTCACGCCCCGCGCCGCTTTTGGGCCAGCACACGCGCGAAGTGCTTTCCGAATTCGGCTTTTCCCAGACCGAAGTCGAGGCCCTGGTCCAGAGCGGAGCGGCCGTGGCTGCTGAGATATGATCCGCGGACAACGATAGGAGCGAGGAATGAACAAAAGCCTGAAGTGGATTTTCGGCGCGACACTCGCGCTGACCAGCATCGCGGCCCAAGCCCAGCAATGGCCGACCAAGGCGATGATCTTTCTCAACCCGTTCCCGGCGGGCGGCGGCACCGACACCTTCGCGCGGCCGATCGCGGCGAAGCTTTCCCAGCAGCTCGGTGAGCAGGCGCTGATCGAGAACCAGGGCGGTGCCGGCGGCACCGTCGGCGCGGCCAACGCCGCCAAGCGCGCGCCTGACGGCTACAACTGGTTCTTCGGCGCGGTGCACCACACCATCGCCGAGAGCCTCTACAGCAAGCTGAACTACGGCCTGGAGAAGGACTTTGAGCCGATCACGGTTGCGGCGTTTGTGCCGAACGTGGTGGTGGTGCACCCGAAGCACAAGGACACCCTCAAGACGCTGAAGGACTTGATCGACTACGCCAAGGCTAACCCCGACAAGCTGAATTACGGCTCGGCGGGAAGCGGCACCACGCACCACCTCTCGGTCGAGCTGTTCAAGATCATGACCAACACCAAGCTGGTGCACGTTCCGTACAAGGGCGCGGGCCCGTTGATGGTCGACCTGCTCGCCGGACAAGTCGATCTCGCCTTCGACGGCATGGGCACGTCCGCGAACCAGATTAAGGCGGGAAAGTTGATCCCGCTCGCCATCACCAGCAACCAGCGCAATGCGGTGCTACCCAACGTGCCGACGATGCAGGAAGCCGGCGTCCCCGGCTACGAGGTGCGCACCTGGTACGGCATCTGGGCGATCAAAGGCACGCCGCCGGCGATCAAGGAGCGCATGTACAAGGAGATCGTGAAGGCGATGAACGAGCCCGACCTGAAGAGGATTTGGGCCGAGCAGGGCGCCGAAGCGGGCGGCATGCCGCCGGCGGAGATGGAAAAGCTGGTGAAGGCCGAGATCGCGAAATGGGCGAAGGTCGTCAAAGACGCCGGCGCCAAAGTCGATAATTAACTCTTAGACAATCCCCTCGGAGCGCAGCCGCGCGATTTCCGAGGGGTTTTTCTTCAGCAGATCCTTCAGCACTTCGTCGGTGTGCTGCCCCAGCGTGGGCGGCGGCACCTCGTGCTGCACCGGCGTCTCCGAGAAGCGCATCGGGCTCCTCACCAGCGAAACCTTGCCCGCCGTGGGATGCGGCATCTCCATTTTCAGGCCGCGCGCCACGGCCTGCGGCTCGGCGAAGACCTGCTCCAGGCTGTTGATCGGCCCGCACGGCACGCCGGCGGCTTCAAGGGCATCGAGCCATTGGCGCATGCTGCGCTTCACCATGATCTCGGACAGGATCCGGGTCAGCTCGGCGCGGTTGGCGACGCGCTTGCCGTTCGTCGCAAAGCGCGCATCGTCAGCGAGCGCTGGCTTGCCGGCGACCTCGCAGAACTTGCGAAACAGGTTGTCGTTGCCACAGGCGACGATCACGCTGCCGTCTGCGGTCTTCAGCACCTGGTAGGGCGCGATGTTGGGATGATCATTGCCGAGCCGCGCCGGTGATTCGCCCGTCGCCAGATAGTTCGCGCCCTGGTTGGCCAGCACGGCGACCAGCGAATCGAGCAGCGCGAGATCCAGGTGCTGCCCTTTACCGGAGTTGGCACGATGCGCGAGCGCGGCGCAGATCGCCACGCTCGCGTACATGCCGGTGATGAGGTCGGCGATGGGGATGCCGGCCTTTTGCGGCCCGCCGCCGGCGCGGTCGTCGCGCTCGCCGGTCACGCTCATCAGGCCGCCCATGCCTTGGATCATGAAATCGTAGCCCGGGCGCTCGCGCCACGGCCCGCTGTGGCCGAAGCCGGTGACCGAGCAGTAGATCAGGCCGGGGTTGATCTTGCTCAATTGCGCATAGCCGAGCCCGTAGCGGTCGAGGTCGCCGAACTTGAAATTCTCGAGCAGCACGTCGCAGCGCGTCGCAAGCTCGCGCACGATCGCCTGGCCGCCGGGCTGCGCGATGTCGAGCGTGATGGATTTCTTGCCGCGGTTGGCGCAGGCGAAGTAGGCGGATTCGGTGGTGTCGCGGCCCTGCGCGTCTTTCAACCATGGCGGACCGAAGGCGCGAGAGTCGTCCCCCTTCTTCGGCCGCTCCACCTTGATGACTTCGGCGCCGAGGTCGGCGAGGTTCTGCGCCGCCCACGGCCCGGCGAGCACGCGCGTCAGATCGAGAACACGGATTCCTGCGAGCGGCCCCGGCATGGGCGCCGAGTTTACTGCATCCCGCGCGCTATTTTTGCTTGACGACGAGGTTGTTGTGCACGGTGCGCACGCCGCTTACGCCGGCCGTGACGCGGCCCGCGCGCGACGCCATGTCAGGCGCCGGAACGAAGCCGGAGAGCTGCACCCCGCCTTCGTAAGTTTCGACCGAGATCCCGGTCCATGGAATCCCGCGCTCGGCAATCAGCGCGGCTTTGACGCGCGCGGTGAGCGCGGCGTCGTTCTGCGCGCGCTTGTCGATGTCTTCGCGCGCCGCCAGATACTCGGCGAGCGACAGCTGGCGATCCTTGTTGGCGTCGAACTGCGCGAAGCGCTTGTGGATTTCCTGCTCGCCCAGCGCTTCGATCCGCGTCACGTAGCCGTCGGCGTTGCGATCCAGCGCGGCGAACTGCGCCGAGCGCGCGCCGCCGCCGGGCTCGCCCGAGCCGGGCTGGGCGAAGGCTAGCGAGCTGAAAGCAAGTGCGAGAGCGAAGATCAATGCGCGCATGTGAACTCACGTCCACTATGCGCGCGGCTCGTTAATCCGCTCGGCCCTTGTCATAGTCCGCCCTGCTCAGGAGCGTCGCGATTTCGCTACAAGAAGATGCCGCGCCAGCTCGCTGAATCCGGCGCCGGCCGCTGCCGTGGTCACGTAGCGCGGCTTCTCGCCGAGCACCTTCTCGAATTTCCGCACATTGGCCACGCCCACCGAATTCTGGAAAAAGCCGAACATCGGCGCGTCGTTCGGCGAATCGCCGGCAAACACGATTTCCCGATTCGCTTTCTGGAGATCCATGCCGAAACGCTCGGCGAACAGGCGCTTCGTCGTCGCCAGCTTGTCGTAATTGCCGAACCAGCCGTTGACGTGGATGGAGCTCACTTTGGCGGTAAGCCCCGCCTCGCGCATGAGCGCGGCGATGCGCTCAGCCGCGGCGAGCGGCAACGGCCGCACATCTTCGCAGTAATCGATCGCCAAGTCGGTTTCGCGGTACGACTGGTCGGAAGCGAGGGCGCATCCCGGCACCGCGGCAAGAATGGTGGCCGCGACGGCCTGCAGGCGGGCACGCTTTTCAGCCCGCGTAGCGTCGTCCTGCTGAAAGCGCCGCTCCAGGCGCCCGTCGCCATAGTAGAAATAAAACGCGCCGTTCTCGCCCACCACGGCGTCGACCGGCCACATGCGGGCAATGTGATCGCACCAGCCCGCTGGCCGCCCGGTCACCGGCACCACGCGAAATCCGGCTTCGCGAAGCCGCTCGAGCGCCGCGTAAGCCTCGGCCGTGAGCTTGCCGTCTGTGGTCAGCGTGTCGTCGACATCGGCGAGCACGGCCGTGATGCCGCGCGCGTCGAGCTCCGCCAGGGGTTTCACCGGCCGACCACCTGAGCCACGCGATGGCGCTGCGCCTCGGTCATGTGCAGGCCGCATTTCGTTCGCCGCCATAGCACCGCGTCGGCGGTCGTCGCCCATTCGTGGCGCGTGAGGTAGCTCACCTCGCGCTCGGTCAGCCCGGCACCGTAATCCTCGCCCAGGCGGCCGTCGCCGAGCACTTCGTGCGCCAAGGTGCCGTGGCGCCGAAATACCGCCTGCAGGAGCGGCGGCGGCAGCTGCGGATAGCGCTTGAAGAGCTCGGCCTTTGCCGCCTCGCGGTCGCTGAAATCGCTTCCCGGTAACGCGGCGCGCGCCGTCCATGCCGGGCGCAGACCGGGGAAGTAACGCGCCAGCTTCTCCAGCGCATGCTCGGCCAGCTTGCGATAGGTCGTAATCTTGCCGCCGAAAACGGAGAGCGACGGCGCGGCGCCTTCGTGGTCGTCCACCCGGAGGGTGTAGTCGCGGGTAATGGCTGAGGGATCCTCGGAGCCGTCGTCGTAGAGCGGGCGGACCCCTGCATAGCTCCAGACGACCTCGGCGGGCTGCGGCGGCCGCGCCAGGTAACGGCCCGCGGCGCGGCAAAGGTACGCGACCTCTTCCGCGCTCGCGGCCGGCGCGGCGGCATCGCCTTCATAGTCGATATCGGTGGTGCCGATCAGCGTGAAGCGCTCCTCGAACGGGATCATGAACACCACGCGGCGATCGTCGTTCTGCAGGATGAAGGCATGATCGCCCTGGTAAAGCTGCGGCAGCACGATGTGGCTTCCCTTCACCAGACGAACCGCGTCGCGCGTCGCCTGGCCGAGCTTTTCGTTCAGCACCTGCTTCACCCAGGGTCCGGCGGCGTTGACCACCGCGCGTGCCTGCAGCGTCTCCCCATTCGACAGCTGCGCGCGCCACACCCCTTGCTCGCGCCGCGCGCTCGTGCATTCAACGCCGACCAGGATGCGCGCTCCTCGCTTCGACGCGTCCGAGGCGTTGGCGAGCACCAGACGCGCGTCGTCGACACGGCAGTCGGAATAAACGAAGCCGTGCTTCAGATCGCGCCGCAGGCCGGCGTCATAGGGAGGCCGGTCGAGGCGCACCGCGTACGATCCCGGCAGCAATGAGCGGCGCGTGAGGTGGTCGTAGAGAAACAGGCCGACGCGGATCATCCAGCGCGCGCGCAGTTCCGCGACATGCGGCATGACGAAACGCGTCGGCCAGGCGAGGTGCCCGGCGATGCGCAGCACGATCTCGCGCTCGGCGAGGGCCTCGGCCACCAGGCGGAATTCGGCGTGCTCGAGGTAGCGCAGGCCGCCGTGGATCAGCTTGGACGAGGCGGATGAGGTGGCGACGCCCAGGTCGGTGCGCTCGACCAGGACCACGGACAGCCCGCGGCCGGCGGCATCGCGCGCAATGCCGGCGCCGTTGATGCCGCCGCCGATCACCAGCAGGTCGTGGATCACTTCCATGCGAGCGGCATGCGCACGCCGAGCGCCACGCCGTCGCCTTCGGGGAGGTTCGACGCGGCGATGGTTCCACCGTGGAATTCGGCGATCAGCCGCGCGACATACAGCCCCAGCCCCAGGTGCGGAGTACCGGCGCCGCTCGCTTCGCGCATCGAGATCATCGACTCGAACAGGCGGGTGCGCATCTTTTCGGGAAGCGGCGGGCCCTGGTTGGACACGGTAAGCGCCGCGGTGCCCGCGTTGTCGTCGAGCGCCACGCGCACCGGCGCCGAGCCGCGCGAAAAGTCGACCGCGTTTTCCACCAGCTTGTCGAGCAGCTGGGCGGCGAGGTCGGGCGCGCCTTCCACCTCGACCCGGCGCCCGGGCGGCAGCTCGAGCGCGAATCTGGCCTGCGGATAGGCGAGCCGATAGCCTTCGACGCAGCCGCGCACCACCCCGGCCAGGTCAAAGCGTTCGCGCTCAACCGTGCGCAGACTCTGCTCCAGCCGCGAAGCTTCCGTCATGCGCTCGAGGATGCGATTGAGCCGCGCCAGGCCCTGCTCGGCGCGCTCGATATACCGCGCCGCATCCTCCCCGGGCAGCTTCAGGTTCTCGAGCGACGAGCGAACCACGGCGATCGGCGTGCGCAGCTCATGCGACAGGCGTCCGGCCATGCTCTCCAGGTAGGAGTGGTGCTCGGCCAGGCGTTCGAGCACCGCGGAGAAGCTGCGCGAAAGATCGCCGATCTCGTCCGCCGCGCTGGAGCCCGCCTTTAGCCGGGTGACGATGTGGCCGCGCGCGTCGATCGCGGACTCGGCTTCATCGCGCAGCCGCCGGATGCGCATCGAAAGACGCGTGGCGAACGCCATCAGCAGGACGCCGGCGCCGGCGAACGCCGCGAGCGTCAGCAGCAGCAGCCGCTCGAGCGCCGCGCTCCTCACCGACATCGCCGAATTCGTGGTCTCCTCGGTCACCACCGCGCCGGTGACCTCGTCGCCGCTCCAGATCGCGTGCGCCGCCGAGATCACGACCGCGCGGCCGTCGTGCGTATGGCGGGTGCGCGTCGCGGGCGTGCCCTGCATCGCGGCCGCCACATCCGCGCCGGTCGCCAGCACGTCTTCCGGGCGCGATTCGACGAAATCCTCGGTCGGCCGCGGAATCAGCCAGCCGACGACAGGCTGCCACCAAGGTGCCTCGTTGGAGACGTCGACCGGGCGGCGCAGGCTGCCGGCCGCGGCAATGACCTGGTAGCCGCGGTCGACAACCCAGATACGCGACGAGGTGCGCTGCAGGCCGAGCAGGATGGCGTCGACCTCTTCGTCGCGCCCGGAGGCGCTCGCCAGGAGCTGCGGTCGCTCGTGCAGTGCAGTCGCCACCGCGCGCGCAACCGCGAGCAGGGACTGCTCCTGGCCCTCCAGGAGAAAGCGCTCGACCTCGTTGACATAGAGGATGCCCGCATAGGGCAGCGCCAGCAGGGCGAAGAGCAGCAGCGCGAGCTTGACCCGCAGGCTGAAGCGCAGGCGCTTCATGCCTGCCAGCGATAACCCATGCCGTAAACGGTATCGATCGCGTCGAACGCAGGGTCCGCGGCGAGGAACTTGCGGCGGATGCGCTTGACGTGAGAGGTAATGGTGCCGTCGTCCACCACCAGGTTGGCGTCGCGCATCAGCTGCTCGCGCGTCTTCACATGCTCGGGAAACTTCGCAAGCGCGTGCACCATCCAGAATTCCGTCAGCGTCAGCGCCACCTCGTTGCCGTGCCAGGTCACGCTGAAGCGCTTGAGGTCGAGCACCAGCGGTCCGCGCTCGAGGCGCTCGGGCGCGGCGGCAGATTCGCTCGACAGCTCGGCGCGGCGAAACAGCGCGGCGATGCGTGCCATCAGGTGCGGCAGGCTCACGTCCTTCGTCAGGTAGTCATCCGCGCCCAAACGCAGGCCGACGACAGTGTCGAAGTCGCTATCGCGCGCGGTGAGGAAGATGATCGGCAGTACTGCGGATAAGGCGCGCAGCTCGCGGCACAGCGCGAAGCCGCCGTCGACGTCCGCGCCCAGGGCGATGTCGATGAGGGCGAGATCCGGCAGGCGGGTGCGCATTGCGGCCAGCGCTTCCGCGCGAGCGGCATAAGCCGCTACTTCGAAGCCGTGCTTGCGCAACGCCTCGGCGTAGTTGGCGCGAATGGCCGGCTCGTCCTCGACGATGGCAATGCGGCGCGACATGGCGGCGACTATAGCCGAAGGCCGGGGGTGCCAAGACCGGTGCCCGCGCTTTGCCAGAATTGTTCGGCGCTTTGCCCGCGGCCTGGCCGTAAAGCGCCGCCGGCCCGCTCTTCAATCGCCCCTATGGAAAGCCAACAACCAAGAAGACCTGCCCTGCCGTTACTGGCCCTCCTCGCCATGGCTTCCGCGCTCGGCGTCGCGGTCGCCATCGCCTTGGCCGGCGTCACCTTGCTGCTGGCGGCGCCAGCGTACGCGGGCGAGGGAAGCCTGCTGCTGGAGCGGCGCGGCGTAATGGCGGAGGCCAAGCGCCTGTCGGCACAAGTCGAATCGCAGGAAGACGGCGAGGCGGTAATGACCCGCGTGATCGAGGTCTACCACAACCCCTTCGACGAGTCCCTGGTTGGGGTCTACCTCTACCGCCTGCCGAAAAATGGGGTGCTCGAGCGGCTCAGTTTCACGCCACCGGTCGCTGAACCGCACCATGCGGTGCTGACCTGGCGCAAGGGGGTCGCTCTGGTCGAGCCGACGGCAGCGTTGGCTGCGGGCGAGAGCCTGATCGTCGAACTGGTCTACCGCACGCGCAGCGTGCGGCGTGTGCTGGCGCTGCGCTAGCTGCTGCTCGCCTTCTTGATCTGCTCCAGCTTCAATACCTTTACCCTGGTTTCGACCGCCGCAGCCTTGGGCTGCTCGCGATCGCGAACCTGCTGCTGGCGCCGCACCTTCTCGAAGGTCTTGCGCACGTCAGTATCGAAACTCGGGCGGTAACGGAAGTCGGAGTCGAGGATATGTTTCATGGGGTCTCCTGCGCTGGTGAGACCGATTGTTGCAGTGACGCGCACGCGGCGTTACGTGCCGCGTTTAGTCTCCCCGGCTCTGTCTCCGGAGAACGACACGGCGCCATTCAGTCGAGGTTTTTCTACACGCCTAGTTCGGCGACTACTTTCCCGCTCGACATGATCTTCCCGGTGCAGTCAACCATGCGCGGCTGGACAACCGCTAGGGTTTGCGCAGCTTGCGAATCGCCGCGATCTGCGCGGCGAAATTGGCCATCTCTGCGGTCGCGGCAGCCATGCCGACAGCATCCTTCGCGTTGGCGCGGGCGATCTCGGCCTGCTTGAGCGCCTCGACAGCTTTGGCTTCGTCGAGATCGTGACCGCGAATCGCGGTGTCAGCGAGCACGGTGATCATTTTCGGCTGCACCTCGAGGATGCCGCCGGCGACGAAAATCAGTTGCTCCTCGCCGCCGCCCGCCGGCTTGATGCGCACCGCGCCGGGCCTGATGCGTGTGATGAGCGGGGTGTGGCGGGGATAGATGCCGAGCTCGCCCGCCTCGCCCGGCAGCACGACGAATTCCGCCTCGCCGGAGTAGATCGACGCCTCGGCGCTCACAACGTCGACGTGGATGGTGGCGGCAGCCATTATTTCTTGGCGGTCTCTTTCTTCATTTCTTCCGCCTTGGCGAAGGCTTCCTCGATGGCACCCACCATGTAGAAGGCCTGTTCTGGCAGGGCATCGCACTCGCCGGCGACGATCATCTTGAAGCCCTTGATCGTATCTTTCAGCGAGACGTATTTGCCCGGCGTGCCGGTGAAGTTCTGCGCCACCGTAAATGGCTGCGACAGGAAACGCTGGATCTTGCGCGCGCGCGATACCGCGAGCTTATCCTCGGGCGAGAGCTCGTCCATGCCGAGGATGGCGATGATGTCGCGCAGCTCCTTGTAGCGCTGCAGAGTGGCCTGCACCGCACGCGTGGTGGTGTAGTGCTCCTCGCCGATGGTGTTCGGGTCCACCTGCCGGGAGGTGGAGTCGAGCGGGTCCACGGCCGGATAGATGCCGAGCGAAGCGATGTCGCGCGACAGCACGACGGTGGCGTCGAGGTGGCCGAAAGTCGTGGCCGGGCTGGGGTCGGTCAGGTCGTCGGCCGGTACGTACACCGCCTGGATCGACGTGATGGAGCCGGTCTTCGTGGAGGTGATGCGCTCCTGCAGCCGGCCCATTTCCTCCGCGAGCGTGGGCTGGTAGCCGACCGCCGAAGGCATGCGGCCCAGCAGCGCCGAGACCTCGGTGCCCGCCAGCGTGAAGCGGTAAATGTTGTCGACGAAGAACAGGATGTCGCGGCCCTCGTCGCGGAATTTCTCGGCCATCGACAATCCGGTCAGGGCCACGCGCAGGCGGTTTCCCGGCGGCTCGTTCATCTGGCCGAACACCATCGCCACCTTCGACTCCTCGAGGTTGTCGAGCTTGACCACGCCCGCTTCAATCATCTCGTGGTAGAAGTCGTTGCCCTCGCGGGTGCGCTCGCCGACACCGGCGAACACCGACAGGCCGGAGTGCTGGGTGGCGATGTTGTTGATGAGCTCCAGCATGTTCACCGTCTTGCCCACGCCGGCGCCGCCGAACAGGCCGATCTTGCCGCCCTTGGCAAACGGGCAGATCAGGTCGATCACCTTGATGCCCGTCTCGAGCAGCTCGACCGACGGCGACAGCTCATCGAACTTCGGCGCGATCTGGTGGATCGAGCGCCGCTCGCTCGACTTGATCGGGCCGCCCTCGTCGATCGGCCGGCCCAGCACGTCCATGATGCGCCCCAGCGTTCCGTTTCCGACCGGCACCGAGATCGGGGCGCCGGTGCCGTTGACCTTCATGCCGCGGCGCAGGCCGTCGGACGAGCCCAGGGCGATGCAGCGCACGATGCCATCGCCGAGCTGCTGCTCGACCTCGAAGGTGAGGCCCTTCTCCACCAGGCCTCCCGCCGCGCTGTCTTCCAGGACCAGCGCGTCGTAGATGTTGGGCATCGCCTCGCGCGGGAACTCGATGTCGATCACCGCGCCGATGGATTGAACGATCGTGCCTTGGGCTTGAGCCATAGATTTCCTGACTTTTATCCTCTATACGGCGGCAGCGCCGCCGACGATTTCAGACAATTCTTTGGTGATGTTCGCCTGCCGGTTCTTGTTGTAGACCAGCGTCAGCTCGTCGATCAGGGTTGCGGCGTTGTCCGAGGCAGCCTTCATCGCCACCATGCGCGCCGACTGCTCGGACGCCATGTTTTCGGATACCGCCTGAAAGATGAGCGCCTCGATGTAGCGCGTCATCACCTGGTCGAGCACCGCGCGTGCCTCGGGCTCGTACAGGTAGTCCCAAACCGATTCGGGCGAGCCGAAACGCTCGCCCGTTAGCGGCAGCAGCTGCTCGATCACCGGCTCCTGCTTCATGGTGTTGATGAAGCGCGTATAACCCAGCACCAGACGGTCGAAGCGGTCGGAGGTATAACCGTCGAGCATCACCTTCACCGCGCCGATCAGCTTCTCCATCTGCGGCCGGTCGCCGAGCTGGACCGCCTGCGACACGATCTTCGCGCCCAGGCGCTGCATGAAGCCGAAGCCCTTGTTGCCCAGGGCGCACACCTCGATTTCCTCGCCCTGCGCCTGCCATTCCTTGTACTGGTTGAGCACCAGGCGCAGCAGGTTGGTGTTGAGCGCGCCGCACAAACCCTTGTCCGTAGTAATGACGATGATGCCGACGCGCTTCACCGAGTCGCGGTCGACCAGGAACGGGTGGCGGTACTCCGGGTTGGCGTGCGAAATGTGCGCCGCGACGGTGCGGATCTTCTCGCCGTAGGGACGCGCGTGGCGCATGCGCTCCTGCGCCTTGCGCATCTTGGAGGCGGCGACCATCTCCATGGCCTTGGTGATCTTTCGCGTGTTTTGCACGCTACGGATCTTCATCCGGATTTCCTTGGTGCCCGGCATTTAGAACGATCCGTTCTTCTTCCAGTCCTTGATCGCGTCGTTCAGCGACTTCTCGTCCTCGGTGGACAGATCCTTCTTGTTCTCCATGCTCTTGACGATGATCGGGAACTTCGACTTGAGGTAGTCGCGCATCGACTTCTCGGCGGCGAGCGCCTTCTTCACGTCGATGTCGTCGAAGTAGCCGTTGTTGACCGCGAACAGCGTGAGCGCCATTTCCCATACCTGCAGCGGCTGGTATTGCGGCTGCTTCATCAGTTCCGTCACCATGCGGCCGCGCTCCAATTGCTTGCGCGTCGCCTCATCGAGATCGCTGGCAAACTGCGCAAACGCCGCCAGCTCCCGATACTGGGCGAGCGCGAGGCGCACGCCGCCGCCGGTATCGCGCCGCTTCATGATCTTGGTCTGCGCCGCACCGCCCACCCGGGACACGGAAACACCGGCGTTGATGGCGGGACGGATACCGGCATTGAACAAATCGGTCTCGAGGAAGATCTGGCCGTCGGTAATGGAAATCACGTTGGTCGGCACGAATGCCGTGACGTCGCCGGCCTGGGTTTCGATCACCGGCAGCGCGGTCAGCGAGCCGGTCTTGCCCTTCACCTGCCCCTTGGTGAACTTCTCGACGTAGGCGGGGTTTACGCGCGCGGCGCGCTCCAGCAAGCGCGAATGCAGGTAGAACACGTCACCCGGATAGGCTTCGCGTCCCGGCGGCCGGCGCAGGAGCAGCGACACCTGGCGGTAGGCCCACGCCTGCTTGGTCAGGTCGTCATAGATGATGAGCGCATCCTGCCCGCGGTCGCGGAAGTACTCGCCCATGGTGCAGCCCGAGTACGGCGCGATGTACTGCATCGCCGCGGACTCGGAAGCCGAAGCTGCCACGATGATGGTGTAGGCCATCGCGCCGTGCTCCTCGAGCTTGCGCACCACGTTGGCGATGGTGGAGGCCTTTTGGCCGATGGCGACGTAGACGCAGAAGAGATCCTTGCCCTTCTGGTTGATGATGGTGTCGACCGCCACCGCGGTCTTGCCGGTCTGGCGGTCGCCGATGATCAGCTCGCGCTGGCCGCGGCCGATCGGCACCATGGCGTCGATCGCCTTGAGTCCGGTCTGCACCGGCTGCGACACCGATTGGCGCGCGATCACGCCGGGCGCCACCTTCTCGATCACGTCGGTGAGCTTGGCGTTGATCGGTCCCTTGCCGTCGATCGGCAGGCCGAGCGAATTGACCACCCGCCCGAGCAGTTCCGGGCCGATCGGCACCGAGAGGATCTTGCCGGTGGTCTTCACCGTGTCGCCCTCGGTGATGTGCGTGTATTCCCCGAGAACCACCGCGCCCACCGAGTCGCGCTCGAGGTTCAGCGCGAGGCCGAAGGTGTTTTGCGGGAACTCCAGCATCTCGCCCTGCATCACGTCCGACAGGCCGTGGATGCGGCAAATGCCGTCGGTGACCGAGACCACCGTGCCTTCAGTGCGCATGCGCGCGCTGGCGTCCAGGTTCTGGATGCGGCTCTTGATCAGTTCCGAGATTTCCGACGGGTTCAGTTGCATAAGGCTCCTAAGCGTCTTTGCTTCTATGCTTTCAATGCGGCTTCGAGCGCGCCGAGCTGCGCGCGCGCCGAACCGTCGATGACTTGGTCGCCGAGCACGACGCGCACGCCGGCGATCAGCGCCTTGTCGACCTGGACTCTGGTTCTGACCTTGCGGCCGGTTTTCTTCTCCAGGCGCTGCACCAGGTCCGCGACCTGCGCCTCGGAAAGCTCGAACGCCGAGTACACCTCGGCCTCGAGCACGCCTTCGCGCTTGTCCTTCAGGGCCTCGAACTGGGCACGAATCTCGGGCAACAGCTCGAGGCGCGCGTTCTCCGCCAGCACGCGCAGGAAGTTCTCCGCCTCGGCATTCAGCCGGCCGGCCAGGATGCCGATGAAGACCCCGGCCACCTGCGCATCGGTCCGGCCAGGCTCGGTCACCGCCGCGCGCACACGCGCATCTTTCGCGACGAGCGCCAGCGCGTTGAGCATTTCCGACCATTTGCCGAGCGCGCCGGCGCCGTCGGCCAGCCTGAAGGCGGCTTCGGCATAGGGGCGCGCTACGGTGCTGGGTTCAGCCATTACAGTTGCCGCTTGATCGAGTCGAGCAAATCGCCGTGCGCTTTGGCGTCGACCTCACGGCGCAGGATCTTTTCCGCACCGGCGACCGCAAGCGACGCCACTTGATCGCGCAGTTGCTCGCGCGCGCGCGTCACCTGCTGCTCGATCTCGGCCTTGGCCGCCGCCTTTTCGCGGTTGCCTTCTTCCTTGGCCGCATTCCTCGCCTCTTCCACCATCTGTGCCGCGCGCTTCTCGGCCTGCGCCAGCACCTCGGCCGCGCGGCTGCGTGCCTGACTGATGGATTCGTCCGCCTGCTTGGTGGAAAGCTCGAGCGCGCGCTTGCCCTGCTCGGCGGCCGCCAGGCCGTCGGCGATCTGCTTCTGCCGCGCGGCGATCGCGCGCATCAGCGGCGGCCAGACGAATTTCGCCGTGAAGCCGATGAACGCCAGGAAGGCGAGCATCTGGGCGATCAGCGTCAGATTGAAGCTCATTCGTTCCCCCTAATGCCGCCTCAGCGGAACGGCGTCGCGAGCGGGCTGGCGAAGGCGAAGAACATCGCGATGCCCAGGCCGATGATGAACGAGGCGTCGATCAGGCCGAGCAGCAGGAACACCTTGCCCTGCAGCGAATTGGTGAGCTCGGGCTGGCGCGCCGCCGCTTCCAGGAAGCGGCTGCACATGATCCCCACGCCGATGCACGCGCCCATCGCACCCAGGCCAACCATCAGCCCGATGCCGATCGACGAGTAGGCCTGGACCATGGCCAGCAGTTGAAGTTTCTCCATTTGCTTTTTTCCTTTCTAAGCGAAGCGGTTAATGGTGTTCGTGCGCCATCGCGATGTAGACGACGGTCAGCATCATGAAGATATAGGCCTGCAGCAGGACGATCAGGATGTGGAAGATCGCCCAGCCCAGTCCCAGCAGGAAGCCGAAGGCGGTGCCGACCAGGCCGGTCGCCGCCCACAGCCACAGCAGAAGAAACAGGATCTCTCCAGCGTACATGTTGCCGAACAGGCGCAGTGAATGCGACAGCGGCTTGGAGATGTACTCGACCAGGTTGAAGAGAAAATTGGCCGGCCACAGCAGCGGGTTGGAGCCGAACGGCGCGCAGAACAGCTCGTGGATAAAGCCGCCGGCGCCCTTCGCCTTGATGGCAAAGCCGATCATCATCAGCCACACCGACAGCGCGAGCGCGAAGGTGGTGTTCACGTCGGCCGTCGGCACGATGCGCCATTCGTGGATGCCGACCAGGCCGAGCGCGCCGGCGACCCAGTCCACCGGCAGGAAGTCCATGGAATTCATCAGCACCACCCAGACGAATACGGTAAGGGCGAGTGGCGCGACGAAACGGTGACGGTCGCCGTGCGTGAAGATGCCCTTCACCTGCTCGTCGATGAAATCGATCATCAGCTCGACGAACGCCTGCCGGCGGTTCGGCACGCCGGCGGTCGCGCCCTTCACCACCCACCAGAGAAAGCCGATGCCGATGATGCCGAGCACGATCGCGGTCACGACCGAATCGACGTGGATCGACCAGAAGCCGCCTTCGCCCCCCACCGGACGCGACATGAACGTGAGGTGGTGCTGGATGTATTCGGAAGCGTTGAACTCTTTACCGGCCGCCATTGTTTGCTTGCTTCAGTATTCGCGGACAAAAAACGCCATTGCAAAAATCAGCATGGTCGCGATGAACGAGCCGATCAGCACGCCCACCACCGCGTGGTCGTAGCTGACCAGCACCACCCACAGCAGGAGCACTGCGAGCCCGACCTTCACCACTTCGGCTCTCAGCGCGGCGAACAGAACTTCTCCTGCGGACTGCGCCCTGCCCCTCGATGCCACCACGGCGGACACCCAGCCGGCGCAGATGCTGACCGCCCCACCAAGGGCGGCCGACAGCGCGCCATGACCACCAGCCAGAATTCCCGCGGCCAACGTCAGCGCCGCGGTCGCGACCAGCTGCCACCGTAGAACGGTACGGATCGGCTTGCGCAGGACGCCCATACCGGCGTTCATCCCGCCCCGCCTTCGCAAAGCCGCGCGATTTTAGCGTTTCGCGACAAGGCCGGTCAACGCAGCTTCTTCAGCAATTCATCGAGGTGATCAAGGCTGGAATAATGCAACACCACCTTGCCGGTCCCTTTCTTTCCCGAACGGATCTCCACGGTAGTGCCGAGGCGCTCGGAAGCCTCCTCCTCCAGGCGAGTGAGATCGCGGTCCGCGCGCTTGCGACGATTCGCCGGGCCACGCAGCGACTGCTGCACCAGCGCCTCGGTTTCCCGCACCGAGAGGCCCTTTGCCGCCACGCGCTTGCCGAGCTCGATCTGGCGCGCGCCGTCAAGGGCAAGCAGCGCGCGCGCGTGCCCCATCTCGAGCGCGCCTTCCATCAGCATTTCCTGAATCGGACGCGGTAACTTGAGAAGCCGCAGCAGGTTGGTCGTGGCGCTGCGTGAGCGGCCGACCGCATCCGCGGCCTGCTCGTGGGTCATCTTGAACTCGTCCACCAGCCGCTGGAGGCCGGCGGCCTCTTCCATGGGATTCAGGTTCTCGCGCTGGATGTTCTCGATCAGCGACATGGCGAGCGCGGCTTCGTCGGGGATTTCGCGCACCAGCGCCGGCACTTCGTCCAGGCCCGCCATCTGCGCTGCGCGCCAGCGCCGCTCGCCGGCCACCAGCTCGTAGCGATCGCGGTCGACCGGCCGCACCAGCAACGGCTGCATCAAACCCTGCGAGCGAATGGAGGCGGCGAGCTCCGCCAGCGCCTGCTGGTCCATCTTGGTCCGCGGCTGATAGCGCCCCGGGCGAATGCGCGAAACCGGCAGCGTCAGCAGCGCTTCGCGCGGCGGCTCCTCGCTGCTGCCGAGCAGCGCATCCAAGCCCCGGCCCAGGCCTTTTGCTTTCATGGGTGAGCAACCTCGCGTTCCAGAACCTCGCCCGCCAGCGCGGTGTAGGCCTGCGCGCCTTTGGAGGTCGCGTCCCAGATCACCGCAGGCACGCCGTAGCTCGGCGCCTCGGCGAGACGCACGTTGCGCGGCACGAGCGTGCGGTACACCTTGTCGCCGAAGTGCGCTTCGAGCTGCTGCGAGACCTGCTGCGAAAGCGTGTTGCGCGGGTCGTACATCGTGCGCAGCAAACCGGCAATTTCGAGCGATGGGTTGAGATTGGCGCGCACGCGCTTGATCGTTCCAACGAGATCCGACAGCCCCTCGAGCGCGTAGTACTCGCACTGCATCGGGATCAGCACTCGCTGCGCGGCGGCGAGCGCGTTGACCGTCAGCAGGCTGAGCGAAGGCGGGCAATCGATGAGGATGAAGTCGTAATCCGCCGCCACGCGGTCGAGCGCCGACTTCAGCCGGGTTTCCCGCGCCGGCAGCTCGACCAGCTCGACCTCGGCGCCGGCGAGCTCGCGGTTCGCGGGCACCAGGTCATAGCCGCCGCGCTCGGCCCGCGTGCGGATGCCGGCGAGCTCACCCAGGCCGAGCAAGGCGTGGTACACGGTGCGTGCGACGTTGCGCTTATCGACACCGCTGCCCATCGTGGCATTGCCTTGCGGATCCAGATCCACCAGCAGGACGCGCCGCCCCGCCTGTGCTAGCGCCGCGGCGAGATTGACCGTGGTGGTGGTCTTGCCAACCCCGCCCTTCTGGTTCACTACAGCGAGGATGCGGGGCATAGCACCAGATGGCGTTGAGCGTCGAGCAGCGGCACGCGCAGCGCAATGAGTTGGCAACCCGGGTCGAGTTGGGCGGGCGCGACTCCCGTCATCGCGGCCAGCACGCCCCCGGGCGCGAGCAGATGGCGGCATGCCGCGATGAAGTCGCGGAATGCGGCGAAAGCCCGTGAGATCACGGTGTCGAACAGTGGCTGCGGGCGCCAAGCTTCCACGCGTCCTTCGTGCACTTCCACGTTTCTCAAGCTCAACTCGATCGCGGCCTGGCGCAGAAAGGCGGCCTTTTTCTGATTCGCCTCGGCAAGCGTGATTCGCCACTCGGGCCTTGCGATGGCCAGCGGAATGCCCGGCAAGCCCGCGCCAGAGCCAGCGTCGGCGAGTCGAGCGCGTCCCGCGACCAGCGCCAGATGTGGGAGCACCGCCAGCGAATCGAGCAAGTGGTGCGCCACCATCGAAAGCGGATCTCGAATCGCAGTCAGGTTGTAGGTGCGGTTCCATTTCACTAGCAGCGCCATGTAGCCGAGCAGGAGGTCACGTGCGCCCGCCGGAAGGCGGAGCGCGAGTTCCCCTAGCCCCCGATCCAGCGCCGCCGCCGGCGTCATGCCGTCTTCTTGTCGAGCGGTCGAAAGCCCCGTTTGAGGTGCACCATCAACAGCGAAATCGCCGCCGGCGTCACGCCCGAGATGCGCGCCGCCTGGCCAAGGGTTTCAGGCCGATGGCGGTTCAGCTTTTGCTGGACTTCGGCCGACAGGCCGCGCACTTCGCAATAATCGAGATCCGGCGGCAGGGCGCGCGATTCCGCATCCGCCCGCCGAGCGACTTCCTCGCGTTGGCGCTCGATGTAGCCCTCGTACTTCGCCTGAATCTCGACCTGTTCGGCCACCGATGCCTCCGGGAGTTCGCTCCCGGCAACCTCTGCGAAGGTGACCTCCGGACGCCTCAAGAAGTCATAAGCGAGAGCCTTTTTGCCGAAGCCAGCGCTCACATACGAAGATTTCAAGCGTTCGGTTTCGCGGGCAACGGCGTCGCGGCGACGGTTAAAGCTGGCCCAGCGCTCATCGGGGATCAGGCCGAGCGTGCGCCCTACCTCGGTAAGGCGCAAATCCGCGTTGTCCTCCCTCAGCATCAGCCGATACTCGGCGCGGCTGGTGAACATCCGGTACGGCTCCGACACCCCGCGCGTGATGAGGTCATCCACCAATACGCCGAGGTACGCCTCGTCGCGGCCCGGGCACCAGCACGGACGCTCGAGCGCTCGCAGCCCGGCGTTCAGACCCGCAATCAGGCCTTGGGCGGCCGCCTCTTCATATCCAGTAGTGCCGTTTATCTGACCGGCGAAGAACAGCCCGCCGACGGATTTTGTCTCGAGCGAAGCACGCAGGTTGCGCGGATCGAAGTAGTCGTACTCGATCGCATAGCCGGGTCGCACGATGTGCGCGTGCCCCAAGCCTCGAATGGATTGGACCAACTTCAACTGCACGTCGAACGGCAAGCTGGTGGAAATCCCGTTGGGATAGATCTCGTTGCTGCTCAGCCCCTCGGGCTCGAGAAAGATCTGGTGGCTTTCCTTACCGGCGAAGCGATGGATCTTGTCTTCTATGGATGGGCAGTAGCGCGGACCAACACCTTGAATGACACCGGTAAACATCGGCGAGCGATCGAGGGCGCCGCGGATCAGCTCGTGAGTACGCGGGTTGGTGTGCGTGATCCAGCAGGGGACCTGCTGCGGGTGCATGTCGCGCCGGCCGAGGAACGAAAACACCGGTTCCGGCGAATCGCCCGGCTGCGCTTCGAGCTGCGAAAAGTCGATGGTGCGAGCGTCGAGGCGCGGCGGGGTTCCGGTCTTTAGCCGACCCATCGGCAGCTTCATTTCGCGTAGCCGAGCCGCCAAGGTGAGTGAGGCGGGATCACCGGCACGTCCGGCCTGGTAGCTCGTCATGCCGACGTGGACCAGGCCCGAAAGGAAGGTGCCCGTAGTCAGGACTATCGACCGTGCCCGGAACTGGATGCCTAACTGCGTCGCCACCCCGACGGCTCGATCTCCTTCAAGCAGGATGTCGTCGACAGCTTGCTGGAAGATCCAGAGGCCCCTTTGGTTTTCCAGGCGGCGACGGATTGCAAGACGATAGAGTGAACGGTCGGCCTGCGCGCGGGTTGCGCGCACCGCCGCGCCTTTCGAGCCGTTTAGGATACGAAACTGGATGCCGGCTTCGTCGGTGGCGATGGCCATCGCACCGCCCAAAGCGTCGATCTCCTTGACCAAATGACCCTTGCCAATGCCGCCGATGGACGGGTTGCAAGACATTTGGCCGAGTGTCTCGATGCTGTGGGTCAGCAGTAATGTCCGGCAGCCAAGCCGAGCCGAAGCGAGCGCCGCTTCGGTACCGGCATGGCCGCCGCCGACCACGATGACGTCGAATTCGGCGGGGAGCTGCATGGGGTGGCGAATTTTACGCGATCGTTTCACGTGGAACTACGGCCGCAATCCGGTTCCACGTGGAACAACGTCTTTGCTGCATCGCAGCAATCGATGATTTCGCTGCAACGCTACGCCGCGCTCTTCGCCCAGGCGGATATCGGACGGACTTTCGCCATCTCGCTGCTCGGCCGACTGCCCATTGGTCTCACTGGCCTCGCCATTCTTCTCCTGGAGCAAACGAGCAGCGGATCTTTCGCACAAGGTGGCGCGGCTGCCGCCTGCTACGTGATCGGTCTCGCCGCCGTTGCGCCCCTCCTCGGGCGCGCCATTGACCGCTACGGGCCGCAACGAATTCTTATTTGCACCGGCGTGCTTTTTCCCGCCGCGCTCATTGCGCTGGTATTTGCGGTCGACGCACGTTCCACCGCATGGACACTCGTTCTCGCCGGCGGCGCGGGCGCGAGCTTTCCACCGATCACGGTGTGCGTTCGCACCTACTTCCGCCGACGTCTCGCCGAAGAAGGCTTGCTCGCCGCGGCGTACTCGGCAGAGTCGGTCGTGATCGAACTCATCTTTATCGTCGGTCCGATGCTCGTCGCCCTGTTCATCGCCAAGGCGTCGGCTGCGATGGCAGTGTGGTTCTCCGCGACCTGCGGGCTCGCCGGCACGCTGCTTTTTCTCCGCTCACCGGCGCTGCGCGCTTGGCATATCGAGCCGCGTAGATCGCGCAGCTTGCTCGGTCCGCTCACTGAACGCGGTTTTCCGGCGCTTGTCGGCGTGGTGTTGTGCTTTTCGAGCGCCTTCGGATTCCTCGAGGTCGGAGTGGTCGCGTATGCAAGCGAAGCTGCGCAGCCCGCGCTGGCCGGGGTTCTCCTCGGCATCACGAGTGCCGGGAGCGCGCTGGGGGGATTTGCCTATGGCAGCCGCGGTTGGCATTACCCGCTTGCCCGCCAGTTCGTGGCTGCGCTCGCGGTCATGGCGGCGGGACTCGGGATGCTTGCCCTAGGCTGGCAGCCGTGGCTATTTGCGCCTTGGGCCGCGTTGGCAGGGATTGCGATGGCGCCCGCGCTGATCATCCAGTCCATGCTCGCGGCGAAGATCTCGCACGCGGAGCATGCGACTGAAGCATTCACCTGGGTGACGAGTGCTTTGCTCGCCGGGGTGGGGATCGGGCTGGCAGCCGGCGGCGCCCTTCTCGAGATCTATCCCTCGAACGCAGCGCTCGCCGCCGGGGCCTGCGCAGCGCTCGTGGCCGCGCTCCTGGCGCTCGCTTTCCTCTAGGCGGCGAGCTTCTCGTGCATTCGGCCGCGGCGCGTTTCCAGCGCAGCGGGCAGGCGCGCGCCCAGCTTGCCGAAGAGCTCGTCGTGCGAACGCAGCTCCTCTTTCCAGGCGTTCGGATCCACGCGCGTCAGCTCATCGAAGCGCGCCGGCGTCACCTTCTCCAGCCCTTGCCAGTTGAGGTCCTGATAGCGCGGCATGGTGCCGAGCGGCGTTTCCACGCCTTGTCCGCGCCCTTGGCAGCGCTCGACTATCCAGGCGAGGACGCGGATGTTTTCACCGAATCCCGGCCACAGGAACTTGCCGTTCGCGTCACGGCGGAACCAGTTAACCCGGAAAATCTTAGGCAGCTGCTTTACGGCGTGACCCATCTTCAGCCAGTGCGCGAAGTAGTCGCCCATGTTGTAGCCGCAGAAAGCGAGCATCGCCATTGGATCCCGGCGCACCACGCCGGTCTTGCCGGTGATCGCCGCAGTGGTTTCGGAGCCCAGCGTCGCGGCCATATAGACGCCCTCTTCCCAGCTGGGCGCTTCGACCACCAGCGGCACCGTCGTTGAACGCCGGCCACCGAAGACGAACGCGGAAATCGGCACCCCGGCCGGGTCCTCCCAGGCCGGATCCATCGACGGGCACTGCGACGCCGGGACGGTGAAGCGCGCGTTTGCATGCGCGGCCAGGCGGCCCTTTTTGCCGTCGGCCGGCGTCCAGGGATTGCCCTGCCAGTCCGTGAGGTGTGCCGGCGGTTCGTCGGTCATGCCCTCCCACCACACGTCCTCGTCGGGCGTGACGGCCACGTTGGTGAAGATCACGTTTCTGTCGAGCATCTTCATCGCGTTGGGATTGGTCTGCTCCGAAGTGCCGGGCGCGACGCCGAACAGGCCGTATTCCGGATTGATGGCCCGAAAACGGCCGTCGGGTCCGGGCTTGATCCAGGCGATATCCTCGCCGATGGTCGTCACCTTCCAGCCGTTGAACGCTGGCGGCGGAATCAGCATCGCCAGGTTCGTTTTGCCGCACGCCGAGGGAAACGCGGCGGCGATGTAGGTCTTTTCCCCAGAAGGCGGTTGGATGCCCAGGATCAGCATGTGCTCGGCAAGCCAGCCTTCGTCGCGCGCCATGACGGAGGCAATCCGCAGCGCCAGGCATTTCTTGCCGAGCAAAGCGTTGCCCCCGTATCCCGAGCCGAACGACCAGATCTCGCGCGTCTCAGGGAAATGCACGATCCATTTGTCCTTGTCGTTGCATGGCCAGGCAACGTCCTTCTGCCCCGGGGCAAGCGGCGCGCCGACGGAATGCACGCACGGCACGAACGCGCCGTCCTCACCGAGCCAGTCGGCGACCGCGCGACCCATCCGCGTCATCAGGCGCATGTTGACGGCGACATAGGCGGAATCGGAGATTTCAACGCCGACCTGTGCGATCGGCGAGCCGATGGGCCCCATCGAGAATGGCATCACATACATCGTGCGCCCGCGCATGCAGCCGTTGAACAGTCGGTTCAGCGTGGCGCGCATCTCCCGCGGGTCGACCCAATTATTGGTCGGGCCGGCGTCGTCCTTCTTCTGGCTGCAGATGAACGTGCGCTCTTCCATGCGCGCCACGTCGCTCGGATGCGAACGCGCGAGATAGCAGTTGGGCCGCAGCTTCGGGTTCAAGCGGATGAAGGTGCCAGCAGCCACCAGTTCGGCGCATAGCCGGTCATATTCAGCCTGCGAGCCGTCGCACCAGACGATGCGCTCGGGCTTGGCCAAGCTTGCGACCTCGGAGACCCATTGCCGCAGGGAGCGATGGCGCACCCAGGACGGCGCGCTCGATTGGTCGACGGGGACGGCGGGAGCATTCATCTCGAGTCACTCCAGAGGCAAAACGGCCCAGCGCAGGCTGGGCCGGGCGACGAAGATTACTTGTCCGCGGCGATTTTAGCACCGCGCCCGGTCGGCGCTTTCGCTGGTCCGCTCAGCCTATATTCTTGAAAATCACTTAAAAACATAGACTTATTTGCCGATACAGAACCGCTTGAAGATTTCGCCCAGCAAATCATCGGCGCTGAACTCGCCCGTGATACTGCCCAGCGCGGCGTGCGCGAGCCGCAACTCTTCGGCAAAGAATTCCCATCGCGGAGTCTCACCCGCCGCGGCCCCGAGATGGGCGGCGGCGCGCTCAAGCGCGCGCAAATGGCGCTCCCGGGCGAGGAAAACCGGTTCTCCGCCCGTCGACCAGCCGGCGGCCTCAAGAATTCGCTGGCGTAGTGCCTCGAGTCCGGCGCCCGTTCTCGCCGACACGGCGAGGGCGTCCGCGGGCGGCGCAAACCCGGGCGCGAGATCAATCTTGTTGTAGACGTCGATCCGCGCCGATGCCGCCGGCAGGTCCTGCAATGCATCCGGGCCCCGGTTCGCCTCGAACACGGCGATCACCAGATCCGCGCGTTCGAGTTCCTGTCGGGTGCGTTGTATGCCGAGGCGCTCGATCTCGTCGCGCGATTCACGCAGCCCGGCGGTGTCGACCATAACGATCGGCACGCCCTCGATCAGCATCGGCTCGCGCAGCGCGTCGCGCGTGGTGCCGGGAATGGGCGTGACGATCGCTCGCTCCTCACCCGCCAGGCAGTTGAGCAGGCTCGACTTGCCGACGTTAGGTCGGCCGGCGAGCACCACATGGATGCCCGCGCGCAGCAAGCTTCCCTGGCGGCTTTTGGCAAGCACTTCGTCCAGCGCGTCGCGAGTTTCGGCCAGACGCGCGGCCGCGTCTTCGCGATGCAGGGCGTCGACCTCCTCCTCGGGAAAGTCGAGCATCGCTTCGGTGACGGCGCGCAGTTCAACCAGCCTGGCCTGGAGGGCGCCGATCGCTGCGGAAAATTCCCCGCTCAGCGAGCGCAGCGCCGAGCGCGCTGCCTCGCGGCTCGCCGCATCGATGAGATCGGCGACCGCTTCGGCTTGCGCAAGGTCGAGCTTGCCCTCGAAAAAAGCGCGGCGCGTGAACTCGCCGGGCTCGGCGATACGCGCGCCTGCGTCCACGCATGCGGAAAGGAGCGCCTGCATCACGACCGGTCCGCCGTGGCCCTGGAGTTCCAGCACCGCTTCGCCGGTATAGGAGCGCGGCGCAGGGAAGTACAGCGCGAGGCCTTCGTCGATGGTCTCGCCCTGTCGGTCGCGAAACGAACCGCACATCGCCAACCGCGGTCGCGGAAGTTTCCCCAGCACCGCGGCCGCAACCCGCGGCACGCCCGGGCCGGAAACGCGCACTATCCCGATTCCCCCGCGCCCTGCAGGGGTGGCAATCGCCGCGATGGTGTCGCGGGTCAGGTCATCGCTTGGCATGGGCAGGCTTGTCGCGATCGAACATGCGCTGGATCTGCCATTGCTGGGCGATGGAAAGGATGTTGTTGACCAGCCAGTAGAGCACCAGCCCGGCCGGGAAGAAGAAGAAAAAGATGCTGAAGACAAACGGCATGATCTGCATCACCTTGGCCTGCACCGGGTCCGGCGGGGTCGGATTCAGCCGCGTCTGCACCACCATAGTGACCGTCATCAGGATCGGCAGCACGTAGTACGGATCGAGCGCCGACAGATCCTTGATCCACAGCATGAAGGGCGCGTGGCGCAGCTCGATCGCCGCCAGCAGGACCCAGTACAGCGCGATGAACACCGGGATCTGCACCAGGATCGGGAAGCAGCCGCCGAGCGGATTGATCTTCTCGGTCTTGTACAGCTCCATCATCGCCTGGTTCATCTTCTGCCGATCCTGCGCATACATCTCGCGCAGCTTGGTGAGCCGCGGGGTGATCAGCTTCATTTTCGCCATGGACTTGTAGCTCGCCGCGGAGAGCGGGAAGAACACGAGCTTGATCAGCACGGTGAGCAGGATGATGGCCACGCCCCAGTTTCCGGAAAGGGCGTGGAACTTCTCCAGCAGCCAGAACAGCGGCCAGGCGATGATGGCAAGGAAGCCATAGTCCACCACGAGGTCCATGCCTGGCGCTGCCGCCTGCAAGTGGCGCTGCTCCTGCGGTCCGGCGTACAGCGGGACGACGAGCTTCGCCGACGCCGCCGGCGCGAGGTTTACCGGCACCATCACCCGCCCTGCGTAGATTCCGTCCTGGCGCTTCTCCGTAACGTAGTCGCGCGCAATACCCTGCGCCGGCAGCCATGCCGAGACGAAATAATGCTGCACAAAGGCCAGCCAGCCGTTCGCCCCCTGCTTGACGTGCTCCGCATTGCCCTTGTCGAGGTCCGAGGGATGCACCTTCTCGAACTTGCGCTCGTCGGTATAGACGGCAAAGCCGATGAAGCTCTGTGCGCCGAACGTTTCGGCCACGGTGTTGGGGTTCGCGTCCGGCTTGCCGTCGTGCGTGAGCTGAAAATAGGAATACGTGGCCACGGGCGACGAGCCTGGATTGCGGATCTCGAGCGCGACGTCGACCACGTAGCTGCCGCGGCGGAAGGTATAGACCTTCTGCACCTCCAAGCCGTCCTTGCCGGTGGCGGTGAAACGAAGCTCGAAGGCATCCTTGCCCGGCGCCAGCGCGCGCTCTCCCGGCTGCACGCGCCACAGCGTGCGATGGTTTGGTCCGCCCTCGCCGGCAAGGCCGCTCTGCGCCTCGTAGTGGTGCTCGGGGCCGAGGAGCGAAAGGTTCTTGGTGAGGTCCTTCGAGTCCTTGTGGCGCAGAAGCTCCACCCGCTTGACCGTTGCGCCGAGCGTGTCGACCTCCGCGATGATGAGGTCGGTACTGACGCGCACAATCTCGCCTTGCTGCGCGGCAGCGGCCGCGGGGACCGTGGTGGGCGAAGAAGCGACGCTGCCAGGGGCCTGCGTGGTCGGTGCCGGCGGCTTGCTCGGCAGCGGGATCGATTGCTGCGCGGCCGGCGGCGCCGCCGCCGGCTTCGGCCGCTTCTCCTTCTCCCACGCTTCCCACAGCATCAGCAACGAGAAGCTGAAGATCACCAGCAAGATGAGTCGCTGCGTATCCATCATTTGGGCACCGGGTCGTAGCCGCCGAGATGCCATGGCCCGCAGCGGCAGATCCGCCGGGCCGCCAGCCAGCTGCCCCGCCAAGCCCCGTGGCACTTGAGCGCCTCGTCGGCATACTCGGAGCAGCTCGGATAGAACCGACAGGCCGGCGGCAGCAGCGGCCGCACGAACCATTGATAGGCGCGCACCGCCGCACGCAGCGCGGCGCCGATCATGACTTGAGACTGCCGAACAGCTCGCGAAGCCGGGAAATCATCTGTGCGGAAGGCTTGATTCCATAAGGTGGGCGCACCAGCAGGTCCAGCGCGCCCATGGCCTCGCGTTCGAGCCGGAACGCCTCGCGGATGCAACGCTTGATGCGGTTGCGCTCGACCGCGAGCGCAGCGTGCTTGCGCGACACCAGCATGCCGAGCCGTGCGCTGCCCGCCTCGCGCCGCACCAGATAAAACGTGTAACCCCCGAGGCTTCGGCGCGCACCTTGCCGCAACAGGTGCTCGAATTCGGCTTTTTGCCTCAGCCGCCGCGCCGCATCCAGCCCGAAGCGCTTGGCGGCCGCGGCTACAGCCCGAGACGCCGCCGGCCGCTCGCGCGCCGGTTGCGCAATACCTTGCGTCCGCCAGGAGTGCGGCTGCGCACCAGAAAGCCGTGACGCCGCGCGCGCCGCGTCTTTGAAGGTTGGTAGGTCCGCTTGGTCGCCATCTCTGCCGGTCCGAAAAAGGGCGGTATTAGAGCGTGCGCCTCGACGCGTTGTCAACTTGAATCGCAGAGTCGGCGCGCGAGCGTTGTGCGCTTCTTTGCGCGCGTTTCGCTGTGGATAACGCATGTCGAAGAAGGTAAAATCTCGACTCGTCTAGGCCACCGAGAAGATGCAAAACCTCTGGGACACCTGCCTGCGACGGCTTGAGCAGGAGCTCCCCGCGCAGCAGTTCAATACCTGGATCCGGCCGCTCGCGCCCGAGGTGGGCGAGGCGGCGGATACCCTGATCCTCGCGGCGCCCAACCGATTCGTGCTGGAACTGGTGCGCGAACGCTTTGCCGCGCGCATCGAACGGCTCGCCACGGAAGCCAGCGGGCGCGAGCTCGGCTTGCGCCTGGTTCTCGCGCGGGCGGTCGAAGCAGCCCCGCGCGCGGCCCCGGCCGCCGCGCGTACGCCCGAAATACCCTCGAACCTCGAGCGCGCCCGGCTCAATCCGGCGTTCTCATTCGACAGCTTCGTCACCGGCAAGGCGAACCAGCTGGCGCGCGCCGCCGCCATGCAGGTCGCCGAGAACCCCGGCGTCTCCTATAACCCGCTGTTCGTGTACGGTGGGGTGGGCCTGGGCAAGACGCATCTGGTGCAGGCGATCGGCAATCAGCTTGCCGATCAGCGGCCGCAGGCGCGCATCCGCTACATCCATGCCGAGGCGTACGTCACCGACGTGGTGCGCGCCTACCAGCAGAAGTCGTTCGACGAGTTCAAGCGCTACTACCATTCGCTGGATCTCCTGCTGATCGACGACATCCAGTTCTTCTCCAACAAGGGCCGCACCCAGGAGGAGTTCTTCTACGCCTTCAACGCGCTGGTCGAGGCGCACAAGCAGATCGTGATCACCTGCGACACCTATCCCAAGGAAATCGCCGGGATGGAGGAGCGTCTGATCTCGCGCTTCGGCTGGGGCCTCACGGTCGCGATCGAGCCGCCCGAGCTCGAAATGCGGGTCGCCATCGTGCTGAAGAAAGCCGAGGCCGAGTCGGTGGCGCTGTCGGAGGACATCGCCTTCTTCATCGCCAAGCACCTGCGCTCCAACGTGCGGGAGCTGGAAGGCGCCCTGAAGAAGGTGCTCGCCTTCGCGCGCTTCAGCGGGCGCGAGCTATCGCTCGAGCTGGCCAAGGAAGCGTTGCAGGACATCCTCAGCGTTGCCAGCCGCCAGGTCAGCGTCGAGGGCATCCAGAAGACGGTCGCCGAGTATTTCAAGATCAAGATTTCGGACATGCATTCGAAGAAGCGCAGCCGCAACGTCGCGCGGCCGCGGCAGGTGGCCATGGCGCTCGCCAAGGACCTCACGCAGATGAGCCTGCCGGAGATCGGCGAAGCGTTCGGTAACCGCGATCACACGACGGTGCTGCACGCCTGCCGCACCATTGCCAGCCTGCGAAAGCACGACACTGCGCTCAATCGCGACTATGTGGTGCTGCAGCAGGTCCTGAAGGGCTGACGCAAAGCTGTGGGGGAACGTGGGACGAATTGTGGGTAACCCGGGGTTCGGGCACAGGGATGGAAACGATCCACATTGCCGGCGCAGTGCTCCACAGCTTTCCCGTGGCGCGCAGAAGGCGACAAGGACCGACAAAGCAAGCACTTGTGGACTTATCCAGCGGTGACGCCCGCTCTATTAGTTACTACTAAGGTAAATAACAAATGATTCTTGCTAAAGCAAAACGGGACGAGCTGCTCGCACCGCTCTCCGCGGTGAGCGGGATCATCGAACGGCGACATACGCTTCCGATCCTGTCGAACGTGCTGATCGAGCGCAGCGGGGATGCGCTCGGCTTTCTGGCCACCGACATCGAGATCCAGATTGCCGCGCGCAGCGCAATCCCGGCCAGCGCCGAGACGCGCGCCGTCACCGTCGGGGCGCGCAAGCTGCTGGATATCCTGCGCGCGCTGCCGGACGGGGCCGAGGTCACCCTGCAGCAGCAGGACAAGCGCCTCCAGGTGAAGGCGGGCAAGAGCCGCTTCGCGCTGCAGACGCTGGCCGCCGAGGACTTTCCCCGGCTCGCCAAACCCGCCGGCGAAGCGGCCAAGTTCAAGCTCGAGCAGAAGGCGTTGCGCCGCTTGCTTTCCCTCGTCCAATACGCCATGGCGCAGCAGGACATTCGCTACTACCTCAATGGCCTGCTGATGGTGGTGGAGGAAGGAAGCCTGAAGCTGGTCGCGACCGATGGCCACCGCCTGGCGTACGCCGCGCTCAAGCTCGGCGGCGAGCTGCCGCGCCAGGAAGTGATCGTGCCGCGCAAAACCGTGCTCGAGCTGACCAAGCTGCTGGCCGAAAGCGACGACCCGGTGAACATCGAGCTTTCGGGCACCCAGGCCGCGTTCAGCTTCGGCACCATCGAGCTGGTCTCCAAGCTGATCGACGGCAAATTTCCGGACTACACCCGGGTGATTCCCACCGGGCACAAGAACAAGCTGCAGGCCGGACGCGAGCCGCTGCGCCAGGCGCTGCAGCGTGCCGCCATTCTCTCGAACGAGAAGTTCCGCGGCGTGCGTTGGGTGGTGGGCGATGGCAGCCTGAAAATCGTCTCGTCCAACGCCGAGCAGGAGGAAGCGCACGAGGAGCTAGAGGTCGACTACAAAGGCGATGCGCTCGACATCGGCTTCAACGTCAACTACCTGCTCGACGTCCTGAACAATGTCGGCGGCGAAGGGATCGAGTGCGCATTCGGCGATGCGGCCTCCAGCGCGCTCATCACCTACGGCTCCGAAAAGGATTTCAAGTACGTCGTCATGCCGATGAGGATCTAGAGCAACGCATGTCTGAGCACAAGGGCAACGGCGAGAGCGCCGACTACGACTCGGATTCCATCAAGGTCCTGAAAGGCCTTGAGGCGGTGCGCAAGCGTCCGGGCATGTATATCGGCGATACCTCCGATGGCACCGGACTGCACCACATGGTGTTCGAGGTGGTGGACAACGCCGTCGACGAGGCGCTCGCCGGCTTCTGCGACGAGATCGTGGTCACGATCCACACGGACAACTCGATCTCGGTGCTTGACAACGGGCGCGGCATCCCCACCGGCATCAAGGAGGACGACGAGCTTAAGCGCTCGGCGGCCGAGATCGTGATGACCGAATTGCACGCCGGCGGCAAGTTCGACTCGAACAGCTACAAGGTCTCGGGCGGTCTGCACGGCGTCGGTGTCTCGGTGGTCAATGCGCTGTCGGAATGGCTGCGGCTGACGATCTGGCGCGACGGCGCGGTCCACCAGATGGAATTCCGCGACGGCGTGGCCACGGCACCGCTCAAGGCCGCCGGTAGCAGCGAGCGCCGCGGCACCGAAGTGCATTTCCTCGCTTCCAAAGCGACCTTCGGCGCGGTGGATTACCACTACGACATCCTCGCGCGCCGCCTGCGCGAGCTCTCGTTCCTCAACAACGGCACGAAGATCGTGATGATCGACCAGCGCGCCGGCAAGGAGGAGAACTTCGCGTTTTCCGGCGGGGTGAAGGGCTTCGTCGAATACATGAATCGTGCGAAGACGGTGCTGCACCCCAACGTGTTTCTCGGCCAGGGCGAGAAGGACGGACTCACGGTTGAGGTGGCGATGCAGTGGAACGACTCCTACCAGGAGTCGGTACTGTGCTTCACCAATAACATCCCGCAGAAGGACGGTGGCACGCACCTCACCGGCCTGCGCGCGGCGATGACTCGCGTGCTGAACAAGTACATCGAGGAAAAGGAGATCGCCAAGCGGGCGAAGGTCGAGACCACCGGCGACGACATGCGCGAAGGCCTCGCCTGCGTGCTGTCGGTGAAGGTGCCCGAGCCGAAGTTCTCCTCGCAGACGAAGGAGAAACTGGTCTCCTCCGAAGTGCGCCCGGTGGTCGAGGAGATCGTCGCCGAGCGCCTGCGCGAGTTCCTGGACGAGCGTCCGACCGACGCACGCACCATTACCGTCAAGATCGTGGAAGCGGCCGCGGCACGCGAAGCCGCCCGCAAGGCACGCGAGATGACGCGGCGCAAGGGCGTGCTCGACTCCATGGGCCTGCCGGGGAAGCTGGCCGACTGCCAGGAGCGCGACCCGGCAAAAAGCGAGCTCTACCTGGTCGAGGGCGACTCGGCCGGCGGTTCGGCGAAGCAGGGGCGCGACCGCAAGTTCCAGGCGATCCTGCCGCTCAAGGGGAAGATTCTGAACGTCGAGCGCGCGCGCTTCGAGAAGCTGCTGGGCTCGGCGGAGATCGCGACGCTGATCACCGCCCTGGGCTGCGGCATTGGCACCGAGGAATACAACCCCGACAAGCTGCGCTACCACCGCATCATCGTGATGACCGACGCCGATGTCGACGGTTCGCACATCCGCACCCTGCTGCTCACCTTTTTCTACCGGCAGATGCGCGAGCTGGTGGAGCGCGGGCACATCTACATCGCGCAGCCGCCGCTCTACAAGGCCAAGCTGGGCAAGGAAGAGCGCTACCTCAAGGATGAGCACGAGCTCAACGCGTTCATGCTGAAGCAGGCGCTGGTCGATGCCGCGCTCCATCCGGGCGCGGGGCGCGAGCCGATCAGCGGCGACGCGCTGGCCGAGCTCGCCAAGTCCTATTTGCTATCCGAGGCCGTGATGGAGCGCGTGTCGCGCCTGGTCGACCGCGAAGTCCTGCAGGCAATGCTGCGCGGGGTGCAGGTCGACCTTTCGCGCCGTGATACGGCGGAAGCGTCCGCCGAGGCATTGGAGGCGGCGCTTGCGCCGCAAGGTTTTGCCGTTGCTCCGCACTTTGACCAGAAGACCGAACGCCATCAGGTGCGCGTCGAGCGCACCCGCCACGGCAACGTGCGTCTGAGCACGATCGATACCGAGTTCGTGCATTCCGGCGATTACGCCCAGATCCGTGCCACCGCGGAGATGCTGCGCGGTCTGGTCGGCGCCGGCGCGACCGTGCAGCGCGGCGACAAGCGCCAGCCGGTGCGCGACTTCGCCGAGGCGATGAAGTGGCTGCTCGGCGAGGTCGAGCGCTCGATGACCCTGCAGCGCTACAAGGGCCTGGGCGAGATGAATCCGTCGCAGCTGTGGGAAACGACGATGGATCCGGCGAGCCGGCGGCTGCTCAGGGTGCAGATCGAAGATGGCATCGCCGCCGACGAGATCTTCACCAAGCTGATGGGCGACGAGGTCGAGCCGCGCCGCGCGTTCATCGAATCTAACGCGCTCGGCGTGCGGAACCTGGACGTGTAGTCTTCTCTTCCGGCGCCTTGTCCTTGGGTTCTTTGGGTGCGCGCGGTTGAAATTCGAAGCCGATCTTCCCGTCGGGCTGCTTGACGAGGAAGGCCTTGAACTTGCGGTTCTTCTTGGAAACGAAGCTGGTGAGGAGGTCGGTGCGGCCGGTCTCCAGCAGCTTCTTCATCTGCTCGCGCTCGATCGGCTGTTGCAGGATCAGGCGCCCGGAGCGGAAGTCGCACTTGCGTTCCGGTCCGACCGCCTTTTCGCACACATAGGCGACGCCGTGCTCGAACACGCGCGCGCCGCATTTCGGGCACGCCCCGAGCGGCTCCTGTCCTGAAAAGTCGGGCGCTTCGTCGCCGTCCGCGGCGCCCTGGCCGAAGTCGAACTCAAGGCGCATCTCGTCGTTGAGGCGGATCCCGGCGCTGAACGGCCGTCCCTGCTTGCTGCGAAATCCGGTCAGCGGACCGACGAAGCGCTTGGTGAACAGCTCGGCCAGCTCTTCCGGCGCCCACTCGCGACCCGAGATCACTCGCCAGAGCGTGAAGTCGCATTTCTGGCACTGCACCTTGCGGTAGTTTTCCTGCACGGTACCGCCGCACTTGGGGCAGGGCGCGGGCACCGTCGCGTACGCCACGTCGGGAATCTCGCCGTTCTTGATCACGCCGACCACGTTCTTCACCAGATCGTTGATCCCGCGCATGAACTCTTCGCGCGTGAGCTTGCCGGCCTCGATCAGCTTCAGCTTGTGCTCCCACTCGCCGGTGAGCTCGGGCGAGCCGAGCTCGACGATGTGCAGCATGTGGAACGCGAACATCAGCGAGAACGCCTTCGGCGTCGGCACCAGTTCACGGCCCTCGCGGTGTACGTATGCTTCGCGGATCAGACCCTCGATGGTGGCGGCCCGCGTCGCCGGTGTGCCGAGGCCCTTCGCCGCCATGGCGGCGCGCAGCTCGTCGTCTTCGATCAGCTTGCCTGCGCCTTCCATCGCGGAAAGCAGCGTCGCTTCCGTGTAGCGTGGCGGCGGCTTGGTCTGGTTGGCCTCGGCTGCAATCTCCCGCACCGGGACCTTCTCGTCCGGCGTAATCGCCGGCAAGTTCTGGTTCTCCTCACCGCCGGCGCGGCCGTAGACCGCGAGCCAACCCGGATTCTCCAGCACCTTGCCTTCGGTCTTGAACTGATGCTCGTCGACGCGCGTAATGCGCGTGGTCTGCAGATATTCGGCCGCAGGATAAAACACGGCGAGGAAGCGGCGCACCACCAGGTCGTAGAGCTTCTGCTCGGCTTCGTTCAGGCTGCGCGGCGTCTGCAACGTCGGGATGATCGCGAAGTGGTCCGAGATCTTGCTGTTGTCGAAGATGCGCTTGTTGGGTTTGACCCAGCCCTGCTTCAGGATCTGCTTGGCGAAGGGCGCGAAGTCGCGCGTCCCGCCGAGCTCCGCAAGCGTTTTCTTCACCGTATCGAGATAGTCTTCCGGCAGCGCGCGCGAGTCGGTCCGGGGATAGGTCAGGACCTTGTGCCGCTCGTAGAGCGCCTGGGCCAGCGACAGCGTCATCCGCGCCGGGAAGCCGAAGCGCCCGTTGGCTTCGCGCTGCAAGCTGGTGAGGTCGTAAAGCAGCGGCGAAAGCTGCGTGGAAGGTTTGGTTTCCTCGCTCGCGATGCCGGTCTGGCCGCGGCAGGCGGCGACGATCGCTTCGGCCTGCGCCTGCGTCCAGAGCCGCTCGGGCTTGCGCTCGCCGTCGTCATCCTTCTTGAACGCGGTGTCAAACCAGCGTCCGGGATATTCGCCCGCCTTCGCCCCGAAGCGGGCGTGCACTTCCCAATAATCGCGCGAGTTAAAGGCGCGGATGCGTTCTTCGCGCTCGACCAGGATGGCGAGGGTCGGGGTCTGCACCCGTCCGACGGTGGTCAGGTAGAAGCCGCCTTCCTTCGAGTTGAAGGCGGTCATGGCGCGCGTGCCGTTGATGCCGATCAGCCAGTCGGCTTCCGAGCGGCTCTTCGCGGCGTCGGCCAGTGGCAGCAGCTCCTTGTCGGCGCGCAGCGCCGAGAAGCCTTCGCGGATCGAGGCCGGCGTCATCGACTGCAGCCACAGGCGCTCGATCGGCTTCTTGTTGTGCGCATGCTGCACGATGTAGCGGAAGATCAGCTCGCCCTCGCGCCCGGCGTCGCAGGCGTTGATCAGCCCGGTGACGTCCTTGCGCTTCATCAGGCGCAGGAGCAGATTCAGGCGCGTCTCGCTTTTCTCGATCGGCGCGAGGTCGAAGTGCGGCGGGATTACCGGCAGGCGGGCGAACGACCACTTGCCGCGCTTGACGTCGTACTTCTCGGGTAGCGTCAGCTCGAGCAGATGGCCGACCGCCGACGACAGCACGTATTTATCGCTCTCGAAGAAGTCGCCCTTGCGTGTGAAGCCAGCGAGCGCGCGCGCGATGTCGGCCGCGACCGACGGTTTCTCTGCGATGATGAGTTTCTTGGCGATGCGGCGCGAAAGGCCGCAGATGATAAGTGCAAAGCTGCAAGCGGTTCAACCCGCATGCGGCTGCGGTTAAGACGCGGCTAGCTCGGCAGGCGCGCGTACGGCGCGCTGAACAGGTCCTCGGCGAGCAGCCGGCTGGTCGCGGTCTGCTGGTTCCACACCACCATCAGCACGACGAGCTTGAGCTGCTCCAGGCTCAACGTATCGCCGGCGGCGGCGAGCGCCCGCTCGATCACCAGCTCGCGCGTGTCGGCGGTCAGGATGCCCGATTGTTCGAGCGTGAGCAGAAAGCCGCGGCAGGCGGCGTCGAGCTTCGCCAGCTCGCGCGGCGCGTAGGCCCGGAAGCTTTTGCGCGCATCGGGCAGCGGGTCACGCACCCCCTGAGGCGCCTGCAACACGCCGGCCAGCCAGTGCATCGCTTCGCTGATATCCGAATCCTCAAAGCCCGCGGCCGACAGCTTTTTCGCCACGCGGTCGCTGTCGTAGGCAAGCTCGGCCTGCTGGCAGTTCTCGAACAGGAACACAAGGATGTCGTACATATCGGGCCTCCCTTCTTATAACGCAACGTTGGGGATTGGGTTTACCGCCGTCCTTCCTTCTCCAGCCGCTGGTACAGCCCGCCCGGAAGCGCGGTGACGCGCCCGTCGAGCTCCAGGCGCAGCAGCTCGGAGGAAACCTGCTCGGCCGACAGGCCGGCACGCGAGCAAAGTGAGTCCACATCCACCGGGTCATGGCCCATGTGGGTGAGCAATCCGCCCTCCGCGGGTTCGGGCACGCCGCGGGCCGGCTCGCGCGTCGACGCGTAGCCGCTCGGACGAAAGCCCGCCAGTTCGCTGAGCACGTCCTCCGCCGATTCGACCAGCTTTGCGCCTGATTTGATCAATAGGTGGCAGCCCTTGGCGAGCGGCGAATGGATGGATCCCGGAACCGCGAACACGTCGCGCCCCTGCTCGGCAGCGCTGCGCGCGGTGATGAGCGAGCCGGAGGCGACCGCGGCTTCCACCACCAGGCAGCCGCGCGCGAGTCCGCTGATGAGGCGATTGCGCCGCGGGAAGTTATGCGCTGATGGCGCGGTGCCGAGCGGAAACTCCGAGATCAGCAGCCCATGCGCCGCAATCTCGGCGGCGAGCGCCGCATTGCGTTGCGGGTAAACGATGTCGAGGCCGGTACCGAGTACGGCGATGGTTGAGCCTACGCCCTGCAAGCCGCCGCGATGCGCTGCGGCGTCGATGCCGAGCGCGAGGCCGGACACGATGGTCAATCCCGATTCGCTCAGCGTACGGGCGAACGCCTCGGCGTTAGCGCTGCCCTGCTGGGTGGCGTTGCGGCTGCCGACAATGGCGAGCGCGGATCGCTGCAGGAGCTCGGCGCGGCCCCGTGCGTAAAGCAGCGGAGGCGGATCGGTGATTTCCAGCAACAGCCTCGGATAGGCCTCGTCGGCAAGCGTAATAACCGCATGGCCGGGCTGTTCCACCCACGCCAGTGCATTCGCCACCGCCTTGGCCACGGGCTCGGAGTCGAGCGCAGCGAGAGCGGCGGCGGGCGCGAAGACCGAGAGTTCTGATCGCTTGCGGGCGAGGACTGCGTGCGGCAGCCCGAACTGGTGTAGCAACTTGCGAAAGGCGGCGGCTCCGAGCCCGGGGGTGAGCGCCAGCTGCAGCCAGCTCGCGAGCCCCGGGTCGTGGCTCACTTCTTGTTCTTCTTACGGCGTCTGCACCACATCGAGCGGGGCGACCGGCCTCGTGAGCTGCATGATGAGTGCGTAGGATACCCGGTCGAAAACCCGGAACACAAACGCGAGTCCGGCGCGCTCGTCGGGCAGCTTGATGCGCGCGCCCGGATCGTCCTGCTTCTTGGTAGTGTCACGCACCGTGCCGCCGAGATTGTAGAGCGCGAGCACGTGTCCGACTTCAACGCCATCGGCCTTGCCACGGTTGATGCTGATAACCTGCTGGGGGCCGGCCTCGCCGACCTTGCCCACGCCCCCGTAGATGGCGATCACCCGTCCCTTGATCTGAGAGCTCGGTGCGCGCGGCGCGTAGTTCACCGGTTGCGGTCTGCCGGCGGCGACCAGCTTGTCGCCGGCCCCGACCTCGACCACGGTATCAGTGAGGGTCACGGTCGCCGGCTCGCCCGGGCGGGTGACCTGCGCCGTGCCTAGATACACTGCTTCATAGGCGAGCGTCTGATTCGTGTCCGGGTCGACCAGCGGGTTGCCCTTGCGATAGACGTACCAGACGTCGTCCTTGGACTTGCCGATGCCGCGCACATAGGCGGCATTGCCAGTCGAAAGCAGTACACGATCGGACTGCGTGGCGATGATCGTCGGTCCCTTGTCCAGCCCGTCGGCCTCGATTACCAGCGGACGCGACAGAAAGGGCTCGATCACCGAGGGCGGGATGCTTGGGATTTCCTGCTTCGCAAGCGACTCGGCGCGCACGCGCGGCGCGAGCTTGACCGTGCCGGAGGCAGTAGTGCCAGGCGGCGTGGGAGTTGTCTGCGCGGGACCTGTCTGCGCCGGACCTTTCTGCGCGGGATCGGCGCCCGGCGTCGTCGGGCCTGGCACGCGGTCGGCACCGCCGATGGTGAGTTGCCCCCGCTCACGGTCGAGGACAATTACGTAACCGGGATAGATAAGGTGTGGGTTGCGGATCTGTTCGCGATTCAAATTCCACAACTCGGGCCAGCGCCACGGCGAATCGGTGTAGCGCTGCGAGATGCCCCAAAGCGTGTCGCCCGGCACGACGGTATAGCGGTCGGGCGCATCGGGCTTGATGGTGAGCGGCGCGCTGGGCGCCTGCCCAAAAACGGCCCCGGAGAGCAAGAAAGCGAGCGCTATGATAGACTTACAAACTTGCTGGACCATGGCGACCCGTCCCTTTTTTTGGTTCCTGGACCGGCTGGAAATCGGTTCTTCTAGCCCCAATGTAGCACAAAGGCGGTTCTTCTTACGCGTTGCCTGAGATTCTCCATATAATCCTTTCAATTTGCAAGTGAAATTGCCCCCGCTGACCGAGCAATGCCCATCCTGAACATCCTTCGCTACCCCGACGCCCGCCTCCACAAGCTGGCCACTCCCGTGACGGTTTTCGATGAGAGCCTGAAAAAGCTCGTCGCCGACATGGCCGAGACCATGTATGCCGCTCCTGGCATCGGTCTCGCGGCCATCCAGGTGGACGCGCCAAAGCAGGTGATCGTGGTCGACGTTTCCGAGCGCCGCGATTCGCTGGTGGTGCTAGTCAACCCGGAAATCGTCGAAGCGAACGGCGTGTCCGACATCGAGGAAGGCTGCCTGTCGGTGCCCGGAATCTACGAGCTGGTTGAGCGCGCGGAGCGCGTGAAGGTGCGCGCGCATGATCAGAACGGCAATCCGTTCACGCTCGAAGCGCAAGGCTTGCTATCCGTCTGCATTCAGCACGAAATGGATCACCTGAAGGGTAAGGTGTTCGTCGAGCACCTGTCGCAGCTCAAGCAGCAGCGCATCCGCGCAAAGCTCGCCAAGCAGCTGCGCAAGTCGGCCTAGCCCGCTTTCCTGCGTCTCGTTTTCGCCGGTACCGCGCCCTTCGCCGAGCGCGCGCTGGCGAGCCTGCTCGATGCGGGCCACCACGTCGCGCTGGTACTGACGCAACCTGATCGGCCGGCCGGCCGCGGCTTGCGAACGGCGCCAAGCGCGGTAAAGGTTCTCGCCACGCAACGCGGATTGCCGCTGTTCCAGCCGCAGAGTCTCAAGGCGCCGCAGGACGCGGCCCGGGTGGCGGCCGCCCGGCCGGACGTTCTTGTAGTCGCCGCCTATGGCCTGATTCTGCCGCCGCAAGTGCTCGAAGCCGCGCCGCGCGGCGCGGTGAATATTCATGCCTCACTCCTGCCGCGCTGGCGCGGAGCGGCGCCCATTCAGCGCGCGCTTCTGGCCGGCGACCCGGAGACTGGAGTCTCGATCATGCAGATGGACGCGGGTCTGGACACCGGCCCGGTGCTGTCGCGCCATCCGCTGGCAATCTCCGCTGACGACGACGCGGGTACCTTGCATGACAAGCTGGCCGCGCTCGGCGGCGAGGCCATCGTCGCGGCACTTGCCGAGGTCGAAGCCGGCCGGGCGCAGCCCATACCGCAGCCGGCGAGCGGGGCCACCTACGCGCGCAAAATCGACAAAAGCGAGACGCGCCTCGACTGGACGCAATCTGCCTCGGCGCTCGAGCGCGCGGTGCGCGCTTTCCGCCCTGTCCCGGGCGCTTACGCCCTGCTCCAAGCCGAGCCGGTAAAGATTTGGCGCGCGCGGGTGCGGGACGCGCATGGCGAGCCGGGCGCCGTGCTGGATGCGCAGGAGGAGGTGGTGATCGCCTGCGGCCAAAAGGCGCTCGCGGTATCGGAGCTGCAGCGCGCTGGCGGTCGTCGGTTGAGCGCGGGCGAGTTCCTGCGCGGCCATCCTTTGCCGGCCGGCGTGCGTTTCGCGTGAGCGCCCTGGCGGCGGCGTTGCGGGATGCTGCGCCGATGGTCGAGCGCGTGGCCGCCGGTATCAGCCTGGCCGCGGAGTTCGAGCGCCTCACCGAAGGCGGGAGCGAAACGCCACGCGCAGCGCTCATCGATCTTACGCATGGCACGCTGCGTCGCTACGGCCGCGTGCAAGCGATCGTGCGGCAACTCTCGCGCCGCGCGAGCGGTGATGCACTCGTTGAAGCGCTGCTCTGGTGCTCGCTTTACGCCCTGGAGTCCGGCCGCTACGCGGAGTACACGGTGGTCGACCAAGCGGTGCGCGCCTGCGGATTGCTCGAGCGCTGGAACGCCAAGGGATACGTCAACGCGGTCCTGCGCGGCTTCCTGCGCGAGCGCGGCTCGCTCGAGGCGCGCATCCAGGCCGATCTCGAGGCCCGCTACCAGCATCCCCGCTGGTGGATCGAGATCCTGCGCGCCGCGTATCCCGCGGACGCGGAGGCGGTGCTGGAGGCTGGCAATTCCCATCCGCCGATGTGCCTGCGCGTCAACCGCCGCCGAACCGGCGTTGCGCTGTACCAGCAGCGGCTGCTGGCGGCCGGTATCGCCTCGCGCACGCTAGGTGACGAGGCGCTCCTTCTCGAGCGTCCGGTGCCTGTGGAGCGGTTGCCGGGATTCGACGGCGGTGACGTTTCGGTGCAGGACGCCGGCGCGCAGCGCGCGGCCCATTGCCTGGAGGTGGCCGACGGCCAGCGCGTTCTCGATGCGTGCGCAGCCCCGGGTGGCAAGGGCGGTCATTTGCTCGAATGCGCGCAGGTCGAGCTTACGGCGCTCGATGCCGACGCCGTGCGCTGCGCCCGGTTGGAGCGCAATTTGGCGCGCCTCGGTTTCCGCGCGCGCGTGATGAATGCCGATTGCACGCGCCCCGGCGAGTGGTGGGATGGCGTGCCGTTTGACCGCATTCTGGCGGACGTTCCCTGCTCGGCCTCGGGCATCGCGCGGCGGCATCCGGACATCAAGTGGTTGCGCCGGGCCAACGATGTCGGGGCCTTCGCTGCGCGTCAGGGCGCGATCCTCGATGCGTTGTGGCAGGTGCTTGGCGCGGATGGTAGATTGTTGTATGCCACCTGCTCTGTGTTCCCGCACGAGAACGACGCGGTGATCGACGCATTCATCGCGCGTCAAAGTTCGCCGGGGGCGCGCGCCGTTCGCCTGCCGCTGCCCGACGGCGGCGCGGCCCAGGGGCTGCCCGGCGCCGAGCGCGACGGGTTCTACTACGCGCTGATCCGCAAGCAAGCCTGAGGCGGCGCGCTATGCGCGGCATCGCCCTCCTCATCGCCGCGATGCTGGCCGCCGTGCCGCTCCAAGCTGCCCGTGCCGACGAGATCGAGGTGCGCGACGTCGCGCTACGCAGCGTCGATGACGGGCTCGCGCTCGACGCGGATTTCGCCTTCGAGCTGACACCGCGCCTCGCCGACGTCGTTGCCAACGGCGTGCCGATCTATTTCCGCGTCGATTTCGAGCTCACGCGCAGCCGCTGGTACTGGTTTGACGAGACTGCCGTATCGCGCCGGCTGCAGTTGCGGCTGTCATATCATGCGCTGTCCCGGCAGTACCGGCTCTCGACCGGGGCGTTGCAGCAGAGCTTTCCGACCCTCGAGGAGGCGCTCGACGTGCTCAAGCGGGTGCGCAACTGGCTGGTGGTGGAACGCAGCGTGCGCCTGGCGGACTCGGACCACGAGGCCGCGGTACGCATGCGGCTCGACACCGCGATGCTGCCCAAGCCGTTCCAGCTCTCGGCGCTGACCGGGCGCG
>CBDDSB010000025.1:0-158357 GCA_965233195.1 uncultured bacterium | reverse complement strand
CAGCACGCTGTTAGCAGCCCCAGCCCGAGAGACCGAGCGGCTCAAGCCCGGTCCACGGTAGGGCCAAACAAAGTGTAGTCGCTGCTTGATCGCCGCTTGAGAGGCAGTTCCGGAGGGCGCAGCTAGCGGCTGCGCCCTCTTCATTTCAGGAATCCATTCTGCCGGTGAGAAGCGGAGCACGCTATCGCCGCGCCCCGTGTCACATTGTCGCGTTTCCCGGATTTGTCCTTCGCCGCGCGACGACGTCGCCTGGCGACGTCAGCGGGTTTTCTTGCCTTCGTACGGATTGCCGCCGGTGCGGAACTCGATGCTCATGGGCGTGCCCGCGAGGGAAAATTTGTCGCGGAAGAACCCCTCGAGGTAGCGCTTGTAGGAGTCGGGGACCTCGTCAAGCGAGTTGCCGTGGATGATGATGCGCGGCGGATTGATGCCGCCCTGGTGGGCGTAGCGCAGCTTCGGACGAAACCGGCCGCTGCGCGGCGGCGCCTGCCGCTCCACGGCAGCGATCAGGGCGCGCGTCAGCTTCGGCGTCGGCAGACGCGCCATCGCGGCGGCGTAGGCGCCGTTGACCGATCCCATCAGCGGCCCCATCCCCTTGCCCTGCCTGGCCGAGATGAAATGCGTTTCGGCGAAGCCGAGGAAACCGAGCTTCCACGCGAGCTCCGTCTTCATCCGTTCGCGCGCCTCCTTGTCGGCCGCGTCCCACTTGTTCACGGCCAGCACCATCGCACGCCCGCGCTCCAGCACGTAGCCCGCGACGTGCGCGTCCTGCTCGGTGATCCCGGTGGACGCATCGAGCAGCAGGATGGCGACGTTCGACTCCTCGATCGACTGCAGCGCCTTGACGATCGAGAAGTACTCGACCGGCTCGCCGGTCTTGCCGCGGCGGCGCAGGCCGGCAGTGTCGATCAGCGTGTAGCGCCGCCCGCCGCGCTGGAACGGCACCTCGATCGGATCGCGCGTGGTGCCCGGCTGGTCGAAGGCGATGACGCGTTCCTCGCCGACCAGTGCGTTGACCAGCGTGGACTTGCCGACATTGGGACGGCCGACCACCGCAATGCGCGGATGGTTGGCTTGTGCCTTTTCATCCACCGGCTCTTCTTCGGGGAAGGTGGAGAGGACCAGGTCCAGCAGCTCACGAACCCCCTCGCCATGGGCGGCGGAGATCGCCGCCGGCTCGCCCAGGCCGAGCTCGTGGAATTCGGCGACCGCGGACTCCGGCTGCAATCCCTCGCTCTTGTTCACGCCGACATAGACGTGCTTGCGGCGCCGCAAGCGATCGGCAATGGCGCGGTCACCGGGTGTGAGTCCGCTGCGGCCGTCGACCACGAAGACCACGGCATCGGCCTCGACGATGGCCTGCTCGGCCTGGCGCGCCATCTCGACGAACACGCCCTGCGGCGAGCGCGGCTCGAAGCCACCGGTGTCGATGGCGATGAAGGGCCGCGAGCCCAGGCGCCCTTCGCCGTAGTGCCGATCGCGCGTGACGCCGGGCACGTCGTGCACGATGGCGTCGCGGCTGCGGGTGAGGCGGTTAAAGAGCGGCGACTTGCCGACGTTCGGACGCCCGACCAGGGCGATGACCGGCGTCACGGCCCGAGCGCATACAGGCCGCCCCCTTCGGTCTGCACCAGCACGCTGCCGAGCAGCGGCACCGGCATGGCGCGCAGCGCGGCCCCGTCGGTCTCCTGGCGCGCGAGGAAAGCGCCCGACTCGCGCGCGAGGAAGTGCACATAGCCCTGGAAGTCGCCGACCACCACCGCCTCGCCGCGCGCGAGCGGGGTCGACACCTGGCGGTAGGCGAGCCCGTCCTGCTTCCACACCGACTGTCCGTTGCTGCGGTCCAGGCCGTGCACCGCCCCGCGCTCGTCGGTGACGAAGGCATAGCGCTCGTCGAGCGTGACGCCGGAAAGCGCGATCAGATCTCGCGCCCAGAGCTGCCGTCCGCTCGCCGCGTCGAAGCACGCGACCCGGCTGCGGTACGCGGCCGCGCACACTTCGCGACCCTGCGTGGCCGGGTCGCCGATGACGTCCGCGACCCGCTCAAGCTCGGTCGCGCCTTTCGGCAGCGCCACGGCCGCCTCCCAGCGCAGCGCGCCGTTGGCGAGCGCGATGGCGGCGAGCCGCCCGCCGGGGAACCCGGCGTAGAGAAGATCGCCTTCGATGGCGATTCCCGCCGGCGCCCGCACCACCAGCGAGGTGGGCGCGCGCTGGTAGACCCAGCGGCGCTTGCCGTCGTCGGCGCCGAACGCGAACACGCGGTTGTCGATGCTGCGCACCAGCACCAGCCCGCCGCCGAGCGCGGGCGGGGCAAGCACTTCGCTCGACGCGCGCGCGCGCCAGCGCACCGCTCCGGTCTTCGCCTCGAGGGCCACGACCTCTCCCTCTTCGCTCGCCACCGCGACCAGGGTTTCGTCGGCGCCGACGCCGCCGGAAAGTTGCAGCTCGAGGCTCACGCGCCAGCGCACTGCGCCGGTCCTCGCGTCGAGCCGCGTCACGGTGCCGTCGCGCGCCGCGGCGTACACCGCGTCGGCGGCATGCTTCGGGAAGAAGGTGAAGCGCTGCGCCGCGCCGACGTTGGTCGACCACAGCACACGCACGGTCAGCGGCTTGTCGATCTTCGGCAGCTCGGCCGGCTGCGGGCCGGAAGGTCCCGAGCAGGCCGCCGTCAGCAACGCAGCAAGGAGAAGCGAAACTCTCAACCGCCGAGTGCCTCGAGCCGCATGCGCACGCTCTCGCGGAACGCGCCCTGCTCCTTGGCTGCCTTCTCGATCGCCGCCTGGTAGGCGGTGCGCGCTTCGGCAGGCTGGCCCTTGGCCACCAGCACATCGCCGCGCAACGCCGTGAACTGCGCGTCGTAGGCCGGGCCATGCTTTTCGTCGAGCACCTTGAGCGCTTCATCGTGGGCCTTTTCGTCGAGCAGGACGGCGGCGAGGCGCAGGCGCGCCACGTCCTTGAAGTCCGCCGAGGGCGAGCGCTCGATGACCCACAGCAGCTGCGTCTTCGCGGCCTTGAGATCGTTGCGGTCGAAGTGGAAGCGCGCCGCGACCAGGGCGCCCATCGCGGCATAGAGGGTGCGCGGGTAGCTCTCGATCAGCGACCCGGCGGCGTCGCGCAGGGCCTTTCCGTCGCCCGCTTGCGCGGCCCGGGCGAGCGACTCATAGAGGCCGGCGGCTTGCGCCGCCTGGTTGGCCTGGTACCAGCGCCAGCCCTGCCAGCCTGCAAACGCGAGCGCGCAGGCCAGCATCGCGCTGACGATCAGGTTGCCATGCTGCTTCCACCAGGCTTTGAGCTCCGCTACCTGTTCCTGCTCTTCGAGATCGAGGGCCATTTAACTCGCGTTCTTCAATGTGGTTTGCACCGCCTGCACCATTTCGCCGAGCTGCACGTCGCGCGCGGTTTTCGCCGCGAGGTTCTTGAGCTGCACCGCGTCCTTCGCGAACTCGTTCTCGCCGGCGATGAGCGCGATGCGGAATCCCTTGCGGTCGGCGTAGGTGAGCTGGTTTCCGAGCTTCGCCGTTTCCAGATACACCTCGGTATTGATGCCCGCCTCGCGCAGCCGCCGGGCCATCGAAAGATATCGATCGAGATAGCGCGCGTCCATGGTCGTGACCAGCACCTCCGCCGGGGTGCGCGGCAGCGCCTGGAGCAGCCCCGCCTCCTTGAGCCGCGAGAACAGGCGGGTGAGGCCAATCGAGATGCCCACGCCAGGCAGCCGCGTATCGGTGAAGTAGCTCGCCAGGTCGTCGTAGCGCCCGCCCGAGCAGATGCTGCCGAGCTCGGGTGCGCTGACGAGCGTGGTCTCGTAGATGGTGCCGGTGTAGTAGTCCAGGCCGCGCACCACGCCGAGATCCACCGCGAAGGCGGTATCGGGCACGCCGAACTGGCGGATTGCCGTGACGATGCTGCGCAGCTCCTCCAAGCCTTTTTTTGCGGTGTCGTTGGTGATTTCTTCGAGGACGCTCAACGTCTCATCCGTCGTTCTGCGCGCCGTGATGAGCTCGAGCAGCTTGTCCGCGGAAGAAACCCCCTCGCGCTCGAGATCGGCACGGAGCCTCGCCGCGTCTTCCTTTTCGGTCTTATCCAGGATTCGCAGCACCGCCGCGGCCTTGTCGTCGGCCACCCCGAACTCCTGCAACAGCCCGCGCAGCACCTTGCGGTTGTTGATGCGGATGCGGAACTCGCCGATCGCCATTTCCTTGAACACGCTGTAGATCACGCTCGGGATCTCCGCCTCGGCCAAGTAGGAGAGCTTCTCGCGCCCGATGATGTCGATGTCGCATTGGTAGAACTCGCGCCAGCGCCCTTTTTTCGCCTGCGGCGTCTCGCCGCGCCAGACGCGCTGGATCTGGTAGCGCCGGAACGGAAATGCCAGCTCGCGCTCGCGCATCGCGACGTAGCGCGCGAGCGGCACCGTCAGGTCGAAGCGCAGCGCGCCCTTGGTCGCGGCCTCGTCGTCGTCCGCCTCGGCGAGGCGCGTGAGCGCGTAGATCTCCTTCTCCACGCCGCCCTTCGAGGTGAGCACCTCGCGGCGCTCGGCCGACGGCGTCTCGATCGGCAGGAAGCCGTAGAGCTCGAAATTGCGCCGGATGATGTCGATCAGCCGGTTGAAATGCAGCTGGTCCTGCGGCAGGTACTCCTGGTCGAAGCCGCGCAGCAGGCTGGGCTTTACTTTCTGCACTTCAAACCGCCTTGATCGGGATTTTCTTCTTGCCGTATTTGCGCGCCACGTAGTCCTCGACCAGCGCCTGGAAGTCCTCGGCGATGCGCGCGCCCTTGAGCGTCACCGTCTTCTTGCCGTCCACATAGACCGGCGCCACCGGCACCTCGCCGGTGCCGGGAAGGCTGATGCCGATGTGCGCGTGCTTGGATTCGCCCGGGCCGTTGACCACGCACCCCATGACCGCGACGCGCATCTCCTCGACGCCGGGGTAGGTGCTTTTCCAGATCGGCATCTGCGCCCGCAGATACCCTTCTATGTTCTTCGCGAGATCCTGAAACACGGTGCTCGTCGTCCGTCCGCAGCCCGGGCAGGCGCTGACCATCGGCGTGAACGCCCGCAACCCCATGGTCTGCAGGATTTCCTGCGCCACTTGCACTTCGCGCGTGCGCTCGCCGCCCGGCTCGGGGGTAAGCGAGACACGGATGGTGTCGCCGATGCCTTCCTGCAGCAGCACGGCCATCGCCGCGCTCGAGGCGACGATGCCTTTCGAGCCCATGCCGGCCTCGGTGAGGCCAAGATGCAGCGCGTAGTCGCAGCGTGCCGCGAGCGCGCGGTAAACGGCGATCAGATCCTGCACCTGGCTCATCTTGCAGGAGATGACGATGCGCTCGGCGGGAAGGCCGATTTCCTCCGCGGCGCGCGCGGATTCGAGCGCTGAGCGGATGACGGCCTCGCGCATCACGTCCAGTGAATCCTGGGGAGAAGAAAGTCTGGCGTTCTCGTCCATCATCTTCGCCAGCAATTCCTGATCGAGGCTGCCCCAGTTGACGCCGATGCGCACCGGCTTGTCGTAGCGCAGCGCGCACTCGATAAGCGTGGCGAATTGCTCGTCGCGCTTCACCCCTTTGCCGACGTTGCCGGGATTGATGCGGTACTTGGCCAGGGCCCGCGCGCAGTCCGGGTACTGGGTGAGGAGCTTGTGGCCGTTGTAATGAAAGTCGCCGATCAGCGGCACGCCGCAGCCCGCGGCATCCAGGCGCCGGCGAATTTCCGCCACCTGCGCGGCGGCTTGCGGCGTGTTCACGGTGATGCGCACCAGCTCCGAGCCGGCGCGCGCGAGCGCTTCGACCTGGCGCGCAGTCGAGGCCGCGTCCTCGGTGTCGGTGTTGGTCATCGATTGCACCACCACCGGCGCGCCGCCGCCAATGCGCACGCCACCGACGGCAACCGGCCGGGAGATTCGTCTTTGCATGTTGTTCAGGGTACGGTCAGGCGTGCGACATCCTGGCGCGTGTGCGGCGCGAGGTCGATCGGCTTGTCGTCGTAGAGGACGGTCACGTTCGAGGCATTGCCGATCACGAGGCTGTAGGGCGGCTTGCCGCGCACCACGCGCTCGCTGCCCGGCGGGTTGAGCGAGGACACGAGCATGCGGTCCGCCGCGTCCTTGATCTCGATCCAGGCTTCGCCATCCATGCGCACCACGAGGCGGTGCGGTCCGGTCCCGACTGCTTTCGGTTTTTCCGGCGCAATCACCTTAGGCTTCTCCGGCACCATTGCCGGTGGAGGCGGAACGGCGACGGCAACGACGCTCTTGGTATTTTCGGGAGCTGCCGAGACCGGCGCGGCAGCGGGCTGCACTGCGATCGGCGCGGCCCGTGGCTTCATTTCTTTCGGGGCCGCGTCGGCAACAGCGGTCTCCTTGGTTTTCCCGGCGGCGAGACGCTCCTGGTGCCATTCGTAGGCCACGGCGCCCACCAGCACGAGCACCCCCGCCGACAGGCCGAGATAGACGAAGGTGGACTTGCGCGCGCCGTCGGAGAACGGCACCGGCTGGTGATAGCGTGCCGCCAGACGATTGGAATCCGGGACTTCGAACTGGCCGGCCACGCGCTGCAGCAGCGGCTCCGGATCGAGCTTGAGCAACCGCGCGTAGCTGCGCACCATGCCTTTGGCGAACGTCGCCCCCGGCAGGGCAGCGAAGTGCTCCTGCTCGAGCGCCTCGAGCTGGCGCGGCGCGAATTTCAGCTGCTGGGCGACGTCGGCGAGCGCGAGGCCCTGCGCCTCGCGCGCAGCGGCAAGCTCCCGCCCTACGCCGGTCACCGAGGCTGCAGTCACGCCGTCAGTCATACTGGCCTCGCTGGAGCGCCTGGAATTCTTTCGACTCCGGGTAGCGGCGGCGCAGCTGGTTGGCGAAGGCCTGCTCTTGCAAGCGCTCGCCCATGCGGCGCTCGATGCGCACCGCGAGCCAGAGCGATTCGGAGGTCGGTGTCACCAGCTTGTTGTAGCGCGTCACCAGCTTGCGCGCCTCGCCGATGTTGCCCTGGCGGTAGCGGATCTGGCCGAGGCTGACGAGCGACGCGGGCTCGTCGGGCTCGAACTTGAGCGCGCGCTCGAAGAACGCCTCGGCGTCCTTGAGCTGGTTCATCTTCATCGTGCAGACGCCGGCCGCCGAATAGGAGCGCCACGGCGTAGCGTAGAGCGGGTTGCGGATCGCCTGCAGGAAATATTTCACCGATGCCGGCTCGCGCCCGGTCTGGCAAAGGAACCAGCCGTAGTTGTGATTGATGTCGCCATCGTTCGGCGCCAGGCGCAGCGCGCGCTCGAAGCTCTCCTCGGCGCGCGTGAGTTCCTTCGTCTGCATGTACACCAGGCCGTACATGCCGTACGCCGGGGCATAGTTGCCATCGGCCTTGGTGGCGGCGCGCAGTTCCTCCAGCGCAACGCCGAGGTTGCCGTTGCTGTAGTACAACGAGGCGAGCTCGGTATGCAGCTTGGCGCGGTTGCGGGGATCCCCGACCTCGCCGATGATGGTTCCGGTGTCGTGGTCGGGCTCGGTTGGCTGTCCGGCGCACCCGGCGAGCACGATCAGCATCAGGCCAAGCAGCGGCCTCATGCGCGCACTTCCTTCAGGGCCACGCTGCGGCGCGTGCGGTCGGCCACGTCGCCGGCGAGCTGGCCGCAGGCGGCCGCGATGTCGTCGCCGCGCGTTTTGCGCGTGGTGGCCGTCAGGCCGGCGCGCGCGAGGATATCGGCGAAACCGCGGATGCGCTCGGGCGACGAGCGCTTGAATTCGGAGCGCGGAAACGGGTTGAACGGGATCAGGTTGAACTTGCTGCGCACCCTCCGCGCCAGCGCTACGAGCTCGCGCGCGTGCGCGTCGCTGTCGTTGACGCCATCGAGCATCACGTATTCGAAGGTAATGAAGTCGCGCGGCGCCTTGTCGAGGTAGCGATTGCAGGCCTTGACCAGCTCGGAGAGCGGGTACTTGCGGTTGACCGGCACCAGCCGGTCGCGCAGCTCGTCGTTGGGCGCATGCAGCGAGACGGCGAGTGCGACCGGGCACTCGTCGCGCAGCCGGTCGATTCCCGGTACCACGCCGGCGGTGGACACCGTCACCCGCCGGCGGGAAAGGCCGTAAGCATTGTCATCGAGCATCAGCCGCAGTGCCGGGATCACGTTGTCCAGGTTCAGAAGCGGCTCCCCCATCCCCATCATAACAACGTTGGTGACCGGTCGCGCTCCCTGTCCGTCTACCTTCAGCAGGCGGTTGGCGAGCCAGACCTGGCCGATGATTTCCGCCGTACCCAGGTTGCGGTTGAACCCCTGCTTGCCGGTCGAGCAGAACGCGCAGTCCAGCACGCAGCCCGCCTGGCTCGAGACGCACAGCGTGCCGCGGCTGGTCTCCGGGATGAACACCGCCTCGACGGCGTTGGCGCCGTCGACCTTCAGCAGCCACTTGCGCGTGCCGTCGGCGGCCCTGGTGTCGCCGACGATCTGCGGCGCCGCCACCCCGGCCGTGGCGACGAGCTTTTCGCGCAGCCCCTTGGCAAGATCGCTCATCTGCGCGAAATCACCCTCGTGGCGCTGGTGCAGCCAACGCAGGACCTGGCGGGCACGGAAGGGCTTCTCGCCCTGCTCCGCGAAAAAGCGCTCGAGGCCGCTCGCGTCGAACCCGAGTAAGTTCGCTTTCATTTCCTTTGCTTATTTTCCTTTAGGGAAAAAATAGTCGATTTCCTTGCGCGCGGTGTCCGCGCCGTCCGAGCCGTGCACCGCGTTGGCGTCGATCGAATCGGCGAAATCCGCGCGGATGGTTCCTTTGGCGGCTTTCTTCGGATCCGTCGCGCCCATGAGCTCGCGGTTGCGGGCGATGGCGTTCTCGCCTTCGAGCACCTGCACCAGCACCGGCCCCGAAATCATGAAATCGACCAGATCCTTGAAGAACGGGCGCTCGCGATGCACGGCGTAGAAGCCTTCGGCCTCCTTGCGCGAGAGATGCGTCATGCGCGCGGCGACCACGCGCAGCCCCGCCGCCTCGAAGCGCGCAATGATCTTGCCGATGACGTTTTTCTTTACCGCATCGGGCTTGATGATCGACAACGTCTGCTCCACCGCCATTACCCCTGTTCCCCTTTGAGATCAAGAAATTAACCCGACATTTTACGCCATTCCGGCAGAATCCCGACCGCATTTTCGGCCGCGCGGTATCTCGCATCCACGCCGAGGCCCGGCACCCACACGAGATCGTCGCCGCAGACGATGAGCGGCAGCCGGTCGCGCTCCCACGGGGGCACGCCGGCTTCCTGGAAAAGATTTTTCAGCGTGCGCCGCGGGCGCTTCGCGTCGGGCTGCAGCCGCTCGCCGCCCGCGCGCAGCCGCACGCGCAACGGTTTTCGGCTCGCATCGATGCCCTTGCCACGCGCGCGGCGGAAACGCAGCTCACCGCCGAGCTCGGGAATCGGCAGCCTCGGCTCGCCGTGCCAAGCGATCGGGGCAAAGTCTGCGACTGCCTGATCTGAAAAGACCTTGCCTCGGTAAAGCCGAAGCCGCGCGCCGTCGTGCTCGATCAGCGTGCGGGCGCCGCCGGCAGTCAGCTGCTTCAGCATCTCGACCAGCCTGGCCTCGCTCGGCGCACGCAGCCCCTTTGTTTGTAAAAATTTCCGCAGCAAGTCCTGCGCACCGGCTTCCTTGCGCGAGAAATGCCGCGCCGCCCGAGCCAGGTTGCGGCGCCATCCCGGATATTTTTCCTGAAGAAGCGGCGCAAGGCGGCGCCGGATGAAGTTGCGAGTCAGGGATTCGTCGGCGTTGCTCTCGTCCTCGACCCAGGCCAGCCGATGACGGCGCGCATAGGTCTCGATCGCCTCGCGCGGCGTATCGAGCAGCGGCCGCAGCAGCGTCTTGCCCTTGAACCGGGACTGTTTCGGCATGCCGCTGGCGCCGCGCCGGCCTGCGCCGCGCAGCAGGTTCATGAGCACCGTCTCGGCCTGGTCGTCCTGGTTGTGCGCCAGCGCGATGCAGTCGGCATCGGCCTTTGCAAAAGCTTCGTACCGGGCTTGGCGGGCGGCCGCCTCCAGCCCCTTTCCGCTGCGCACCACCTTCACCCGATAAACCGTAAGGGGTACGTCCCATTGCTTGCAAAGCTTCCGGCAGAAGGCGGTCCAGGCGTCGGCGTTCGGACTCAGGCCGTGATGGACGTGGATCGCCGCGACCGGACCGCGATCCCGGAGCTGGTGGAGAAGCGTGACCGAATCAACGCCGCCCGAGAGGGCGACGGCAATGCGCCGAGCGCCTTGCGCGAGTCCCCTAGCGTTCGGTCGCTTCCTTGAACTTGCCATAGGCCATGAGGCGCTCGAGGCGTTCCTCGACCAGTTGCTTGGGCTTCTTTTCCTGCAGCTGCTTGAGGGTTTCCGCGAGGACCTTTTTCAAGGCCTGCAGGGCGGCCGGCGGGTCGCGGTGCGCGCCGCCGAGCGGCTCTGGCACGATCTTGTCGATCAGCCCGAGCGTCTTCAGGCGGCTGGAGATGATGCCGAGGGCCTCGGCCGCGTCGGGCGCCTTCTCCGCGCTGCGCCACAGGATCGAGGCGCAGCCCTCGGGCGAGATCACCGAATAGATGGCGTACTGCATCATCAGGATGACGTCGCCCACCGCGATGGCGAGCGCGCCGCCCGAGCCGCCCTCGCCGATCACCGTAACGATGATCGGCGAGCGCAAGCGCGCCATCTCGAACAGGTTGCGGCCGATGGCCTCGGACTGGCCGCGCTCCTCGGCGTCGATGCCGGGATAGGCGCCGGGCGTGTCGACGAAGGTGAACACCGGCAGGCCGAACTTTTCAGCGAGCTTCATCAGGCGCAGCGCCTTGCGGTAGCCCTCGGGCTTGGGCATGCCGAAGTTGCGCGCGATTTTTTCCTTGGTGTCGCGGCCCTTCTGGTGGCCGAGCACCATGCACGCCGTGCCGTTGAAGCGCGCCAGGCCGCCCACGATGGAGGTGTCGTCGGAGAAGGTGCGATCGCCGTGCAACTCCTCGAATTGGGTGAACAGGCCCTGGATGTAGTCGAGGGTGAAGGGGCGCTGCGGATGGCGCGCCACCTGCGCCACCTGCCACGGCGAAAGCTTGCCGTAGATGTCCTTGGTGAGCGACTGGCTGCGCTTGGTGAGGCGCTGGATCTCGTCGGAGATATCGACCGCCGAGTCGTCCTGGACGAAGCGCAGCTCCTCGATGCGGGTCTCGAGCTCCGCGATCGGCTGCTCGAACTCGAGGAAGGTGGTCTTCATCGGCGGCGCGATTCTAGCCCAAGGCGGGGCCTAGTACTCTACTGGCACCGGGTCGAGCGAGCGCCAGAGGTACCAGGTGGCAACCGAGCGCCAGGGGCGCCAGCTTTCACCAAGCTTGCGCATGCGTGACAGCGAGACCTTCCTCCCCTTGAAGTAGCTGACGCGGATCCCTTTCTGCAGGCCGAGATCGTCGAGCGGGAACACGTCGGGGCGCAGCAGGTTGAACATCAGGAACATCTCGGCGGTCCAGCGGCCGATGCCGCGCACGTCGGTGAGCTCGGCGATGATTTCCTCGTCCGACATCTGCGGCCAGTGGCGCGCGTGGATCTTGCCATCGACAAAATGCTGCGCGAGGTCGGCGATGTACTCGGTCTTGCGGTCCGAGAGCCCGCAAGCACGCAGCTGCGGTCTGGGTTTCGCCAGGACGTTGTCGGGGGTGACTGCGCCGCAGCAAATCACGATCCGATCCCAAACGCTCTGCGCCGCCTTGACCGAGATCTGCTGCCCGCAGATGGCGCGCGCCAGCGTCATGAACGGCTCGCCGCGCACCATCATGTAGACGCGGGGGTGGCTGCGCATGATCGCGCCCATCACCCGGTCGCGCCGAGCCAAGGCGCGTTTCGCGCGGTCCCAGTAGTCGGGTTTCAATTCGAGCTTTCAGGTTTCATGCAGAGGCAGGTTGGTGAGCAGGTTCTGCGGCTTCATCCTCACCACTCCGTCCTCGCACGCGAGCGCCAGATAGACCGTCCGGCCGGCGATGTCGGCGCGCATCGCCGTCGGTTCTTCGAACTGGAGCGCGAAAATGGCGAGGATGTTGCGCATCCGGCCGTGCTCGATCTCGCGACCCGCCCACAACTCGTTCAGGATCGCGGTCGACTCGGCGTCGAGGCCGATGTGCCAGGCCCAGTGCAGCTCATCGATCTTGCGGATCGGCTTGACCGCGACCTTGGTGCCGAAGAAATGGAGCACCCAGGCCTCGATCACGCGGCAGAGTGCATCCAGGGCCGGGCGGCCGTAGGTCAGGCTGATCACCGTGTCGTGGCGCGACTCGCGCTCCCAGTAAAGCGCGGCATTGGCGCGGTCGAGCACATCCAGGTCGACCTTCGCGAGGTCGCCCTGCGCCTCGACGATCAGCCTGCCGATGCTGCCGTAGCGGTTGCCGCTGGCGTGCATCTCCACCGTCTCGAGATCGGCGAGCAGCGCGTGGCCATCCTGGATCGTCGCCTTCTGCTCCCGGAAGAACACCTCCGCGGCGCGCAGGCGCAGCGCATCTTCAGTACCGTCCAGCAGGTTGCGCAGGATGACGTGCGCCAGCTGGTCGACGAACATGGGTGGCACGTCGATCGGCGCCCTGAACAGGCTCATGTAGCAGCCTTCGACCGTACCCGCGTGCAGCAGCTTGTCCCGGAAGCGCAGGATCACCCGGTAGTTGTCGCGGGTATCGGCGTCCTCGATGGCCTGAAGGTCTTCCTCGGTAAGGTCTTTTCTCGGCTGCGCCATCAACTCGGCGTGCACGCGGCGCTCGCCATCGCCGGACTCCTCGACCGGATGGATCTCCGGGCGCAGGTAATAAGCGCGCAGGAAGTCGTCGGTGATCCGCAGCCTGCCGGCCGCATCCCGTTCTAGGAGGTGAAAACCGCTGTTACGCCAAAACTCGGTCAGCGATCTACGCAGGGGCAAGCACCAGCCGCGAGTGGCTCGCGACGTGCTGCTTGAGGAACTCCATCTGGTCGGCGAGGATGCGGCGGTTGGTGAGGATCAGGTACTCGGCCTTGTTCGGCACGTACGGCGCGTAGAGCAGCTCCATGCCGCATTCCTGGGGCAAGCGGTTGCGCTTGTGGCCGTTGCACTGCCGGCAGGTGGTGACTACGTTCATCCAGGTGTCGCGGCCGCCGCGGGAGAGCGGCGTGATGTGGTCGCGCGTCAGGCGGAAGTAGCTGAAGTCGCCGCCGCAGTACGCGCAGGTGTGCCGGTCGCGCCGGAACAGCTCCCGGTTATTGAGCGGCGGCACCTGATTGAAGCCCTTCGCCGCCAGCGCCTTGCCCTTGATCGCAACGATGGAATGCGCGGTGATGCTCGAGCGCTCGCCCGTCAGGCGGCAGATGCCGCCGTAATAGGTGAATTTCTCTTCGCCGAGGGTCCACGCGACGAGATCCTTCGCGTAGTAGAAGCACGCCTGCTGCCAGCTGATCCAGCGGTGCGGCACACCGTGCGCGTCCAGCGAAAGGATCAGGGGCTTATCCATCAGCCAGCAATATACGAGAAAACAACGGACTGCGGAAGGAACCTCTTGGCTAGTCTTTGCCGACGGCCTCTTTGAACCCCTGCCCGGCGGCGAACGCGGGGATGGTCTTGGACGAGATCTTGATCTCCTTGCCGTTCACCGGGCTGCGGCCGGTGCGCGCCTTGCGCGTGCGCGGCAGGAAGGTGCCGAAGCCGACCAGCGTGACGCGCTTTCCTTTGGCGACGTTCTTGACGATCTCATCGAATACCGCGTTCACCACCTCCCCTGCGGCCGATTTGCTGACGTTTCCGGCCTTCGCCGCGATCTGAACCAGATCGGACTTGGTGACCACGTGTGGCATGCGCTCTCCCCTTGAATTTCGACCTGCGCGCGAGCCCAGAATCCTATCCAAACGAAAAACGAAACACAACGCAGGCGTTGTGAATTTGCACACGCGACTGGACAAACATTTATTATTACGAGACCTCAAGGAGGAGGACGCATGATCAGGCCAATCACCATCGCGCTCGCGGCCGTTGCGAGTTCGGCTGCGCACGCACAAACCCCGCTCACGTTCTCGAGCTGGGTGCCGCCGACGCACCACCTCACGATCTGGCAAGCCAATTGGGCGGCCGATGTCGAGAAAGCGACCGGCGGCCGCGTCAAGTTCCAGTCGCTGCCCAAAGCGCCTGCCGCGCCCCCCGGCACCTTCGACGCGGTGCGCGACGGCCTGGTCGATCTGTCTTACGTCACCGCGAGCTACACCCCCGCGCGCCACATCCTGCCGCTGATGGCGGAGCTGCCCGGGGCCGGCGAAACCGCCGAGATCAACTCGGTGGCCTACTCGCGCATTCATTGGAAGCACTTCCACAAGCTCGGCGAGTACAAGGGCGTCAAGCTGCTCGCGGTGTGGACGCACGGCCCCGGTCAGATGTTCACCAAAAAGCCGATCAAGTCGCTGGCCGACTTCCAGAATCAGAAGATCCGCACCGGCGGCGGCATCTCGGCCGAGGTGATCTCGGCGCTCGGCGGCTCGCCGTTCTTCAAGCCGGCGCCCGAGTCCTACGAGCTGCTCAATTCCGGCGTGGCCGACGGTGTGTTTTTCCCGTTCGAGTCGATCGTCTCGTTCAAGCTCGACAAGGTGATCGGCCAGGCGACGGTATTCCCGGGCGGCCTGTACAGCTCCTCGTTCGGCTTTTTCATGAACGAGGGCAAGTGGAACAAGCTCTCGCCGCAGGACCAGAAGATCATCGAGAAGTACGGCTTCGAGTACGCGGCGCGCAGCAACGGGCAGTCCTGGGACAAGGCCGACCAAGTGGGCCTCAACGCGCTCAAGGCGGCCGGCGCCAACATCGTCACCGCCGACGCCACGATGCAGGCCGAGGCGAAAAAGCGCTCCGGGCCGATCATCGAGGACTGGATCAAGAAGGCGAGCGCCAAGGGCGTCGACGCCAAGGCGATCCTGGCGGAGTTCCACGCCGAGCTGAAAAAGGTCGCTGCTGAAAGAAGGTAGTACCCGCAGTTTCAATCCCGTTTGGGAGAGGCGCGCCGATGCCGTCCTCGGCGTCGCCGCCTCGATGTTGCTGTTCCTGATGATGCTGCTCACGTTCGCGGACGTGGTGGCGCGCTACCTCGTCAATCGCCCGATCCGCGGCGGCTTCGAGCTCACCGAGCTCACCCTGCTGGTGCTGATCTTCGCCGGGCTGCCGCTCGTGTCGCGCGCGGATGAGCACGTCACCATGGACTTCATCGACCGCATCCTGCCGCGGCAGCTGCGCGAGGCGTGGATCCGTGTCATGCACGGCATCTGCGCCGCGATCATGTTCTTCCTCACCTGGCAGGTGTGGATCAAGGCCACTCGCATCGCCTCGTACAGCGATACCACCGACGTGCTGCGCATCACCATCGGCCCGTTCGTCTACTTCATGGCGCTGATGATCGCCCTCACCGGCCTGGTGCACCTCTTCAAGATCTTCTCGCCGGGCCCACCGCGCAGGCCGTCGGCCACCACATGACCGAAACGCTGTTCGGGCTGCTGGCCATGATGGTGCTGGCCTTCATGCGCCTGCCGATCGCGCTCGCCATGGGCGTGGTCGGCGTCGTCGGCTACGCGTACATGCGCGACTGGAGCTGGGGCGCGGCGCTCGCGGCGGCGCAGACCAAGATCTACGAGACCGGCCGCAACTACACCCTTTCCGTGGTGCCGCTGTTCATCCTGATGGGCAACTTCGTCACGCGCGCCGGCATGTCGCAGGAGCTGTACCGCGCCGCCTACGCCTTCATCGGCCACCTGCGCGGCGGCCTGGCGATGGCCACCATCGTCGGCTGCGCCGGTTTCGGCGCCATCTGCGGCTCGTCGATCGCCACCGCCGCCACCTTCGCCAAGGTGGCTTATCCGTCGATGAAGAAGTTCGGCTACTCGGACGCGCTCGCCACCGGGTCCATCGCCGCGGGCGGCACGCTCGGCATCCTGATTCCGCCTTCCACCATCATGGTGATCTACGGGATCATGACCGGCACCAGCATCGGCAAGCTGTTCGCCGCGGGCATCCTGCCGGGCATCCTTGCCACGCTGCTTCTCTGCGGCGCCGTGCAGTACGTGGCGTGGCGCGATCCGCAGGCCGGGCCGCGCGGTGAGCGCCTTTCCTGGAAAGAACGCTTCGCCACGCTCGAGGGCCTGGGCTGGTTCGTCGCCGTCGGCGTGGCCGTGATCGGCAGCGCGCAGCTCGGCTGGCTGCCTTCGGACGACGCCGCGGTCCTGGGCGCGCTGGCGGTATTTGGCCTCTCGCTCATCTACAAGGGCATCACCAGCGTAGTCGCGCTTTTCGCTCTGGTGATGGGCGGCATCTATGGCGGGGTGTTCACGGCGGTGGAAGGCGCGGGCGTCGGCGCGTTCGGCGCCATGGTGTTCGCGCTCGCGCGCCGCACGCTGTCGCTGAAATCGCTCTACGCCGCGCTGGTCGAAAGCGCGCGCACCACCTCGATGCTGTTCCTGATTCTGATCGGCGCGCTCATGTTCGCCGAGTTCGTCAACATCACCTCCATGCCCGACGACCTCAAGAACTTCGTCACGCGCCTGCAGATCAGCCCGATCCTGGTGGTGGCGGTGATCATGGTGATCTACGTGCTGCTCGGCACGGCCATGGAGGAGCTGTCGATGATCCTCCTGACGGTGCCGATCTTCTTCCCGCTGATCGTGCACATGGGGCTCGACCCGATCTGGTTCGGCGTGCTCATCGTGGTAGTGGTCGAAATCGGCCTGATCAGCCCGCCAGTGGGCATGAACCTGTTCGTGCTCAACACCCTGCTGCCGCAGGTGCCGACGCGCACCATCTTCGGCGGCGTGCTGCCGTTTATCACCGCCGATTGCGTGCGCCTCGCGATTCTGATCGCCTTCCCAGCCATCGCCCTCTACCTGCCGAGCTTGATGAGATGAAACAGGAATTCATCGACCGGGTGAACCGCGAGATGGCCGAAGACCTGCCTTTGCTCAAAGGTACGACGCCAGAGCTGCTCGCCGCCTGCTGCCGCATCCTCGCCTACGAAGGCCACGAGTCCGGGCTCGCCGGCCAGGTGACGGCACGCGGCGAGAAATCTCGCACGTGGTGGACGCTGCAGTTCGGCTACGGCTTCGACGAAGCCACCGCCGAGCGCATGGTGCTGGTCGACGAGGACCTCAAACCGCTTTCCGGAGGACGGCCGAATCCGGGCGTGAGGTTTCATGTGTGGATCTACAACAAACGTCCCGACGTGCAGGCCATAGTGCATACACACGCTCCGCACGCTTCGGCTCTTGCATCGACGGGAACAGCGCTGAAGACCATTCATATGGATAGCGCGATGCTGCACGGCAGCGCGCATCTGCCGGAATGGCCGGGCGTCCCGGTGGCCGACGACGAGGGCCGCATCATCTCCGGCGCACTGGGCGGCGCCAAGACCATCCTGCTCGCCAGCCATGGTTTGCTGGCCGCAGGAAGTTCCGTTGAAGAGGCCGCCTACCTGGCGGTGTTCTTTGAGCGCGCGGCGCGCATGCAGCTCCTCGCCATGGCGGCGGGCGGATTCAAGGAAGTAAAACCGGAACTGGCCGAAGAAGCGCGCGACTTCCTGCTTCAGCCCTCTATCGTGCGCGGGACTTTCGCCTACTGGGCACGCCGCTGTGGGTGACGGCGCCCAGGTTTGCCGGTCCCACCAGCGCCTCGTACTTCTCCAGCACACCCGATAACGAGCGCTTCGGCGCGCTCGCCTTTCTTTTTCTGAGCTCGGATGCCGCCACTTCCAGGCGCAGTTCGCCGCAGGAAGCGTCGATGCGGATGCGGTCGCCATTGCGGACCAACGCGAGCAGTCCTCCACTCGCGGCTTCCGGCGAGACGTGACCGACCATCATTCCGCGCGTCGCGCCGGAGAAGCGCCCGTCGGTGAGCAGCGCGACCTTTTCGCCCATGCCCTGTCCGTAGATCAGCGCGGTGATGCCGAGCATCTCGCGCATCCCGGGCCCGCCTCGCGGGCCCTCGTAGCGGATCACGAGCACTTCGCCGGCCTTGTAGTTCCTTTTTCGGATGACTTCGGAGCAGCTCTCCTCCGAATCGAACACCCGCGCGCGCCCCTCGAACAGCAGCGATTTGAGACCCGCAACCTTGATCAGCGCGCCACCCGGCGCGAGGTTGCCTTTGAGCACCACCAGGCCGCCGCTTTCCGTGATCGGTTCTTTTCGCACCACTTCGCCGTCGGCGTCCGGATGCCCAGCCAGCGCCTTTTCCAATGTCGTACCCGACAAGGTGAGGCAATCACCATGGAGGGCACCGCGCGCGAGCAGCGACTTCAGAACCGAGTAAACGCCGCCGACGGCGTGCAGGTCCTTCGCGAGGAATCGACCGCCAGGCTTCATGTCTGCGATCAATGGCGTGCGCTTCGCAACACGCGCGAAGTCTTCGAGTGTGAAGCGAATGCCCGCCTCATGGGCGATGGCTGGAATATGCAGCGCGGCATTGGTCGAGCCGCCGGTCGCCGCGACCGCGGCGCAGGCGTTTTCGAGGCTCTTCTTCGTCACCAGCTCGCGCGGCAATGGGCCCTGGTTTTTCAGAAGCTGCATGACGGTTTGCCCCGCCCTGCGCGCAACGGAAGCTCTTTCCGCGGCAACGGCCGGCAAGGTCGCCGATCCCGGCAGTGCGAGGCCGAGCGTCTCCGAAACCATCGCCATCGTGTTGGCGGTGAACTGCCCGGGACACGAGCCGAGCGTCGGAATGCAGATTCCCTCGAGCTGCTTGAGATCCTTCTCTGCAAAAGTGCCTGCCATCACGCCGCCCACCGCCTCATAAGTGTCGAGCACGGTCACGTCGCGTCCCTGCCATGTCCCGGGCAGCGCGGCGCCGCCGTAAACGAAGACCGCCGGCAGGTTGAGCCGGGCCATCGCCATCATCATTCCGGGGAGCGTCTTGTCGCAGCCGGCGAAGGTGACGAGCGCGTCGTAGGCGTGGCCGCGCGCCACCGCCTCGACGCCGTCGGCGATGATCTCGCGCGACACCAGCGAATAGCGCATGCCGCCGTGATTCATCGACATGGAGTCGGCCACCGAGGCCGAGGCGAAGTCGAACGGCACGCCGCCCGCCTCGCGCACCGCGGCACAGGCCTCGCGCACGAACTCGCCGAGCAGCGCGTTGCACGGCGTGATGCGCGAATCGGTGGAGGCGACGCCGACGAAGGGTTTTTGAAAGTCAGAAATTTTTAGACCCAAAGCATGGAGAAACGCGCGATGCGGCGCGCGATCCAGGCCCTCAACCGTGATGCGCGACGGCAGCTTCTTCATACTCACGCACGATTTCTTCGATGCTGGCGCTCGGGCGCAGTCCGAGCTTCTCGGCACGTTTGGAAAAGGTCGCGTTCGGCACGCGATCCATGATGGCTTGCAGGGCTGGATCAGGCTCGAAGCGCACTTTGCCGCGGGCCCGCGGCTTCACCGCGTACCACATTTGTTCCGCGGAAACGGGGATGCCGGTCAGCAGCACCGTGCGCTTGCTCCCGAGCTGTGCGGCCGGAACTTCCGAGACGCCAACGAAAGCATCGACCACTCGGCGAAGCGAGATACAAGCCATGCGCGTACCCGGCCGCACGGGACAAACGTAGTCGCGGCCGGCCAGCGGCTCGCGGATGATGGCGCTCGCCCAGCCGGAAACCGCCGTGTTCGCGCTGCCGGGGCGCACCATGACCGTCGGCAGACGCAGCGCGCGCCCGTCGATATAGCCGCGCCGCGTGTAGTCGTCGATCAGGATTTCGCTGATGAGCTTTTGCGCGCCATACGAAAGCCGCGGCGCCGCCGGGGTTTCATCCGTCACCTCGTCCACTTCACTGTAGACGGCGATCGACGAGGCGAAGACGAACTTCGGGCAATGCCCCGCCAGCCGGCAGGCTTCGAGCAGGTCGCGCGTGGCATCGAGGTTGACCTTGGTGCCGAGCTCGAAGTTCTGCTCGGCACCGCCGGAAACCAGCGAGGCGAGATGGAATACCGCGTCGATCTCGGGCGTTATCAGGGAGCGGGCGAATTGCGGGTAGGCGAGATTGCCGAGCACGGTGGCGGGCGCCGACTGGTCCGTGCCTACGACCTCGTGCCGCGCCAGCGCCCGCGCCAGAGCGGAACCGATATAGCCCGCCGCCCCGGTGACGAGTATTCTCATGCCGACCAGCATTCTAATTAAGGAGGAGAGGATGTTCCGCGCTGTTTTGGCCGTGCTGTTGCTGTCGAGCTTTTCATGCTGGTCGCAGTCCTACCCTGCCCGCTCGGTGAAAATCGTGGTGCCGTTCGCGGTCGGCGGACCCGCAGACATTTACGGGCGCTTCATCGGCGCCAAGCTGTCAGACACCCTCGGGCAGCCGTTCGTGGTTGAAAACCGCCCCGGAGGCGGGTCGATCGTCGGCACCGACGCGGTGGTGAAATCGCCAGCGGACGGCTACACGCTGCTGGTGATGTCGAACACCCACACGGTCAACGAGACGCTGATTCCGAAAAAGCCCTTCGAGCTCTTGAAGGACCTTGCGCCGATCAGCGGCATCAACTACTCCGATCTGCTGCTGGTCGTGCATCCGTCGGTATCGGCGAGCAACCTGCGCGAGTTCATCGCCCTCGCCAAGTCGCAGCCCGGCAAGCTCAACTATGCGTCCTCCGGTCCGGGCACGCCCTATCACATGGCGGGCGAGCTCTTCAAATACATGGCCGGCGTGGATATCGTGCATGTCCCGCACAAGGGCAGCGACCAGGCGCGCACCGCGATCCTGGGCGGCCAGGTGCAGATGATGTTCGATGCGATCACCACGATGGCGGGCCAGGCGCGCAGCGGTAGGGTGAAGGCCCTCGCCACCTCCGGCAAGGCGCGCTCGCCGATCACCCCCGAAACGCCGACAGTTTCCGAGGCCGGCGTGCCGGGCTATGAAGCCACGATCTGGCTCGGCCTGATGGCGCCGACCGGCACGCCGCGGCCCGTGCTCGATCGTCTGAGCGCTGAAGTGAACAAGATCGTCAACTCGGCCGAAGTGAAGGAGGCTTGGGCCAAGCAAGGGGCGGCGCCGATGGGAATGTCGGTCGATCAGTTCGCCAAATTCCTCGCCGAGGACATCCAGAAGTGGTCGAAGGTGGTGAAAGCCACCGGGATGAAGGTCGATTGAAAGACAAGCTCGAAATCATCGAGGTGGTGCACAACTGGGCGCTATGGCGCGACGCCGGCGACTGGGAGCGCTTCCGCACCGTGTGGCACGACGACGGCTGGATGACCGCGACCTGGTTCCAGGGCCCGGCGGCAAAATTCATCGAAGTCAGCAAGGCCGGCTTCGACAAGGGCGTGAGCATCCTGCATTTCCTCGGCGGCTCGAGCGTCGACGTACAGGGCCGCCGCGCGGTGGCGCAGACGAAGATGACGATCAATCAGCGCGGCAGCCTCGACGGCGAGCTGGTCGACGTGGTGTGCACCGGGCGCTTCTATGACTTCTTCGAAAGAAGACCGCTACCGGAGGGCGGTCCTTCGGAGCGCTGGGGCATCGTGCGGCGCCAGCCGATCTACGAGAAAGACCGGCTGGATCCGGTGAGCCCCTCCGCCAGGTTGAGCCTGGACGAGAAATTGCTGAAGTCGTTCCCCGAAGGCTACCGGCACCTTGCTTATCTGCAGACCAGGCTCGGCTTCCAGATCAAGCTCGACCTGCCACAGCTGAAGGGCGCCGAGGTCCAGACGCTGTATCGTCACGGCAAAGCCTGGCTCGCGGGCGCGGCATCGGCTTTTCCGGATCGCTGAATCGATGGACGACAGTCTTTTCATAGTCTTCATCGGCGCGGCCGTCGCCGGCCTGATCGGCCTGTTCCTTTACGGCTGGATGCGGCGCAAGGAAAAGCCACCCCCCGGAGTAAAACCGCTCAAAGACGAGGATGACTGGAAATGACTCCCAAACAAGGTCGGCGCGCTGACGACATCAGCGCCGAAGAAATCAAGCAGTTCTGGCACGGCTTCTGTGAACGCAAGGGAGTCGACGCGGCGACGCGGGCGCGCGGCGACGCCCGCATCGACAAGGATCCCGAGTATTGGGCCGACCAGACGATGCTCAAATTGCTCGACGCCGTCGCCACCTGACGACGCCGCGTTCCGACTACCTGGAATTCGGGCAGGCGATGACTTGAGCACTGCCGGCGCGGCCACGCACACTGCGCGGCATGGAAAACATCCAAGTCGCAAAAGACGAATGCCCGGTGGCGCCGCCGCCGCGCGTCACCGTCTACACGCGCGTGCTGCACCGCGCCTGCCAGATCCTCGGCGGCGTGGACCAACTCGCCGGGCACCTGCGCGTATCAGCCACGGTGGTTCACAAGTGGCTGGAGGGGGATGACGTGCCGCCGTCGAACATTTTCCTCAACGCGGTCGACCTCGTCCTGCCCACCTGGGGACCGGAGGACGACGCGTTGGCGCGAGCGATCTCGGCCACGCGGCCGAAGAACAACTAGCCTCTACCGGTAGAGTAGGACCGCCTCGCGCTCGTCGCGCCAGGCGTCTTCATCCACGCGGGCAGCCGCATCGAGGTCGCCGGGTCTCGCCGCCGGATCGTCGACCCATTGCCGCAGCAGGCTATTGCCATTGATGACGTCGATTGGCAGCCGGGTCTCGTATTCGTAGGGAAAGTCGCGCCACAGCGGATAGTCCGGGCGCAGCGCTCTCAGCGCCTTGAACGCCAGGCCGACCAGCCGCCACGGCCGAAACGCGTCATGCGCATAGCCCGGTGCCTCGACATGGATCTGCAGCCCGGCGCAAAGCTTGCCGGCGTGCTTGTGGAAGGTCGGCTCGAACCAGCAGGCGCGCAGCCGGCAGCCGCGCAGCCACGCGGGTTCCAGCGACTGCATTTTCTCCAGGAGCGCATTCGCGTCGAGGTCGGGCGCCCCGAGAGTTTCCAGCGGTCGCGTGGTGCCGCGGCCTTCCGAGAGCGTCGTGCCTTCCAGCATCACCGTGCCCGGGTAGCAGCGCGCCATCGAAAGGTTAGGCGCGTTCGGGCTCGGGTTCACCCAGTCGCGCTGGCCGAGCGGCCAGCCGTACCCCGGGGCGGCGCCCGGCTTCCAGCCCCGCATCTCGATAATTTTCAGCTCGACGTTCAGCTTGAAGGTGGAAACAAACCATCTTGCCGCTTCGCCCAGCGTCAACCCGTGGCGCATCGGCAGCGCCCCGGCGCCGACGAAGCTTTCCCACCCGGGCTGCAGCTTGAGGCCCTCGATCGGCCGGCCCGCGGGATTCGGCCGGTCGAGCACCCAGACGCTCTTCCCGTGCCTGGCCGCCGCCTCGAGGACGTAGCGCAGCGTCGTCAGGAAGGTGTACACGCGGCAGCCGAGGTCCTGCAGGTCGACGAGGAGGATGTCGAAGCCTTCCATCATCGCCGGCGCCGGACGGCGCACCTTGCCGTACAGGCTGAATACCGGAATGCCGTGTACCGGGTCGTTGAAGTCCGGCGACTCGATCATGTTGTCCTGCTTGTCGCCGCGCAGGCCGTGCTGCGGACCGAACGCCGCGGAGAGTTTGACGCCGGCAGCCACGAGCGCGTCGAGAGAATGCACCAGGCCGGCGGTGACCGAGGCAGGGTGCGCGAGGAGCGCGACGCGCCGGCCGGCGAGTTGCTTAAGCAATGCCGGGTCCTCCAGCAGGCGGTCAATGCCGAACTTCATCGAGCTCCAGGGCAAATGCGTCGCGATGGTGGAAGTCCGGCCTGCCGGGCGCGTGGCGCAACGCCCAGTACGAGAGCGCGCCGTCGATTTCCTCGATCACCGCCGAAAGGCCGATGCGCAGCTTTCCGTGCTGACCTGGTTTGATTTGAGCGGTGAGATCCAGTGTCCCTGTGGTGCGCGCGATGCCGATCCTCGGATTCGGTGCTGCAAACGGCCCGCCTTCCCGGTACCCCGTAAAGCGAAACGCCGCCCACTCTCCGGACGGCGAGAAGTTGAACTCCTGGTAGCCGGGACCGGCCGCATCGGCGATAAACACCTCGCAGCACGTGTGCTGCCACAAGCGCTCGCCGGTGCGCGGCGCGCGCGGCGGGGGGATGCGTACGCGATCCATGTCGCCCTCAAGTCGGTAGATCAATTCGAGACTGCCGGCCGCGTTTCGTCTCGCCGTGGCCTTGATGCCGCTCAGCGCGGTGCAGGGAGTCGCGGGATGGCGCTCGAGCGCTGCGAACGGCATCGCGCGAGCCTATCATGCGCCCCATGAACGGGCTGGGCGCGCTGGCGGTCGCGGCATTGACGGCATGGACCTTCCTCGGTCCGGCGGTGGGGTCGTGGGCGTTCGTGGCGGTGGAATTTGCTTCCCTCGCGTGGCTGACGCGCGAGATGCGCCGCACCGATGCCGCAGCGCTGATCGCGCGGGCGCGCGCGCCGCTCGACGCGGACGAATCCGACGTCGTGCGCCGCTATGCGTTCTATTTCACCTATCCGGCAACGTCGCGCGAATCGGCGTCGACCCTCGCCGCCCTGGGCCTCGCCACGCTGGTGCTGGTGCCGTGGCTGATCTACAAGCTGCAATGGGCGCAGGCCATCATGATCGGCGTGATGCTGTTCGGCGTCGCGCGGCTGACTAAACGGGTGAGCCCGGTTTACGCGCTGCGGTTGTCCACCGGCAAAGGCGACCGCGATGCGTTGCGCTTGCTGTCCGCGCACGACGGCGCGGCGCGCAAGCTCTCAGCCCCAGATCAGCCAGGCGCCTAGCGCGAAGGCCGGTGGAAGAAATATTGCGAAGCTCAGGACCGCTTTGATCCGGGCGCGATCCTGCGCGTCGAACTGCGGTTTGTGGTGCTTTTGCGCGGCGCGCTCTTCGACCGACTTCTTGACCACCATGTACTCGACCAAAACGAGGATCACCCCGAGGGCGAGACCCCATAGCGCGCCTTGCATGCCGATGTGCATGTCGATTCACTCTAGCCTAACGCCGAGAGGCGAGCAAACACGCGCTTCAGCGCCGTGACCTGCGCGAGGTAGGCGCGCACGTCGTGCGTGCCGCAGCGCTGCTCGGGCGCGAGCCGAAAGCCGCGGCGGGCGAATGCATCGCCCGCGGAAGCGCCGCACAGATGGATAAGCGCGGCAAGCTCCTGCCTTTGCGCAGCGCTCGCCTTGATCGGCCGTGCGGCGAGGATCGCCGCCACGCTGCGATCGAGGTACGCGGAAGTGAGTTCGATGGCATGGCTCGGGATCACGCGCAGGTAGAAGCTGTTGAACCAGCAGCCCTCCTCGACCGCGACATGGTCGTGGATGCAGTAGCGCTTGGCCATCTGGAACGTGCCGTCGGTAATCTGGTACATGCCCACTGCAGTGGATGCGGGGCGGTAGACCTCACGCGGATCCGTCGAAACGCGTACGCGCCAGGGCGTGCGTGCCACCGGATTGCCCGCGCCCTCGACTTGGGCGAGCGCGGCGAGCAGCTCCGGCGTCATCAGCGGGGTGGAATGCTGGCGGAACAGCGCGGCGTATTCGCGCCAGGTTTCCGCCGGCGTTTTCGACAGCGCACCGCTCACCGGAAAGAACAGCTCCGCCGGCTTGCGCACCACCTGATAGATCCAGTTCAACGTCGCCGCCACGACTACGAACGCCAGCGCGTACGTAGTAACGCGCGCCCAGCGCGGCGCCCGCCGGAATAATTTCGTGTAGTTGCGATACGACATGGCGGCTATTTTGTGCCGGTATTTCGGCACTGACGCGGTCAGAGTGCCTGCCGTAGAATCTTTGCATGAACGAGCGACGGATCCTCGTGGCTGACGACGACCCCGATGCGGTGCTGATGCTGACGGCGTTGCTCGAGGATGAAGGCTACGCCGTGCGAGGCGTGCATCACGGCAGCGACGTGCTGGACGCGGTATTCAACTTCGCGCCCGACGTGGTGCTGCTCGACATCGGCATGCCGCAGCTTTCCGGCTACGAAGTGGCACGCAAGCTGCGCGAGCGCTACGGTAGCGCGCGCCCGGCGCTGATCGCGGTCACCGGAATGACACGAACCGTGGACCGCGCGCACGCGCGCGCCGCGGGCTTCGAGCACCACGTCGGCAAGCCCTATGAGCCGCGGCAGCTGCTGCAGCTCATCGGCCAGCTCGCCGGCGCCGGCCCCGAGCGCGATGCGCGATAAAGTCAATCTCCACCAGCGCGCCGCGCGCTAACGCCGTGACGCGGACGCAAGTGCGCGCGGGTCGCTTGCCCGCCGCGAAATAGCCAGCGTACACGCGGTTCATCGCCTCGTAGTCCTGCTCGAAGCGCGTGAGAAAGACACGCGCCGCAACGACGTTTTCCAGGCCGAGCTCGCACCCGCCGAGTACGCGCTTCAGGTTTTCCATCACCTGGCGGGTCTGCCCTTCGATGCCCTCCGGATAAGGCGAAGTGGCGGACGTGCCGGTAAAGGGCATCTGCCCCGTGACGAACACCCAGCCGTCGATCTCCACGGCATGGCTGAAGGGCGCGACAGGGTCCGGCGCGCCCTGGATCATGTGAAAGATCGGCAGCATGGTGGGGGCATTCTAGGCTTGGCTCTTGCTGCACAATGGCGCAGTGACTCCTGTCCAACCCAAACGCGCGCCCGCTGCGCTCCAGCTCACCGATCTCGTCTTCGAGGGCAGCTTCGTGCGCGATCTGCCCGCCGACCCGGTGGCGGACAACCGGTCGCGCCAGGTACCCGACGCCTCGTATACGCGAGTTGATCCGACGCCGGTCGCGGCGCCGAAGCTCCTCGGCTGGTCGGATGTGCTCGGCGAATATCTGGGTATAGAGCGACCGACGAGCCAGGCCGCGATCGACGCGCTCGCCGGCAACCGTGTGCTGCCCGGCATGAAGCCGTATGCCGCGCGTTACGGCGGGCACCAATTCGGCCACTGGGCGGGCCAGCTCGGCGACGGCCGCGCGATCACGCTGGGCGAGATCATCGCCACCGACGGCACGCGACAGGAACTGCAGCTGAAAGGCGCCGGCCGCACCCCCTACTCGCGCACCGCCGACGGCCGCGCGGTGCTGCGCTCCTCGCTGCGCGAGTTCGTGTGCAGCGAGGCGATGTACTTCCTCGGTGTGCCGACGACGCGCGCGCTGAGCCTGGTGGCAACCGGCGAACCGGTGATCCGCGACATGTTCTACGACGGTCACCCCGCGCCCGAGCCCGGCGCCGTCGTGTGCCGAGTCGCCCCGTCATTCGTGCGCTTCGGAAATTTCCAGATCCACGCCGCCAGCAACGAAATCGAGGTACTCCGAAAGCTCGCCGATTACGTCATCAAGCTGCACTACCCCGGCCGGGATTACGCGGGATTCTTCCAGGAGCTCGCCCGCCGCACCGCGCTGCTGATGGCCGATTGGATGCGCCTGGGTTTCGTCCACGGGGTGATGAACACCGACAACATGTCGATCCTCGGCGTGACGATCGACTACGGCCCGTATGGCTGGCTCGAAGGCTACGACCCGCGGTGGACGCCGAACACCACGGATGCTCAGACGCTGCGCTACACGTACGGCAACCAGCCGCAGGTGGCGCACTGGAATTTGGCGCGGCTCGCCGAGGCGCTGCTGCCGCTGGTTTCCGATCAGGCGCCGCTCGAACAAGGCCTCGCGCTTTACGCGGAGACCTTCAACAAGGCCTGGCGCGGCGCGCTCGCGCAAAAGCTAGGCGTGGCGGCGCTCGACCAGCCCGGCGACGACGAGCTGCTGTCGGACCTGTTCGCTCTGATGTACGAAAAGGAAACCGACTTCACGCTGTTCTTCCGCAACCTCGCCACCGTCCCGCTCGACGACGCTGACGAGGCCGCGCTTCTCAAGCCCCTCGAGCCCGCCTTCTACGCCGAGGCGGCTCCCGGTTGGACGGCGTGGCTCCGCCGATACGCTTCCCGCGTTGCGGACCAGCCGGAGCGCGTCGAGCGCATGAACAAGGCCAACCCGAAATACGTCTTTCGCAATTACCTGGCGCAGCTCGCGATCGACGCGTTGGAGAAAGGCGACGCCTCGGTGATGGAGCGGCTGCTCAAAGTGCTCGAGCGTCCCTACGACGAACAGCCGGCCCACCAGGACCTCGCCGCGCGCCGCCCGGAGTGGGCGCGGAACCGCGCCGGCTGCTCCGCGCTCTCCTGCAGCTCCTAAGTTGCATCGTGGAAGATGATGCCGGCGGTATGACGCCGGCCTGAGCGCACGCGGCTCACGCCGTGGCGCAGGTTGACGCGGTAGATGCCGCGCGTGCCTTGAACCGGCCGCTGGTGCACCGCGAACACCACCGCGTCGCCTTTGCCCAGCGGAACCACCTCCGCCCTCGACTGCATGCGCGGCCGCTGCTCGGTCATGACGAATTCCCCGCCAGTGAAGTCGCGTCCCGGCTGGGCAAGGAGAATGGTGAGCTGCAGCGGGAATACGTGCTCGCCGTAAACATCCTGGTGCAGGCAGTTGTAGTCCCCGGCGCCATATTGCAGCAGCAGCGGCGTCGGCCGTCGCTGGCCGGCGGCATGGCAACGCTTGAGAAACTGCGCGTGCTTCTCGGGAAAGCGCGCTTTCATGCCCATGGCTGCGCTCCACCGGTTGGCGATCGGCGCGAGGCGCGGGTAAAGCTCGTCCCGAAGGCGCGAAACGATGTCAGGCAGCGGATAGCTGAAGTACTTGTATTCACCCTGGCCGAAGCCGTGCCGCGCCATCACCACCCGGCTGCGAAAACGATCCTCCGAAGTGTAGAGCGCCGCCAACTCATCACACTCCGCCGGTTCGAGTAGTCCTGCGATGACGGCGCATCCCCGTTCATCGAGGTCCCGCGAAAGATCCTTCACCTTTTCTCGAGCTCGAGCAATGCGCGCTTGCGTCGGACGCCCCAGCGATAGCCCGCCAGGCCGCCGTCCTTGCGCACCACGCGGTGGCACGGAATCGCCACCGCGAGCGGATTGGCTGCGCAGGCTTCGCCCACCTCCTTCGCCGAGCCCGGCGCAATCTCGCGCAACGCGTTCCAGACTCGCAGCTGGAACTCCGAACCCTGCGGGTCCAGCGAGACGTCGAGTGCCGACGCTGGTGCTGCGATCAGGCTCACCACCCGGGAGGCCACCGGCCCGAGCGTCGCATCATGAAGGTCGGCACGCGGGAACCGCTGCTGCAGATCCCTGAGCAGATCGACGGCATCGGGATTTGCTCTTTCATGCGCAGCAATCTATTTACGCCGCGCGGATTGCGCACTCCGCTTCTTGCGCCACCGGCGATATTTCTGCGGCAAGCAAACCGCGCAAGGACGATAGCCCGCGTCGCGCGCATGACGCTCATCGAGGAAGAAGATGCGCTGGTTGACATACCCACCGCGAGCGATGGCGCGCAGCGCGGCCGGACAGTCGAGCCGGCCATAGATGCGCGTCCCGCGGTGGCCGCCCAAGGTGCCCCAGCGCTTCTTCAGGACCGGAGGCTTTCCTCGAGGAGCTTCAGGGCCGCCGCCCCAAAGGCGTGCATGTTGTCGAGCCGTTCCGTGTTACCAGTGGCAACCCGTACCGCCTGCTCCCGGGGCCCGGCTACGGCAACCCATGCATGGCCGGCCGGGTCGCCGTAGCGGTTGCCGGTCGGGCCGGCGGCGCCGGTCTCGCCGATGCCCCAGGTGGCCTTGAACCTCTGCCGGGCGATCCGCGCTCGGAGGAGGGCGTTCGCCTCCGTGGCCGAGCGGTGGCCCTCCAGCAGCCCCTCCTCGAAATCCCGAACCGCCTCCCAGGCCTGGCGGGTGTAGATCACGACGCCGCCCAGGCAGTAGGCCGAGGCTCCCGGGACCCCCAGCAACGCCGCGGTAATAAGTCCGCCGGCGGCCGACTCCGCCACCGCGACGGTCTCCTTCCGGTCCTTGAGCAGCGCCGCAATGCGCTCCGAAATCACCAGAAGCTCCCGCATTCCGCTATTCTCCACGCAGGAGGAGCAGTAGTTAACAGCTAGGCTTTTGGGCCGGGCGTAGGCTGCTGCTGTGGGGATGCGAACCAACACTACGCTGGTCATCAATCCGAAAGGCGGCTCGGGGAAAACCACGGTCGCGACCAACCTCGCCAGCTACTTCGCGTCCAACGGCATCCCGGCGGCGATGATGGACTTCGATCCGCAGGGTTCCACCCTCAACTGGCTGCGCATCCGCCCGCCGACGGCGCGCAAGATCCACGGCGCGAACGCCGCGCCGCAGAAGACCGGTCTGCGCAGCCTGGGCATGCATGTGCCCGCCGACACCAGCCAGCTCATCATCGACGCGCCCGCCGGCGCTGCGGGGCTTGCCCTCCAGGAAATGCTGTCGCGCTCGCATTGCATCCTGATTCCGGTGGCGCCCTCGGCGATCGACATCCACGCCACCGCCAACTTCATTCGCGACCTGCTGCTCACCGGGAAGATCCGCGCCAATAACATCCGGCTCGGCGTGGTGGCGAACCGCGTGCGCAAGTCGAACCCGGTGTACCAGCCGCTCGAGCGCTTCCTTACCGCGCTTAACCTGCCGCTGCTGGCGCGGCTTTCCGATTCGGACGTGTTCATCAATGCGGCCGAAGCCGGCGTAGGCATCTTCGAGATGGACTTCGCGCTCTCCGCCGCCGAGCGCCAGCAGTTCCAGCCCATCGTCGAGTGGGTCGATCGCGTGCCGGTCGTACCGGCCGCACGCCCGCTGGCCGCGGTGGCCAGCGCCTCGCGTCCCGGCCTGCGGGTGATCGGCAACATCACCGCTTCGCGCCCCAGCTTCCGCTAGGACAGCTTCCGTCGTTTGACGCTTGACGGGTGCATTCTTTGAACGAAGGGCTTGCCAAGTGTTTTAAGACGTAGCATCATGTTCACGCGCTAGGTTGTTGGGGAATAAAAGATAAAAACAAGAACGGAAGAATGAAAACAACGCTGGTGATCAACCCTAAGGGTGGTTCCGGTAAAACCACCATCGCAATCAACCTCGCCGCCTCCTTCGCGGCGGACAACATCCCCACCACTTTGATGGACTACGACCCGCAGGCTTCGAGCCTGACGTGGTTGCGCTCGCGCGCTGCGAATGCGCCGACCATCTATGCCGCCAACGGCGCGCCGGAGAAGTACGGCCGCCTGCGCAGCTTCGAGATGTTCGTGCCGCCGCATACCCAGCAACTGGTCATCGACGCGCCGGCCGGCGCTTCCGGATTGCTGCTGCAGGAAATGGTCGAACGCGCGCACAGCGTGGTGGTGCCGGTGGTGCCCTCGGTGATCGACATCCGCGCCACCGAGAACTTCATCAAGGACCTGATGGGCGCGGCGCGGGTGCGGGGCGGTAACGCGCGCGTCGGCATCGTCGCCAACAAGGTCCGCGTGTCGATGCCGGCCTACCAGCCGTTCCTGCGCTTCCTGGATTCGCTGCAGATCAAGCTGCTGACGCGGCTGCTCGATTCCGACATGTACTTGAAAGCCGCCGAGAGCGGCGTGGGCATCTTCGAAATGGACGCCGGGCAGACCGCGGTCGAGCGCCGGCAGTTCCAGCCGATCGTCGATTGGGTGCGCGGCGCCAACGCAATGCGCGTCGCCCGGATTGATGGCGCGGGATCCGAAGTACAGCTCGTCCGCCGGGTGGCGTTCTAAGCGGGCTAGTGCTTCGTCGCGCTGGCGCCGTTCAACAGAAGCGCCCGCTGGATCTCCGATAGCTCGATCGGCTTCATGAGATGCATGTCGAAGCCCGCGTCGCGCGAGCGCTTCCGGTCCTCCGGCTTGCCCCATCCGGTCACCGCAACGATGCGCACTGCCGGAATTCGACCGAGCTCGCGAAGCCGCCGCGCCACCTCGAAGCCGTTCATTCCCGGCATGCCGATATCGAGCAGGATCACCTCCGGGCGGTAGCCTTCGGCGGCCTCCAGCGCCGCCGAGCCATCGTGCACGATTTGGACCTCATGGCCCAGCTGCCGGATAAGCGCGGCGAGCATGGTCGCCGCGTCGACGTTGTCGTCCACCACCAGAACGCGACGCGGCCTGCCAGGGCGGCCATTGGCTGGCCGCTGCGGCTGCTCCGCGGCGGCCGCTGGCATGACCGCCTCCACCGGTAGCTTGATGATGAACTCGCTGCCCTTCCCCGCACCCTCGCTTTGCGCCTCGATGGTGCCGTGGTGCAGCTCAACGATCGCGCGCGCCAGGGCGAGCCCCACGCCGAGGCCGCTCTGCGAGCGGCCGGCCGCCTGGCGGCCTTGCACGAACATGCCGAAGATGCTGCCCATGAATTCCGGCTCGATGCCGCGCCCGGTATCCCGGACCGAAAGCGCGCTCCAGGCCAGACGATTCGGGTCTTCGTTGTAATTCTTTTCGGGCGACTCGCGGCGCAGCGCCAGCGAGATTTTCCCGCCCGGGTCGGTGTAGCGCGCCGCGTTGTTCAGCACATTGGTGAGCGCCTGGGTCACGCGCAACTCATCGGCCTGCAGGAAGACGGGCTCGGGCGGCAGCTCGATGCTTAGCTGATGGCCGGCGCTGTCGATTCCCGGGCGCGCCGCCTCGACCGCGCGCGCCGCGATATCGCGCAGGTCGACCCGCTGCGGATGGATGCTCATGGACCCGCGCGCGATGCGGCCGATGTCCAGCAGGTCGTCGACGATGCGCATCAGCTGGGCACTTTGCCGGTCGATCGCGCCGCGCGCGACCTCGAATTCCGCCGCGCCGGGGGTCGCGACCGCGAGCAGGTGCGCCGCATTGCGGATCGGCGCCAGCGGATTGCGCAGCTCGTGCGCCAGTACCGCGATGAAGTCATGCACCTGGCGCGCGGCGACTTCGAGCGCCGCGGACTGCCGCTGCTGCGTCAGGTCCTGCGTGACCTTGGCGTAGCCGTGCAGCTGGCCGTCCGCGTCGCGCAGCGCGGTGACCACCACGCGCGCCCAGAAGCGCGTGCCGTCCTTGCGCACCCGCCAGCCCTCGTCCTCGGCCCGGCCGTGCTCGCGCGCCATGGCCAGCTCGCCCCACGGCTTGCCCGCGTCGATGTCTTCCGATTGATAGAAACGGGAGAAATGCTTGCCGACGATCTCGTGCGCTTCGTAGCCCTTGATGCGGCGCGCGCCGCCGTTCCAGCTGGTGACCGTCCCGTCCGGGGTCAGCATGTAGATGGCGTAGTCCTGCACACCCTCGACCAGCAGACGGAAGCGCTCCTCGCTGCGCCGCAGCTCATCATCCTGCCGCCTGCGCTCCGACAGATCGCGCGTGATCTTCGAGAAGGCAAGCAGCTTGCCACTCTCGTCGCGCAGCGCGGTGATCACGACGTGCGCCCAGAACCTCGAGCCGTCCTTGCGCAGGCGCCAACCTTCGTCCTCGAAACGCCCATCCATGGTCGCGCGCTGCAGCTCGAGCTGCGGCCATTTGCGCTCGATATCCGCCGGCGTATAGAAAATCGAGAAGTGCTTGCCGATGATTTCATGCGCCTGGTACTGCTTCGCCCGCGCAGCGCCGGGGTTCCAGCTCATGACGTGGCCGCCCGGATCGAGCATGAAGATGGCGTAGTCCAGCACGCTGTCAGCCATCAGCTGGAAGAGTTTCGGGTCGAGCGCGGGAGCAGGCGCGGAAGGGGGTTTCTTCATGCGAGCGCGTCGTTGTCGCTATTCAAGCTACCCGCGCAAAAACGGCGCGCCTCATTCTGCACGAATTGCCGCAGCGCGCAATCGCAATCAGCCCAGGAGGCTACGGACGAAGTCGAGGTCGATCGGCTTCAGCAGGTATTGATCGAAGCCCGCCTCGCGCGCCGCCTGCCGGTCATCCTCACGGCCCGACCCGGTCATCGCCACTATGCGCATGCGGCTCAGGTCCGGATCGCTGCGCAACTGGCGCGCGACCGCGAGTCCATCGAGCCCAGGCAACCCCAGGTCAAGAAACATGATGTCTGGGCGCACTCTACGAGCGAGCTCGGCGGCGGTGACGCCGTCGCGAGCTTCGTGCACCTCATGGCCGGCGCGCTTGAGCCACGCGGCGATCACCGCAACGGCATCGGCGTTGTCGTCGACTAGTAACACTTTGCGCGGGGTGTTCGCCAAATGACCTTATCAAGAAAAAAGCGTGCCTGATCCGCGATACAGTGGCCGAAAGGGGACCATCCATGGAGCAGCGAGCCAGGCCGAAGCATTTCTCGATGATCCGCGGCTTCCATCTCGCGGACTTCCTCACCCTCGCCAACGCCGCGTGCGGCGTCGGCGCGGTTTTCCTCACCATGCTGTACCTGCAAAGCGGGGCCAGGGCGCATTTTTACGCCGCCGCCGCGATGGCACCCCTCGCCTTCTTTTTCGACTGGCTCGACGGCAACGTGGCCCGCTGGCGCCACCAGCACTCGGCGCTGGGTCGTGAGCTCGATTCGCTGGCGGACGTCATCTCCTTCGGCGTCGCCCCCGCCGCGCTCGCCTATGCGGCGGGGTTGAATGGCGGCTGGGACGCCGCGGCGCTGACTTACTTCGTGTGCTGCGGCGTGAGCCGCCTCGCGCGCTTCAACGTCACCGCCGAAACTCTCGCGGCCGGCAGCGGCAGCGGCAAGGTCGCCTACTTCGAAGGCACGCCCATTCCCACCAGCGTGGTGTTAACCGCCGTGCTCGCCTTCGCCGCGTGGCAGGACCGCATCGGGGAACGCATCTACGGTGGTGTCTGGGATCTCGGCTGGCAATTTCATCCGCTGTCGCTGCTTTTCTTCGCCTCGGGCAGCATGATGATCAGCAAGACCCTGCGCATTCCGAAGCCCTAGGCTAACTACGGCCGATCAGGTTGGTCAGTGCGTCGAGGGCCTCGGCCTCGTCGGGGCCGCTGACCTCGATCGATATCGTGCTGCCGACACTCGCAGCGAGGAGCATGACGGCGAGCACATTGCGCGCATCCGCCTTGCGCCCCTTGAAAGCGAGCGAGACATTGCTGCTGAACGTGGAGGCGAGGTGGACGATCTGCGCGGCGAGGCGCGCATGCAACCCGAGCCTGTTCGCTACGTGAACTTGACGTTTTCGCATGCGGTGATGATCGGGCAAGGCCGGGACGCTTTGGTTCCCGTTGTCGAGGCCGCAATTACACGTGAAATAATCAGGCGTAGTGGCGCTTCGCTCCACCATATACAGGACCGATCTCTCGGTGTCGGATCTGGATCGCCAGGTCTACGGCCGGCACGCGCTGACCCTCGCGCGCCATCCTTCGGAGACCGAGGAGCGGCTGATGGTGCGGCTGCTCGCGTTCGCACTGCATTCCGACGAAGCGCTCGAGTTCGGCCGCGGCCTGTCCGCGGAAGGCGAACCCGACCTCATCCGGCGAGATCCGACCGGCGCCGTGGACCTGTGGATCGAGGTCGGGCTGCCGGACGAGAGAGACGTGCGCAAGGCGTGCGGCCGCGCGCGCGAAGTTGCCGTTCTCGCCTATGGTGCGCGACGGGTGGAAAACTGGTGGAGCGACAACGCCGCGGCCTTCACGCGGCAAGCCAACTTGCGGGTGCTCACGCTGACCGGCGAGGAGACCGCCGCGCTGCAAACGCTCGCGGCTCGCACCATGTCACTCACGTGCACTGTGCAGGAACAGCATGTCTGGCTCGCATCCGCGACATCGACCATCGAGCTCGCGCCAATCTGCAGAACGCGCTCATGACAACGTCACCCAGGCCGGCGCGTGATCGCTCGGGCGGTCCAGGGCTCGCACCCAGCGATCGACGCCGACCGCCTTCAAACGCGGCGCCAGTGTCCGGTTAAGCAGCAGGTGATCAATGCGCAGGCCGGCGTCGCGCTGCCAGTGCTGCCTGAAATAATCCCAGAACGTGTAGATGCGCTCCTTCGGATGCTTGCTGCGGATCGCATCCAGCCAGCCCTGGTCGAGCAGGCGGCGGTAGCGCTCGCGCGTCTGCGGCTGGAGGAGCGCATCCTTGCGCCAGGAGCGGGGATTGTAGATGTCGAGCTCATCGGTCGGCACCACGTTGTAATCGCCGATCAGCGCCACGGGGTGCGGGCTGTCGACCAGCCCCTTGGCGTGCGCGATAAGGCGCTCGAACCAGGCGAGCTTGTAGTCGAACTTCGGGCCGGGCTGGGGATTGCCGTTGGGCAGGTACAGGCAACCGACCAGGATTCCCTGCACCGCGGCCTCGAGATAACGGCTTTGCGTGTCGGCTGAGTCCCCCGGCAGCCCGCGACGCAGCTCGATCGGGTCGGTTCCCCTTGCGAGGATGGCGACGCCGTTCCATAACGGTTTCTGCCCCTGCCAGATCGCGCCGTAGCCCGCGTCGCTGATCTGCGCGGCCGGAAAGCTCACATCGGCCGACTTGAGCTCCTGCAGGCAGACGATGTCCGGCGCTTCACGCTCGAGCCACTGCAGCAGATGCGGCAGGCGTGAGCGGATGCCGTTGACGTTGAAGGTTGCCAGCTTCATTGCACCATCGTTACCGAAATTACCCTGACTAGCGCACTGACTGTGGAGAAATCGACATCGAGCGACGACGCTGCGCGGTATCCTTCCCTGCGTAGGGGCCACAAGCAGAATCAGGAGGTCAGATGTCCATCCATCGTCATGTCAGCAGCGCGGCTCTCGTTACGCTACTTGCCGCGGCAGGCTGTGTCACGCAGGGCGAGTTCGACAAGCTGCAGAGCGAGAAGAATCAGGAGATCGCATCACTGCAGTCGAGCCGCTCGGCGCTCGAGCAGCAGGTGCGCAACCTCGAGAGCCAGCGCGACAGTCTGGAGAAGCAAAAAGACAGCCTTACGAAAGAGAAGGACAGCCTTACAAGAGAGAACGACAGCCTCGCAAAGCAGAGGGACAGCCTTACCCAGCAGGTGGCGGCGCTGGAGGCACAGCGTACGCAGCTCCAGGCGACCGAGAAGCAGTCCGAGGCACACTACGACGCGCTGCTCGCGAATCTCAGCGAGGAGCTGAGGAAGGGCCAGCTCCAGGTGCGCCAGCTCAAGGGAATGCTGACCGTCGACGTCGCGGAGCAGCTCTTCTTCGACTCCGGCCGTGCGAACCTGAAGGACACCGGCAAGCAGGTCCTGCAGAAGGTCGCGGAGTCGCTCAAGGGCTACGAGGACAAAGCGATCCGCATCGTCGGCCACACCGTCAACGTGCCGATCACCAAGGGCCTGCAGAAAGTGTTTCCGTCGAACTGGGAACTGTCGGCTGCGCGCGCGACCACCGTAGTGCGCTTCCTTCAAGACGCCGGCATCGCGCCCGAGAGGCTCGTCGCCACCGGCCGCGCCGAGTACGCCCCGGTCTCGCCGAACGACACCACCGAGGGACGGCAGAAGAACCGGCGCATCGAAATTACGCTGATCGACCGGGGGGTGCTGCAGTAGCGCTTGATTGCAATCAAAACCGGCAGCGGCGCTACTTCGCCGCCGCCGGGAAGGCCGGAAGCTTGCCGATATCGCGCACGTCGTGCTGGATGATGACGGTGGCGTTCAGGTTCTGCGCGAGCTTCTTCACCCGCTCGAGCGAAGCCAGCGTCTGCGCGCGGTCGGCGTTGAACCAGGGCACGCCGTTGCTCTCATAGTTTTCGCGGAAGTGCGCGAGGTCGCCGATCAGGATCACCGGGCCCTTCTCCTTCAGCCGTACCAGGAGGCAGCTGTGGCCCGGCGTGTGGCCTGGGGTGCGCAGCACCACCACCGTGCCGTCGCCGAACACGTCCTTGTCGATCGCCAGCGGCTCGACCTTGCCGCCATCCTTGGTCCAGGGCGTGAACCCGAGCGCGTTCGCGCCCTGCATCGGCGGGTTCGCGCTGACCCCTTCCCAGTCGCCCTTGCCGATCAGCAAGGTCGCCTTGGGGAAGCTGATCAGCTGCCCGGTGTGGTCGCCGTGGAAGTGGCTGATGCCGACGTACTTCACCTGGTCGGCGGTGACCTTCAGCTCCTTCAAGCGCTCGACGATGCCGACCTTCGGGGCGTTCGGGTTCGACCCGGGCGCGAAGCCGGTGTCCCAGACCATGTACTCGTCACCGTGCTTGATCAGGTAGCAGCTGAACGTAAAGACGAGGTTCAGATCCTTGTAGGCGAAGGTGTCGGAAAAACGCTCGTTCACGTTGGTGGGTTTGGCGCCCGTGCCGCAGTCGATCCGCGTCAGGGTCACTTCCGGCGTTTGCGCCAATGCCGGCACGCCCAGCAATGCGCCGGCGCACAGCGCCAGCCAGTGTTGCGTCGTCATGGCCTTCCTTCTTCCGTTGGATGTTGTAGTTTGGGAACGGAGCCCTAACACTCCGTGAACCCCTGATAGCGCGGCCCGTGGTGCCTTCACGCTGGCGGGCAGGGCTTCACCTTGCGAGCCTTGTCGAGGAACGCGGTGATCTGCCCGGCTATCCCCTTGAATTCGTCGACCTTGCCGTAAGTGGCGACGAAGCTCGCGAGTAGAGCGCGGCCGTCGGACCGTTCCTGCTCGAGACGCCGACACTCACGCTCGGCTGCCTCCCGCGCTTCCTGCGCGGCGCGCTCGCGGGCAAGGGCTTCTGCCGCCGCCTTCTCCTGACGCTCGCGCTCTTGCTGGGCCTTGAGCGCGGCCTCGGCCTCCAGCCGGCGGCGCTCGGCGGCGAGCCGCTCCTCCTCGGCAGCCTTCAGCTTCGCGAGCCGCTCTTCCTCGGCAGCCCGCAGCTTCCGGGCGGCCTCTTCCCGGGCAAGCTGCTCGGCGCGCTCACGCTCGAGACGCTCGCGCGCGGCGCGCTCCTCGGCTTCCCTCCGGGCCCTGGCCTGCCGCTCTTCTTCCGCGGCCCTGGCGCGGCGCTCGGCCTCAGTGACCTCACGGCACATCAGGTTGCCGCCGCCGGTATCGAAGGCTCTGCTGCAGTCCTGCTCGCTCACCTTGCGCGTCGGATCCATTGGCGGCGCGGAGGCTCCATCCCGCGGTCTGGTACTGCAGCCGGCCGCGAGCACGAGGAGGAGGACGACGATTATTTTCTTGTTCATGGCTCTCCCTTCAGGTTCGTTAGGCGCGAAGCGCCGAAGTGCCTGATTCGACTTAGAAGCGAAGGATACCCGCAGCGCGCTCGGCGCGCTGCGACACAATCCCCACATCGGCGGCGACCCTCGAGAACAGCCACGGAAGGCGGTTCAAGCAGCTCGTGGGAGATTCGCGCAAAACAACTAAATCCCCCACCGAAGCAAAACGGCCCGAAGCCGTGCTGGCTTCAGGCCGTTAATGTTGTTGCAGTAGGAATTTGGCGCGCCCGGCAGGATTTGAACCCACGACCCCCTGGTTCGTAGTGCGCAAGTCAGAAGCAGCTTGATGTTAAATCAACTACCTGCGACGCCCGCCAGTATCGCAATGTAGCCAAGAGGAGCGAGAAACCGCTGAAACAAGCGGTGCCGAGCTACATTCTGGCTACACCAGTTGCACCCGGTGCTTTTCCCGCCGTGTCCATCGTGCTGCATTCGGTGGAGCGCCGCGCTACCGATTGGCCGCTCGAAGTCGTTGACCTATATAAGAGGGAAAGAAGGAGGCTGTTTACGGTACCCCCGGCGATGCCCCCCAAATGCAGTGGCGGTTGGTTGAAATGGCCATAACTAGGCGGCCGGTTCGGTCGCCATCGCGTACCTACACGCCGCGGCCGGAATTCTTATCAGCTGACGGGACGCAGTCCATGCTTCCCAAAGTCGACGCTGACGTCCGATGAATCAGCGCCTACGTGGACGCTCGCCCGGATGTCGGAAGGGATGCCCCGAACACAACAATTCCTAGTGCTGTCATCGTGCACACAATCAGGGGGCCAGCTGGGAGATCGGTGATTGTTGAGAGCGCCAAGCCGGTTGTGTACCCCAGTGCGCATACCAGGTAGCAAACGATGATTCGGCCGCGACGCATCCTTCGCGTGGCAAGCGCCGGCACGATGAGCGTCGCAAACACGAGATAGATGCCCACCAACTGCACGGAAACCGTAACGGCGCAAGCAAATAGCAGGTAAAAGAAGCGCCCGCGGAACAAGAACCACGCAGCGAGAATCGCCGCCGTTGCCAGCGCCACACCGGGCAGCGCATCGACTCGCACCCAGAGGATCTGCCCCGCCAGCAGGTCTTTCAGATGCTCCGCACCGTGCGGGCTCGCGGCGAGAAGCAGGATGGCAGCGTTTGCGGCGAGGATGAAGATCACGCCGATCACGGCCTCCTGCACCTCCGGCCACCGCTTTTCCGTCCATTGCAGCAGTAGTGCGCCGGCCAGGGCCGCTCCGAGCGCAGAGACTTGCACGGCCGGTCCGTGGTGCTCGAGGCCGAGCGAATCGGCAAGCACCACGCCGAGCCCGGCGATCTGCGCCACCGCCAGGTCGATGAACACGATGCCGCGGTTGAGGACCTGTACGCCGAGCGGCGCGTGCGTGGCGGCGACCAGCAGGCCCGCCGCCAGCGCCGGCCAGAACAGCAGAAGGTTCTCCGTCATCGGGTTATCGCCAGTAGCCGGGCCAGTGTGTCGTCGTAGAGGGCGAACAGGTCCTTGGCCCTGTCGTTGCCGCCGACCGTAAAGGGCAGCACGACCGCCGGAATGCCCGCGCGCAGCGACAGCCACTCGCTCGGCCGCGGGTCCTCGTAAGCCGCGCGCAGCACAGCTTTGGGGGGCGCCTGCTTGAGCTTCGCCAGGAGCTCGGTGAGCGATGCGGTGCTCGGCGGGATGCCTGGCTTCGGCTCGAGTGCGCCCACTTCCCGCATGCCAAGCCAGGCGACGAGGTAAGAGAGGTTGCGATGGTGGACGACTACGGGAAGTCCCTTCAGCGGCGCGCCCTCCTTTTCCCACCGCACGGTCGCCTCACGCCAACGCTCAAGGAACGCCTTGGTTCGCGCCTTGAAAAATCCAGCGTTCGCGCGATCGATCTCCGCCAAGCGCTCGCCGAGCCCAGCCGCGACCTCGGCGATGTTGCGCGGATCGAGGTGGATATGCGGATTGCCCGCGGCGTGGATGTCGCCGAGCGAGCGGTCCAGTCGTGCGGGCTGCTCGATCAGCGCGACAAAATCCGCGGCCTCCACATAACCCGGCTGTCCCGCCTGGATCCTGGCGTTTCCCGATTGCGACTGCACCAGCGGCAGCCATCCCGCCTCCAACTCCGCGCCGGTGCAGACCATCAGATCGGCGCTGCGCGCCCGGGCGATCAGGCTCGGGCGTGCTTCGATGCGATGGGCATCCTGCAGCGCGCTCGCCGCCGTGTAGACGGCGGCTTTGTCGCCGCCCAGCTCCTTCGCGAGCGCGCCCCATTCCGGCGTGCAGGCGAAGATATTCAGGGCGGCCAGGGCAGGCGCCGCCGCCCCTATAAGGAAAAGGCTAAAAACGATGCGCACCGTGGGCTCCCAGGCTGAGGATGTATTGCAGGACGACCTGGTTGTCGGTCACGCCGAAGCGGGCCTTGTCTTCGGCATATTGCAGCCGTACCCGGCTGAACTCCGTGGGGCTCCAGTCAACCATCAGTGTGTTGCGCGTCGGATTGTGGTCGGTCACGAGCAGTGGGAAATCGGCCGCGGTCGGTCCCAGGCCGTTTTCAACGATGCCGTTCGAGACGGTGCCATGATCCAGCCGGTCGTAGCGATAGCCGCCGCGCCAATGCGGGAGGAAACGATAGACCGCCTGCAAGTACCAGCCGGACTGCGTGCTGCTATAGGCGTCCGTGAGCGAGCCGAACACGCCGGACCCGCCGCTGTCGTCGAACGTGAGCTGGCCGGATTCCTTGCGCCGGAAGTACTCGGCCTGGACCTTGAGCTCACGCCATTTCACAACGACGTCCGCTATCCACAGCTTGCTCTCTCCGGTGAAGGACTGTGTCGCTGCGCCGCCCAACGCGTCGCTATCTTCGAACGCTCGATCGTTCGGTTTGACGCGAAGGTAGGACAGTCCCGCGCGCCACAGGTCGCCGCCGACGTGCGCGAACGCGCTCCAGGCCCCGGCGGCGTTGCGGTTCGGGTCCGTGGCGGGGAAGCTCCGGCCGCGCCCCGCCTCGACGCCCAGCTCGATCAGGAAGTCCGCCGGTGCCACCCACTTCGCCTGCACGCCGTCATCATTCAGGCGCCCGCCGAGGAACGCCTTGTAAGCAAACGGCGCGTCGTGGAAATCCCAGGCGTGCTGGTGGATCGGATTCAGGTAGCCGATGCCCGAAAGGAAGCGGCCGCCCTTGAACGTGAAGCCGCGGCCGAGCGACAGCGTTTGGAAGAACGCCTCCTCGACCTCGATCTCGTCTTCAGGCGTTAGCGCCGCCACCAGCTGTCCGCGGAAGTACGGGTCGACGTTCCCGCCAATGGCGAGCTCCGACTCGGCGAGGCTCAAGCCGCGGCGCGGAGGGCCAACCTCGCCGCCCGAGGGTGCGAACCCGGTGATCCGGTAGGTCTCCGGGTCCTGCTGGATGCTCGCCGCCGTGCCCTGGAGGGTGAGCGAAATCTCCGGGTTGAATGCCGCCGGGCCGCGCGCCTTGGTCTGCGCCTCAAGCCGGTCGATACGACGCTGCAACTGCTGGTACTGCTCGGTGGTCTGCGCATGCGCAAGCACCGAAGCCACGGCGAACGCCATGGCGACAGCCATGCTGCGAAACATAGAAAGCCTCCGTCTGAAGTTCGGTTCTGGGAACTACCGTTGCTTCAAACCGACGACGGAGGGCCTTGCGAAAGGTACGGCGGCGCCGCGGCCACGCGCGGTGCGGGGACGTGGCTCGAGGTTGCGAGGTATGCGGAAAAGGAGACGGCGACGACCGTCGTCGCGCCCGACATGCATGCGGTCAAGGCATCGAGCGCGTCGCACAGTGGTGCCTTGTCCGAACGGCCATGCGTGTCTCCGGCTAGGTGGACGAAGTCGCCGGCGTGATCGACGTGCTCGATCGGGTGCTGGAGAGCCGCTTGCCAGCCGGCAAGCAGCGTCAGGACGAGGAAGGCCCGAGCGATAAGGTGCAGCACTGAGGTGAGAATCCTACACGGCGGTTACATCGTCGTCAGCACTGGTGTTGGGACGCTGCCTAAGGAGTACCACTGGGGGTATCGAATGCTGGAGGCAGTTCCAAATATCGTTCAGGGACGTCCAGTAGCAGCCGGAAATCGATTCCCGTCGCCATAGCAGAGCTCACGTCCTATTGCGCACGCAGGAAGCAAAGACCGTTCGATAGCCGCCGTGCCTACCGATGCCCTGGATGCATCCCTTTTGCAACTTCGCGCTGGATAACGGCACTGTGACCGCCTACGCCCGGCTAAGTGCAGTCACCGCCGTGTTCAGAGTCGGCCTCTGCGGAACGGCTAGGGAAGAGGCAGGTGATACCTCCGCCGATAGCCCCGTCAACAACACGGCAACCACAAACGCAGGATCACCGTCCCTCCGTCATCCGGCTGCGAGATACCAGGCCAGCGCCAGCCCGAGTAATGCGATTGAGACGCCTGCGTACACAGGGAGAGCTGTCCAGTACCCGTTCGGTATCTCGATTGACTGCAGTGAAGCGACGGACCGACCGTACTGCACTATGGAAAGTACGCTAAGCAGCACGCCGAGCAGCACGAACGCCGTGCCGATCAAGAACGCTGTACTCGTACTCTTGCCCACTTGGGCTGTCAGGAGCGCAGTGCGGTCTATGAAAAATCCAAACGCCATTAGTCCGGTCGCTGTGCGACTCCAGGCCATTAGAGTTCGCTCGGCGGCGAATAGGACGCGGGGGTCTCCGAGCTGACTCATGACGCTATGGAAGCGCGGTACTTCGACGCGGGCAAAGCCCACCGCTCAAGCCCGGCTCCCGTTTCGGGCCGTGTGTGAGTCATGCGCGCTGCGTCTGATTGGCAGCGCTCAGTCGTACAGGATGTTCTGGAAGATCATCCCGAACGAGATCACGCAGACGCCGACTTTGAGCACGCGAACGAATTTGCTTCCCGGTCATGTCCTTGAATCTCACCGCATTAACTAGCGGATCCGAATATCGTTCTCCACGCCCTTTACGCCCGCGACCGATTCCGCGATCTGGCCGGCACGCCGTCGATCGCGTTCAGTAGTCGCATAGCCGCGCAAGTGCACCATGCCCTGGACGGTCTCGACGCGGATGATATCGCTGGACCAGATGCCCTCACCGGAGAGCAGCTCCGTCTCGATCTGGGTGGTGATCGTCGTGTCTTCGACGTTTTGCGTGGTGCTCTCGTTACCAGAGGCGACGCCTGCGCCGGCAAGAGCTGCTGACAATGCGGCCGCGGACAATGCACTGCGAGTAATCAAGCGTTTCATGGGGTGCCTTTCAGGTTGATGCCCCGAACGATGCGCCACTGCGCGTTGCACCGACCTTGCCGGGTCATTACGCCGGGTTCATCGTCGGTTTCCTGAACTTTTCCTCATATTGCTGACAGGCTCGCGCAATGCCCGGCAGCGCATTCTGTCCGCGTCCCCACAGAGGAGCTGCTTCGTGACCATTAGGATTGCTTTGTCCGCCGTAGCCGCAATCGTCCTTGGCGGCTGCGTGGAGGCACAACAGGCTGCGCAAGCGCCTCGGCCACCGGAAGTGACGGTGGTGACGGTCCGCCCGCAGAGTGTGCCGGTGGTGAGCGAGCTGCCGGGCCGCACCTCCGCGTATCTCGTCGCCCAGGTGCGCGCGCGCGTCGACGGCATCGTCCTGCGGCGCGAGTTCCAGGAAGGCAGCGATGTCCGGACCGGGCAGCGTCTGTATCAGATCGACCCGGCACCGTTGCGCGCCGCGCTCGACAACGCCATGGCGGTGGAGCAGAAGATGCACGCCGCGCTAGCCTCAGCCAATGCGCTCGCCGAGCGCTACAAGATCCTTCTCCCGGGCAACGGCGTCAGCCGCCAGGAGTTCGACAACGCGATGGCCACGCAAGGCCAGGCGAGTGCCGACCTCGCCGCGGCGAGAGCGGCGGTGCAGCAGGCACGCATCAACCTCGGCTACACGAACGTCGGGTCGCCGATCGCCGGGCGCGTCGGCCTGTCGCTCGTAACCCCGGGGGCTTTCGTGCAGGCGGGGGCCGCCACGCTCATGGCCACGGTGCAGCAGATCGATCCGATCTACGTGGACGTGAGCCAGTCGAGCGCCGAGGCGCTGCGCTTCCGGCGCGACCAGGCGGGCGGTGGAAAGGTCACGCTGCTGCTGGAAGACGGTAGCGAGTATCCGCTGCCGGGCGAGCTCGCTTTCACCGACATCACGGTCGACCCAAATACCGGGTCGATCACGGTGCGCGCGGTGTTTCCGAATCCGGACCACGTGCTAATGCCCGGCATGTTCGTGCGCGCGCGCATCGAGCAGGGTCTGACCGAGGCGATCCTCGTCCCCCAGCAGGGGGTAACGCGCAACCCCCAGGGGCAGGCCACCGCGCTGGTGATCGACGCCGACAACAAGGTCGCGCTGCGCGCACTGAAGGCGACGCGCACGCTGGGCGACCAGTGGTTGGTGGAAGGCGGGCTCACCGCCGGCGAGCGGGTGATCGTCGCCGGCCTGCAGCGGGTACAGCCGGGGGCCCAGGTGCGGGCGATCGAAGCGCCGCAAAGAACAGCCGCGAACTAGCCATGGCCAAGTTCTTCATCGACCGCCCGATCTTCGCGATCGTCATCGCGCTGCTCATCATGCTGGCGGGCGGCCTGTCGATCGCCCGGCTGCCGGTCGAGCAGGTGCCGCCGATCGCGCCGCCCTCAGTGCAGATCAACGCCACGTACCCCGGGGCCTCCGCGCAGACGGTGGAGAACACCGTCGTGCAGGTGATTGAGCAGCAGATGAGTGGTATCGACCGCCTCATCTATCTCGCCTCTACCAGCGACAACACCGGGCAGGCGAGCATTACCCTGTCGTTCGCACCCGGAACCAACCCCGACATCGCCCAGGTCCAGGTGCAGAACAAGCTGCAGCTCGCTCTGCCGCTGCTTCCGGCGCAGGTGCAGCAGCTCGGCATCCGCGTCACCAAGTCGTCGAGCTCCTTCCTGATGGCGATCGGCCTGGTCTCGACGGACGGCCGCATGTCGAAGTTCGATCTCGCGAACTACATGGTGTCGACCATGCAGGACCCGATCAGCCGCATCGACGGCGTCGGCGCCTTCAACGTCTTCGGCACGCAGTACGCGATGCGCATCTGGCTCGATCCGACCAGACTCACTGGCTACGCGCTGACGCCGCTCGACGTCACCGCGGCGGTGCAGACCCAGAACGTGCAGATCGCCGGCGGGCAGCTCGGTGGCACGCCGGCGCTGCCGACCCAGCAGCTCAACGCCGCCATCACCGAGGCGACGCTGCTGCGCACGCCGGAGGAGTTCGGCGCCATCCTGCTGAAAGTCCTGTCCGACGGCTCGCAGGTCAGGCTGCGCGACGTCGCGCGCGTGGAACGCGGCGCTGAGACCTTCGCCGTCGACAACAAGTATAACGGGCAGCCGGCGAGCGGCATGCTCATCCAGCTCGCCACCGGCGCCAACGCGCTCGCCACGGCGAACGCGGTGCGCGCCAAGGTCGAGGAGCTGTCGAAGTACTTTCCGCCAGGCGTGCAGGCCGTCTACCCGAACGACACCACACCGTTCATCCGGGTCTCTATCGCCGGCGTGGTCGAGACGCTCCTCGAGGGCATCGCGCTGGTGTTCCTGGTGATGTTCGTGTTCCTGCAGAACTGGCGCGCCACCATCATCCCCACGATCACCATCCCGGTGGTGCTGCTCGGCACCTTCGGCGTGATGGCGGCGCTCGGCTTCACCATCAACACCCTGTCCATGTTCGGCATCGTGCTGGCGATCGGCCTGCTGGTCGACGACGCAATCGTGGTGGTGGAAAACGTCGAGCGCGTGATGACCGAAGAAGGCCTGCCGGCGCGCGAGGCCACGCGCAAGGCGATGGGACAGATCACCGGCGCGCTCATCGGCGTCGCGGCGGTGCTGTCGGCGGTCTTTATCCCGGTGTCGTTCTCCAGCGGATCGGTGGGGGCGATCTACCGGCAGTTCGCGCTGACCATCGTCGCCGCGATGCTGCTCTCGGTGTTCGTCGCCCTTACGTTGACCCCCGCGCTCTGCGCCACGCTGCTCAAGCCGGGGAGCGCACATGGCCGCAAGAACCGGTTCGCCCGCTGGTTCAACGCTGCCTTCGATTACGGTCGCGACCGGTACGCGGGCGGCGTACGCCGGGTCATCGCGCGCTCCGGGCGCTGGTTCGTGGTCTATGCCGCGGTCATCGTCGCCGTCGGCCTGCTGTTCATGCGCCTGCCGAGCTCGTTCGTGCCGAACGAGGACCAGGGCTTTTTCTTCGTGCAGGTGCAAGCTCCGCCGGGCGCCACCATCGCCCGCACGCAGGTCATCCTGGACGACATCAGCGCCTACCTGGAGGGATATGAGGCAGCCGCGGTCCAGGCGAATTTCCAGGTGAACGGATTCAACCAGGCCGGACGCGGGCAAAACCAGGGCTACGTGTTCGTGCGGCTCAAGGACTGGAGCGAGCGCACCGCGCCCGAGCTCGTGGCGCAGAGGGTGGTCGAGCGCCTGAACGCGCGCTTCGCTTCCTATCACGACGCGAACATTGTGGCGGTCAATCCGCCGCCGATCCAGGGCCTGGGCAGCGCCGCGGGCTTCGATTTCCAGCTGAAGGACATCGGCGGCGTCGGTCATGAGGCGCTGATGCAGGCGCGCAGCCAGCTGCTCGCCATGGCGCGCCAAGACCCGGACCTCGCGCAGGTCAGGGCGAACGGCCTCGAGGACAACCCCACCTACAAGATCGACATCGACCGCGAGAAGGCGAGCGTGCTCGGCGTCGCGCTGTCCGACATCGACCAGTCGTTCTCGATCCTGTGGGGCTCGCGCTTCATCAACAACTACCTGGACAGCGACAACCGCATCAAGCGGGTGTACGCGCAGGCCGACGCCCCTTTCCGCATGAATCCGGAGGACATGAAGACCATCTACGTGCGCAACGCGCAGGGCACCCTGGTTCCTTTCTCCTCGCTTGCGAGGGGCTCGTGGCAGTACGGTTCACCCAGGCTCGAGCGCTACAACGGCGTGTCCTCCGCCCAGTTCCAGGGCGTGGCGCCGCCGGGAAAGAGCATCGGACAGGCAATGGCGGCGATGGAGCGCCTCGCGCACCAGCTGCCCGCGGGCATCGGCTACGAATGGACCGGGATCTCGCTGCAGCAGATCCAGGCGGGCAACCAGGCGCCCTACTTCTATCTGCTATCCGTGTTGGTCGTGTTCCTGTGCCTGGCGGCGCTTTACGAGAGCTGGTCGATCCCGATCTCCGTCATACTCGGGGTGCCGCTCGGGGTGCTGGGCGCGCTCGCCGCGGTGAGCGCCTTCGGCATGCCGAACGACGTCTACTTCCAGGTCGGACTGCTGGTGACCATCGGCCTGGCGTCGAAGAACGCGATCCTGATCGTCGAGTTCGCCCGCGACCTGCAAGCGCAGGGGCGCCCGGTGGTCGAAGCGGCGCTCGAGGCCGCGCAGCAGAGGCTGCGGCCGATCATCATGACCTCGCTCGCCTTCGGACTGGGCGTTCTGCCGCTCGCCCTCGCGAAGGGCGCGGGCTCCAACAGCCAGCATGCAATCGGCATCGGCGTGCTCGGCGGCATGCTGACCGCCACCTTCCTAGCCGTCTTCTTGATCCCGATGTTCTACGTCGTGGTGAGCCGCAGGCTGACTCGTGAAAAAGCTCGCGTCTAGTCTCGGCATCCTTTTGCTGGCCGCCTGCTCGAGCATGGCGCCGGACTACCAGCGGCCGGCCGCGCCCATCGCCGGCGATTTCCCGTACAACGACCGCGGCAACCTGAATTCGCCGCCCGCGGCGGACATCGGCTGGCGCGACTTCATGCGAGATGCGCGGCTGCAGCGCCTGGTCGAGATCGCGCTCGAGAACAACCGCGACCTGCGCATCGCGGCGCTCAACGTGCGCGAGGCGCAGGCCCAGTACCGCATCCAGCGCGCGGGGCTCGCTCCCCGCGTGGGTGCCTTCGCCGACGCCGCGCAATCGCGCAGCGCCGGAACAACGACCCGTCAGTATGAAGCCGGCATTGCCGCCGCCTGGGAACTCGACTTCTTCGGCCGCGTGCAGAGCCTGAGCGACGCCGCGCTCCAGCAGTACTTCGCCACCGGGTACGCGAGGCAGGCCGCCGAGATCCTGCTCGTCTCACAGGTCGCCGACCAGTACCTGGCGATGCTCGCGTTCGACGAGCAGCTCGCGGTGACGCGCGAGACACTCGCCACCGCGCAGGAGTCGTACAAGATCGTGCGGCTCCAGTTCGACACCGGCACCGCGCCCGAGCTCAGCCTGCAACAGTCGCAATCGGTGCTCGAGCAGGCCAACGCTAACCTCGCCGCCCAACTGCGGTTTCGCGCACAAGCGGAAAACGCGCTCGTGCTGCTGCTCGGCCAGCCGCTGCCCGCGGACCTGCCGCCCGCGGTCCGGCTGAACGACCAGCCGATCCTCGCCGACGTTCCGGCCGGGCTGCCGTCGGACCTCCTCGCCCGCCGCCCGGACATTCTGCAGGCCGAAGCACTGCTGCGCGCCGAGAACGCCAACATCGGCGCCGCGCGCGCCGCGTTCTTCCCGAGCATCAGCCTCACGGGCAGCGTCGGCACGGCGAGCGCATCGCTCTCCGGGCTGTTCGGCGCAGGCTCGCTCGCCTGGGCGTTCATGCCGGCGATCACGCTGCCGATCTTCCAGGGTGGCGCCCTGCGCGCGAACCTGGATCTTGCCACCCTGCGCAAGGACGTGGGCATCGCACAGTACGAGAAGGCGATCCAGACCGCGTTCCGCGAAGTGGCCGACGGCCTCGCCGGGCGCGGCACCTTCGATGACCAGGTCGCCGCGCAGGAGCGCTTCACCGCGACCCAGCAGCGCAGCCTCGAGCTCTCGCTGTTCCGCTACCGCAACGGCATCGAGAACTACCTGCAGGTGCTCACCGCGCAGACCGGCCTCTACAACGCCCAGCTCGCGCTGGTCACCGCGCGCATGCAACGGCTCACGAACCTCGTCGACCTCTACCGCGCGCTCGGCGGCGGCTGGCTCGAGCGCACCGGCGACGCGGCACGCCCGGCCGATCCTAGCCTTTGAGCTGCTGAATGAACGCCCTTCCGGCGGGACCTGGCGGTGCGTCCTTGCGATAAACGGCATGCATCGGAAGGCGCGCGTACTCCGCCGCGCCTTCGATGCGGATTTTCACCAGCTCCTTCCTGGCGAGGTGATCCTCGATCGCCGGCAGCGGCATGTGGCCCCAGCCGAAGCCGGCGCGCAGGAATTCCAGCTTCGCGCCCAGGTCGGCGAGGCGCCAGGTCAGCGGTGACAGCACGCCGAAGTTGCGCCCCTCCGAGAGGGTGCTGCGATCGGTGAGGACGAGCTGCACGTGCTCCACCAGGTTGCGCTTCGGCACCACGCCGCGAATTCGCGCGAGCGGATGATGCGGCGCGACCACGGTGGCGAAGGGCACTTCGATCAGCGGCTCGCTGTGCACGTTCTCCGGCACGACCGGCAACGTGCCGATGACGCCGATGCGGCAGCGCCCGTCGAGCACCGCCTGGACCACAGCGCCAAGAGCCTCGACGTACAGCAGGAGCGGCGTGCGCGGATAGGTCCGCGTGAAGAATCCGACCGCCTTCGTTAGCGCGGCCATCGGGTACATGACGTCGATGACCGCCGACAGCTCGGGCTCCAGCCCCTCGGCCATGGTTCGCGCCCGCGCCTTGAAGCCGTCCATTCTGTCGACCACGCCCTTCGCCTCGACCAGCAGCGCCTGGCCGGCGCTGGTGAGCTTCGGGTACTTCTTCGCCCGGTCGAAGAGCTGCACGTCGAGTTGTGCCTCGAGGTTCGCGATGGTCTGGCTCACGAGCGACTGCGCGCGGCGCAGCTTGCGCCCGGCGGCGGAGAAGCTGCCGGTTTCTGCGGCGGCGATGAACACGCGCAGGTGATCGAGGGAGACCGCGTCCAGCATATATCTCCAATACGGATAGATACCATCAGAATATATAGGCTTCTCAGCTAGGTCGTCCATTCCTATTCTGGGTGCATGGACAACCACCTGACGATTGAAAACCGCCGCATCGTGGCCCGCACTCTTGGGCGGAGTCACGGTCCCATCACCCGCGTGGTGAGCCCGTCGGACCTGGGCGAGCGGATCAAACCTTTCGTGTTCCTGGACTATTTCGATACACCGCCGGGACGCGCCCCGAAGTTCGGCATTCATCCGCACTCCGGCATCGCCACCGTCACCGTTCCGATTCAGGGCGACACGCGCTACGAGGACACGACCGGCAAGTCCGGGATCCTCCGCGCCGGCGGCGTGGAGTGGATGCGCGCCGGCGGCGGCGTCTGGCATGACGGCGGGCCCACGCCTGGCTCCCATTTGCGGGGCCTGCAGCTCTGGATCGCGCTGCCCGCAGCAGAGGAGAACGCCCCGGCGGAGAGCCAGTACATCGCCCCGCAGAGCGTTCCTCAGGAGGGTCCGGTGCGCGTGATCCTCGGACGCTACGGCAACGCGCAGAGCCCGGTGCGCGCGCCGGCGGGCGTGAACTACCTCCACGTGGAGCTCAAGGACGGCGAGCGCTGGGCGTACCAGCCTCCCGCCGGGCACAACGTGGCATGGATGTTTTCCTTCACCCGCAGAGAGCTCGTCGTATTCGAAGAAGGAGAGTCAGCACTGCACTTCGAAGGAAGCCGCGACCCTTCTTTCGTCCTCGGCTCGGCGGTGAGGCACCCGCACGACCTGGTGCTTGGCTACTACTCGGTCCACACCAGCGCCAAGGCGCTCGCCGCCGGCGAAGCCGAGATCCGGCGCATCGGCGAACGCCTTCGGCTTCCCATGGGAGTCCTCGCATGAGCGCCAAGCCCAAAATAGCCATCATCATCAGCACCACCCGCGCCACTCGCTTCGGCGAGAAGCCGGCGAAGTGGATCCACGAAATCGCCGCCGCCCGCACCGACATGAGCGTGGAGCTCGTCGACTTGCGCGACTACCCGATGCCGTTCTTCGACGAGGTGGCGTCCAACCTGTGGGCGCCGTCGAAGAACGAGGTGGCGCAGCGCTGGCAGAAGAAAGTCGCCGAATTCGACGGTTACATCTTCGTCACCGCCGAATACAACCGCGGCGTGCCCGCGGTGCTGAAGAACGCATTGGACTACGCCTACCCGGAATGGAATCGCAAAGCGGCGGCCTATGTGGGATACGGCGGCGTCGGCGCGGCGCGCTCGATCGAGCACCTGCGCAACATCTCGGTGGAGCTGCAGATGGCGCCGACGCGCACCGGCGTGCACATCCAGGGCGGCGACTTCATGGCGGTGTGGCAGCAGGGCAAGGACATCAAGGAGCTCACCTACCTCGAGAAGAACTCGAAGGACATGCTCGACGAGCTGCAATGGTGGGCGAGCGCATTGATGGTGGCGCGGCACCGCACTTCATAGCGGATACTAGGGGTGGCATGGCGCACGATCACACGGTTTTGGTGCTGCAAGGCGGCGGTGCGCTCGGCGCGTACCAGGCCGGCGTTTACGAGGGGATGGCGGAACAGGGATTGGCGCCGGACTGGGTGACGGGCGTGTCGATCGGCGCCATCAACGGCGCGCTGATCGCGGGCAATCGGGTCGAGCACAGGCTCGAGCGGCTGCGCGAATTCTGGAATCGGGTCTCGTCCGGACTGCCCTGGAACCCGCTCGCGCAGCTCACGCCGCTGCGCGCGGGGCTGAACCGGTTCAACGCCTTCACCGCGGCCACCTTTGGCGTGCCGGGGTTCTTCACGCCGCGCATTCCTCCCGCCGTGTTTGCTCCCGACACCACGCCCGGAGCGCTCAGCATCTACGACACCTCGCCGCTGCGCAGGACGCTCGGCGAGCTGGTGGATTTCGATTTCCTGAACCATGAGCAGCGCGTGCGCCTGAGCGTCGGCTCGGTGAACGTGCACACCGGCAACTCGCTCTATTTCGACAACCGCGAGCGCAAGCTCGGGGTCGAGCACATCATGGCGAGCGGCTCCCTGCCGCCGGGTTTTCCGCCGGTGATGATCGATGGCGAGCACTACTGGGACGGCGGCATCGTCTCCAATTCGCCGCTGTGGCACGTGATGGACGATTCGCCGAGCCTGAATGCCCTGATCGTGCAGGTCGACCTCTTCAGCGCGAAGGGCGAGCTGCCGGCGAATCTCGACCAGGTGCTCGAGCGCGAGAAGGACATCCGCTATTCGAGCAAGACGCGGTCCAACACCAAGCGCGTCGAGGAGATCGCCAAGCTGCGCCTCGCGTTGAGCCGGCTGATGGAAAAGCTCCCGCCCACGCTTCACGACGATGCCGATTACAAGCTGCTGCAAGCGGAGCTGGCCCAGCAGCGCCAGGTCACCATCGCCCACCTGATCAACCGGCGCTCTACCCACTCCTCGAACTCGAAAGACTACGAATTCTCCCGCACCACGGTGCGCGAGCTGTGGCAGGCCGGCCTCGACGACATGCGGCGCACCTGCGCCCATCCCGGCTGGCTCAAGGCCACGGAGGTCGAGAGCGGCGTTCGGGTCGTCGACCTGTCGCGCCCTCACTGACCCATCGGACGAAAGGACCCGCATGCAACTCAAAGACAAGTCTGCCCTCATCACCGGGGCTGCCAGCGGTATCGGCAAGGACATTGCGCTCCTTTTTGCGCGCGAAGGCGCCCGCGTCGCCATCGCGGATCTCGACGGCAACGCGGCCCAGGCCACGGCTTCGCAGATCAGCGCGAGCGGGGGCAAGGCCATCGGCATCGCGATGGACGTCACCGACGAGGCGGCGGTGAACAAGGGTGTCGCCCGCATGATCGATGCCTTTTCCGGCGTCGACATCCTGATCAGCAACGCGGGCATCCAGATCATCCATCCGCTCGAAGAATTCACCTACACCGAGTGGAAGAAAATGCTGGCGATCCACCTCGACGGCGCCTTCCTGACCACCCGCGCCTGCCTGCCGCACATGTACAAGGCCGGGCGCGGCAGCGTGATCTACATGGGCTCGGTGCATTCGAAGGAAGCCTCACCGCTCAAGGCGCCTTACGTCACCGCCAAGCACGGATTGATTGGGCTCGCCAAGGTCGTTGCCAAGGAAGGCGCGGCGCACGGCGTGCGCGCCAACGTCATCTGCCCCGGCTTCGTGCGCACGCCCCTCGTCGAGAAGCAGATCCCCGAGCAGGCCAGGAGCCTCGGCATCTCCGAGGAGGACGTCGTCCGTAAGGTGATGCTAAAGGAGACGGTGGACGGCGAGTTCACCACCGTCGCCGACGTTGCGCAGGCGGCGCTGTTCTTTGCGGCGTTTCCGACCAATGCGCTGACCGGGCAATCGCTGGTGGTCAGCCACGGCTGGTTCATGCAGTAACGCGAACAAAATTCACACCGATCTATCTTTACACCTTAGCTCTAGGGCACCGCGCCCACCCGGTCCCGCAGGTACTCGCGCAGCCGCGGCAGGGCGAGCGTTCCGGCACGGGCGCCTTCGATGGCCGCGTCGACCTGCTCGGCCTTGAGCGTGAGGCGGGTCGGCACCGCCTCGATCCGCTCGCGCAGCGGGCTTTCGAGCTCGTCGACGGAGAGGTGAGCGAGCGAGAACTTCACGTCGGCGCAATTCCATCGCGCCGGTCCGCCCAGGCGGATCACGTCGGCCGGGCTCAGGCCGCAGCGAAAGGCGATCACCGACTCCTGCCATCCCTGGATCATGGCGCCGAGCGCGTCCACCGCATGGCGCGCGGCGGCGTCGACCGCGGCGTCGGTCGCGGACAGCGCCAGGTCGACGCCGCTCGGCCCCGCTTCCTTGTGCGTCCAGTCGCCGTTCGGCCCTTGCGAGGCGTCGACCACGATCAGGAGCAGCCGGCGGATTTTCACGGCGTCGCGCTGCGTCAGCGGCGCGTAAGGCGTGCCGTACGCCAGGCGGGACATCAAGAGGGTGGACACCGCGAAATTGTCGGTGAGGCCCCCATCGGCGAGCTTGATGAACCTGACCGTCGGATCGCGGTATGCGGTCACGGCTTTCGCGATCCCGCTGAACACCCGCGATGCGCCGGCTCTGGAGGGCATCGAGGCGAGTTCCGCGGGAACGGGGTTGCAGCTCTCGGGATACGTGCGCACGACGACCGGTGCGAAAAGCACCGGCACCGCCATGGACGCGGCGACTGCCTCGGCGACGCTGTAGCGTGACAGATCGCTGCACAGAATCTCGAAGAGCGGCGGAAGGAATGGGAAAGGCACGCGGTGATAGAGATCCGTCGCGTGGATGCGGATATCGGGACCCTGCCGGCGGAAGATGTCGGCAAACGTCGCGCCCTGGAAAACCTGTTGATCGAGGCGCTCGCCGAAATCCTCGCGGGCGTTGAGGCCGCCGCCGAGCATGCGCATCAGGTTCGCCGGGCTGAAGAGGGACAGCCGCATCCCGCTCTCGAAATCGTTCAGCAGAACGTCCTGGCGAAAGCGCGCGAGGCCGTCGCGGCCGTACGCACCGTAATGCGCCGCGGTGAGGGAGCCTCCGGAAACGCTGCTGATCGATGCCACGTCGTCGAGCAGATCGCCGTCGCCCGTCTTCACGCGCTCGAGCGCGGCGAGAACGCCGTGGGCGAAGGCCGCAGCGCGCAGCCCGCCACCGGAGAACGACAGCACGATCGAGTTCTCGCGCATGAAATCCGTGGGCGCGCCCATATTCGGAAGCGTGGACGCCGACAGCGGCGCGTTGGTCGCCGGGTTGAACACGGCGGTGGTGCAGCCGGCGAGGATCAGGCCGGCGGCCAAGACCGGAACGGCGCGCGCGGGACGCCATCGCATTGCCGCATCGTACCCTTCGCCCAGATTAAGAGAAGTTAATCGCCCGCTCACCTTGCGTGCACGCGCTCTGCCGCATCCTTGGCGTCATGAAATCCAACCTGAAATCCGCCGCCGTCATCACCGCGTTCTCCCTCGCGCTCGCGCCCGCCGCAGCGCACGCCCATCACGGCTGGAGCAACTACAGCGACGCGCCACAGCAGGCCACCGGCGTGATCCGCGCCGTCCAGTTCGCCAATCCGCACGCCACGCTCCAGCTCGAGGCACAGGGCCGCACCTGGCTCGTGGTGCTAGCACCGCCTTCCCGCATGGCGAGCCGCGGGCTGCCGCAGGGCGCGCTGAAGGCCGGCGAAACCGTCACCGTTGAGGGCTACGCCCACCGGTCAAACCAGAACGAGATGCGCGCCGAGTGGATCTCCCGCGGCGACACGCGCACCGAGCTGCGCTGAATGGTCGCGACCGCTCTCATTACTCACCGCGTTCCTGAAAGCAGGCACGCGGATTACGAGAGGTGGGCGAAGGAAATTGCCCCGCTTGCCAAAGCCGCGCCCGGCCATGTCGAACGCCATGTCCTGCGCCCGATCCCGGGGCTCGGCGACACCTACACAGTCGTCCTGCGCTTCGACACCAGCGCGCATCTGCACGAATGGCTCGACTCTCCGGTGCGTCGCCGCCTGATCGAAAGGGTCCAGCCGGTGCTCGCCGGCGGCGATGCCTTTCTCACCGGCGACCGGGCGGCACGCTGGAAGCAGTTCCTGTTGACGTGGTCCGCGATCTATCCACTCGTCTTGGTCCTGTCGCTCGTGGTCGCGCCGCTGCTGCGGCAACTGGGCGTCCCGAGCCACCATCTTCTGAACACTCTGGTGGTGACCGGAACCGCCGTGTTCCTCATGGTTTTCTGGGTGATGCCTCTCTACACCAACCTCGTCCGCCGATGGCTATTCACATGAAATTTACCCTTACCGCACTAACCGTTTGCGTTGCCACTGCCCTTTCGGGCTGCGGCGAATCTTCACAACTGCCCGCGTCGGCCGGCGTCGGCCCCAATCCCACGCTACCGCCGCCCACGAAGACGCTGATTCCCACGGTGAACATCGCACCGGCCACGGGATGGCCCGCGGGCGCGACGCCGGTTGCGGCAGCCGGGACCGAAGTCTCCGCTTTCGCCGCCGATCTCGATCACCCGCGCTGGATTTACGTGCTGCCGAACGGCGACGTGCTGGTCGCCGAAACCAATGCGCCGCCCAAGCCCGATGACGGCGGCGGCATCCGCGGCTGGTTCGCGAAACGCATCATGGGGCAGGCGGGCGCCCGCGTGCCGAGCGCCAACCGCATCACGCTGCTGCGCGACGCGGACGGCGACGGCGCAGCCGAAACGCGCGAAGCATTCCTGGAGGGGTTCAATTCGCCTTTCGGCATGACGCTCATCGGCAACGAGTTCTACGTCGCGACCACCGATGCAGTGCTGCGCTTTCCGTACTCGGCCGGCGCGACCCGCATCAGCGATCCCGGCACCAGGATCGCCGACCTGCCCGCTGGCACGATTAATCACCACTGGACCAAGAACCTCATCGGCAGCCGCGACGGCACCAAGCTCTACGTCACGGTCGGTTCGAACAGCAACGTGGGCGAGAACGGCATGGCGCAGGAGGAAAACCGCGCCGCGATCCTCGAGATCGACCTGCAGAGCGGCAGCCGCCGCATTTTCGCCTCCGGCCTGCGCAATCCCAACGGCCTCGCCTGGGAAACGGCGAGCGGCGCGCTGTGGACGGTGGTGAACGAGCGCGACGAGCTCGGCAACGACCTCGTGCCGGACTACTTGACCTCGGTCGCCGACGGCGGGTTCTATGGCTGGCCCTACAGCTACTTCGGCGCGCATGTCGACAAGCGCGTGCAGCCGCCGCGGCCCGACCTGGTCGCCAAGGCCATCGTGCCGGACTACGCGCTCGGCTCCCACGTCGCCCCGCTCGGCCTTGCCTTCAACGAAGGAGACGCTCTCGGCAAGCAATTCGCCGGCGGCATGTTCATCGGCCAGCACGGCTCCTGGAACCGCAAGCCGCGTAGCGGCTACAACGTGGTGTTCGTGCCCTTCAGCGCCGGCAGACCATCCGGCGATCCCGTCGCCGTGCTTAGCGGCTTCGTCAGCCCCGAGGGCAAGGCGTTCGGCCGCCCGGTCGGGGTCGCGATCGACAAGCGCGGCGCGCTCCTCGTCGCCGACGACGTCGGCAACGTCATCTGGCACGTCACGGCATCCGCGGGGCAGTGATGGTATGTTCTTGTGGTCAGGGTGTGATCGCGAAAGTCGTGCACCAGTTGGGCGGCGTCGAGACGGCCGCCGCTCGCTTCGAGATCCGTGCCAGCCTGCTACGGCGCTTCGTGAATGGCACGCTGCGCGTCCCGGACATCGTCCTGCTAAAGGCCGTGGATTTACTGCACCCGGAACGGCGCGCCTAGCGCCGATGCTATCGTGGGCTGCTGTCGTAGGGCCCGCCCAGCAACGGTTTCGGCGTCAAGGCGGGCATCCGCGCGCGACCGGGGGGTGCGGCGAGCGGCCCGTAGGGGGCGCGGCCGGCGAACTCGGCAGAGTGCTGCTCGCGTTCGATCAACGCCCGCTGGATTTCCTGCTCGCCCTGCGGCTGCGCGAGGCAGGTCAACGGTACGAACAGAAGCGAGGTGAGGGCCGCCCTCGTCATTGGGCCGCGGCCGATGAAAACGCGGCGGGAAGTCTTCATTCCTGTGGATCCCTTCATTTCGAGCTCTGCTCCATGGCTCTCACTACGGAGGAGAAGTCCTCGTCCCGGCCGGCCGCCGACTGCCGCGCGAACTCGGCCGCGCTCACTCGCTGCGCAGCTGCGGCCGCGGGCATCGAGGCGCGCAGACCTGCCGCCGCGTCGAGGATCAGTTGGTAATCCTTGACCATCAGGCGCAGCGGAAAAGCGGGCGGGTACGCGTTGTCGCGCACGTTCTGGAGCTTCGATATCTGGCTCGGCGAGACCACGGCGGTCGCGCCAAGGACTTCCACCAAGCGCTTGCGCTGCAGGCCGGCCTTCAAACCGAGCGCCACTGCCTCGGCGAGCGCCTGCACTCCCAAACCCAACAGCGTATTCGCGCAGAGCTTCATGCTCGCGCCGGAACCCGCCGGCCCCATATAGTGGGTCTCCCGGGCAAGCACCTGCAGGACCGGCAGGCTTCGATCGTAGGCATCACGGTCACCCCCGGCAAAGATGACCAGCTCGCCCTTTTCGGCGATCGTAGTGGTTCCGGAGACCGGCGCGTCGAGCGCGTGAGCGCCTACGAGGTCGGCAAGGGCATGCAGTCGGCGGGAAAGAGATGGCGATACCGTGCTCATCTCGATGAAGAGCGTTCCCGCCCTGGCGCTCGTCAAGGCGGCGCCGGGCCATAGCATCACGTTTTCAACCGCTGCGTCGTCGGCGAGGGACGAAAGCACGATTTGGACTTGCGCGGCCAATTCGGCGGGTGTGGACGCGACCCTGGCGCCGCGCTGCTCCAGCGATCGCGTGCGCTCCCGATCGCGGTTGTAGATCGTGACTTCGTAACCGGCGGCGAGCAGCCGCGCGGCCATGCGGCTTCCCATGCCGCCCATGCCGATGAACCCGAGTCTCACCTTCGCGGTGACTGCGATCATCGTGGCGGGCCGTATACCGCTTCCGCAAGAGGCGCGGTGACCAGGTGCTCGGAGAGGAACCACACTTGCATCTCCAGGGTCCGCAGCACTTGGCCGACGAGAAGATCGTTGGTTCCCTGATCGCCCAGCGCGGCGGCGCGGTCGGCCCCGCGCCGAATCCGCAGCAACACCATCTCGAGCGCCTCGAGCTGGCGCGAGAGCTGGACAGCCACCGCTTCGCGGCCGCGCGGGGGGCGCGGAATCATGGTGAGCTCAGCGACATCCGCGGCCATCGCAATCGTGACGCCGCCCAGTGTCTGCACGCGCTCGGCGAGCGCGTCGATCAGCGCGGACTGCTCCTCGAAATGCTTGTCGTACAGCAGGTGGAGCTGGTGGAACGTTGCACCGGAAACCTGCCAGTGGTGCTTCTTGCTGAGATCTCTGAGAGTCATCGTGTCTACCAGGATCTGGTTCAGAATCTCCACGCTCTCGGTCCGCGCTTTCGCGTCCAGGGCCAGCGGATAACGCACCACCGTCCGGTAGGCCTGGATCTCGTGGGCGTCTTGATGGAAATGAGGCGCTGCGGCTTTGGACATCTGAATCCTTTCGCAATGAGAACGTTTGCTTGATTACGCCTGCAGCTGGTCGGCGATCGGCAGGCTGCGAATGCGCTTGCCGGTGGCGGCGAAGATCGCATTGCATAGTGCCGGCGCGATCGGCGGCACGCCGGGCTCGCCGACGCCGCCGAGGGGCACGGCGAAGTCCGACGCAATGAGGTGCACCCGGATGTCGCGCGGCGCGACGTTCATGCGCGCGATCTGATAGCTGTTGAAGTTGGTTTGGACCACGCGCCCTGCCTTGAAGCTGATCTCGGAGAGCAGTGCATTGCTCACGCCCATCACCACGGCGCCTTCGAGCTGGGCGCGGACGCGCTCGGGGTTGATCTGCGGACCGCAGTCGGCCGCGACGTCGACCCGCGGGATAGCGAGCTCGCCCTTTTCGTTCACCGCGACCTGCACCACCGCGGCGACGTAGGTGAGGAAGCTGTAATGGGCGGCGATTCCAATTCCTTGCCCTGCGGGATGCTGCTTGCCCCAGCCGGCCTCGTTGGCGGCGGTCTCGATCACCCGGCGCAGCCTTGCGGTATCGAACGGGTAGCGCTCGGGCGATTCGGTGTAGTTCCAGGTGTCGCTCATGGTTCGCGGATCTATGCGCCGCGCGGGGCCGATCAGGTCGAGTAGGTAGTCCTTCGGGTCGCGTCCCGCTGCGGCGGCCAGCTCGGCGACGAAGGACTGGATCGCGAAGGCATGCGGGATGTTCGATACCGAGCGGTACCAGCCGATGCGCGTATGCGCCTGCGCTTGCGGATTCTCGACGCGCAAGTTTTGAATCAAGAAAGGCACGTTCACTAGGCCCATGCCGAGCTCGGGCGGCTGCTCGTGCATCGGATCGGCACCGAACAACGACGCGATCGCCGGCGCGACGCTGCGATGCAGCCAGGCGAGCGGCTTGCCAGCGGCGTCGAGCCCTGCCTCGAGGCGCTCAACAGAGGCGGTGTGGTAATAGCCGTGCTGAAGGTCGTCCTCGCGGGTCCAGGTGAGCTTCACCGGCGCGCCCTGCATGGCCTGCGAGACGAGCGCTGCCTCGACGACGTAGTCGGGCTTGGACTTGCGGCCGAAGCCGCCACCGAGCAGCGTGACGTTCACCGTTACGCGCTCGAGCGGAAAACCGAGGCGCTTGGCGACGCGGTCGCGCGTAGCCTGGGGCGCCTGCGTCGCCGCCCAGATCTCGCAGTGCTCACCGGCGATGCGTGCCGTCGCGGCGGGCGGCTCCATCGGCGCCTGCGCCATGTGCGGGATGTAGTACTCAGCATCCAGCCGCCGCGCTGCCCCAGCCATGCCGCGCTCGATATTGCCGACGTTGCGCATCACCTTGCCCGGATTGCGCGCCGAGTTTTCCAGCGCCGCCCGGTAGGCGGTCGAATCGTACGCGGCGTTCGGGCCGTCGTCCCAGGTGATCTTCAGGGCCTCGCGGCCCTTGATCGCCGCCCAGGTATTGCGGGCCACCACCGCGAGCCCGCCGAGCGGCTGGAACTCCGAAGGGGGCGGCGTGCCCGGGATCTCGACCACCTGCACGACGCCTGGGACCTGCATCGCGGCACCCGCGTCGTAGGAGACGAGCTTTCCGCCATAGACGGGGGGGCGAGCGACTACGGCGAACAACATGCCCTCGAGCACGGTGTCGATCCCATACATGCCGCGGCCGGCGACGATGTCGGGGCCGTCGATCAGCTGCACCTCGCCCTTGCCGATGTAGCGGAAATCGGCGGGCGCTTTCAGGCGCAACGTCGCCGGCGCGGGCACCGGAAGCCGCGACGCCGCGAGCGCCAGCGCGCCGTAGCCGAGCTTGCGCTGCGTCGGACGGTGCACCACCTCGTGGGTGAGCGCCTGCACTTCGTTCACCGCAACCTGCCATTGCGCGGCGGCGGCTTGCTCCAGCATGCTCCGCGCGGCGGCGCCACATCGCCGCATCGGTTCGAAGAAGTGGCGCATGCTGCGCGAGCCGTCTGTGTCCTGGTTGCCGAAGCGCGCTTCGTCGCCTTGCGCCTGGCGCACGCGCACGCGCTGCCAGTCGGCTTCGAGCTCGTCGGCCACCACCATCGGCAGGCTGGTGCGCACGCCCTGCCCCATCTCCTGCCGGTGGCATGTGATCGTCACCGTGCCGTCTTCCGCGATGGCGACGAACGCCAGCGGGTCGTCGACCCAGCCGTGCGGCATGGAATCGGCCCCGTATTTCGACGCAGCGCCTGCGGGCGTGCGGGGATCGCAGCCGACGACGAGGACCAGGCCGGCTGCGCCCATGGCGCCCAGGAATGCCCGGCGGCTTACGTTCATTACTTGCGTCATGTCGCGCTCCCGGCAGCGCGCTTGATCGCGGCGCGGATCCGCGGATAGGTGCCGCAGCGGCACAGGTTGCCGCTCATCGCGGCATCGATGTCTTCGTCGGAGGGCTTGGCGTTCTGCTTGAGCAGCGCTGCGGCGGCCATCACCTGGCCCGAGTGGCAGTAGCCGCACTGCGGCACGCCGAGCTCGATCCACGCCGCCTGCACGGCGGCGCCGACAGCGTCGGCGCCGATCGCTTCGATGGTGGTGATCTTCTTGCCGGCAGCGGCCGAGACCGGCGTGATGCACGAGCGCGTCGGCGCGCCGTCTAGATGGATGGTGCATGCGCCGCACAGCGCCATGCCGCAGCCGAATTTGGTGCCGGTCATGCCGAGCACGTCGCGCAGTGTCCACAGGAGCGGCATATCCGCCGGGACATCCGCATTCACCGTCTTGCCGTTGATGTTCAGGGTTGGCATACGAACTCCAGGGTTGTGTTATTGCGGGCGCGCGGGCGGCGCCATGAACTCCGGGCCCACCGGGTCGGCGATGCGCTCGCGCAGCACGCGGTCGATCTCGGCGTTGACCTCGTCCTCGATCGACCAGCCCGCAACTTCGGCGACCGGAGCGAGTTGCTCCGGGCGGCGCGCGCCCCACAGCGCAACCGTGACGCCCTGGTCAAGCATCCAGCGAACCGCGAGGTGGATGACCTGCTTGGCATAGCGATACTGCGCGAGAAGATCGAGCCGCTGCACAGCGCCCAGATACTGGGCGAAGCGCGGCGCCTGGAATTTCGGATCGTTGCGGCGCAGGTCGTCGCCGCTGAAGGTCGTGTCGTGCCGCATCCGGCCGGAGAGCAGTCCGCGGCACAGGGCCCCGTAGCCCAGCACCGCGATGTGGTTGCGGCGGCAGTACGGCAGGATCTCGTCCTCGATGCCGCGCTCGAAGAGGTTATAGGGCGACTGCAGCACGTGCAGCGGCGCGACGCGCCGGAAAGCCGCCATCTGCGCGACCGAGAAATTGCTCACGCCGATGGCGCGGATCTTTCCCTGCCGGTAGAGCTCGGCCATCGCCGCCGCGGTTTCCTCCATCGGCACCAGGGGATCGGGCCAGTGCACCTGGTAGATGTCGATGTAATCGGTGCGCAATCGGCGCAGCGAGTCGTCGAGCTCCTGCAGGATTCGCTGTCGGCTGGCATTGCGGAAAACCTTGCCGTCGCGCCACTCGAGGCCGGCCTTCGTGGCGATCACCGCGCGCGCGCGCAGTCCGGGCGCCGCGAGCGCGCTGCCGAGGATTTCCTCGGAGCGGCCGAAACCGTACACCGGCGCCGTATCGAACACGGTGACGCCTCGATCGAGGGCAGCGCGGATGGTCGCAATCGATTCGTCCTCTTCGGTTCCGCCCCACATCCAGCCGCCGATCGCCCAGGTGCCGAGCGCGATGCGCGAGACTTCGATAGAGGTGCCGGGAATGCGGGCGAATTCCATGTTGAGATCGAGAAATTTCGGCTTGCTGCCCACGAGTCAGTCGCTCCTGGCGAACATGGCGGGTTTTTCCTTCGGTCAGGTTGAAAGTGACGTCCAGCGTAGCGGGGGCGCGATTGCGCCCCGATGGCCCGCAGGTGAACGAAAATTTAGGAAGAGACGACGAGGGTGGCGCGCAGGCCCGGCCGGTTGTCGTCGAGCTCGAGCGCGCCGCCGTGCAGCCGGGCCACGCCCTCGACCAGGCTCAGCCCCAGGCCCACGCCCGGCGTGCCGCGGCTCGCGTCGCCGCGGTAGAAGCGCTGCGACACGCGCGATTTCTCCGCGTCCGGAATCCCCGGGCCGTCGTCGCAGACCGAGATCTCGACCGCGCCGTCGCGCCGTTGCGTGGTGGCCACGGCGATGCTGCCGTTTGCCGGCGAGTACTTGAGCGCGTTGTCGATCAGGTTGCCGATCGCCTGCGCGAGCAGCAGCGGATCGCCCGCCACCTTGTAGGTGCCGTTGCTGTGGAAGGCGAGCTTCACGCCCTTGAGCTCCGCCACCGGCTGGTAGAACTCCGCCGCCTCGGCCGCCACCTGCGTCACATCGACCTGCACGAAGCCAGAGCGGCGCGCGCCGGTGTCGATCTCGGCCAGGCGCAGGAGCGCGTTGAAGATGCCGATCACCCGGTCCACGTCGGCGACGGCGCTCTCGATCTCGGCGCGCATCTCCTCCGCGGGCGGCCGCGTCACCACCAGCTCCTCCAGCCGCGAGCGCAGCTCGGCCAGCGGCGTGCGCAGATCGTGGGCGATCGCGTTCGACACGTTGCGCACGCCGTGCAGCAGCTGCTCGATCTGCTCGAGCATGCGGTTGATGGTCTGCGCGAGGATGTCGAGCTCGTGCGCGTCGCCGCGCACCGGCAGGCGGCGCGATAAATTCCCCTCGACGATCGCCGAGGTGGTCTGGCTGAGCGTGTGCAGCTCGGCAAACAGCGCGCGTCGCACCAGCCAGCCCGACAGCATGCCCAGCAGCAGGATGGCGCCGAACATCGCGAGCAGCCCATACCAGAAAAAGGCCTCGACCACCCGGAATCGGGTGACGTCATTGCCGACCAGAAGGTGGTACCCGCCGGGCAGGCTGGTGGCGATCATGGATACGTGGACCGGCGTCCCATCGATGGCAGTCGACAGCCGGTGCAGGCCCGGCGAAGTAGAAACTCCGGCAGGCCAGGCCTTCAGGTTGCCCGCCAGGCGCGAAAAGGAACCGTCGGTGAGCAGCAGTATCCGGTCGCCCGCTCGCGGCGTGTCGCCGACCTGCCTGCCGATCGCGCGCGCTAGACCGTCGAGGCCTTCACGCCGGAAAACCTCCGTCAGCCGATCCGCGTGGTCATGCAGGAACTCGTTGCGCGCGCGCTCGATGCGATGATGCCACTCGTACCACAGCGGCGCCGCGAACAGCGCGAGCAGCGCCAAGCTCAGCGCGATGTAGACCACGGCGACGTTGCGCGCGGAAAAGCGCAGGAGCCTAGTCCTCCGCGGTCAGCATATACCCCGCATTGCGGATGGTCTTCAGCAGCGGCCGCGCGAAGCCGGCGTCGATCTTCTGCCGCAGCCGGCTGACGTGCACGTCGACCACGTTGGTCTGGGGATCGAAGCGATAGTCCCAGACGTTCTCCAGCAGCATGGTGCGCGTGACCACCTGGTTCGCGTGCCGCAGAAGGTACTCGAGCAGCTTGAACTCGCGCGGCTGGAGCGACACTGGTTTGCCGGCGCGCGTGACTTTGCGCGACAGCAGGTCGACGCTCAGATCGTCCAGCGCCAGCGTGGTCTCCGCCCCCTGGACCTGCGCGCGCCTGGCCAGCGCGTCGAGGCGCGCGAGCAGCTCGCCGAAGGCGAAAGGCTTCACCAGGTAATCGTCGCCCCCGCTCTGCAGGCCGCGGATGCGCTCGTCGACGTCGGCCAGCGCGCTCAGGATGAGGATCGGCACCTTGCTGCCGGATTTTCGCAGCGCGGCAATGATACCGAGACCGTCGATGTTCCCCGGCAGCATGCGATCCATGACGATCACGTCGTAGGGCTCGCCCGCGGCGAGGAACATACCGTCGCGCCCGTTGTCGGCGTGATCGACGGTGTGGCCCGCTTCCGCGAGCCCCTTCTTCACGAAGTTGGCGACGCGCTCGTTATCCTCGACCAGGAGCACTTTCATGGCATTGCATCAGAACGCATCTGGCGGCGAAAGTCATCCCCGGGGCGCAGGGCCCCGGGGACGCTTTCGGGCCTAGTCGCTTTGCGGATAAAGGCTTTCGCATACCCAGCCGTTCTGCACCAGGCGGCCGTCCTGGAAGCCATAGGCCGGGGTGCTGGGGATCGTGCCGCCCGGGCAGGCTTCGGCCGATTCGGCAATCACGTCCTGCTCGAGGGGAACGTCGGCATTCTCGGGAACCCTGAGGTTCTGGGCGGAAGCCGAGAACGCCAGGCCGGCGAACACCGCGGCTACGAGGGTATGGCGGTATTTCTGTTTCATGGTGCTACTCCTTTCACTTGCGGGTTAAAGAAAAAAATGAAGAGGGCTCGTCTGCATGCTCCAGCCGCACCCCCGTGGGGTCAGGCACGACGAGAACGCGCTCGCCCGGCGCGAAAATCTTCGTCTCGCGCGGCCGGATGCGAATCGCGCGCCCGTCGTCGAGCCGCACCACGAGCTCTGCGCCCGTGCGCGGCTTGTATGCGTGTTCGAGCTCGCCTGGGCCGCTAGCAGAGTCCTGCGCCAGCCGGACCACGCTCACGCGCTCGACCACTCCGCCGGCGGCGGGATAAGGCCCGGCGTGGCCGACGCCGGAGGCCGTGGTTGCAAGCAGCGCGGCGATAACGATGGATGCATGTATGTTCACGTCAGTAGATGGTCTGGACCTGTGCGTTGAGGACATAGCCGGCACCGCGTTCGGTAACGATGCAGCGCGGCTGCGACGGATCCTGCTCGATCCTGCGGCGCAAGCGCATGATCTGCACGTCGACCGAGCGTTCGTACACCTCGTCGTTGTGCAGACGGGACAGGTCCAGCAGCTCGCGCCGCGAGAGGATGCGCCGCGGCGAGCCCAGCAGCGCCAGCAGGAGGCCGAACTGCACGTTGGTGAGCGCGGCCGCCGGGCCATCGCGACCCAGCAGCCGCCGCGTGCTCAGGTTGAGCTCCCAACCGTCGAAACGAAATGCGCGCACGCCCGGCGGCTTGCCCTGCAACGGCCCGCCCGGCTGGCGCCGTAGCACGGCGCGGATGCGGGCCAGCAGCTCTCGCGGACTGAACGGCTTTGTCATGTAATCATCCGCGCCCATCTCGAGCGCCATCACGAGATCGGCCACTTCACGTCGACTACTAAGCATGATGATCGGGATCGCCGATGTGTTCCGCAGCAGGCGCGCCCGTTCGATGGCATCGTCGCGCGAGGGCTGGAGATCGAGCATCACAAGGTCCACGACTTCGTCCGCGAGCACCGCGTGCATGGCATCGGCGTCGGCGAGCGTCGTGACCCGAACCTGATGCTGTCGCAGATAGGCGGCGATCAGTTCGCGCGCCGCCGGATCGGCATCAACCGTTAGAACATGAGGCTCTGACATGCGGTGCAGCCTATCGGCGAGCGCATGGGCCCGGGATGACGGAAGCATGACATTCCGTTAATCCACCTCTGTACAGAAAACCGTACAACGCCGACCGCAAGCCGGGGGTATCTTCCGGTTGTCATGCGCGACCCACTGCTCCACGACGTGCTGCGTGTGATCCAGGACATCGTGGTCGAAGCCAAAGGCTCTGCGCTCGACCGCGAAGCAAGCCAGCGGGTAGAAGAAGCGCTGCAGCGCCTTACCGCAGCGGACGGCGGGCGGGCGGACGCGGGGTATTCCCAGCGCGACGCGACGATCCTGTTCGCCGACCTGCGTGGTTTTTCCGCCATCACCGCTTCCTATCCGCCCGACGTCGTGCTCGGCGTCCTCAGCCGCTGCTTCGGCCGGATGACCGAAATCGTGGTGCGGCATTACGGCACCATCGACAAGTTCATGGGCGACGCCATCATGGTCGTGTTCCACGGCGACCACAGCTCGCCGCGCGATCACGCGCAGCGCGCGCTTCTGTGCGCGGTGGAGATGCAGATCGGCATGGACGAGCTAAGGCGCGAGCATCGGGATGACAAGCTCCCGGAAATCTACATTGGCATCGGCATCAGCACCGGCAGCGTGATGGCCGGACTCATCGGCTCCAGCGCTTACCGTGCGTATACGGTGATCGGCGAGCAGGTCAACCTTGCGGCGCGAATTGAAGCGTTCAGCCTTCGCGGTCAGGTACTGATGAGCGAGGAAACCTATGCGCATTGCCACGAGTTCGTGCAGGCGGGCGAGCCGATGGAGGTTTATGTCAAGGGCAAGAGCGAGCAGTTGCGCATTCGCGAGGCGCTGGCGATTCCCGAGCTCGGGAAAGTCGTGCCGCGTCAGGAAGTGCGCAAAAGCCCGCGGGTCAGCGTGGATCTCTCGGTCGAGTACCGGCCGATGGAGGGCAAGCTCGTGGAGTCGCGGCCGCTGGTCGGCAGGATGCTCGACATCGGCTACCACGGGGCGCTCGTGCAGTTCGCCGCGCCGTTGCCGGTCTACTCGGAAGTAAAGCTCGCGTTCGAGATGCCGCGCCTGGATTACCGCGCCGACGATATCTACGCGCGCATCGTGTCGCTCCGCCAGCAGGGCGCCGGGCTCGAGTTCACCTCATTAAGCCCGGAAGCGAGCAACAAGATCCGCCTACTGGTGCAGATGTGCCTCCAGGGAGAAGGACCCTAGTCGAGCACGATGATCCCGTGTTTGAGCGCGAACTTCACCAGGCCGGGCAAATCCGTGAGCTTCAGCTTCTCCATCGTGCGCTCGCGATACGTTTCCACGGTCTTTCGCGACAAGGAAAGCCTGGCGGCGATGCGCACGACCGAATGCCCTTCCGCCAGCATCTTCAGGACTTGCCGCTCGCGCGCGCTGAGCTTGGACACGACGTCTTCGCCGTTATCGATCATGCGGTCGAGCAGCTCTTCGGTCAGCGGAGCGCTCAGGTAGCGCCGTCCGGCGTGCACGGCACGGATCGCCCCCACCAGCTCGTCGCCCGCAGCTACCTTCAGCACGTAACCGTTGACGCCCGCCTGCAGCGCCCGCTGCACATGCTCCGCATTCGAGTGCATGGACAGGATGATGACGCGCGTGGCGCTTCTCCTGGCCCGGATCATCTGTGCCGCCTCGGTGCCGTTCATCTCCGGCATCGCGTGGTCCATTACTACGACGTCGGGGCGCGTGTCGATGCAGCGGCGCGCCGCCTCGAGGCCGTTGCCCGCGACCGCGACGACCTTCATGTCCTGCTGCCCGTCGATCAGCGAGCGCAGGCCGTCCGCGACCACGCGATGGTCGTCGGCCACCAACACCTTGATCCTCAAGCGGGCACTCGCACGGTGAGCCGGATTCCGCCGCCCGCCACCGGCTCGACGCTGAATCGGCCGCCGACCGCCTGCGCGCGCTCCCGCATGGTCACCAGCCCGAGGCCAGGCCGTTGCCCTTCCGGCCTCTGAGGGATCGCCGCCATGCCCAGGCCGTCGTCGGCGATGGACATCACGTAATCCGACTGCGCCCGCTCCAGCGTAATCACAGCCTGCCTCGCGCGCGCATGTTTCGCGACGTTGGTTAGCGCCTCCTGCGCGATGCGGAAAAGCGCGATCTCCACGTCGCGCGCGATTCGGCCCGGCGAGTCGCCGGCTTCCACGGATACGGCGACGCCGGCGCGCTCGGAGAACTGCCTGGCGTACCAGCGCAGCGCCGCCGGCAGACCGTAGTCGTCGAGCATCGGGGGGCGCAGATCCGCGATGACGTTCGCGATGGTCGATGCCGTCGATCGCACCAGCGCTGCCGCGTCCTCCAGACGCGCACGGATCCCGGTCTCGACGTGCGCGGGAAGCGCGTCCCTGACAATGCCCAGCTGGATGCTGAGCGCTGTGAGGTCCTGACCTACGCGATCGTGCAGCTCGCGGGACAGCGTCCTGCGCTCCGCCTCCTGAAGCTCCACCAGCCGCCTCGACAGTGCCTGCAGCTCCTCCGCCGCGTGCCGCGAACCGTCTTCCGCGCGTTTGCGGTCCTCGATGTCGGTGCTGGTGCCGTACCACTTCACGATATCGCCGTCGTCGTTCCGCAGCGGCACCACCCGGACCAGGAACCAGCGGTACTCGCCATCTGCACGGCGCAGGCGCAGCTCGGCTTCGTGCGCGCGCCCGGCAATCATGGACGCGGACCACTGCGCGACCGCAGCGGGCAAATCCTTCGGATGGACGATGGCGGTCGGTGTCGCCACCGCTTCCTGCAGGGAAAGCCCGGTGTAGTCCAGCCAGCGCTCGTTGACGAAATCCAGCGAGCCGTCCGGCAGCAGGGTCCACGCCATGATCGGAATGGTGTTGATGACGCGCAGCGAAGCTTCCTCGGCGTGCTTGCGCCCGGCGAGGTCCTTCACCAGCGCAACTTTGTAACGGTCGCGCGCAGCCATGGGGGCGAGTGTACAGGGCCGTCTCCGCCGCAGAGCTCGCGTCCGGAATTGCCGGACAGCGCTTTGCGACGAAGGGCGACAGCGCCTCCCGCGCCGGTGGGGCAGCATCGTCGCGGTGAGCTCGGTGTTGAACGGCCCGGTGGCGTCCCCGCTCGACCAGTTGAGTCCCCGGGAAATCCAGGTGCTCAAACTGGTGGTCGAAGGCGGCAGCAGCAAGCAGATCGCGCGCAACCTCGGGGTGCTGCCGAGTACCGTCGACACCTACCGCAGCCGGATCATGGGCAAGCTCGGCATCGGCGATCTGCCTGCGCTCGTCCGGCTGGCGATCCGCCACCGCCTGCTCGAATTATGACGCGCAGCGCTTAGCGCTGCGGCACTTGCTGGTTCAGAAGCACCCAATAGATCCCCAGCTGGCTGACGGCATTGGCAAACTGTCCGAACTCCACCGGCTTGCGCACGTAGCTATTGGCGCCGAGCTGGTAGCTCTTCAGCATGTCCTCCTCCTCGCTCGACGAGGTGAGGATCACCGTCGGAATGAGCTTGGTGCGCGGGTCGGCGCGCAAGCGGTCCAGCACGTCGAGGCCCGAGAGCTTGGGCAGCTTGAGGTCGAGCAGGATTACAGCGGGCATGCGCGAGAGATCGCGCCCGGCATGCGCGCCCTCGCCGAACAGGAACTCGACCGCCTCCGCGCCGTCGCGCGCCACCACGATCTCGTTGGCGATCTTGGCCTGGCGAAGCGCGCGCGTGGTCAGCTCCTCGTCGTCGGGGCTGTCCTCCACCAGCAGGATCATCTTCTCAGACATCGACTTTTCCTTTCTTGAGGAGCGCGGCAAGCGCCTCCGGCGGCGCCGGCTTGGCGAACAGGTAACCCTGTCCCTCGTCGCAGCCTTGCGCGCGCAGGATCTGGAGCTGCTCCGCGGTTTCAACGCCCTCGGCGAGGACCCGCAGGCCGAGGGCATGGCCCATGGATACGATCGCCTGGGCGAGCGCGGCGTCCCTGCCGCCCTTGCCCAGGCGCATGACGAAGGCGCGATCGATCTTCAGGCAATCGACCGGCAGTCCCGAGAGGTAGCTCAGGCTGGAGTAGCCGGTACCGAAATCGTCCACCGCCACCTGCACGCCGATGGTTTTCAGCCCCTGCAGGATGCGCAACGCTTTTTCCCGGTCGTCGATCAGTGCGCTCTCGGTCAGCTCGAGCTCGAGCGACGCGGGGTCTAGGTCATGCGTGCGCAGGGCAGCGGCGACCGCCTCGACGAAACCGTCGCGACGGAATTGGCGCGCCGACACGTTCACCGCCACGCGTACGGGCCATCCCGCGGAGTGCCAATGGCCGGCGCGCTGCGTGGCCTCAACCAGCGCCCACAGTCCGAGCTCCTGGATCAGCTCCGATTCCTCGGCGATCGGAATGAACAGCGCGGGTGAAACCAGGCCCCGCTTGGGGTGGTGCCAGCGCATCAGCGCTTCGAGGGCGATGATCCTGCCGCTCGCGAGCTCGACCTGCGGCTGATAATGCAGCTCGAGCTGCCTCTGCACGATCGCCGAGCGCAGCGCATTCTCGATCTCGACGCGGTCCAGGGCCTGGAGCGTCATGTCCGCAGCGTAGAACTGGAACGAGTTTCCGCCCGCCTCCTTGACGCGGTTCGCCGCGGCGTCCGCATTGCGCAGCAGAAGGTCAAACTCCGCGCCGTCGCGTGGCGACACGCTTGCGCCGATGCTCAGGGTGACGTGGATTTCGCGGGCGTCGACAATGAATGGCGGCGCCATGGCCTTGCGAACGGTGCTCCCTAAGCGCAGCGCGTCATCGGGGCGCATTACGTCGCCCGCGAGCACCGCAAAGGTGTCGGCGGCGACGCGCGCCGCCGTATCGCCGCCGCGGACAGCCTGAGTCAGGCGCTCGGCAATCTGCGTGAGCAGGATGTCCCCCGCTGAATGGCCGTAGCTGTCATTCAGGAGCTGGAAGCGGTCGACGTGCGCCACCAGCATGGCGCAACAGCGCCCGGCGCGGCGCGCGTGCGCGATGGCCTGCCCGGTGCGATCACCGAGCAGGCTGCGGTTGGGCAGGCCAGTGAGCTGGTCGTAGTTGGCGAGGTACTTCAGGCGCGCCTCGTAGGCCTTGCGCTCGCGGATGTCGCGCGCGATGGTCGAATGGAAGCGAATCTCGCCATCGGCGCCGCGATGCGCAATCAGGACGTGCGATACCGGCACTTCCGCGCCGTCGGCGGCGAGGACTGCGGTCTCGCCCTGCCAAGTGCCGTCGCGGGCACTCGCAGGGTAGGCTTCGGCGCGCAGGCGCTCCATGACCTCGGCGGGATAGAGCGCCGCCGCGCCGGGGTCGGCTCCGTCCGGTTCGTTCACCCCCGCGAGCCGGCGCCATGCGGCATTCAGGTACAACACTCGACCGTCGGGGCTCGCCATGGCGACGTAGTCACTCGTGGCCTCGAGGATTTCCACCAGGCGGGCACGCTCTTCCTCGATCCTGAGGGCGCGCTGCCGGTCGGCAGCTTCGGCGAGCGCGCGTTTGACCGCAGTGCCGAGGCGACGCAGGTTGTTTTTCAGGATGTAATCCGTCGCCCCGGCGCGGAGCGCCTCGATCGCGCGCTCCTCACCCAAGGTGCCCGAGAGGAAGATGAAGGGCACCCCGGGGGTAAGCTCTCTAACGATCCTCAGTGCCTCCAGCCCGTCGAAGCGCGGCATGGAAAAGTCGGACAGGATTGCGTCGGGTTTGATGGTGCCGAGGGCTTGGCGCAGGCTTTCGGCCGTCTCGACCCGGCGCCACAACGGGTGGATGCCGTCGGACTTGAGTGAGCGCAGCGCGAGCTCGACATCGTCCGGCGAGTCCTCGACGAACAGTACGTTGACTTCGGCAAGCTCGCTCATGCGGCGACCTCCTGGTTGACCGGCTGCGCGGCCCCCGGCTTGCCGGGCACCAGCGTGAAGAAGAACACCGCTCCCTTGCCGGGCTTGGCATCGGCCCAGATGCGCCCGCCATGGCGATGCACGATGCGCTGGACCGTAGCCAGGCCGATGCCGGTCCCCTGGTATTCGCTGGCGGAATGCAGGCGCTGGAAAGCGCCGAACAGCTTGCCCGCGTAGCGCATGTCGAAGCCGGCGCCGTTGTCGCGCACGAAGAACTTGGCTTCCGGGCCGTCCCGCAGCAAACCGACCTCGATCCTCCCCTGCTCCGCCCGGGCGCTGAACTTCCAGGCGTTGCCGATCAGATTTTCGAGTGCGGCGCGCAGCAGGCGCGGGTCGACGTTGGCCTGCATCCCGTCCCACACCGACACCTCGACCTCGCGCGCGGGCTCGCGCTGCTGCAGCTCGCCGATCACCTGACGGGCGATCTCGCTCACGTCCACCTCGCGCCGCTGCAGCTCGCCGCGCGAGACCTTCGAGAGGTTGAGCAGGTCCTCGATCAGCTGGCCCATGCGCTGCGTGGAGGCGCGGATGCGGGAAAGATAGCGCCGCGCCTCGTCGGGCACGTCGGCGGGGAAGTCCTCGAGCAGAGCCTGACTGAAGCCGTCGATTGAGCGCAGCGGCGCGCGCAGATCGTGCGAAACCGAATAGCAGAACGCTTCGAGCTCGGCGTTGGTGGACTGCAGCTCGGTCGTGCGCTGGTCAACGCGGGTTTCCAGCTCGGCGTTGAGCCGCAGGACCTCCTCCTCGGCGCGGCGCCGCTCCGCCAGCTCGCGCGCTGCCTCGCGGTTGGAGGCCTGGAGGTCGCGCGTCGTGCGCTCGATCTCCCCGAGCATGGCGTTGAAGCTCTCCGCGAGCAGGCCGATTTCGTCGCGCGTGAGCTTTTCCGCCCGCAGCGTGAAGTTGCGCTTCTCGCTCACCTCGGTCGCCACGCTGGTAATTGCCATCAGCGGGCGGATCACCACCCTGCGCAGCCAGCTCGACAGCGCATAGGCGATGAGCAGCGCAGCCAGGGTCACCACCGCGGCAATGCCGAGATAGGCGAGCAGGCGCTCGTAGAGCTCGTAGCTCGCCCTCAGGTATACCGTTCCCAGAATCTCGCGCTCGCTCACAATGCGCTTGAAGGCGACCAATTCGCCGCCTTGGACGTACGCGCCGTCCGCCCCCGGGAACACCGGAAACGGTGCGCTCCCCTCATGCGCGAAGCTCGCGAAGCGGCGGCCGCGCGCGTCGTAGATCGCCGCCGCGCGGATCTCGGGCCGGAAGCGCAGCAGCTCCAGGTTCTCTTGCGCGACGCGCCGGTCGTCGAAAGTCAGCGCGGGCGCGGTGGTGCGGCCGAGAAGGTCGGCCTGCGTCGTGAGGTCGCTGAGCCAGCTCTGATGGTAGAGCCGCAGGTCGTAGGCGATCATGGCCGCGACCGCGACCAGCACCGCCGCGAGCGTCGAAGAAAGCACCACCGCGAGCAGCTTGTGGCGCACGGAGTGCTCGATCTTCACGAGGTCACTACCCGGCGCGCCACGGCGAGCAGCCGCGCGCTGATCTTCAGCTGGCCGCGTTCGGCGCTCGGCAGCGCCACGTCGAAACGCACCTTCTGCTCTTCGGCGACGAAATTGATCATGCTTCCGGTGGCGAGCGCGTTCTCGCTCTCGGTCACCGTGAGCACCGAATGCCCCTTGGCCGCGGACAGGGCTTCGGCCAGCCGCGCGGATTCCGCCTGCCCGATGAACAGAACGTGCAGCCCGGCCAAGGTTTCGCCGCGCTTGAGGCGTCGCACCGCGACCGCGCGCCCCTGCACCGTCCTGCCGGCGACCAGCTGCTCGAGCGCCGAGGCAAGCTCGTCCGCGCCCAGCACGCCGATGGCGAATGGCGCATCGGCGCGCCCGAACGCGGCCGGCGGCCACTGCACGAAGTCGCCGAACTTGTAGAGGAACGCGGCCTTGATCTGCAGTTCCGTTCGGCCGTCGGGCTGCGCGGCCGCGGCGCTCGACAGGGCCAATAGCGCGAGCAGCGCCAGGGCACAGGTCCGTGCGAGCCTCAGGGCGACCATCGTGCCCTCAGGAAGAAACCGCGCTCGATCTCGCTGCGCGTGGCGGCGGCGCCGAATTCCGGATGCGCGCGATCGAACAGGTTCTGCGCGGTGAGCGATAGCTCCAGCCCGCGTTGCGGTTGCCAGGCATAGCGCGCATCGAGCGCCGTATACGCCGCCACCTCGGGGTTGGGCAACGCGCCGACGTGGCGTGCCATCACGTCGAACTGATGGTTCGCCGCAAGCTCGAAGGAGGAGCGCAGATTGAACTGGTGCGTCGGGTCGTTGCCCGCCGCGGCGATGCCCGAAACGTCGGTGCTTTCAGGCTTGAGGCGCAGGTCCTGATCGAGCAGCATCGCGCCGGCGCTCAACCGCCAATGCGATGCCGCCTGGAACGCCGCCCAGGCTTCGAGGCCCTTTCCACGCCCTTCCATCTGATTGCCGAGCACCAGCGTGCCGCCGGGGCCGCGCTCCAGGCTGCGGAGATGCTCGTACTGGGTGTAGAAAGCGGTGACTGAATACGACAATCGCTGGGCTGGTTGCGCGCGGTAGCCGAGCTCCAGCACCTTGGCGATCTCGGAGCGGAAGTCCGGGCCGCCGGCGAGGGCGAAGGGCGGCTGGGCCGGGCTGAAGAGCTCGCGGTCGAGGCGCGAGGGCGCGCGCACGGCGCGCGAGGCGGCGGCCCAGACGAGCTGCTGCGGCTGCGGCTTCCAGGCGAGGCGCGCGGAAGGGAGCACCTCGGTGCCGCTGTAAACATTGCTTTCGAACTTGGTGCCCAGCGTCAGCCGCCACCGGGCGCCGAACGCGATCTCGTCCTGCGCGAATACGTTGCTCCAGCGCAGCGTCTTGCGCCCGGGCAGAAAAGCGAGCGCCGTGCTGTTGCGGACCTCGTCCTCCGCTTGGCGGTAGCCTCCGCCCCACGTTACGTAATGGGCCGCGGAGGCCTGGAAAGAGTGCTGCGCCTCCGCGTCGAACGTGTTCAAGCGCTCCTCGAAGCTCCCCGGAATGTCACGCTGGGTGTTATCGAGGTAGACCTGCGCCTGGATGCGGCCGGCGCCGTCGAGCTCGCGGCTGACGCGGCCCAGAAGATTGCCGCCCGCGATCCTCACGTCGCCGCCCCCCGGCTGCTCTATCTCGCCGCGGTACAGGTCGCCCTGGAGCGTGAAGCCCCGCGCCGGCGTTCCCCAATCGCCGCGAAATCCCACCTGGCCGTTCTGCCATTCATCGCGCACCGGGGCGCCGCTGGCCCGCAGCGTGTTGTCCCGGTTGAAGAACTTGCCGTACAGGCGCAGCGCGCCGCCCTGCAATGCCAAGCCGTGGCGCAGCGACACGCCGGTCTCGCGGTTGCCTGCCCCCACCTCGGCGAAGGTGCCACGCGTGTTTGTGGCGCGCTGCGTGATCACGTTGATGACGCCGTTCACCGCGTTCGCGCCCCAGAGCGTAGCGCCGGGGCCGCTGATCACCTCGATGCGCTCGATGTCCTCGAGGAGCACGTCCTGCGCGTCCCAGAACACGCCGGAAAAGAGCGGCGTGTAGACCGTGCGTCCGTCGATTAGCACCAGCAGCTTGTTGCCGATGGCGTTGTTGAAGCCGCGCGCGCTGATGGCGTACTGGCGCGAATCGACCCGCGCGACTCCGAGGTTGGGCGCAAGACGCAGGGCTTCGGGAAGGCTGGTGACGCCCGAGCGGCGGATGTCCTCGCCCGTGATCACATAAAGCGCGGCGGGCGCGTCGCTCAACCGCTCCGCCCGGCGCGACACCGAAGTCACTTCAATGTTCGCCAGCTCTTCTAGGCTGAGGTCGGCAAGATCGCGCTCGAGCGACAGCTGCGCGCCCGCGCCGGCGGACAAAAGCGCAAACGCGAGGGCCATCGTGTGCGTTAACGCACACCTGCGTTGTACAGATAACCGTACATCCCCCATAGCGTTTTTCTTTCTATGCTTGCTGATAGAACGTGCCGACTAAATTGCACGCCGACTCGGAAGTACGACAGGGACAGAGGTGCCTGCTTGCAACTGCAACAGGCTGCAGAAGAGACAAAGCTCACGCAAAAATGAAATAGATGGTCACGCGCTACGAAAAGTTGGCGGAGGAGATCTCGCTGCAGATACGAACCGGCGTGCTGCAGCCGGGTGATCGGATCCCGTCGGTGCGGCAATTCAGCCGCGCCCGCGGTCTGAGCTCGAACACGGTATTGCAGGCCTACCACCTGCTCGAGGATCGCGGCGAGATCCGCGCGCGACCGCGCTCGGGTTATTTCGTCATGCGGCGGGCGTCACCCGACGCGACCGTCGAGGCGGCGGGGCCTTTGTCTTCCGAAGCGTCGAGCGCCGAGGACCTCGCGTACGAGCTGTTCGAGATGAGCCCGCTGCGGGACTATGTCCACCTCGGCATCGCATGGCCGAGCAGCCGACTTTATCCGGTGGGCAAACTGGCGCGCGCGCTCAGCGTCAGCGCCCGGCGACTGGGCGCGCAAAGCGGGGGGCCGTACTTTCCGCATGACAATCACGATTTGAGGCGCCACATAGCCGGCCGCGCGCTGGAATGGGGCTTCGACGGAGATGCCGACGAGGTGGTGATGACCGCCGGCGCGCTCGAAGCGCTGAACCTCTGCCTGCGCACCGTAACCTGTCCGGGCGATTTCGTTGCGATCGAAAGTGCAACGCTGTACGCCGTGCGCGACGCGATCGCGCGCTGCGGGCTGCGCGCCATCGAGATCCCGACCCACCCGCGAGACGGAGTAAGCCTGAGCGCGCTATCGGCGGCGCTGAAAAAGCACCCGCGCATCCGGGCCTGCCTCTTTATGCCGACGTTCCAGCATCCGCTCGGCACCACCATGCCGGAGGAAAAAAAGCGCGAGCTGGTGCGTCTGCTTGCGAGCCGCCAGATCCCGCTGATCGAGAACGACGTCTGCGGCGAGCTCTACTTTGGCGAAAGTCGACCGCGCCCCGCCAAGGCATTTGACCGGCAGGGCCTGGTGCTCTACTGCTCGAGCTTCTCCAAGTCGCTGGCGCCAGGCTATGCCGTCGGCTGGACCCTGCCCGGCAAGTACCGGCGCGCGGTGCAGCGCGCGAAGTGGAGCGCGAACACGATGTCCGGCATCCCGCATCAAGCGGCGATCCTCGACTTCATCCGGCGAGGGGGCCACGAGCACCACTTGCGTCAGCTGCGCCGCACGCTGGCCGCTTTGCAAAAACGGGCGGCGCATACGGTGGCGGCCGCTTTTCCGTCCGGCACGAAACTCTCGCGCCCGGCAGGGGGCTATATCCATTGGGTGCAGCTGCCCAGGAAGGTCAAGGCCCTGGAGCTCTACCGGCTGGCGCTCGGTAAGCGAATCACCATAGCGCCCGCCCCAATCTTTTCGACGCTCGCGGTCTACGAGAACTGCTTCCGGCTCAATTACGCGCGGGAATGGACGCCGCGCGTAGAGCAGGCGCTGACGACGCTCGGGCAGATGGCTGCGTCGCTCACGTGACTCGCAAGAATGGCCGGGGCGGTACTGCACGTCTGCACCTACCCCTCCCTTTACGCAGGTCGTGCGATACCTGCCCTGGCCTCCGGTCGGTCGGCTTCGGCGACCAACTCGATCACGCAGAGGTAATCGCAGCAACGACTGCGTCGCCCATCTGACCGGTCGTCGCTTGACCGCCAAGATCGGGCGTCAGCGCCTGCTTTTCCTCGATCACGCGCGCCATCGCGCGCTCCATGACGCCGGCGGCTTCCAGCGCCTTCGGTTGCCCGTGCTTGCGCCCGAGCCACTCCATCAGCATCTGCCCGGACATGATCATGGCGTAGGGATTGGCGATGCCCAGCCCAGCGATGTCGGGTGCCGAGCCGTGCGTGGCCTGTGCCATTGCACGTTCGGGTCCGGCCGACAATCCAGCGGCGAGCCCCAGTCCGCCCACCAGCCCAGCAGCGGCGTCCGACAGGATGTCCCCGAATGTGTTGGTGGTGACGACAACGTCGAACTGCTGCGGCTTCATCACCAGCTTCAAGGCGAAGGTGTCAACGAGCACTTCGTCATACGCAACATCCGGGTATTCCTTCGCCAGCTTCCGACACTCCTCGGCGAACATGCCGCAGGCCAGCTTGAACACCGTGTCCTTGTGTACGGCAGTAAGCTTCTTGCGTGGTCGCGTGCGCGCAAGTTCGAAGGACGCGCGCGCCACTTTGCTCGATCCCTGCCGGGTAATCACCCGGATGCCGATGGTCACGTCGGGCGTCGGTCGGAATTCGCCGTTACCCAAAAAGACGTTGCGGTCGGGCGGCATGCCTTCGTTGTTTTCCCGCACGATGATCAGGTCGACGTCCTTGTACAGCGCCGGCAGCCCGGGCAGCGATTTCGCCGGGCGGATGTTGGCGAAAAGATCGTAGTGCTTGCGCAGGACAGGATGGGGGTTGGTCGCATTCGGCTTTCCCTTGGGATAGGCCTGGTGGCCGATTGGACCGAGCACCCAGCCGTCGAGCGCGTCGAGCTTTTCCAGCGTGCCCGGCGGCAGCGTATAACCGAGCTCGTCGTACGCCTTGCGTCCAATCGGCAATGGGTGCCACGCAATATCTAAATCGCACTTGCGCGCCGCGGCGCGCATGACCTTGACTGCTTCCGGCACCACTTCGAGCCCGATGTCGTCGCCCTCGAGGATGCCGATGCTGAGTTTCGTGCTTACCATTCGGCTGGACTCTAAATCGGATCGGTTATCCAGTCAGCATGCATCGACATGTAGGCCGCGCCGACCTCGAGTACCGCAGCGTCCGCGAATCGGCTGCCCACAATCTGCAGGCCGATGGGAAGCCCATTTTCGGCTCGACCGGCCGGTACCGCGAGAACCGGGACGCCGAGCAGGCTGAACGCATAGGGAAACCGAAAGGGCTCGTGCACGTCGACGAGAGTCCGTCCTGCCACCACCTTCGCAGGAGACTGCGCCACTTTCCATGCGGTGGCGCCGATAACGGGCGTGACGAGGTAATCGTACTCCTGCATGAAGAGACGAAACCGATGCCAGTATCGCGTCCGCGCGCGTTCGGCGTCCGCGACCGCTTGCACATCGAGCTTGAGTGCGGCTTCAATCTGCGCGATGAGAGGCGTGTCCATCGCTTGCCGATGTGTCTTCAGAAGGGACCCATACCGCCCCACCATGCCGAACGCGCGAGTACCCGCTATGATCTGGAACAGATCGGAAACATCGAAGCAGTCGTTGGTGACCGAAACCCCGACGCGCTCGAACGTTCGCGCTGCGCGCTGGGTCCGTTCCGCGATATCCGGCTCGATCGGCAGCGTTCCATTGAGATCTACGGAAAACGCCATCCGGCGTCCGGCCACCGAGGTCTTTCCGCTCGCCGCGCGCGGAAAGTCGATCGACTGCGCGGGCAGCGATGAAGGATCGCGATCGTCGGGACCGGCAAGGACCGACATCAATAAGCCGATGTCCTCCATGGACCTCGCCATCGGCCCGTGTACGTGAGCGACCAACGTGTCCCAACCGAACTCGCTCGGATGGACGGGGACCCGGCCCGCGGAAGGCCGCAGACCTAATAGACCGCACATTGCCGCCGGAATCCGGATCGACCCGCCCAGATCCGTGCCCAGCCCGACTGGCACCATGCCGGACGCCACGGCGGCCGCCGTGCCGCCGCTCGAGCCTCCCGCCGTGTACTCGAGATTCGCGGGGTTACGTGTGGGGCCGAACAGCCGGTTGCTGGTAAACACGTCGTGCGCGAACTCGGGCGTATTCGATTTGCCCACGAGTACCGCGCCGGCGGCGAGTAGCCGGGACACCGCAATCGCGTTCTCCTGCGGAACGAAGTTCTCGCGCAGCTTCGAGCCGAAAGTCGTCTTCAGCCCGGCGGTCTGAATCACATCCTTGACCACGAACGGCACGCCTTCCAGCGCCCTGACTGGCCGTTTGCCTCGATAGCGAAGGTCGGATTCGCACGCCGCCGAATCAGCGCGAGGATTGAGCGTGCAGACGGCATTGACCGCCGGGTTCGTACGTTCGATTTGCCGCATGACTCCGGCGAGCGCCTGGCTTGGGAGCATTCGGCCGGCGCGAAACTGCTGCAGCAGTCCTGCCGCTGTCTGGTTCCCGTCAGCCACGCAACAATTCCGGATCGAGCGGATCGCGGAAGAATCCGCGAACCCGCGCAAGGAAAGCGGCGCTTCGCTCGGTGCTCCAGCCGCCGAACGCAGCGTTGCCCCGGAACTTGTCCTCGATCTCCTTTCGGCTGAGCGGCTCGTGGACGCCTCCGCGAATGTGCGGCTGCCGCTCCTCGATCACCCGGCCGTCGCGCAAGGTGACGCGCATATGCCCCGTATATCGCTTCGGGTAAGGATCGTCCGGATCGACGACATAGCGCACCTTGCCGGCGAGCGCGAGGATCCGCGGATCACGGATCGTGCGCTCGCTGAACGCCGATAATCCGGCTTCCCCGGTAACGAACGCAACGGCAACGTTGAACGGCGTGCTGAATTTGCCCGCATAGGCGTTCGCGGGCCGTTGCTTTTCCGACAGCGGCTCCCACAGCCGATGTACGTAGGCTTCCGATGTATTGCAGACTACGTCGATGATCTCCCCCGGGTCTATGCCCCGTGCCGCGAGCCGCAACGCGCAATCGATGTAGGGCTGGTTCATCGTCCCCGTGGCGTAGGGCTTGAAGGTCAGTCCCAACATCACCCATTCGCGTCCGAACTCGCGCGTCAGCGCGCCATAGTCGGCGGCCGCGGAGCGGGCGAAGCCGTGGAACAGGCCGTGGGATCCCTCGAGCACGGTGCGCGGACCGACGAAGCCGCGCTCGCCCAGCCGGGCGGCGTGGATGCCCGCGCGCGCCGCCCAACCCGCATGCAGCCGCTTGGTCCAGGCACCTTCGGCGAGGTATTCGATGATGCCGCTGGCCATGCTGCCCGCCGTGCCGAGCGCATGGACCGTCTGCTGCCGTGAAAGGCCAAGCGCCGCCGCGACCGCGGAAGTTGCCGCGATCGCCCCGAGTACGCTGGTCGGATGGAATCCTGCCTTGTGAATCAACTTCGGACTGACCATGCTGAGTCGGCACAGCAACTCGACGCCGACCACAATGCCAAGGAGAACGGCGCGACCATCGCGGTTGAATCGCTCGCAAGCCGCCAGCACCGCGGGCACGATCACGGCGCCGCTGTGCACCGGCCCGCCTTCGAAGGTGTCGTCGAAATCCTCCCCGTGAGCGGCAGTGCCGTTTACCATCGCCGCGTCCTCGGCACGCAGGCAACCCTGATGGCCGATCACCGTGCAAGGACCGCCCGGGTCGATGCTCTCAAGCAATGCGCGAACGTACGAGGTCTGCCGCGCGGCAATGCACAACCCGATCACGTCGATCAGCAGCTCGGCGGCGCGATTCGACACTTCGTCTGGAAGCTGCGCCGCGCTTAGCTCCGCGGTCTGCTCGGCAATGAGCTCGGCGACGCTAGGGGACACAGGCACCCCATTCCGCGGGTACGCGAGTGGCAAGCCACTTTGCGACCGCCAGCACGGTCTCATCATCGCCGATCCTTCCCACGACCTGGATCCCGACCGGCAAGCCATTTGGACCGTCACCCACCGGGACGGTGACGCAGGGGACGTGCAGCACCGTCCAGATGGCGTTGAACACCGGCTCGCCAGTGTTGTGCAGGCCGCGAGGGGCCTCGCCGGTGGTGCTCGGCGTAAGGACCGCATGCGCATCGCCAAAGAAATCATCGAGTCTGGAGCGGGCCGCTTGCGCGTGCTGCAGCGCCGCCGCATAACTGATGGCCGATACGCTCGCGCCTTTTTCGATCAGCGCGCACAATGATGCGCTTAGCTGGGCGACGTGATTTCGATAGTCAGCCGCGAGGGACTTCGCCGTTTCGACGGCCATGATCGTGCGCTGCGCCTCGATCAGGCCCTCCAGATGCCCGTCGGCGGGTCTGGAGTGAAGCAGGCAGTTTTCCCGGGAGAGCAGTTCGGCCACCCACTCCATTGCTGCGACCGTGCCCGGTTCCGCGCAGGACCACGCCGGAGAGCGACAGATCGCGAGTCGTGGGCGGACCGTCGCGAAACGATCTATTGCCCGCGAGTTGCCGCCGGCGAACACCGACCTGAAAAGATCGAGATCATCGGCAGCGCGAGCGACGACGCCGAGCGTGTCCAGCGACGGCGACAGGGCCAACACGCCGGTGGTGTTCACCAAGCCGTAGGTTGGCTTGTAGCCGAAAACCCCGCAGAACGATGCCGGACGTATAACCGAGCCGGTGGTTTGGGTGCCGAGCGCCAACGGCACCATGAAGTCGGCGACCGCTGCGGCCGAACCGCTGGACGACCCGCCCGGCGTGTGGAGCGGATTCCTCGGGTTGGCGGTCTTTCCCGGATGCCGGTTGGCGAGTTCGGTGGTAACGGTCTTGCCGAGGATGATGGCGCCGTTCTTCGTCAGGCGATCGGCGCACGCAGCATTCCTGGCGGGCCTGAATTCACGGTAGATCGACGAGCCATAACGCGTCGGCAGCTCGACGGTATCTATGATGTCCTTCAAACCGACCGGCAGGCCATGCAGCGGCGTTGAGGGCTGGGCGGCGTCCAGCGCCTTCGCCCGTGCCAACGCACCGTCCGCATCGACGTGCGCCCATGCGCCGACGATCGCTTCACGCTCCCCGATGCGCGCCAGGCAGGCCCGGGTGAGCTCCACCGCCGACAGCTTCCGGCGGTGAAGCAGGTCCAGCGCGGCCGTCGCCGTCAGTTGCTCAATACGCGTGGCCATCATTACATCGATGGCAGTTCCGGCATCTTCTCCTTTAGCCACTTGCGATGGAGCATGTCCAGGTCGCCGGTGATCCGGTGGAAGAAAACGAAGGTGTCGACCCAGCGCAGCAGCTCCGGCTCGCCCTTGGGAATGGCGATATGGTTGGTGACGAAGCGGATGATGAATTTCAACTCGAATTTCTTGTCCGGATTCTTCTTCTCGATATCGAAGAACACGACATTCGGGCAGGCGAGCATGTCGGTCTGACCGGAGAGGAACGCCGCGGCCGCGCTCGCCTCGTCCTCAAATCGAATGATGTTCGCGCTCGGATTCAGCTTGGAAAGGCTGATGTCCTGGCTCGAGCCCCGGGCAGCGGCAATCCTCAATTTGCCCACCTGATCGGCCGACTTCACTTTCTGGCCCGCTCGACCATATACACCGACATAGTTGCTCGCGTACGCTGAGGAAAAGGAGATCTGCTTCGCGCGTACGGGCGTTGCACCGAATGCGCCGATGATGACGTCGACCTTGTTGGTGACGAGATAGGGCAGGCGATTGGCGCCCGTGACCGGAATCAGCTCGAGCTTTACGCCGAGATCTTCGGCGAACATGTTGGCGAGATCGATATCGAATCCGATCGGTTTCTGGTTCTGGTCGGTCATCCCGAATGGCGGCAAGTCCACCAGGATGCCCACGCGTACCTTGCCGGCGTCCAGAATCTCCTTGAGTCGGTCAGCCTGGGCGGATTGCATCAACAGCATCCCGAGCACGATGATCAGTGCCCTTAGCGACGACGTATACGCGGCAACCTGTCCCATACCTGCTCCCCTTGGCGTTGTGATGATTGCGTAAAGCCTAAAGGGCCGGCGGGAACGAGGCCAATGCCAGATTCACCTAGGCCAATGCATTTTTCGCCTGAGTCCCGGTGACGGACGCCGCATCATGGCCGCCAGTCAAGTCCGACCAGAGCTCCTCGGCCTTCGGCGGCAGATCGTCGTTGGAGCGGAACAAGGCGATCTCGACCGGGATGATCCACGCGGCCGCGCCGGCGGGCACCAGGCAGCCCGTATCGAGATCCTCCTGGATGCGGCTCTCCGGCAACCAGGCAAGTCCGCGGCCCGCGCGCGCCATTGACGCCAGAACGGCAGCGAGATCGGCGACGAAAACGCGCTCGAGGTGCGGTGGGTTAGGGTGCCCCTTCAGCATCCGCTCGACCAGGCGGCCGGACGCGGACGCCTCGCCGTAGCCTAGGTAAGGAACCGGCCTCGCGTGGGTGCCCGGCAATCCGTGGATCGGCTCGCCGGATGCCGAGGGGGCCGAGACCGGCAACATGCGGTCCTCACCGACTTTGACGGACGTGAAGTCGCCACGGGGGAGACGGAGCTCCATGCTCCAATGCGTGTGACAAAGCATGAAGTGGCACTGGCGTTTCAGCAGCGATTGGACGCAGCCCTCCGCATGGTTCGACTCCAACCGGGTGATCAGCGGTCCCGCGACCTGCTCGACCGCGCTGATCCAACGGGGGAAGAAGCTCAGCGAGAGACCATGCGTGGCGGCAAACGTAATGGTGTCTGCCTCGACTTCTCCGACGTGACGGATATCCTCGCGCACCTGAACCAGACGGCGCAGCACGTCCTCGGCTACCCCGCGGAACAGGAATCCGGCGGGCGTCAGTCCTACGGGTTGGGTGTTGCGATCGAACAGCGAGGTGCCCAGCCATTCCTCGAGGCTCTTGATTCGACGGCTGAACGCGGGCTGCGTGGTGAAACGCACCTCCGCCGAACGCGAGAAATTCCGCGTATTGGCCAAGCTGAGAAAGTCTTCGAGCCACCGAACATCCATTGAATCGTTGGATTCTGCGGGATGCTGGCTTATGAACAGAGTGAATAAATTGCATACAATGATTCCATATGGGCATAGATGTCGATCTGCGCAGGCTTCGCTTTTTTGTCGAGGTGGTGAACCAGGGCGGGTTCTCCAAGGCCGCGAAAGTGCTGTTCGCGACCCAGCCGACGGTCAGCAAGGCCGTCAAGCAGCTAGAGGCGGAGCTTGGAATGCCGCTGCTCAACCGCATCGGCCATCGCAACGAGCTCACGGTGGCCGGCAACATTGTGTATCGCCGTGCAGTCAGCCTGCTGACCGAGGGCGAGGATTTGATCGCGGAGCTCGATGAATTGCGGGGATTGAAGCGCGGAACATTGCATCTGGGGTTTCCACGGCAGGGAACCAGCGCGTTGTTCGCTCCGATGTACGCCTCATTCAGGCGCCGCTATCCGGGTGTCGATGTGCAGATGTCCGCGTACGACAACCAGCGGCTGGAAGCGCTCCTGCGCGCCGGCCAGCTTGACCTCGCCGCGATGGTACACCCGATAGCGGAGGGCTTCGACTGGCAGGACGTGCGCACCGAGCCCCTGGCGGCGCTCCTGCCTCTCGACCACCCGCTGGCGGCACGGGAAACGGTCAAGCTCGCGAGGCTCGCCGAGTTTCCCTTCATCCTGTTCGAGGAGGGATTCGCGCTCAACGAGCTGATCTTGGACGCTTGCCGCGTCCAGGGACTCACGCCGAAGATCGCGGCTCGCAGCGTTCAAACCGAGCTCACTTTCGAGCTAGTGGCCTCGGGAGTCGGGATCGCCTTCATGCCACGCGCGCTAGTCGACCCGCGACCGCATCGCCGGGTCCGGCACGCCCTGCTCGATGAGCCGAAATGCAAATGGCGAATCGCGCTCGCTTGGCGGCGCGGCGGCTATCTCTCCCACGCCGCGCGCGCGTGGCTCGCGCATGCGCGCGCCGAGCGGCCTAAATGACGGCCATGCCGAATTCGTATTGCGCCATCCGGATTCGGCATTCGACTGGCGCTCATGAGCAGCCGGAAAATTCGGCTCATGACGATGGAAGCCGAGCTGCATTATTTGACGGCGAGTGAGCAAAGCGAGCTCATCCGCAGTCGCGAGATCTCGCCGGTCGACCTCGTGCGCGCCTATCTGGAGCGCATCGACCGATACGATCCCGTCCTCCGCGCGTACATCACCGTCTGCGGCGAGCAAGCCTTGGCACAGGCTCGACGGGCGGAGCGCGAGATTCAGACCGGGAACTACCGGGGCCCCCTACATGGACTGCCGTTCGGGGTAAAAGACCAGATCTGCACGCAGGGGGTGCGTACCACGCTCGGTTCGCGCGTCGATACCGGCCACGTCGTCGATCGCGATGCAACGGCCGTCGTGCGGCTCAAGGCGGCCGGGGCCATCCTCCTCGGCAAGGAAAATCTCCACGAGTTGGGCAAAGGGGGAACGAACGTCTTTCCGTTTGGCCAGCCGCGCAATCCCTGGGACCCCGAGCGCACCCCTTCGAGCTCTTCCAGCGGCTCCGGCATTGCGCCAGCCGCGGGGTTTTCATCGGGCTCGCTTGGCGAGGACACCGGCGGCTCGGTGCGCGGACCCGCTGCAGCCAATGGCGTCGTCGGGCTACGACCGACTTTTGGCCGCGTCAGCCGCTTCGGCGGCGTTATGTACGCTTGGTACTCCGACACCATTGGCCCGATCACCCGTACGGTTGCGGACAATGCGCGCTTCCTGGCCACAATCGCTGGCCATGACGAGCACGACCCGCTCACCAGTACGCGAGCGGTGCCGGACTACCACGCGCGCCTAGGCGGAAGCTTGCGTGGAATGCGGCTCGCGATCGTCAGTGAAATCTCGCGTGCCGACGGGATACACGCGGACGTTCAGAAGGCCTTCGAGCAAGCGCTCGATGTCTTGAAGCAGCTGGGTGCCGAGATAGGTGAGGTTTCGCTGCCGTTGGCGAGGCACGCCATTCCCCTGCAAATGCTCACCTCCGACACCGATTCGGCGTCGATGTACCTGGATTGCCTCAGGTCGCAATGGGATCGCTTCGACGTGGGTACGCGCACACGCATGACCGCCGCGGCCCTAGTGCCGTCGGCGATTCACAGCCGTGCAATGCGAGCCCGCGCGGTGGTGCGCGCTCAGGTGCTTTCCGCCCTTACGAAGTGGGACGCGTTGCTGTGTCCGACGAACGCCAACCCACCCGCGCTGATCGACGACGCCAGGGAGAAGGTCGAGTCGGCGGCCGACGTCGCGAATCGCCTGATCCTTCGCCGCATCGGAACCCACACCTTTGGCGCGGCCAACGTGCCGACGCTCGCCCTGCCCATGGGATTCAGCGGCGGCGTGCCGTTGTCGCTGCAGATCGCCGCCCGACCTTTTGCCGAGGACGTGGTTTACCGGGTGGGCCACGCCTACGAGCAGGCCACCTCGTGGCATACCGCGCACCCTGATCTCGAGCACACGCTTCGAGCCCGTCTGGATGTGCCAACCACCATGAGAGCGTGATCTTGGACCTGTCGCAAGAACAGGTCGCGGAGATGGCTCGCGCAATTGCCCTCGAGATACCGCAGCGCGATCTCGAGAACGTGCGCCTGAGGCTGGCCGCGCTGCTGACGGCGATGGAGGCCATCGAGCGAGAGCTCGGCGCCGAAATGGACAAGGTCGATCCCGCGCCGCCGATCTACTTCCGCGCAGATTGAGTTATTTTTCCGGAGACGAAAATGAACCGCATTGTCCATCTGGCACTGAAGGTCGAGGATCTCGAAGCCACCACGAAGTTCTACCAGGATGTCTTCGGCTTTCGCGAGGTCGAGACCCGGAAGACCCGCGACCACCTGTCGAGTCATCTCACCGACGGGATGATCGACTTTACGCTCATCAAGTATGACGAGGGCACCGACTCCGCGGAGTCAAAAGCCGCCGGCGACGGCCCTTGCATCCATCACTTCGCCATCGAGGTGGACGACGTCGCCAAGTATTCCGAGCAGTTGAAGAAGTATGGCTGCGAGATCGTGAGCGACCCCGGGGTCATCCCGGTCAAGTTCCGGGCGCCGGGCGGCACGATTGCCGAGCTGGTGCCGACCGGGCGTTACAAGAAGAAGCCCGCGTAGGTGCATCGCGGTCGAGCGCCGTGAAATGAAGTACGACTTCCGGCTCAAGGCGCTGGTGCCGTACGTCGATCAGCTGATCGAGGGCGCGCTGATGACGATTGCGCTGTCGGCAAGTGCCATGGCCATCGGGCTTGTGATCGGAATCGTCTGCGCGCTCCTCAAGGTGCAGGGGCCGCGCGTGATCCAGAGGCTGGTCGGCGCCTATGTCGAGACCATCCGCAACACGCCGCTGCTGGTTCAGTGCTTTTTCGTGTTTTTCGGCCTGCCCAGCGTCGGCATCTACCTGACGGCGACGCAAGGCGCGCTCATCGCAATGTCGGTCAACCTTGGCGCCTACGCGACCGAGATCGTCCGCGCGGGGATCGAGTCGATCCATCGCGGGCAAATCGAGGCTGGGGTTGCACTCGCTCTGACCAGGGTCCAGGTATTCCGGCACGTGGTTCTGTTCCCCGCGCTGAAGAACGTCTATCCGGCGCTCGCCAGCCAGTTCATTCTGCTGTTGATCGGGTCGAGCGTCGTGTCGCAAATCTCGGCGCACGAGTTGTTCTACACGGCGGCATTCATCGACTCGCGAACGTTTCTGAGCTTCGAGATCTACCTCGTGGTCACGCTGACCTACCTCGTGCTCGCACTGGCATTTAGGGCGATCTTGGGCATTGTGTACAAGCAGCTCTTCGGGCGCTGACATGTTCAGGGAGTTCACCGCCAACGAGCTGCTGTTTCTCATGAGTGCCGCGAGATGGACCATCGGCCTGGCGCTGATCGCGTTCATCGGCGGCGGTATCCTCGGCCTGCTGATCATGCTGCTGCGGGTGAGCAAGTCGCGCGCCCTGGCGAGCATTGCGGCCCTGTATATCCAGGTCGTGCAAGGCACGCCCCTGCTGGGCCAGCTGTTCTTGCTGTACTTCGGCTTGGGGCTGCTGGGTTTGCGAGTCAATCCGTGGCTGGCCGCGAGCGTAGCCTTGATTCTCAACTCGGCCTCATTTCTAGCCGAGATCTGGCGTGGAAGCGTCCAGTCCATTCCGCGCGCCCAATGGGAGGGGCTCGGGGAGCCTCGGGCTGAGCTTCCTGCAGCAAATCCGCTACGTGATCCTGCCGCAAGCGGTCCGCATCGCCATTCCTCCTACGGTCGGATTCATGGTGCAGGTGATCAAGAGTACGTCGCTCGCTTCGGTCATCGGCTTCGTCGAGCTGACGCGCGCCGCTCAAATCGTGAACGGGGCGACGTTCCGGCCGTTCCTGATCTACTTCCTCGTCGGCGCCATCTACTTCACCATTTGCTATCCGCTGACGCTCGCCGGGCGAAGGCTTGAGGGGAAACTCCATGTCGCTCGTTAAGGTGCGCAATGCCCATAAGAAGTTCGGCTCGTTGACTGTGCTGAACGATGTCTCGATCGAGATAGAGGAGGGCGAGACCGTTGCTGTGATCGGACGCAGCGGCTCGGGCAAGAGCACGCTGCTGCGATGCATCAACGCGCTCGAGTCGGTCGATTCCGGCGAGATCTGGGTGGACGGAGTACTGGTCAATTCGCCGGCGACGGACATTCGAAAGCTCCGCGAAAAGATCGGCATCGTCTTTCAAAGCTACAACCTGTTCCCGCACCTGACCGTGGAACGCAATATCACGCTTGCCCCGATGATCGTCAAACATATCGGCCAAGCAGAAGCAAAGAAGATCGCCATAGAGGTCTTGCGTCGCGTCGGGCTCGAGGAAAAGCTCCATTCCTATCCGGATCAGCTGTCGGGCGGCCAGCAGCAACGCGTCGCGATCGCAAGATCGCTCGCAATGTCGCCGAAGATCATCCTGCTGGACGAGATCACGTCGGCTCTCGATCCGGAGTTGACGGGCGAAGTGCTGCGCGCGCTCGAGGATCTGGCGTCACAAGGTTTGACGATGCTGCTCGTCACCCACGCGATGGCGTTCGCCCGAAATGTCGCCGATCGGGTCGTTTTCATGAACCAGGGCCGGGTGTGGGAACAAGGGCCGTCAGGAGAAATACTCGCGTCACCCCGGACGCCGGAGCTCGGCGCGTTCATGCGATCGGTCCTCTCATGATATGTTCCGCGCTCGACCAGCTCAGCGCGCGCGAAATCCAGGTCCTCAAGCAGGTCGTGGAGGGCCGAACCAGCAAGGAGATCGCTCGTACACTTGGCGTGCTGCCCTCTACGATCGATACCTATCGCAGCCGCATCATGAGGAAGCTCGCACTGAAAGACGTGCCCGGGCTTGTCCGGCTCGCAATACGCGTTGGTCTGCTCGGAGTATGAGCTCGGTTCGCGGCGTAAAGCGCTGGGCCCGGGTCAGGCTCGAGCGGCATGTGGAGCCTGGCGCCGGCCCGGCCGGCTGCATAAGACGCACACGGCCGGTTGGTCCTAACAGGGCTGGGGGTATCGCAGGGGGTATCACCTACGAAACGTAAGTCCAATCGCATTTAATACCGTCCAGGGGCGCCCGGAAATCGATTCCCGCCGCCGCGCTCGAACTTGGGTTCGGTAGACATTGTCCCGCGCAGCCCATCCCACGATAAATCCCATTACCGCGACCATCATTTCGCAGTCGCTCGATGCCAAGTCAGAAAAGCCGCGCAGAATCGTCTGCCTGCCGCCTCGGGTTTCACCAGCCGCCCTCCTCCTCCTTTGGCTGGAGATACTTGGGCGGCAGGCAACCTACGGTCGCGCCTCATGCGCTAGCCCGGCGCCGGCGCTCCTCAGATAACGCTGGGACAGCTGAACGCGGCACGGCGCGGACGCAGGAGACCATCTACGACGCGAATCACCTCGATGGCTACTTCCCCGTACGTGTGAGTCGTACACAGAACAGCTCCCCATGGACCCCTACCGGAGACAGGCGATGCCCCTCCTGTTCACGCCTGGGCGCGTCGAAAATGGTGCCGAATCGCCCGATATGGCGCCGACAGCCAGCGAGGGCGGCCGTAGACCCGCACGCTCGGGTCATTGATTAGGCGCTTTATGCTCATTGCCTTCCGCGCGCCCGGCTCCCCGAAGACGTCTACGCCCGTTGCTTTTTGTACCTTTTCGCGCAGACGTGTTAGCGCGCGCCGATCGTCGAACGCAGCGAGCAAGTCCGCCCCGGAAGCGTGCAACCTCACCAGTGCCCGCTGAACTGGCGTCAAGTTGCCAACATCAGCCAACTCCGCCGGGATCACACCGGATCCTTTGACCGAAAGGCTTTCTAGGCGCTCGTTAACCAAGTTGCGAGCGAGCTGGCAGTCCCAGTTAGCTAGGCGATGCAGCTGCCGCGGATCCGCACCTAGCGCCGACCGGTTCCACCGAGCCTCGAATCTGAGAACGGTGGTAGCCCATGCTCGGATGCAGTCGTACTCGGGAACATCTCGTGCCATTCCGGCCCTTGCTACGGCGAGCTGCTGGTCCTTGTCGTAGAACGTCAACCGTCTCTTGCTCTTCGGATTCACGTAAAGGGTGCCGTACTTTCCGAATCGCTCATACGTGGCGAGACTTTTGCCTACCGCATGAAAGTACCAATACAGGGATCTGATGGCGTCCTTGATCGCGATACCGCGATCTAGAGCTAGATTCGCCACCAAATCGATTCTATGGAGCTCGATGTCATCAAAACGATGGCAGAGCTCATCGCCAAGTCCCAACGCATCACCCACGTGCTCGACAACACTCCATACCTGGCTCTTGACATCGCTGGATCCGCAGACGTTGTGGCCGAAAAGAAACTTTGGCGATGTCTCTACTAGCAGCGCCGCTCCGCGTTCGCCGTAGATCGGCTTTACGCGCGCATAGTACTGCTTCCACGGGCCTGCAATCCGCACGCCGCCATACCATTGCCCGCATCGACGGCTTGGCTGTTTCTCTCTATACCGCTGAACAACATCCGCAGCATTAGGAATTGTTACTTCAAATCGCACCGTGTCTTTCATGTGTTCCCGCTTCAATAGCAATTAATTGCTGGATACTGATGTGTATTAACGGCTCAAGTCCCAACTCACTATTCACACTATTGAATTAGCGCGTTGTTTGCCCCTTTTAGCGCGATGTTTGGGGCAGATATGAGATTGCCGCTCGCTGGAGGGTCGACTTAGCAAAAAGTGAGATATCCGGCGGCCTGCTACACGTCTGCGGCAACGACTAGCGGCCGAGAGACCGCGGATCACTAGTTCCGCCACTCAACGTGCTATGAGCTCTGTTCTCGACTGCAGCAGCCACCTAAACAACAAGTTGTAAATACATGGGCGCATCCGCGCGTACCCATGGAACGAAACACATGAAACACACGACGTACAGTACCTATGAGCATTACATATCGCTTAACGAGTACTTCAGGACTCCCGAAGACAGACGCCGAAAAGCGAACGAAGGTGTTGCGGAATCGCTGATGCTCTTTTATCGCATGGCCAACGGCGAATCCATTTATCGGCGGCTCGCGAAGCGCCGTGAAGCAGTGTTCCCGGCCGAGTGGATCGAGCGCTATGCTGTGCTGCTGAGCAATAACGAGTCCTTTTCACCCATGATCCACCAGCTGCTCGAGCTCGTGGACACGGATGTCACGCAGAAATGCTTTTGGGAGGTGAACTGCGCTGACTGGAAGACGCTCGCTGAAGCGCGCTCCAACGGCTATTTCAATGGTTGCTTCGCCGAAAAGCGCGAGACAACTGAGGCGACCATGCACGCGGTGAAATCCGTTCTGGCCTACCTGCATCGCTCGTTCGGCCTACCCGCGTCGCGCCGTATTTACCTGGATGACGAGACGCATAGCGCGACAAGCACCCGCGAGTACCCTGGCTGGCTCCTGCGCTTCGCTTCCCACGTTTGCGATGCCGACGTGCTGCAGCGAGAGGCCAGCAGAGCTGAAGTTTGAGCAACCCGATGCGCCGAGGTCTGCTCCGGCGTTAAGCAACTAGTGCGATGCGGGCGCGCCCCACGCTGCCCCTTCGCACTACCTTCCTTCAGTCATTAAAAAGAACAACATATGAGCATTGATTTCACACTTGCGTACGAAATTCCCATCGACGACTTGCTTGGCCCCCGCATTCAACGCCATGGCCGCCGCAGTCGCAGCCATCGCCGTCGGAGCCAGCGCCGACCAAGCGTACAGCGACCGAGTCATAGTAGGCCCAGCCGACGTCGCCCCAGCGCTAGGCGACGCAGCAACCGTCTTGCGCGTCAGCGCCAGCGCCGGCGCAAGTCATAACTAGCCGTTCTGGATACCAACGAATCACGAGAAGCTAGCCCACCCACTCCATATCGGCGCACTTGCGGTCTTACGTTTTGTACTGCTCAAGGCCCAGAAATCGGGAAAAAGCAGCTATCCAAAAAGTCTAAATGAGTTGCCTGCCCGGCGCATTTCCGCGACGGGTTTTTTCCTACGAGGAATAGATGAGGCAATCAATTAGAGACGAAGAGCTGGTGAAGTCGGTATCGCTGAAGCGTTTTCTCAAGCAGCAGTTTCCTCCGCGCGAACCGGTGCTGAAGGGGCTACTGTGCCGACAAGACTTGGCGATGATTTATGGACCACGGGGCGTCGGTAAGACCTTCGTGGCGTTTGAGATCGCATATGCGGTGGCTTCCGGAGGTGCTTTCGGGCCATGGAAGGCTCCGAAGGCGCGCAAGGTGTTGCTGCTCGACGGTGAGATGGCGGGCCGTCCGCTGCAACGCCGGGCCGAGCGAATCCACAAGGCCGAGCGAAGCCTCAGCAGCCTCAAGAACCTCTTCATTGTCACTCCCGACATGAATCGCGGCGCGCTGCCGATGTTGGATACCGAGGCGGGCCAGGCGGGGATTGAGGAGGCGATGCCGAAGGACGTGGCGCTGATCGTCGTGGACAACCTGAGTTGCTGGACCGGATCCGCGGCCGACGACGCTACAGCTTGGGAGGTTGTTTCGCGCTGGGCTCGGCGACAACGGAGCGAGGGCCGGGTGGTCATCTTCATGCATCACGCTAACAAGCTGGGCGCGCAACGCGGCTCCAGCCGCAAGGAGGACTTGCTCGACGTCGTGCTGAAGCTGTCGGTGCCGAAGGGCCATGCCATCGAGTCGGGCACCAAGTTCGAAGTCCGCTTCGAAAAGGCTAGGGAACTGACCGGCAAACGAGTTCGGCCGAGGCTGGCGGAGCTGCAGGTGTCGAAGTCGAATCGGCGCTCGTGGATCTGGAGCGAGATTTTGACCGCGGCGGATCGCGACGCGGAAATCCGACGGTTGCACGCGGCCGGCGAGTCCATGGTCGCGATCGGGCGAAAGTATGGCGTCGAGCGCACCACCGTCTGGCGAGCGGTCAAAGCAGTGCCGAAGAAGTAGCTCCCTAGAAAGTGTTGCATCCGTGGTGTGCCAGAGCCCACAACGGATGCAACACCCCTGCTAGAGCATGGAGTCCCTACCCCTTTGATCTCTTCGGATCTCTGCTTCCAGGATATGTACGCTCCTCCTGGAAGCGCCCACTCTCTTTCTGAATCTTCACCGAGCCGCCGGAAGGACCAACCGCGCGCTCCAGCGCTCCGGCCTTCGTGGCCTCCGCCTTCGTATCAAACGTTTTGACCGTGCGGTCCGTCTTGTCGTTGGTTAGATTCCAAGAGTCTTTCTTCTCGTTCTTCTCGAGCGTGTACTTCGGAAGGTTGGATTTAGCCATTGTCCACTCCAAGATTTTTAAGGATGCAGCAATATGGTACGCCGATAGCCACGAGCTACGGCAGGTAGGGTATCTGTGCCAGGCGTACACAAGACGGGCGTCAGCTGTTTTCACGTACTCCTTATCCATCGCCCAGCCGGCACTTCAATCCTCATCGCGCTGCGGCCGCTACGTCGACGGGAATCTGCCGACAACTTTATTCAGCCAAAGTGAGGCAATAGCCCGAAGCTTCGGACTGATGCGATAGGTTGGATCCCGGCAATCGAAAAGGACGCTTGTCCCGCGCTGTACTCGAACGAGCTCAAAAGCCTTGCGGATGGAGCGGCTGTTGTCGAACATCATCGTCATATCCGCGATCGGGGCCGCATGGCCAACCGCCAGCTGCGTGCGCGGATAGCGCTCGTACAGCTTATCTAGCGGGACGTCATGTCCGCCCTGCGCCTTCCTAGTTAGCACGCGAAGTACGGATAGCTCGACAGCGGCAAGGCCTACGAAGACGAGAACGACGAAGTAGCCCGCTCGCTGCAGCGTTTTGATCAGGTCGATCTTCGATTCGAACCGGCCTCGACCTAGAGGCTTCCAGTGCGAAAAGACGGTTTCGACCGCAAAAGGCATCCGCTTCTCGACCACTAGCGACACGAAGGCTTCTACCGCTTCCTGGGAGAGACGCTGCCACCTCGCGTCGTTGTCGCGGAACCTCTGCGCCCACTGCGGCAGCTTCTTCGCGCGATCCGGTGTGGGCAGTATCGACAAGGTAAGCCGGTCCGCATTGATGAGCGGTATTTGAAGCTCATCCACCAGGCGGCGATACCACAATGTGGATTTTCCGGAGCCATTGTGACCCGCGAGTACGAATGCAACTGGCCGACGCGCTCCGCCTTGAATCGCCTTACGGAGTAGCTCTTGCAGTGACGGCGCCTGCCGGGGCCGTCTCACCCAGCTCTGAACTTGCCGCCGACGAGTTTACCTACGCTTCGTTTGCCGTCCGCGGATTCTCGAACGAATTTTGTCGGATCGCTTTCATCAACCGAGTACGCGTAGACACCATATGCGTCGCCGACGAACACATCGTCTTTCCGGATGCCGGGCTTATCTAGCGCCTTGGCGGCTTTCGGCACCATGGTGAACACGCCGTCTACCCGCCGAACGGTGAAGCGTCTCATCTGATTGTGCGGAAGGCGCACCATGAAGAAGCGAGCACCAACGGTGGGAATGCGCGTGCCCCGCACCTTTAGAAGCCGAACCGCGCTTCGCCTCGCCCGCTTGACAGCCATAAGCGAATGATGAGCCAAATGGCTGAATTGCGCCAGTGCAAGTGCCGTACGGCGCATCCAGCAGCCCAGGTGACAGCTGCCCATCCTCATGGCTTAGCGCGGGCCGCGGCGGCGAACGACGTCGCTCCTTCGCTACCAGCCTCTTAGCTCCGCGCCTTAACGTCGGAGTGCTCTTGCGAGCGACTTGCTCATCGCTGGATCGGCGCGTCATCGACTCGTGTTATCCCGGGCAAAGTTGAACTCGCTCAGCAGATGGACGGAGCCAAATCGAAACGATCCGCGTCATAACCGCTGTTATCGCGGTGACGTGGCGGATATCGTTCGCACAGGTGTCGCGCCGAACCTGCTCAGCCGGAATGCTTAACTCAATCTTTTGGCGTTTTAGGCGCTAAAACAGCCTAACAAGTGCCCTTCCACGATCCTGTAAAGGAAAGGAGGTGCTCGCGCACCGACAACCAATAAATATAGGAATGAACCCGAATGGTGGTATCACCCAGACGTTCTCTTGCGCGATGCCAAAGCGGAGCTGTATGAAGACCTTGCGATGTTTCAGAATATCGATTTGTTGCGCCATCCCTTGTTTAGAAAAATGTTGCCTCTGCCGACGGGCGACTACGACCTCCTGTGGCTATGGTTGATCAAGGACGGAGCGCCGGGCACTAGCGCCTGGCACGACGGGCTGGCTGGCATGGATAGCAGCTTGAAAGACTTGCAGTTAGAGGAATTGTTTCTCGTCTTGGCTGCGATCGAGGCAGACGCAGCAAGTCGGCTGCTTGGGCGATACAGAAAGTCCCGAAATGGCAAAGCCGAATTGCTTTCGGAGATCAACGGTCACCTGAAAAGCGGCCAGAAGGCGCTTCAAGTGGGCACGAAGGGTATCTACAAGAACACATAAGCCCTGCGGCGTAAACTAGCGGGCACTTCCCGAGGTGCCCGTCAAGTCCTGGTGCGTTTCTTAAGGAGCCGCGCTTGCTCAGACGATAAAGTCGATTCGTTCGATCGAGAAGACCTGGGTGCAGAAGTCCGGGATGATCTTCTGCTTCGATTCGTCCGACATCCCTACAAGGCTTGGGATGGCGTCGTAGAAGTAATTGCGGCAGTGGTGGACAAGCGCTTGGCCAGGGGCGGACTCGTTCCAGACTCTTATCGCTTGACGCTCTTTGTATTTCTGGATCGACTTCTGGATCGACCCTCGAGCATGACTCCCCGGCGTTCTAAGTCTCACCAGTCGTCCCAGAACGTCCGCGCCTGCGTGAGATACGCATCGAAATTGGCGGTCGGCCAACTCTTGTATGTGTTATCCCGCACGAGCCAGTGCAGATGGCTCGCGCAAACGAGCTCGTCGCGATTTGCACCTTCAGCCCAATCGAGAACATTGCCCACGGTCTGAGCGTAGGTGGTGCCAAATAGGGTATTCGGTGCGTTCCACACCAGCCCCTCAATGAAATAGGAAGGTGCGACACCCTCTTCCAGGTATAGGTCCTCGATCATGCGGTTCCGCATGCTCTTAAAGATCCGGACCACGGGCTTGAACCACTGGGTCGTATCTTTGTGCTTAGTGGTGCAATTGTCGCCGTGCGGCTTCGGGAAGTTCTCGATCTGAGAGTTATTCGTAGTCCAAAAACACATACCAAGATCGTATTCGCCGTCCGTACCGTTACTGTTCTTGCGGTAGCGGCGAAAGTTGGCGCTGACGATGACATCGGCCTCGCGGCGTCCAGCGCCCGCTGTAATAGTGATCGCCTTCTTTCCTTCATTTACGCCCGAATATCTCTTCTGGAGCCAAGCGAGAACTTCCGGCTTGAAATCCTTCCACCCGTACGTGGCAGCTACAAACGCATTGTCATAGTTCTGCATTGCCGGGGGTGTCAGGAGGCTCGTGTCGGAGTAGTAAACCTGGTCAAGGCGAATCACTATGTCTACGTCGCTCTCCTTGTAGACGTTCGTGTCGTTTCCGTATGAGCCCTGCAGGAAGATAGAGTAGGACTTGCCGTGGTATGGCGCGTCGGCGTGGTCCAGCGTGTTTTTGATCGCCTGATAGGTATCCGACGACTGCGTTACGGAGCCTTGTTTCGCCCAGGTTTCGAGCTGAGATTCTGGGATCCCCACGGCTATCTCCCCTACTGTAAAAACCTTTTAAGTGCTTCCTCGTTGTCCGCGTATGACTGCACCCCTCGCTGCGTGAGGATGTTCAGCTTGTCGAGGTTGTGCTCGAAGAGATCCGTCGCCATGGCAGGCTCCGAGTACTCCTGACTTATCCGTATTGTCTGAATGTGCTTGTAGAGGATGAACCGAAGCTGATCCATCGACTGTGTATTGATCTCTAATGTTTTCTGAAGCAGCTGGACGCCCGGTGTCCGCTTCTTCCAGTAGTCCCAGGAAGTCTTGCTGATAGGCGGCGGCGGGTATGTGCCCACACCGAGGCTCACGACGCGGATAAGCTCCGGGGATACCTTCATCGATACGGTCGCATCGGCTATGGCGTACAGCGTCGGGTTGTTCGCGCAGAACCCACCGTCGATGAGCTCGATCTTGTCGCCTTTATCGGTGATGACGGTCTTCCGGTTGAAGTACGGATAGGCGGAGCAGGACGCCTCTACCGCGTCCCGAATAGGTACGCCAAAGCCAGGGGTGAAGGTTGCTTGCCGTCCGTGCGCTTGTGCGACGCTCGCCTTGAAAATCATGGGGCGCTCAAGGACCCATTTAGTAGCGACGACGCCGATATTCGTCTTAACCTCGGTGAAAGCTGTGTCCCCGAATACTTCCTTTGCGAGGGACGCCAGTTCCGCCGATTTGTGATCCGGGGACTTTGCCTGCATGACCTTCGGGACGTTGTCGCTATAGATCCCGGTTATCTCTTTGACGCTCTTCCCGAGGCAGAGCATCGACGCAATGATGGCGCCGGTACTGGTCCCGAAGATCAGATCGAAGCGCTGGTGGATCGGGCAGCCAATCATGGCCTCGATCTCGCGAAGTATGCCGAGTGTGTAAAAGCCCTTAGCCCCGCCGCCGTCGAGACTCAGGACCCGAAAGAGTTTATCTGCCAAATCCCCTCCCCAAGAGAGCCCGCGTAACTTCAGCGCGGAGCCAAGTCTCGGTCATCGTCGAGCCCCTTCATTAAACGGTGCCGCTGGCTGGCAACCGTCTTAGATTTAACGACAGCGGAACCGGGATACTTACCCTTGTAACCAGCGATGAAATCATCGTCGGCGCAGAAGCACCGTCGCACCTTCGCTTGCCCATTCGACGGGATAGGAGCCAGTGCGGTCAATACGCTGATTTGCGTTTTCGTCGGAAGCCGCGGCCTGAGTGACAGACGTTCGGCGACCAAGTCAGCCGCGAGAAGAATCCCGGCGAGAGCCGACTGGAACGACATCGGCACTTCAGCCTGCTGAACCGGATGGCCGCCAGCCGCAAGAGTAACGACAGCGCCCCCGCAAATGCCCTCGATGTAGAGAGCCTGCAAGGATTTGTTGAGAAAGGGCAACAACTCGTCGATCGGGACGCCGGCGGCGGCCGCCACCCTGTCGAGGAATTCCCGCTCGTTCGGCACCGCTAACTGCAAGCGCTTGCGGATCTCGAGCAACGTATCCCTGGTCTCTGGCAAGTGCAGCGCGCGTGCAATCAGCTCGTCGTAGTTCGGCGCTGCCCCGTCGGGCATGTAGAGGCAAGCGAGACATGCGCCGGGGGCGGCGAAGCCGTGTCTCGACAGGCCGGCTTCGCCGGCTTGGGTCCAGCTGTTGAACACCGCGCGCGGCAACGCGGCCTGGACATTTATCCGCGTTCGCGCAGTATCGACGGCAACCGCCACTTGGTCGTAAGCCCAATCGCCACGATCGTGCGCGAATTGCTCCCAATGCTTCGCGTGAGGATGAACCTTGAGCTTGCTGGCGGACAGCCACCGCTTGGCGAGCTCCACTTTTGGCTCGTCCACGTCCGTCTCCACCGTCATGGCGTAGCGCTGAAGATTGGATTTGGCCAGCTTTTCGCCATCGACTAAATGCAGGGCACCTGTGCACTCGAGCCGGCCAGCGGTCCATATGAAGCCGTTGCCGATGGCGCCGGCGCCGACCAGGTAAGTGATCCCGAGGTCGAAGCGCTTCAGCGCGGGATTTGGTGCATTGCGAGGGTCCGCCGGCGCCATCTGCAGCGCGGAGAACGCAACTTCCGCGTCCGCCATGGCCAGCGGTAGTTGGGCCTTGAAGCTCGACCGAAAAATGTTGGCGACCGCGACGCAGGCGGCAACGCCGGCGCCAAACGGGTTTGCGCTAGCACCGCTGCCGGCGGGTCGTGCCGTGGAGAGAAAAGCGAGCCAGTTCCTGGAACCAGCGTAGATCACGAAAGGGCGCTTGCCCCTTAGGAACCGCGGTCGGGTCGAGCCAACCACCAGGCAGCGCGTCGCCTTTGCTAGCGACTTCTCGAAGTCGATTTTCGAGTTGACTGATCGCGCCAACGAGACGTACGGCGCGAGGTCCTTGTCAGTCGCGCCCGCGAGCGGGGCAAACGCGATCGTTGGGTAAAGGCGCGCGATCAGCCGCACCGACAAATCCAGTATGGCCTGGCCTTCCCTGCTCGCAAGCCCGGCTTTGTCCACGGCAATGGCCACCACCTCGTTTTCCAGCACGGCTTTGAAAGCGTGTGCGCTGATGCCGCGCAGCAGTAGGGCCGCGGATTGATTGTTCTTCTCGAAGTAGTCGGGAAACGCCATGCCTAGACCAGCCTGATGAGCGTCGCCACGCGCTTAGGGTCCACCTCTACCCACTCGCCGCTCTGCGCCAGTCGGTAAACCGCCGTAGTGGCGAGATTGAAATCACCGGCGCCGAAATCGGGCACGACCAACGACAGGCTGCCGATGGTGTTTGCGATCGCGTGCTCGTCGTCGGTGTCGGAGTGGTACGCGTCAGTCGGATGGCTGTGGATTTGCGCAATGAGCCGCAACCCGCTATTGAACAGCTCCATGTTGATGCGGTGCATCTCGTCCGTGTCCACCACCGCGCAGACGCCATCAGCCGTGCGAATTGCGCGTTGCCTGGGAATGAGCAGCTGCTCGACCTGAAACTGCTTGTCGATCGGCCGGCCGACCCAAAGCGCCAGTCCCTCGTGACCGCGCTGTCCAACCGCACGCAGGAACCGCTGGGTCTCCTCCGCTACCTGGAGCGGAACGTGGACGGCCTCGATGTGGGCGAGGCTCGTCATTCCGGCCGCGGAATGACGTTGAAGCCGGCAAGCTGCACTTGCAGCTTGATACCCTGCACGATGTCGATGCCGTAGGTGGCGAGGATGTTGACGAGATACGCCAGCGTGCCGACGCCGGTGCCGCGGTGCAGCCACCACGAGTCGCCCGTATGGGCTGGATGATCGTGGTACTCGCGCACTCCACGCAGGCACACGAAGGCGGGGCGCTGGGGATCTTCGAACTGGATCAGCTGCTGCGGCTCGAAGACCGCCTCGCCGCCGGGGCCCGTCTCGGGAACACCGCCTGGGCCGATCACCCTCTTCAAGCGCGGCATGCCGTGCGGCAACTCCCCAGCCTTCAGCGGCTGGCGCGTCACCGGATGCACGAACTGCACCGACGGCGGCTCGACATCATAGTTGTCGAAATTGATGACCACCCCGAACACCGCCGTGATCGGCAACGCCCTCGTCGACATCAGCACAATGAAAACCTCGGGGAACCGGTCATCCACGAGCCAGATCCCGCGGCGGTGGTGAGCGTCGAGCTGCGCTTTGAACTGCTCCACCTCCCGCTGGAATTTCGCCCGCGAGACGGCCGGATCGACGAACACCGGCTCAGCCTACGACGCCAGCCTTAAGGCTCACGAAGATTTGCGCGCCAGCCGGCAAACCGAGTTCGCCGATTTTCTTGCTCGCATCGAGCGGCTGGTCGTTGAACTTGAACTGCCACTTGTCCTTGTCCGCGTCGCCCGCCACGCCGGCCGCGACCAGCAGCGGGCCGAGCACGGCGTCCAGCGGTTGGTTGATATTCACTTCCCGCGGCACCGGGTTTCCGTTCACGATGAAAACCAGTTGGAGCTTGTTGTCTGCCATTTCCTTCTCCTGCACGGCCCGCTAGACGCGGCGGAAAACCGATCTGTTTGAAATTAGAGCCCCGATGCCGGCGAACTGAGGAAGTGCGCTAGGATGGAGGACAATTGCGCCCAGTATCCATCTTACCATATGTACACCACGTGTAAAGTTGCCATTTGTAAGCCATTGATTTATCTACTATCATAAAAATGCGAGTGATCTTCGGGGCACGGTCGCTGGAGAGGATCGATTCGGAGCGCGCGTTCACCGGGGGTTACCCGCCGGCCGTGGCGAGCGCGTTCCGGGGACGGATCCAGGTCATTCGCGCCGCACCGCAGGAACGCGCCATGCAGCAATTGAAGTCGCTACGACTGGAGCGGTATGGGAACGGGACAGAACAACACTCGATGCGAGTAACCGACGGCTGGGACTTAATCGTGACCTTCCGGGATATGGATGGCGGCCGTGCAGCTGTCGTAGAAACGATGGTTCAGCGAATAACAACAACAAGGGAGACCTCGTCATGAACGAAAACACCCCCGCTGAAGTGTTCCCGCCGGGAGACCGCTTAAAGGAAGAGCTCGAGGCCAGAGGTTGGACGCAAGCCGACCTCGCCGACATTCTCGGCCGGCCTCAACGGCTCGTAAGCGAAATCATCACAGCGAAGAGAGCGATTACCCCTGAGACCGCGAAAGGCCTCGGCGAGGCGTTGGGGACGGATGCCGAGTTTTGGATGAATCTGGAAAGCCAGTACCAGCTGTCCCAGACACAGGGCTCGTATGAACTAATTTCGCGCCGCGCCAAGGTATACGGGCAGTTTCCGGTTAGGGAGATGCAGAAGCGCGGTTGGTTGAGCGAAGCGCCGTCGCTGGACGCGCTCGAACAGCACCTTAAGGCCTACTTCAACGTCCCATCGCTGGACCGCGATGTCGTCATACCCCATGCGGCCAAGAAAACCTCCTATGACAAGCCCACCGTGCTCCAAGCGGCGTGGCTCATGCGCGCCCGGCAGCTGGCGCCAAAAGTATCGGTACAGAAATACGCGCCGGCGAATCTCACGGTTCTTTACCAGGAGCTACGCCAGTGCGTGCAGAGGCGTGAGGACGCGGCAAAAGTACCAGCGTTGACCGCGCGCGCCGGTATAAGGTTTTTGATCATTGAGCCGCTACCAGGCTCCAAAATAGATGCGTCGTGCTTTTGGTTCGATGGGCAACCGCTAATCGTGCTCACGCTGCGCTATGACAAGCACGATATCTTTTGGCACGCACTATTCCACGAGTTGGATCATATAGCGCATGACGAGGGGAAAGCAGAACCCGTAGTCGACTCAAACTTGATGGCCGACTGCTCGCACGGGCTCCGAACGGAGAAGAGGGCTAACCAATCGGCAGCATCCACCTTGGTGTCGCGCGATGAAATGGAACGTTTCATAGCTCGCGTGAAACCTTTCTATTCCGAGTCTGCCATATTGAGCTTCGCCGCCCAACTCCAAGTACACCCGGGAATCGTCGTTGGGCAACTGCAGCATCGGCAACTTGTTCCATGGTCGGCTTTTAGTAAGCTGAAAGCCAAGATTCGCGACGTGATTACGCAGACGGCGGTCACGGACGGATTCGGCAGACTCTCATAGCAGCAGGCGACCAGGAGAGGAATCCAAGAAGGCGGCGCCCGGTCGACGGTACCTAGCGCGGCCTTCTACCTCTCTGGTCGCGGTGTGCCGCTTAGGCCTTCGGTGCCTCCCTTCGCCAGGCTTTCCGTACACGTCGCAAGTCAAAGTAGCTACCGACCTCAGGCCATTCGCGGTCTGCGAAATCCTCCCATCTTATTTTCCTAAGCTTGCGGAATTTCCTCCAGATAACTTCCAAACGCTTACAACGATCTTCATACGCCCATTTCTCCCATTCCAACTCGAGCTGTAGGAAGCCGCCGTAGTCTTGCCACATTGCATCCAGGTAGCTGCGGATCTGGATATACCGGGACTCCGGAAGAGTGAGGGCTGCTGCTGCAGTCAGATCTAGCGTTTGGATTTTGCAAAATAGCTCAGCAATGTATGGATGGATGTCTTGGTACAACTTTTTTGGCAGATGTTTTGCCGCGATCTCGCTTAGAGCCTGATACCGCCCATACTCCTCATCAAGTTTGCGGAACAATTCGACATTTGCCTCATAAATGTCCTTCGGAAAGACTTCCTCCGCTAAAAGATCAAAAGCGGTCCTGTTTCCTGTCATTGTCATTTCGTATGTCCTAGTAAATGCCACTCACGTGGCGGACACACGCTTTACACTTTCAGAATTGACGAGTTAGCCAGCTCCGAGACCACCACGGCCGCTGGTTGGTCCTACATCGTGTAAGAGGGAGCACCGCGGGCGCGAGCAATAAGGCGAGGCGCTGAGCCGCTGGCGGTGCCCCGACGGGTTTATTCGCCCACCCGGGCGTCAGCAGCGTATCAACAACGAGCGCAACAGAGCAGCGCCAACTACCACCCCTCCGCGCCGCTCAGGCACTGGTGTAATCGCGCAGGAATTGCAGCGTGCGGCGCGGGCTGAACGAGGGGGTGGTGCAGCCGCGGCGCGAGGATGAACTTCCGCGGCCCCGCCTGCGCCCTCGCATCGTCCACCTCTCGCGCAAGCGAGGGGAGTGCTGCCCGGCGCGAAGGTGCGACCAATCCGCCCGAACTTAGGCGCCAGCCTTGTCGTCGCCTGCCTCCGTTCCCCAAGATCGCTTCCTAAACTCAAGGTCTTCTTCCGCCCGGCGTTGCTCTGAAGCGATCATGCGGTCGAGCTGCGCAACGTGCTTCTTGGCAAAGTGTCGGACCTTCTCGTCACCATCCTCAAGCCACAGCCCCACTGCTGCCCGTCTTTCCTTGTAGGCGTCCGCCATTCCGAATTCGCCCGACACAACGCCGGTTGCTTCCAGCCCCACCCTCACACTGTTCCACAGGGGGTCCTCGCTCGGTAGTTTGCTGACGATTGCCTTGTACAAAGGTCGCGTCTCAGGGGCACCTTCGAAACGCTCAAGAAGCTCCATCACGAACTCAATGTTGTCCTTGTCGCCTGTATGGATGAGACGCATCAATGACGCCGCAAGCTCGGGCGTAATGTTCTGATAGACGCTGTGGGCCAAGCGGCCGGCTCGCAAGGAAAAGAGGTCGCCGTCCTCCCGGTACCAAGTCTGCATCTGCTGCAACATGTAGTCTGGCGCGGTCTTGATTGCCTCGTTCGCCTTGTGGAACTGAAACGGAACGGCGTCGTACCTCGCAAACACATTGCGGTCCGCATTTAGTTCACGTTCGCGACGTACACGTGATCCTAGGAAGTCGACGAGCAAAGTCGGGTGCGCTCTGCCGATTGCGCCAAGCAGGTAGTCAAGCCTTGTATCAATCGTCTCTCTGGAAACTAGATGCGCCAGGACTCTACGTGCTTGCTGCTCCGTGAGATTCCGGAAAGGTGATTCCTTCCCGTGCGCAATCGAAAGTCCGCCGCCCGCCCAATGACGATGGCCCTGCTTCTCGAGCCAATCTATCGCTGGCAAGAGGACTGTTTCGATAATGTCGCCGCCTAGGTCCTTATAGCGCGTCACCGCGACTTCAACTGAGTTGGCTATCGCGTCCTCCTCGCCTACCTGCAACGCAACCTCTGCAACCCGTTTGACCGCGTTGACGTCAACCCCCGCGGAAAATCGGTAGTACCAAAGAATCCTTGATAGGTGCTTCCTCGCATCGATCCATTCGTTGATCTTTGCCTTTGCAGCGTCCGGAGCAGACGACTCTAGACCGGCCAGTAACGCCGAGATAATCCGCTCAAGCCCCTCATCGATTTGTTCCAGGTACCGAAGGGCTATCGCAGGCTTTTTTGCCGCCAACTTCTCAAGGAATTTGCCGAAGTTCGGAAATGTGGCTAAGTCATTCGATTTTGTTTGAAGACACCTGCGAATAATCCCGAGCCACTTGATTGCGTCTCCGTCGTCAATCCCTTCAATCATTCGCTCGATTTCACGGTCTCGATACGTCTGCTCTTCTTTGACTTCGAAGTCGGCGTTGTCCCATGCCGGCGGAAATACAGATTCAAAGCCCACGAGAGTCTTGTAAGTGACGAAGCCCTGATCGAGATTGACCTGATCCCGGAAATCCAGAATCTCCTTCGTCAGCCTTTCTTTGATGTCGCGGATGGCCGGGTCACGTTGTGCATCCGCTGGCATTCTCCGATTGCGTCGAAAGAACCATAAGAAATCATGCTCAAGGGCTTGCAAGAGTTCATAGCTGAGACTCTTGGCCTGTGAAGCATAGAAACGAACCACATCCAGCGTGTTGGTCAGCACGATTCGGAGCAGTTCGTCTGCATAGTTGCCCTGATGCGGCGTGCGGGTTGCTTCCGAAAGAGTCTGGATAGTCCCTCGCCGTTCTTCATCGTTGCTGGACAGGAGAAATAATTTCTCTAGCGCCTGAATCGCGCGAACGCGGATTGCAACGAGGGCTTCGCTGGGGTCGGCGGCGCGCGACTTCCACGTAAGGGTCTTGTACGTACTAGAGGTTCCCGTCACTACTGGGTCTAGAAGTTCCCCGAGAACTTTCAGAAGGACCGGCCGGATCGGGCCTGCCTTCTCTAGGTCCATCCCTAGAATCCGGTCCGCCAGGATGTGCTGAACGATTGGACCTACCTTCTTCCACACATTGAGGTCGTTCTTCGCTAGGTGCTCAGCAGATTGCAGAACGCGGTTTCGTTGGTCATCGCTGGTGGCGTCGCGGTACAGCTCGCAAAGCAACTCAAACGTGCTTTCGACAGCATCTGGGCCGGCGTAACGGATCACATCGATTATGTCGATTGCCCTGTCGAAGACACGATCCGCTGTCATGCCGTCGAGGTTTCCCCACTCCGTCTCTATCGGCTGCTGCGGGGTGGCGCGTGCCGCACGAATAGCGCGTGCAACCGTACTCCTAATGTCGGCCTGCACTGCCGAGACATCGTCATAGTCCGGGAGGACGTAGGTGGCGAACTGCTCCAAGAGTTCATACCGCTTGTTGTTGTCTGTCGCGGCCTCGATAACTCGAAGCGCATCTTGATCGAACAGGGCCTTGCCCGTCGCCAGCCTATCGAAGTCATCTCGAATTTTCTGGAACTCGTAGCCAGCCGGTAGCAGATAGTCGCGCATTATTTTCTGCATGCGCTCTTCCATGCCGCGCATACGCGCCTCACCAAAGCCTTTCAACACGGGCTTCTTGTAGACGTCGTGCTCCATCTCAGACCATGCGTGATTGAGGGCGGTCTGCACTTGCACCTCACACGCCAAACCTTTGAACTTGCCGAACTCCGCCCTCGACAGGAGCGGTTCCTTCAGGCGGACAACGATATTTTCTGAACGGAACTGCTTGCTCGGATCGTCAACAGGATGGTGGAACTTGGTCCTGTCCCAATCGATTTCAAATATTTCATCGAACGGACTGCTCTTTCGAAAGCGACTGACATCCGTGTTCGTATAGAAAACTAGCCGACACCCCGCCAGGTCTTTGATCTTGGCTTCGATCTCGCGATCCTCGGGCGCGACCTTCTCCTTTACCAGCTTGTCGCGCAGCGATTGCAGACCCTTGGCGCGGTGCTGGACATGCTGAAGCCGGATTTCGCCGCGCTTGGCTATTTCATCACTGAGCAAGGTCGCGCACAGCTTGGCGAACTCTTCATAGAGTTGCTTACCGGTACGTTCGTATTCATCCAGTGTCATCTCCCTGCCCTTTACACTAGTCGAACTTAAAGATGAGTCCTAAGCAGTCGCTTGCCGACCACGCTGACATACGAATGGCTACGCCACCGACTCCGCGGAAAGCTGTATCGCCGTGCCGGCCTGCTTATTGGAATCGAAGGTTACATGGGGTCTGGGAAGACGACTCTCGCAAATCAGCTAAGCCAAGACCTCGCTCTGCCCTTGGTCAGCTTGGACAAGTTCGTCGTAATTCGAGATGGGGACCACGCCTACCCAAGCCGAATTAGTCGCACTAGGCTGCTGCGCCAAGTGCTCCGCAACGCGCGCCGTACGCCGGTGCTTATCGAAGGCATTTGCCTCCGGGCTGTACTTAGACGCTCGGGGTTGCGGCTAGCCAGCACCGTGTACGTCAAGCGGCTTTCTGATGCAGGTCTTTGGCACGATGGCTTGAACCTTGAGGATTTCATTGCCGGCAATGCTCTTGATGTGGACATGATGGAGCCGCACGTTAGTGACCACCGCTACCACGCGGCATACGAGCCACACAAGTCAGCGCGGTTCATCATCGAGCGCAGAGAACGATGATGCGCTGCCAAACCACGGGATTGCCAATCCACTGATCAGATGGACACCTTCTACAAGGCACAACTTCCAACTGGCGTTGCGACGCTCGTTGACCTCATCGAGAGCTTCGCAAAGCGAGAAATTTCGGTCGAAGTCGACAACCGTCCGAGATCTCCAACGTCCCCAAATCCCGATAGTCTTGCTGCCCATGTGACCCCGACGTCGGCAACGATCCTTCTTCGATCCAAGGATGTCTTCCCACCCCACGATGTGTTGCACGAATTACTGCACATCGAGCGCCTGTGGGTTGAGGAAATCCCTCAGCTTGTGCCGAGACACGATCCTAAGGGCACTCGAAGCAAGATAGCCACTGACATAGAGAACGCACTGGAGCACTTGATCATCGTCCCGCGCGAGGCTAACTATGGCTTCGACCCGTACCCTTATTGGAACGAAACGTCGCGTCGAAATTGGAGTTCGTATCCGTGGCCCGCGATGACCGATCCTTGGGCGCGGCGGAAAGCATGCCTGCTTGGCTGGCTCACTGTTTCCTGTCTCGTGAACGACGAAGATGTAAGGAGCTATGTGGAGGAATGCCTTTGCAAGGAGGGAGGGCGCGTCCTGCTCGATGAAGCCAAGCGGTTTGGTGCTCGCATAAACGAAAAGCTGGTGTCAAAACCGCAGGCCCAAAGCGCGGTGCTAAGGTTTCTCGAAATACCCACGACTGACTTCATGATTGTGCGGTTCAAGGCGAGCGACGGCACTTTTGAACAGTTACGGCTCCCGCCGCATTAGCGTGGACAAGATTCAGCCTGGATCGAACTCATTAAACACACTGTTTGAGCGCCCATCTGCTCGGCGTACCCTAACGCCTGGACGACAACGACCTAGCACGTGGAGCAACTGACCCTTCGGCAACTAGGAAGCATGCTCGAGCGCGGCGCAATCTCGGTCAGCGTCGAGCATCGGAGGCAAACGTTGATCGCCGTTGCCGAACGGGCGAAGCGGAGCACGACGCAAACGCCGGCATCCCGTCAGCGGCTCAGGATTTTCCGCGCATATCTCGAAAGCGAACAAAACAACGACGAGGTCGAAGTGGCCGGCGAGATGTTCTGCGAGGTCTTGATGCACGCGATGGATGCGGACACATGACAGGTGAAGAGTTCAAAGTATGGGTCGCAGCCGTTGCCGCGTTTGTCGCCGCAGTTGCCGGCATCTGGAATCTCTTGTTGCAGATTCGAGGGAAACGCGATCGGTTCGTTGTCCGCCTAGGGGGAGTCTCGCCCTCGATAGACCGGGAGACGATGCTGCACGTGGTTAGCCTCGCGGACCACCCAATCAAGCTTACGGACTGGGGCTTTATTGAAGCCAGCGGCCGATTCAGTTCGTTTCACATGGACTGGCAAACAGGGAGTCTCCACAACGGGGAAATTGCCTCTCACGGAGCCAGCGAATTAAAGGGCTTTGGTGCGCACTTCGAAACAGGCTATAGGCGAAAGGATGCGCCACTTGGCGCGTACGCCATTAGTGTTACCCAATCGCGTCCGCACATCTGCTTCGCCCCAACTGTGCCTCTATGGACGCGCCTACGGATTCGGGGCCGACTTCGGATTCAGCCGCAATACCTCCGGTGGTAGTGCCAGCCTCTACCCACCGGCTCCTGTGTCCGCTTGGTTGGGCGTTTTTTCAGTCCTCCGCTTCGCGGGCGTACACTGCCTGCGCTCATGGCCAAGGACTCGGCGATCGAATGGACGCACCACACTTTTAACCCGTGGTGGGGCTGTACGAAGATTTCGCCTGGCTGCAAGCATTGCTACGCCGAAACCTTTTCCCATCGCATTGGGCAAGACATTTGGGGTGCCCGTGCTGACCGGCGATTCTTCGGTGATGCGCACTGGCGCGAGCCACTGAAGTGGAACGCGGAAGCCTTTGCCGTCGGCGAACGGCGTCGCGTTTTCTGCGCATCCATGGCCGATGTATTCGAGCATCGAACGGAACTCAACCCCGTGCGCGAGCGGCTGTGGAAGCTCATTGCGGATACTCCCGGCCTAGATTGGCTGCTTCTCACGAAACGCCCTGAGCGAGTTTTGGCGTCGGTGCCTTGGGGCAAGACGTGGCCGACGAACGTCTGGGCTGGCGTCACCGCCGAAAACCAAAAGTGGGCAGAAAAACGAATCCCTCTGTTACTAGAACTGCCCGCAACAGTGAGGTTCCTTTCCTGCGAGCCGTTGCTGGGGCCGCTCGACCTACAGCCATGGACCAAGGGTAAGCGGCGCGTCGATTGGGTCATCGCCGGTGGCGAGAGTGGGCACAAGGCGCGGCCAATGAACCCGGAATGGGCGCGATCGCTTCGCGATCAGTGTCATGCGGCTAACGTCGCCTTCCACTTCAAGCAGTGGGGGCACTGGCGTCCCGACTACGCCAACGCCGGGTCCGGGCGTCGACGCCTCTCGCTAACGGATTCCAGAGGGCACCCTGTAACGCTGGTGCGCTTGGGCAAGCATGCCGCCGGCCGCGACCTGGACGGTCGAACATGGGACGAATTTCCAGCGCTGCAATGACGCGCACCCTCGCACCGCTCGATCCTAAGGAATACGAGCTGGACGAGGACGGCATGCCTCGGGAAATTGTTGGACCGTGGGCGAAAGAGAAGTACGAACGTCTAGCGAAGTACGTGGATATCAGCCGCGGGGTACGCAACGGATTTATTGGCCCCGGCAAAGCCGGCGCAACATACATCGAGCCCTTCGCCGGTCCCGGGCGCGTGCGGATTAAGACCACGGGGGAAGTAACGCACGGCAGCCCACTCGTTGCTTGGCTCGAATCCAAGCGCACCAATACGCCTTTCACCCAGGTACACGTAGCGGACGGCGATGCGCGACTGAGCGCGGCAAGCAACGCCCGGTTGCGACGCGAAGCCGCTCCGGTGCACTCCGACACCGGGTCCGCCGTGGACACGGTTGCGCGCATTGCCGCAAGGCTCGACCCTTTCGCGCTGCATTTTGCGTTCTTGGACCCCTACAACGTCGCCACTCTGCCCTTCGAAGTTATCCGGCGGCTGTCGACATTCAAACGCATGGACATCCTCATCCACGTGAGCCTTCAGGACTTGAACCGCAACGTGCTGCGTTATCTTGAAGACGCGGATTCGCCGGTGGACACATTTGCGCCCGGCTGGCGGAACCATGTGGACGGCGAGCGATCCATCGAGCACATTCGCGGCAAGCTCTTCGAGTATTGGCGATCGCTCCTGCGCACCAGCGACATGGGAACGACCGAGGCGGCCGAGATTGTGCGAGGCGAGAAACGGCAACCGCTCTACTGGCTCGCCTTCGCTGCGCGACACAAGCGCCCCCTCGAGTTTTGGGAGAAGATCAGGAACCTGGAGCCGAAGACCTACAACCTCCTGTAGGGCCGAATCCTACCCGCCATCCCCCTCCCGGCAATTTCGGTACGCCAATAAACTGGGACCTGTTGGTTCGGGCGAGGCCGCGCTATGGGTTATTTCACCCGGACTTCGCGTTGTTTGGTCGACACATCCCTACCCCGGCGGCATTGCCCCTCGCCGATGGGAGCAGCATGGGGACCAGGGAACGATCGGCAGCTTACGGCTTTTTAGGCGGGGCAACCGGCGTTTGCTGCTGTCCTGACGCCGGCTGTCCTGCCTGCGGTGTACCCGTAGGCTGTGTGCCAGTTTGTTGCTGCGCGGCTGGTTGATATCCCTTGGTTAAGGGCTGGAAGCCATCGTGTGTCTTAGTAGGTTTGTTCACCTTATGTCCCTTTTCGTTTCGGGTTGGGCACTCACGGCTTTTTCGGCGGCGGCGGCGGCGGTACCACTTGTTTCTGCTCCGGCGGCTGGTAACCGCCCTTCACTTTGCCGCCCTCTGGAATTGATTGCTTCGCCGGCTGATAGCCTTCTCGAAGCGGAACTTTCTTGTCTGTCATCTTGGCCTCCGTACTTGAGATTGAAAAGTTCTACGGATTCAATCTCAGCGGTGAGGACGATTATACCGGCTGACTCCGTGCGTTGCCGTTCAAATCCTCCGTCGGCATTGAGTTCCCAAGTTTCTTCCAGGTAAATCTGCTCCGGCAACGGATAGCTGGATGCGAAAGAGGCCGAGTCGAATCGCCCCGCGATTTTCCTCTGATCTTTGAGAGTAACAATTACCCAATAGGGCTCACGTTTGCCAAACACATAATCCCAAGGCTTTCCCGTTGGGTGGGGTAACGTTTTTTGAAAGAAATTCGTCCTGCGTAAGCTCATGAGAAAACAGACAAGCGCGACCGGAGCTATAAATAAAACAAAAAAGTAAAACGCGAAGTAGGCGTGCGGATAGGAATTCCTGGCGTTACTTTCTTCAACGCTCAGAATTGGCCAAAACAGGATCGCGTAATTTAGGCAGCTATACGCGACGGCATCCACAACCTGATTGGAAGCGTCCTTTGCAGGGGCTTGGAATAGCAGTTGATAAGTTTTGAGGCTTACAAATCCAGGGACAACGAACGCCACAAAAAGAACCAACTTATCTGCGTTCAAAAGGTCCATTACGTCCGCGTCCGGCTCGAGTGGATGTCAAAAGCACTGACGCATGCGACTTGCGCTAGAGCCGGAACCGGGCCAGTGACGCCGGCCACCGTCGCCCAATCGGCTTTCGGAACAAGGCAGAAACTTTTGCGGGACTCTTTCGTTTTTACCGTAGCGCTATGTAAGTCATTCCAGACGGCGGGTGAATCGCCGCTCGATCGACCGCAAATTAGCAGGTATTCGTCAAACGTCATTATTGGAGGCCAAAAGCGAAGTGCTCCGGTAGCCCAGGACTCATTTCTTCGTGTAGTGCTTGTCGAAAACCTTAAACACTTCTGTACTAAAGAAATTTTTATAGCCACTGCCCGCACGCTTCGGGTTGTATAGACGCCTACGACAATATTTTGGATCATCTTCAAGTGGTTTCTTGTATTTCTGGAATGTGCGATCTTGCTTAAAGTTCGCATATCGTTCTTTTAGTTTTTTGACCAGATCACCAGTGTCGTAGGGATAGGTCTCCAGCAATGACTCCTCTCGAACATTCATCGCTGGCGCGGTAGCGTCGCTGGTCCACCGCACGGGAACCCCATCACCGCCCTTCCCTTTCACTATTTTTGTTTCGATCGCCAGCAGTATGTGATGTTCTGAATCCGCCTCAGCATCGCTGTTGACATTAGCGAGGTATTCTAGGAATCGCTTAGACTGTTCTGTGGCTGGTGTGACTGAGCCCGCAGCAATGGCTTCAAAGCCGTGATAGAAACTCATCGGCATTAGGTAGAAGTTGTACCTCGAGAAATCGACGCTGAACCAACGTGTCGCAAGCGACATATAGTTCTTTACCGCGGCGGTTCCAATAGCTAGAACGCGCTCGGAAAGAGCGAGATCGGCATTGACTAGATGTACTGAGTTATCCCGGAGTTCAATCAGGAGCTCGATGTTGGCGAGGCATTCCTTGGAATACCCGTCCAGCTTCTTTTCCAGCGCTCTATTGCTCAGCACACTCAGGCCAATGGTCATGAAATTGCCGCTTCGATTTGTCTTCGGTACTTGCGTTGTGAGGCCGGTCGCGGGATCTACTTCAGGTCGAACGACAACAATGAGATTGAAGTCTTCCTTCCCATCATGAAGCGTCTTCGCTTTTAGGAGCAGCTCCCACGCTGTGCAAATGAGGACGGCAAACGTCTCTTCCCGATACCGGAAATCGGGCTTGTTGTAGAGCTCGATCGCGGAGATTGCCGCCTGTAGGGACTTGTCTAGCAACTCTTTGCTCGTTACCGCCACGGCGGCCTCCGAAAACGGCTAGCTAATTACCTTGAGCGACCTTGATGCCATTATCGGGCATCGGTGTTGCGAGCCCAGGGAAGGGCTCCGACACTGTCGTCCATCCGCGCTTGCCCTGATTCTTAGAAATTATTTAGCTGCCATGGGATCTTTGTTGGGCACCCGAGAGTTTAGCTATGCAACGCGGCCATCGCGCGAATCATCCCCGCAGGCGTTTCGTCGCCCCATAGTGCCAAATCGCTACATCCACCACATTGTGCGAAGCACCGGTTGAGGCGCTGAGGTAATTAACTAGCTCGTCAACCGAGCACCCGCACGACGTGGCAGCCCGTCTAAGCCAAATATCCGGCTTTGCGCGATCCAGCAGGCCGATGTTCTTCGCCAGGTGAAATTTCGTAACCGGCCCAATCCCGGGCAGTGATTCGAGCGCGTCGGCTCCCTCCACTCTCAGCCGCTTCTTAAACTTACCGAAGCCCTCCGCGCCGATCGCTTTGCAACCTTTCAGGAAGCTATTCGCCTTGTTCGAGTTGTTGAAAACTCTCAATACCGGCTTGACCGTTCTCATCCGACTCAGCTGATCCAGGCTGAAGCATCGAAAGCGCTCCCGAATGCGGGGGAAGTGACGTTCGACATGCGCAAACCGGAAGCCGCTCGCATACACCACCCAGCAATACTGCTCAAGAAATTGCGCTGCGGTCATGCGCTTGAACGTGTGCGGGCCCACGCTCTGCGCCGCTTCAAGCATGTCCGGCCTCGTCTGCCGAAGGTGTTCCAAAGCGGTCAGGTACAAGCGTAGCGCCCGCCGCCGATTAATCCGGGGGCCGGCGCGGCCATGCTGCAGAGGGAGTGTCGTGGGAACGGCTCGACCGCTTTCCACCCGATTGCGCCGGCCCACCTAGGCGGAGCCAACCAGCCGGGCGACCTTGGCACCGGCAGAATCTCCATCCCGGATATACCCAGCGACCACAGCATCGGTCTTGTGGCCGGTCTGCTGTTTGATTTGCCAAGCTACGGCTCCGGCTCGTGCCGCCGACGTCACAAACCCGGCGCGAAGGCTGTGCCCGGAGAACTGCGTCGTCTCGAGTCCGATGTGCGCAACGCGCCTTTTGACAATGTCGGCTATCGAAGACCCGGATATGCGGTTGTCAGTTGGCCGGCCCGTGCAGGCAAACCGTGTGAAGAGAGCTTGAGCGGTTTTTGGGCGAAGCTTCAACCATTGCTTCAATGCGCGAACGGCACAAAGCCGGCCGCGCAGGCGCGGAATCTTCACCACCCGCCCCTCCCCCTCCTGATCTGTTTTGCTTCTACGGACCATAATCGAAAGTGCTGCAGCGCCGATTTGAACGTCGTCGGCGTTGAGCGCCGATAATTCCGAACGACGAAAGCCACCCAGGAAGCCCATGAGCAGCAACGCCTTGTCCCTGGCACCTCTTGCGCCCCGCATGTACGGAAGAATCTTCAGCAGGTGAACGCGCAATAGCGGTCGCATCTGCCGCTGCTTCCTCGAATACGTCCTCGCTATGCCGCGCAGCGTCGCCCGGACGAGCTCACTGCGCGCCGGAGAGCGAAGACCCCGTGCCATGTGCTCCCTATGGATTCCGGCGATCCGTCGACTAAGCGTTGCGAACGCTTGCTTTCCCGCGTAAGCAGCCAGGTATCGGGCCACTTGCATTGGAGTCGCGGGGATCCTGCCTCCCCACTGCTTGAAATGGGCGACATCGCCTTCATAAGCGCGCTTTGTATTTTCGGCGTAGGAGGCGACCAGGTACTTCCGATACGGCGCGCGCTTTGGCACGCGGCCGAGCAATGCAGCGAGCTCGTTTGTGCGCATGGTTTTCTTTCCTGAAGGTTGCGTTAATCGTAGTTATAAGTCCCAGCTGCTACGAGATGCGGTTGCCTCGACGCCGTCGGCGCTTCCACTCGAGGCGGTAGATCCAAAACTGCGGTTTCAGGCCCCTGAACTGCCGCTGTCGCGTGCGTATCGCGAAAAAACGCTTCAGCGTGTAACGACCGCCGATGTTGTCTTCCACGCTCAACTTGAAGTGCCAGTGGCGCTCGTCGCTGACCGGATCCCACAGGAAGTACTGGCGTCCCGATGTTCCGGCGACTAAATGGGAGTGATCGTCGTAGCCGCAGATGACGTGCAGGCGTGCGCGGCGCGCCCTGCCAATCAGTCGAGCCGCTTCCTCCAGGCTAGCGGCAGCCTTTATTTCCTCTAAAGTAAGCCGGCAGGACACACGGCCACGAAGCGGGTGCCAGAAGCGGCGAAAGCTAACGGACTGACCTTCCGGGTACGGGCGGTTGGCATCCCAAACCAGGAAGGTTTGAGCGGCGCGCCTACGCTCGATGCCGTCCAACTGCCACGCCCGCGTGGCAATGTCGGGGCGGAAGAACCCACGTGCGGCTAGCAGCGACGCAAGGTATGCGGGATTCAGTTCGAGCATCATTGCGAGACACACGAAGTTGCATCCCGACCCGTAGATGTTGTTCCACTCTCTTAGCTGGCTCCGCGCCCTGCCGATCTGTTTAAGCTCATTCACCAAGTACGTGTTGGTGTACCAGCACTGACTTTCATAGTGCGCATACCAGCGCCCCATTCGTTTCTCCCCATAGGTATTGAGCAGGCTTGGAGGACGTCCCGGGGACGTCCTCCCGGCGGCTGCGTTAGGCGTTGATGCGGCCATACTTCAGTAATCGCGCCCGTACCGCGCCCATGGATCGCTCATGCGCCGACGCCAATTCCTGTAGCGCCCGGCCCGCATCGAATGCGGAGAGTAGCTTTCTGTCTTCGTCCTCCGTCCAGGGTTCGCCCGTCTTCGGCGGCATCTGCAACCGCCTCCTCTCGAAGCGCTCAATCCGCTCGAGCGCATTTGCCGCTTCGTAAAGTGCTCGTACTACGATCGGCTTTTGGTACGGCGACTCCGCCGTAAACACTTCCCCGTCCTCGGGGTCCACGCCATTCGCCAAACTGCGGACGACTGCAAGCGCTTGCGCTGCATCCATGCTTCATCTCCTGAGTGGCACTACGATCAAGGGCCGCGAATGCGACCTATGTGATGAACTTAAAGCTCGAAAAAACTAGAGCAGACCGCGCTCGGCCATGGAAAGGGCCGCGGTGCCGGCGACGATGAAATGGTCAAGCACCTTGACGTCGACGAGTGACAAGGCTTCCTTGAGGTTGCGCGTTAGCAGCTCGTCCGACTGGCTCGGCTGTGCAACACCGGAGGGATGGTTATGCGCAAAGATGACGGCCGCCGCATTTACAGCCAACGCTGCCTTTACAACTTCGCGCGGGTACACACTGGTCTGCGTCAACGTCCCCCGGAAGAGCTCCTCAAACGCTATTGCGCGGTGCTGCGCATCCAGCCAAATCCCCAGGAACACTTCGTGTTCTCTTTTTCCGATACGTAGGCGCAGATAGTCACGCACCGCTCCTGGGCTGGTTAGCAAGGGTTGCCCTTCGCCGCGGAGCCCGTTTTCGAGGATGCGCAGCGCCTTCTTAATCAGCGCGGCGTCCGTGAAAGCTTTGTCGCGGGGCGCGATCACGTGTCTCCTCCGTTAGCCGATTCCAGCGATTGGTTAAATAGAGAGGTATCCACGCGCGGTCGGCTAGTACTCCGAGGGCAGCAGGAGCGTTGTGACACTTCTGTCCGCCTCGGTGATGATCCAAAGCTTCTCGCCCAGGGTTACCGTGTAGCTGGAAAGGATCCGCAGCCCCGCCCGCACGGAATGCGCGTTTAGCAGCGCATCGTGCGTGGACACTTCGCCCCAATCACCGTGCTGGTGGCGCCAAAGGAGCTCAGTTGCATTGAGGGCGTGGCGCTCGAGAAGATTCAGTGCTCCTGGGGTCGCCAAAATCCGACCTAGGGGTATGCATAGACGTGCGTCGTCCTGGTGGCTTTTCATAAGCCTCCTTTGCGGTTAGTTCAGAAGAGTTGTGGACTGGCCGCTGCTAAAACACTGCGGTCGGTGCCACTAGGGATGACCGGTTTTCCGGCTCGAATTGGCGCGCCCGATAGCGCTTGGTCAGGTGCGAGGGGTGCGGATTTTCCAACTTTTTTGCCCGATTTCCGCGCCGCCAATTACCCGACAATTATGAATGGTTATCTACACAAAGTCAATTTAATCAATCGGTTAAAAGTTGGCGTTTCTAGTGGACCAGGGTGTAGCCCCCGCCGGCCACGGCGGAGGAGCTTCGCCCGATTCTGGGGTTTCGATGGTTGGCGCCCCGCATCGCCCTAACGCTTGTCGCGAAGGAGGCGTTACGCAATCGCCATAGGCGCCTTGCGAATCGATGGAATATTTTTGCGGAAAACGTTTTTATTTCGAGTCTATTTCCCGGCGTTTTTTCGACCTTTAAGGACGCCGCTTACAGTCTCCTTTAGTCGATTTAACGGGTTATCTGTAAGCCTTTCTGCGTGGGACAAAACTAAAGCGGAGGCAAACAGCGCGTGCCGCACAAACCAGCGCAAGGCGGATTAGACCCAGCGGAATAGTTTTCGCAAAAACGTTTTTATTCGCGTCTATTCCATTCATGCCCGCACGGCTGCAGAAGCCGCCGATAGCGTGCTCCTGCAGCCATTTAACGGGTTAACTTGATCTCTGCATATGTTGGCGTTGCCGGGCGGCAACCGGCCTATCCAGCAATTTGACGGTACGCGCACCACCCATTCGGCGCTGAACCCAATCGCGGATTTGTGATGTCACCCATCGATTCCTTCCGCCCATCTGTATCGGGCTCGGGAATCCGTATTTGGGGATCCATCTCCATACGGTGGCGCGGGCAATACGAAGTACCTCGCAGACCTCCTCTTCCACCAGGAAAAACGGCAAATCCGATGGGAATGCGGGTAGGTCTGGACGAAATCCCGCGGGAGCGGGCGCTTCTGAACTACGGCTATGAACGGCTAGCGGCTTCGATACGGATTCGATCTTCATAAGGCACTTTTCCTAAGTAACGCGTGCCGCTTATTGGCACGCATAAATTGTCCATTTGCTAATCGCGAGCGATTAGACCGTTCGTCTTCTAACTGCTCGCAACGGGTGCCTTATCAAGTCTGCAGCTGACGACAATTTATGGTTTAGCACTTGCGTTACCCACCGAATTTTTTAGCTCAAGCCGATACCGCCTCCTTATGTCTATTTGCCGTTCATCACTTTACGGCACGCAAAATAAAAGTCAACGCATGAGACTGCGCAACCCGTTCGTACGTTTTGTAAGACTTCGGAGCCCCGGACGCTCACATCCTTGGGCTTTTATGACGATGCGGATGCCTTGTTCCGTGTGCCACCGCGACGTCTCGTTTTGACTCGGAACCGCTCCCCTATAGCTCCGGAACTACGCTGCGGCAATTATATGCGGCGTGGCCACCTTGAATCTCAAGCAAGCCGCTGGTCTGCTCAACATCCATCCCGTTACGCTGCAAGCGAAAGCGCGTGCCGGCGAAATTCCCGCCGCCAAAATCGGCCGCGCTTGGGTTTTTATCGAGCTTGATCTGCTTGAGTACATCCGCTCACAATATGTGCGGCGGGCGTTGCAGGGTGACTCTATGGAGATAGTGCAATGTCACTCTACAAACGCAAGGACTTACCCGACGCAAACTGGCATGTCAGATTCACCCAAAACGGACACCGCGTACAGCAAAGCACTGGCACTTCCGATGAAGCCAAAGCGCGGGAGTACCAGGACAAGCTAAAAGCGTCCCTGTGGGAGCAGGACCGCCTCGGCGTTAAGCCGCGACGGAGCTGGAACGAAGCGGTTGTTCGCTACCTGAATGAGACGACGCACAAGGCATCTCAGATCGACGACAAAGCGCATCTGCGGTGGGTTGATCGGTTCCTGAACGGCGTCGAGCTGGGAAGCATCAATCGCGATTTGCTGGACCGGATAGTTTCCGCGCGTAAAGCGGGCGGTGTATCGAACAGCACCGTCAACCGAACGATGGAAGTGGTCCGGGCGGTGCTACGTAAAGCGTGGAACGAATGGGAATGGCTCGATCGGGTGCCGAAGGTGCGCATGCTCAAGGAACCAAAGCGGCGCGTGCGCTGGCTGACTCGGGACGAGGCTGACCGTCTTGTGGCGACGCTTCCCAAGCACCTAGCAGCAATGGCGCGGTTCTCGCTGGAGACGGGTCTGAGACGATCGAACGTGACGGGGCTTGAATGGTCGCAGGTGGATTTAGCGCGGCGTACTGCGTGGATTCATCCGGATCAGGCGAAAGGCCGTAAAGCGATCGCCGTTCCGTTAAGTGCGACTGCCGTGGCGGTAATTCGCGGCCAAGTTGGCAAGCACCCGACGCACGTGTTCAGCTTCAGAGGCAGGCGGCTGCACCAAGTCAGTACGGCGGCTTGGTACGCAGCATTGGATCGGGCCGGCATCGAGCATTTTCGGTGGCACGACCTGCGCCATACCTGGGCCAGCTGGCACGTGCAGGATGGAACGCCGCTTCATGTGCTGCAGGAGCTCGGCGGGTGGGAGTGCGTGGAAATGGTGCGCAAGTACGCTCACCTCTCCACCGCGCACCTGCACGAGTACGTGGACCGCGTGCAACGAGTACCGAGCTTGCGGGTCGTGGCGTGATGGGCGCGCGCCGACCGGGTGGCTACATTCTGGCTACACGGGATAAAAAGAAAACGGGCTGCATTGCTGCAACCCGTTCATTTGTTTGGCGCGCCCGGCAGGATTTGAACCCACGACCCCCTGGTTCGTAGCCAGGTACTCTATCCAACTGAGCTACGGGCGCGAAGGTGCGATTATAGCTCGCGCCCGATGCGTCGATCGATGGAGTACGGTCCGCCGCCCCGCAGCGCGATGGCGAGCATGACGAGGCCCCAGAACAGCGGGTATTCGTAGCCGCGGTCGGTCCAGCCGAATTTGGGCAGGTGGTGGTAGACGATCACCGACATTTCGATCACCGCGGCGGCGGCCCAGAAACGCGTGAAGAGGCCGAGGGCGATGCACAGGCCGCCGATGGTCTCGATGGCGATCAGCATTACCGCGAGCGGCTCGGCGGGCGCGATGCCGCGCTTCACCAGCGCCATGTTGGCGGTGGCGCCGACGCCCATCATCAGCTTCGGCCAGCCGTGCGGGATGAGCATCAGGCCGGCGGTAATGCGGATCAGCGCCCAGGACAGCGGCTCGGCCCACCGGTAGAAGGGTTGCAGCTGCGCAACGACCAGTCTGGTTTCCATGTTTTCCTCCCTGTTCGGTTAGATTAGCCGAAAGGAGGAACCCATGAGCTTCGCCCTGGTGGTGAACATCCGCATCAAGCCCGAGAGCGTCGACGCGTTCATGCAACGCCTGAAGGACAACGCGTCAGCCGCGCGCAAGGAGCCCGGCTGCAGGCAGTTCGACGTGCTGGTCGACCCTAAGGACAAGACGAAGGTGATGCTGTACGAGGTCTATAACGACGACAAGGCGTTCGAGACTCATCAGCAAACGCCGCACTTCAAGAAGTACCTCGCGGAGGCCGTGCCGCTGCTTGCCTCGCGCGAGCGCCAGGTGTTTACGAGAGTAGAAATCCCCCGATAACGCCTCCGGCGGCGAGGAACCACAGCGGGTTCACCGTCGTCACCAGGATGCCGATGGCGGTCAGCGCGGCGATCAGCCACAGGCGCCAGTCGGGCGTCGCATCGGGCGTAGCCAGCACCACCCCGCCCGAGAGAATCATCGCCACCACGATCGGCGCGATCGCGCGCTGGATGGCGCGGCGCCAAGGCGATTCCTTGAAGCGGTCCCACAGATCGGCGACGAACCACGCGAGAACCGCAGCGGGGCCGCACATGGCGGCCAGGGCGACGAGCGCGCCGGCGAGCCCGGCGACATGCCAGCCGATGAGCGTGGTCACGAGCATGTTCGGGCCGGGGGCCGCCTGCCCCACGGCAAACGCCTGCATGAACTCCGCGGGCGACATCCAGGCCTTCACCTCGACCACGTAGCGCTGCATTTCGGGCATCACCGACGGCAGCCCGCCGACCGAGAAGATCGACAGCACCATGAAATAGAGCGCAATCTCGAGGAGCGTCACAGCTTGCCTCGTCTCGCGAGCAGCAGCGAAATACCCAGCGCCACCGGCAGCACGATGATGAGCGAGATGCGCATCACCGCCACGCAAAGGAAGCAGGCCGCGATGATCACCAGTACCAACGGCTGCTTCGCGATCGGGCGACCGAGCTTGATCGCGGTGCCGATGAACATACCGGCGCCGGCCGCGCCCACCCCGGTGACGATCGCGCGCAGCAAGGGGCTGGTGGCGGCGAAGTCGGCGTAGAACACGAAAAGCGTCAGCACCCAGACGAACGGCAGCGCGAACAGGCCGAGGAACGCGACCAGCGAGCCGAGCACCCCGAACCAGCGCTTGCCGTAGACGATGGACGCGTTGCCGACGTTCGGGCCGGGCAGGAACTGGCACAGGCCGATGGTCTCGGTGAAATCGGCCGGCGTGACCCAGCGCCGCTCCTCGACCATCACGCGGTGCGCCCACGGCATCACGCCGCCGAAGGAGCGGGCGCCGATCGAGAGGAAACCCAGGAACAGCTCGGTAAGCGAGCGCGGCGGACTTACTTGCATTCTTTCGGCGACTATACTTTAGGTATGCGCGCCCTGCTCGCAGTCCTGCTCCTCAGTTTCACCGTGGCTGCGCGCGCCCAGGAGCAGCTCCCGATCTTCGATGCGCACCTGCATTACAGCCACGACGCCTGGGAAAGCGTCCCGGTGCAGGACGCGATCGCGATCATGCGCAAGGCCGGCTTAAAGCGCGCACTGATCTCGAGCTCGGGCGACGATGGCCAGCAGCGCCTGTACCAGGCGGCGCCCGATCTCGTGATCCCCGAGCTGCGCGTCTACCGCTCGCGCGGCGAGATCGGCACGTGGTTCCGCGATGAGACGCTGATTCCGTACCTCGCGGAAAGAATATCTCGTTATAAATACGTTGGTATCGGCGAATTCCACCTGTACGGCGCCGACGCCGACCTGCCCGTTCCGCGGCGCATGGTGCAGCTGGCGCGCAAGCACAATCTTTTCCTGCATGCGCACTCGGACATCGACGCAGTGGAGCGCCTGTTCAAGCAATGGCCGCAGGCGCGCATCCTGTGGGCGCATGCCGGCTTCGAGCGCCCGGAGCGCGTCGCCGAGATGTTGCGCAAGCACAAGAACCTCTGGGCCGATCTCGCTTTCCGTACCGACCAGGCTTCCGGCGGCAAAGTCGACCCGGCGTGGCGCGCGACCTTCCTCCAGTTTCCCGACCGCTTCATGGTCGGCACCGACAGCTTCGTCCCCGAGCGCTGGCACTACATCCCCGAGCACGCCGACTGGTCGCGGCGCTGGCTTGCGGACCTGCCGCGCGACGTCGCCGAGCGCATCGCATGGAAAAACGGCGAACAGGTCTTCAGCTCGCTGTTGCAGCGGCCGGACTGATCTCCGCCGGCGCGGCAAGCGCTTGTGAGCCGGGACTGAACGGCACGCGCCTCGAGTCGCCGCGCTTCGTCCTCGCGTTCAAGCCCGAGGCCATCTCCGTCGCCCAGCACTTCGCGCTCGACATTGCCGTCTGCGCGAAATCCACCACCAAACTGGAAGAGATCAAAGTCGACGCGCACATGCCGGAGCACCGGCACGGCATGAACTACGCGCCCGCGGTGAAGCAGACCGCGCCGGGCCGCTGGCGAGCCGAAGGGCTGATGCTCCACATGCCCGGAAAGTGGGAGCTCGTGTTCGAGCTGCGCGCTGGCGGCAAGACCGACCGCCTGGCTTCTGCGTTCCAGCTTTCGCAATTCACCCGGGAAGAGATGGCGAAGATTCTGCAGCACGGTCCCTGGCCGCCGCCGGCGGCGCGCGACCCGAGCAACCGTGTGTCCGGCAAGCCGGAAGCGGTGGCCTTCGGCGAGAAACTTTTCTTCGAGCCGCGGCTGTCGGGCACGGGGTCGGTGCTGTGCGCCACCTGCCACGCGCCCTTCCGCGCATTCCAGGATGCGCGGCCGCGCGCCTTCGGCCTGCAGGAAGTCGATCGCAACACGCCCAGCGTCATCAACGCGCGCTTCTATCGCTGGTTCGGCTGGGACGGCGGCCACGACAGCCTGTGGTCGCAGAGCATCCGGCCGCTGCTCGACGCGCGCGAGATGAACGCGACGAGCGCGCATGTGGCCGGGATGGTTCGCAAGATTCTCGCTACGGAGTACGAAGCGGCATTTGCACGCCAGGTTCCCGCTGAGGATGAACAAGTCCTCGTCGATGTGGGCAAGGCGCTGGCGGCGTTCCAGGAAACGCTGGTCAGCGGCCGCACGCCGTTCGACGAATTTCGCGATGCACTGCGACGCGGCCAGGATTCCGGCTATCCGGAGAGCGCAAAGCGCGGGCTGAAGATCTTCGTCGGCAAAGGCAACTGCAGCACCTGTCACTTCGGGCCGCACTTCACCAACGGCGAGTTCGCCGACACCGGGATTGGATTTTTCGTCGCGCCGGGTCGCGTCGATGCCGGACGCCATGATGGGATCAAGCGCTTGAAAGGCAACCCGCATAACCTGCTGGGCAGGTTCAATGATGACAAGGCCGGAGCGACGGCGACCGGGACGAAGCATGTGGAGATGCAGCACCGCAATTTCGGCGAGTGGCGCGTGCCGGGGCTGCGCAACGTGACACAGACCGCCCCATACATGCACAACGGCAGCCTTGCGACGCTGCGCGACGTGGTGAAACACTATTCGGAGTTGAACGAGGATCGGCTGCACGCCGACGGCGAGCGTGTGCTCAAGCCGCTGCGCCTGTCCGCGGCGGAAGCCGATGATCTGGTGGAATTTCTCGAATCCCTGTCGCCGCTGCCCGACAGGCGGTAGTCCCTTCGGACCATGCGAGCGCGTGACCAAGTTGCGCGCTTGGCGGAACACATGTTCTTATCATTCCGTCCTCAAAAAAGGAGGCTTGATGCAACTCCGCAAAACCATCCTCGCGCTGGCGCTCGCCCTGCCGCTCGGCGCGATCGCCGAGAACCAGGACCAGCTAATCTGGAAGTACACCCCGATCGCCGGCTCGAAGCAGAACGCGACCTCGCTGGTGAGCGGACTGCGCGATGGCAAGGAAGTGACGTTGAAGAGAGGCGAAACCACCGAGACCTTCACGCCGCCCACCGGCAAGATGGGCTACGGCAATATCGACAACGCGCTGGCGCTTGCCAGCGCATCGCTGGAAAAGAAAGGCATCACCAATCCCACGCCCGCGCAGCTCGAGGCGGCGGTGATGGAGATCCTGCGCATGCGCGCCGACGGCAAGGGCTGGGGACAGATCGCCGACGCGAAAGGCTTCAAGCTCGGCGAGGTCAAGCGTTCCGAGCGTAACGAGCGCGTGGCCCGGGCGGAGCGCCCCAACAAACCGGAAAAACCCGAGAAGTTGGAGCGCCCGGAACGCCCGGAGCGCCCCGAGAAGCCGCACAAGCCGAGGTAACCGCGTGCGCAGACAATTGACGGCGCTCTGCGCCGCGAGCTTGCTCGCCCTGAGCGTCCAGGCGCAGGAAAGCCCGCTCACCCTCGGTGCCGGGTTCCACTACAGCTCCGGCGATTACGGTACCTCGAGCACCACGGACCTTGCGTCACTGGTAGCGACGGCGAAGTACGACGCCGGGCCATGGACGTACCGTGCGACCGTCCCCTTCCTCAAGATCGACGGTGACAATGCAGTCATCCCGGGCGTGGGACGCGTCGGCGGCGGCTCGGGCAACCGCACCGAATCCGGGCTCGGCGACATCGTCCTCGGAGCGACCTATGCGGCCTACAGCGACCGTAGGCTGGGCGTGGACCTTACCGGCAAAGTGAAGCTCGCCACGGCGGATGAGGACAAGGGATTGGGCACTGGCGAGCATGACTTCATCTTTCTGGTGGACCTATACCAGGCGTTCGACCGCGTCACTGGCTTCGGCGGCCTCGGCTACCACATCCTGGGCGACGCGCCCGGGCTGCCGCTCGACAACGTGTGGAGCGTGAACCTCGGCTTCAGCTACAAGCTCGACGAGCGCGACAGCGCGGGCGTGAGCTTCGACGCCCGGCAGCGCGTGGCGTCCGGCGCTTCTCCGCAGCGCGAGCTGACCGGCTTCTTCGTGCGTCAGCTCGACCGCTTGTGGAAAGCGCAGGCCTACGCGCTCATCGGTTTGGCCGACGGCAGTCCGGATTGGGGATTCGGCCTATCCGCCGCGCGGCCGTTTTGAGATCGCCATGAGGAAAAAGGCGGCGATGAGCGCGATGCCGGCGTAGATCCCCCACGCCGGCCGCCACCCCAAGGCGTCGCGCAGCACGCCGCTGAAGAAGAGCGCGCTTCCCATGCTGAGCGAGGAAACCAGTGCCCAGCTGCCTTGATACGCGCCGCGCCGCCCCGGTGGCGCCAGGCGCGCGACGGTGGCCGGCACTGCTGAGCTGAAGATCACCTCGGCGAAGCTGAAGACCACGGTACCGATGAGGAGCGCCGCCGCGACGCCCGGAATCGCGGCGTAGCAGGCATGCGTGGCCGCGACGAGGAGCGCCGCGGCGGCCAGGAATCGCAGAGGCCCTTGCGCTTCGATGCGCGCGGCCACGGGCAGCGCGAGCACCGCGACCAGGATGCTATTGGCGCCCAGCACCAGGCCGATGTACCCCTCGCCGATGCCGGCGTCGGCGGCGAACAGCGGCGTCGCCGAGACCACGAGGCCCATGCTGAACGGGAAGATGAAGGCGACCGCGGCGAAGCGCAGCAGGTTCGCATCGCGCAGGCCTTCGAACAGCACCAGGCGCGGCGCGCGCTCGAGCGGTAACGCTCCCCTTAGGGAAAGCGTGAACAGAAGGGCGACAAGCACGTAACCCGCGCCAGCCGTGGCGGCGAGGTAGCCATAGCCCTGCTCCGCCACGTAGCCCGCGGGCATCACGCCGAGCGTGTACGCCACGCTCATCGCGGTGTAGTTGAGCGCGAGCGCCGACTGGCGGCGCTCAGGCGGCGCAAGGTCGAGGAGCAGCGCGTTCGCCACCGGCATGTTGACCGCGCCCGTCAGTCCGAGGGCCAGGCTCCACGCAAACAGGCTTGCCGGTCCCTCGACCAGCAGGAAGCACGGCAGCACGAGCGCGGTCGCTGCAGCAGAAGCGATCAGCAGTGCGCGGCGCCCGATACGGTCGGACCAGGCGCCGAACAGCGGCGCGGCGAGGCCGCGCAGCACGTGCTCGCACAGGAAGGCGACGCCGACGGTCGCCAGGTCGATGCCCGCCTGGCGCACGAAGTAGATGCCGAGGAACGTAACGAGGCTCATGCGCGCGGCGACCGCGATGAAATTCGCCGCCACCACGACGCCTATGCGGCGATCAAAAACCCCTGCTTTTGCGATTCAAAATCCCCAGTAATCGAGGCCTTCCGGCAGGCGTTCGCCGAGCGTGAGCGAGGCCAGCTTGGCGTACTGGCCCTCGGAGTAGAGCAGCGGCTTGCCGTTCTTGCCTAACAGCACCTGCTCGACCTCGCCAAGGAAGATGGTGTGCGTGCCGTGAGCAAGGCTCTTCACCACGCGGCAGTCGAAGCACACCAGGGCATCGATCAGCACTGGCGAGCCGGTGGCCAAGCGCGTCCAGTCGCGCGACTTGAAGCGCGCCTCGCCGCTCTGCGCGCCGCTGAAGGCAGTGGAGAGTTCCCAGTCCTCCGAGCGCAGCACGTTGACGCAAAACGCCTTGCTTTTCGCCACCGCCCCGTGCGTGGTCGCGAGCTTGTTGATGCAGGCGAGAACCGTGGGCGGATCGGCGGTGGCGGAGCACACCGCGGTCGCCGTCATTCCGTAGCGGTGCCCGGCGTTCATGCTGGTGATGATGTTGACCGCGCCCGCGAGCGCGCGCATGCCGGCCTTGAACTGCTCGGGATCCAGCTTTTCAGCCATGAGAACATTCTAACCATGGAAAACCACGGCTTTCTCCAGCAGGCGCTGGTGTATCTCATGGCCGGCGTGATCGCCGTTCCGCTGTTTCGTCGTCTGGGCCTGGGCTCGGTGCTCGGCTATCTCATCGCCGGCGTGGTGATCGGGCCCTGGGGCTTGCGCCTGATCTCGGATCCGCAAACCGTGCTGCAGTTCTCCGAGTTCGGCGTGGTGCTGCTGCTTTTCCTCATCGGCCTGGAGCTCAACGCGCAGCGCGTGTGGGCCCTGCGCCGCGCGATCTTCGGCCTCGGCGGCGTGCAGGTCGCCGCGACCATCGCCGCGGTCACCGCCATTGCCGCCGCCCTCGGACAGCCGCTTGCCGTGGGAATCGTCGCCGGCATGGGCATCGCGATGTCGTCCACCGCCATCGGGCTCGCCACCCTGACGGAGAAGAACCTCCTGCAGACGCCTGGCGGCCAGGCCTCGTTCGCAGTGCTCCTGTTCCAGGACCTCGCGGTCATTCCGCTTTTGCTCGTGATCGCAGTCCTCGCCGGCGAAGCGACGAGCTTCTCCTGGTGGGATCTTGCCAAGGCGGTCGGCCTAATCGCGTTGCTCATCGCCGCGGGCCGCTTCCTCGTGCGACCGGTGCTGCGCTACGTGGCGGAGGCGCGCCTGCGCGAAGTGTTCGTCGGCTTTTCGCTGCTGGTGGTGATCGGCACCGCGATGCTGATGGAATCCGCCGGACTGTCCATGGCGCTTGGCGCGTTCCTCGCCGGCGTGATGCTGGCCGACAGCGAATATCGCCACGAGCTCGAGCTCGACATCGAGCCTTTCAAAGGATTGCTCCTCGGATTGTTTTTCATCGCCGTCGGCATGTCGATCGACCTGGGCCTGTTCGTGCGCGTGCCGCACGTGGTGCTCGGCGTCGCGCTCGGCATCGTCGCGCTGAAGATGGCCATCCTTTTCCCAAGCGCGCAATGGTTCGGATACTGCAACCGCGCCGATGCCGGCGTCTTCGCTGTGGCGCTGTCACAGGCGGGTGAATTCGCGTTCGTCGTGTTCAGCGCCGCGGCGCCCGTATTGCCGCCGCAGACGGCGGCGGTGCTGAACGCAGCGGTGGCGGTCTCCATGCTCACCACGCCGTTCCTCTTCATGGCTTATGAGCGGCTGCTCAGACCACGCGGGGACACCGCACGAGCGGCGGACACCATCCGGGAGTCCAACGCGGTCATCGTCGCCGGATTCGGGCGCTTCGGCCAGGTGGTGGTGCGCGTGCTGCGCGGCCTGGGCATCGACGCCACCATCATCGATCACGACCCCGGACAGATCGAGACCGTGCGCCGCTTCGGCTGGAAGGCTTATTACGGCGACGCGACGCGCATGGATCTCCTGGAAGCCGCCGGCGCCGCGCGTGCGCGGCTACTCCTGGTGGCGATCGACGATGCCGCCGGCGCGATGCAGACCGTGCGCAGGGCGCGCAGCCGTTTCCCGCAGCTCGAGGTGGTGGTGCGCGCGCGCAGCCGCACCGACGCATTCGAGTACGCGGAGATGGGTATCAGCGCCGTCCGCGAGGTGTTCGGCTCGGCGCTCGACGCCGCCGGGCGCGCGCTTGCCGTGCTTGGCTATTCGGACAGCGAGGTGCAGCGCATCGTCCAGCGCTTCCGCGAATACGACGAGGCGCAGATCGTGCAGGCTGCGCCGCACCGCCACGATCTGAAGACGCTGATTGAGCTGCAGCAGCAGGGCCGGCGCGACATCGAGCGGCTGCTAGCGGCGGAGGTTCACCAGCGCGATGCCGGCGGCGATGAGCAGCGCGGCGAGCGCGAAGTGGGCGCTGAGCGGCTCTGACAGGAACACCACCCCCGACAGCATGCCGAACAGCGGCGTGAGGAACGACAGCACGCTCAGCCGCGCCGCGAGGTAGTGCCGCAGCAGCCAGAACCACGCAAGGTAGCTGGCGAACGCGACGATCACGGCTTGATACGCAAGAGAGGCGAGCACGAGGCCGTTGATCGCGGTGACACCGGGCTCTCCGAGGAGGAATGACGCGAGGGGCAAAGCCAGCGCGGAAACCGCCAGCTGATAGAACAACGTCTTCGCGGCGCTCACCCTGGCCAGGCTGGTGGCACGAATCAGCACCGTGGTCGCCGCCCACAGAATCGCGGCAATGAGGCCGCACACGTCGCCCAGCCACGTGCTCCGCCCGGCGGAGAAGCCTTCGGCGAAGGCGAGGACCAGGCCGGCGAACGCCAGCGCCACGCCCAGCCACTGCCTGGCACCGAGGCGCTCGCCCGCCACGATGAAGTGCAGGCCGAGCGCGGTGAGCGGCGGCGCGAGGTATACGAACACCGACATGCGCGACGCGTTGGTGTGTGCAAGGCCGCCGTAGATGAACACGAACTCGAAGGCGAAAAGCAGGCCGGCTGCAATGCCCGCCAGGAGAGTGCCGTCGCGCTGGAACAGGCGCTCGTTGCGGAACGAAGCCCAGGCGAGCAACAGCGCGGTCGCCACCATCGAACGGATCGCCGCCTGGGCGACCAGGGACACGTCGGCGGCGATCCATTTGATCGTCACCTGGTTGAAACCCCACAGCGCAGTGAGCAGCAACATCACGGAAATCGCAGTGGCGTCCAGCGCGCGGCGCTCTTGACTCATCGCGCCGATTTTGGCGTAACATGGGTTCATGCCGACGCGGAGAAACAAGACCGTTTCACCGAAGGAAGAAGCGGTGCCCGGCCGCGTATTCGAGCGTCCCGACGGGTTTTACTGGGAGTCGAAGGAAACGAAAGACCTGCGCGGCCCGTTCGCCACGCGCGTGGAAGCCGACGCCGACCTGCTGGCCGGCGGCGGTGTCGACGGCGAGTTCGACCCGGAGTCGGAGACGCTTCAGGAAGCCGAGTCCGAGATCGGCATTTCCGACTGGATCGATCCCGACACCGGCGGTCCGGCGGAAGACCACATTCCGCACATCGAAGACCACTGAAGGTCGTGCTTTACGCGGCCTTGGCCGGGCGCAGCTCTCGGCGCAGGCTCGCGCCCTGCCGTACCAGTTCGTGCTGCACTTCCCGGATCGATGTTTCCCGCGGACGGATCCCCCGGCGCGCGGCGATCGCGGCGGTGACGCCGGCAGCCTGTCCCGTCGCCATCACGATGGGCATCACGCGGTACGAGGAGTGCGCCTCGTGCGTGCCGGACATGCAGCGCCCGGCGACGATCAGGCCTTCGGCTTTCTGCGGCATCAGACAGCGCAGCGGGATGTCGTAGGCCTCGCCCGGCGGCAGGCGCTTGAGCACCGTTCCGGTGCCCGTCGGGTTGTGGATGTCTACCGGATAGGAGCCGCGGGCGATGCCGTCGTCGAACTTGCGCGCCGAGAGCACGTCATCGGCAGTGAGCTGGTAGTCGCCGACGATGCGGCGCGTCTCGCGGACGCCGACGTTGACGCCGCTCTGCATGACGTAGGACTTCTCGAAGCCGGGCACGTAGCGCTTGAGGAATTCGGCGATCTGGCGCATCTGGCGGCGGCTCATCCACTCGGCGTAGCTCAAGTCCCAGACGTCGGTGCCGAGCACGCGCGTCACCCGCGTGCTGTTGACGCTGACCTCGCCTTCGTGCGGGGTGGCGAAGAAAAGGATGTCCTCGCGCGGCAGCTTGAGTTCGCCGGCGGCGGTGGCCTTGCGCACCAGGTCCCACAAGCCGTGCACGCCGCGCCACTCCTTCGGGTTTTCCTTGACGTAGCCCTCGAACGCAGCGCGCTGGAACTCTGCCATGCGGAACATCAGCGTCATCGGCTGCACCAGGCCGTCGGCGCGCCCGACGTCGGTGGGCGTACCCGCCTGCACCGCGATGTCGGCATCGCCGGTGCAGTCGATAGTGACCTTGGCGCGGATGGCGAGCGGGCCCGACTTGGTTTCAAAGACGACCCCCTCCACCGCGCTACCACCCAGCACACCGCTGGCAAAAGCATGGAAGAGAAGCTGTACGCCCGCCTCGTCCAGGATATCCAGCGCGACGATCTTGAACCACTCCGGATCGAACGGCACGACGTAGCCGGTCGCCAAGGTGGGCGGAATGGCGCCGCCGACGGCGACCAGGCGCGAGAGCAGCTTGGCCAGCGCGCCGCCGACGACCGCTTCGCCGGGACCATGGTCGGTGGGCAGTAACGTGGTGGCGCCGCGGCGCTCCTTCGTCGGCGTCTGGGTATGGAACGACATCAGCGGCATGACCAGCGCCGCGGTGGCATTGCCGCCGAGGAAGCCGTAGCGCTCGGCGAGGATCACGCGCGCGCCGGCCTGCACCGCGCCGAGCGCGGCGCCGATGCCGGCCGGACCGCCGCCGACCACCAGCACGTCGGTGTCGCCGGCGAGCAGCGCTTCGCGCGGCGGCAGCTCGATGGTCGGCGCGCCGTCAGGCCGCTTTAATGTGGGCACGCGTCTCTCCGGTCAGCAGCTGGAGCGCGATGCGATGCGTCTCGCGCGCGCGCTCCTGCAGCGGGGGCAGGGTCTCGCTGATGCGCGTGCGCATCGAGCGGCGCCGGTCCCAACTCTCATCAAGGTAGGCGATCAGACGCCCCGGATTCACCAGATTGAGCGGCGGCGCGACCAGGTCGAGCGCCTCGAGGAAGCCGCTCACTTTGCCGGCGTAGGGCAGCGCCACGAACGGCGTGCCGGCGATGGCGGAGAAGATCAGGAAATGCAGGCGCATGCCGAGGGCGAAATCGAACTTGCCGATCCAGGAGAGGAGCTGGCCTGGCGTGTACTCGCCCTTCAGCACCGTGGCGCGCTGCGCGCGCAGCATCTTCGCGATCACCGCGTGGCTGTGCTGCGTGTCGAGCACCGGTTCCATCGGCACGAACACCACTTCGGCATCGAAGCGGTCGACCATGAAGTCGGCGGCGTTGGCGAGCAGGCCGTGGTAGATCTTCTCGTCGAGGCCCGGAGCGGCGACGCCGGGCTCGCGTACCGACATGCCGATGATGCGGCGCCGGCCTTCGAGCCGTTCGCGCTTGAGGAGCCCGCGCGGCAGCGGCTCGGGCTTGATCAGCAGCGCCGGATCCGCGGTGACGATGATTTCGCGATGCACGCCGGCGTTCTCCAGCACGCGCTGCGCGCGCTTCTCGCGTACCGTCACCACCGCGGCCTGCTCGAGTGCGTCGCGCACGGCGGCCTGGGCCTCCGGATTGTCGAGGGGGCCGGCGCCGATCGCGTAGACCATCACCGGGACGTGCTTCTCGTGCGCCAAAATCACCTCGCGCAGGTAAGTTCGCGCATCGGCGTCGTAGAGGATGCCGCCCCCGCCCAGAATCAGCAGGTCGAGCTTTCCGACCTCCGGAGCGATCTCCGCGCGCGAGAGCTTGCGCACCGGCAAAGCACGTTCAACCTGGTGGCGGCGCTTGGTATCGTCGGCGTCGCGGGAGAACACGGTGATTTCGACCTGCGGCAGGTCCTTGCGGAGCTGCGCAATGATCGATTGCAGGATGGCCTCGTCGCCGAGGTTCATCCCGCCGTAGGAACCGGTAATTCCTACGCGATAGACGTCCTTGCCTATGGGCATAGCCGACGCTCATGCAAAAAGGGTTCCGGGGCACGCCTGCCGGGCAGATCATTTTGCAAAAGCGCTGTAGCGATCTGACGACATGCGCTCGCCTTAGCAGGATGCAGCGGGTTCGGTGCCGTATGATGCCCGGGCGGTTCCAACAGCTTGCATGCGGATACCCACCGAACCTATCGGCAGCATTCCGCGCCCCGCTGCGCTCATCGAGGCCGTGGCGAAGTACGGCCCGGACGATGCGCGGGTGAAGCCGCTTTACGAGGAGGCGGTGCGCGATACCGTGCGCCAGTTCGAGGCCACCGGCTCGCCGGTTATCGCGGACGGCGAGCAGCGCAAATACCATAACTTCTGGGATTACCCGGTGCAGGGCCTAGGCAACACCGCGCCCGACGGGTTTCGCATTCCGTTCGCCGCCGGGCACACGCGGCGCATGCCGCGGCTGACGAGCGGGCCCTTCCGCTACAAGCAATACGCGGACACCTTTCTCGCCGAGGCGCAGCGCCATGCCACCCAACCGGTCAAGCAGGCGATCATTTCTCCGTCCGCCCTGAGCCTCATGTATCCGGCCGAGGGCCTCCCCGGTTACAGCCGCGACGACTTCATCGAGGACCTGATCCGCGAGCACGAGACCGAGATCCGCCGCTGCCTGCAGCGCGGCGCGCACAGCGTGCAGATCGATTTTACCGAAGGCCGCATGGCGATGAAGGTCGATCCGTCGGGCGAGCTCCTCAGCCGGTTCATCGACCTGAACAACCTCGCGCTCGCACGCTTCTCGCCGGCCGAGCGCTCGAGCTTCGGCGTGCACACCTGCCCGGGCGGGGACCGCGACTCGACGCACAGCGCGGACGTGGATTACGCGCAGCTCCTGCCCAGCCTGTTCGAGCTCGACGTCGGCAACTTTTTCGTCGCGCTGGCGGGCGAGAAGGACCGGCGGCGCACCCTGCAGCTGATCAAGCAGTACCTCAAGCCCGGCCAGCGCGTGTTCGCCGGCGTAGTGGCGCCGATCGATCCGCATATCGAGACCGCAGCCGAAGTGCGCGACCGCATCCTCGAGGCGGCCGAGTACATCCCGGTCGAGCAGCTCGGGACCACCGACGACTGCGGCTTTTCTCCCTTCTGCGACGACCTGTCGACCACGCGCGAAACCGCGTTCGCCAAGATCCGCGCCCGCGTCGAGGGCACCAGGCTCGCGGAGGCGGCGCTGCGGGGGCGCTAATGCAGGAAGACCCGCGCGAAGACGAGCGCCTGCGCGCCGTCGCGCTGGAGAACGCTCGCAGCATCCTCGCCGCGCGCCGGCGCGCGGAAGAAGAGCTGCTCGCCGCCAAGGAGGCGCTGCGCGAAAGCGAGCAGCGCTTCCGCGCGATCTTCGAGCGCGCCGCGGTCGGCATCGCCATCTCCAACCTCGACGGCGGGCTCGCCGAGGTCAACGATAAATTCGTCGAGATCCTCGGCTATTCGCCGCAGGAGCTCGCCGGCATGACCGCCTACCAGATCAGCCACCCCGATGACGTGGCGAGCACCCGCGAGCACGTGGCGCGGCTGCTGGCCGGCGAGATCTCGGAGTACTCCTATGAGAAGCGCTATGTGCGCAAGGACGGCCGCGTGGTCTGGACCCTCACGTCGGTTGGCCTGCTGAAGGACCCGCAGGGCCGCCCGCGCCAGTTCGTCGGCGTGATCGAGGACATCACCGCGCGCAAGCGGGCGGAGGACGGTGAGCGCGCAGCGCGCGCCGAGGCCGAGCGCATGAGCGAGCTCAAGGACGAGTTCCTCGCCACGCTGTCGCACGAGCTGCGCACGCCGCTCGGCGCGATCCTCGGCTGGGCCCAGGTCATCGCCGCCCGCCCCATGGAGGGCGAAGAGCTGCTTCGCGCAGTGCAGGTGATCGAGCGCAACGCGCGCGCGCAGACCCGGCTGATCGAGGACCTGCTCGACATGTCGCGCATCACCTCGGGCAAGGTGCGCCTCGACGTGCAGCCGGTGGAGCCGGCCGCCTTCATCGAGGCCGCGCTCGAGACCGTGCGGCCGGGCGCGGACGCCAAGCGCATCCGGCTGGAACAGGTTCTCGACCCGAAGGCCGGGCCGATCTCGGGCGATCCCGGGCGCCTGCAGCAGGTGATCTGGAACCTGCTTTCCAACGCGATCAAGTTCACCCCCGCCGGCGGCAAGGTCCAGGTGGTGCTCGCGCGCGTCAACTCGCATATCGAAATCAGCATCTCCGACAGCGGCATCGGCATCCGGCCGGAGTTCCTGCCGCACGTGTTCGACCGCTTCCGCCAGGCCGACGGCTCCACCACGCGGCGCCACGGCGGCCTGGGCCTGGGGCTGGCGATTGCCAAGCACCTGGTGGAGCTGCACGGCGGCTCGCTCAAGGCGCACAGTGCCGGCGAGTCGCGCGGGGCGACCTTCATCGTCGATCTGCCGCTGACAGCGGTGCATCGCGCGCAACCCGCGCCGGAGCGGGCGCATCCCGGCTCGGCGGCGCAGGCCCCACCACCGGCGACGCTACCGGATCTTCGCGGGCTGACCGTCCTCGCGGTGGACGATCAGCCGGACGCGCGCGACCTCCTCAAGCGGGTGCTGGAAGATGCCGGCGCGCGGGTGCTCACCGCGGCCAGCGTGCAGGAAGCGTTGGCGCTGGTGAAGCGCGAGAAACCGCACGTCCTGGTGAGCGACATCGGCCTTCCCGAAGCCGATGGCTACGACCTGATCCGCGAGCTGCGCGCGCTCGGGCCGGGGCGCGGCGACATCCCGGCCATCGCGCTCACCGCCTTCGCGCGCTCCGAAGACCGCACAAAAGTCCTGCGCGCCGGATTCCGCATGCACGTGTCCAAGCCCGTCGAGCCTGCCGAGCTGTGCGTCGCGGTTGCGAACGTGGCCGGCCGGACCGGGACATAGCCGGAATGCGCGTGTAGCCTGCGCTGTTCACCGCCCAAATGAGAATCCTCGCCCTGGTTTTTTCCATCGTAGCCACCGTAGCCCAGGCCCAGCCCGGGCCGTATGTCGGACAGCCCGGCAAGGATGTGGTCTGGGTGCCGACCCCGCCGGTGCTGGTGGAGAAGATGCTCGACATGGCGAAGGTCACGCCACGAGACTACGTGATGGACCTCGGCTCGGGCGACGGGCGCAATATCATCGCCGCGGCCAAGCGCGGCGCGCGGGCGCTCGGCGTGGAGTACGACCGCGAGCTCTTGGCGCTGGCGCAAAAGAACGCGATCGAGGCCGGCGTCGCGGAACGCGCGCGCTTCGTCGAAGGCGACATGTTTGAGGCCGACATTTCGGCCGCCACGGTGCTCGCGCTCTTTCTCCTCCCCGACAACCTGCAACGGCTCAAGCCGAAGTTTGCGCGCCTGCGGCCCGGCACGCGCATCGTGACCAACGGCTTTCCGATCGACGGCTGGGAAGCGAAGGAGGTCGACAAGGTCGAGGGCGACTGCGGCAGCTGGTGCACCGCCTACCTCTATGTGGTCGGCGAGACCGCTCTGCCCAAATAACTACCGCCGTAGCAGTTAACACTACAACGCGAACTCAGGTCACAAGGAACGTTTAAAATCCCGCGCGCGTTGAGCCCCGCTTCCTCCTCCGCGCTGCGCATCCTCGTCGCCGACGACGAGCGCGACACTGTCGAGACGCTCAGGCTGGTGCTGCAGGACGAAGGGCACGAGGTGCACGCCGTGCATCGCGGGCCGGAAGTGTTGCGCGCGGTGCTCGATCTGGATCCGGACGCGGTATTGCTCGACATCGGCCTGCCCGAGCTTTCAGGCCACGAAGTGGCGCGCAAAATCCGCGAGTGCTGCGGCGATGCGCGGCCGATGCTGATCGGCATCAGCGGCCGCTACAAGCGCGGCGCCGATATGGCCCTCGCGCACCTGAACGGCATCAACCACTACCTGGTGAAGCCGGCCGACCCGAGCTCGATCCTCGCCTGCCTCGCCCCGCTGAAAACGCCCGACTAGAATACCTGCGCCAGGAACGGCCGCGCGCGCAGGGCGCTTAGGCAGGAAGTCTGGCGGAGAGAGAGGGATTCGAACCCTCGATACCGGTTTAAGCCGGTATAACGCCTTAGCAGGGCGCCCCCTTCGGCCACTCGGGCATCTCTCCGGAGGAGCGGGAATTCTACCCCTTGATTTTGATCCCTGATATCTCTAGGCCTGATCCAGCTCGAACGCCTTATGCAGCACCCGAACGGCGAGCTCGGTGTACTTCTCCTCGATCACCACGGTGATCTTGATTTCCGAGGTGGAAATCATCTGGATGTTGATCCCCTCCTCCGCCAGGGTGCGGAACATCTGCGCGGCGATGCCGGCGTGCGAGCGCATGCCCATGCCGACGACCGACACCTTGGCGATGCGCTCGTCGCCGGCGACTTCGCGGCACTTGATGTGCGGCTTGACCTGCTCGTTCAGGATCTTCACCGCCTTCTTGTAGTCGTTGCGGTGCACGGTAAAGGTCATGTCCGTCATGCCGTCATGGCCGACGTTCTGCACGATGACGTCGACGTCGATGTGCGCGTCGGCGATCGGGCCGAGGATGGCGTAGGCGATGCCCGGGCGGTCGGGAACATCCTTCACCGTGATCTTGGCCTCGTCGCGGTTGAACGCCACGCCGGAAATCACTGCCTTTTCCATCGCCATATGCGGGTCTTCCTCGAATGTGATGAGCGTGCCGGATTGCCCCTCCTCCGCGACCGGGACCGCCGGATCGGTGAGGCTGGAGAGCACGCGGGTCGGCACCCGGTACTTGCCGGCGAATTCGACCGAGCGTATCTGCAGCACCTTGGAACCCGCGCCCGCCATTTCGAGCATCTCCTCGAACGTGATGGTGCGCAGCCGACGCGCTTCCGGAACCAGGCGCGGATCGGTGGTGTAGACGCCGTCGACGTCGGTGTAGATCTGGCATTCCTCAGCCTTGAGCGCCGCGGCCAGCGCCACTGCCGAAGTGTCCGAGCCGCCGCGGCCGAGGGTGGTGAGGTTGCCCTTCTCGTCCACGCCTTGGAATCCGGCGACCACCGCAACGCAGCCGTCCTTCAGGTCTTTTTTTATGTTGTCCTGATCTATTGAAACGATGCGCGACTTGGTAAATGCGGAATCGGTGAGCACCTTCACCTGCCACCCGGTATAGCTGCGCGCCTTGACCCCGAGCTCGAGCAGCGCCATGGAGAGCAGGCCGATGGTGACCTGCTCGCCGGTGGAGGCAATCACGTCGAGCTCGCGCGGGTCGGGCTGCGACTGCAGGCTGTGCGCGAGCGCGATCAGGCGGTTGGTTTCGCCGGCCATCGCCGAGGGCACCACCACCAGGTCGTGACCGGCGGCCTTCCACTTCGCCACGCGGCGCGCGACATTGCGGATGCGCTCGACCGAGCCGACCGAGGTGCCGCCGTATTTTTGAACAATCAGCGCCATGAAAGGCGCTGAATTTTACAGGACCCTATTGAACCAAAGGAGAGACAGCGTTGCGGAAAGGAGAACCGCAGCGGCGGCAATTGCCGAGAACAGCGCGGTGATCTCGGTCTCTTTCTTTTCCATCACCAGCTTCGCGCGCAACGTCTCGTAAACCTTCCTCAGGTCAGGCGCGTTGCCGGCGTAGAAATATTCGGCGCGCGTGAGATCGGCGATCGCCTTGAGCGGCTCCTCGTCGAGGCGCACGCGCATCGACCAGCCGTCGCCGTTGAGGATCTGGCCGTTGTCGGTGCCGACGCCGACCGTGAACACGCGCACGCCGCGCTCGGCGGCAAGGCGCGCAGCGTCGACCGGGTCGGGCCCGGCGGTGGTCTGACCGTCGGTGAGCAGGATGATGGCCGCCGCGGCGTAGGATCCGGGCGGCACCGCTTTCGCATTCGGAAGGGCTTGCTTCGCCGCGCGGCGATGCCCGGGAAGCGGCAGGTCGAACTCGTCCTGCGGAAAAATCGCCTTCAGCGAAGCCAGGATGCCGCTGCCCACGGCCGTGGCGTGCTGCAGCTGCAACTGGTCGATGGCGGCGCGCAGGTCGTGGCGATTGCTGGTCGGGGGCTGCACCAGCGCGGCGCTGCCGGCGAAGGCGACCACGCCGATGCGCGTACTGCGTGGCTGGTCGGCGATGAACGCGCGCGCCGCCGCCTGTGCGGCCTCGATGCGTGAAGGCTGGACGTCGTTGGCGCGCATGCTGCCCGAGACGTCGAGCGCGAGGATCACGGTCTCGTGGTGCGTGGGCAGCGTGATCACCGCCGTGGGGCGCGCGGTCGCGAACAGCATGGCGCCGAGCGCTGCGAGCAGGATTGCCGGCGGCACGTGGCGCCTCCACCAGAGGCCCTTGCCGATCGCCGCTTTCACGATTTCCAGGTTCGCGTAACGCAGGGCGGTTTGCTTCTTCTTCTGCTGTAGCCACCAATACAAGCCGATGCTGGCCGGCAGCGCGAGCAGCAGCCATAGGAATTCGGGCGACAGGAAGCTCATTTCAGAAAGGCGGTGTTCCGGCCGCCGCCGACGCGGTTTCGATCGGCACGGCGAAGCCGATGCCGGCGAAGCCGCCGCCACCGGGATCGAGCATCGCGGTGACGATGCCCACCACCTCGCCGGCGGCGTTGAGCAGCGGACCGCCCGAGCTGCCCGGGTTCACCGCCGCGTCGAACTGGATCAGGTTGCTCAACAGGCCGCCGTCGGCCGTGCGGAAGCTGCGTTTCAGGCCGGAGACCACGCCGGCGGTGACCGAGGGCCCGATGCCGAAGGGAAAGCCGACCGCGACCACGACATCGCCGTACTTCAAGTCCGCTTTCGGGCGCATGGTCGCCGCCGCGAGGTCGTCGGGTACGGTGTCGGCCTGCAGCACCGCGAGATCGTTCTCCGCCTGCTGGCTGATGATCTTCGCGTCGGATTCGAGCCCATCAGCGAACACCACCCGAATGCGGCCGGCGCCAGCCACCACGTGCAGACTGGTGAGAATCTTGCCGCGGTTGACGACAACGACCCCGCTGCCGCTCGCCCTTTGCAGGTATTCGTCGTACTCGAGCGCATCGGCACTGGTACGCACTTGCACGATCGCACCGTGCACCGCGGCGAACACTTTCGCCGCCGGGGACGGCAGCACCTGCTCGGCGAGCGTGCGCTGCACCGCCGAGTCGATCGTGTGCTGCGAAACAGTCTGCGCCTCGGGCGCGCGGAAATGGCTGGTCAGCGAAAGCAGCAGGAGCAGCACCAGCGCGCCGAACAGAAGCTGGCGCTCGTAGGCGCTGTAGAGATCGCGCCACCGGCGCTTCACCGGCGGCTCGACAGGCTTTTCCGGACTCTCGTTCGAGGCAGGTGCTGCGGGGCGAGCGACGCCGCGCGATCGTGGGGAACTGCTGTAGAAAGAGCCTCGCCGCATGCCGCACCTGGCCTATAGGTTGACCGCATTCTGGGCGCGACAGTTCTTCCGCATTACAAGGCGCGGAATGAGCCTCTAGAGGGACGCTAAAAAACTACAGAATTCTGTGGAACCAGGCTAACGACAAGGCCGCGGACACTACCGCCAGCAGAGCGGCGAGTCCGGAGAACAGTGCGGTCACTTCAGTCTTCTTGCGCTCCATCACCAGCTTGGCATTGAGCGTCTGGTAGACCTTGTTCAGATCGACCGCGTTGCCGGCGTAGAAATATTCGCCGTGGGTGATGTTGGCGATGCCCTTCAGCGTTTCCTCGTCCAGACGCACGCGCATCGACCAGCCCTCGAAGCCGATGATCTTGCCTTCGGGGGTGCCGACACCGACCGTGTACACGCGCACGCCGCGCTCCGCCGCCATCTTCGCCGCCATGATGGAATCCGGGCCGGTAGTGCGCTGGCCGTCGGTGAGCAGGATGATCACCGCCGAGGAATAGGACCCGGGCGGCACCGGCTTGAGCGCCGGCGGACCGGTCTTGTCGCTCTTGCGCGAGTTATCGGCGCCGTAGGTCAGCGTGCCGACGTCGATTCCCTGGTCGGGGAAAATCGCCGCGAGCGAGACGATGATGCCGCTGCCGATGGCGGTGGCGCGCTGCAGCTGGAAGCGGTCGATCGCGGCGATCACATCCTCGCGATTGCGCGTGGGTGCCTGCGCCACGGTGGCGGTGCCGGCAAACGCCACCACGCCGACGCGTACGTTCTCCGGCTGCTCCGAGACGAACTGCTTGGCCGCGTTTTGCGCCGCGACCAGGCGGTTGGGCTCCACGTCGGTGGCGCGCATGCTGCCCGAGATGTCCATCGCCAGGATCACGGTCTCGTGCTGTGTCGGCAGCGTGATCGTGGCCTGCGGCCGGGCCAGCGCAACGAGCATGGCGGCGAGCGCGAGGAAGAAAAGCGCCGGCGGCACGTGGCGGCGGATGCGCTGGCCGACGCCCATCGCCTCGCGCACCATGGTGAGGCTGGCGTAGCGCACCGCCTGCTTCTTTTTCCGATGCAGGATCCACAGGTAGGCGCCGAGCAGCAGCGGCAGCGCCAGCATGAACCAGAGCATCTCGGGCCACATGAAAGTCATCACACGACCTCGAGATGGGAGGGCATTTGTGCTGCGCCGGAATTCAGCCGGCTGCGCCGTTTGCGCATGTCGGCAAAGCGGCGGATGGCGTCGATCAGGTGATCGTCGGTGGAAAGCTCGAGCGCGTCGATGCCGGCGTCGCGGAAGGCGGCACGCAGGCCGGCCTCGCGCTTCGCGGCGGCCGCGGCGAAGCGCTTGCGAAAGCCGCGGTCGTGCGTGTCGACGAAGATCTGCTCGCCGGTCTCCGCGTCCTGCACCACGAGCATGCCGAGGTCGGGAAGGTTGGCCTCCAGCGGGTCGTGCAGGCGCACCGCCACCACTTCGTGGCGCTGCGCGAGCTGGCCCAGGCGCTGCTCCCAGCCCGGCACGCTGATGAAGTCCGAGACCACGAACACGAGCGAGCGGCGGCGCATGAGCTGCGCGGCGCCGCTCAGCAGCGCCCCGAGGTCGGTGGGCTGGTTACGCTTCGGCGCCGGCCGCTCGAGCATCGCGTGCAGCAGGCGCAGCACGTGGCGCCGCCCGCTGCGCGCCGGAATCATGCTGTCGACGTCCTCGCCGTAGAACAGCGCGCCGACCTTGTTGCCGTGCCGCGTAAGGATGCGCGCGAGCACGGCGACGAAGTCCGCCGCCACCGCGCGCTTGCGCACCTCGCCCGAGCCGAAATCGACCGAGGCCGAAAGGTCGAGCAGGAACCAGGCCGTGAGCTCGCGGTCCTCGTGGTACTCGCGCACGTAGGGAGTCTGCAGCCTGGCGGTGACGTTCCAGTCGATGTGGCGAACGTCGTCGCCATACTGGTATTCGCGCAGGTCCGCGAGATCCAGGCCGAAGCCGCGGAACAGCGTGCGGTAATCGCCCTGCAGCAACCCGTCGAGACGGCGCATCACCGTCCACTCCAGGCGGCGCAGGACCGCCTCAGGATTTCCCGGCGGCGGCGGCGACTCTGACATGGGTTTCCAGCGGCTTCGCCGGCGGACGCACATGCTGCATCACGCGCTTGACGAGCTCGTCGGGCGAAAGCCCTTCGGCGAGCGCCTCGTAGGACGGCACCAGGCGATGGCGGAACACATCCGGCACGAGGTCGGTCACGTCTTCGGGCAGCGCGTAGTCGCGGCCGCGCAGGAACGCGAGCGCGCGGGCGCCCTCGATCAGGTGGATCGGGGCGCGCGGGCTGACGCCGTACGTCAGGTATTTCGCCAGGTTCTTGATGCCGAACCTCTCCGGGTCGCGCGTCGCGGCGGCAAGGCGCACGGCGTATTGCATGAGCGAGGGCTCGACGTAGCCTCGGCGGCATTCGCGCTGCAGGGCGCCAAGCTCCTCGGTGCTCGCGACCGGATGCGCGTCGGGCAGGAGGCCGGTGACGCGCTCCACGATCACGAACTCCTCCTCCTCGCTCGGATAGCCGACCAGCACCTTCATCATGAAGCGGTCCACCTGCGCTTCGGGCAACGGGTAGGTGCCCTCGGTCTCGATCGGGTTCTGCGTCGCCATCACCAGGAACGGCTCGGGCACGCGATGCGTGTCGCCGGCGATCGTCACCTGGCGCTCCTGCATCACTTCGAGCAGCGCGCTTTGTACCTTGGCCGGCGCGCGGTTGATCTCATCCGCCAACAGCAGGTTGCAGAACACGGGCCCGAGCGAGGTATGGAATTCGCCGGTCTTCTGGTTGTAGATGCGCGTGCCGACGAGGTCGGCGGGAACCAGATCGGGCGTGAACTGGATGCGGCGGAAGCTGCCGCGGATGGTCTGCGCCAGCGTCTTGACGGTCAGGGTCTTGGCGAGGCCGGGCACGCCTTCCACCAGCAGGTGGCCCTGCGCGAGCGTCGCCACCAGCACGCGCTCGAGGAAGTGGTCCTGGCCGACGACGACTTTCTTCACCTCATAGAGGATGCGCTCCATGAGGGTGGCGACGTTTTCGACTTTGTCCATAAACCCCTAGAAAGGAGATAACCCCACGGCCCCCGCCGCGCTCTCGATCGGCACGGCGAAGCCGATGCCGATGAACACGCGGTGCTCGGTGGGATTGAGCAGGCCGGTAACGATGCCGATGACCTCGCCGTCCGGTGTGATCAGCGGCCCGCCGGAATTGCCCGGGTTCACCGCGGCGTCGAACTGGATCAGGTTGGTGAGGATGCGCTTGCCGTCGGCATTCTGGTATTCGCGCCCCAGCCCGGAGATCACGCCGCTCGACACCGAGGGGCCGATGCCGAATGGAAAGCCGACCGCGATGACCGGCTCGCCGGGACGCAGGCCCTGCGTCGAGCGCAGCGTCGCCGCCATCAGGTCGTCGGGGATGGTTTTCGCCTGCAGCACCGCCAGGTCCTGCTCGGGCTGCATGCCGATCACCACCGCGTCGGACTCCAGGCCGTCGTGGAACACGATCTTGATCGCCTTCGAGCCGTGCACCACGTGCAGGTTGGTGAGGATTACGCCGGTGTCGACGATCACCACGCCGGTGCCGCTTTGCGACTCGCGGCCCGAGGCGACGTCGGCATCCGGGGCGTCGGGCAGACCACGGACATGCACCACGGAAGGCAGGATGCTCTCGTAGGCCTCGGCGGCCGTCGGCGCAGGTTGCTGCGCTTCGAGCACCTTCTGCACCATGGCCTCGAGCGCCTCCGGCGTGATGCCGCGCGCCGGGGCCAGCATCCAGAGCGCGGTCCCGAGAATCAGAGCCGCGGCAATTCCCGCCACAATTTTTAGCGGCCGTGCGTTGCGCTGGCGCCAGCTCAGCGTCGGCTGCGCGAGTACAGCCGGTATCGGAGCCTCGGGAACCCGTGACCGTCCAGACCTGCTGTAGACCGCCGCTCGTTTCATGCTGGGTGCCGACAGATTCTACCGCCCGGCTCCGCCGTTGCCACAAGTAGCATCGCGGCCACGCCCGTCGATGAATTGGCGACAGCCGTTTGACGCACCCGTAGGAGGCAGCCGAAGTCACCGGCTTGAGGTGGAATGCCACCATGGCAGGCGGCCGCCCCCTCGCGACCGGGGATATTCCAGCAGTCGCGCAACTTTTTTCGCGCGTGTATCCCGAGAAGCGCTGGACCTCGGCTGCGGCATGCGAGGCCGATTTCCACAAGATCTTCTTTGCCAACCCCTGGGTGACGCCGCAGATGCCTTCCTGGGTGGCGACAGAAGGCGCGCGCGCCGTGGGGTTTATCGGCGTGGTGCCGCGGCCCATGCGCCTGCGCGGCCGGGCGCTGCAGGCCGCCGCTTTCGTCGAGCGCAAGAAGGTTCCGCTCGCGGCGTAGGGAAAGCCCCGGTGCTCCCCACGCACGACGTCGACTGCCCGAAGTGCGGCAAGCGCATCTATACGGCGCTATCGCTGGAGGACGTAGTTGCGGCGGATGCGCCGACAAGTCCCAAGGTGCAGAGCGACGCGCAAGGGGACTACCTGCGTTGCCCGCACTGCACGACGCGCATCGCCATGAAGCGGGTCACCATCAAAGGCCGGCTGGGTTTTCGCGTCGCCGACTAGAAGCTGCGGATGCCGGTAAACCCGTCGGCTACTTCATGCCGCGTGCCGGCATCGTCGTACCAGTACAGCTTGCCCGGCGCCTCGCCTTTCGTCAGCTTGTGCGAGCCATCGCAATACGGCTGGTTCTTCGACAGCCCGCATTTGCACAGCCAGGTTTCCTTGCCTTCGATGACGTAGCGAGTCGGTTCCTGCGGGGTTCGCTTCACGAGACGGGGCATTAGAGGCGCTCCTTTAGGGCCAGGCGTTTCATCACTCCGGCGACTACGCGGTCGCAGCGCTCGCCGGCGAAGCCGAAGGCGTCGCCGCACGCCAGGTCGACCTCGGCGGCCAGCCCTTCGCGCAGCAGGCTGCGCGCGCGGAAGAACCGCGAGCGCACCGTCGCCTCGGGAATCTGCAGGATGGCCGCAGTTTCCTCCACGGAGTACTCCTCGACCGCGCGCAGCATAAACACCGCGCGGAAGGCGCCGGGCAGCGCGTCGATGCGCTCTTCGAGCAGCTTTCTCATCTCGGCGCGGCGCGCCGAGCTTTCGGGTCCTTTTTCCATACTGCCTTCCGCGATCTGGTTCACTTCGTCCACCGCTACGCCGGGCTGCAGCGGGATGATGGCGCTGCGCCGCGCCTGCTTGCGCAGCCGCATGAGCGCCTCGTTCGCGACCACGCGGGCGAGCCAGGTCGAGAGCCGCGCCTCGCCGCGAAACGCGCCGAGGGTGTGGTAAGCCTGCAGATAGGCCTCCTGAAGCGCGTCCTCCGCTTCAGCGTCGTCGCGCAGGATCGCGCGCGCGGTGCGAAAAAGCGCCCGGTTATGCCGGCGCATCAGGATTTCGAAAGCCTGGTGGTCGCCGTTGGCGACGCGCGCGGCCAGCTCGGCGTCCGGGTCGGCCGCCTCGTCGGGGGCCGTGCGCAGCAGCGATTTGGTCATGACGTCCTCATCTCGGGTACGGCATTTGATGGCGCGACCCGCCGCGGCGTTCCTGACTGCTGAGCTTTAGTGCCGGCTGGTCCGGCCGCCGTCCGAAGAATCGGGCGTGCGCTTCTTCGGCCCGCGCGTTGCCGTCGCCTCTAGCAGCAGGCCGACGGCCTGGATGAATACCGGGATCGGCACTTCTTCCTCGCCGGAGATCCAGCGCTCGAGGCTTTCGCGGTCGACGTTGAGCGCGTCGCCGAGCGCGTGCAGGCCGTCGCAGATCTGCACCGCGCGCTTCAGCGCCATGCGCGGCACGTCCGAATTCTTCAAACGGCGCGCACCAGGCGCCGCAGCAGCAAGGCGCTGGCGATCGCCGTCACGCCCCACATGACATAGGTCTCGGCGCGATCGCCGGTCGCGAGGTCAAGCCCGGAGATCCAGCTCGAGACCCAGAGCGCCGCGACAATCGGGATGGAAAGCCAAAGGGGCATCCCGCAGTATGGACCAATTGTCGGAGCGCAGGGCACGCCGCCGGGCGGGCTCTGGCGGAGAGTGAGGGATTCGAACCCCCGAGCCCTTGCGGGCTAACGGTTTTCAAGACCGCCGCATTCGACCGCTCTGCCAACTCTCCGGTGCCGATTCTAGGCGCACGCTCGGAATTACATCCTTTTGCACCCATATTCTGGGCCCTTCGGTAGGCTCAGTTCGGAGGAGGATGCTCACATGGTCTTGTGCCCACCCTGTCAGGCGCTAGAGGGAAAGTCAGCGGACATCGATCCGCACGACGACCTGCGCGGACAAGACCACAGCTTGTTCGGCGGTGGCGTAAGGGAGACCTACCGCTGCCGATGCGGCGCGAAACTCGAACGTTTCGTCGCCAGCAAGGCTTTCGGCAACGAATCGGGCTCGTGGAAGTTTCTGAGCCGGACTTGAAAAACGGCTGTAACGCCCGCACCTTAGCCTCCGCGAGGCCCCCATCCTACCGGCACGCGAGTTGCAACTTGGGGGCCCTTTGGTAGTCTTAGTACTACACAAGGAGGAACGAAGCATATGCAACCCGAATTGAAACCCGTCCGCACCGACAACAAGGGCTTTGGCCGAGGGACGAGCTACGAGCCCGTCCAGGACGTCGCCTACTCGTCTGCCGAGGGCCAGAAGGTCCTGCGCAACACCTACATGCTGCTCGCCCTGACCATGGTGCCGACGGTGATCGGCGCCTTCATCGGCATGGCGACGAGCAGCGTCATCATGGCGAGCCCGATCATCAGCTCGCTGGTGATGCTGGGTGTGGTGATTGGCTTGCAGTTCGCCATCGCCGCCAACCGCAACAGCGGTCTGGGCGTGGCGCTGCTGCTCCTCATGACCGGCCTGCTCGGCTGGTGGCTGGGGCCGATCCTGAACGTGGCGCTCTCCATGAACAACGGCATGGCGCTGGTCGGCTATGCCGCGGTGGGCACCGGCGTGATCTTCTTCGCCATGGGCGCCCTCGCGCAGAGCATCAAGCGCGATCTCTCCTTCATGGGCAAGTTCCTGTTCGTCGGCATGATCGCCCTGCTGATCGCGATGATCGCCAACATGTTCCTGCAGATCCCGGCGCTCGCGCTCACCATCTCGACGCTGGTGATCGTGGTGTTCTCGCTGTTCCTGCTGTATGACCTGCAGCGCATCATCCGCGGCGGCGAGACCAACTACGTGATGGCGACGACCGGCGTCTACATGAGCCTGTTCAACATCTTCGCCAACCTGCTGCACCTGCTGCTCGCCCTGGGCGGCGAGCGCGATTAACGCGGCTTAGCGTCACCAAAAAAGGCGCCCTCGGGCGCCTTTTTCATTGGCGGCGGGAAACGCCTAGCCCTTCTCCGGTCTGCCGAACTTGTCCAGAAAGTCCGCGAGCGAGAGCAGCTTGCGGTCCGGCATGGAGGCATGGCCATTCATCCACGCATCTACCAGGTTCGGGGCAACCTTGAGCGCCGCGGCGACTTCCTCCAGCCCGGCGAGTGCCACCGCCCTGCGCAGCAACTGCTGTTTCGTCGTTTCCGGCATGGCCGCGTAAAAGTTATCAGAACGTCCGGCGAGGGACTAGCGTGCCGGGTGGAGGACAGGCAAGCAGCTCATAGAGGCCCAGCGCGTACATCTCGTTGCCGCTCGTCGCCTTCTGGGCGCCCCAGTTGAACGCAAAGTGCTTCGCCCCGGTCAGCTGCGGGAAGTCGTCCCCGATGGCGCGCCGCGCGGCGGCCTCGATGGCGCCGAGCTCGTCAGGGCCTGAGTACAGGTACGGCTGCGCAGGCGCGCTCCCCATCGGCAGCTCGATTCGGCGCGCGTTCGGCAGGTAGCCGCGGCCGAAGAGCAGCAACTGGCGGGGTAGGTACGGCGGGTACTGCGCTTCGGTAGTCCGCAACTTGCCTTCGTACGTGCACGAGTACGAGTTGCGATACACCCGCACGGGCTGCGCGCGGGCGCCGCGAGCCGGGCGCACGACCCGGGGCGCCCGCACCTGATCGACCTTCAAAAGGCCTTCACACCCGCCGCTCCTCTTGCGCGTCAGGACAAAAGCGCGGATGTCGCCAAACTCGAGCTGCAGGTCTCCGCTCGCCTCGCGCACGTGAAACCTGAGCTCGACCTCGGCGACGGATTCGGTCTGCAGGTTGCTCAGGCCGCCGGCGGCGAGCCAGTCGGCGAGCGGCTTGCTGCCGCGGCGCCACACCAGGCTGCGAGGAGGATGCGCCTTGCCTTTGCCGTCGAGCAGCTGGCTCAGCGGCGCCTCGACCGGTCCCTTCGGTCCGAGGTAGTCGATGCGCGTGCCGATGCTGACCACGGATCCAGCTTCGCATCCCATGCTGTCGATCGAGAGCCGCCAGTTCCGGCCCGAGGCAGTTACCGTAGCCCCGGCGGCAGCCTCGACGGCGCACGCCTGAGCCGCGACGGCGGCCAGGAGCCAGGCCCTCATTTCAGCGCTCGAACAGGGCGATGCTTTCGACGTGCGCGGTGTGCGGGAACATGTTGACCACGCCGCCGGCCGCGAGCCGGAAGCCTTTGGTGTGCACGAGAATGCCCGCGTCGCGCGCGAGCGTGGCCGGATCGCACGAGACGTAGAGCAGCCGTTGCGGCCATGTGGCGTTTTCACCTTCGGGCAGCGATTTCACCAGCTCCACCGCGCCCTCGCGCGGAGGGTCGATCAGCATTTTTGCGAATGGACCAAACGACCCCAGGTCCTGCTTGAACAAATCGAGCACCTCGAACTGGGCCACGAGCTTGTTGGCCGCCGCGTTCTGCCGCGCGCGCGCCACCAGCTCGCGGCTGCCTTCGAAGCCGATCACGTTCGCGCCGCGCGCGGCGAGCGGCAGCGAAAAGTTCCCCAGGCCGCAGAAGAGATCCGCGATGCGCTCACCCGGCTGCGGGTCGAGCAGCTTCACCGCCTTCGACACCAGCACCCGGTTCATCGCATGGTTCACCTGCGTGAACTCGGTGGGGCGGAAATGCAGGCGCACCCCGAACTCCGGCAGCTCGTACCAGGGCTCGCTTTGCGGCGGATGGAACGGATGCGCGCTGTCCGGGCCGACGGGCTGCAGCCACGCATGAATCCCATGGGTTTGCGCGAATTCCCGCAGGTGGCTCTCATCTTCCGGCGTCAAGGGCAGCAGATGCCGGAACACCAAAACCGTGGCGTTGCCCGCGACAGCGATCTCGATCTGCGGCAGCCGCTCCTTGATCGACAGCTTCCCCACCAGTTCGCGCAGGGGAAGGATGAGCGCGCTGACCGCCGGCGGCAGCACGTGGCATCCGCGCATCTCCGCGACGTGGGTCGAGCGGCGCTCGCGGAAGCCGACCATCGCCCCGCGCGCCGTCAGGAAGCGCACCGAAAGCCGCGCGCGGTGGCGGTAGCCCCATTCCGGGCCATAGGTGACCGGCAGCATGGTTTCAGGCTCGACTTTGCCGATGCGCTCCAGGCAGTCCTCGAGCCAGCGCTGCTTCGCCGCCATCTGTGTGCGCTCGTCGGCGTGCTGCGTGGCGCAGCCGCCGCACACGCCGAAGTGCGGGCAGAGCGGCTCGCGCCGGCCAGAGGACGGTTCAAAGATCGAGATGGCACGAGCGGAGTCAAACTTGGGCTTCTTTTGAAAAACCCTTACTGCGGCACGCTCGCCCGGCAGTGCGCCTTCCACGAACACGACTTTGCCTTCGGGGTTGCGCGCCACGCCTCTACCCTCCGAGTCGAGGGCATCGATGCTGAGAATCAAGTCTTCCAGAGCGAGAGGAACTCTTTCCAGTGCGGCTCGGCCCGCTTCTCGAGGGCGGCGCGCAGCAGGCCGCATTCCTCGGCGTAGCGCGCGGGGTCGAAGGCGCAGCGCATGAGCTGGAAGCGCAGGTAAAGAAGGTAGGTGTTGGCGCAGTCCGCCTCGCAATAGTTGCGGATCGCCGTGATCTCGCCCGCGCGGAAGCTCTCCCACACCGCGTTGCCCTTCATGCCGAGCTTGCCCGGGAAGCCCGACAGGCGGGCGAGGTCGTCCAGCGGCGAGCCGCGTCCGCCGTACAGCGCAAGCACGTCCATCAGGTCGACGTGGCGTTCGTGGAAACGGTTGACGTAGTTGCTGTAGCGGAAATCCTTGTTGTCGTTGCCGTTGTCCCAGAAGCACGCCGCCGAGACGCCGTGGATCAGCCCGCGGCTCACCAGCACCGGCAGGTCGAAGCCGCGGCCGTTCCACGACACGATCTGCGGCACGTGCTTGTCAATGCCGGCGAAGAAGCGCTGGATCGCCGCACCCTCGGCGACATCGGGCTCGCCGATGGAGAACACCTGCACCCCGTCGTCGCTGCGCATCACGCAGCTGATCACGATCACGCGCTGCAGATAAGGCGGCAGGAAGTCGTTGCCGGTCTGCACGCGGCGCTTCTGCGCCGCGAGCTCCGCGACGTCATGGTCGGGCAGGTCCTCGGGCAGGTCGTGCAAACGCCGGATGCCGGCGACGTCCGGCACGGTCTCGATATCGAACGCCAGGAATGGGGTCATAAGTAGGCCGGAGAAGCCGGCCCTAAATCCTAGTCCGGAAACACGCCGGTGCTGAGGTAGCGATCGCCGCGGTCGCAGATGACGGTGACGATCACCGCGTTCTTCAGTTCCCTGGAGACGCGCAGAGCGACGTGCAAGGCGCCGCCAGAGGAGATGCCGGCGAAGATGCCCTCCTCGCGCGCGAGGCGCCGCGTCATTTCCTCGGCCTCGGCCTGGCTCACCGACTCGACGCGGTCCACGCGCCTGCCATCGTAGATCTTCGGCAGGTAGGCCTCCGGCCACTTGCGGATGCCGGGGATCTGCGAGCCCTCCGCGGGCTGGCAGCCGATGATCTGGATCTTCGGGTTCTTTTCCTTGAAGAAGCGCGAGCAGCCCATGATGGTGCCGGTGGTGCCCATGCTCGAGACGAAATGCGTGATCTTGCCGTCGGTGTCGCGCCAGATCTCCGGGCCGGTGGTCTCGTAGTGCGAGAGCGGGTTGTCCGGGTTCGCGAACTGGTCGAGCATCGTGCCCTTCTTCTCGCGCACCATGCGCTCCGCCAGGTCGCGCGCCGCCTCCATCCCGCCCGACTGCGAGGTAAGGATGATTTCGGCGCCGAACGCGCGCATGGTCTGGCGCCGCTCGACCGAGAGGTGCTCCGGCATGATGAGCACCATCTTGTAGCCGCGGATCGCGGCCGCCATGGCGAGCGCGATGCCGGTGTTGCCGGAGGTCGGCTCGATCAGGGTGTCGCCCGGCTTGATGCGGCCACGCTCCTCGGCGCGGCGGATCATCCAGATCGCCGGCCGGTCCTTGACCGAGCCGGCCGGGTTGTTGCCTTCCAGCTTCGCCAGAATGATATTTTTGTCGGAAGCGGCGAGACGCTGCAGCCGCACCAGTGGCGTGTTGCCGATGAAGTCTTCTACGGTGCTCTTCATTTCTTCTGCAGGTCGGCGACGTAGGCCGCCACGCCCACTTCCACCGGCCGGAACGGGCCGGCGTAGCCGGCGGCGCGCAGGCCGGTCAGGTCGGCCTGGGTGAAGCTCTGGTACTTGTCGAGCAGGCCCGGCGGGAACGGCACGTATTCGATCAGGCTCTTCTCCGTCATTTCCTTGATCGAGCGCCGCGTGCCCTGCACGGCGTTGATCACCGCGCCGGCGAGCTCGTTGAAGCTCTGCGCGCGGCCGGTGCCGCAGTTATACACGCCCGAGATGTTGCGGTGCTCGAGGAACCAGAGATTCACGTCCACCACGTCGTCGACGTAGACGAAGTCGCGGCGCTGCTCGCCGTTGCCGTAGCCGCCCGAGCCCACGAACAGCTTCACCTTGCCGCTGCCGAGGAGCTGGTGATAGGCATGGTAGGCCACCGATGCCATGCGACCTTTGTGCGCTTCGTTGGGCCCGTAGACGTTGAAATAACGGAAGCCGGCGATCTGCGCTTTGGATGCGGGGAGGCGTTGGCGAACCAGCTGGTCAAACAAGAACTTCGAATATCCGTAAACGTTGAGCGGCTTCTCGCAGCGCCGCTCCTCGCGGAATTCCGGGCCCGAGCCGTACACCGAGGCGGAGGAGGCGTAAATCAGCGGCACTTTGTTCGCCTGGCACCACTCGAGCAGCCGCTTCGAATACTCGAAGTTGTTCTGCATCATGTAGCGGCCGTCGGTCTCCATGGTGTCGGAGCACGCGCCCTGGTGAAACACCGCCTCGACGCGGCCCTCGTAGCGTTGCAGATTGCCGATGAACTCGGCCTGGTCGACGTAGTCCGCGATCTCGCAGCCCGCCAGGTTGCGGAACTTGTCGGCGTGCTGCAGGTTGTCGACCGCGATCACCTCGGTGATGCCGCGCCGGTTCAGGCCTTCGACCAGCTTCGAGCCGATGAAACCGGCGGCGCCGGTGACGATGGTGTAATTCATTTCGGGAACAGCTCCGCGGCGCTCGCCGTGGCGGTGCCGAGCTTGCCCACCACGATCCCGGCCGCGCGGTTGGCGATGCGCACCGCGGACTCGAGCCCCGCGCCGGCCGCGAGCATCACCGCCAACGTGGCGATCACCGTGTCGCCGGCGCCGGTGACATCGAACACTTCGCGCGCTTCCGCCTTCACGTTGAGGATTCTGCTCCTGGAAAAGAGGGTCATGCCGTCCTCGCCGCGTGTCAGCAGCAGCGCCTCAAGCCCGAGCTTCGCGCGCAGCGCCTGCGCACGGCTCTTGAGGTCCTTCTCGTCCTTCCAGCGCCCCACCACCTCGCGCAGCTCGGCCACGTTGGGGGTAATGATGCTGCAGCCCTTGTAGCGCAAATAGTCGTCGCCTTTGGGATCGACCAGCACCCGCTTGCCGGCGCGCCGGGCGCTCTTGATCATTACGGCGATGTGCGCCAGGCCGCCCTTGCCGTAGTCGGACAGGATCACCACGCCGCAATCCGGCAGCGCGCGCTTGAATTCCTCCAGCTTGGAGGCCAGCACCTCGCCCGACGGCGGTTTCTCGAAGTCGATGCGCAGGAGCTGCTGCCGGCGGCCGATCACGCGCAGCTTCTGCGTGGTGCTCAGGCCGCGATCGCGGTGCAGGCTCGCCTCGATGCCTTTCTTGCGCAGCAGCCGCTCGAGCGCCTGCCCGGGCTCGTCGCGCCCGACCACCGAAAGCAGGCGGATATGCGCGCCGAGCTCCTTGCAGTTCCAGGCCACGTTGGCCGCACCACCAAGCCTTTCATCTTCATCTTTTATTAAAACTACAGGAACCGGTGCTTCGGGCGAGATGCGCGACACCTCGCCGAACCAGTAACGGTCGAGCATCACGTCGCCGACGACCAGCACCCTGGCCTTCGAGGTATCTATATTTTTCTCCCGATCGGAAAGTATTCGAAGCCCAGCTGCTTCAATACGGCCGGATCGTACAGATTGCGCCCGTCGAAGATCGCCGGCGTTTTCAGCTTCGCCTTGATGGCGCTGAAATCGGGGCTGCGGAATTCCTGCCACTCGGTGATCACGACGAGGGCGTCCGCGCCTTCGAGCGCCGCCATGGCGCTGCCGACGATCTCGACGTTTTTCCCCTTCGGGAAGATTTTCTTGGCCGCTTCGCCGGCGGCCGGATCATAGCCGCGCACCTTGGCGCCGCCGGCGACCAGGTCGGCGATCAGCACCAGGCTGGGCGCCTCGCGCATGTCATCGGTATTGGCTTTAAAGGCCAGGCCCCACACGGCGAAGGTCTTGCCATCGAGTTTGTTGCCGAATTTGCCCTTTATCTTCTGGGCAAGGACGTGCTTTTGCGCCTCGTTGACGTGATCGACCGCGCCGAGCACGTGCAGCGGCCGCCCGGCCTGGGTGGCGCTGCGCTGCAGCGCCTTTACGTCCTTGGGAAAGCACGAGCCGCCGAAGCCGGCGCCGGGGTAGAGGAACTGGTAGCCGATGCGCGGATCGGAGCCGATACCGCGGCGCACGTCCTCGATGTCGGCGCCGATCTCCTCGGCGAGGTTGGCGAGCTCGTTCATGAACGAGATGCGCGTCGCCAGCATGGCATTGGCGGCGTACTTGGTGAGCTCGGCGGAGCGCACGCCCATCACCATGATGCGCTCGTGGTTGCGCTGGAACGGCGCGTACAACTGGCGCAGGAGCGTGACGGCGCGCGCGTCGTCGGCGCCGATGATCACGCGGTCGGGACGCATGAAGTCCTCTACCGCCGCGCCCTCCTTGAGGAATTCCGGGTTGGAGACCACCGAGAACTCCACGCCGGTTTCTTTTCTGACGACTTCCTTGATCTTGTCTGCCGTTCCCACCGGCACCGTCGACTTGGTGGCGATCACCTTGTACGACTTCATGTGCCTGCCGATGCTGCGCGCCGCCGCGAGCACGTACTGCATGTCGGCCGAGCCGTCCTCGCCCGGCGGCGTGCCGACCGCGATGAGCTGCAGCTCGCCGTGCGCCACGCTCGCCGCGACGTCGGTCGAGAACCGCAGGCGGCCGGCGGCTTCATTGCGCTGCACGATCGGCTCGAGCCCGGGCTCGAAGATCGGGATGCGGCCTTCGTTCAGCGAATTGATTTTCTGCTCGTCCAGATCGAGACAGAACACGTTGTTGCCGGCGTCGGCCAGGCACGCCCCGGTGACCAGTCCTACGTATCCGGTGCCGATGACAGTGATTTTCATGGAGTTAAATCGAATTCCTCAGTACGACGGGGTGGGTAGGTCTCCCAGCCGCCGCAGGCCGGGCATTGCCAGTGGAACTGGCGCGCCTTGAAGTTGCAGCTCTCGCAGCGATAACGCGCGAGACGCCGCGTATGGCCGTGGACCAGGTTCCTCACCAGCTCCAGGTCCCGGCGCTTGTCGGGCGAGCCCGCGGCGACGATCTGCGCCTCCAGCAGGTAGTCCAGGCCGAGCAGGGTCGGGTTGCGCTTGAGCTCGTCGCGCACGATCTCGTAGGCCTGCTCTGGGCCTTTTGCCTCCAGCGTCTGCTGGAACACGGTGTCGAGCAGGTCGAGCGACGGGTAGCGCTCGAGGTAGCCGGCAAGCAGCGTAAGGCCCTCCTCCGCGCGGCCGGCGTCGCGATAGGCCTCCACCAGGCGCTGCGCGACGAGCGCGAGGTAGGCGGGATTCTGCGACTCGACGCGCTTCCAGTGCTCGACGGCTTTTTCCAGGTTGTTCTGAGTTCTCTCGAGATCGCCCCACAGCAGGCTGGCGCGCACGCACTTGCGGTTCGCTTCCAGCGCGGCATCGAGGTGGCGCCGCGCGGCATCGGGCCGCGACTGCGCCGATTCGGACTGCGCCAGCTCGCACAGGTACTGCGCGAGCGCGCGCGGGTCGGTCTCCACCTGCTTGGTCATCTCGATGGCGCGCGGCCAGTCCTTCTCCTGCTCGTAGATTTCCAGCAGGGCGCGGCGGGCGGCCATGGCCTGATTGGTTTTCTCCAGGCGCGAAAAGACTTCCTCGGCGCGATCCAGAATGCCCGCCTTGAGGTAGTCCTGACCGAGCTCCATCTGCGCCTGCAGCTTCTGCTCGCCGGCGAGATCCGCGCGGTCGAGCAAATTCTGGTGCATGCGGATCGCGCGGTCGTACTCGCCGCGGCGGCGGAACAGGCTGCCGAGCGCGAAATGCAGGTCGATGGTCTCGGGGTCGACCTTGACCACTTCGATGAAGGCCTCGATCGCCTGGTCGGGCTGCTCGTTCAGCAGGAAGTTGAGGCCCTTGAAATACGAGCGCGGCAGCGCCTTCGACTCGGAGACGATCTGTTTGATGTCGATGCGCGCGGCGATCCATCCCAGGCCGAAAAACACCGGGAAGCCCAGCAGCCACCAGTATTCGAACTCCATCGCTAGACCGGGGGCGGAAAGACGGGGGGCGCCGGCGGCGGCTCCGCCGGCGGTCTTTTGAGGAGGGAAACCTCCCGACGCAGCCGCAGAACCGTAGTCAGCAGCGCAAGCACGCCGAACAGGGCGCCGAGGGCGAAAAAGCCGAACAGGGCGAGCACCAGGGGCGTTTGCAGCGAGAGGTCGAAGTAGAAGCGCAGCGTGACCGGCTCGACGTTCTTCGCCGCGAACGCAATCAGCAGGAGGAACACCAGCACGCGGATCGTCCACGTGACGACGCGCATCAGGAGCCGCGTCTTTCCCTACAACCTAGCGAACCGGTTGGGAAGCGCGCTCCTGCTGCGCGGCCGGCGCCGGCGTCTGGGCCGAATCGACCCGCTCGCGCAGCTCCTTGCCGGCCTTGAAGTGCGGCACGTACTTCTCCGGCACCTGCACCTTCTCGCCGGATTTCGGGTTGCGCCCGGTGCGCGGCGGGCGGTAATTGAGGCCGAAGCTGCCAAAGCCGCGGATCTCGATGCGATGGCCGCTGAGCAGGCTCTGCGTCATCGCGTCGAGGATCATCTTCACCGCGTACTCGGCGTCCTTCGCCACCAGCTGCGGATACCGCTGGGCGAGGCGCGCGATCAGTTCGGACTTGGTCATGGCCCCTGTTCCCCCCTTGCCATCCACTTATTGCTGTGGGTTCGAGTCTTTCTTGTCCAGCTTGGCGCGTAGCAGCGCCCCGAGGTTCGTCGCCCCGGCGCTGGCCGCGGCGTTCTCGGTGCGCAACTGCTTCATTGCCTCGGTCTCTTCCGACAGGTCCTTCGCCTTGACCGACAGGTTGATCGAGCGGTTCTTACGGTCGACGTTGATGATCATCGCCTGCACGCTGTCGCCTTCCTTCAGGTGCTTGGTGAGGTCGTCGATGCGGTCGCGCGCGAACTCGGAGGCGCGCAGATAGCCTTCGGCGCCGCCGATGTCCACCACCGCGCCCTTGGCGTCGACCGACTTCACCGTGCCCTGCACCACGCTGTTCTTCTCGTGGCCGGCGATGAAGTTGGTGAACGGGTCGCCCTCGAGCTGCTTGATGCCGAGCGAGATGCGCTCGCGCTCGATGTCGATCGACAGCACCACGGCTTCCACTTCCTCGCCCTTCTTGAAGTTCTTCACCGCCTCTTCGCCGGCCGCGGACCAGGACAGGTCGGACAGGTGCACCAGGCCGTCGATGCCGCCGGGCAGGCCGACGAACACGCCGAAGTCGGTGATCGACTTGATCTGGCCCTTCACCTTGTCGC
>CBDDSB010000024.1:0-60456 GCA_965233195.1 uncultured bacterium | reverse complement strand
TGCAGGTCGAAGTCGGTGCGCTCGAGCACCACCTTGCCGGCTTCGATCTTCGAGAAGTCGAGCACATCCTCGATCAGGCCGAGCATCACGCGCGAGGAGCTGCGCAGCGTCTGCAGCATGTCGGCCTGCTCGCGGTTGAGCGGTGTGTCGCGCAGGAGATCGGCCATGCCGCTGATCGCGTTGAGCGGCGTGCGCAGCTCGTGGCTCACGATGGAGACGAAGCGCCGCTTGGCCTGGTTCGCCGCCTCGGCCCGCGCCAGGGCGTCGAACATGCGCCGCACCAGCGACAGCACGTACAGGCTGACCGCGGTCATGCCGATCAGCAGGCCGACGCCGAGCGAGGGGTGGGCGCGCCAGAAGTCGTTCAGGTAGAGCACCGCAGCGAAGCCGACCACGCTCATCGCCAGCTCGGAGATCAGGTACCTCGGGCCGAAGCGGAAGCCCGAGCCCAGGGTCACCCAGATGTACAGCAGGAAGAGGAACGCGCCGGCCTCGCCGAAAAAACCGAGGTACCAGCTGATGGCCGCGACGTCGGCGAACTGCGCGAATACGCGCCGCGAGGGGGAGATCGCGTTCGAGTAGGCGATACGGGCGAAGATGATCACGGCCAGTACGAAGTGCGTGAGCATTACGTACAGTGGCCACGTGTCGCTGTGCGCCAGCGCGTCCGGCAGGAGGTAGAGCGCGCCGAGCGCCGTAATGACCAGCCGCAGGATGCCCTGCTCGTGCTCCGTGTCCGGCCGCGCGGCAAGCCGCGCGCGCAGCTGCGCGATGGATCCGGCCGGCGCGGCGGCCGCCTTCGCCATCAGCGGGTTGTCGCCGCCAGCGGGTCGCTCCACTGGGCCTGGATCTCGATGACTTCCTTTTGCATGCCGAGGAACGCCTCGACCATGCGCGGATCGAAGTGCCGGCCCGACTGCGAGCGAAGATAGTCGAAGGCCTGCTCGCTCGGCCATGCCGCCTTGTACGGCCGCACCGAAGTCAACGCGTCGTACACGTCCGCCACCGCGACGATGCGCGCGCAAAGCGGCACATGGTCGCCGACCAGGCCGTTCGGGTAGCCGGAGCCGTCGTACTTTTCATGGTGGCCGAGCGCGACCAGCGCGCCCATGCGCACGTACTTCGACGCGCTGCCTTTCAGGATCTCGTGGCCGATCACCGGATGGCGGCGCATCACCTGCCACTCGGCGTCCTCCAGCCGGCTCGGCTTCAGCAGGATCTGGTCCGGAATGCCGATCTTGCCGATGTCGTGCAGCGGCGCGGCGAGCTCGATGGTCTCCGCATCGTCGCGCTCCAGGCCAAGCGCATTGGAGATGAGGCGCGAATAGCGCGACATGCGGATCAGGTGGTAGCCGGTCTCCTCGTCGCGGAATTCGCCGGCGCGCGCGAGGCGCAGCAGCGTCTCCTTCTCGCGCTCCTTCACTTCGCGCGTCGCGTCCTCGACCATGTGCTCGAGAAGGCGCCGCCGGTCCTCGAGCGCGAGCTGCTGGCGGCGCAGCGTCAGCAGGTTGCGGCAGCGCGCGAGACACTCGCGCGCATCGACCGGCTTGGTGAGGAAGTCGGTGATGCCGGCGTCGAGCGCCGCGTAGCGCACCTTGCGGTCGTCGTGCACCGTCACCATCACCATCGGCACGTGCTCGTAGCCCGGCAGCGCGCGCAGGCGGCGCACCAGCTCGATGCCGTCCATGTCCGGCATCATGTAATCGACCAGCACGAGGTCGCTGACGTTGCGCGTGGCCCAGACCACGGCGTCGACCGGGCGCGCGAAGCCTTCGACCACCACGCGTTCGTCGAGGCTGCGCACCACCTGCTCGAGAATGGCGCGGCCGGTCGACTGGTCGTCGACCACCATGACCGTATTGCGTGCCGAAGGCAGCACCCTGACTTGCGCCTTGGCCATGACCCTCCCCAAAGACGTGAAACTACTGGGGAAAAGCGTACCCCCCGCCCCCCTGCCCTGTCCAGCGAACAAGGCCGATTTGGGGGTTTTCTTACATAGTTGGTGCCGGAAGAGAGACTCGAACTCTCATGGCCTTGCGGCCGGCGGATTTTGAGTCCGCTGCGTCTACCGGTTCCGCCATTCCGGCGAGGGGGAGGCGAGAAGCTGCCTGAGCTTCAGAGGGCAAAAGTATACTTGCCGCCGCATGCTGGTTTCCGAGTTCGACTACGAACTGCCCCCCGAACTCATCGCCCAGCACCCCGTGCCGCAGCGCAGCGCGAGCCGCCTGCTGCACCTGGACGCGGCCAGCGGCACGCTCCAGGACCTGAAGTTCGGCGATCTGCCCCTGCTCATCGAGCAAGAAGACGTCCTGGTCCTGAACGACACCCGGGTGGTGAAAGCGCGTCTCGCCGGCCGCAAATCGAGCGGCGGCAAGATCGAGCTGTTCATCGAGCGCGCACTCGACGAGCGCGAGGCGCTGGCGCTCATCAAGGCAAGCCACCCGCCGGCGCCGGGATCCGAGGTGTTCATTGGCAAAGTGGCGGTGAAGGTCGAAGCGCGCGAGGGCGAGCTCTATCGAGTGCGCTTCTCGCAGGACATCCACGGCGTGCTCGAGCGCTTTGGCGCCGTGCCGTTGCCGCCGTACATCCGCCACGCGCCGCAGGCCGAAGACGCCGAGCGCTACCAGACCGTGTACGCCAAGGTCCCCGGCGCCGTCGCCGCGCCCACGGCCGGCCTGCACTTCGATGATGGGATGCTGAAGAAGCTCGAGCGCAAAGGCGCGACGATCGCCAAAGTCACCCTGCATGTCGGCTTCGGCACGTTCCAGCCGGTTCGCGTCGACGATGTGGAAGCGCATCGCATGCACCGCGAGCGCTACACGGTTCCAGAGTTGACCATGAAGGCTGCAAAAGGCAAACGCGTGCTCGCGGTGGGTACCACCTCGCTTCGGGCTCTCGAAGCCGCCGCGCGCACCGGCCAGCTCGAAGGCGAGACCGACCTCTTCATCACGCCGGGCTTCGACTTTCGCGTGGTGAAGCGCCTGCTGACGAATTTCCATCTGCCGCGCTCGACGCTCCTGATGCTGGTGTCGGCATTCGCCGGGATGGAGAACACCCGCAAGGCGTACGCGCACGCCATCGCCGAGCGCTACCGCTTCTTCTCGTACGGCGACGCGATGCTCATCGAGCGATGAAGTTCCAGGTCCTGAAAACCGACGGCGAGGCCCGCCGCGGCGCGCTCGAGCTCGCGCACGGCCGTGTCGACACGCCGGCCTTCATGCCGGTCGGCACCTACGGCACGGTGAAGGCCATGTCGCCCGACGAGCTCACCGCGCTCGGCGCGCAAATCGTCCTCGGCAACACCTTCCACCTCTGGCTGCGGCCGGGACTCGAGGTGATCGCCAAGCACGGCGGGCTGCACCGCTTCATGGGCTGGGACAAGCCGATCCTCACCGACTCGGGGGGCTTCCAGGTTTTTTCCCTGGCCACCATGAGAAAACTGTCGGAGGACGGCGTGCAATTTGCCTCGCCCATCAACGGCGATCGCCTGTTCCTCACGCCCGAGGAAGCGATGCGCATCCAGCAGGTGCTGAATTCCGACATCGCGATGGCCTTCGACGAATGCACGGCTTACCCGGCGAGCGAGAAGCAGGCGGCGGATTCCATGCGGTTGTCGATGCGCTGGGCGAAGCGCTGCAGAAGCGAATGGAAGAGTGAGAATGCCCTCTTTGGGATCGTTCAGGGCAGCGTGTATGAAAAGCTGCGGGATGAATCGCTCGACGAGCTGAAAGCCATCGGCTTCGACGGCTACGCCATCGGCGGCCTGGCGGTGGGAGAACCGGACGAAGACCGCGCGCGCATCATGGTCCACGTCGCGCCGCGCCTGCCGGCGGACAAGCCGCGCTATCTGATGGGCATGGGCACGCCGGAGGACATCATCGGCGCGGTGGCGGCCGGGGTGGACATGTTCGATTGCGTGCTGCCCACGCGCAATGCGAGGAATGGCTGGCTCTTTACGCGCTACGGGGACATCCGCATCCGCAACGCGCGCTACCGCGACGAAATGGCACCGCTGGACGAGCGTTGCGCCTGCTACACCTGCAGGAACTTTACCCGCGCCTACCTCTACCACCTGCAAAAGGCGAACGAGATCCTCGGCGCGCGGCTCAATACGCTCCACAACCTGCACTACTACCAGGAACTGATGCAGGAACTGCGCGCCGCCATTGAAAGCAACAACCTGGTTTCAAAGAGCAAACAACTGCTGGCCGAGCGCAAGCGGCTGCTATAATTCGCGCGTTTTTTCCGTGCGGAGTCCGCAGTGATCATCTCCTCAGCGTTCGCGCAAGCCGCCCCGAGCGGCGACCCCGGTTACATCGGCCTGCTGCCGATCGTGCTGATGTTCGTGTTGCTGTACTTCCTCATGATCCGCCCGCAGATGAAGCGCGCCAAGGAGGCGAAGGCGATGATCGAGGCGCTGCAGAAGGGCGATGAAGTGATCACCGCCGGCGGCGTGCTCGGCCGCATCACCAAGCTCTCCGACGCCTACGTCAGCCTGGAGATCGCGCCGAACACGGAAATTGCCGTGCAGAAAAGCGCCGTGCAGGTACTTCTGCCTAAAGGCACGATTAAAAGCGTTCAGTGAACCGGTATCCCACCTGGGGCTACGCGCTGATCGCGCTGGCGGTCATCGCCGCGTTCCTCTACACCCTGCCGAATTTCTTCGGCGAGTCGCCGGCGGTGCAGGTCTCCAGCGGCAAGGCGACCGTGAAGGTCGATGCGGCGGCGATGTCGCGCGTCGAGGACACGCTGACGACAGCCAGCATCCAGTACACCGGCGCGGTGCTCGACCAGACCAGCGTGCGCGTGCGCCTTGCCGACACCGATACGCAGCTGAAGGCGCGCGACGTCATCGACCGCGCGCTCAATCCGGACCCGAATAACCCGACTTACATCGTCGCGCTCAACCTGCTGCCGGCCTCGCCCAACTGGCTGACCGCGATGCGCGCGCTGCCGATGTACCTCGGCCTCGACCTGCGCGGCGGGGTGCACTTCCTGCTCCAGGTCGATATGCAGGCCGCGATCACCAAGCGGCTCGAGAGCCTGGCCGCGGACCTGCGCACGCAGCTGCGCGAAAAGAACATCCGCCACGGCGGCATCACGCGCGAGGGCCAGACCGTGCGCGTGCGCTTCCGCGACGCGGCGACGCGCGACGCGGCGCGCGGGGTGATGCTGGACGCGTTCCCCGACCTCGCCGTCACCGAGCGCGGGGACGGCCAGGACCTGCTGCTCGTGAGCTCGATGAAGCCGGAGGCGGTGAGGCGCACGCAGGAATACGCGCTGCGCCAGAACATCACCACGCTGCACAACCGCATCAACGAGCTCGGCGTCGCCGAGCCGGTGATCCAGCAGCAGGGCGTCGACCGCGTCGTGGTGCAGCTGCCCGGCGTGCAGGACACGGCGAAGGCAAAGGACATCCTCGGCCGCACCGCGAGCCTGGAGATCCGCATGGTCGCGGAGGAGCACATGAATCCCGGCGCGCTCGAGGCCGCGGCGCGCGGCCAGCCGCCGTTCGGCACCGAGTACTACGTCGAGCGCAACGGCCAGCCGCTGCTGGTGCGCCGCCAGGTGGTGCTCACCGGCGATCGCCTCACCGACGCGCAGCCCGGGTTCGACAACCAGAGCAACGAGCCCGCGGTGCACCTGCGGCTCGACGGCCAGGGCGCGCGCGTATTCCAGGAAGTCACGCGCGAGAACGTCAACAAGCGCATGGCCATCCTGCTGATCGAAAAAGGCAAGGGCGAGGTGATCACCGCGCCGGTGATCCGTAGCGAGATCCCGGGCGGGCGGGTGCAGATCTCCGGGCGCATGACGACGCAGGAAGCCAACGACACCGCGCTGCTGCTGCGCGCCGGCTCGCTCGCCGCGCCGATGGAGATCATCGAGGAGCGCACCGTCGGCCCGAGCCTCGGGCGCGACAACATCGAGAAGGGCTTCAAGTCGACGATGTGGGGCTTCATCGCCATCGTCGTCTTCATGTCGTTGTACTACTCGGTGTTCGGCGTGATCAGCTCGATCGCCCTGGCGGTCAACCTGCTGCTGCTGGTGGCATTGCTATCCCTCCTGCAGGCTACGCTCACCCTGCCGGGCATCGCCGCCATCGCGCTCACGCTCGGCATGGCGATCGACGCCAACGTGCTGATCAACGAGCGCATCCGGGAAGAGCTGCGGGGCGGCGCGACTCCCCAGGCCGCGATCGCGGCCGGCTACGAGCGCGCCTGGGCGACGATCCTCGACTCCAACGTCACCACGTTCATCGTCGGCATCTCGCTCCTCATGGTGCCGGGCGCGGTGCGCGGCTTCGCGGTGGTGCACTGCCTCGGCATCCTCACCTCGATGTTCTCGGCGGTGGTGGTGTCGCGCGCCGTCGTCAACCTGGTCTACGGCCACCGGCGCCGCGTCGGGCGCCTGTTCATCGGCGACACCGCCTGGAAGTGAGATAGATGGAGTTCTTCAAGATCCGCCGAACCATACCGTTCATGCGGTATGCGCTCGTCTTCAACGTGATCTCGCTCGTCACCTTCCTCGCCGCGGTCGGCTTCCTCGCCTTCAAGGGCCTCAACCTGTCGATCGAGTTTACCGGCGGCACGCTGATCGAGGTCGGCTACCAGCAGGGCGCGGAGGTCGACGCCATCCGCCGCACGCTCGACCGCGCGGGCTACAAGGCCGAGGTGCAGAACTTCGGCTCCTCGCGCGAAGTGCTGATCCGCATGCACCTGGAGAAAAACCAGAGTAGCGCGGACCTTTCCCAAAAAGTAATTCAAATATTACGAGAACAAGATAAATCGGCAGAACTACGCCGCGTGGAGTTCGTCGGCCCGCAGATCGGCAGCGAGCTGGTCGAATATGGCGCGCTCGCCCTGCTGGTCACCGCGGTGGGCATCGTGCTCTACCTCTGGATCCGTTTCGAGTGGCGCTTCGGGCTGTCCGGCATCATCGCCAACCTGCACGACGTGGTGATCATCCTGGGCTTCTTCGCCTTCTTCCAGTGGGAGTTCTCGCTGCCGGTGCTCGCCGCGGTGCTGGCGGTGCTCGGCTACTCGGTCAACGAGTCAGTGGTGGTGTTCGACCGCGTGCGCGAGAACTTCCGCAAGATGCGCAAGGCCTCCACCGCGGAAGTGATCGACAGCGCGATCACCGGCGTGATCTCGCGCACCATCATCACCCACCTGTGCACGCAGATGATGGTGACCACGATGCTGATCTTCGGCGGCCCGGCGCTGCACTACTTCGCGCTGGCGCTGACCATCGGCATCCTGTTCGGCATTTACTCGTCGGTGCTGGTGGCGAGCCCGCTCGTCATGTGGCTCGGCGCGCGGCGCGAGCAGTTCGTGAAGCCGACGCGGCGTACCGGCCGCGACGAGCACGAAGGCGCGGTGGTCTAGCGAAAAGGGGTCAGGACCCTTTTCCGTCGCTTCGCGTAGCGCGCTGGAAAAGGGTCCTGACCCCTTTTCGCTACTTCAGGATCTGGATCAGGTTCGAGTAGTCGTCGGTCCAGGTGCGCCACTCGGGCCGGTCCTCGGCCTCGGTCGCTTCCCGCTCCACCATCGCCTCGCGCTTGAGCGCCGCGGCGTCGCGCGACACCAGCACCCAGTCGCTGCGCGAGCGCTTGTGGTCCTCGTCCTCGTCGGGGTCGTCGCGCACCAGCACCGCGTGCGCGCCGTGCTCCTTCGCTAGGCGCGCGACCACCGGGATCAGATCGAGGAAGCGGTTGGAGACGTGGAAGGCGACGATGCCGTCGGGCTTCACATGCCGCAGGTAAGTGCCCAGCGCCTCGCGCGTGATGAGGTGCACCGGGATTGCATCGCTCGAGAATGCGTCGACCGCAAGCACGTCAAAACCCTGCGGCGCCTCGCGCTCGAGCGTCAGGCGCGCGTCGCCGAGCGCGAGCTCGATCTTCGCCGCGCTGTCCCCGAGGTAGGTGAACTCGCTTTGCGCGATGCTCATCACCCGCGAATCGATGTCGTAGAAGCGATAGACGTCGCCCTTGCGCCCGTAGGCGGCGATGGTGCCGGTCCCCAGGCCGATCACGCCCACGCGCGCCGGGCGGTCCTCGGGCAGCGAGCGGATCGCGGCGCCGATGCCCGAATCCTCGTGGTAGTAGGTGCTGAGGTCGGCGCGGAACTTGTCGTGCATGTATTGCTCGCCGTGCATGATCGCGCCGTGCACCAGGCGGCGCAGGTGCGACTCCTCCCCTGCCCGCCCGTACTCTTTCACGCGCAGCACGCCGTAGAAGCTGCGTGTGGCGACGCGCACGTCGCGCTGGTAGCGAAAGCCGTCATACGCGGCGCTGGCGGCGACGCCAAGCAGCACCGCGAGGGCGGCGAAGCGCGCCACCAGGTTGAGCGAGGCGAAGCGCAGCGCCACCAGCGTGGCGAGCACCACCAGCCCGACGCCGAGCTCGTAATAGCCGTTGAAGACCAGCGGCGCTACCACCGCCACCAGCAGGCCGCCAAGCGCGCCGCCTGCGGACACCGCTAGGTAAAAGCCGGTGAGCCGGCTCGGCGCCGGGCGCAGCTTGTAGAGCTCGCCATGGCAGAAAAGGCAGGCCACGAACAGGCCCGGCAGGAACACCGCGAGCTGCACCACCAGGTCGAAGTCGAAATCCGAGTCGACCAGCAGCCATGCCATGGCGACGATCAGGGCGAGCAGGATTCCCCACAGCCATTCCAGCTGGTACCAGCCCTTGCCCTCGAAGGTGATGATGAAGCTCGCGAGGTAGAGCGTTAGCGGAACCAGCCAGAGCAGCGGCACCGCGGCGACGTTCTGGGTGAGGTGATTGGTGACCGCGAGCAGCAGCACCGAGCCCGTCGCCGAGAGGGCAATCCACTGCACGTACGCAGTCCCCGCCCCGGGCGCGGGGTCCTCGGTCCTGACGTCGATGGCCCGCGGCGGCGTGCGCCAGGCCATGACCGCGCAGAGGATTGCGAACGCGGCGAACAGCCAGGACCAGATCGCCACCTGCTGCACGCCGCCGAAAAACGGCTCGACGAGGAACGGGTAGCCAATGAGCGCGATCAGCGATGCCAGGTTCGAGATCGCGAACAGCCGATAGGGGTTCTGCCCGGGCCGCGCGCGCGCGAACCAGGCTTGCAGCAAGGGGCTGGTCGACGCCAGCAGGAAATAAGGCAAACCGACGCTCGCCCCGAGGAGGAGCAGGATGCGCGTGATGGGTTCCTCGGTGCCGAGGGGCTTCCATTCCTCGCCCGGCGCGATCGGCAACGTCGCCACTGCAGCGAGGAGCAGCACGGTGTGGATCATGGCCTCTGCCCGCTTGCTGGACAGCCGCGTCAGGAAATGCGCGTAGGCATAGCCGGCCAGCAAGAGCGCCTGGAAGAACAGCATGCAGGTGGTCCACACCGCGGCGCTGCCGCCGAACCAGGGCAGGATCAGGCGCGCGATCAGCGGCTGCACCAGGAACAGCAGGAACGACGACAGGAAGATGGTGCCGGCGTAGAACACTTACTGGACGTCTTTCGGGAACGGCTTGCCCAGCATCCACGCCGCGATGGCGTCGACGGTCTCGGCTTCCTTGCCGAAGTAGCCGTGGTTGCTAAGCGGCTCGCACGGATTGCTCTCGGGCGGCTTGCCGCCGCGCACGGTAATCAGCGGGAAGCGCGAACCGAGGCGCGCCGCGTCGCGGTACGGTGTGGCGGCGCAGCCGTCGTCCTCGTGGTGCACGAAGAGCAGCGGGATCTTGATGTCTTCCCAACGGGACGCCGCGAGCACCTGCCGTGCGCGCTGGCCGCCGCCGGAATAGAACAGCGACGAGGACAGCACCGCGCCCTTCAGCTCCCCCGGCATCGAGCGCGCGAGATGCGCTGCCGACAGCGTGCTGCGGCTTGTACCGACGATGAAGACCGGAAGGCCCGGATAGCGCTTCTCCAGCTCGGCGCGCACTGCGCGCAGGTCGGTCACGTGCGCTGCACTCTCGCGGAAGGCGTCTGTCATCCCGTCGCCCGCCTGCTGGTCGCTCGGATTGTCGAGGATCACCGGCAGGATGCCGTTGCGGATGAACTCGCGCCGCGCGCGCGGCAAGAAGTTGCCTTGGGCGAAGCGGACCTGGCCGTCTTCCACGCGCAGGCGGATGTTGCCGCCGCCGCCGATCAGCAGCATCGCCGCGGCCTCTGCCTTGCGCTCGCCCATGCCGGCGATGAAGAACGACTGCGTCACGCCGGGGCGGGTTTGGAGCGCGACGATTTCCTGCGCCTCAACAGACATCGCCAACGCCGCGACCAGGAAAGCCAGAACCTTCAAACGCGTTTCGCGAGCTCGGCGGCGAGGCCGGTGTACTTGGCGGGGGTGAGCGCGAGCAGGCGCTTCTTCGCCTCCGGCGGGATCGGCAGCGCCTTGACGAAGGCGGCGAGCTGGCTGCGGTCCAGGCGCTTGCCGCGGCTGATCGCCTTCAGCTTGTCGTAGGCGTCGGGCACGCCGTGGCGGCGCATCACCTGCTGCACCGCCTCGGCGAGCACTTCCCAGGTCGACTCGAGGTCGGCGGCGAGTCGCGCCGGGTCGGCTTCGAGCTTGGCGAGCCCGCGCAGGCATGAGTGGTAGGCGAGCAGCGTGTGGCCGAGGGCGGTGCCGACGTTGCGCTGCGCGGTCGAGTCCGAAAGGTCGCGCTGCCAGCGCGATACCGGCAGCTTGTCCGCGAGGTGGCGCAGCAGCGCGTTGGCAATGCCGATGTTGCCCTCCGAATTCTCGAAGTCGATCGGGTTCACCTTGTGCGGCATGGTGGACGAACCGACCTCGCCGGCCTTGGTCTTCTGGCGGAAGTAGCCGAGCGAGATGTAGCCCCAAAGGTCGCGGTCGAGGTCGAGCAGCACGCTGTTGGCGCGCGCGTAGGCGTCGAGCAGCTCCGCGAGGCCGTCGTGCGGCTCGATTTGCGTGGTGTACGGATTGAACTCCAGGCCGAGGCGCTCGACGAAGCGCTGCGCGAAGCGCTCCCAGTCGAATCCCGGATAAGCGATGGCGTGCGCGTTGTAGTTGCCGACCGCGCCGTTGATTTTGCCGAGCACCGCCACCTTGGCGATGCGCTCGCGCGCCCGCGCAAGGCGGTGCGCAAAGTTCGCCATCTCCTTGCCCAGGCTGGTGGGCGAGGCCGGCTGGCCGTGCGTGCGCGACAGCATGGGCAGCGCGGCATGTCTGTGAGCGAGTTTCTTGAGTGAATCAACCACTTCATCAAGCTTCGGCAGCATCACCTTCTCGCGCGACTCCGCGACCATCAACGCGTACGACAGGTTGTTGATGTCCTCCGAGGTGCAGGCGAAATGGATGAACTCCAGCGCCTTCTGCGCCTCGGTGTTCTTGGCGAGGCGGGACTTGAGCCAAAGCTCGATCGCCTTGACGTCGTGGTTGGTCTCGGCCTCGATGCTCTTGATGCGCTCGGCGTCGGCCTCGGAGAACGTTTTTACGAGTGACGCGAAACTCCGGATGGTCGAGGGAGAGAAATCCTTCAGCTCCTTGATCGACCTCTCCGCGGCCAGCGCCTGGAGCCATTCCAGCTCGATGCGCACGCGATAGCGGATGAGGGCCTGCTCGCTGAAATAGCCGCGCAGCGGGTCTGCGCTTTTGGCGTACCGGCCGTCGAGAGGCGACAGCGCGGCGAGCGGCGAGGGCATGGGACTTTATTATAAGGGGGATGCGAATTTCGCTTTCCGCGCTCAGCCGCGAAGCCAGGTCCTGCGACACCTGCGCCGAGGTTTTGCCGTTCAAGCCAAAACCGGTCTTCCGCGTCGGCCGCACCGCACGGCTGCTGATCGTCGGCCAGGCACCGGGGCGCCTGGTGCACGAAACCGGCATCCCGTGGAACGATCCGTCGGGCAACGTGCTGCGCGCGTGGCTGGCGCTGGACCGCGAGCGGTTCTACGACACCTCGCGCGTCGCCATCGTGCCGGCTGGCCTCTGCTACCCGGGCACGGTGAACGGCGCAGATCTTCCGCCTTGCAAGGAGTGCGCGCCGCTATGGCAGCCGCGCTTCCGCGCTGCTCTGCCTGACATAGCGCTTACGCTGCTCGTGGGCAGTTACGCCCAAGCGTATTACCTGAAGGAGAAGCGTAAACAGAGCCTCGGCGAGACGGTGCGCGCTTACCGCCAATACCTGCCCGAGTTCTTTCCGCTGCCGCACCCGAGCTGGCGCAACCTCGCGTGGCTCAAGCGCAATCCCTGGTTCGAAAAGCAGGTGATCCCCGTACTGCAAAAGCGCGTCAGGGCGTTGATGAGAACCGAGTCCCCACAGGTATAATCCGCGCCCGCATGAAGCTACTCTCCTCGCCCGCCAGTCCCTACACGCGCAAGGTGCGCATCGTCCTCACCGAGAAGAAGATCGAGTGCGAGCTCGAGACGGTCGACGTCGCGCCCGCCGAGAACCGGGTCAACCGGCACAACCCGCTCGGCAAGATCCCGACGCTGCTCCTCGACGACGGCACCGCGCTCTACGATTCGCGCGTCATCGTCGAGTTCCTCGACGGCAAGTCGCCGGGCAGCCGGCTGATTCCCGAGGAGCTGCGCGACCGCGTCGCGGTGCGGCGCTGGGAAGCGCTCGCCGACGGCGTGCTCGACGCCGGCCTGCTGGTGCGCTACGAGGGGATGCGCGACGCAACCGAGCGTAGCAAGGCCTGGACCGACAAGCAGCTCGGTCGCATCAAGCGCGGCATGGCGCTGATGGCGGCTGATCTTGGCGAGCGCCCCTGGTGCCACGCCGAGCGCTATTCGCTTGCCGACATCGCGGTGGGTTGCTGCCTGGGCTGGCTCAACTTCCGCAGGCCCGGCGGCCTCGACTGGCTCGCCGAGTATCCCGCTCTCGGAAAACACTACGAGAAGCTGATGGCGCGACCGGCGTTCGCCGATACCGTGCCCGCCGTCCCTAAGTAATCACCCCTCCGCCGAGGCAGACTTCGCGGTCGTAAAGGACCACCGACTGGCCGGGGGTTACCGCCCACTGCGGCGCTGAGAACTCGACGTTGATTTCACTTTCCGCCGCCTTCGACAGCGTGCACGGAGCATCGGCCTGCCGATAGCGCGTTTTCGCCGTATGGGTCGACGGCGCTTGCGGCGGCCTGCCGGCCACCCACGCCGCGTCGGAAGCGGACAGGGCCTTTTTCATCAGCAGCGGATGGTCGTGGCCCTGGACCACGACCAGCTCGTTCGAATCGACGCGCTTGTCCGCCACGTACCAGGCTTCCCCCGCGCCGCCGATGCCAATGCCCTTGCGCTGGCCGATCGTATAGAAGGCGAGGCCGATGTGTTCTCCCACGGCTCTGCCCTTGTCATCGACGATCCTCCCGGGAACCTTCGGCAGGTATCGGTTCAGGAACTCGCGGAACGGCCGCTCGCCGATAAAGCAGATGCCGGTCGAATCCTTCTTCGCGTGGTTCGGCAGCCCGGCTTCCAGCGCGATGCGGCGCACGTCGGTCTTTTTCAGCTCGCCGACCGGGAACATCACGCGCGAAAGCTGTTCCTGCGTCAACCGGTGCAGGAAATAGCTTTGGTCCTTCGAAGCATCGATCCCCCTGAGCAGCTGCTGGCCGCCGTCGGCGGGCAACACCCGCGCGTAATGCCCGGTGGCGATCTTCTCGGCGCCCAGGCGCATGGCATGGTCGAGGAAAGCACGGAACTTGATCTCGGCGTTGCACAGCACGTCCGGATTGGGGGTGCGCCCGGCGGCGTATTCGCGCAGGAATTCGGCGAATACGCGCTCCTTGTACTCGCCGGAGAAGTTGACCGCCTCGAGGTCGATGCCGATGCGGTCGGCCGCCGCCGCGGCGTCGATCAGGTCTTCGCGCGTCGAGCAGTATTCGTCGTCATCGTCGTCCTCCCAGTTCTTCATGAAGAGGCCCACGACCTCGTGCCCGGCGCGCTTGGCGAGCAGCGCGGCGACCGACGAGTCCACGCCGCCCGACAGGCCGACCACCACCTTCATGAGAAGTCCCGCGAGAACACGTCGAGCGGGAAGCTGTTGCCGGCGAGAAAGTCGTCGACGCATTTCTGCACCAGCGGCGAGCGGTGCTCGGCTTTGCGCTCCTCGATCTCGTCCGGCGTAAGCCAGTGCACGGCGACGATCTCCTTGTCGAGCGGGCGGTTTTCCGCCGCGCCGACGTTGCCGCGGAAGGCGAAGCGCAGGAAGGTGAAGTCTTTCCTCGGATCGCGCCAGCGGTAGATGCCGACCAGCGCGGTGGGCTCGAAATGATGGGCCGTCTCTTCCATCGCTTCGCGGCGGCAGGCGGCCGCCAACGATTCGCCCGGGTCGAGGTGGCCCGCGGGCTGGTTCAGGACCAGGCGCCCGGAAATGCGCTCCTGGATGAGCAGAAACTTCCCGCCGCGCTCGATGACGGCTGCCACCGTCACCGACGGCTTCCAGACACTCATGCGGCTTTTTTCGTGTTTTTCTTGATGAAGTCGGCCATGCGCTGCACGCCGGCTTCGATGGCCTTGTTGGAGGCCGCGTAGGAAAAGCGCACATGCTGGCCTTCGCCGGGCACGCGCATGCCGAAATGGATGTCGGCGAGCACCGCAACGCCCGCTTCATGCAGCAGGCGCTTCCTGAACTCCTCCGAGTCGGCGGCGCCGATGCGGCGGCAGGCCTCGGTGACGTTCGGCCAGACGTAGAACGCGCCGCCGGGCACCTGGCATTTCACGCCCGGCACATCGTTGAGAAGACCGACGATCAGGTCTCTTCGCTTCAGGAAGGAATCCTTCATTGAAGCAGCGGCATCCTGCGGCCCGTTGATCGCCTCCACCGCCGCCCACTGGCTGATCTGCGAGGCGCATGACTCGGTGTTGGTGATCCAGCGCGTGAACACCGGCGCGAGCTGCGGGTTCGAGGTAAAGCCGATGCGCCAGCCGGTCATTGCCCAGGTCTTGGAGGCGCCGTCGGAAATGATGGTGCGCTCGTACATTCCGGGCACCTGGGCGATCGAGAAGAACTCGCTGCCGAACACCAGGCGCGAATAGATTTCGTCGGCATAGACCCAGACCTGGGGGTGCTTCTTCAGGACCTGGGCGATGGTTTCAAGATCTTTGCGGCTCAAGCAGCCGCCGGTCGGGTTGTGCGGATAGTTGAGGATCAACAGCCGGGTCTTGGGCGTGATCAGCCGCTCGAGCTCGGCGGGATCGAACGAGAAATTGCGGCTCTCGTGCAGGTGAATCGGCACCGGCTTCGCGCCGTTGGCGACGATCTGCGACTCGTAGATCGGGAAGCCGGGATTCGGGTAGATCACCTCGTCGCCGGCGCCATGGTCGGTGGTCGAGAGGATGGCGTAGGCGATAAAAGGCTTCGCGCCGGCGCCGACCACCACGTCCTCCGGGCGGATCGGCAGGCCGCCGCGCAGCTTCGCCATGTATTGCGCCGCTGCCTGGCGCAGCTCGTCGATGCCCGCGGAGGGCGTGTAGCCGTGCTTGCCGCCCTTGATCGCGCGGATCGCGGCCTCCTGCACGTTGTCCGGCGCCGGGAAATCGGGCTGGCCGATGCAGAAGCTGACGATGTCCTTGCCCTGCCGCGCGAGCGCATTGACCTCGGCGAGCACGACGAAGGCGTTTTCGGTTCCCAGGCTGTTGGCGCGGCGGCTGATCTGAGGCATACCCATTATTATGCCGTCCCATGCTGATCAACTGCGTCGCCTACCAGGACGGGCAAAAGCTCGCGGATATCGACAGGCGGCAGATCAGCGATTACCTGAAGAAGCCGGGGTGCTTCGTCTGGGTGGCGCTGGCCGATCCGACGCAGGAGGAGCTGGCCGAGATGCAGGAGGAGTTCGACCTGCACGAGCTCGCGGTGGAGGACGCCCGCCACGGGCACCAGCGGCCGAAAATCGAGGAATACGGCGACTCGCTGTTCGTGGTGCTGCACACCGTCGAGTTCACCCCCACCGACGAGATCAAGATCGGCGAAGTCGACATCTTCGTTGGCCGCAACTACGTGCTCTCGGTGCGCAGCCGCACCGAGCGCGGCTTCAAGGAAGTGCGCGCGCGCGCCGAGCGCGACCCGGAGCTGCTGAAGTACGGCTCGGGCTACGTGCTCTACGCGCTGATGGACGCCGTGGTCGACCGCTACTTCCCGGTACTCGACGCCATCGAGAGCGAGCTCGAGCGGGTCGAGGAGCACCTCTTCCAGGAGGGGGCTTCGCCGCGCGAGAACATCGAGGCCCTCTACTACGTGAAGCAGCAGCTCACTACGCTGCGGCATGCCACCGGCCCGGCGCAGGAGCATACCGGCAAGCTGTTCGGCGGCCGCGTGCCGTTCGCGTGCCACGGCCTGACCGAGTACTTTCGCGACGTCTACGATCACCTCGCGCGCATCAACCAGGCGATCGACGCGGCGCGCGACACCACGAACACCGCAATCCAGGTGGCGCTCGCCATGGTCAACATGGGCCACGGCGAGATCACCAAGAGCCTCGCGGCCTACGCCGCGCTGGTGGCCGTCCCCACGATGATCGCCGGCGTGTACGGCATGAACTTCGAGCACATGCCGGAGCTCCACTGGCGCTTTGGATATCCCCTGTCGATCGCCGCGATGGTGGGGATCGACGCGTTTCTCTTCTTCCGCTTCCGGAAAGCCGGCTGGATCTAGCCTAGGGTAAGAAGCCTACGGCAGGGTATTCAGCACCTCGGCCACCGTGCCGAACATCTGGTCGAGGTGCTTTTTCTCGGCGATCAGCGGCGGGCAGAAGGCAAGCGCATCGCCCACCGGCCGTACGAACACGCCCTTCTCCCAGCACTTCTCGAATGCTTCATAGCCGCGCGCGTTGGGGGCGCCTTGGCGCGGCGCGAGCTCCACGGCGCCGATCAGACCGAGGTTGCGGCAATCGATCACGTTCGGCAGGCCTTTGAAGGAATGGATGCCGTCCGCAAACGCCTTGGCGATCTCGCTGCTTCCCCTGGTGAGAAGCTTTTCATCCGCGTAGGTATCCAGGGTAGCGATGCCGGCCGCGCAGGCGAGCGGGTGGCCGGAATACGTATAGCCGTGGAAGAACTCGATGCCCGCGCCCGGCGCGCCGGTGAACGTCTCGTAGATCGAGTCCTTGACGATCACGCCGCCGAGCGGCACCGCGCCGGAAGTGACGCCTTTGGCGAAGGTGATGAGGTCGGGTTCGATGCCGAAGTGCTGCGCGGCGAAGGGCTTGCCGAGACGTCCCCAGCCGGTGATGACCTCGTCGAAGATGAGCAGGATGCCGTGGCGCGTGCAAATTTCGCGCAGGCGCTGGAGGTAGCCCCTGGGCGGAATCAGCACGCCGCCCGAGGCCGAGACCGGATCGACGATCAGCGCGGCGATGTTCGACCCGTCATGCAGCGCGACGATGCGCTCTTCGAGCTCATCGGCCAGCTCTGCGCCTCGCGGCGGCTCACCGCGGGAGAAAAGATTTTCGGAAAGCCCATGGGTATGCCGCAGGTGGTCCACGCCCGGTAGCAAAGCGCCGCTGTACGCCTTGCGGTTCGCCGCCACGCCGCCCACCGAGATGCCCGCGATGTTGACGCCGTGGTAGGAGCGCTCGCGGCCGACGAAGCGCGTGCGCGTCGCCTGCCCGCGCAGCCGGTGATAGGCGATCGCCATCTTGAGAGCCGTGTCCACCGCCTCCGAGCCCGAGTTGGTGAAGAACACATGGCCCATGCCGGCAGGCGCTACACCGGCAATCCGCTCCGCGAGGCGAAACGCCAGCGGATGCCCCAGCGAGAACGAAGCGGCAAAGTCGAGCTCCCCCGCCTGCTTGCGGATCGCCTCGACGATGCGCGGCCGCCCGTGGCCCGCGTTCACGCACCAGAGCGTCGCCAGGCCGTCCAGCACCTGCTTGCCCTCGGCGGTGGTGTAGTACATGTCCTTCGCCGACACCACGAGCTTCGGCTTCGCCTTGAAGCGCCGGTTGTCGGTAAACGGCATCCAGTAGTGCTCGAGGTTCAGAGCACCTTCGGGGTTCAGACCACTAGCTGCGGCGAGGTCCTTGGGATGCATAGCCTGAGTTTGACAGGCTATCTACAGCTTGAGTTCGGCCCGTAACAATTCCCACCGAACTGTGATCCTTCCGTCCGCCCCGCGCTCGATGAGGCGAATGGCCGCCAGTTGCGTTACATCCGTGTGAACGTTCTTGTAGTCCCGCCCCAGCCGCTTCGCCAGCTCGTAGATCGAAAGCGGTCCTTCCTCGCTCAGCTTCTGCAGCAATACCCAGCGGGCGACTGAAAGCGTCCGGAGGAGTGAAGGCAGGTCCGGAAAAGTCAAAATCTCCAGCGGCCGCGTGGCCCGGCCTTCCTGGACGCGATGCCACGCCGCCTCGAAGCGGTCGAGCGCGTCGCCCGCGGCACCGAGGCGGATTTCAAGCTGCCTGGGCATCGCGCTCGAAGTCATAGCGCAGCTGCTCGATCGAACGGAAGCGGTAGCGCGCATTCGGTTCATACACGATGCCGCGCCAGCTCAGCCGATAGCGTAGGTCATCATGCAGCTCGATCTCGAGGATTCCCTCGGGCGTGACGACCGTTTCCCGCAGCAGCAACATATGGCTTATCGTACCATATATCAGGTGCGCTAGAATCGTAGGGTGAAGGACTTCTTCAACCTGTACCGCCACGGATTTGCCCGCATGGCGGTGGCCACGCCGGCGGTGCGCGTCGGCGATCCGCAATACAACCTCGACGCCACGGTAAAGCTGATGCGCGAAGCGGCGCGCGAGAAGGCGATCGTCGCCGTTTTCCCGGAGCTCGGGCTCTCGGCTTACAGCTGCGACGATCTCTTCCACCAGCAGGCGTTGCTCGACGGCGCGGAGGCGGCGCTGGCGGAGCTCCTCAAGCAGACGCGCAACCTTCCGCTCGCCGCGCTCGTCGGCCTGCCGGTGGCGGTGCAAGGCCTGCTCTACAACTGCGCCGCGCTCGTCTGCCAGGGCCGCCTGATCGGCGTGGTGCCGAAGACTTACTTGCCGAACTACCGCGAGTTCTATGAAGGCCGGCAGTTCACCCCCGGCCGCACCGCCCGGCAGCGGGAGATCCGACTGGCCGGGCAGGTGGCTCCATTTGGGACGGATTTGCTCTTTCAAGCTTCCGAGATCGAGAACCTGGTCCTGCATGTGGAGATCTGCGAGGACCTGTGGGTCCCCACGCCGCCCTCGTCGTTCGCCGCGCTCGCCGGCGCAACCGTGACCGCCAACTTGTCGGCGTCCAATGTGGTGATCGGCAAAGAGGGCTACCGTCACCAACTCGTCGGCAACCAGTCGGCGCGCTGCATCGCGGCGTACCTGTACAGCGCCTCCGGCCAGGGCGAATCGACCACCGACCTGGCGTGGGACGGGCATGCGCTGATCTACGAGAACGGCAGCCTGGTCTCCGAGTCGCGACGCTTCGCCGACGCGCCGCAGCTCGCCTTCGCGGATGTCGACCTCGATCGGCTGCTGGCCGATCGCATGCGGCAGAACACCTTCGGCGCGGCAGTGCGCCGGCACGCGGACGAGGTGTTTCGGACAGTCAAGTTCGCTTTGCCGGTGCCGAAGGGCAAATTGGTTTTGCAAAGAAAAATAGAGCCGCGTCCCTATGCTCCCAGCGACCCGCGCACGCGCGACGCGCGCTGCGAAGAGGTGTACCGCATCCAGGTGCAGGGGCTGGCCACCCGCATGCTCGCCACCGGCTCCAAGAGGCTGGTGATCGGCGTTTCCGGCGGCCTGGACTCCACCCAGGCGCTGATCGTATGCGCCCGCACCATGGACCAGCTCAAGCTGCCGCGCGAGAACATCCTCGCCTACACCATGCCCGGGTTCGCCACCTCGACCCGCACCAAGAGCCAGGCCTGGCAGCTGATGCGCGCGGTGGGTGCCACGGCGGAGGAAATCGACATCAAGCCGTCGTGCCTGCAGATGCTGAAGGACATCGGCCACCCGTTCGCCAAAGGGAAGAAGGTCTACGACGTCACTTTCGAGAACGTGCAGGCGGGGGAGCGCACCAGCCATCTCTTCCGCCTGGCCAACTTCCACGGCGGCATGGTGGTCGGCACCGGCGACCTTTCCGAGCTCGCCCTTGGCTGGGCGACCTACGGCGTAGGCGATCACATGTCGCACTACAACGTGAATGCCAGCGTGCCGAAGACCCTGATCCAGTTCCTGGTCGGCTGGGTGGCCGAGTCCGACGAGTTCAGCGCCGACGTGAGGCGCGCGCTGCAGCGGGTGCTCGAGACCGAGATCAGCCCCGAGCTGGTGCCGGGGAGCCAGAAGAGCGAGGCCACCGTCGGGCCCTACGAGCTGCAGGACTTCAACCTCTATTACATCCTGCGCTTCGGCTACTCGCCCGCCAAGGTTGCATTCCTCGCCTGGCACGCCTGGCGCGGCAAGTACAAGCTGCGCGAGATCCGCAAGTGGCTGGGGGTGTTCCTCGAGCGCTTCTTCCGCAACCAGTTCAAGCGCAGCGCTGTGCCGAACGCGCCCAAGGTGGGCTCGGGCGGCTCGCTTTCACCGCGCGGCGACTGGCGCGCGCCGTCCGACGCCAGCGCCAACGCGTGGCTCAAGGACCTGGCGCGAGTGCCTGCGAAAGAGTGAAGGTTTTCAAGAGTTGACCTTCGCGGGGCGATTGCCGCCCTGCAGCACACCGGTCTACGGTTAAAGATTGCTCGCGGTCAACCGGCGGTCACGATCGGCCGTTAGGCTGGATGTATGGCACCGCAATCCTCCAACCTGACGGCGCTCCTCACGATGGCGCCGAGCGCCTTCGCCGGCGGCGAAATGCCGCGGCTGCCGCAGATCAAGACCGTGGCTGCACTGAAGGAGGAAGTGACGCGTCACTTCGGCAAGATGTCCAGCCAGGAGCTGGATGCCCTGGCCGGCTGGTTCAACCGGAATTTCTTCCGGTTGGAACGGTAAAGCCTTACTTCATATAGGCGGGCTTAAAGGCCCGCCCACGCCGCTTGCCGCGCACCGGCGAGCCCTTGTTGGCCTTGGTGCCGTAATTCTTGCTGTTGTCCTTCATCTCGGCCGCGCGCGCTCGCATGCGCTGCTCGGCGAGGGTTTCGCGCGCGCGCGCGGTTCCGTGCTTGCGTTTCATGAGCTTCCTTTGAAGAGGCGCGAGTTTACCAATTCCATCACTTGCGGGGAAAGGTGATGAGGCGCTCGCCCTCGATCGCCCTGCCGGCCCTCGCCGCCTCGTACAACGGCCTGACTTGCTCGCCGAGCTCGGCGAGTCGGGCCGCGCGGTTCTGCGGCGACGGATGGGTGGAAAGGAATTGCGGCGGCCCGCCGCCGTCCTTGCCCATCTTCTGCCACAGCGTGACCGCGGCCTTCGGATCGAAGCCGGCGCGCGCGGCGAGCTCGATGCCGATCTGGTCGGCTTCGGCCTCGCCCTCGCGGCTGTTGGGGAGCTGAATCGCGACCACCGAGGCGAGCTGCACACCGGTGAGCGCGAGCGCCGCCCGGTCATCTCCCCCGGCAACCGTGATCGCGACCGCGGCCGCTGTTGTCGCGACCGCGGAGGTCATCGCGATCGACATGCGCTCGCGCGTGTGGTCGGCGAGCGCGTGCGCGATCTCGTGGCCCATCACCATGGCGATCTCCTCGTCGGTCGCCTTGAGCGTGTCCCACATGCCGGTGTAGATCGCCATCTTGCCGCCCGCCATGCAGAAGGCGTTCACCGTCTTAGGGTCGTCGATCACCTTCACTTCCCACGCCCAGTCCTTCGCATCCGGGCGCACGCGCACCGCCTGCGCGACCAGGCGGTCGGTGATTTCACGCACTTTCTGCGCGCGCGGGGTGTCCGCTTCGATCTGCTTCTTCTTGTCGAGCTCGCCCATCATTTGCGTGTACGCGGCGGCGGACTGGGACACAGCCATCTGGTCGGAAACCACCAGGTACTGGCTGCGGCCCGTCAACGGGCTCGCCGTGCAGCCAGCCAGCAGAAAAAAGACGGCGAACGCCAAACGGCGCATGTTGGGATGTCCCTGATTCGAACCGCGATTTTACGCGGCCTGCCGCTTGCGGCGGCGCGAGATGGATTCCGGCCGGCGCTCGGCCTAGAATTTAGCGCGCAAGCCCATGCTGCCCCTCCGCCCCGGCGACAAGCTCCCCCAGGATCCGACGTTCAAGGACCCGCCGCTGTGGATCCACGAGGTGGCGGCGGTGGTGCTCTCGCGGCGCGATTCCAGGAGGCGCGCGGTCCTTAAGCTGCTGGACCGCCTTCCGTTGTGGCCCGGAACCAAAAAGACTGCTACGCCGCCTTCCGCTCGCCGGACGGCAACTCGCCGATCGCCGTCCTGATCGCGTCCTCGACGCGGTCGAGGAACACGAACTCCAGCTTCTGACGCGCTTCGGCGGGGACGTCCTCCAGGTCCTTCTCGTTGCGCTTGGGCAGCATCACCGTGCGGATGCCCGCGCGCAGCGCGGCCAGGGTCTTTTCCTTCACGCCGCCGATCGGCAGTACCAGCCCGCGCAGCGAGATCTCGCCCGTCATCGCCACATCGGAGCGCACCGGTTTCGCTGACAGCAGCGACACCAGGCTGAGGAACATGGCGACCCCTGCGCTTGGTCCGTCCTTGGGCGTGGCGCCGGCCGGCACGTGGATGTGGATGTCGGTTTTCTCCAGCGTCTGGGCGGTGAAGACCTTCGCCAGCGTCAGCGCCGCCTGCGCGGATTCCTTCATCACCTCGCCGAGCTGGCCGGTAAGGATCAGCTTGCCCGTGCCCGGGGTGCGCGAAGCCTCGATGAAGAGGATGTCGCCGCCGACCGAGGTCCAGGCAAGGCCGGTGGCCACGCCCGGCACCGAGGTGCGCTCGGCGAGCTCGCTCTCGAATCGCCGCGCGCCGAGGATGGCGTGCAGGTCTTTCGGCTCCACGCTGATCGGGCCCTTCGCGCCTTCGGCGATCTTCATCGCCACGCTCCTCAGCACCGCGCCGATCTTGCGCTCCAGCGTGCGTACGCCGGCCACGCGCGTGTAGTCGGCGATAATGGTTCTCAACGTTGCTTCACTAATTTCCGCTTTTGAAGAGTCAAGTCCGTTTGCCTCGAGCTGGCGCTTCACCAGGTAGCGCTTGGCGATCTCGAGCTTCTCTTCCTCGGTGTAGCCGGGGAGCTGGATGATCTCCATGCGGTCGCGCAGCGGGCCCGGGATGGTGTCGAGCATGTTCGCGGTGGTGATGAACATGACCTTCGACAGGTCGAAGTCCACCGCGAGGTAGTTGTCGCGGAATTTCGAGTTCTGCTCCGGGTCTAGTACTTCGAGCAAGGCGCTGGACGGGTCGCCGTGGAAGCCGCCCTGGCCGAGCTTGTCGATCTCGTCGAACATCAGCACGCAGGTGCGCGACTCCGCGCGGCGGACCGCCTGGATCACGTTGCCCGGCAGGGCGCCGATGTAGGTGCGCCGGTGGCCGCGGATCTCGGCTTCGTCGTGCACACCGCCCAGCGCGATGCGCTGGAACCTGCGCCCGGTGGCGCGTGCGATCGACTGGCCGAGCGAGGTCTTGCCCACGCCGGGAGGGCCGACGAAGCACAGGATCGGGCTCTTGCCTTGCGGATTGAGCTTGCGCACCGCCAGGTGCTCGAGGATGCGGCGCTTGATCTTGTCCACCCCGTAGTGGTCCTCGTCCAGGATCTGCCTTGCTTTCGCAATGTCGATTTCGGGGACCGAGCCCTCCTTCCACGGCAGCTCGGCAAGCCACTCGAGGTAGGTCCTGAGCATGGAGCCCTCGGCACTGCCCTCGCCCATGCGCTGCAGGCGCTTGAGCTCCTTGACGGCGTGCTTGTGCACGTCCTCGGGCATGCCCGCGTCCTCGATCCCCTTCTTCAGCTCCTCGAGCTCCGCGGCGGTGTCGTCACCCTCGCCCAGCTCCTTCTGGGTCTGGCGCATCTGCTCGCGCAGCACGTGCTCGCGCTGGCGCTCATCGAACTCCTTCTTCGTCTTGTCGCCGATCTCCTTCGAGATGCGCAGCACGCCCACCCGCTCGCCCAGGTGCTCCAGTACCTTGTCGAGGCGGCGCTTGAGGTCGAACGTTTCCAGCAGGTCCTGCTTGTCCTCGTTCTTGATGTCGAGCAGGTTCGCGACCATGTCGGCGAGCAGCGCGGGCGAGGTCATGCCCTGCACCACCACGCTGAGCTCTTCCGGCGCGCTCGGCAGCAGGCCGATCGCCTCGATGGCCTGCGCCTTGAGCTGAAGGAAGCGGGCCTCGATCTCCGGGTTTGAATCCTCTTTCTGGGAAACCGTCTGTACGCGCGCGACGAGATACGGCCAGCCGGGGAGGAATTCGAGCACGCGGAAGCGGCTCTGCCCCTGCACCACGAGATGGTGCGTACCTTCTGCGCCGGTGATGTAGCGCACGACCGGCCCCGCGGTGCCGACCCAGTAGAGGTCGGAGGGCTGCACTTCGTTGGTCTGCGGATCCCGCTGCAGGAGGAAGCCGATCTTCTTCTCCCCGCGCACCGCTTCCTGCGCGGCGGTGACCGACTGGATGCGCCCGACGGTGATCGGCGTGATCACGCCCGGGAACAGTACCGTGTTGCGCATCGGGATGATGATGAGCGCGTCCTCCGGCAGCGGCTTGGCGGCCGGCTGTTTCGGCGCCGGCGCGTTCGCAGCCGGCGGCGCCTTCGCGTCCACCGCTTGGCCCTTGTCGGACAGCACTTTGGTGTTCATGCGCCTTCCTTGCGACGGAACGTGAGGGTGAGCACGCCGTCCTCGAGCTTCTTGCCGGCGAGCTCGAGCGGCGTGTAAGGGTCGCCGAGCGGCAGGCCGATATGGCGCTCGAAGCGGCCGTAGGGGATCTCGAGGCGGTGGATCTGGCCGCCCTCGCTTCTGCAGGGAAAGGCGCGCAGCGCGGAAATCGTGATGCCGGCTGGGTCGAGCGCCACCGTGATGGCATCGGCGCTCACTCCCGGGAGCGCCACATGCACTTGCAGGGCGTTGTCCGCCTCGACGATGTCGACCGGCGGTTCCCAGGAAACGACGTCGTGGGTGAAGAACTGGCGCTGCAGGCGCTGTGCCCGGTCGAGCATCGACAGGGCCTCGCCTAGCATCCAGCTGGAAAAATCGCGGCTTCTCACCGCCGTTAGATGGCGCCTATAACCCGGGGTTCAAGTACGACTTGAAATGCCGAGGAAAACGGAGGCAGCCCCCATTTTCCCTTTCCGCTCAGCGTTTGCGGTAGGTCGGACGCCGCGCTGGCATGGCCACCGGCTTCTCGTCTTTGTGCCGGTAGTTGATGCGGCCACGCGTGACGTCGTAGGGAGAAATCTCGAGCCGCACGCGGTCGCCGGCGAGGATGCGGATGCGGTTCTGGCGCACGCGGCCGCCGGCATACGCGAGCACGCTGGCGCCGTTCTCGAGCGTGACGCGAAAATTGGTGTTCGGCAGCACCTCGAGCACGGTGCCGTCCATCTCCAGCATCTCTTCCTTGGGCATGACAAAAGCCTTTCGTGCGCCCGTCGGCGCGGTGTTCGGTACGGGTGGTTACTACTGCAGGCGGGAAACTGCAGGCCCCATTATACCTGTGCGAGGAGCCACTTCCGGAAGGCGGCGACGGGCGGGCGGTCGGCGATCACCTCCGGACAGACGAGGTAATAGGCCGATCGCGGCTTGACTTCGAACGCCTCGAAGGGCTCGCAAAGGCGCCCGGAGGCGATGTCGGCGTCGACCAGCGGCCGCAAGGCGAGCGCGACGCCCAGGTTCTGCGACGCGGCTTCGAGCGAAAGGATGTTCGACGAAAAATGCGGGCCGCGGCTGGCGTCGACCTCGTCGGTGACGCCCGCGGTATGGAGCCATTTCTGCCAGGCGTTGCCGCCAGCGACGATTTCCATCGCGTCGTCGTGCAGCAGGGTGTGGTGCGCGAGGTCCGCCGGGGTCTTGAGGCCAGGCTCGCCCTTCACCAGCGCCGGATTCGCCACCGCCGCCATGCGCACGCCGAACAGGCGGTCGGCGCGGTGGCCGGCGTATTCGCCGAGGCCGAGGTGGATCTGCACCGCCGAAGACTCGGTGCGCAGGTCGAGATCGCCCACCAGTGAAGTGGAATCCAGCGCGCCCGCGTCGACCATCTTGCTCGAGGCGAACACGCGCAGCTCGACCTTCGGCTCGCGCTTGGAGAAATCGGCGAGGCGCGGCATCAGCCAGCGCGCGGTGAACACCGGTGGCGCGGTGATCACCAGCTCCGCCTCGTCGCCCTTCTCGCGGATCATCTCGACCGCGCTCGCGAGCGCATCGAAGCCCTCGCGCAGCTTCGGCAGGCAGGCGCGCGCCGCGTCGGTGAGCTGCACGCCCCGCCCGGCGCGGCGGAACAATTCCACACCGAGGTATTCCTCCAGCGCTTTGACCTGGTGGCTGACCGCGGCTTGCGTGATGTGCAATTCGACCGCCGCGTCCTTGAAGGACAAGTGGCGCGCGGCGGCCTCGAACACGCGTAACGCATTCAGCGGCGGCAGGCGGTAAATCACGACACGGGTGAGCTTTTCTTATGGAAGGGGTGAGATTTCATCGTTTGTCCCTGGCATGCGGCGACCCTATATTCGCTGCATGAGAAACCTGCCTTTGTACCGCTACCCAAGTGCTGCGGAATTGTACGCGCTGGAGCAAGAAGCCCGCCGGTTGCGCGCGGCGGAGATCGCCAGACTGTTTCGCGTCGCGGCGAGCGGCTGGAAAGCTTTGTGGGCTCCGAGAACTGCGAAAGGACTGCGTCATGCGTAACGAATTTGCAACCAAGTTCTGGCAACGTGCTTACGAGTCGCTTCCCGCCGGCGTGCGTGCGCAATACCTCACGCAAATGAAGGCAGCGGAAAGCTGGGAACTTTCGCTGCAGGCGATTATCGAACTCGCTTCGCGCGCGAAGAATGCAGTGTCGAGGCTGTTCCATACCCCGAAGGGCGCGCACTAAATCACCCTCTGCTTCGCCGTCCGAGCTCCGAAGCCTCCTCCTCCTCCTCTGGCCTAGGGCCAGCTCGGGCGGCGAGCATCTAGAATCGGGGGCATGAACGCCCCCCACCGCGCCGCCGGCGCGGTTATTTTCCGGCGCAGCGATCGCGGCATCCGCCTGCTCGTGCTGCGCGCCTACAAAAACTGGGATTTCCCGAAGGGCCTGATCGAGCCGGGCGAGGATGCGCTCGCCGCCGCGCGCCGCGAAGTGCTGGAAGAAACCGGCCTCGCCGGCCTCGCCTATCCCTTCGGCGAGGAGTTCAAGGAAACCCTTCCCTATTCCGGCAACAAGGTCGCGCGCTACTACCTGGCCGAGACCGACGCCGAGAAAATCGAGCTGCCGGTTTCGCCCGAGCTCGGTCGTCCAGAACACCACGAGTATCGCTGGATCAGCTTCGACGAAGCAGAAGATCTGCTGCCGCCGCGGCTCGGCGTCGTGCTCGAGTGGGCGAAAAAAACCATCACCAGCTAAGGAGACGTCATGGATAAACTGATTTCGGAAGACCTCGTGGTCGGGACCGGCGCCACGGCGGCGTCGGGACAGAAAGTCACGGTGCATTACACCGGCTGGCTCCTCGAGGGAGGAAAGGCAGGCACCAAGTTCGATTCCAGCAAGGACCGGCGCGACCCGTTCGTGTTCTCGCTCGGCAAGGGCCAGGTGATCAAGGGCTGGGACCAGGGCGTGCAGGGCATGAAGGTCGGCGGCAAGCGCAAGCTCACCATCCCGCCGGAAATGGGCTACGGCGCGCGCGGCGCCGGCGGCGTGATTCCGCCGAACGCCACGCTGGTGTTCGAGGTAGAACTGCTCGGCGTCGATTAAGGAGCGGCCATGGGAAAGCTGATCGTCGTCATCTTGATCGTCGGCGCGGTGGTGTTCGCATGGAACAAGGGATGGATCGCCGAGTGGTTCAACACCGCGGTCGACAGCAGCATGGACAGCGTGAAAAGCACGCAGCGCAAGGCGACGACGTTGCGTCCCGCGGACCCCGTGCCCGAAACGGACAAGAAGTAGTTCAGCCCCTTTAGTCTTAGCCGCTGTTTCTCAAGCCGGCGGCGAGTCCGTTGATCGTCAGGTGAATCCCGCGCAGTAGCCGCGCATCGCGGTCGCCGGAGCGGTAGCGGCGCAGCAGCTCGACCTGCACGTGGTTGAGCGGGTCCAGATACGGAAACCGCGCACGGATCGAGCGCGCCAGCGTCGGGTTGTCGGCAAGCAGCTCCTGGTTGCCGGTGATCGCGGCGAGCCAATTGCGCGTGCGCTGCCATTCGTCCGACAGGCGGCCGAAGATCTGCTGGCGAAGCTTTGCGTCCGCCACCAGCTCGGCGTAGCGCGACGCGATGGCGAGGTCGCTCTTGGCGAGCACCATGTCCATGTTGGAAAGGACGCTGCGGAAAAACGGCCAGTCGCGGTACATTTCCTTCAGTTTTTCGAGGGAGTTTTTCTCCCCGACCCAGCTTTCCACCGCGGTTCCAAAGCCAAACCAGCCGGGCAGCATCAGGCGGCACTGGGTCCAGCTGAACACCCACGGAATCGCCCGCAAGTCCTCGATGCGCTCGCTCGCGCGGCGCGATGCAGGCCGGCTGCCGATGTTCAGGTCGGCGATCTCGGCGATCGGCGTCGAGGCGCGGAAGTAGTCGACGAAGCCGGGACTCGTCACCAGCGAGCGGTAGGCGTCGAAAGCTCTAGCGGATAACGCTTCGGCGATGGCTTCGTGGCGCCGATGGTCTTTCCCCGGCATTACGAAACTAGCCTCCAGCGTCGCCGCAGCCAGGGTCTCGAGGTTCCTTCGGCCGCTCTCCGGATCGGCGTACTTGCTGGCGATCACCTCGCCCTGCTCGGTGAGGCGCAGCGCGCCGTCGACGCTTCCGGGCGGCTGCGCGAGCACCGCTTCGTAGCTCGGGCCGCCGCCGCGGCCGATGGTGCCGCCGCGGCCGTGGAACAGGCGCAGGCGCACGCCGCGCGCTTTGCACACCGCCGCCAGCGTCGCCTCCGCCTTGTAGAGCGCCCAGTTCGAAGTGAAGTAGCCGCCGTCCTTGTTGCTGTCGGAATAGCCCAGCATGACTTCCTGCGCGCCGCCATTTTTATTTACCCACGCACGGTACAGGGGTAGGTCGAGCGCTTCGCCGACGACTTGCCCGCAATGGCCGAGGTCGGCGATCGACTCGAACAGCGGAATGATATCCACCTGCCCGAGCAGGCCCACCTCGCGCAACAGCACGCCGACCTCGAGCAAATCGGACAGCGCGGAGCAGTGCGAGATCACATAGTGCGGAACGGCGCGCGCGCCGAAGCGCCGCCGGCCTTCGGCAGCGGCGGCGAGGATGGCGAGCTCCTTCTGCAGAAACTCGGAGTACTCGACATGCGGCACGCGCAGCGGACGCGGGCCCGACAGCTCCTTCACCAGCAGCTCCGTGCGCGCCTTCTCATCCAGATCCCGGTAATTGGAACAAACCGCCGCTCGTTCTAGCAGCTCGCTCACCGCGGCTTCGTGCTCGCCGGAGCTCTGCCGCAGGTCGATCGGCGCCAGGTGGAAACCGAACAGGCTTACCTTGCGCCGCAGTGCCGCGAGGCGCCCGCGGGCGAGGAGCCCGGCTCCCTGTTTTTCCAGTGACTCGGAAATTACCGCCAGGTCGGAAGAAAATTCCTCGGCGTTCGCATAGGGCGGCCGCTGCACCACCGGCGGCGGATTGGGCTTCAGTTCGGCCAGCGATTCCACTGCGCCGGCGAGGCGCGCCTGGATGCCTGAAATTGCCCGGCGATACGGCTCGTCGCGCCGGTAAGCCGAGCTTTCGCCGGACGCCGCGGCGAGGGCCTCGATCCCGGGCGGCGCCGGACGGATGCGCGCCGAGAGCGCCAGCTCCTTATAGAGCTGGCTTACCTCCTCGAGATAGTGCCCGAGGATGAGCCGCGCCTGCTGCGCGAGCGCACCGCTCAGCACCGGCGCCGTCACATAGGGATTGCCGTCGCGATCGCCGCCGATCCACGTGCCCACGGCCAGGAATGGCGGCAGACGCGGCTCGGCGTCGAGGTCGAAGCGCTCCTTTAGCGCATGCTCGAACTCCGCGTAGAGCCGCGGCAACTGGTGCAGGAAGGTAAGACGGAAGTAGGCGAGGCCGTTCGCGACCTCGTCGGACACCGCCAGCCGCGTGCCGCGCAGCATCGCCGTGAGCCACAGGCGGAGGATTTCAGCATGAAGCAGTTCTTCCCGTTCGGGACTCGAATGAGACAACAGCCTTGCTATTTCCCGCTCGCAATCGAGGATGCTCTGGCGCTGCACCTCGGTCGGATGCGCCGTAAGTACCGGCGAGACGCGCGCGCGCTCGAACCATTGCAGCAGCGCCGGCGCGTCGACGCCGCCCTCCCGCGCGCGGTCGAGCGCATAGGAGAAGCTGCCCGGCCGACGCGGCGAGCCGGCATCGGCGTGCGCGCGGCGGCGGCGGTGCTGCTGCTCATCCTCGGCGATGTTAAGCAGGTGCGAGAAATAGCTGAAGGCGCGAACCAGCTGCAGGGTCTCGTTCAGGTCCAGGGCGTTCAGCTCGCGCTCGAGCTCCGCACGGCTGCGTTCTTCCCGGTGGAACCGCACCGCCGTCTGGCGGATACGCTCGATGCGCTCGAGCGCGGCGTCGCCCGCCTGGCTGCGGATCACCTCGCCGAGCAGGCGCCCGAGCAGGCGCCGGTCCTCGCGCAGCAGGGATTCCTTTTCCTCGGGCGAGCCATGCGTGGCCAGCATGATCGGTGGGAGCGTATCATCCGTTTTCCGTGAATATCCAGGACCGTCTGCGTTCGCTGCCCGCTGGGGCGCTCGCCAATCTGCGCCGCGGCATCGAGAAGGAAAGCCTGCGCGTGCGTGGCGACGGCTCGCTCGCGCTCACGCCGCATCCCGCGGCGCTTGGCTCCGCGCTCACCCACCCAAACATCACCACCGACTTCAGCGAGAGCCAGCTCGAGCTCATCACCGGCGTGCATTCCGACGCCGACGGCTGCCTGCAGGAGCTCACCGAGATCCATCAGGTGGTGATGCGCTCGATCGGCGAGGAGCGCTTGTGGGCCGCGAGCATGCCCTGCAACCTGCCGGCCGACGAGGCCATTCCCATCGGGCGCTACGGCACTTCCAACGTCGGGCGCGCCAAGAGCGTGTACCGCATGGGGCTGTCGTACCGCTACGGCCGCCGCATGCAGACGATCTCGGGCATCCACTACAACTTCTCGCTGCCCGGCGTCGGCAGCGACGGCTACTTCGCGCTGATCCGCAATTTCCGCCGGCTGTCATGGCTGCCGCTGTATCTCTTCGGTGCGTCGCCCGCGGTGTGCACCACGTTCGTCGAAGGGCGCAACCACCAGCTGGAGGAGCTCGCTCCCGGAACGCTGTACCTGCCGTACGCGACCTCGCTGCGCATGGGACGCCTCGGCTACCAGAGCGACGCGCAGTCGAGCCTCATCGTCAGCTATAACAACCTGAAGAGCTATTCGGCTTCGCTGCACGAGGCGCTCACCCGGCCGTATCCGGCGTATGAAAAGCTCGGCATCCGGGATGGTGAATCGTACAAGCAGCTTTCGACCAGCCTGCTGCAGATCGAGAACGAGTTCTACAGCCCGATCCGCCCCAAGCGGCGCATCAAGCCCGGTGAGCGCCCGCTGCACGCGCTGCGCGAGCGCGGCGTCGAATACGTCGAGGTACGCCTCATGGACCTCGACCCGTTCTTTCCCGTCGGCATCACCGCGCAGACCATGCGCTTCCTCGACATCTTGCTGCTGCATTGCCTGCTCGAGGACAGCCCGCCCGACACGCCGCAGGAGCTGCTCGCCATTGCCCGCAACAAGCTGCGCGGCGCGCAGGAAGGCCGCAAGCCCGGCCTTCGCCTCGAGCGTCGCGGCGAAGCCGTGCCGCTCACCGACTGGGGCAAGGACGTGCTCACCGCCTGCGAGCCGATCGCCGTCGAGCTCGACGCGATACGAGGCGGTGCCGCCTACAGGGATGCCCTAGGTTCGGCCTTTGGTTCGTTGAAAGATCCTGAATCGGTGCCATCGGCTCGCGTGCTTCACGCCATGGCGCGCAACCACGGCAATTCGCACGTGCGCTTCACGCTGGCCGAGTCCTTGGCCCATCGCGGCACGCTGATGGGGATTCCTCTCCAGGCTGCGATCGAGGAGCGCTTCAACACGCTCGCAAAGGAATCGCTGGAGAAACAGAAGAAAATCGAGCTCGCGGACCGCGTCGACTTCGAGACCTACCGCCAGCGCTACCTCAACCCGGAGTTGCTCCGCGCCGAGGCGTTAGAGAAGTAATTCGGGGACCCCGAATTATTACTTGGCGCCGGCGCCGCCGGCGTAAGCCGTGCCCTTGCCGTCGGGCGTCCACACCACTTCGCTGCCCACCGCGTAAAGCGAGCAGGCTTCTTTCGCGTTGGTGCGGCACTCGCGCACCGCGATGTCGGCGGCGTCGGGCAGGCCGCTCGCGAAGCCGCAGCGGCCATCGCCGCTCACGGCGTAGGCGCGCGGCGCGGGCGACTCGAGGAAGGCGCGGTAGAGGTTGCGGCACGCGTCGGAACGCACGTGCGGCACGAGCTCGACGGAGACGATCGGCTGCTTGGCGTCGATGCGTTCGAACGGGATGCCGTGCTTGCCGAGGAACTGCTCGACCGCGGGCAGCCAGTAGCGCACGCCCAGGGTCTCGCTGAAGATGTAGTGGCCATCGCGGCCAAACGCCGGCTGCAGCACGTACTCGGCGCGCGCGCCGGCTCCCGCGAAGCGCTCGTACCAGAGGCGCGAGGTCTGCGCGTTGAAGTAAAGGTCGTTCTCGGCGTAATGCAGCAGCACGGGAACGCGCACGTTCTTGCCGACGGACTCGAGCAGCTTGGCCACCGGCTCGATTGCGCACGGCACGCCGGGCCGGAAATCGGGATTACCGCCGCGGCCCGCGGCGAAGGTGAGCACTGCAACCAGGCCTTCGGGGTTGCGCGTGCCGGCGGTGACCATCGACACCATGCCGCCCGCCGATTGCCCGGCGAGGATCATGCGCTTGCCGTCGACGTAAGGCAGGCCGCGCGTGTACTCGTAGGCCGCCATCACGTCGTCGGCCGCCGCCTGTTCGCCTTTGCGGTAATCGGGATTGGCACAGGTGCCCGGGTCCTCGGCGAAGTCGCCGCCGGTGGCGCCGAAGCCGCGGCGCAGGGGCAGCACCACCACGTAGCCGCGCCGCGCGAACACCGCGGCGGACTGGAGCAGGAGCTCAGCGGACTCACGCGCGCGGCCGCTGGCGGAGCCCGGCGTGCCGTGGTTGAGGACGATGGCGCCGAAGGGACCTGCGCCTTCGGGCCGGAGGACGGTCGCGGCGAGGGCATAACGGCCGTTCGCCGCGGGGATGCGGATTTCTTCCTGCACCAAGCGCGGGCCGAGGGGCGTTTCCTCGGCGGCGGCGCCGGCGGAGATGGCGAGCCAGAGGCATAGGCACAGCCACAGCCGGATTACTGCCTCCCCCTTGCTCACTGTCGCTCTCCCCGCACTGGTTATTTCGACTACGCATAGTAGCCTACTAAAAACGACGTTGTGTAGGACAAATTAGTAGTCGCCGTGTAGTCGTTCCGTAGAGCGAGCGCATAGCTGGAATTGTGTCGGGACCGCGCGACAATTGGCACGGACAGTGACGGCGAACTTACGAAAAATTCTCGCGCGGGGAAAAACGCTGGCCGTTCCGGGCGCGAGCGACGCGCTCAGCGCCCGTCTCATCGAGGCCTATGGCTACGAATGCGTTTACATCGGCAGTTACGCCACCGCTGCGAGCCGCTTCGGGATCACCGATACGGGGCTTTTGTCACTGGAAGCAGTAGTCGCTCAGGCCCGAACGATCACAACTGCGGTCCGTGTACCGGTAATCGCCGATGCGGAATCAGGCTTCGAAGACCCCGCCTCCACGGTGCGAGCTTTCGAAGATTGCGGCGCGGCCGCGATCCACATCGAGGACCACACGGGCGCGGGCAAGCACACCGACGGGCCGCAACAGCTGCGGCCGATGAAGGAGGCCGCCGAGCGCATCCGCGCCGCAGTCGCTGCGCGACGCGATCCCCACTTCCTGATCGTCGCGCGCTCCGACGCCTTCTGGGTGCACCGCGACCTGGAAGACTGCATCGCGCGCCTGCAGCTCTACGCCGAGGCCGGCGCCGACATGGTGTTCCCGACCCTGGTCGGCGCGGCTGAGTTTGCCGAGGTACGCCGGCGCGTGGCCAAGCCCCTGATGATCGTCGACATCCCGGGGGAGCAGCCCGCCGGCGCGGCAGTCGTTCTGTATTACGCCTTCTCGATCACCCGCCAGTTCGACGCACTGCAGCGTGCGCTCGCCGAGGGAAAGCTCGGCAGCGACACGCAGCCGCTGGAGGACTTTCTCGGCTATAAAGACGCCGGAGGGAGGAGCCAATGAAAAGAATCATCCTTTTGCTGCTGCTGAGCGCATCCACGCTCGCACTCGCCCAGTACCCCAACAAACCGGTGCGCTTCATCGTCGGCTTCCCGCCCGGGGGCTCGGCCGACCCGACCACGCGCATCATGGCCGCCGCGCTGCAGGAGCAGCTCGGCCAGCCGTTCGTGGTGGAGAACCGGCCCGGCGCGGACAGCGCGATCGCCGCCGAGCAGGTGTCGAAGATGGCTGCGGACGGCTACACCTTGATGTTTGCCTCGAACAGCGCGATGACCGCAGCGGTCGCGCTGCGCAAGAGCCCGACCTACGACCCCCTCAAGGACTTCACGCCGATCTCGATGGTCGGGCGTGCCACGGTGTTCTTCTACGTGCATCCCGACGTGCCCGCGAAAACGCTGAAGGAATTCATCGCGCACGCAAGAGCGAACCCCGGCAAGCTCGTCTATGGCACCGGCAACCCGCTATCGATTCTCTACGGGCAGCAGCTCATGAGCGCAACCGGGATGCAAATGCTGCATGTGCCGTACAAGGGCGAGGGCCCGCTCAACCCCGACATCCTCGCCGGGCGCGTGCACTCCTCGTTCCTCAGCACCGGCAGCGCGGTGTCGAACGCGAAAGACGGCCGCCTCCGTCCGCTCGCTGTGCTGCTGGAGCGGCGCAGCCCGCTGTTGCCCGAGGTGCCGACCATCACTGAAGCCGGCGTGCCGGAAGTCACCGTTCGCCAGTGGGCTGGCATCTTCGGCCCGCCGAACCTGCCCAGGGACATCGTCGCGCGCCTCAACAAGGAAGTAAACGCCGCCCTCCAGCGTCCCGACGTGATCGCGAAGCTGCAGAGCTACGGCTACTCGCCCGAGGGCTCGACGCCCGAGCGGCTGGTCGAGGTCAACCGCGCCGACCTGGAGCTGTGGCGCAAGCTGGTAAAAGAAGCGGGAATTCCGCTGGAGTAAGCGTCTGCGGCAGGTAGAGCGGGTGGCAGGGCTGGCCATCGCCGTTCTGCCGCAAGAGGTGGAGAGAAATCTTCTCCTCTCTCAGGATTTTCAATACTTCGTTGCCGCGCCCCAGGTGCTCGCCATGATTCCCCCAAGCGCACACCACGAGCTTCGCCTCGCGCGCTGCACGCAGGATGGCGGCATCGTTGCCGCGGCCGACCGGGTCCTTCACTGACTTCATCACTTTCGGATCGGTCGCGCGCCAGCCGAAGATATTGGTGACGATCAGCCCGCCGTATCCCCAGCGCTCAGCGTAGTTGCGCGCGCGCGTGCACGAGGGATCGAGCTTGAGCTCGTCCGCGGTGCTCGGGTTGAGCATGAGGAAGTTGGCGACGGGTTTCGTCGTGTCCCAGCGCCTCCACAGCAGGTAGCGCCAGCGGCGGCAGCGCGAGAACTGCGCGCCGCTCGGCGTGATCGCGATGCTCACTTCGGGGGTTTTTTCTTCAGCAGGGCGTCGAGGCCGGCAAGCGGGCGATAAGTGCTCGCCGTGACCGGCTTCGTCCCGGCGTTTCCCGCCTTGGCATCCTCGTAGCGCGCGTGCTCGTTCTCGTGGCAGTACACGCACAGCAGCTCCCAGTTCGAGCCGTCGGGCGGGTTGTTGTCGTGGTTCATGTCCTTGTGGTGCACGGTGAGCTCCTGAAGGCGCTTGCCTTGGAACTCGCGCGCGCAGCGCGTACAGATGTGCGGGAAGAGCTTGAGGGCCTGGTCGCGGTAACTCACATCCACATTTTCCGCAAAGCGCCGGCGACGTCTACCTGGCTTTTTGCAGACAGGATCTCGTCGGCCCGGACGGGATCGCCATACGTCACGGGCTCCATGCACTTGAGGACCGCCTGCGTCATGAAGCGGCTCTTCGCGCCGTAGACATGCCGGTCGCCCATGCGCGACTGGCTGGCGATGTAGTACTTGAGCGGCGCGATGAGGTGCAGGTCGGTCTTTGCGCGCGTCATGGCGACGTAAAGCAGGCGGCGCTCCTCCTCGACCAGGTCGGCGCGGCCGGTGGCGAATTCCGAGGGGAAGTTGCCGTCGGCGACGTTCAGGATGTGCACCGCCTCCCATTCCTGGCCCTTCGCGGAATGCACGGTGGAGAGCACGAGGTAGTCCTCGTCGAGGTACGGCACGCCCGAGAGGTCGCCGGTCGCGCTCGGCGGATCGAGCGCCATCTCCGTGAGAAAGGTTGAGCGCTCGCTGAACTGTGTGGAGATTTTCTCGAGCTGGAGTAGATCACCCGCCCGGACCTGCGCCGAGTCGTAGAGACGCTCGAGGTGCGGCGCATACCATTCGCGCACCCGTTGTACCTGGCCCGGCCACGGCGCTTCCGCGAGAAACTTCATGAGCTCGTCCAGCTCCGCCGACCCGGTCTTCAGCGCCTGCCACGAGCCAGTGGCTTCGAAGGCGGTGAACACGCGCGCGGCGCCTGCCGGTCCGACGCCGGGCAGGATCTGCAGGGCGCGGAACGCGGCGACGCGGTTCTTCGGGTTGTCCGCCCAGCGCAGCACCGCGAGCAGGTCCTTCACGTGCGCCGCCTCGAGGAACTTGAGGCCGCCGTACTTCACGTAGGGGATGTTGCGCCTCACCAGCTCGAGCTCCAGCAGGTCGGAGTGGTGCGAGGCGCGGAAGAGGACGGCCTGGTTGCGCAGCAGCACGCCGCGCTCGCGCGCTTCCAGCACGCGGGTCACCACGTACTGCGCCTGCCCCTCGTCGTCGGCGACGGTGACGTAGCGCGGCTTCGCGCCGACCTTCTTCTTCGAGTAAAGACTTTTGCCGATGAGCGCGTTCGCCGCATCGAGCACCTGCTGGGTGGATCGATAGTTTTCCTCGAGGGAAATCGTGGTCTGTCCCTGATTTTGGTATTGCTGCGCAAACCCCCGGATGTTCTCCACCGTCGCGGCGCGAAACGAATAGATGGCCTGCGCATCGTCGCCGACCACGGTCAGGCCCTGCCCCGCGGGCTTGAGCCGCTGCAGAATCTCCGCCTGCAGCACGTTGGTGTCCTGGTACTCGTCGACCAGCACGTGGTCGAAGCGCGCGCCGATCTCCGCGGCGAGCGCGTCGTCCTGCATCATCGCGTGCCAGTAGAGCAGCAGATCGTCGTAGTCGAGGCTTTGGTTCTTGATTTTGCGGTCGACGTAATCCCGGAAAAGGCCGGTCAATTCCTCCTGCCATTCCGCGCACCAGGGAAACATCAGCGCCAGCGTGTCGGCGAGCGGCCGCTGGGTGTTCACGCGGTGCGAGTAGATCGCGAGGCAGGTGTCCTTGCGGGGGAAGCGCTTCTCAGCTTTGGAAAGGCCACGCTCGTGCCGCACCACGTCCATCAGGTCCGCCGCGTCGCCGCGGTCGAGGACGCTGAACGATTCCGTGAGGCCCAGCCTCTTGCAGTGCTTGCGGATCAGCCGATTCGCGATCGAGTGAAAGGTCCCGGACCACGGCAGCCGCACTTCCGTGCGAGCGAGGGTCTTGTCCATCACTTCGGCCACGATGCGGCTGGCGCGGCGCGTCATCTCGAGCGCGGCGCGGCGCGTAAAGGTCAGAAGGAGGAGCCGCTCCGGCGGGCAGCCCTGGAGGACAAGGTGCGCGACGCGGTGCGCCAGGGTGTTGGTCTTGCCGGTACCAGCGCCGGCAACGATGAGGAGCGGCGCGGCGCCCGCGCAGGCGGCCTCGCGCTGCCGCGGGTTCAGCTTGTCGAATGCATCGATCGCTCCCACGGCCGGGGACTATAGACTGAAGCTGTACGTATATCCAGTATGGGGGTCAAAAAAGAAGCCGTCCGAAGACGGCCTCTAGGGGAAAGAGCCATGTCCAAGGGAGGGAGGACGAATGGCTCGGGGGGAAACCCATGTTATTGCCGCCCAGGGGCGATGTCTGTCGCCCGGACCGCCAATTCCTGTAATCGCATCGCTACAGGCTAGCCTACGTCGACCGGGACGAAGATGCTGGCGTCACCCCGGCGGACGAGTAAGGCCACGCTTCCTTTGGACTTTTCGGCCGCGGTGCGCAGCTCGTCGGCGCTCTTTACCGGCCGTCCATTGACCGCGGTCACCACGTCGCCCGCACGGATGCCGGCGCGCGCCGCGGCGCCGCTGGCGCTCTCCACGACCAGGCCCTCGGCAGCCGGCCGCACCGCCAAGCCCAGCTTGCCGGTCTCCGCCGCGGATTCGCGGCGCGGGCTGGCCGCCGCGATCTTCTCGGCCTCGAGCTGGCCGACCGTGACCGCCAGCGCCTGCTTCTTGCCGTCGCGCCACACGTCCAGCGTCGCCTTGGTGCCCGGCTTCACCGCCGCCACCAGCGGCGGGATCTCGGCCGAGCGCTCGACCGTCTTGCCGTTCACGCCGAGGAGCACGTCGCCCGCCTTGAGGCCGGCTTTCTCCGCGGGACTGTCCTTCTCCACCTGGGCGACCAGAGCACCGCGCGGGCGGTCGAGGCCGAAGGACTGGGCGAGCGACTGCGTCACTTCCTGGATCGCCACGCCGAGGCGGCCGCGCTGCACGCTGCCGTGCGCCACCAGCTGCTGCTTCACGTTGCTCGCGACGTCGATGGGAACCGCGAAGGCGATGCCCTGGAAGCCGCCGGTGCGCGAGTAGATCTGCGAGTTGATGCCGATCACCTCGCCCTTGAGGTTGAAGAGCGGCCCGCCGGAGTTGCCGGGGTTCACCGCGGCGTCGGTCTGGATGAACGGCACGTAGGTGCCGTCGGGCAGCGAGCGCGAGGTGGCGCTGACGATGCCGGCGGTCACCGTGTTCTCGAAACCGAACGGCGAGCCGATGGCGAGCACCCATTCGCCGACCTTGATCTGCGCCGGGTCGCCGAGCTTCACCACCGGCAGCCCCTTGGCCTCGATCTTCACCACCGCGATGTCGGTCGCCTTGTCGGCGCCGACCACCTTGCCTTTGAACTCGCGCCGGTCGATGAGGCGCACGCGCACCTCGTCCGCGCCTTCGACCACGTGCGCATTGGTGAGCACCGTACCGTCGGCGTCGACGATGAAGCCCGAGCCCATGCCCTGGCGCGGCTGCTGCGGTAATTGCGGGATCAGGCGGCGCAGCTCCTCGGGCAGATTCTCCAGGCCCTCGGGTGCGCTGGCGCCGGGCTTCGGCGCAGACGAGGCGGTGATATTCACGACCGCTCCCTTGTTCGCCTCGGCGATCGCGGCGAAGTCGGGAAGCGTCTGGACCGCAGCGGGAGCCGCAGTCGTCGTCGGCGCGGCGGCGGTTGCCTGAGTTACTGATGGAATCTGCGAAACGCCGACGCCGGTACCGATTACCGCGGCGGCGAGCAAAGCGATGGAAACCACTCTTGCTTTCATGGAATTGCTCCTCTTCGGGTACCGCACAGACCCGCAGAATTGCTTCGAGTTTCCTGAAACGGCTCGCAGCTGTGTAACGAATTGTTCTACGCTTCGTCCATGGCTACCGTCCCCAACCACGCTCTCAGGCAACTCCGCGCCGGCAAGCTCGCCATCGGTCTGGGCGTCAACCAGGCGCGCACCGTCGGCATCGCCACCATGGCGAAGACCGCGGGCTTCGACTGGCTGTTCATCGACGGCGAGCACAGCTCGATGGACGGCGACGATGCCGCGCAGCTCTCCACCGCCGCGCTCGGCGCCGGCGTGACGCCGATCGTGCGCGTCGCCGGCTTCGAGCACTGGCATGCCTCGCGCATGCTGGACAACGGTGCGCAGGGAATCATTTTTCCGCACGTTGATACCAAAGAAGAGGCGCTGCGCGTTGCCAATGCCTGCCGCTATCCGCCGGTGGGCAAGCGCTCGATGGGCGGCGCGCTGGCGCAGCTCGGCTTCGCCTCCATGCCGGTGGGCGAGGCCGCGCGCCTCGTCAACGATGAAACGCTGGTGGTGGTGATGATCGAATCGCCGCAGGGCGTGGCCAACGCCGACGAGATCGCGTCGACCAAAGGCGTCGACGCGCTGCTCATCGGCACCAACGACCTGTGCTTCGAGATGGGCATCCCCGGCCAGTTCAACGACCCGAAGGTGAAGGACGCTTACACCAAGGTGATCGCCGCCTGCCGCAAGCACGGCAAGTTCCCCGGCATGGGCGGCATGTACACGCCGGAGCTGCTCGAGCGGCACATCGGCATGGGGGTGCAGCTCATCCTGAGCGGCTCGGACTTCTCGCTGCTGATGCAGGCCTCGACCACGCGCGCCGGACTGATCCGCGGCTTCGAGAAAAAGTAGCGCCGGACCAGTTCCCCTCCAAGTTTGCGAGTTGGAGGGGAACAGCCTAAGATTCCACTCCAACTCTTCATTTTGGAGGGGAACGCCGTGGCTTCGCAGCTCTTCGTCCGGCACGACGCGGCGGGCCACGCGCGGTATCAGGCGCTCAAGCAGCAGGCCCGCACCCAGCGCCGCATCCTGGAAGGTGCGCCCGGCATGTTGAAGCGGCGCACACGCCGCGGCACGGAGTACTGGGTGCGCGAATTCAACCAGGCCGGCGGGCGTAAGGCCGACGAGCATCTCGGAACCGTCGCCGACGTGAGCGACGCCCGCCGAGCGCGGGCCCAGGCCGAGATCGACCTCGCCAAGGCCCTGACCGCCGGCGCGTCAGCGCTTCGGCTGTTCGGCTATCAACGCATTGAAAGACGCACCGCTGCGGTACTCGCCGCGCTCTACAACCATGACCTGTTCACGGCCGGCCTGACCCTGGTTGGGTCGCACGCCTACGGCACTTTGGTGAATGAATACGGCATCTCGGCGGCGCCGTATTCGACGCAGGACATCGACCTCGCGCGACGCCAGCCGCTGGAGATGGTCCTGCCTGCGGACCTGGACTTCCGCAAGATCCTCGGCGAGTCCGGCATGGAATTCGTGCCGCTTCCGGGCATGCCTTCGCGGCAGCCTTCGGGATCGTTCAAGATCGCCGGAGCCGACGCCCTTTCCGTGGATCTCCTGGTACCGGGAAAAAGTCTCGGCAAAGTCGTCGCGGTCGACGAGCTGCGGACACACGCCCAAGAAATTCCGCTACTCGAGTTCCTGGTGAAGGATTCGGTCGACGCCATCGCGGTCGGGCCGAATCACGTTGTTCCGGTGCGCGTCCCGGCGCCGGAACGCTTCGTCCTGCACAAGCTGCTGTCGTCCCAGGGACGCAAAACCGACCGGGAGAAGATCCGCAAGGACCTTGAGCAGGCAGCTGTGCTGGCCGCCGTAATCGAGGAAGACACGCCCGGTATTCTGAAAGACACATTCCGCAAGGTTCCGGCGCCCGCACGCACGGCCATCAAGCGCGGCGCTAGGGCTGCCGCAAGAATTCTCGATAACCACCCCGCGTCCACCGTCCTCGACCAGATCGCCGGGCCTTAGGTTGTGGCGGCCACCGCGCCACGCGGTCCCTTAGCGGCGTTGCCTCATGACGGGCGCCAGGAGGTATAGCAGTTCATCGGGGCTGCAAGGCTTCGGCAGGTGATGATCGAAGCCGCGGGCCTTCGAGAACAGGGCGTCCCGCTCCTTGTTCCATAAGCCGCTTATCGCGATGAGCAAAGGCCGGTTCGTGAAGCGCTGCCGGATTACGTTCGCGATGTCGTAGCCGTTCATCTTGGGCATTGCGATGTCGAGGATCACCGCTTCCGGCTGGAAGCTCTGGACGGCGGGAACGACTTCAAGGGCTTTGTAGACCGGGGATATCTTGTGGCCTTCATCCTCGAGAATGGCGGCAAGGGTTTGGACGGTGTCCCTATCGTCGTCTGCGATGAGTATACGAAGCGCACGCCAGTGAATCCTCGATGCTTCCGCGTTGCTCGTGGGCGCGCATCGCTGCGGGACGGGCTCTTTACTCGAGAAGGAGGTTTCCATGCCCCCAGATTCTAGGTAGGCGCCGATGAGCTCTCAATCGTGCGATGTAGCGCCGCCTACTACATCGAGGTAAAAGACCTTCATAAGTTTGTTAAAGAAGGACTGTGATACGCGGGAGTGTCTGATTGCGGGCTTAAGCCGACCGTCTCAGCATGCGCAGGCGCCATCCCGCCGCCGCAGAGATGACTCCACAACCCGCGGCGAGCATGAAGGCAACCGTGTAGCTCCCGGTGGTGTCGTAAAGCCGCCCGGCGATCCACGGCCCGAGCGCGCTGCCGACCGCGGCGCCCAGCAGGCCGATGCCGACGATCGCGCCGAAGTGCCGCCCGCTGAAACGATCGCTCACCATCGCCGGCGTGAGCGACGCTGTGACCGAGTAGCCCACGCCGAGAAGCACCGCGTAGCCGTACGCGCCCCAGCGCGTCGGCGCAGCGCCGAGCGCGAGCAGTACGAACGTGCTCGCGACCATGATCAGGATCCCCGCGACATACACCAGCTCGCGCTCAACGCGGTCCGACAGCCAACCGCCGCCGGTCTTGGCGAAGATGCTCGCGAGGCCAACCACGCTCACCACCGACGCCGCCACGATCGCGCTCAGGCCATGGTCGACGAGGTACGCCACTTGGTGCACATGCAGCGTCTGCGAGCACGCATTGCCGAAGAAGAACGCGGCCACCAGCAGCCAGAACGGCTGCGTGCGCGACGCCTCGCGGAGCGCGGTGGGGTCGGGGCTGGAATTCTGTTTGGCCGTAGGCCCAAACGAATTCCGGCCCTGACCCCGAATTTGCGGTTGGCGCATCAACCATAGCGATGACGGCACTATCCAGATCACCGCTAGAAATCCAAGCGCCCTGAACGCCGTCCGCCACCCGTACGCATCGATCAGCACCTGCGCGAGCGGCACCACCAGCACCATGCCGACACCGACGCCCGCGCTCACGATGCCGATCGACAGCCCGAGACGGTCCTGGTACTCGCGCTGCACGTGAACCAGCGCCGGGATCCAGCCGCCAGCGGAGACCGCGACCGCGGTGAGCACGCCGAAGCCGAAGTAGAGATGCAGTGGCGTGGCGATGAAGCTGTCGGCGAAGAGCGCGAGCCCCATCGCCGCGCCGCCGAACGCCATCACGCGCAGCGGCCGGAAGCGCGCGCACAGCGCGCCGACCAGCGGGTTCACGCCGCCGTGAACCAGCGTGAACACCGAGAACGCGCCGGCGAGCACCGAGCGGCTCCAGCCGAACTCCGCGAGCAGCGCCACCAGGATGACGCTGTAGGAATACCAGATGCCGTAGGCGATCGCGAGCGACATCGCGATCACGCCGAGGGCAGCGTACCTTCGGCGCTCGCTCATCGTCGCCTAAGTCTAGCGGAGCGGCTCAGAACTTTTGGCGGCTCACCGCGCTACGTCTTACTGACGCTTCAGCGGGGTGCAAATCCTCGTGATGACCACAGGTCCGGTCTGTCGGTTACATTGTCAACTAGCCTTTTTAGATGACATTTGTCTACTAATACTAGTTAGTGCTCAACCAGGCGTCGGGCGTAGATTGACGTGTATGTATAACGTGCATATACTGGCCGGGTGTCCGCCAATTTCGACCCGAAGAAGAATGCGGCAAACATCACCTCATGGTCGTTGTCCACACGCCTCGGCGCGACGGACCGCGAACCATCTCAGTGCGGAAGCCCGACCCGAGAGAACGGAGAAACTATGAAAAAGGTGTATGACTTCTCCAAAGGCAAGCGCGGCGCGGTCGTTCCCACCAGTGGAAAGACGCGCATCACGATCTATGTCGATGACGCCGTTATTAGGCGTTTCAAGGCAGAGTCCGAAAAAACCGGAAAGGGTTATCAGACCCTGATAAATGAGGCCTTGAAGTCCTACGTCGGCCTCACAGAGCAGCCAGTCACCCAAGAGCTCGTGCGCAAGATCGTGCGTGAAGAGCTCGCGGCGAACGGTTGAGCACTAACTTGGCGGTGTTATCGGACGCGGCGGCAAGCGCATCGCTTCATTGGCCGCCAGTCTCGCCGCGCCGCAAACCTCCACGTTAGAGCGCAAGAACGCGAGCTATGGCGATCGCAGAGGTTCGCTGCCTGCGGACTGCGTGCGGAAAGCCCGCGACTTCAGAGCTTGCGGAAACCTTCGGTGAGGCCTTCCAGCGCACGCAAGCCTTCGTGTGCGCGTGCTGCACCGATCGACGCCTCGAAGCCGAATCCCGCGGCCGAAGTGCCGGCAAGCTTTGCGGCTGCGCCCGGCCACCCCGAGGTTTCGCTCTCGTCGCCTTCGGACGTAAGCGCGCTCGCATAACTATGCGCGCGGGCCCACTGGCGCGCGATTTCCTGCCCATCGGGCGCGTCCTGCGTGGACCCTGGCTGGCGCAGCAGCGCGTCGAAGTCAAACGACGTCGCCGCCGACAGTCGTTCCCAGATGCCCGCGGCGCTCGCGTCGCGGCTCCGATACCAATCAACTACGGCCTGGCGATCGTCTCCGGCGCTGCGGAGGGACGGCTTCGATTCGCGACCCCGGTCTGGATCGTTGGAATGAAACGTGCTGTCGCTGCCCTCGCCGTTGCGCACCAGCCGACGAATCGTTTGCTCGTCCCACACCGCGCCGCCGGCGAACTGGACGAACTCGACGCGCCGCGCCTGCGAGGCAAACCAACCCTTGACCGTCACGCTGCCATGCGGGCCAGCGACGTCCAGCACCAAGTCGTCGCGGTGGCGTCGCGCGCGGACCATGTCGCTGGTGATGCCTTCGCCGAAGCGGATCAGATCGAAGTCGCCCCCGGCCTCGACAATCTCGTCATGGCCGTCACGGCGGCCGTACACATAGACGTCGTTGCCCATGCCGCCCCGCAGCTCGTCGTTGCCGCCAAGCCCCAGGAGCATGTCGTCGCCGGCGGTACCCTTCAGCACATCCTTATGCCGCGTACCGAGCAGCAGCTTCGGCGCCGGGGTGTCTTCCACCATCAGGCGGAAGCTGGTCCCAGCGGTGGCGCCCGCATCATCGGTCGCCGTCACCTCGATGACGTACTCACCAGCGTCCGAGAGTCCCGGCGTGCCGCCGAAAGACGTTCCATCAAACGAGAGCCAGCCCGGTAGCGCGGACCCGCTCGCCATGGCGGCGGAAAGCGAAAGATGGTCATTCGCGTCCGGGTCGGTGAAGATCTCCGGCGACACGGGGAAAGCGACAGCCTCGCCTTCCCGCCCTTGCATATCGGCGATGACGCCGGCCAGGGGAGCATCGTTGGCGTTGACGACTTCGAGCGTGAAACGGTCGCTCGCCGCCTCGCCGCCAGCGTCGCTTGCCGTGACCATGATCTCGAGAATCGCCACATCACTGTTCGCCGGCGTGCCGGAAAACCGCTGCAGCTCGGAATCGAACGACAGCCAGGCCGGTAGCTCCGAGCCGTCAAGCAGATTCGCGCTGTAGAAAAGTACGTCCGCGTCGGCATCGCCAAAGCTGGCAGCGGGAATCGAAAACCCGAATTCCTCGTCCTCGAGCGCAGCCTGATCCGCCAGCGGATTCGCCACTTCCGGCGCATGGTTGCCATCGCCTGCCGGCGCGAGCGCCTCAAGCATGGCGGCGTCCCAGCTCATGAAATCACCGAAGAAAAACACGCCGTCGATCTTGCGCTTCGCGTCGCTGTACCAGCCTCTCAGGGAGATTTCGTTGCCGCCGCTGTCGACCGTCAGAACCAGGTCATTTCCGCGGCGCGTCAGCGTCGCGTCTGCCGACGCGGCGGAACTGAAGGCAATCTGATCGGGCGAGCCGTCCTCATCGTAGTTTTCCACCACGTCGGCGCCGTCACCCGGCGCGAAGACGTAGATGTCTATTCCTTCGCCGCCTGCCAGAAAATCGTCGCCACCGTTGCCGAACAGCTGGTCTTCGCCGCCGAGACCTTGAATGACATCGCCTTGCGGCGTACCCCAGAGCGCATCGTTGCGCTCCGTACCCGGCAGCAGCTCCACACGCGCCGGCAGATCAGTCCACACGGTGCCATCGTCGAACTCGATTCGCTCGATCTCGGCCGCACTCTCCCGCGCCATGCTGTCGAGCACGACCCCATCGTTTCCGTCCAGGACGAGGTAGTAGCTCGACAGGTCGCGGGTCACGTGTACATCGGTCGGCAGTATCCCGCCCGTAAACCGCACCGTGTCCGACTCTCCGGGCGTCTCGTCCCATTCGGAGACGTAGTCGTAGCCATCGCCGCGCACGTAGACATACGTGTCGTTGCCCTCTCCATCCTCCAGGAAATCGTTGCCCCGGCCGCCGGTGAGCGTGTCGTCGCCATCGTCGCCCGTGACACTGTCTTCGCCGCCGAGGCCGGAAAGCGCGTCGTTGCCGGCCTCGCCATGGATGGAGTCGTTAAGGCCGGTACCGAGGATGAGATCGTCGGCTGCGGTCCCGGAAAAGTGCAGTCCGAGCTCTAGTACTTCTTGATAAGACAGCCAGCTGCCGTCATCGAACTCCAGCCGCTCGAAGACAGGCGCCGCATAAGGATCCTCGGCGTCGAATGCGCTGAAATGGATCTCGTCGCCCTCGCCGAAGTCCAGGACCAGCGAGCCGAGCCTGAGCTGCACTGCGTCGGCGTCGATTCCGGCGCCGAGAACGACAATGCTCGAGTCAGCGCCACCTGCATCGGATGGCGCGTCAGCGATGGTGTCGATACCGTCTGCGCGGTTGAAGACGTACGTGTCCTTGCCCGTGCCGCCGTCCAGAATGTCGATTCCGGCGCCTCCGGATAGAACGTCGTCAAAACCGTCCAACCCCGCAATGACGTCGTCATCATCCGAGCCGGCCATTGCCAAGCCCATCTCGGTCAGCGCAGCCGCGTCGATCTCCGGGTCCGAAGAGAACTGAAGGCTGAGCGAGGGCATGAAATCCGGGTCGTCGTACCAGCCCGCGATGCGTCCTTCCGCACCGCTTCCGCTCAGCGTGATGAGCAAGTCGGTTCCATCGCGCGATACCGATACCTCGCTGGAGCGAATATCGGGATCGAACACGATGCTGGCGTAATCGCGGCTGATCAGCTGCGCACCCGCTCCACGCGAGAACTGATAGTCGCTGATGACCTCGATAACAGCTGCTTTTCGGAGAACTTGTTCCAGCGAGTACGTTGCGCCGTCCTCGAAGCGGAACGCCTCGATACCTTCGCCTAGCCGGTAACCGCGCCAGGCGCCAGGCAAGTCGGATTCCGGGTCCGAACCATCCGTGAGCAGATTCGAGCCGACGAAGCCGTAATTGACTCCGGGCACCTCGAGATCGAAACCGCCGCCTTCCCACGCGACCGCGAGCGTGCCGCCGCTGTGCCAGGGTTGATCTGGATGGCCGGCCGCCTCTGCCGCGTTGACCGTAACGGAAAGCGTGAGGTCGGAGAGCGCAAGTCCGGGCCCGAACTCGACGACATCGCGCGACAGCACGCCTGCGCTCACCAGCTCGTCCACAGCGGCCTGATCATCCCTTCGTATCAGCGGCGCGACCGACGGCAGCGGCTCGACCTGCGAAATCTGCGCGAATGGATCTGCGGCGAAGGCGTCATCAAAACTGTCGTAGTACTCGATGAAACCCCAGGCGGAGAGCACTGCCTTGTATTTGCCTCCGTATTGCCCTCGTGCGATCCAGTCCGGAATGCCGAGATTGCCGTAGTACCAATCGAGGTATGCACGCGCCTGCAATTGGGAGTCGGCCAACGCGTCGACATCGAGATCCGACGCGGCAAACAGGTAGACGTCCGAGCCCGCGCGCCCGTCGAGGTTGTCTGCGCCCGCGCCGCCGTCGAGCAAATCGTCGTTCGCGCTTCCGGTGAGATCATCGTCGCCGCCCAGACCGCGCAGCTCGTTTCTCAGGTTTTCCTGGCCTACGAGCACCTCGGCCGAGTCCGATCCTGCGGAAACGAGCGCGGGCATGAAACGGAGAAACTCGCTCCGTCCCCAGCTCGCGCCGCCGGCAAAGTCCACGCCGCTGACCTGGAACGCGCCCATGTTGAGCGTCGCGGAATCGCCGGTGCCGCCAAAAGCGATCGTCGCCGAGAGCGTGCCGCCGTCCAGCTTCGCCGAAAGATCGTCCGGCACGATGCCTGCACCGAAACGCAGGCGGTTGCTTCCCTCGCCGTCCTCGATCAGGTCCTGGCCGTAGCCGAGGCCGAAGACGTAAGTGTCGTCACCTGCTCCGCCGCGCGCCACGTCGATGCCAGCACCACCATCGAGGACGTCGTTGCCCTCCCCGCCGGACAGGAGATCCTCGCCCGAGCCGCCGAAGAGCGAGTCGACGCCTGCGCCACCATCCAGGCTGTCGGCCCCGGAGTCGCCGCGCAGAACGTCGTCGCCTTCACCTCCGATGAGCTCGTCGTTCCCGCCGCCACCGTCAAGCACATCCGATCCGCCGTCGCCCGCCAGCGTGTCGACGCCGTCGCTGCCTTCGAGCACATCATCGCCCTCGCCACCGGAAACGCTGTCGTCGCCGGAACCGCCATCCGCCTGGTCATTGCCAGCACCGCCGCTCAGCAAATCGTTGTCCGCACCGCCAAAGAGGCGGTCATCGCCCGCGTTGCCGGAAAGGTTGTCCGCGCCAATTCCGCCATCGAGCAGGTCGTTGCCATGCAGGTCTTCGGGTAGGTAGCCAGCATCGCCGAACAGGATATCGGCACCGTCCCTGCCGAGCAGCGTGTCATCGCCCGCCTCTCCGAACAGCTGATCATTGCCCGCACCGCCGTCGAGAAAGTCATTCCCGACTTGTTCGACCGTGCTGCCATCGCCTACGAAGAGCCCGACGGCGCCCGGCATCACCCGCAAGTTCGCCCCGGGCCGTCTGAACCAAGGCACTTCGTATCGCCCGAAGTCGCCAGCAAGCACGTCATTCTCAGCGCCGCCGAAAAGCCGGTCGTCACCTTCCCAGCCTTCGAGCCGGTCCTCGCCCTCACCGCCGATCAGCGTGTCGTCGCCCAGCATCCCGAGCACCAGGTCATCGCCAGCGCCGCCGTCGAGCACGTCGTCGCCGCCGACGTCTTTGTAATAGTCGAAGCTGGACTGCGACCGGACGTTGGTGACAGGGAAGAACGTGGCGCCGAAGAAACCGGGATCGATTTCCCACCAGGCGTCGCCCCAGTTCTGGTAGCTGTCGTCGCCGTCCACCACGTCATCGCCGGCCCCGCCATGGATCTCGTCCGCGCCGCCGCCGCCAAAGAGCGCGTCGTGCGCCGCCGAGCCGAAGATGCGATCGTTGCCCTGCTCTCCCGTAATCCAGTCGCCCTTCTGGTCGAGCACTGGCGTCTCGGGATCGAGGGTCCCTTCCAGAAGCGCAATGCTGTCGGCGTAGATGTCATCGTCGCCCGGGCCACCGAACAGGATGTCGTCGCCGATCCCTTCGATGTGCTCGCCTTCCCGGGTGAATCCCGGATCGCTGTAAGGCCGCAGGTTCTCGCCGCCCTCTATCGTGTCGTTGCCGGTCTTGAGATTTTGCCCGTCATCGCCAATGATGAAATTCGGGACATTGGCCAGACCCTCGAAGTAGTCATCCCCGCCCATTCCGATCGCCCAACCCGAGCCGCCGAACTCGCCGAGCCAGATGTGATCCGCCCCGTCGACGCCGGTCAGCGGCCCGGTCTCGCCCAAATCAGGCCGGCCGTTCGGGTCGCGTTCCAGGTTAGTGAACGGCGGGTAACGCAAATCGAAGCGGGTGTGAAAAGCCTGATTGCCGTTCGCATCCACTATCGGCGTGCCATCGGGATTAAAGCTGGGGTAGAGCTTCAGTCCCCAGTCGCCGTGCAGTTCCATGCCACCCGCAGGCGCCGCCTCGTCCTCTGCATGGAGCGCAAGCTCCAACTCGTCGTGCTCGACATGCGTTGCCACTTCCACGCCGTCGACCAAATCTACAAGTTGCGCTGAAAGCATGAGCGCCGCATCGATATCGACGTCTTTCACCGCCGTGATCTGGAAGCTGAGTTCGCGCTGACCCTCCGCTACCGTCAGCGTGAAGGTGCCATCGGCACCAATGTCGATCTCCTCGTCACCTAACACCGCAAGCTTTTCTGCCGCGGCACCCCCAAGCGTGAATCGAATTTCCTGACCGCCAGCAGGTGCTTCGTAAGGCAAGTACGCGGTAAACGTATGCGCCGAACCTTCCCTAAGCTCTCCCGTCGCCAAAGACGCTTGTTCAGGACGAAAAGCTGGATCGTCGAATGGGTTCGTAGAGTGGTCCGGGGCCACGACCACGGTCTGCCAGGCCGCCTCGCTCGTTGCCAATGCCTCCTGAATGAGGGAGCGAATACCAGTGAAGCGTGGGTCATCCAGCATGGCCCTAAGCGCGGCGTCGATCCTTGAATAGTCCTGGAAGTCGTTGACTGTTGCGGCAAAGCCGTTGTCTGCAATTTGATACGGCCTAACGAGATCGACGTTGGCATTAGCCAGCGCCCAGCCCAGATCCTCTCGAACAAATGCTGCCAACTGCGTCCGCGTCGAGGCAATGAAGGCCTCGTCACCACCAGCGGCAATATCAATCTGTGAGCCGAGAAACGCGGCGAGGTTGGCGTCGAATAACGCTAGCGACTCGTTCGATATGCCCTTCGCTTGGGCAGCCATATGGAGGTAATGCGAGGCGTTGTATAGCCAGTCACCTCCCGCGTAGAGAACCGCACCGAACTCGTTAAGGTCGAGTTCGAGCGATTCAACATCCGATGCAATGGCCTGCAAACCCGGATCCTTCACCGCATCCGGGTTTGTGACCGCAAGCGCGATGCCGAAACGCGTTGCGGACGCCCGCGGGTTGTAAGGCGCTTGGTCCGCTATCGGGACGGCTGTGGCAAGCGAATCATCGGGAAGAAAAGTGTTGGCATAACCGACGGAACCTTCCGAGTCACCTCGCTTATCCATTAAATCGGCTAAGGAGGCGAGGAACAGGCCCGCGCCAGCTATCTTGATCACCGGAAGCGCGAACGCCTTCAGCAGCACATTCGGAATCCCGCTTTGGATGAACGTCTTGGTGACGCTGCCGATGCTGTCGGAGTGGTAAAGCGACTCCGCTACCAGATTCAACAGCCCCTGGAATTGCTTCGGGTTGGCTATGAGACCCGCAACCAGCGTTCCAACCGCCACCCGGGACCACGCCGACACATTGTTGCTGCTCCGGTCGCCGCCAAATACTCGGGCAAACACTTCGCCCACCTGCTGCAGGTCTCCGGCGTCGACATACGGAATGTCACCTAGAACATTGGCGTCCAAAAAGCTCTGCTGGTACCGATCCATGCCGGCGTAGAAGCCGGTCTCAATTCGATGCCCCTCGACCAGACTTAGGAAACTCTGTTCGCCAGTTTTGGGCTGGTTATCTACGAACGCGCGAAAATCATCGAATTGGTACAAATTCGCTGTATTTCCGTCACGCGCGTTGAGGTGTCCCAACACTTGCCGACCAGTAAAGGCGGCACCGAGAGCGTGCACGATGTCGTTTGCGATTGTGTAGTGAGCTGTCGATACTCCGGCAACTCTCCGCTCGTCATAACCGTCGTTTGGATCAACGCCATACGTCCGCAATAGACCGCTGCCGCTAGCAAAGGCATTGAACGTCGTAAGGGTGATTTGATCTGCCCGAAAGGCCGTTCCGCGCGCCGATGCATATCCATAAGCCGCGTATTGCGCTAAGGCGCCCCCTAGGCTTTGACCCGTAAAGTGCACCGTCCCTGAAAACGGTGATCCGTCCGCGTTCGTCACTGTCTGCAGCGTGCCGGCGAGGTTCTCCGCAGCGTTCCGCCATTGGTTCAGGCCCAGCTGAATATTCGCGAACCAATCGCGGCCATCGCGTCCGTCCGTCCCGCGAAAGGCAACAAGGTAGTCCGTTCGCTCTTGCCCAGCTACGAAATAGACGCCACGGAAAATAACTGCGCCGAAGCCCGTGGAACCCTGTTCAATCACGTTAAAGACCCGCCAGTTCGGCAAGATCACCACACCAACTCCGCCGTCTTCGGCTCTCGTTGCGTAGCTAGCGGTCAACGGATCATTTGATAGCCCGAGGATGGTCGGTGGAAAGGAATACTCTTCGTTCGCACGACTGTCTGGAACTGACGCGAGAAACTCCCCTTTCGTGGCGTCATTTCTGTCGAAAATAATATCGACGCCCTTCTTGTAAGCAAAATCACTCGCAACCAGGCCGAGCACGCTGATCTCGTTGCGCTGCAAGTCATTCACCCACATAGGTCACCTATTGGCAAATGTTCACCGCTGCTAATCGGTGCACACGCCCTTCACGGTCCCAAGGGTCAACAATTGCTGCAACCAAGCAGCCGTTAGGATGCACCTGCATCGCATCGATAACACCGGCAATCAATCGCTCCGGCGTGTCTGCCAGTCCAAACGAATACAGGCCGGAATCACCAGCGTCCCAGTCAGCACGCACGTTCACCCGAGTTAATCGCCACAGCGTCTTGCCTTGGCCAGCGGGTTCGAGACGACCTTCATTCGGCGTTCCAATAGGCGGTGATTGTTGGAGCACCGCCCCGCTGCTCCCAATTAGCCAGGTCGCCTGTGAGGGCCGCCAAAAAATATATTTCTGCGAGTGTGTTGAGTATTTTTGCGGTCTCACTGTGCCAATAGGCCGGCCGGCATAACTAAGCTGGGTCAAACTTCCATCTAGAGCCCTAAACCACGTGGAGTTGCCTGTGTGCTCAATAAATCCATGCTCGGGACGCAGTGGTTCAATGCCGCCCCCTACCTTGGGCTTAGGCAATGCAGCGCGGTCATACGATTTGCATGTGAATGGATTGAGCCTTCGTTGATCATCTAAGACGGGCGTCCCCTCCTGCTCTCGGCCAAACGGTCCTTCCATCCAGACAACTTTGCCGTCCCGATAGACGGAATAAGACACATAGCCGTCCGCGAAGCAGAGGAAACTTCGAAGGGGCTCTCGTGTATGGCGAGTGACTTCGTTGGTTCGTACGTTCCAGATATAAAGCCCGCGCATCGCCACGTGCACACCCCGGTTTGTCTCAACCGGATCTCTCAGCTTTCGATCAAGGCCCTCGAATAGGACCCGCTCATCATCCAGCCACGCAAGGTTCTGGTCGCCAGTTGGGAAGACGGGCCGAACCATGGGGCTGGACATTTCGTAGATCGGATATTTCGTCGGCTTACTGATCGACGCGGGCGTCGTGGAGCACGCGCTCAGGATCACGACCGCGGCAAGACCGATCAAACCCGATGGCCGCATGAATCGCTGGTCAGTCATTGGTTCCGAGATTCCCCCTGGATAGAACCCTACCGCATGCGGGTAGGAAGGCGAATCCCCCGCTAGTTCTAGAACCAGACGTTTAAGTGCATGGCGTGGAAGATAGAATCCGCACGCATCCACGCCATCGCCACAGGAGTCATCGTGAGCCTTACGCCGTACAACCCCGCCGACAAGCTGGACATTAAGGTAAGCGAGGTACCGTTTCGCCGCACTGCAAAAGGCCGCCAGCTCATGGCGCGCGTTTACCAATCCCAGGGCAAGGGGCCGTTGCCGGTTGTGCTGGACCTGCACGGCGGCGCGTGGAACAACAAGGACCGATCAGCTAACGAGCCGATGGACCGCGCGATCGCGGCGAGCGGCGTGCTGGTGGTGGCGATCGACATGACGCTCGCGCCTGAGGCGCCGTACCCGGCCTCGGTGCAGGACGCGAACTACGGCGTGCGCTGGCTGAAGCACAAGGCGCGCGAATGGAACGGCGATCCCTCGACGGTCGGCATTCTCGGCAGTTCCACCGGCGGTCACATGGGCGAGCTCATCGCGATGAAGCCGCACGACCCGAAGTACGCTGCGATCCCGCTCGCAGAGGCGCCGAAGCTGGACGCCAGCATCGTCTACCTCGTCTCGCGTTCGCCGATCAGCGATCCCGTCGCACGCTATCAGCAGGCCGAAAAAATGAAGCGGGACGACATGATGAAGAACAACAAGAACTACTGGGTGCCCTGGGAGACGATCAAAGAGGGCAATCCGCAATACATCCTCGATCGCAAGGAGCACGGCCGTCTGCCGCCGCTGCTCATCATGCAGGGCGCGCTCGACGACAACGTGCTGCCTGCGATCCAGGAGAAATTCGTCGCCTCTTACCGCGCGGCCGGCGGAGATGCGAGGCTCGAGATCTTCGAGGGCTGCGAGCATGAGTGGGTGGCGAAGCCTGGGCCCCAGACTGACCGCGCGCACGAGATGGTGAAAGCCTTCATCGCCCGCAACCTGGCGGCGTTACGCCGCGCGGCGTAATTACGACCCTGACCCCGAATTCGTAGTTGCCCCTCCTCACCCTAGCCGAAGCCGAGCTCCACTACGGCGACCTTCCGCTCCTCGATCGCGCCGCGCTGGCGGTGGAGGCGGGAGAGCGCATAGGGCTCATCGGCCGCAACGGAACCGGTAAGTCGTCACTCCTCAGCGTCCTAACCGGGACGGTCGCACTCGACGATGGCGTGCTCAAGAAGATGGACGGCCTGAAGATGGTGCGGGTCGAGCAAGAACCTGTCGTGCCGGAAAGCTCCAACGTCCAAGCGCACAAGCTCGACAAGTACCTGCACCTGTTCAAGGTCGAGATCAAGGAGGCGATGTCGGGCGGCGAGCGAAAGCGCGCGGCGCTCGCGCACGCCTTTGCGCAGGAGCCCGATCTCCTGCTTCTCGACGAGCCGACCAACCATCTGGACATCGACGGCATCGTGCTGCTCGAGAACATCCTGCTGAAAACTCCAGCGGCGATCGTGGTGACGCACGATCGCGCTTTCCTGGACCGCGTCACCACGCGGATCGTCGAGCTCGATCGCGGGCGCTTGCTTTCGTTCTCCGGAAATTTCTCGGCTTACGAGAAAACCAAGGCGGCGCAACTCGCTGCGGAGGCGGTGACGCAGCGCAAGTTCGACAAGTTCTGGGCGCAGGAAGAGGTGTGGATCCGCAAGGGGATCGAGGCGCGGCGCACGCGCAACGAGGGACGCGTGCGGCGGCTGGAACGGCTGCGCGAGGAACGCTCGGCGCGTAGGGATCGCATTGGCGACGTGAAGATCGCCATCGGCCAGGGCCAGCGGTCCGGGAAGCTCGTTTGTGAAATGACCGAAGTCTCGAAGGATTTTGCCGGCAGGAAAATCGTCGACAAGCTCGATCTCATCGTCTCGCGCGGCGACCGCCTCGGGCTGATCGGCCCCAACGGCGCCGGCAAGACCACGATCCTCGGCGTGATCCTCGGCACGCTCGCGCCTGATTCGGGCGGCGTGCGCCTGGGCACCAACGTGCAGGTGGCGTACTTCGACCAGATGCGCGAAGTGCTCGATCCCGAAAAGACTGTCGCGGAGACCATCAGCCCCGGCGCCGACTGGGTGGATTTGCCTGGGGGAAGGAAGCACGTGATGAGCTATCTCAGCGATTTCCTGTTTCCGCCGCGGCGCGCGAGCTCGAAGGTGTCGATGCTCTCCGGCGGCGAGCGCAATCGCCTGCTGCTCGCGCGCCTCTTCGCCAAGCCCGCGAACGTGCTGGTGCTCGACGAGCCGACCAACGACCTCGACATTGAATCGCTCGAGCTGCTCGAAGCCGCGCTGCAGGATTACGAGGGGACCATCCTCCTCGTCTCCCACGACCGCGCGTTCCTCGACAACGTGGTCACGTCGACGCTCGCCGCCGAAGGCGACGGCAAATGGAAGGAGTACGTCGGCGGCTATAGCGATTACGCAAGGCAACGGACGTTGCAAAAGGAAACAGTCCTCGAAAAAAAGACCGCCGCTGTGAAACAGAAAAGCCGCACCAAGCTCTCGTACAAGGAGACCCGCGAGCTCGAATCGCTGCCCAGAGAAATAGAGGCGCTGGAGGCCGAGCAGAAACAGCTCGCTGCGAAGATGGCCGAGCCGGAGTACTACCGGCAGCCGCACGATGCGCTGCGCGCCGACCAGCAGCGCACTGCCGAGATCGAGTCCCTCCTCCTCGAGAAGCTCGAGCGCTGGGAAGCGCTCGAAGCGAAAGGCGGTTAGACTGCGCGCCCCGCTCCCAAGGAAACACGCCATGAACGACCGCCCGCACGACTTCATTCCCAGCGCCCTCATCAAGGAAGACCTCGTGGTCGGCAAAGGAGCGAGCGCGCAATCGGGCGACGACGTGGTGGTGCATTACGTCGGCTGGCTCACCAACGGGCAGCAGTTCGACTCGAGCCGCGCGCGGCGCGATCCGCTCGACTTCGCGCTCGGCGCGGGCGACGTGATCAAGGGCTGGGACCAGGGCATCGAAGGCATGCGCACCGGCGGCAAGCGCAAGCTCACCATCCCGGCCGAGCTCGCCTACGGCGACAAGGGCTGGGGCGGGGTGATCCCGCCGCACGCCACGCTGGTGTTCGAAGTGGAGCTTCTCGAAATCGCCTAGCACGTTTCTCGGCGCGTTTTTCGCGCATTCCGGCGCGTCTATCCGGCTATCATCGGGAATGCAACCCAGAACTCTGCTTTCCGCGATCGCGCTCGGCGCGCTCGCCACGCTGCTGCATCCGTTCACCTTCGCCGCGAAAGCGGCCCGCGGGTCGCGGCGGTCCAAGCTAAGCCCCGAGCAATGGACGCCCGAGCTCCTCAAGCGGCTCGACTGGCGGCGCTTCGAGGAGCTGTGCGCTGCGTATTTCGAGGCCCTCGGCTTCCGTGCGGACCTCGCCGCCGCCGGCGCGGATTGCGCGACCATCAACCTCTACCAGCAGGGCGCGAAGAACGCCTCGATCCTGGTCCAGTGCCGGCCGTGGGACGCGCACCGCGTCGGCATCAAGCCGGTACGCGGGCTGCGCGGCGCGATGACTTCGGGCAACGTCGGCGAAGGCGTGATGGTGACCTCGGGCAAGTTCACGCAGGAAGCGCGCGATTTAGCCCGCCGGGAGCAGATCAGCCTGATCGACGGGGCGGAGCTGGTCGGCAAGATCGCCGAGCTCGCGCCGGAAAAGGCGCTTGCCCTCCTCAGGGCCGCCACCGAGGGCGATTACCAGACTCCCACCTGCCCCGCCTGCTCCGTCAAGATGGTTACGCGCAAGAGCACCACGCGGGGCCGCACGTATTGGGGTTGCCGGAATTACCCGGCGTGCAAGCACACCTTCTCCGAGATCAGCTAGAAAAAAAGAAGCCGCCCGAAGGCGGCCTCTTAGGGGTGAGCCATTTCCCAAGGGAGGGAGGGAGAATGGCTCGGGGGGACGACCATTGTCGGAAAAGCGGGGCGCGCTGTCTGTCGGGCGCGCTGCGAATTCCAAGTAAAGGGATCACTACAGGCGTTTCGAAAGGAACGTTCGCCAGCCGGGCCGCTTTCGCGTAGAGTGCGCCCCTCGCAGTCGCAGTCCCGCCTCCTTCGCAGTCCGTCGAAAGATTTCCTTTCGGTCTGGCATAGCGGTTTTGGTTGGCGCCAACCGAGGAAATGCCATGACCGACGTGGTTAGCCCTGCCTTTGCCCCTGCGTTTTCCCAGCTGGGTCTCGATTCGACCCTGCTCGATAACCTGGCGCGCCTCGGCTATACCGAGCCCACGCAGGTGCAGCGCGAAGCCATCCCGGCAGTGCTCGCAGGCGGCGACCTGCTGGTCTCCTCGCAGACCGGCAGCGGCAAGACCGCCGCCTTCGTCCTGCCCGGCCTGCAGCGCCTGCGCACGGCGCCCACCCGGCCGGGCATCGGCCCGCGCATGCTGGTGCTCACGCCGACGCGCGAGCTCGCCCTGCAGGTGCAGAAGGCCACCCACGGCTACTGCTCCGGCCAGCGCCTGCTCACCGCCTGCCTGGTGGGCGGCATGCCGTTCAGCCGGCAGCTCGATCAGGTCCGAAAGCCGGTCGACATCGTCATCGCCACTCCCGGCCGCCTCAAGGACCACATGGACCGCGGCAGCGTGGAGCTCAGCCGCGTCGAGATCCTGGTGCTGGACGAGGCGGACCGCATGCTCGACATGGGCTTCCAGGAGGAGATCGACTCGATCATCGGCCGCGCGCCGAAGGAGCGCCAGACGCTGCTCTTTTCCGCGACGCTCGCCGGCGTGGTCGGGCACCTCGCCGGCCGCGTCACGCGCAGCCCGAAGCGCGTCGAGATCGGGCACCGCGAAGAGACCAAGCTCGACATCACCCAGCACGCCCTGATCGCCGACAACGACGCGCACAAGGACCGCCTGCTGGATTGCCTGCTGCGCGAAGTCGACGTCGAGCAGGCGCTGGTGTTCACCGCCATGAAGCGCACCGCGGCCGACCTGACGCTAACGCTGATCGGCAAAGGCTTCACCGCCGCCGCCCTGCATGGCGACATGCACCAGAGCGAGCGTGCCCGCGCCCTCAAGCAGGTGCGCGATGGCAAGATGCGCGTGCTGGTGGCGACCGACGTCGCCGCGCGCGGCATCGACGTGCCGGGCATCAATTTGGTGGTGAACTACGACGCCCCTCGCCAGGCAGAGGACTACGTCCACCGCATCGGCCGCACCGGCCGCGCCGGCCGCGCCGGCATCGCCGTGACCTTCCTCGGCCAGGCCGACCGCCACCTCGTGCGCCAGATCGAGCGCTTCACCGGAAACCGGGTCAGCCTGATGGAGATTCCCGGCCTCGAGCCCAAGACCCGGGGCGCGCGCCCTCCCGCCCGGGGCCGCGGCGGCCGCCAGGAACAGCGGCCGCGCTACGGCAGGTAGCGTTAAAACCCTAGGCGCTGCTGACGCTTAGGTGTGGACGCTGTCGCCGCGACGGCGGCGGAAGAAGTTGACGATCGCCAGCAGGATGATCGCGCCCAGGAACGAGACGAACAGCGAGCCGATGCTGAAGTCGCTCTGGTTGATGGTGCCGGTGCCGAACAGCGGCGCGAGCAGCAGGCCGCCGAGGAACGCGCCCACGATGCCGACGATGATGTTCAACAGCATGCCCTGCTGGGCATTGGTTTTCATGACGGTGCTGGCAAGCCAGCCGAGTACGCCGCCGATAACGATCCACATGATGAAGGTCATAACGCTGTTCCTTAAGAAGGCCGGACGGCAGCGGGATGCCGCCGTGGCCGGTCGAGCGCGAACGGCGCAATCGCCGTGCCGCAGTCGCCGGATAACGACGCCCCAGGCATGCGCCACCACGCCCATGGCCTAGGCCGCCTGACACGGCGGCCGGGTGGGGCCAGAACCCAGGATCTAGTCAGCTTGCGTCAGCAGGTTGGGGCTCTGACCCCGGAACTTTTCGACTCCCTGGGCAAGGAAGGCATAATCCGGCCGTGACCGATTTCAAAGAGCTCGATGCGCGGGAGATTCCGGCCTATACGGTCGGAGAGGCAGCGCATTATCTCGGCGTGCCGAAATCCACCATGCGGTCCTGGTTCGCGGGACAGCGCAGCTTTCGCGCGGTCATTCGGCCCGCCGATCCAAAGACCCTCGGCCTTTCGTTTACGAATCTCATCGAGGCGTACGTCCTGACGGCGATCCGGCGCAAGCACCAGATCGCCCTGCCGACGATCCGGCGCGGTCTCGACTACCTCGTGCGCAAGCTGGACGCCAGGCGCCCGCTCCTCGAACGGCAGTTCGCCACGAACGGCGTCGACCTCTTCGTCGATCACCTGGGCGCGATCATCAACATATCGCGGGACGGCCAGGTCGAAATGGCCGACTTGATCCGTGCCTACCTGGAACGCATCGATCGCGATGCCAAGGGCCTCCCAATCAAGCTGTACCCCTTCATGCGCACGCAGGCGCCGCGCGATCAGCCGCGCACCGTTGTAATCGACCCTCGCGTGTCGTTCGGCCGCCCGGTCATCGCCGGCACCGGCATCCCGACCGCCGTGCTCGCCGAGCAGTTCAAGGCCGGCGACCCGGTTCCCGTGCTGGCCAAGGAATACGGTGCCGACGAAGAAGCCGTCTGGGACGCCATCCGCTGCGAGCTCGCTCTCGAGGCCGCCTGAGCCGTTAACGCTTTTCCTCGACGAGTCGCTCGACAGCGAGTCGATCGCTCTAGCGCTGGCGGCGGCGGGCGCGAGCGTCGAGCGCTTAACCCGGCATTTCCCGAAAGGCACTGACGACCGCACCTGGCTTTCGCTGGCCGGTTCGAAAGCGTGGGTCGTACTGACTCGGGATAAACGCATCCGCTATCGGCGCCTGGAGCGCTTGGCATTGCAAGCGGCGCAGGTACGCGCGTTCGTATTCATCGGCGGCAACGTCACACTGAGCGAGACGGCATCCATTCTCGCCGGGGCGGTGCCGCGAATCCGCAGGATCTGCACGCAGGAGCCCGGGCCGTTCATCTTTCACATCGGTGTCGCGGGCAAACCGCGACGGATGGATTGAGCGCCGGCTTTCTTGGCCCCCTGACAAGGGGGCCGTGACCCCCGGGTACAAACCGGGTACATAGGTTACGTATGTATCCGGGCACATGGGTGACAGGTAGCTTCATGAGCGGGGAGGAGCGCTCATGGGGTGGAAGGAGACCTGTGCCGTGTCGGAACGCATGAAGTTCGTGCTGGAAGCTACG
>CBDDSB010000023.1:0-98711 GCA_965233195.1 uncultured bacterium | reverse complement strand
GCCGAGGCCGCGCCGCCGCGCGCCACGCCCGAGCCGCCGGCCGACGCGGCGCCGCGCACGCGCGAGTCGCTGCGCAACCGCGAACGCGGGGACCGCTGATGAGAGACCAAGGGAGTCGCCCATGAGGGCTCTGGGTCCGATCGTTGCGCTGCTTGCAGTTCTCGCGTTGCTGGTTTCGAGCGCCCTGTTCACCGTCGACCAGCGCCAGAACGCGATCGTGTTCCAGCTCGGCGAGGTGAAGGAAGTGGTGCAGCGCTCCGGGCTGCACTTCAAGTGGCCGCTGCTGCAGAACGTGCGCCTGTTCGACATGCGCATCCTCACCTTCGACGACGCCGAGCCGCTGCGCTTCCTCACCCAGGGCAACCGGCCGGTGCTGGTCGATTCGTTCGTCAAGTGGCGCATTGCGGATGTACGCCAGTACTACGTCAGCGTGCAGGGCGACGAGCTGCGCGCCGCCACGCGCATCAAGCAGACGGTGGCCGGCGTGCTGCGCGACGAGTTCGGCGCGCGCACCGTGCACGAAGTCGTGTCCGGCGAGCGCGAGCAGGTGATGAACCGGGTGCGCGACAAGGTCGACCAGGACCTGAAGCGCATCGGCGTGGAGATCATCGACGTGCGCCTGAAGCGCGTCGACCTGCCGCAGGACGTGAGCGAATCGGTCTACCGCCGCATGGAGGCGGAGCGCAAGCGCATCGCCAACGAGCTGCGCTCCACCGGCGCGGCGGAGGCCGAGAAGATCCGCGCCGACGCCGACCGCCAGCGCGAGGTGCTGCTCGCCGAGGCCTACCGCGACGCCCAGCGCATCCGCGGCGAGGGCGACGCCAAGTCGGCGGCGATCTACGCCGCGGCGTTCAACCAGAACCCGGAGTTCTACTCGTTCTACCGCAGCATGGAGGCCTACCGCTCGACGTTCCGCGGCCGCAACGACCTCATGCTGCTCGAGCCGAACTCCGATTTCCTGCGCTACTTCCGCGACTCGCTAGGCCGCAACCCCGCTTCTCGAAAATAGCGCCATGGGGACGACGACGTTCCTGATGGCGCTCGCCCTGATGCTGGTCTTCGAGGGCGTGCTGCCGTTCATCGCGCCCAACCTGTGGCGCGAGACCTTCCGCAGGATCACGCAGCTGAGCGACGGCCAGATCCGCTTCATCGGGCTGTCGTCGATGATCGTCGGGTTGCTTTTGCTGCTGTGGGTGAGCACGTGAAGTGGGCGTTGCCGTGAAGTGGCTGCTTCCCGAATTCATCGAGGACATCCTCCCCGCGGAAGCGATGCGCATCGAAAGCCTGCGCCGGAAAATCCTCGACCTGTTCTTCAAGAAAAAGTATGAGCTGGTGATGCCGCCGCTGCTCGAGTACATGGACTCGCTGCTCACCGGCACCGGGCACGACCTCGAGCTGCGCACCTTCAAGGTGGTCGACCAACTGTCCGGGCGGATGATGGGCGTGCGCGCCGATATCACGCCGCAGGTGGCGCGCATCGACGCGCACCTTCTCAACCGCAAAGGCGTGACGCGCCTGTGCTATTGCGGCAGCGTGCTGCACACGCACCCCGCCGCGCCCGGCGCGACGCGCGAGCCGATCCAGGTCGGCGCGGAGATGTACGGCGAGGCCGGCGTAGCCGCGGACGTGGAGATGCTCGAGCTCCTTTGCCAGGCCCTGCGCATCGCCGGCGCGCGCAACGCGCGCATCGACATCGGACACGTCGCGGTGTTCCGCGGCATTGCCCAACGGGGGGACGTTCAGGGCGAGCTCGAGGCGGAGCTGTTCGAGGCCTTGCAGCGCAAAGACATTCCTGCATTGAAGGAATTGACGAAGGGGCTCGGCACGGCGACGCGGAACGCGTTACTTCTTCTGCCAAACCTCTACGGCGGCGCCGAGGTGCTCGACGAGGCGGACAAGCGCCTGCCGCGCATTCCCGTCGTGAAGAGCGCCCTCGCCACGCTGCGCAAGCTCGCGAAAGCCTGCAAGTTCCCGGCCAGCTTCGACCTCGCCGAGCTGCGCGGCTACCACTATCACTCCGGTGTTGTGTTCGACGCGTACTGCGACGGCGTCCCCGGCGCTGTCGCGCGCGGCGGGCGTTATGATGAAGTCGGAAAAGCCTTCGGGCGGTCGCGTCCCGCTACCGGCTTTTCGATTGATCTGAGGAGCCTGGCAGGAATGGCGAAATGAGCGATGAGCGCTAGAAACGTCGTCGTCATCGGCACGCAATGGGGCGACGAAGGCAAAGGCAAGATCGTCGACTGGCTGACCGACCGCGCGCAGGGCGTGGTGCGCTTCCAGGGCGGCCATAACGCCGGCCATACGCTGGTGATCGCGGGGAAGAAGACGGTGCTGCACCTCATCCCGTCCGGAATTCTGCGCGGCTCGGTGCAGTGCTACATCGGCAACGGCGTGGTGCTCTCGCCCCAGGCCCTGGTGCAGGAGATGGACGAGCTCGAGGCCGCCGGCGTCGAGGTGGCGGGGCGGCTGCGCCTCTCGGAAGCCTGCCCGCTCATCCTGCCCTACCATGGCGCGCTCGACCTCGCGCGCGAGGCGGCGAAGGGCGAGCAGAAGATCGGCACCACCGGGCGCGGCATCGGCCCGGCCTACGAGGACAAGGTGGCGCGCCGCGCCATTCGCCTGCAGGACCTGTTCAAGCCGGTGCGCTTTGCCGACAAGCTGCAGGAGCTGCTCGATTTCCACAATTTCGTGCTGGTGAATTTCTACAAGCAGCCGAAGATCGATTTCAAGAAGACGCTGGACGAGACCCTGGCGCTCGCGCCGCGCCTGCTGCCGCTGGTGGCCGACGTGCCGCGCGCGCTGTACGACGCGAACCGCGCTGGCAGGAACCTGCTGTTCGAAGGCGCGCAAGGCTCGCTGCTCGACATCGACCACGGCACCTATCCCTACGTCACGTCGTCGAACTGCGTGGCCGGCGCGGCGGCGGCAGGGGCCGGCATCGGGCCGATGCATTTGCACTACGTGCTGGGCATCACCAAGGCCTACAGCACGCGCGTCGGCAGCGGCCCGTTCCCGACCGAGCTCTCCGATGACGTGGGCGAGCGGCTGCGCCAGCGCGGCCAGGAATTCGGCGCCACCACGGGCCGGCCGCGGCGCACCGGCTGGTTCGACGCCGCCGCGCTCAAGCGCTCGATCCAGCTCAATGGCGTCTCGGGCCTTTGCATCACCAAGCTCGACGTGCTCGACGGCGCCGAGGTGTTGAAGATCTGTACCGGCTACGAGGTCGACGGCCGCCTGAGCGACATCCTGCCGGTGGGCGCCGAGGAGCTCGAGCGCTGCGTTCCGGTCTACGACGAGGTTGCCGGCTGGCAGGAAAGCACGGTGGGGGTGAAGACCTACGAAGGGCTGCCCAAGGCGGCGCGCAAATACCTGCGGCGCATCGAGGAATTGTGCTCGGTGCCGGCCGATATCATCTCCACCGGGCCCGACCGGGAGGAGACCATCGTGATGCGCCACCCCTACGACGGATAACGCCGGCTACAGCCAGCCGCCCAGCAGCTTGTTGCCGATCGACTGCACCGGTCCGAGCGGGTTGGAGTTCTCCTCGGACTCGTGGATCACCGGCTGGCCGCCGGTGAGCTTGTAGACCACCACGCCGTCTTTCAGCAGCACCAGGCCGTTGAAGCGGAATCCCTGGGTGTGGGTCTCGCGCCGGAAGCCGAGGAAGTCGAGCCAGAAGCTGCCGTTGCGGTGCTTCTTCACCAGGCGCTGAGTCACCTCCAAGCCGCGGCACACGGTCATCGCCTGCACGCATTCCTGCACACCGCGGTCGAGGTCGGACATGGTCACCGACTGGTTCAGCATGAAGCGGCGCAGCACGTCGGAGTAATTGAGCACCGCGATGTTCGGCACCTTGTCCGGATCCAGGCTGAGCTCTGCCAGGTCGGCGAGGGTGGTCTTGCCCGGGACGATCTGGTCGAAGGCGGCCTGCGCCTCGCGATAGGTGGTCCAGGGGCTGGTGGGGCTGCTTTCCTTCGAGCGCGGCAGCAGCGAGGTGCAACCCGCGAGAAGCCACATGGTCAGGCACACCGTCAATGCGCCGCTCGGGATGGCTTTCATATGCGGCCAGACTATGGCGGAAGCGGGCGACAGGAGCGCTCTTGGGCCGATGGTCCATTCGGCGGCCTCCGGAATGTCCTGTCGTTTCACAATGACGCGCTGTCGCCCGGCACGCACGCCACTTCCGTGGCCGTACGACAGCGCGCCGCCTGCCGGCGGCCGCACAATAGTCCGTGATGAGTATTGACCTCGACCAAGCCCGCAGCCACCACGCCATGCTCCGCCAGCTGGTCGAGCGCCATTCCGGCGCCGCGATCGATTTCCGCGCGCTGCGCCGCGTGCTGGACCTCTGCCGGCGCGCGGCCGAGGCGATCGACGATCGCTACTGCCGGGAGAAGCTGCGCCTGGTCGAGGACTTCGCCGCGGAGATGTTCTCCCACAGCGAGCACGACAAGTGGCAGCGCGAGTCGGTGTCGGGCGCGGAATTCCTCAAGGCGCAGATCCTGAGCGCGCTCGAGCTCTATCACAGCAGGCTCTACAGCATCGAGATGCTGCGTCGCTCGGCCACGCGCGCGCAGCTCGCGCCCGCAGCTTCGCTCGGCACCTTGACGCGGTAACCGGCGCGTAACCTCCCGGGCGAAATTCGCCCGGCTGCCTTACACTTCCGTCCTTGGGTTAGCTTGGTGCCGAGGAAGGGACTCGAACCCCCACAGTGTTGCCACCGCTAGGACCTGAACCTAGTGCGTCTACCAATTCCGCCACCTCGGCAGGGAGGCGCGATTTTAGAAGCAGGCCTCTGAAGTGTCAAAGAAAAAAGCCAAAAGAACCGCGCTGCGGCGGCGCAATCGAGCCGACCGCGAAGACGCTCCCGACCAGGGCCGCATCCTCGGCGCGCTGGACGCTGCGCGCGCGCCGCTGAGCGCCGACGAGCTCGCCGCGCGGCTGCGCGTCGGGCGCCAGACACGGCGCGAATTCGACCGCGCGCTGAGCGCGCTCGAGCGCGCCGGCGAGATCGTGCAGAACCGCGCCGGTGCCCTGCTGGTCGCAAAGCGCATCGCGGTGGTCCCCGGCCGCGTCGAAGGCCATCCCGACGGCCACGGTTTCCTCATTCCCGACGACAAGGGAGCTTCGATCGGGTCATCCATCTTTTTGCCCCCGGCCGAGATGCGCCAGCTCATGCATCGCGACCGCGCCGCGGTGCGCGTCACCGGACGCGACCATCGCGGCCGCCCGACCGGCGAGATCGTCGAAGTGCTCGAGCGCGGCAACCGCCGCATCGTCGGCCGCCTGCACGCCGAGCACGGCGTGCTGTTCCTCGCCCCGGAGGACCGGCGCATCGCGCACGACATCCTGGTGCCGCCGGCGGAGGCCGGCAAGGCCAAGGCCGGACAGGTCGTGACCGTCGACCTCATCGCGCAGCCGAGCAAGCATGCGCAGCCCATCGGCCGCATCGCCGAAGTGCTCGGCAACCACGCCGACCCCGGCATGGAGATCGAAATCGCGGTGCGCAAGTTCGACGTGCCGCACGAGTTTTCGAAGAAGGCGATGGCGCAAGCCAGGTCTATTGCGGAAGAACTTCGCGAAGAAGACTTCCGCGGCCGAAAAGACCTGCGCCACCTGCACTTCGTCACCATCGACGGCGAGACGGCACGCGATTTCGACGATGCGGTTTATGCACACAAAGAGGGCAAAGGCTGGCGCTTGTGGGTGGCGATCGCCGACGTGAGCCACTACGTGCGGCCGGGCGACGCGCTCGACCAGGACGCGCGCGAGCGCGGCACCTCGGTCTACTTCCCGCGCCGCGTGATCCCGATGCTGCCGGAAAAGCTTTCCAACGGCCTGTGTTCGCTCAACCCGAACGTGGAGCGCCTCGCCATGGTGTGCGAGATGGCGATCACGCCGCAGGGCGAGGTTGAGCGTTACGAGTTCTATGCCGCGGTGTTCCGCTCGCGCGCGCGCCTTACCTACACCGAGGTCTGGGCAAAGCTTTCCGGCGGCAAGGCGCCGCTCGAGCTGCAGACCCTCTACGATCTATTCCACGCGCTGCACGGCGAGCGCACCCGCCGCGGCGCGATCGACTTCGACACCGTCGAGACGCGCATGGTGTTCGACAGCCAGGGCAAGATCGAGAAGATCGTCCCCGAGCCGCGCAACGACGCGCACCGCATCATCGAGGAGTGCATGCTCGCGGCGAACGTCTCCGCGGGCAACTTCCTTGCCAGCCGCAAGCAGCCGGTGCTCTATCGCGTGCACGACGTGCCGGCCGCGGACAAGGTGATGGCGCTGCGCGAGTTCCTCGCCGAGCTGGGACTCGACCTCCCGGGCGGCGAAGTGCCGCGGCCCAAAGACTACGCCAAGCTGATCGAGCGCATCCGCAAGCGCCCGGACTTCGGCCTGCTGCAGACCATCCTGCTGCGCTCGATGAAGCAGGCGGTCTACAGCCCGAGCAACGTGGGTCACTTCGGCCTCGCGTTCGACGCGTATGTGCACTTCACCTCGCCGATCCGCCGCTACCCGGATCTGCTCGTGCACCGCGCCATCAAATCGGTTCTTTCAAATAAGAACTATTTGGAAGCCGACTGGGAGGCGTTGGGCCGCCATTGCTCCGAAACCGAGCGGCGCGCCGACGACGCCAGCCGCGACGTCGAGAACTGGCTGAAGTGCTACTACATGCGCGACCACGTCGGCGGCACCTTCTCCGGCAGCATCACTGGCGTCACGCCGTTCGGCCTGTTCGTCACGCTCGACAACTACTTCGTCGACGGCCTGGTGCACATATCCGAGCTCGGCCGCGACTACTTCCAGTTCGACGCCGCCCGCCACCAGCTCTTCGGCGAGCGCACCGGCAAGCGCTTCCGCCTTGCGGATCGCATGACGGTCAAGCTGGTGCGGGTCGACCTGGAAAGCCGCAAGATCGACTTCGTCCCGGCGGGCTAGGCCGCGCTATCTGGTTGTATCATGTGCCAATGCATCTGAACCGCGTCACGGTGCATGTCCTCGAGCACTTCAAGGATTCCCCGGCCATCAAGACCCTGCCGGCGGGCACGACCATCTTCAAGGCTGGTGAGCCCGCCGACTTCGTTTATGTCCTCATGGAGGGTCAGGCCAACTTGCTGGTCGGCAAAACGATCGTAGAAGTGGCCGTGCGCGGCAACCTGCTCGGGGAAATAGCGCTCATCGATGGCAAGCCGCGCAGCGCTACCGTCGTCACGCGCACGAAGGTCCGAGTGTTGCCGATCGATGCCGCGCGTTTTGAACTGCTAGTGCGCGACATGCCCGAGTTCAGCCGCTACGTCATGACGGCAATGGCTGAGCGCATGCGGCGCATGAACGACAACCTCCGGGCAGCGCAGACTATCGAGGGCGTGGACGCGCGGGTGAGTACCAATACGTCGCTCTCCCTGGAAGAAGACGCGACTCTGCCCCCTGTCCCACCCAAGGCACCGCTGACCTAGTTGTGAAGGTCCAATAGGTTGTTTCTGCTCATTCGGACTGAGTTTGAGAGACTGGTAGTTGCGAAGCCACCAAAACTCTCAGGGACTCAGCCGAATGAACATTCACAAGAATGCCCGACTGACGCTTGCGCGTCGACTCGAATTAGTCCGGGACATGATTGATCAGGGTTTTACCCCGTGCATGGCGGCAGCCGTGCACGGGGTCTCTGGACCGAGCGCCCGCAAGTGGTTGGGTCGCTACCTCGCCCAAGGTGAATTGGGAATGCACGACCGCTCTTCGCGTCCGAAGCACAGTCCGCGGCAGATCAAGCCCGAGAAGGCCTTGGCGATCGTCGAGCTGCGCCGCCGGCGGCTGACTCAGGCGCGGATCGCCGCGAGCGTGGGCGTCTCGAAGAGCACCGTAGGCCGGGTTCTAAAACGAGCTGGGCTGTCGCGCCTAAGCGACCTGGAGGCCTGCGAGCCGGCCGTGCGCTACGAGCATGATCATCCCGGCGACTTGGTGCACATCGACATCAAGAAGCTTGGTCGTATCGAGCGCCTCGGTCACCGCATCGCCAGCCATGTCCGGGGCACGGTGCGCGCCGGCTATGAAGCGCTGTCGGTGGCGTAGAGGTCCGGAACACGGGGAGTGGCGGACCTCCGAACACGCAGACCTGAGGGGGGATCTGAGTGCGGTGTGCGCCACGGGGGAGGCGCAGTCTTTACGCGATCGTCGCGTCGCTGGCGATCGCGCTCGCTTCGTTCTCCGCCATCTCGCTCGCTGCCACCGTCTTCTACGTGTACGACGAGCTCGGCCGGCTGGTCGCAGAGATCGATCCTGCAGGCGGCACCACCCGCTACCTCTATGACCCCGCCGGAAACCTGCTCTCCGTGACGCGCGATTCGTCCGCGCAATTCCGCGTGGACGATTTTTCGCCGTCGAGCGGCCGGGTCGGGGACACGGTCACGATTTTCGGCGCGGGCTTCATCGCCAATCCGGCGCAGAACGCCGTCAGCTTCAACGGCACGCCGGCGACCATCACCATCGCTACCGCACATTCGCTCGTCGCGGCGGTTCCTTCCGGAGCGACGAGCGGCCCAATCACCGTGAGCAACGCCAACGGCAGCGCCGCCACGACCCGGGCGTTCACCGTCATCGGCCCGGCGGCGGTCACCGCGCTGAGCCCCAGCCACATCTCGCGCGGGCAGACCTCGCGCATCGAAATCATCGGATCGCATCTCGACTCGGCCACCGCCGTCACCTTCGCGCAGCCGGGCTTTTCCGCCCAGATCGTTGCGCGAGAACCGGCGCGCCTCACGATCGAACTGACCGTCGGCGGCGCCGTGCCCTTCGGCTCGTACGCCTTCTCCATCACCAACTTCGCCGGCACCAGCCAGAGCGGTGCAGTGGCCGTGACGGTGACTACTGCGCTCGTGGGCGGCGCGATGAGCCTGACGCGATCCGTCAGCGTTTATTTGCCGGCTGTGATCCCGGGCGCTCCTGCCGGCAACGCGCTGAGCGTGACGCGTCCGCTCAGTGTGCACGTGCCAGCGGTGATCCCCGGCGCGCCCGCCGGCAATGCATTGAGCACCACGCAACCTGTGAGCGTGCATATCCCGGCGGCGATTTCCGGCGCGCCTGCCGGCGACGCCATGACCGTCCCCCAACCGCTAAGCGTTTCGATGCCATGAAATCGAATAACCGAAGGAGCTGCACATGAAAGCTCAACCCCAGCATCAATGGAGCGTCGTCTCTACGGTCGCGGTCTTGCTGCTGTCGGCCCAGCCGGCACTCGGCCAGTTCAACAGCGGCAGCACGGGCGCGGACGGGGTATTCGCGCCGACGGCGAATCAGAACATCACCGTGCGGCCGGGAGGCGTCTACAACTTCACCACGGTCACCATCCCCGCGAACGTCACGGTGCGCTATTTCAAAAACACGGATAACGCACCGGTGGTAATCCTCGCGACCGGCGATGTGGTGATCGAAGGCGTAATCAACGTCAACGGCATCGACGGCGGAAATAACCCGTCCACACCGCAGCCCGGCGGGCAGGGCGGACCGGGCGGCTTTTTCGGGGGCATGAGCGGGTATCCGACTGGCGGCTTCGCCCCGACGTCGGGTCATGGCCCGGGCGGCGGAGCCTCGCCCGGTACGGTCGGCATGGGCGGCGTCTATGGAGCGCCGAGCTCGTTCGTCGGCCTCGTGCCGCTCTTTGGCGGCTCCGGTGGTGGCGGCGGCGGCGGGGCGATCCTCATCGCTTCGAACACCAGGATTCAGATCAACGGACGCGTACTGGCGAACGGCGGGGTATCGTTCGGCGGCACATTCAATTGCGCGACCCAGGGGGGGCCCGGCTCCGGCGGCGCCATCCGGCTCGTCGCGCCCACTATCGGCGGGTTCGGCCAGAACAGCATCGTGCAGGCGATCGCCGGCGCGCCGTCGGGTACGCCCTGCGGCAATGCCGGAAGTCCCGGCCGCATCCGCATGGAGGCCAACAACATGACCGGATTCGTCGGGCTGACTGACCCGGTGCCGTCCGTGGTGAACGCGCCCGGGCCGGTATCGCCGCTGGGCAATCCGGCGCTCGCAAACGTTCCGACTTTGGCGATCGCGTCCGTGGGCGGGCTAGCGGTGCCGAGCACCCAGATGGCGTCCTACTCGGTGCCCGACATGACGCTCGCGCAAGGCACCCCGAATCCAGTACCAGTGGTGGTGAACGTCACCAACACCCCGGTGGGCTCTCCGACGGAGATCAGGGTGCGCTTGCTGCCGCGTGCGGGGGGGACAACCACGGTTACCGTCCCCGCGACTGACCATACCGGCACGTTCGCCAGCTCCTCGGCCACCGCCAACGTGACGCTGCCTGTCGGGCAGATCACGGTGCTTCAGGCATCCGCGGCGATGACGCTTACCGGGCAGGTCGCGAGCCTCTTTCCGCTGATCGACGGCGAGCCGGTGCAGCAGGTCGTCGTGGCGGCAGCGCACGGCGAGTCGTCGAGTGTGAGCCTGGTCACGAATTCGGGAAGGGAAGTGAGGCTCGACGAGCTGCGCGTCGAGGACCAGATCCGCGTCGCGCGCGCATGGGAAGCGATGAAGAACGTTCGGGTGGAGTGATCGGGAGGCGGGCGGACCTATGACCATGAACGTGATGCGTACGCTGCGGCAGTTGATGGCGCTCGTCGTCGCGCTTTGTGCGGGCAGCGCGCTCGCGCAGGACGCGCCCGTCACGTTCACGCCGACCGCCGATGCCTACGTGCTCGACGGCGCCTGGTCCAACAGCAACTTCGGCACCGATGCCTGGCTCTACACGAGGACGTCGAACGGCCAGAACTACGACTCGTACCTCAAGTTCGACACCACCGGGGTTGGCACGGTCTGGCGCGCGAAGCTCCGGTTCAACGGTTCAGTTTCGGCGAACGCGAACATTGGGGTAACCGCGTATTCGGTCGGCGCGACCGGGTGGTCGGAAAGCGCGATTACCTGGAACAACAAGCCGGCGCGCGGCGCCGCGCTTGGCAGCGTCACGGTGACCGGGACGTCCTTCGCCTATTACGAGATCGACGTCACCGGTTACGTCGCCGCCGAAAAGGCAGCGGGCAGGCACGTGGTCAGCTTTGCGCTTCACAACGCGCAGAGCTCGAATCAATACGTCTGGACGCGATCGCGGGAGGCAGGATCCAACCCGCCCCAGCTCGTCATCACGCCCAACGTCACGGTGGTGTCCCTGCTGCCCGCGCTTTCGACGGTGTCGCTAGGCGCGAGCACCACGCTTACGCTAACCCTCTCCTCCGCGCAGGCGACCGACACGGTGGTGCCCATTGCGGCGAGCCCGGCGGGCATCGTCGCGGTGCCGGCGCAGGTCACCGTTCCGGCCGGCCAGACTCAGGCGCCGCTGCCCGTTGGCACGCTCGCCTATGGGCAGGCGGGCATTGCCGCGAGCCTGAACGGCTCGAGCGCCTCGGCAGGCGTCAACGTCGTGCCGCCGCCCGTGGCGGTGATTGCACTCGAGCCCGCCACCTTCGTCATGACCGTGGGTGCAGTCAGCACCTTCACCGTGCGCATCAATGCGGCACAGGTCGCCAATACCGAGATCACGCTCGCCGCAAGCAACCCTGCGGTGCTTCAGGTGCCCGCGTTGGTGACCGTGCCCGCCGGCGCGAGCAGCGCGACCTTCACTGTCACCGGCCTGGCGGTGGGCGATTCCACCATTACCGCTGCCGCGAACGGCACTTCGCAGGTCTCTAGCGTCCACGTTTCGCCGCAGCCCGCGGCAATCGCGTCGCTACTGCCCACGCCGCTTCCGCTCCAGCAGGGCGCGACCGGCAGCCTCGCCGTGACGATCAACATCGCGCAGGAAGTAGCAACCACGATAACGCTCGCGAACAGCGCGCCCGAGGTCGCCACGGTGCCGGAGAGCGTCATCATCGCCGCCGGCGCCGTTTCGGCACAGATTCCGGTCACGGCGCTGACGCCGGGCAATAGCATCATCACCGCCTCCGTCAACGCCACCTCCGCCACGGCCACGGTCGAAGTCACGCCGCCACCGCCGGTCGTCGCCGCGCTCACACCCGAAACGCTCGGCCTGGCGAAGGGCACGCCGGGAACGCTGCGCGTCACCGTGTCGCGCGCACCCAATGCTGTTACGCCGGTGGCGCTGGTCTCGAGCAATCCCGCGATCGCCTCGGTGCCAGCGCAGGTGAACATTCCCGCCGGCGCGCTCTATGCCGATTTCCCGGTGATGCCGAACGCGCCCGGCGTGGCGAGCATCACGGCGAGCCTGAACGGCGGCTCGGCCGTAAGCACGGTCACAGTCGGGGCGGCGGAGCTGGTGAGCCTGGCCCTCGCGCCCCAGGCGCCGGTGCGATATGTCGGCGACACGGTGACGTTCAGCGCCACGGGCACGATGACCGACGGCACGAGCGAGGACTTCACCTCGCGGGTGACGTGGAGCTCGTCCGCCCCGGCAGTGGCCGCCATCAATGCGGCCGGCGTCGCGACCGCGCTGGCAGCCGGCGAGACTACGATCCGCGCTTCGTTCACTTTCACTGCCGCCCAGACCGGCCAGCCGGTGACGGTCGAGCAAAGCACGCCACTCTCGGTTCAGATCCAATTCGCGATCACGGGCTTCACGCCCGCGTCCGGGCCGGTCGGCACCGCGGTCGCGATTTCGGGTGTCGGCTTCGATCCGAACCTTTCCGGCAACCAGGTGAGGGTCAACGGCGAGCCCGCCGTCATCGCGAGCGGCAGCGCGACGCTCCTGAACGTTATCGTGCCGCCGCGCGCGACGACGGGGCCGATCACGGTAACCAACTTCCGCGGCACGGTGGCGAGCGCCACACCTTTCACCGTGCAGGAGCGTGAGGCCTTCGACATCACGCTCGCCCCGGCGGCGATCCAGCTGCCGCCGGGCGGCGTTGGCAGTACGCGAATCCGCCTTGCGAGCACCGGGCTCAATCCGTACCCCTACGCTGCCAGCGTCGCAATTTCAGGGCTTCCTTCCGGCGTCACGGCGATTCTCGATCGCGCCACCGTGGCGCTCAACCAGGATGCCATCGTCACCTTCAGCGCCGCGGCCGGCGCGACGTCAGGCGGCTTCACCATCACGCTCACCGCAACCGGTGCGTCCGGCGTCAGCACCCAGAGCGTCACCAAGACGCTCGGCGTGCAGGTGCTCGCCGCCGGCGGCACCACCGTCACCGGCCGCGTGTTTCACGCCGACGACGGCGCCCCGTTCGTCGGGGCTCGCATACGCCTGGGCAGCGCCGCGGTGTTCACGGACGAGTCGGGCACCTATCGGTTCTTCAGTCCGCCGGTGCTGGGCGACCAGGTTCTGCTCATCGACGGCAACACGAACAACACGGCGCAGTTTGAGTTCCCCTCCGGTATCGCGATGCCGGTGATGATCCTCGCCGGCCAGGACAACAAGGTCATTACCTCGTACATCGGACGGGTCGACGCCACAAAATTCACGAACGTCGTCCCCGGTCAGGCGGCAAGCGTGACCGAGGCCGACATTCCAAGCTTCTCGCTCAACATCCAGTCCGGCCAGACGATCATCGGCTGGGATAACCAGCCGGTCACCAAGATCAACGTGCGCAAGGTTGCGGTCGATCGCCTGCCGATTCGCCCGATCCCCGAGGGCTGGGATACGAGGAGCGTGTACCTCTTCTACTTCTTCCGCGAAGGCGGCGGGACGCCCACGACGCCGATTCCGGTTTCGCTTCCGAACGATCTGGAAGCGTTGCCCGGCGAGCAGATCACGCTCTGGTATTACGACGAGTCGCCAACGCCGGATCCCACCTCGAACCAGTGGCGAATCCTGGGCACGGGCACGGTAAGCCAGGACGGCAAGACCATCGTGTCCGATCCGGGCTTCGGCATGCCGAAGTTCTGCTGCGGAGCGGTGTGGGGCGGACGCAGTGGTGGCGGGAACACGGGCAACAACGGGGGCAACGGTTGCGGACCGAGCTCACCTAACCCGGTGGACCTTGCGAGCGGCAATGCGATGGTTTTCCGGCCGCGGCCCTTCGGCATCAGCAAGTTCATGGCGCTCGATCCGAACTGCCGCTACCGCTCGACCGATGCGAGGCCGGGATTGTTCGGCCGCGGATTCAGCTTCACCTACGACTGGTTCGCCGAGCAGGTGGGGCTGTCGGTACGCGTTGCGAACCCGCAAGGCGTGCAGTTCATGCTCGCGCTGGAATCCGATGGTGTCTACCGCTCGCGCAGCGGGCGCTCGGGCTCAATCGAGATGGAAGTGACTCCCACGGCCATCGGGAGGACGCTGCGCATGGCCGACGGCACGCGCTACGAATTCAACGCGCCAGGCCGTCTGTTGGCAATTCAGGACGTGGCCGGCAACCGCACCACCTTCGAACTGGATGCGCTGGGCTTGCTCTTCTCCATGACCGACCCGGCGGGCAAGGTCTACGAATTCCAGACCAGCGGCGCCGGACAAGCGTTCCGCATCGACCGCATCACCGATCCGGCTGGACGCTTCATCCACTTCACGTACGACACGAACCGGAACCTCATTGCCTACCGCGACCAAGGCGGCAACGTAACGCAGTTCGGCTACACCGGATCGCGCATCAGCCAAGTCACTGATCCGCGCACCGCCGTAAAGACCATCGAATACGACGCCGCCGGCCGCGCGGTGCGGGAAACGCTGCCGGAGAACGCTGAGGAGCGCTACGCGTACACGGCTGTCGGCAGCACCGTCGCCGAGACACGCTACACTGACGCCAACGGCAACGTCACCACCTACCGCTTCAGCGGTTTGGGTTTCGGAACGCAGACGGTCGATGCCCTCGGCCGGGTGACGAAAACCGAGCTCGACCCAGTGACGAGCCAGGTCAAGCGACGCATCGACCCGGCCGGGCGCGTGACGCAATACTTCTACAATCTCCGCGGCGACGTCATCCGCATCATCGATGCGGACAACAAGGAAACGAAGATTGAATACGACACGCGCTTCCGCAAGGTGACGCGCCTGGAGAACGCCCTTGGCCACGTCAGTGTCATGGCATACGGCGCGCAGGGCGCCATGACGAGCTTCACGAGTGCGGAGAACGAGACGAGCACGTTCACCTACACACCCCGCGGAAAGCTCGAAACCATCACCGATCCACTTCTGCGGGTGACGCGTTTCACCTATGACGTGAACGGTAACCTGACAAATTCGACCAATACGGCCAACGAAACGGTGACGCGCATCTACGACAGCGCGAACCGGATGGTGGAACTCGCGGACAGCCTCAACCGCAAGACTCGTTTCACCTATGACGATCTCGATCGGGTTACCGAAGTACGCGACGCGGCCAACGGGCTCACCAGGCTTGCCTACGACGCGAACGACAACCTTCTCTCCACGCACGACCAGAACAACAATCCGGTCGAGCGCAACGTTTACGACCTGCGCAATCGTCTGAAGACCCGCACAGACGCCAAGAACCGCAGCACTTCCTACGACTACGACGGCGTCGGCAATCTCAACCGCATGACGGACCGCAAGGGCCAGATCACTCAATATACCTACGACACTGTCAACCGGCTAACTCGTATGCAGGACCAGGACGGCCGGGTCACGACTTACGCCTATGATCTCGCGGGTAATCTTGCACAGATTTCCGATACCCAGTCGGGCGAAATCCTGATGACTTATGACGTGCTCGACCGGTTGACCGAAGTCGTGACGCCGCAAGGCCGCGTGAGCTACACCTACGACGCCATTGGCCGACGCGTGAGCCGTACGCTCGCCGGAGGCGACGTCACGACCTACACGTATGACAAGGTCAACCGGGTCAAGACCGTCACGCTGCGCGACCGGACCGCCTCCTACACTTACGACGTTGCTGGCCGCCTGACCGAGCGGCTCTTACCGAACGGCATAAAGGTCGCCTATCAGTACGACGACGCCGACCGCGTCACCTCGATAGCTTACCGAAAGAGCGACGATTCACCGATCGAAACGGTCACCTATTCCTACGACGACGCCGGCCAGCGTAACTCGCGCGGGGATGGCCAAGTTCCGCCCAAAGACACGGTCTTCAACGCCGCCTATGATGAAGCAAACCGCCTGACGGGGATAACGCTCAATGGGGAGGCCTTCACGCTTTCCTACGACGACAACGGCAATCTCGCATCCAAGTCCGGGCCCGTGTCAGGCACGACCACCTACACCTGGAACGCCCGCGACCAGCTCATCGCGCTCTTCGGTCCGTCGGGCAGCGCCACGTTCAAGTACGACGCCCTCGGAAGACGAATTGAGAAGAACGTTGATGGCCAGATGACGGGGTATCTCTACGATGGGGCGCAGGCAATCGCCGAACTGCAAGGGACCGCGCTCGGCACTGTCTACCACACCGGACTCTCGATCGATGAAGTGCTCGCGCGCTATGCGCCGGTCGGGGACAAGACATTGATTACTGATGCACTCATGAGCGTCATCGCTCAAGCGAATGACGATCAAACAATCGCGAACTTCTATGCGTACTCGGCATATGGTGAGGCAGCTGCACTAGGGCCGGATGGTGGCAACGCGCTTCAGTACACCGGAAGGGAAAATGACGGCACCGGGCTCTACTACTACAGGGCCAGATATTACGACCCGGTGTTAAAGCGGTTCATTTCGGGGGATCCGATCGGACTCGAAGGAGGACTGAACCTCTACGCCTATGTTGCGGGAAGGCCGGTGAGTGCAGTTGATCCATATGGGAACATCATTTTTGAAATAATGCACCCGGTTGAGATCCTGGTATATACGAACATCGCTCGGGCAACGCTTGTCGGAGCAGCGTTTGCTGGGGGCTATACGATTGGATCGTTAGGGAAGTACGCCATAGAGTTGTACTTGGACGATAGCCTGGGCGGTTGGATTGCCGACCGCCAATACCAGCTTCCTCCTATGTCACCGCCAACGCCGTCGCAACCTGGAGCCACACCGCAGACACCGCAGCCCAACCCCGGCCCATCGGCACAACCGAATCCGCCAGCATCGGGGCCGGCCAATCCCGCACCTACTTCTCAGCCGGGTAGTCCTGCTCCATCTTCACCTAAGTCGCCGGCGTCCCCACCACAGAAGAAGACGCCGCCGACTAAGCCGTGGATTTGGTGCGACTGGGCTTAAGAGAGATTCGGTGCGTTGCTTTTTAACGGTCGGGATTAGAAAGTCATGCCTCGTATTTCGGAACTGAGCAATCTCGACGTCGCGTATGCAATTGCGCTCGTAGCGCAGTTGGTAGTCGCAAGTGCTTTTCTCTACCCGTTTGACGATACTGGCAAGGTTACGATTGGCATAGTCCTATTGGTCGTCATCAATATAGTCGCGGCCATAGGGCTTGCCTTCCTGCGGGTAAAGGTCTTGTCTGCAGATAGCGTGTGGCTGCATACGGCTTCGGACAATATAGGCACCGTAATCTTGAACGTTGTAGTCAGTGTTTTCTTGTGTGGTCTCGTCGTACTCGTTTTTGTCATGCTTAAGGCGAGGCCATCGGCAGCGGCCGGTTCTGGAGCATTAGTAGCAGGACTAGCGGCTGCTGCGTTCGGGCGTTATTGGCAAAGACGTAGTCGCATCAGGTCATTGCTGCCCTATGGCGTAACTGGGCTCGTAGCATTCTTCGCATTGCTTGCTTGGTTGTTTCTCATACGAGTATGAGGGCGTTGTATACGCTGCCTGACTAGAGTTTTCGAGCGTATGGACTTGACAGAGTGGACGCGGTTTCTGTTTGCAGGCTGGGGGCTACCGTTCACCGCTTATATTGCTCTTCAAATTTTGAGCTTGCTGTGGCTCCAAGGCCGGCATCGGCGGATCGCGCTAATCCCATTGCCCGTCATGTGTGTGGTCTTTGCTATCACGCTCGCTTCACTTCACGGTGGCTCCAACATGTGGCCGTTGCTACTCATTCTGACAAGCCCCCTTGCACTCGTTTTCTTGTTTGTGCTCATTGGTGTGGCGCTATTCTCCAAGAAACACCACTCGGTCGAATAAAGCATCTCGAGCTGAGTTTCTGAACGCTATCTGACTGGCAACGTGCGTTATCCCTGCCTCGGGAATGCAACGATGTTCAGCTCCGTCCATCGGAAGAACTCCTTTGTGCGGCAAGTACTGTGGAACGTGAGCGGGATGCTCTCTTCACGGCGTGCGCCGTAAGGGCAGCGTAAGCGAGCGACCTATAATTCCGGCTCCCAGTATGAGCCGGCAAGCCTCCCGCGAACCTCGCGTTGTCTTCGGCTTCCACGCCGTGCTGGCGCGCTTGCGGGCGGATCCGAAGTCGGTGGTCGAAGTGTTCCTCGACGAGACGCGCAACGACGCGCGTGCGAAGGACCTTGCCGCCATCGCGCAGCGCTCCGGCGTAAGCCTGCATCGCGTGCCGACCAAGCGCCTCGACGGTTTCTACGGCGGCGGGCGCCATCAGGGCGTGGTGGCGCGAATCGAGCTCAAGGATCTGGCGCAGGACCTGGACGAGCTCCTGGACCAGATTGAAAAGCCGCTGCTGCTCGTGCTGGACGGCGTCACCGATCCGCACAATCTCGGCGCGTGCCTGCGGGTGGCGAACGCGGCCGGGGCGCATGCAGTCATCGCACCAAAGGACCGCGCGGCTGGGATTACTCCGGCAGTCTCGAAGGTCGCCAGTGGTGCGGCTGAGGCAACTCCTTACTTGATGGTCACCAACCTGGCGCGCACGCTGGCCGCGATCAAGGAGCGCAACATCTGGGTGATCGGTGCCGATGAACGCGCGGATAAAACGCTCTATGAGGCTGATCTGCCTGAAGCAATTGCCTGGGTGCTCGGCGCCGAGGGCGAGGGCATGCGGCGCCTGACGCGCGAAAGTTGTGATCTTCTTGTCCGAATCCCGATGCGCGGCGAGGTGGAGAGCCTGAACGTTTCCGTGTCCGCCGGCGTCTGCCTGTTCGAATCGGTGCGCCGCCGCAAATAGTCGCGGGGTTCTAGACCTCCGCTTGAAGGGGGCCTAACATGAAGCCCCATGCGCGCGCTGGTGATCGACGATCATCCCCTGATCCACGAAATCATGCCGGCGATGCTGCGCAAGGCTCTCGGTGATGTGACGGTTGCCACCGAGGCCACCCTCGAGGCGGGCCTCGCGCGGGCGGCGGGCTCGGTTCCGCCGGACCTGGTGCTCCTCGATTTGGGTTTGCCGGGTTGTGAAGGCATCGATGCGATCACTCGGTTCCGGATGGAATTTCCGCAGCTGCCGGTGGTGGTGCTGTCGGCCAACAGCGATCGCGACTCCATCCTCGGCGTGCTCGACTCGGGCGCGAACGGCTTTATCCCCAAGACCTCCAAGCCCGAGGTCATCATCGCGGCGCTCAGGCTGGTGGCGGCGGGCGGTGTCTACGTGCCACCGGAAGCAATCGAACATCTGACTGCGCGGATGCCGCTACGCGCCCCGCGCGGCGATTCGATGGACCTGACCGAGCGCCAGCGCGATGTGCTGCGCCTCATCCTCAAGGGCTACAACAACGAGCGCATCGCCTCCGAGCTGGCGATCGCGCCGAACACGGTGAAGCAGCACGCGCACGCGATATTCGTGCAGCTCGGGGTATCGAGCCGCGCCGAGGCCGTGGTGGCCGCGGCGCACATGGGACTGCGGCTGGGCTGACGCTGCAGTTGTAGGAGGGGGGAAGCATGGACGTGCAGGCCGCGAAGCCTGTCGCCCGCGATGCGGTGCTGACGGAGGCGTTCGTCTGGGCGCTGGCAAGCCTTTGCCGCCTGCATCGCGTGCCGTTCGACGCCGAGCTCGTCCTCAAGCAGTTCCCGCCGCCCTACGACCTGCCGACGCTGCTGCGCGCGGCGCAGGCCTGCGGACTCAAGGCCGGCCTGGCCGGCACGCAGGGCGACGCGCTCGAGCGCCTGCCGCTGCCTTGCCTCGGCTTCGTTCGCACCGTCGATTCCGCCAACGACCCCGCGCCCTCCACGCCGGCCCTGCTGGTGCGCGCCGACCGCGAGCGGCTGCTCTATCTCCTCGCGGGCGAGGAAGCGCCGCGCACCATGGCGCGCGGCGAGTTCGCCGAGCGCTTCGAGGACATGGTGCTCCTCGCCGCGCCGGCGATCGCCGCGCCGGACGATCCGGACGGCGCGCAGAAGCGCGCCTTCGGCTTCCGCTGGTTCGTTCCCGAGCTCGCGCGCCACCGCGCCATCTGGCGCGACGTGCTGCTCGCCTCGGCTGCGATCCAGATCGTCGGCCTCGCCACCCCCCTCTTCACGCAGGTGGTGATCGACAAGGTGGTGGTCCACCAGACGCAAAGCACCCTGATCGCCATCGCCGCCGGGCTGGGCATCTTCCTCGTGTTCAACGCCGCGATGACCTGGATGCGCCAATACCTCGTGCTGCATACCGGCAACCGGGTGGACGCGGTGCTCGCTACGCAGGTGTTCGCGCATCTTTTCCGTTTGCCGCTGCCGTACTACGAGCATCGCCCGACCGGGACTACGGTGGCGCGCCTGCAGGGCGTGGAGACGATCCGCGAGTTCATCACCGGCGCCGCGGTCTCGTTCGTGCTCGACCTGCCGTTCCTCGTAATCATCCTCGCCGTGATGTTCGTCTACAGCTGGCAGCTATCGCTCATCGCGTTGGGCATTGTTTTTCTGTTAACGATCACGAGTGTGTCGGTAACGCCGCTGCTGCGCGAGAAGCTGAACAAGCAGTTCCTGCTCGGCGCGCGCAACCAGGCCTTCGTCACGGAATATGTGTCGGGCGTGGAGACGGTGAAGTCGCTGCAGTTCGAGCCGCTGCTCGAACGACGCTATGGCGACTACCTTTCGACGTACCTGGCGGCGAGCTTCGGCACGCGCAACCTCGCCAACACCTACAACGTGGTCGCCCACGCGCTCGAGCAGCTGATGACGCTGTCGATCCTGGTCGCCGGCGCGCTGCTGGTGATGCGCAACGAAGGCTTCACCATCGGCATGCTGGTCGCCTTCCAGATGTTCGCCGGCCGCATGGCGCAGCCGATGCTGCGCATCGCCGGTCTGTGGCAGGAGTTCCAGCAGGCCAACATCGCGGTGAAGCGCCTCGGCGACATCATGAACGCGCCGGCCGAGCCGCACTCCCTCGCGCCGTCGCGGTCCCCGGGCGGGGCGGGAGCGCTCGCGCTCCAGGCACTCTCGTTTCGCTATAGCGAGCGCCATCCCTACCTCTTCCGCAACGTCGCCTTGTCGGTCAAGCCCGGCGAGCTGGTGCTCGTGAGCGGCGCCTCGGGCAGCGGCAAAAGCACCCTCGCCAAGCTGCTGCTGGGCTTCTACCAGCCGAGCGACGGCCGCATCCTGCTCGACGGCCGCGACGTCGCGCGGCTGCCGGCCAATGAGCTGCGCCAGACCTACGGCGTAGTGCCGCAGGACACGCTGCTCTTTTCGGGAACGGTGTACGAAAACGTCGCCATGGCCAACCCGCACGCCGGCTTCGAGGACATCGTCATTGCCTGTCGGGCCGCCGAGATCCACGACGTGATCGAGAAGCTGCCGCAGGGTTATCAGACGCCGCTCGGCGAGCACGGCATCGGCCTCTCCGGCGGCCAGAAGCAGCGGCTCGCGATCGCGCGCGCACTGCTCAAGCGGCCGAAGGTCCTCATCTTCGACGAAGCCACGAGCAACCTAGACGCACCCACGGCCGAGAGCCTCGCGCGCACCATCAACCATCTCAAGGGCAAGGCGACGATCCTCTTCATCGCGCACCAGGTGCCGCCCGGCCTGCAGATCGACCGCCACCTGAGTTTCAACAAACCATGAACATCATGCGCGACGCAAACCCCGCCGACTTCCAGCCGGCGCTTCTCCAGGTCCAAACCCGGCCGCCGGCGCCGCTCGGCCGCGGCGTGCTGTACCTGGTGCTGGGACTGGTGGCGGCGATGCTGGGCTGGGCCGCGGTGGCGAAGCTCGACATCGTCGCGAGCGCGGAAGGCAAGCTGGTGCCGGCGGGTTACCTCAAGATCGTGCAGCCGGCCGAGCAGGGCCTGGTGAAGGAGATCTTCGTGAGCGAAGGGGAGGTGGTGCGCGAAGGGCAGGTGCTGATGCGCATGGACACCGCGCTGCTCGCCGCCGACGGCCGCGCGCTGAGCGCCGAGTACCACACCAAGCGCCTGGCGCTGCGGCGCATCGACGCGCAGCTTGCCGAGCGGCCGCTCAAGCGCGATGCCGACGACCCGCCGGCGCTCTTGGCGCAGGTCGAGGCGCAGCACGCGGCGTACGTCGCCGCGCACCAGAACGCGCTCGCGCAGGAGCGCAGCGTGCTCGAGCGGGCGCGCCACGACCTCGCCGCGGCGCGCGAGGTGCACGCCAAGCTCACCGCGGTGCTGCCGCACTATCGGGAGCAGGAAAAGGCGTTCGAGAAGCTCACCCAGGACGGATTCGCCGGGCGCCTGATGCACACCGACAAGCAGCGCGAGCGCATCGAGAAGGAGCAGGACCTGAAGAGCCAGGAGCACGCGATCGCCGCCGCGCAAGCCGTGATCGCGCAATCGGAGAAGCGCCTGGCGCAGATCGGCGCCGACTATCGCCGCGGCCTGCAGGCCGAGCGCGCCGAGGCGGCGCCGCAGGCCGACCGCCTGCGCGAGGAGCTCGCGAAGCAGCAGCATCGCCACGGGCTGCTCGAGCTGCGCGCGCCGCACGGCGGCACGGTGAAGGACCTCGCCACGCATACGCCGGGAACCGTGGTCGCGCCCGGCACCATCCTCATGACCATCGTGCCGGTGGGTGAAAAGCTGCGCGCCGAAGTGTGGGTGTCGAGCGACGACATCGGCTGGGTGCATACCGCGCAGCCCGCCAAGATCAAGCTGGCGTCGTTCCAGTTCCAGAAGTACGGCATGCTGCAGGGCGCCGTGGCACAGGTCAGCGCCGACTCGACCGAGGCGCCGAATCCCAACACGCGCTCGGGCAGCCTCGCGGGTCGCGATCGCCCCGTCGGCGCGCTCGCCTTCCGCACCCTCATCGACCTGGAGCAGCAGCAGCTCGAGAGCGACGGCCAGCGCTACACCCTCGCGCCCGGCATGCAGGTGATTGCCGAGATCCATCTCGGCGAGCGCAGCGTGCTCGAGTACCTGCTCTCGCCGGTGCGCAAAGCATTCCACGAGGCCGGGCGCGAACGCTAAAGGGCGGCGGCGGTCTCACTGCCATGGCCCAATACAATCCCCCTGATCCGGCGAAGATCGACGCCGATAACCCCGAAGCGCTGCGCTTCTGGGCGCGCACTCTGGAAACCAAGGAAGAGAAGATCCGGCAGGCGGTGCGCAAAGTCGGACCGATGCTGGACCAGGTGAAGACGGAGCTCGGTATCGGCGGCGTGGGGTAGCCACAAGCCCCTAGTTTTCCAGTACAATTCGGCCCCTTCGTGGTCTCGCCGTTACGCATGACGGCAGGCCAAACCCATACGAAAAGGAGCTAACCAGCACATGCGCCACTACGAAATCGTTTTCATCGTCCATCCCGACCAGAGCGAGCAGGTGCCGCAAATGGTCGAGCGCTACAAGGGCGTGATCGCGGGCCGTCAAGGCACCGTGCACCGCCTCGAGGACTGGGGTCGCCGGCAGCTGTCCTACCCGATCGCCAAGGTCCACAAGGCGCACTACGTCCTCATGAACATCGAGTGCGACAACGAGACGCTCACCGAGCTCGAGCACTCGTTCAAGTTCAGCGACGCCGTGCTGCGGCATCTCATCATCAAGATGGACAAGGCGCATACCGCGCCCTCGCCGATGATGCGCGAGGAGAAGTCCAAGTCGATGATGGAACGCGGCGGCGAAGCGCGCCCCGCGGAAGCCGGCGCTGAACCGGGTCGCGCCGCTGAACCGGCTCGAGCTGAGCGGCCGGCTGCTTGAGCTCGGGGCGCTGCGCTACACGCCGGCAGGCGTGGCCGCGGTCGAGTTCAAGCTCGGGCACGAGTCCGAGCAGGACGAAGCCGGTGGCAAGCGCAGCATCCAGGCCGAAGTCGCCGCCATTGCATTTGAGACGCATGCCCGCCTGATCGCGAGCGCCAAGCTGGGAATGACCCTCAAGGTGCGGGGATTCCTGGCGGCGAAGAGCAAGCGCTCCAAGAGGCTGGTTTTGCACGCAACCAACATCGAATTCATCGAAGGAGAAACGAATGCCACCGCCGCGCAGAGGTAAGGGCAAGGGCAAAGGGAAGTTCGGCAAGGACAAGAAGGACAAGGGGCAGCGGGCGCTATTCCGCCGCCGCAAGTTCTGCCGCTTCACCGCCGAGAAGGTCGAGTGGATCGACTACAAGGACGTCGATGTGCTCAAGGATTTCGTCAACGAGACCGGCAAGATCATCCCGGCGCGCATCACCGGGACCGCGGCCGGCTTCCAACGCCAGCTTTCCGACGCGATCAAGCGCGCGCGCTTCCTCGCCCTGCTGCCCTACACGGATCTGCACTAAGCCATGGAAGTCATCCTGCTGGAAAAGATCGCGAACCTGGGCGAGCTCGGCCAGGTGGTCAAGGTGAAGGACGGCTACGCCCGCAACTTCCTCATCCCGCACGGCAAGGCGCGCCGCGCCACGGAGGAGAACCGCAAGGCATTCGAGGCCAAGCGTGCGGATCTCGAGAAGGCGCAGGCCGCGACGCTCGCCAAGGCGAAGGAGCGCGGCGAGAAGCTCGCCAGCCTCAAGCTGCAGATCACGCAGAAGGCGGGTCCCGACGGGCGCCTGTTCGGCTCGGTCACCAACTACGACATCGTGGAAGCGCTGCAGAAGCAGGGCCACGAGGTGGAGCGCGCCAACATCCGCATGCCGCAGGGGCCGCTCAAGCAGGTGGGCGAGTTCCCGATCGAAATCGCGCTGCACACCGACGTGGCGGTGACCGTCACGGTGGCCGTGGTGGGCGAGCAGTAAGGTTTTTCGTTGCCGGATGCAAAGGGCCCGCAAGGGCCCTTTGTTTTTTGTCAACGGCGCCGAAATCGCTATCCACAAGTTAACCACAGGCCATCCACAGCCTGGCGTCCGACAAGCGCCGAATTTGAAACGCTTTCTTCAGGGGTCTGTGGAAAAGAGTATCGTGGCTGAAATTTATTTTTCTGTTGCCGAACGAGTTTGCCTAGGATGGCGGCCGGGGAGGTAAGCGGAAAAGATGGCCTTGGCGCAGCAGAGCGCGCACGCAAGTGCGCGCCCGGAAAGCAATGACCAGCAGCTCGTAGCCTTGAGGCTTCCGCCGCACTCGGTGGAAGCGGAGCAATCGCTCCTCGGCGCGCTGCTGCTCGACAACCAGGCGTTCGACCGGGTCGCCGACCTGGTGACCGCGGACGACTTCTACCGCGACGACCACCGCCGCATCTGGCGCCACATCTCGCGCCTCATCGAGCAGACCCGCCCGGCCGACGTGGTCACGGTGCTCGAGTCGATCGAAGGCAGCGAGGACAAGGACAAGACCGGCGGCGCGGCCTACCTCGCGGCGCTGGCGCAGAACACCCCGAGCGCGCTCAACGTGCGGCGCTACGCCGAGCTGGTGCGCGAGCGCGCGGTGCAGCGCAAGCTCGCGCAGGTCGCCACCGAGATCGCCGAGGCCGCGCTCAGCCCCACCGGCAAGGAAGTCGGGCAGATGCTCGACGAGGCCGAGTCGAAGATCTTCCAGATCGCCGAGTCCGGCGCGCGCAAGGACCAGGGCCTGATCGAGATCAAGCCGGCGCTCGCGCGCGTGTTCGAGAAGATCGACCATCTTTACCACCGCGACAACGCGTCCGACGTCACCGGTGTGCCCACCGGCTACGTCAAGCTCGACCAGATGACCTCCGGCCTGCAGCAGGGCGATCTCATCGTGGTGGCGGGCCGGCCGAGCATGGGAAAGACCGCGCTCGCGCTCAACATGGCCGAGTACGTGGCGGTCGACAACGGCCTGCCGGTGGCGGTGTTCTCGATGGAAATGAGCTCGAGCCAGGTGGCGACGCGGATGCTGGGCTCGATCGCGCGCGTCGACCAGCACAAGATGCGCACCGGCAAGCTGAACGACGAGGAATGGGGGCGCCTGTCCGAGGCGATGGGCAAGCTGCACGAGACGCCGATCTACGTCGACGAGGGCGGCGCGCTGACGGCGCTGGAAGTTCGCGCCCGGGCGCGGCGCCTCAAGCGCCAGTTCTCCAAGCTCGGCCTGATCGTGATCGACTACCTGCAGCTCATGGCGGCCTCCAACCACGGCGAGAACCGCGCCACCGAGATCTCCGAGATCTCGCGCTCGCTGAAAGCGATGGCCAAGGAGCTCGACGTGCCGGTGATCGCGCTCTCGCAGCTCAACCGCGCCCTCGAGCAGCGGCCCAACAAGCGCCCGCAGATGGCGGACCTGCGCGAGTCCGGCGCCATCGAGCAGGACGCGGACGTGATCCTCGCCATCTATCGCGACGAGGTCTACAACCCGGACTCTCCCGACAAGGGCAAGGCCGAGGTGAACATCCTCAAGCAGCGGAATGGCCCGATCGGCACCGTGATGCTCACCTTCCTCGGGCAATACACGCGCTTCGAGAACTACATGGATCCTGGCACGTACTGACCAACATCAACCCATGGGAGGTTCAATGAAACACGCTGTAGCAGCACTCGCCCTGTCGCTCGCGTCCCTCACGGTGCACGCGCAGCCCTTCGTGGAACTCGGCTTCGGCCAGTCCGATATTGACGTGGACTTCCGCTCGCTCGGCTTCACGTCGCAGGACACGAAGGACACCACGTTCAACATCAGCGGCGGCTGGATGTTCACCCCCTTCATCGGCGCCGAGATCGGCTACCGTGACCTCGGCGAAGCCACTGCGTCCGTAACTGGCCCTGGAGGTACCGGCACGGTGAATCTCGAGGCCGAGGGCTTCCAGCTGGGAGCCGTCGGTCGGATTCCCGTGGGTACCTCCGGGTTCTCCATCGTGCCCCGTGTCGGCTTCTTCAAGTGGGACGCCAAGGGGCGCGGTGTGGTGAACGGAGTGCAGGTCTCCTCGGCGGACGAGGACGGCACCGATCTGTACTTCGGCGTCGGCGCCGACTACTCGATCAACAAGAGCCTGTATCTCGGCGCGCATTGGGCGCGCTTCGATCTCGACGATACCGACGTCGATGTGATTGAGCTGCGCATCGGCTGGAAGTTCTAACTACTTCTTGCTAGCGCTCCACTTTCCCTCGCCGCCCTTCTCGTCGCGGAACGTGCCTTCCATGCGGCTGCCGGCGACGCGGCCGGCGAAGTCGCGGCGCAGGCCGGCCGGGTCGATGTAGGCGAAGGTGATCGCGGTGCCGCGCAGGCGGGCGTCGCGCAGGCCGGCGTGGATCGCGCCCAGGCTGAGCGTGCCGCTGATGTTCTGGAATTTCTGCTCGAGCACGAGGTCGGTCTTCTGCGAGCCGAGCTCGAGGTTCCAGGTGCCCATCACGTTGGCCGGTACCAGCCAGAAGTAGGCGCGGCGGCCGTCAAGCGTGGAGATCTCGTCGGCTTCCCAGTCCTCCATGCTGAAGGAATGCGACACCACGCGCGTCCCGGGGCGCATCGACAGCAGGGTGGGGCGCAGCTTCATGTTGAGCGCGGGCAGCAGGTACAGCGTGATCACGCTCGCCGAGCTGAAGTCGGTGGCGAAGATGTCGCCGTGGCGGATGGTGGCCTTGCCCTGGCCCGAGCCGGCGACGCCGGCGGACTGCGCATTGGCGTTGGCGTGCTTCACCATGTCCGGGTTGTACTCGACGCCGGTGGCGCGCGCGCCAAACTTCTTCGCCGCCATGATCGCGATCTTGCCGTCGCCGGCGCCGAGGTCCCACACCGAGTCGTTCGGCGTCACCTGCGCCATGGTGAGCATGCGCTCGACCACGTCGTCGGGCGTCGGCACCCAGATCACGTCCTTGCCGGCCTGGCCGACCTGCGGCTGGAACTGCGCCGAGGCCGGGGCAAAAGTGAAAACGAACAGGAGAGCGGCGAGGAGGCGAACGAGGGAAGTCATTGCGGGATCCGGGGAATTAAGGGCAGCAAAATGTAGCAGAAACATCAGGCCGGATGGCGAAACACCATCCGGCCCGAATTATTCCTGAGGCGTTTTTTCCTAAAGTACCTCTGCAGCGTGATCCGCCAACCGCGAGCGCTCGCCCCGCGCGAGTGTGACGTGGCCCGCGTGCCCCCAATCCTTCATACGGTCCACGACGTAGGTGATGCCGGAAGAGCCTTCGGTCAGATACGGGGTGTCGATCTGCGCGACGTTGCCGAGGCATACCACCTTGGTCCCCGGGCCGGCGCGCGTCACCAGGGTCTTCATCTGCTTCGGCGTCAGGTTCTGCGCCTCGTCGATGATCAGCCATTTGTTGACGAAGGTGCGGCCGCGCATGAAGTTGAGCGACTTGATCTTGATCCGCGATCGGACCAGATCGCGCGTCGCCGCGCGCCCCCATTCGCCGCCCGACTCGTCGGAGGTGTTCAGCACATCGAGGTTGTCCTCCAGGGCGCCCATCCACGGCAGCATCTTCTCCTCCTCGGTGCCGGGCAGGAAGCCGATGTCCTCGCCGATCGGCACCGTGACGCGCGTCATGATGATCTCGGAGTAGCGCTTCTCGTCCAGCACCTGGGTGAGGCCGGCGGCGAGCGCGAGCAGGGTCTTGCCGGTGCCGGCCTGGCCGAGCAGGGTGACGAAATCCACCGCCGGGTTCATCAGCAGGTTCAGGGCGAAGTTCTGCTCGCGATTGCGCGCGGTGATGCCCCACACCGAGTTCTTGGTGTGCGTGTAGTCGCGCAGCGTTTCCAGCACCGCGACGCGGTTCGCCGCCTCCTTGACCAGCGCGTACAGCGGGCGCTCGCCCGATTCGTCGTAGACGAACTCGTTGACGTGCAGCTTCGGCACCAGCGGACCGCGCACGCGGAAGTAGGTATGGCCGTCCTTCTTCCACGACTCCATGTCCTTGCCGTGCGAATTCCAGAAGTCGCGCGGCAGCGGGCGCACGCCGGTGTAGAGCAGGTCGGCGTCCTCGAGCACCTTGTCGTTGAAGTAGTCCTCGGCGGGCAGCCCCAGCGCCCGCGCCTTGATGCGCATGTTGATGTCTTTCGACACCAGCACGACTTCGCGCTGCGGCTCCTTGTCCTGCAGGTAACGCACCACCGCGAGGATCTGGTTGTCGGTCTTGCCCGAGGCGAGGGTCACCGGCAGCTCGCCGTTGATCGCTTCGGTCTGCAGGAAGAGGCGGCCCTTCGCCGCCTGGCCATCCTTGGTCTTGATCGCCAGGCCCTTCTTGATGTCGTCGCCGGTGACGATCTCGTCGAGGAAGCGGCTCGCCTGGCGTGCGTTGCGCGACACATCGGACAAGCCGCGCTTGTGCTGGTCGAGCTCCTCCAGCGTCGCGATCGGCAGGAACAGATCGTGCTCGTCGAAGCGGAACAGGCTCGTCGGATCGTGCATCAGGACGTTGGTGTCCAGCACGAACAGCTTCTTCACCTTGGGTTTTCGGGAACTGCGGGTCTGCTTTGCACTCACGACGGGGTCCATCTCTGCGGCGGCCTGTTCAACATCATAGGGCTTTAACAAAGTTCAATACCTCCTGGACGTGGCCCGGCACTTTCACACCGCGCCATTCGCGCGCCAGCACCCCCTTTTCGTCGACCACGAAGGTGCTGCGCTCGATGCCGCGGACCTTTCTACCGTACATGTTCTTGAGCTTCATCACGCCGAACGCGCCGCAGACCGCCTCATCGGCGTCCGACAGCAGCTCGAACGGAAACTTCATCTTGGCCTTGAAGGTCTCGTGCGACTTGATGGAGTCGCGCGAGATGCCGTAGATGTGCGTCCCGGTCTTGCGGAACGCAGCATGGGAGTCCCTGAAATCGGAACCCTGCTGGGTGCAGCCGGGGGTGTTGTCCTTGGGGTAGAAGTAGAGCACCAGCTTGCTGCCGCGGGCACCCGAAAGCTTGAACGTCGTGTTGCCGGTCGAGGGCAGGCTGAAGTCAGCGACCGGCTTGCCGAGCATTTCCAGAGGTTTTAAATCCCCTTCTTAGCAATGCAACGTAACGTTTTCATTGAACATGTTTTTTATTGCGGAAGCAAGCTTTGTGTAGAACGCTGAAACGAAACGCCTTTCCGCCGTGTCACAGCCTAGCTTGGACCAGAAAACCGCATCGCCCCAGCGACAGCTCGAGCTGCTCGAAGCGCTGCTGCGCCTGCCGGCCGGGGACATGAAGGCGACCCTGGAGCATGTCGGCAACCTGATCGCCGGCGCGACCGGCGCGGACAAGATCGATGCCTTCCTGTACGACGCGGCACGCGATTCGCTGGTCGCCGTCGGCACCAGCACCCAGCCGCTCTCCGCGCTGCAACGCCAGCTCGGCCTCGACGTGCTGCAGCTCTCGAACGGCGGCCGCGTGGTGCACGTTTACAAGACCGGCGAGACCTTCATGACCGGACGGCTGGATCAGGACGAGGCGGAGCTCCCCGGCGTGAAGCAGGCGCTCAAGATCAAGTCCAAGCTGGGCGTGCCGCTCGACATCGGCGGCAAGCGGCGCGGCATGATCATGATTGCGTCGCTCAAGCCGGACTTCTTCACCGCCGAGGACGCGCGCTTCGCCGAATCCGTGGCGCACTGGGCAGGTATCGTCGCGCACCGCGCGGAGCTCGCCGAGCAAATCGGGCGCAATGCCGCCGCGCAAGCGCGCCGGTCCGCCGCCGAGGAGCTTGTCACCATCCTCGCGCACGACCTGCGTAATCTGCTCGGCCCGCTCGGCTTGCGCCTCGAGGTGCTGAGGGCGCGCGCGAAGGGCCCGCAGCGCGAGGAAGATCGCCGCGATATCGACGCGTCGGCGCGCACGCTCGACCGGCTCGCCGCGCTGGTCTCCGACCTGCTGGACGTCGCGCGCATCGACCAGGGCGTGTTCCAGGTACAGCCGAAGCTGGTGGACCTCGGCGCGCTCGTCGCCGACGTCGCCGGCGTCTTCGACACGCCGCAGCATCCGGTGCTGGTGCGCGTGCAGGACGGTGACCCCATCCCGGTGCCCGCCGATGCGTCGCGCCTGCGGCAATGCCTGGAGAACCTGATCGCCAATGCCACCCAGCAATCGCCGGCCGCCGCGGCGGTCAGCATCTTCGTCAAGCGCGGAAAAAGAGAGCGCATCGGCGATGCCGCGCTGGTCGAGGTGATCGACGAGGGCCCCGGCATTCCGCACGACATCCTGCCGCGCGTGTTCGACCGCTACGCGGCGAAAGCCGGCCGCGGCGGACTCGGCCTGGGCCTTTACCTCGCCGAGCGCATCGCCGCTGTGCACGGCGGCGAGCTCAGCGTCCAGTCACAGCCCGGCAAGGGCACGCGGTTCACGCTCACCCTTCCGACTTCCATCGCATGAATCCCAACCGTGTGCTCGTAGTGGACGACGACCCGGACATGCGCGAATCGGTGGCGCGCGTCCTAGCCGCCGCCGGCTACGTGGTCGAGGTCGCCGAGGACGGCCAGCAGGCGATCGAGGTGCAGCGCGCGCGCCCGGCGCAGATCCTGATCACCGACGTCTTCATGCCGGCGCGCGACGGCCTGGAGACCATCCAGTTCTTCCGTCAGCAATGGCCGTCGATGCCGATCATCGCCATGACCGGCGGCTCGCCCACCGGCGAGGTCGGGGATTACCTGATGGTGGCCGGCGTGGCCGGCGCCAACGTCACGCTGCGCAAGCCTTTTCCCGCGCGCGAGCTGCTGGAAAGCATCAGCGCGCTTTAGCGGAACAAGCGGCGAGGAAGCGCCGCAGCTCCGCGAGCAGCTCCTTCGGCTTCTCTTCTGGAATAAAGTGGCCGCATTGCAGCGCGCGGCCGTGCACGTCCGCCGCGACCTCGCGCCAGTCGGCGAGGCAGTCGAACAGCGCCGCGATTACCCCTTGCCGTCCCCAGAGCGCCAACACCGGCATCTGCAGTTTCTTTCTCAGATCCTTCCGGTCGTGCACGAGGTCGATGGTGGCGGCCGCGCGGTAGTCCTCGCACGTCGAGTGCGGCTCGAAGCAGCGCGTGTATTCGGCGAGCGCGCGCCGGTCGAAGACCTTGATGCCGCTTTTTCCCCTGCCCAGGCGCGTGAGGATGTATCGCGGCCCCAGGCCTTCCAGCATCTGCTCCGGCAGCGGCGCCTCCTGGATGAGGAAGAACCAGTGGTAGTAGGCCTTGGCGAACTGCATGTTCGTACTCAGGTACATCTTCAGCGTGGGCGAGATGTCGAGCACGGTGAGCGTCTGCACCCGGCGGCCGTGGTCGCGCGCCAGGCGATGGGCGACGCGCCCGCCGCGGTCGTGGCCGACCACGTGGAAACTGGCGAAGCCGAGCTTCTCCATCGCCTCGGCCATGTCGAGCGCCATCGCGCGCTTGGAGTAGTTGGCGTGGCCGGGGATGCCGCGCGGCTTGGAAGAATCGCCGTAGCCGCGCAAGTCGGCACAGATCACGGTGTAATCGCGCGCCAGCTGCGGCGCGACCTTGTGCCACATCACGTGTGTCTGCGGGTAGCCGTGCAGCAGCAGCACCGGGCTGCCGCTTCCACCAATCGTGAGATTAATCGTGGCGCCCGAGGTCTTGATTCGCTTTTCGGTGAAACCCGGAAACAGGCTCATTCGAATAGCAACGCGGCGGCCACCTTGCGCTCCTCGGCGACGAGAATGTTGTAGGTGCGACAGGCTGCCTGCAGGTCCATGACTTCCAGACCGATTCCGGCGTGCGCAAGCTCAGCGCTGAGTCGCGGATGCGGGAAGCGCTGGCGCGCGCCGGTGCCGAGGAGCACGATCTCGGCGCCGAGCGATTTCAGGAACGTGAAGTCTTCCGCGCTGAGCTGGTCGAATCCCTTGGCGCTCCATGGCTCCACCCGGTCCGGAAGGACGACGAGGCTGGCGGAGCGCCGTTCGCCGTTCACCGTCACGTAGCCTTCGCCGTACCCGGTAATGGTGTTGATGCCGCTCGGCCGGGAGGCGTGGAGTTTCACGCTAGAATTCTACAATGCGTGAGTTTTCAAGGATTAAGCGGCTGCCGCCGTACGTCTTCAACATCACCAACGAGCTGAAGATGGCGGCGCGGCGCCGCGGCGACGACGTGATCGACCTGTCGATGGGCAATCCCGACGGGCCGACGCCGAAGCACATCGTCGACAAGCTGGTGGAGGCCTCGCAGCGCATCGACACGCATGGCTACTCGGTGTCGAAAGGAATTCCGCGCTTAAGAAAAGCGATCTGTGAATGGTATCGCCGGCGCTACGCCGTCGAGCTCGACGCCGACGCCGAGGCGATCGTCACCATCGGCTCGAAGGAAGGCCTCGCGCATCTGATGCTCGCGTGCCTGGAGCGCGGCGACACCGTGCTGGTGCCCAACCCGTCCTATCCGATCCATATCTACGGCGCGATCATCGCCGGCGCCGACATCCGCTCGGTGCGCATGACGCCGGGGGTGGACTTCTTCGCCGAGCTCGAGCGCGCGATCCGCGAGCTCACCCCGAAGCCGAAGATGCTGATCCTCGGCTTCCCGTCGAATCCGACCGCGCAATGCGTCGACCTGGCGTTTTTCCAGAAAATCATCTCGCTGGCAAAAGAAAACGACATCATGGTGGTGCACGACCTGGCGTACGCCGACATCGTGTTCGACGACTACAAGGCGCCTTCCATCATGCAGGTGCCGGGCGCGCGCGACGTGGCGGTCGAGTTCTTCACCATGTCCAAGAGCTACAACATGGCCGGCTGGCGCATCGGCTTCATGGTCGGCAACCGCGAGCTGGTGCACGCGCTCGGGCGCATCAAGAGCTACCACGACTACGGCAGCTTCACGCCGATCCAGGTGGCATCCATCGTCGCGCTCGAAGGGCCGCAGGCTTGCGTCGAGGAAGTGAGGGCCACGTACGAGAAGCGGCGCAATGTGATGGTGAAGGCGCTGCACGATATCGGCTGGATGGTCGAGGTGCCCAGGGCCTCGATGTACATCTGGGCCAAGATCCCCGAGCTCTACGCCAAGGAAGGCTCCATCGCCTTCGCCAAGCGACTCATCGAGCAGGCGAAGATCGCGGTCGCGCCGGGCGTCGGCTTCGGCGACTACGGCGACGATCACGTGCGCATCGCGCTGATCGAGAACGAGCACCGCCTGCGCCAGGCCGTGCGCGGCATCCGCGACATGTTCCGCAAGGACGGATTGCTGAGAGGAGCGGCTTGATCAAAGTTGTGCCCGCCACGCTGGAAGGCAACGGCGTGCGGTTAGAACCTCTCACCAGGGACCATGCCGAGGCGCTCGCCGCAGCCGCACGCGACGGCAACCTCTGGGAGCTATTCTTCACCTCGGTGCCAGAGCCCGAGAACACGAAGAAGTACGTCGACGATGCGCTCAAGGGTCAGGAGCGCGGCGACATGCTTCCCTGGGTGGTGCGCGACCTTAAGACCAACAGCATCGTCGGCAGCACCCGCTACCACGACATCATTCCGGCCGCCGATCGCGTCGAGATCGGCTACACCTGGTACGCGCAGCGCTGCCAACGCACGCATGTGAATACCACCTGCAAGCTGTTGCTCTTCGAGTACGGTTTCGAAAAGCTGCACTGCAAGGTGATCGGGCTGCGCACCGACAACTACAACTTCCGCTCGCAGCGCGCGATCGAGGCGCTCGGTGCCAAGAAGGACGGCGTGATCCGCCATCACTGGCCGCGGCGCGATGGCAGCATCCGCGACACCGTGATGTACAGCGTGCTCGCCACCGAATGGCCCGACGTGAAGCGCCACTTGCAGTTCCGACTAAAAAGAAATGAAACCCATTAACGTCGGCCTGCTGGGCATCGGCACGGTCGGCGGCGGCACCTGGGACGTGCTCAGCCGCAACGCCGACGAGATCCAGCGCCGCGCCGGGCGGGCGATCCGCATTACGGTGGTGGCGGACAAGGCCGTTGCCCATGCCAGGAAAATCGTAGGAAAAAAGGCGCGGGTCATCGACGACGCGTTCCAGGTGGTGCGTGGCAACGAGGTCGAGATCGTGGTCGAGCTGATCGGCGGCTATACGATCGCCAAGGAGCTGGTGCTCGAAGCCATCCGCCACGGCAAGCACGTAGTCACCGCGAACAAGGCGCTGCTCGCCACGCACGGCAACGAGATCTTCGCCGCGGCGCAGAAGAAGGGCGTGATGGTGGCGTTCGAGGCCGCGGTGGCCGGCGGCGTGCCGATCATCAAGGCGGTGCGCCAAGGCCTGTCCGCCAACCGCATCGAGTGGATCGCCGGCATCATCAACGGCACCTCCAACTTCATCCTGTCCGAGATGCGCGACAAGGGCATCGCCTTCGAGGAGGCGCTGAAGGACGCGCAGCGCCGCGGCTACGCCGAGGCCGATCCGACTTTCGACATCGAGGGCGTCGACGCCGCGCACAAGCTCACCATCCTCTCGGCGCTCGCCTTCGGCATCCCGATGCAGTTCAAGAAGTGCTTCCGCGAGGGCATCCAGAAGCTCACCAAGGCGGACATCGGTTATGCCGAGGAGCTCGGGTATCGGATCAAGCTCCTGGGGATTACGCGGCGGGCGGCAAAGGGAATCGAGCTGCGCGTGCATCCCACGCTGGTGCCCGCGCGCCGGCTGATCGCCAACGTCGAAGGCGTGATGAACGGCATCCTGGTGAAGGGCGACGCGGTCGGCGCGACGCTGTACTACGGCGCCGGGGCCGGCGCGCAGCCGACGGCGAGCGCGGTGGTCGCGGATCTGGTGGACGTCACGCGCCTGATTACTGCGGACCCGGACCAGCGCGTGCCGCACCTGGCGTTTCAGCCCGACCAGCTTTCGAGCGAAAAAATCCTCGGCATTGAGGAGGTGGAGACCGCCTGTTACCTGCGCATGCGCGTGCAGGACAAGCCGGGCGTGCTCGCCAGCATCACCCGCACGCTGGCCGCGTCGAAGATCTCGATCGAGGCCATGGTGCAGAAGGAGCCCGGCGCCGGGGAGCGCCAGGTGGACATCGTGCTGCTCACCAACCGCGCGATCGAGAAAAACGTGGACCGCGCGATCGCCAAGATCGAGCGCCTGCCCACCGTGGTGGGGAAGGTGACGCGCATCCGCCTGGAGGCGCTGCTGTGAGGTGGATGGGGTTGATCATAGGGCTAGCCGTGAGCGCGGCCGTGGTGGCACAGGAAGCACCTAAGAAGAAAAAGAAGCCCGCGGCGAAGGAGCCGGCCGCCAAGCAGGTGGGCGGCAAGTCCACGGTGCGCGGCAAGCCCACGCCCGAGCAGATCCGCAAGTTCAACGAGCTGCAGAAGAAGAAGTAGTGCGCTACGTCAGCACCCGCGGTGTGGCGCCGCCCAAGCGCTTCACCGAGATCCTTCTCGAAGGCCTCGCGTCCGACGGCGGCCTCTATGTGCCCGAGGTGCTGCCGACGGTGCGGCTGGCCGAGCTCCGGGGGCTCGACTATCCGGCCCTTGCCCACGCCATTCTTTCCCTCTTCATGGACGACGTGCCCGACCTGGGCGAGATCGTCGATCGCACCTATAGCCCGAAGGTGTTCGGCTCGGTGGATGTCACGCCGCTGCGCGCGCTCGAGCCGGGGCTCTATCTCCTCGGCCTGTCGCACGGGCCGACGCTCGCCTTCAAGGACATCGCGATGCAGCTGCTCGGCGCGCTGTTCGAGCAGGCGCTGGCACAGAAAGACAAGACCCTGAACATCCTCGGCGCCACTTCGGGCGACACCGGCTCGGCCGCCGAGTACGCGATGCGCGGGCGCCGGAACATCCGCGTGTTCATGCTCTCGCCGCACAAGCGCATGAGCGCGTTTCAGAGCGCGCAGATGTATTCGCTGCAGGACGCCAATATCCACAACCTGGCGGTGCGTGGCGTGTTCGATGATTGCCAGGACATGGTGAAGAAGGTGAATGCCGATGCCGCCTACAAGGCGCAGCACCGCATCGGCGCGGTGAACTCGATCAACTGGGCGCGGGTCGCGGCGCAGGTGGTCTACTATTTCAAGGGCTACTTCGCGGCCACAGGAGGTGACCGCGGCGACGACCGCGAGCAGGTCTCGTTTGCCGTGCCCTCGGGCAACTTCGGCAACATCTACGCCGGCTACGTCGCGCGCCGCATGGGCCTGCCGATCCGCCGGCTGATCCTCGCCAGCAACGAGAACGACGTGCTCGACCGGTTTTTCAAGACCGGCCAGTACAAGGTGTCGAAATCCGTAAAGCAGACCACCAGTCCCTCGATGGACATTTCCAAGGCCTCCAACTTCGAGCGCTTCGTATTCGACCTCGCCGGCCGCGATCCCGCACGCGTCAAGGACCTTTGGCGCAGGCTGGACGCCCAGGGCGAGTTCGACCTCGCGCACACGGCGTACTGGCCGCGGGTGGCGCAATCGGGCTTCGTCTCCGGCAAGAGCACCGACCATGACCGCATTGCCACCATCCGCGGCGTGTTCCAGAAATACCGCGAGATGATCGACCCGCATACCGCGGACGGGCTGAAGGTCGGCCTCGAGTACCGCGAAGCCGGCGTGCCGCTCATCTGCCTCGAGACCGCGCTGCCGGTGAAGTTCGGCGACACGCTGCGCGCGGCGCTCGGCCGCGAGCCCGAGCGCCCGGCGGAGTTCCAGGACCTCGAGCGCCTGCCGCAGCGCTTCACGCTGATCGAGCCCGATGCCGAGGCCGTCAAGCGCTACATTGCTTCGCATTAATGGCTGAGAAGAATGTGCTTGGCGGCGACCTTCTGGCGTGCAGCTACGATCCGCTTACCGGCTATTTCCGCGACGGCTCCTGCTCGACCCATGATCAGGACGGCGTCGCGCACCTAATCTGCGTGCAGGTGACGGACCAGTTCCTCGAGTTCAGCGTGGCGCGCGGCAACGACCTGGTCACGCCGCGCCCCGACCTGCGCTTTCGCGGGCTGCAGCACGGCAACCGCTGGTGCCTGCACATCCTGCGCTGGATCGAGGCCTGGGAAGCCGGCAAGGCGCCGCACGTGGTGCTCGAGGCGACGCACGAGAACGTGCTCAATTACGTCCCGCTTTCCGCGCTCAAGCGCTACGCGCTTGACCTGAACTAGCGCCGATGCTCGAAGCGGCCGACCTGGCTTGCGAGCGCGGCGGCCAAAGGCTTTTTCATGGCATGAGCTTTTCCGTGGGGAGCGGCGAAACCCTGCGGATTACCGGCGCCAACGGCAGCGGGAAAACCAGCCTGCTGCGGATTCTGTGCGGCCTGCTCACCCCGAGCGCGGGCGAGGTGCGCTGGAACGGGGCGCGCATCCAGGCGCTGAAGGAGGACTATGCGCGCCACATCGTCTACCTCGGACACGCGCCCGCGGTGAAGGAGGAGCTGACCGGCGCCGAGAACCTGCGCGCGGCGTGCGCGCTTGCCGGACTGGCGGTGGCGGATCAGGAGCTGCGCGACGCTCTGCAGCGTTTCGGCGTGCCGGGCGACAAGGCGGTGCGCCAGCTTTCACAGGGGCAGCGCCGCCGCGCCGCGCTTGCGCGCCTGGCACTGAGCCGCCGCGCTCCGATCTGGCTGCTCGACGAGCCGTTCACCGCGCTCGATGGCGCCGCCGCCGAAGTGACCCGCGCGCTGCTCGACCACCACGCCCAGGGCGGCGGCAGCGTGGTCTACAGCACTCACCAGGATTTCGGCTTGCGCGACCGCCGCGTGATCGAGCTCTAGCATGCTCGGCGCCATGCGCATCGTGGTTTGGCGCGAGCTGCTCGTCGCCATGCGCCGGCGCAGCGACGTCGGCACGGTGCTCCTTTTCTTCGTCATCGTGGTGAGCCTGTTCCCGCTCGGCATCGGCGCAGACCCGGACAAGCTGCGCGCGATCGCGCCGGGCATCATCTGGGTAGCGGCGCTGCTGTCCTCGATGCTTTCGCTCGGCCGGTTGTTCGCGGCGGACTACGCTGACGGCACCCTCGAGCAGATGGTGCTCGGGGCGGCCCCGCTCGGCGTCACCGCGGCGGCGAAGGCGTTTGCCCACTGGCTCGTGTCGGGATTGCCGCTGGTCGCGATCGCCCCGCTCCTTGCCCTGCAGTACGACCTCTCGGCCGGGCTCTACGGCATGCTTGCCTTATCATTGCTGCTGGGCACGCCGGTGCTCAGCCTGATCGGCGGCATCGGCGCCGCGCTCACTCTGGGGGTGCGCGGCGGCGGTGTGCTGCTCGCGCTGCTCGTCCTGCCGTTGTACGTGCCGGTTTTGGTGATGGGCGCGGGCGCCGTGGAGATGGCTTCCGCGGGTCTGGGCGGGCAGGGCCAGCTGCTGATTCTCGGCGCCATGCTGATCGTCGCCGCCGCGTTCGCGCCCTGGGCGACCGCCGCGGCCCTGAGGATTTCTTCGGAATGAGATGGTTCTGGTACGCCTCGCCGCAGACCTTTTACCCGCTCGCCGGCACGCTCGCGCGTTGGTGCGGTTTTGCGGCCGTGGTTCTTACGGCCGCGGGCCTCTACATCGGCTTCTTTGTCGCGCCGACCGACGCGCAGCAGGGCGAGGCCTACCGCATCATCTTCATCCACGTGCCGGCGGCGTGGATGTCGATGTTCATTTATGTGGTGATGGCGTTCTGGGCGGCGCTCGGACTCGCGCTCAACACGCGCCTCTCCGGCATGATGGCCAGCGCGCTCGCGCCCACCGGAGCCCTCTTCACCTTCATCGCGCTGTGGACCGGCGCGCTGTGGGGCCGGCCGACCTGGGGCGCGTACTGGGTCTGGGACGACGCGCGACTCATGTCGGAGCTGATCCTGTTGTTTCTTTATTTCGGCTTCATGGCGCTGCACGCGTCGATCGACGATCCGCGCCGCGCCGACCGCGCCGCCGCGCTGCTTGCCCTGGTGGGCGTGGTCAACATCCCCATCATCTATTACTCGGTCAAATGGTGGAACACGCTGCACCAGGGCGCCTCGGTGAGCCTGACCTCGGCGCCGAAGATGGCCGCGACCATGCTGACCGGCATGCTGGTGATGGCGCTGGCGTTCTGGATGTACAGCATCGCGGCTGCCATGCTTCGCGTGCGTATCATCATCCGGGAACGAGCATGAGCGAGTTTCTTCACATGGGCGGTTATGCCTGGTACGTCTGGGGGTCTTACGGCGTCACGTTCGCCTGCCTCGCGCTCGAGATCATCTTCCTGCTGAGAAAGTCCGGTGAAGCCAAGACATAAACGCCTGCTCGCGATCGTCGGCGGGCTGGCGGCGCTCGGCGCCGCTACCGCGCTGGTGCTGACCGCATTCCAGGACAACCTGGTGTTCTTCTTCACGCCCTCGCAGGTCGCGGCGAAGGAAGCGCCGCAGGGACGCCTGTTCCGCATCGGCGGCATGGTGGAGAAGGGCAGTGTCAAGCGCGACGGCGTCGAAGTGCGCTTCGTGGTCACCGACACGGCGAAGACCATCCCGGTGGTCTATCGCGGCTCGCTGCCGGATCTGTTCCGCGAAGGCAAAGGCGTGGTGGCGCAAGGCACGCTCGGTGCAGACGGCGTGTTTACCGCACGCGAGGTGCTGGCGAAGCACGATGAGAACTACATGCCGCCCGAAGCCGCGCATGCGGTCGAAAAGGCACAGAAGACACTGGTGAAATGATCCCCGAGCTCGGACAAGTCGCGCTTTCTCTGGCCCTGGCCGTAGCGCTGGTGCAGGCCTTTTTTCCGCTCGCCGGCGCGCACTCCGGCAATCTCGCCTGGATGAGCCTCGCGCGTCCCGCGGCGCAGGCCCAGGCGCTGCTCGTCGCCTTTGCCTTCGGCTGCCTGACCTGGTCGTTCGTCACCAATGACTTCTCGGTCTCCTATGTGGCGATGCACTCGAACAGCGCGCTGCCGCTGCATTACCGCGTCGCCGGGGTATGGGGCGGCCACGAAGGCTCGTTCCTGCTGTGGTGCCTGATCCTTTGCTTGTGGATGGTGGCGGTGAGCTTCTTCAGCACCCACCTGCCCGAGGAGATGGCGGCGCGCGTGCTCGGCGTGATGGGCGTGCTCGGCGCCGGCTTCATCGCCTTCATGCTGTTCGCCTCCAATCCGTTCGAGCGCCTGTTTCCCGCCGCACCCGACGGCAAGGACCTGAACCCACTGCTGCAGGATCCGGGCATGGTGCTGCATCCGCCGATGCTGTACATGGGCTACGTCGGCTTCTCGGTGGCGTTCTCATTCGCGGTGGCGGCGCTCCTCTCCGGGCGGCTCGACGCCGCCTGGGCGCGCTGGTCGCGGCCGTGGACCACGGTGGCCTGGTGCTTCCTCACCCTCGGCATCGCGCTCGGCAGCGCGTGGGCGTACTACGAGCTCGGCTGGGGCGGCTGGTGGTTCTGGGACCCGGTGGAGAACGCGTCGTTCATGCCGTGGATCGTTGGCACCGCGCTCATCCACTCGCTGGCGGTGACCGAGAAGCGCGGCGCGTTCCGCAGCTGGACGGTTCTACTGGCGATCGTCGCCTTCGCGCTCAGCCTGCTCGGCACCTTCCTCGTGCGCTCAGGCGTGCTCACCTCAGTGCACGCGTTCGCGGTCGACCCCAAGCGCGGCATCTTCATCCTCGCCCTGTTCGCGGCATTCATCGGCGGGTCGCTGGTGCTGTACGCCTGGCGCACCTCGCGCATCGGCCTGGGCGGCGGCTTCGAGCCGGTGTCGCGCGAAAGCTTTCTTCTGGCGAACAACGTCGTGCTCGCGGCCGCGGCGGGGACGGTGTTCCTCGGCACCTTGTACCCGCTCGCCATCGATGCGGTGGGCGCGGGCAAGATCTCGGTCGGGCCGGCTTATTTCGAGGCGGTGTTCGTACCGCTGATGGCGCCGGCGCTGTTCCTCATGGGCGTCGGCCCGCTCGCGCGCTGGAAGCGCACCAGCGTGCCGGAGCTCGCCGTGTTGCTGCGATGGGCACTGGCGGTGAGCCTGATCCTCGGCTTCCTTTCGCCGTTCCTGTTCGGCGATTGGAGCGCGATGGTTGGTTTCGGGCTGGCGTTGGCGATCTGGATCGTGATTACCGCCGCGCTGAGCTTCAAGAGAACCCTGAGCCATACCCGGTCGCACTACGGCATGGCGGTGGCCCACATCGGGGTCGCGGTGTTCGTGGTCGGTGTCACGCTGGTCAAGGGCTACGAAAGCCAGGACGACGTGCGCCTCAAGCCCGGCGAGAGCGCGTCGCTCGCTGGCTATGCGTTCCGCCTCGACGACGTCTCCACGGTGCGCGGCCCGAACTACGTCGCCGCGCGCGGCCACATCAGCGTCACGCGCAATAACAAGGCGGTGACCACGCTGTATCCGGAACGCCGCATCTACACCGTGCAGGAGCAGGTGATGACCGAGGCGGCGATCGACCCCGGGCTCACCCGGGACTTGTATGTTTCCCTGGGAGATCCCGTATCTCATCCCCAGGGCGGCGGCGCCTGGCTGCTGAAGATCCAGCACAAGCCTTTCGTCGACTGGATCTGGGGCGGCTGCCTGGTGATGGCGCTCGGCGGTCTGCTGGCGGCGAGTGATCGCAGGTACCGCTTCAAAGAAAAAAAGCACAGTCTCGTGGAGGCGGCGGCTTGAAAAAAATCTGGCTACCGCTCGGCTTCATCGTGCTTCTGGTGCTGCTCGGTGTCGGCCTGAAGCTGAACCCGCGCGAGGTGCCGTCGCCGCTCATCGGCAAGGCTGCGCCCCCTTTCGAGCTGCCGCGGCTCGACCAGCCGGCCAAGAGCTTCACGCAGAAGGAGATGCTCGGAAAGGTATGGGTGCTCAACGTCTGGGCATCATGGTGCCCTCCTTGCCTGGTCGAGCATCCCGTGGTGAGCGAGCTCGCGAAGACGGTGCCGGTCGTCGGCCTCAATTACAAGGACGCACGCGAGGACGCGCTGCCCTGGCTTGCGCGCAATGGCGACCCCTATCAGCTCTCGGTGTACGACGCGGCGGGCAGGATCGCGATCGACTACGGCGTCTACGGCGTGCCGGAAACGTACGTCATCGACCGCAAGGGCGTGATCCGCTACAAACATGTCGGGCCGCTCACGCCGGAGGTGGCACAGAAGAAGCTTGCGCCGCTGGTGAAGGAGCTGCGCGGTGGCTAGGCTGCTGTTCTTGCTTTTCCTCTGGGCGGCGCACGCGTTCCCCGCTGAAAACCTCGATAAGCGCGTCGCCGCCCTCGCCGACGAGCTGCGCTGCCTGGTGTGCCAGAACCAGACCCTCGCGGAATCGAACGCGCCCCTGGCCGTCGACCTGAGGAACCAGATCCGCGAGCAGCTCGCCAAAGGCGCGAGCGAGGGCGAGGTGCGGGACTTCATGGTCGCCCGCTACGGCGACTTCGTGCTCTACAAGCCACCCTTCAGGGCGGGCACCGCGGCGCTGTGGGTCGGGCCGTTCGTCCTGCTTGCCATCGGCATCTGGGTGCTGCGCCGCATCGCGCGGCGGCGGGTGCCGGCGCCGCAGCTCTCGGACGTCGAGCGCAGCCGCGCGGCCAAGCTGCTCGAATGATCCTGTTCTGGGCGATCGGCGCCGCGCTTGCCGTGGTCGCGCTGGCACTTGCTTTGCGGCCGTTGCTGTTCGCGCCCAAGGGTGCAGACCTTTCCAGGAGCGAAAGCAACGTCTCCATTTACCGCGACCAGCTGCGCGAGCTGGACGCGGACCGCTCTGCCGGCACGCTGGCCGACGCGGACTACGACGCGGCGCGCCTCGAGCTGGAATCGCGCTTGCTGGAGGATGTCGTCCCCGAATCCGCGCCCAGCCGTGGCGCGGGCCGCGGGCTCATGGTCACGCTGGCGCTGGCGGTTCCGCTGTGCGCGGCGCTGCTCTATTACGCGGTCGGCAATCCGCGCTCGATCGATACGCCGGTGCAGAACCTGGAGGCGATGGTCGAGCGCCTGGCCGCGCACCTGCGCGAGAATCCCGACGACGCCACCGGCTGGAAGCTGCTCGGCCGCTCCTACGCATCGATGGAACGTTTCCCCGAGGCGGCCGACGCGTATGCCAAGGCGGCTGTGCGCGCCCCTCGCGATGCACAGCTTCTCGCCGACTTGGCGGAAGCGCTTGCCATGGCGCGCGGCCGCAATCTCGAAGGCGAGCCGGAAAAGCTGCTCTCACGCGCGCTCGAGATCGAGCCGCAGAACCTGAAGGCCCTCGCGCTTGCCGGCACCGCCGCCTTCGGGCGCCGCGACTATCGCGCGGCGGTCACGCACTGGGAGAAGATGGTGCCACTGGTCCCGGCGGAGTCCGAGGACGGGCGCTCGATCCGGGCCAGCGTCGAAGAGGCCAAGGCGCTGATCTCGCAGAAGCCACTGCAGGGAAGGGTGTCCTTATCAAAGAAAATCCTTCCCCACGTGTCACCCGACGACACGGTCTTCATCTTCGCGCGCGCGGTCGACGGCCCGCCAATGCCCCTCGCAGTGCTGCGCAAGCAGGTGCGCGACCTGCCGTTCGCCTTCGCGCTCGACGACTCCATGGCAATGGCGCCGGGGATGAAGCTCTCCGGCCAGCCGCGCGTGATCGTCGGCGCACGTGTCTCCAAGTCCGGCGATCCCGCGCCCAAGCCGGGCGATCTCCAGGGGGCGAGCGCGCCCGTCGCCAATGACGCACAGGGGGTGAACGTCGTCATCGATAGCGTGGTGCCCTGAAAGGGAAGCTGGCTCGACGCCAAAAGGTCTTATCATTTCGTCGAGCTGAATGGGCCTGGGAGGGGCATCGGTGTTTTCCTCGTTCATCGCCGACGCATGATGCGTAGGCGCGTACTCGCGCTCGCAGCGCTGGCGGCGATCACGCCGGTGTGCCCACGGGTTTTACGCGCCGCAACACCCCGTAAAGTCATCGTGCTGGGTGCCGGACTCGCGGGCCTCGCGGCGGCTTACGAGCTGCGCCGCGCCGGGCACGAGGTCACGGTGGTCGAGGCGCGCGACCGTGCCGGCGGCCGGGTAAATACGATTCGCCAGCCGTTCGCCGATGGGCTGCACGCCGAGGCGGGTGCGCTCTTCATCCCGCAGAACCACGACTTGACCCTCGGGTACGCGAGGTCGTTCGGCCTGTCGCTCGAGCCGGCAATGCCGCTTTTCGAATCGCGCTTGTACTTCGTTCGCGGCAAGCGAGTGGTCCCGGCGAGCAGCGGCGTCGAATGGCCATACGACCTCAGCGTGGCGGAGAAAGAGCTCGGGCGCGCCGGCCTGTGGCGCCGCTACCTCGACGACGCTCTGCATCTCCTCGGCGACGTCGGCGCGCCGGGCTGGCCGGCCGGGGGCGCGCTCGCGGAACTGGACCGGATGAGCGGGTCCGAGTTCCTGCTCTCGCGCGGCGCTTCACCTGCCGTGCTGGCGCTGCTGCGCGTCGGCTTTCTCGACCTGATGGCCGACGGCATCGAAAGCTACTCCGCGCTGCAGATGCTGCAGCGCTGCGCGCTTGTCAAACGCGCCGGCGAGCGCTCCTACGTGATCCGCGACGGCACTGATCGGCTGGCACAAGGGTTCGCGAACGCGCTCGCGGGCAGCATCCTGTACCGGTCGAGCGTAGTTCGCCTCGAGCGCGGCGAGCGCTCGGCTGGCGTCGTCGTCGAGCGCGAAGGCCGGCGCGAGCGCTTTGCCGCCGATCGCATAGTCTGCACCGTGCCTTTCTCCGTTCTGCGCCGCATCGAGGTCTCACCGCCGTTTTCGAGCGAGAAAAAACACGCCATCGACGAGCTGCCGTACACGTCGGTGGTCCGGGTGCTCCTGCAGTTCGGCGAAAAATTCTGGAACACGGACAATCTGCACGTCCTCACCAATACTGACATGCCGATGGCGTGGTTCTTCGAGCACACGGTGAACCAGCCCGGACGACGCGGAATTCTGGAGGCCCAGGCGGTGGGTGCCGCGGCTCGCCGCCTGGGCGCGATGCGCGAAGCCGAGCGCATCGAGTTCGCGCTGTCCCAGTTGGCGCAGATATACCCCGACGCGCGCAAGCATTACGAGCAGGCGCGCTCGTACAGCTGGGACGAAGATCCCTGGGCGCGCGGCGCATTCGCGTACTTCCGCCCCGGGCAGATGGCGGCATTGATGCCGCACCTGGCGCGGCCCGAAGGCGCGGTCCACTTTGCGGGTGACCATACCTCGCTCTGGTCGGGATGGATGCAGGGTGCCCTCGAATCGGGCTTGCGCGCTGCGCGCGAAATTTCGCAGGCGGCGTAGGCATGAATCTCGCGCTCGTGGTTTCGCTGTCCGTCCTTTCGGCCATCCTGGCCACGCTCGCGCTGCCCTCGTTCGATCTCGGCTTTCTCGGCTGGGTGGCGCTGGCGCCGCTCCTGTATGCGCTGCGGCAGCGGGGCCTCGCCGCTGCAGCCGTGCTGGGTGGGCTCTTTGGCTACGCCTTCGGCGTCGGCACGTTCTTCTGGAGCACCACCATTCCCGACTTGAACGTCATCCGGTTCGCACTGCTGATGGCGGTGTTCAGCGTGTACTACGTCACCTTCGGGTTTCTTTACGCACTGGCAGCGCGCTTCACCGGCTCGTGGGTCGTCCTCGCGGGCCCCGCGCTCGGCACGGCGCTGGAATACGCGCGTTGCAACTTCTCGTTTTTCGCCTTCCCCTGGAATTTCCTGGCCCACTCGCAGCATGAGACGCTGCCGGTGATTCAGATCGCCGACATGACCGGCATGTACGGCGTGACCTTCGTGCTCCTCATGGTCAACCAGCTGGCGAGCCAGTTGCCGGACGTGCCGCGCATGCGCAAATGGCACTGGCGCGCCCAAGGGGCCGCCGTTGGCATTGTCCTCGCTGCGACCCTGATGTACGGCTGGTACCGGCTTGCGGCGGCGCCGGAGCCGAGCGCCCATCTGCGGGTGGCGATGGTCCAGGCCAACCTGACCGCGCGCAGCAAGATGTCGGTCGGCGAGCAGATGAAGCATCTATCGGCGTACCAGCGGCTGACCCGGGAGGCGGCAAAAGAAAAGCCGGATTTGATTGTCTGGCCCTCTTCCTCACTGCCGGGTCCGATGAGCTTCTGGATGATCCGGCTTTACGTCAACCAGGTCGCGCACGGCGCCGGGGTGCCGCTGCTCGTGGGCGGGGCGGGAGGCGACAAGCTCGCTCCGGCGCGCGAGGGGCTGGTGCCGTACTCCAACAGCCAATTCCTCGTCTCCCCCTTGGGCGAGCTCGAAGGTCAGTACAATAAAATTCGGCTCACCCCGTTCAACGAGCAGGTGCCGTTCCAGGGAGTAATCCCGTGGCCGCGGTGGATTACCACGCTTGAGAAGGGCTTCGTGCCCGGCGACAGCTACACACTGTTCCATGTCTCAGCGGCGCGGTTCGGAGCGCCGATCTGCTGGGAGAACAACTTTCCCGATGTGTTCCGGCGCTTCGTCCTGGACGGCGCCAACTTCATGGTGAGCGTCACGAACGAGAGTGTGTTCGGACCGACGTCGGGCCCGCATCAGACATTGGCCATGGTCGTCTTCCGTGCGGTCGAAAACCGCGTAGCAGTCGCGCGCTCCGCGACGACCGGCGTCTCGGCGTTCATCGATCCGCAAGGCAGGATCGTTTCACGGGTTAGCGACGGCAATGGCGGCGACCTTTTTGTCCGCGGCATCCTCGCCTGGGATGTACCGTTGTCTGACGAGAAAACCTTCTACACCCGGTATGGCGATGTCTTTGCCCGAGTGGTCTCCATCGCGGTACTGTTCATGCTCCTTTTCTGCCTCTGGCGCGCTCTGCGAAAAGCGTGAGCGCGTGACGCCTGCGCTTCGTCTCGATCGCACGTCGCTGCACTGGATTGGTTATGGTGTGCTGCTGGCCATCATCGTCGCGCTCGGGACCCTCTATGCGCTGAACCTCGCGCGGTGGCCGGATAGTCCGGACTTCGGCTGGCGCACCATGTACACGTCGGGGCCGAATGTCGTATCGCAGGTGTTCGGGCAGGGGCAGGCGGCGGGGCTGCGTCCCGGCGACAGGATCGTCGCCGTGAACGGCCACGCTTACAGCACCTTCGACGCACTGTTCTTCGGCAACATCCGGCGCGAAACGCCGGGATCGGTCAATACCTATACCGTGGCGCGCGAAGGCACGACGCTCGAGATCCCGGTGCCGACGGGCCGCGTGGGATTCAGCGCCGTGGCCTCGCGCAGCGGGCCGCTGTTCGCCGTGGGCGTGCTTTACCTCCTGATCGGGGCCCTCGTCTTTCTGATGAAGCCGAAGGCCGAAGAAAGCTGGGTTTTCTTCTGCATGACGTGCTTTCTGGGGATCGGGATCGGTCTTTCGTCTCCTGCCGACCTGATGCGGCCGAGCTGGCTCTACGATCTCCGGTTCCTGGCGAACGTGCTGATCCCGGCGTCGATCATCCACCTCGCGCTCAAGTTTCCAAAGCCGCGCGCTTTTGCCGCGGGCAGGCCGTGGGTCATGGCGATGCCCTATCTGCTTTCGCTCGCGATTTTCGCTCTGAGGCAGATGATCGCCAGCGAGCACTGGAACGTCCCCAAGCTGATATTCCTGCTCTGGACCGGCTATCTCGTGATCGGCATCCTGTTTTTCGTCGGGTCGATGGCCTGGAATGCGTTGCGCGATGCTTCGGTAATCACGCGGCTGCAGTCCCGGGTGATTTTCATCGGCACCATCCTCGGCCTGTTCATTCCGGCGCTCGACCTGCTTTCCGCCACGCTGTGGCGCGTGGCGATCTTCCCGGATCCGGTGGTCGGGTTCGGCGTGTTCTTCACGCTTTTTCCCCTGGCCATCGGCTACACCATCGTCAAGCATGATCTGTTCGCCATCGACGTCATCGTGCGGCGGACCTACGGCTATCTGCTCTCCACCGCGGCCATCGTCGCCACTTATGCCGGTATGGTATCGGTGGTGAACGTCACCTTTGGCGCGGTCGACGCGGCGCGCTCGCCGCTCTTTGCAGTTGCCTTTGCGCTCGTCGTCGTATTCTTTTTTGAGCCGCTTCATCGGCGCATCCAGGCCTTCGTCGATCGCAGCTTCTACAGACAGCAATACGATTACCGCACCGCCATCAAGGGTCTGAGCGAGGCGATGACCAGCATTCTGGATCCGCAGCTCATCCTGCGGACCCTTGCCGGGACAGTGGTTCGCGAGATGGTGCTGGAGAACGGCGTGCTGCTCCTGCCCGGTCCGGCGGGGCAAGGACACAATGTCGCCGTGGTCGAGGGCATCGATCCAGGGGCATTGCGAGTACGCAGCCTTCCTGAAAACGATCCGCTGCTCGGTCTGGTGAAAACCAACAGAAGCCACGTTCTGCGCCACGATATCGCGATGAACCCGGCCTACGAGACCGAGCGCGCGGCGCTGCAACACAGCCTCGAGGCGCTGTCGTCCGACCTCGTGCTGCCGATGATGTACAAGGACGAGCTGCGGGGCATTCTGTCCCTCGGGCGCAAGAAGTCCGGCAAGCTCTTCACTCCCGAGGATTTCGACCTGCTCAAGACCATGCTCAACCAGAGCGCCATCGCGCTCGAGAATGCGCACCTGTTCAAGGAAAACCTCCAGAAAGGGCGCATGGAGGAAGAGCTCAAGATCGCCCACGACATCCAGATGGGCATGCTGCCCGACGGCGCGCCGCGGTTCGAAGGCCTGGAAATAGCGGCGCGCACGGTGTCAGCGCGCGAGGTCGGCGGCGACTTCTACGATTTTATCGAATACGGCACCGCGGGCGCGGGACAACGGCTCGGCATGATCGTGGCGGACGTCTCCGGGAAAGGCGTTTCGGCCGGATTGCTCATGGCGGGCGCGCGCAGCACCTATCGCGTTCTGCTCGACGCCAACCCGCCGGTGCGAGAGGTGATGAACAGCGCTAACCAGCGCCTGCACCGTGACATCCGCAAGGGCATGTTCATTGCCCTGGTCTACGCGGTGTTCGAATCGCGCGGCCGCAAAATGAGCCTTTCCAATGCCGGACAGACGCAGCCGATCCTCTGCATGCCGGGTGCCGAGCCGCGCCACATCACGACCGAGGGCGACAGTTTTCCGCTGGGCATCGTCCCGGACTGCGAATATGAGGCGACGAGCCTCGACCTGCCGCCGGGCAGCGTGGTCGTGTTCTACACCGACGGCGCCGTCGAAGCGATGAATCACCAGCAGGAGATGTACGGTTTCGAGCGCTTCTTTGCCTCGGTGCACGCGCACCGCGACCTCGCCGCGCCCCAGCTCCTCGACGGTCTGTTCCGGGACATACAGTCCTTCGTCGGCGCGACCGAGCAGCACGACGACATCACCATCATCGGGGTTAGGATCGCCTAATGAGCGCGCCGAGCAAGTACGAGCTTCACGTCCGCAGCATGCACGGAGCGGAAAAGGTGGCGATGGATTTCGCGGCCAATGTGGCGAGGAGCATGAATTTCCCGCCGGATCGCGTCGAGGACCTGAAAACCGCGGTGGCCGAAGCGTGCATGAACGCCATCGAGCATGGCAACAAGCTCGATTCCACCACGCGAGTCGGCATCCGGCTGGTGGTGGACAAGGACAAGCTGCAGATCGCCGTGCAGGACCAGGGCAGCGGCGTCGCCGCGGTTCGGACGCCGGACATCGAAAGCCGCATGGAAGGGACGCTCGATCCGCGCGGCTGGGGCATCTACCTGATCGAGAACCTCATGGACGAGGTAACCTTCGAATCCACCGCCGAGGGCGGGGTGGTAAGGATGATCATCTACCTCGAGAAGCAGGAATGACCAAAAACGTCGAGGTGCTCACGCGCCTTCAGGGCGACGTTTCGGTGATCGACATCCGCGGCGATGTCACGGCGCTCGCCGGGCAGCCGATCGAGGACGCCTACGCCGGCGTCAGCGCGGCGGGTGCGAAGAAGATTCTGGTGGTTTTCGCGGCCGATTGCTACATCAACAGCGGGGGCATCGCCGTCCTCATCGGGGTCCTTGCCCAGACGAAGAAAAGAGCGCAGGTCGTGCGCATTACCGGTCTGACGCCGCACTTCCAGAAGATCTTCGCCATGGTGGGGCTGACGAAATACGCGCAGATCTGTGCTTCCGAACAGGCGGCCGTCGCGGATTTCAAGGCGAGCGCATGAACCTCCTCGAGCGCTTCGCAAATGCCAGCGGGGTGCTCGCGCTGCCGGCCGGCTCGGTGCTTTTCAAACCCGGGCAGGCCACGGACGCGATGTACGTGCTGCTCGAAGGCTCCGCCAGCATCATGGTCGGGTCCGACGTGGTGGAGATTGCGGAGGCGGGAAGCTTGCTGGGGGAGCTGGCGCTGGTGGACCCGGATGTCACCGGCGCCACCGTGGTGGTGGCGCGCACGGCGTGCAGGGTCGTGCCCGTCAGCGTCTCCGAATTCGACCGGCTAGTTCGTGAAGCCCCTCCGTTCAGTCGTCTGGTCATGAACGTGATGGCGCGACGGCTGCGCCGCATGAACCAGAACCTCACCGAGCTCGAGAAGCGGATCTTCCATCTGAAGGCACTCTACGACCTCAGCCGGGAAATCAGCCTTCTCAGCGGCACCGAGTCGGTGCTCAACAGTCTCCTGATGATGGCGGCCGGCACCTTCGGGGTGGAGCGCGCTCTGATTGTCCTGCGCGACACGCGGACAAATGGGATCGAAGCGCTCGCGCATCGCGGACTTGACGACGCATTCGCGGTGGCCACCGCCCTGGCCCAGCATCAAGTGGCGCAGCCGCTGACGTCGGTCGATCTTCATATCTGCATCCCGTTCGAGGTCGAGGAAGGGCTCAAAGGCAGCATCGGGCTGGGCGAGAAGCTGACCGGGGAGGAGTACACGCCGGACGATTCGGAGCTGCTCCTCACCCTCGCCAACCAGGCCGCCGTTGCCATTCGCAACGCGCGCGCGCACGAGGAGGTCGTGCGCTACGCGAACGAGCTCGCCGCGAGCCTGCGCCGCATACAGATCCTCGAGTCGATGAAGGCGAATCTGGCCAAGTTCGTGCCGAAGACCGTCTCCGATCTCATCGAAAAGTCACCCGAAGCCCCGGTGCTCGAAAGGCAAGAGGCCGATGTGTCGGTGCTGTTCGCCGATATCACGGGCTACACGGAGCTCGCGGCCACCATGGAAAGCGAACGTCTGAACCAGCTGGTCGAGCTCTACTTCGCCGCCTTCCTCGACGAGATCCTGTCTCTGGGGGGCGACGTCAACGAGACAGCCGGCGACGGCCTGATGGTGATCTTCCAGGATCCCAACCCGCGCCGGCACGCGATATGTGCCGTCCGAGCCGCTCAGGCGATCCTGCGCAAGACCCGGGACACCAACGCGACCCTGGAGGGCTATTACGAGCCGATCAGGATGCACATCGGGGTAAATTCGGGCATGGCGTCGGTGGGCGCGCGAAAGATCGAAGGCGCGGCCGGTACGCGCTGGACTTACACCGCATCGGGCATAACCACGAATATCGCCGCACGGCTGGCTGGGCTCGCCGAGGCAGGCAGCATTGTCCTGAGCGAAGAGACGCGGCGGCGGCTCGGCGACGAATTCGAGCTCGTGGACCTGGGGCCGCAGCCGTTGAAGAACGTCGCCGCCCCGGTGCACGCATACCGCTATTCGTTGCCGATGGAGACGGCGGCCTCATGAGGGGGAGACGAAGTCATGAAGAAAGCAATTGCGGCGATCATCACGCTCGCGATGGCGGCGAGCGCAGCGTGCGCGCTCGCGGTCGAATGGCGCCTGGGGGAAGAGACACAACTGAAGGTGAGCGGCGCAGTGACCTTCGGAACCGGGATCCGGACCGAAGATCCGAGGCCGGAGAACTACGGCTCGCTCGCCGGCACCCGGGTGGGGCGCAGCGACGGCCTGACCGCGGCGAATTCGGGCGGGCCTAACCTCAACTTCGAGCAGGGCAGACCGTTCACGACGGTGTTGAAAGGCTTTGCCGATTTCGACCTCGGCCGTCGCAGTTTCGGCGCGTTCGCCCGGCTCAAGGGTTGGTACGACTACGAGCTTGAGAAGGGTGACCGCCCTATGGCAATTATCCCAATGCCTTCGCGCAGAACGAGCCGCTCTCGGACCGGGGGTTCGCGCCGGAGGCGCAGTTCAGCAACGCCCTTTTCACGGCGGCCTACGTTTACGGCGGGATCGATCTTGGCACGCAGAGTCGTCTAGACGGGCGGCTCGGTCGCCAGTTCGTCAACTGGGGGACTGCCCAGTCCATACCGGGGGGTATCAACGTCATCAACCCGCGCGATTTCGCCGCAGCGCAGCGGGCCGGCTCGATGCCACAGGAGACGCGAATTCCCGTGGGGATGGTATACGCCAATTTCGCTGGCGCGAAGCAATGGGGGATCGACGGCTTCGTGCCCTACGAAGCACGGCATGACGTGCTTGCAGGCTGCGGTACCTACTTCAACGTGGCTACCTATGCGCCTACCGGATGCGACATGGCAACCGTGACGCTTCCGGCCGTCGGTGTACTCGCCTCCCCGGCAAGCCGCACCGAGCCGGCCCTGCTAGCCAGCGGCCGGTACGTTCATCGCGCGCCCGATGTCGAAGCCAAAGACGGAGGCGAGTTCGGAGTATCGCTTCGCTACGCGCTCGCCTCGATCGGAACCGAGCTGCGCGGCTACGCCATGAACTATCACAGCCGCGGCTTCATGCTTCGGGGTACGAACCCGAATGTCGGCGGCGGCTTTGGCGCGCTTAATCCGATCACCGGCAACTTCAGCCGCCTGACCGATCCCAACGGCGTCAAGTACGCGCTCGTGTATCCAGAGGATATTCATTTGTTCGGCTTAAGCTTCGATACCCGGCGCGGCCAGGCGACGCGCCTTTTCGGCGAAGTCGCCTATCGCCCCAATCAGCCGGTGAGCCTCAATTTGGCCGATGTCGCCGACGCATTTGTCGCGCGCAACCCCAATTCCCTTCTGAACCGCCCGGCATCGGGCAAGAACGCCCTCGCATTGCCGCCGGGTGCGAATTTCGACGCCTACGATCGCTTCGAAGTGACCACGGTAAGCCTGGGCGTAGGCCAGGGCTTGCCGGGGATGCTCGGCTCGCAGCGCGTGGTCGTGGGTGTGGAGGTGGGGTGGAGCCATGTTTCCGAGCTTCCCGATCCGGGCACGATTCGCTACGGCCGTTCAGACGCCTACGGCACCGCCGCAGTGCCGGGGTTTGCGTGTACGGACGCCTACCCCGGCAAGACCTGCGCGCACGATGGATTCGTCACCCGCAATGCCTGGGGCTACCGCGCACGGATCGCCAGCACCTATAACGATGCTTTCCTGGGCGCGGCACTAACGCCTTCCCTCTTCGTAGCGCACGACGTCAAGGGCTACTCCCATGACGGCACCTTCCTCGAGGATCGCATGCTCTACGGCCCGGGACTGCGCGCGGAGTGGGGAAAGACCTACTTCGCGGAAGCGGTCTGGACCCGATACAGCAACAAGCCCCGCTACAGCATGCTCATCGACCGCGATAACGTGCAGCTCATGGCGGGCGCGCACTTCTAAGCGCGCGCAGAGTAGACTGACCGTTCGGTCGGGGAGAGATTCGAATGAATAAGCCGGCGATCGGTTCGGCGATCGTCATTGCGGCGGTGGCGGCGGTTGCGGTCGCGCCAGATGCCTCGCCGCCTGCGCGCGCCCAGCCGGCGCAACTTGCACCGTTGCCGGTCTCGAAAGACGTGGTGCGATCCCTGGCCGTGCCTGAGCGCCAGTCGTTCGCGAAAGAGCGCGGCCTTCTGTTCGCTTCCCCGTCATGGGCGCAACCGCAGGCGGCCCCTGCCACTTCAAAGCAGCAAGCGCAGCTATCGGCGTCAGCGGGCGTTAGCGCCGGGCCGGTGCCTTACCGGTTCGTCGGCACGGTCACGCGCGAAACCGGGGTCGAATACGCGCTCGCCGTAGGCGACGCCCTGTTTTGGGTGAAGGAGGGCGAGACGCTCCATGACTATCGTGTCGAGGCAACAACGCCCCGGACCGTGACGCTTCTGTATCTACCGCTAGGGGAGCGCACCACGCTTGCGCTCGCGGCTCCGCCGCATAACTCGTTTGTCGCCACCCGCCCGAGCACGGATCACCAGAGCGCTTCGCCGCTTGCCCGAGAATCAGGCATGTCGCAGCCAAATGTTCCGCCCTCGGTCGAGACTCGCCCAGCGTTGCGAGCAGCGCAATTGCGCGGTCCGCGAAACGTCGTGCAGTAGCCCGTGAACGATAGGACGTTTGAACTAAAGGACGTTTGAACTTGTTGACGGTCCAGGACAATAGGAATAGCGTGGACCGCAAAGTGGGGAGGGGAGCATGCTGAAGACTTGGGGACAGTTCGTTCGACTGTTGCGCGGCGCAGCTCTTGCGCTTTTCGTTCTCGCCGCTGCGCCTGCGCACGCGGCGTCCTTCGTCGGGACGCAAACGGGCCCGAACGAGTGGACCTACACGCTGACCTACCATCCCCAGGACAATTACGCGGTCTGTCCCGCGCCCGGGAATGTCGCCACGGTCACCCTTTCAGGGCTTCGGGGCGTCGCCAGCGCGACCCCGCCCACGGCCATCTCGGAGGGGCTCCCGTCGACCAACCTTGATTGGACCGCCCAGGTGTCGGGCGGCGGGACTGTCGTTACCTGGACGCACCAGGGGCCCGGGACCGGCAACTTCGGTGTGCCGATGCAGGTGTTCGGCTTCAGGGTGTTGACGGCGACGCCGGCGGTAAACGGCACGGTGAACGCCACCTCGGACGGCTTCTCGATCGACGTGAGTGTCACCGGGCCTTGCCCTGTTCAACCAGCCGACGACCGGGACTTCATCGCGACGATGACCAACGGCCCGGTGGCGGCCGTGGGGGATTCCGATGCCGACGGCATCCTCGACACGGCCGACAACTGCCGGTTCACCTACAACCCCGACCAGGCCGATCGCGACGGCGACGGCGTGGGCGATGCCTGCGACAATTGCGCGCAGGTCGCGAATACGGCGCAGACGGACGGCAACGGTGACGGCGTCGGCGATGCCTGCACGGGGCAGTTTTCCGAGGGGCTGATCGTCGAAGCCGGAGTGAAGCAGCCCGGCGAGAACATTCTCGTCACCGCGACGTTCCAGAACACGAGCGGCGAGGACATTGTCACGATCCGGCCCGACTGCGTGAACACGCTCTTCACCGCGTCGATTCCCGGCGAAGAGATCACCGTTCTGCTCGATCCGATCATGCGCGAACGGATGTACGGGATTCCAAACGATCTCGTGACGATTCCCGCCGGGCAGAGCTTCTCGGTCACCTGCAATATCGGCGAGATGTACCACCCCTCGATTCTTCAAGGAGAAGGCTACAGTCCGACTGTCGGTCGTACCTATGCCGTCGAAGCGGTCTACTCCAACTTCGTGGTCGACCCCGATATCGATCCGCAAACGGGCGCTTGCAAGCCCGGCGCTACGTGTTTCCCGACGTGGATCGGCAGCGTCGCCTCCGATGTGGCCATCATCCGCATCGAAGGGAACGCTGTCAGCCAGGACCCGCCGGCCGAGTCGATCGGCGTCACGATCGACATCAAGCCCGGCACCTTCCCGAACAGCATCAACCTCGGCTCGAATGGAGTAGTGCCGGTCGCTATTCTCAGCACGCCGACATTCGACGCGCGCACCGTCGATCCACTCACCGTGCTCCTGGCAGGTGCGAATGTGAAGGTCAAAGGCAAGGGGACCCCGATGGCGTCGTTCCAGGACGTGAACGGCGATGGCCTCCTGGATCTCGTCGTGCACGTCAGCACCGACGCGTTTGAGCTGACCGGCGGCGATACGCAGGCCTTCCTTCAAGGGAAGACGTTTTCAACGTTTGGAGGCGCCCAAGTGATCGGCTCCGACTCCGTGCGCATCGTTCCGGCTAAGTAGGGGAAAATCATGAACTACAGCGAATGCATCACCCGAACCGGCCGGATCGCCCTGGCCGGCCTGGTCCTGATTCTCGGTGCGGCTTTGCTGCCGACCGAGGCGCAGGCGCAGGTGCCGACAGTCGTCTGCGCCAATGTGCTAACGGACACCGGTTTGGATTCCGACAATGACGGCTTCACCGACTTCCAGGAGTGCACCGGCATCACGACCATCGGCAACAGTCCCGCGCTCTTCCCATGGTGCGGCACGCCGAACGCCGATGGAACCTTGCCAACGCGCGACCGCTGCATGGATCCGAATTCGAGAGATCTCTTCGTGATAGTGGCGACCGCAACTACCGGCAGCATCTTTCCCGCGAACTACAACGCGTTTCTTCCCGTGACGCAATACGGCGTCAATTTCAATGGGCTCAACGCGCTTGGGCTTGCGGTGCACCAGCTGCGTCTTGATCAAGCGGATCCAGACAGGTTCGTGGCAAATCCGGTGACGGGTGTGACCCAGCCAAAGGCCGTTCGGGTAAGCGAGAGCCTCGACGTGAACGGCGCCATTCTGGGCAACTGTCAATGGGGAACACCGCTAGGCCTTGACGGTTGCATCATCTACAGCAGGCGCACGCAGAATTACATCGCGTCGGCTTGCGGCTCGGCGACGATCCAGACTCCGAGCGGAGCCACGCAGAACCCGAACGGCAGCCCCCTCACTGTCCTAGACGTGGCATTGGCGTACAGCACCTACCTCGTTCTTCACGAGACGGGCCATTCGCTCGGCGGCCTGACCAGTGAATACAACTCCCGGTTTGGCGGCTATCACTACAAAGCGGGTGCCGGCCTCGTTATGGACCAGGCCGTGACCTACACGGTAAAGGGCGGCAAGTGCACGTTCTACATATCACCCGGCTGGAATCCGACACTTGATCCGGCTTCGATCAGGCTGAACTAGCAACAGCCGGGGAGAAGCTTGTGGCGAATACCCAAGGAGACGCAATGAAACGTTTCGGAAAATTTGTAAATGTGATAGCCGCCGCAGCAATGACACTCGCGGCCGGGGCATCTGGCGTGTGGGCCGAAAGCAATGCCCCAACCGGCTTCTTTGACGCAACGCCCGAGTTCGATCCGACCGCGCCGGGGACGAAGTATTCCGGCACGATGACCATAGCCTATGTATTTACCGACGATAACGCGGGCTGTCCCCCGCCCGAGTTCGTCGGAAGACGGGTTTCGAACATGTTTGTCGTGTTTTCCTTGCAACATGGCAACACCGTCACGCCCTTCAATTCCGATTTCAGAGCCAATCCGGATCCCAACCCGCTGGTCGGCAAGCCCGAGACGCCATCCTTCTGTTTCTTTGGCGACACCCAGCAGATCGCGTTCGTCCTTGAAATGATCCGCACAAGGATTGTGCCGAGCCTGTATGCGCCGTGCGTCCCTCGGGCGACTGACCCAGCCCAACTCGTCCCAATGTCTTGCCCCGAGTTCAAGATCAAATCGGTCGGCAACGTGTTCTCGAGCGGACACGGCTCGATCCGGGCGGACATCACTATCGCTGTCCGAGACTGAGGGGCTGGAACACGCCGCCACGGGCTGGATTGAACTTCCAGTCCGCGAATTTCTGCGCGCCTCGACGAAACGTCCTTGATCGGCAACGTCGCGCAGCACGCGTTTCGCGTGCTGATAGGCACTTCGCCTCAAAAGCGCAACTCCCTTTGCTGTCTTAGCGACAGCCTGCTGCATGGTGGAGCCCGCCGCCGCCGCTGAACCTTGCCCGCTCTTCTTGGTATACCTCTACCGGGCGGAGTCGATGCGCAAGGCGCCTTTCGAAAGCGGAAGGCGCAGCCAGCTCACCACCGGCGAGCCCCACACCTCGATGCGCCGCACGCCCGGCAGCGGCTCGTCGTCGCGATAGAGGTGCGTATCGCCGTGAATCAGGACGATCCTTCCCGGCAGGCGCCGGCCTAGATCCTCCAGGCGGTCCCGCAGCGACGCGAAGCCGTCGCGAGGAAGGGTGAAGAATGGGTTGGCCTGCATCAAGACCACGAGGCCTTGCTTGCTGGTCGCAAGACGGGCGGCCTCGTCGAGGAAACTGAGCACCTGCTCCATGCGCGGCGCATGCTCGGCGTGACGCACGTTGTTGTTATGTCCGGGAACGTTGAGCGCCACGAACACCCAGCCCGCGCTTTCCCAGCGGCGATGCTCGCAGAACTCGCGCGGTGCTTCGCAGAAGATCTCCCGCCAGCGCTGAAGCCGGCGGAGCGGATCGCGGCAGTCGCTCCATTCGTTGTCGCCCGGCAGCAGGATGAACGGATGGCGGATGCGCGCAAACTGCGCCTTGCGCTCGAGCAGCCACTCGTCGGTGCAGGCGAGCGCGCTCGAGCCAATGTCGCCCACGTGCACCACGAAGGCGAGCGGGTGCGCGTTGATCTCATCGATCACGGCATCCAAACGCTGCACTTCCGCCTCGGTGTAAGGCGCGTCCCCCAATACGCCGAACGCGGGTTCGGAGGACGTCGGCAACTGCGCGCAACCGGTCAGCAACGCGAAAATCAGGGACAGACCACGTTTTTGCCAGGGTTCGCTGGCAGCGGAGAAAACGTGGTCTGTCCCTGATTTTCGGGCTCTAGATACCGTAAGCCTTTCGGAGCAACGTCAGCGGGTGGGCCTTTTCGCCGGCGGCGCCAGACTCGGCCATGCCCTGCAGGATGTGCCGCGCCGCGATCGGGCAGTCGGAGCTGACATAGTCCGGACCGGGCTCGGCCATCTGGCGAAATACCGGGCGGCCGATCTTCATCGAGTTCTCGAAGTATTCCGTCTTCACGCCCCAGGTGCCGTCATGCCCGGAACAGCGCTCCACCGTCGTCACCTGGCTGCCCGGGATCGCCTCCAGCATCTCGCGCGTCTTCTGGCCCATGTTCTGCACGCGGGAGTGGCAGGGGATGTGGTACGAGACTTTGCCCAATGCGTTCTTGAAATCGGTTTTGAGCAGGCCGTCCTTTCTGCGCAGCACGAAATATTCGAACGGGTCGAACATCGCGTCGCGAACCACGGCGACATCGGCATCGTCCGGATACATCAGCGGGATTTCCTGCTTGAACATCAGCGTGCAAGACGGCACCGCGGTCAGGATCGCGAAGCCGTCTCGGGCGTACTTCGCCAGCACGGGCAGATTCCTGGTTTTCAGGACATCCACCCCCTCCAGGTCGCCGAGCTCGAGCTTCGGCATGCCGCAGCACGCTTCCTTCTCCACCACCACGTACGGGATCTCGTTGTGCTCGAGGAGCGCGAGCAGGTCGTGTCCCATGCCCGGCTCGTTGTAGTTCACGTAGCAGGTGGCGAAGATCGCCACCTTGCCCGGCGTCTTGGCGCCGTCGCGCACCGGAAAGTTCTTGCTCTCTTGCGCAGTCGATCTGAACTTGCGGGCGGCATACGGAGGCAGCTCGCGATCTTTGTGCACCCCGAGGACCGCCTGCAGCGCGGTGCGTGAAAACGAATTCTTATTCAGCGCGTTGACGGTCTGCGCAACCACCGGGATGGCGGCGAGCTTGCCCAGCGCGTCGGTGGAGGAGAGCAGGCGATCGCGGAATGGGGAGGTTGAGCTGCGTCCTTTTTTGAATTTGATCGCCTTGGCGCGCAGCATGACGTGCGGAAAGTCGACGTTCCACGGATGCGGCGGAACGTACGGGCACTTCGTCATGTAGCACAGGTCGCAGAGGTAGCACTGGTCCACGACCTTCCCGTAGTCCTCTTTCTTGACGCCGTCGACCTCCAGCGTTTCTGAGGAATCAACCAGATCAAAAAGCGTCGGAAACGTCGTACACAGGCTGACGCAGCGCCGGCAGCCGTGGCAGATGTCGAACACGCGCTCGAGCTCCTTCTCGGCTTTCGCCTGGTCCCAGAACTCCGGGTTCTTCCAGGCGAGCGGATGCCGGGTCGGAGCTTCGAGCGAGCCCTCCCGCATGGCGAATTAAACCCGCAACTTCAATCGAACCGAATCTAGTCCGAGAGTTGGTCGAGGGCCTTCTGGAAGCGGTTCGCATGGCTGCGTTCCGCCTTCGCCAGGGTCTCGAACCAGTCGGCGATCTCGCCGAAGCCCTCATCCCTCGCCTGCTTCGCCATGCCGGGATACATGTCGGTGTACTCGTGCGTCTCGCCCGCGACCGCGGCTTTGAGGTTTTCCCGGGTCCTGCCGATCGGCAGGTTGGTGGCCGGGTCGCCGACGGCTTCCATGTACTCCAGGTGGCCGTGCGCGTGGCCGGTCTCGCCTTCGGCGGTGGAGCGAAACAGCGCCGAGACGTCGTTGTGGCCCTCGACGTCGGCCTTCGAGGCGAAGTAAAGGTAACGGCGGTTCGCCTGCGATTCGCCGGCGAACGCGGCTTTCAGGTTGTCGTGGGTTTTGCTGCCTTTGAGCGATTTCATCGGGGCCTCCTTTGGGGGAGGGTGAGCCTAAGGCCCCGCGCTCAATAGATCAAATCAAAAAAGGCAATCCAATCGATGGATTGCCTCAATTGCCTTCGAAGCAGCTTGCGGCTACTTCCGGGTTGCGTCGCGCACCGCGTCGCCGGTCTTGTCGACCGCACGGTCGATGCTGCGGCCGGCTTTTTCGGCGGGGCCTTCGGAGCAGCCGCTGACGGCCAGTCCGAAGAGGAGGGCGGCGCAGACCACGCCGAAGACGGTGTAGGCGTTGCTCATGCAAAGCAGGCTACGCGTCGCGATGCCGCAATTCGTCGCGGCCCGCCTAGTCCGGTGGAGGCACGTTAGTTGCTGACGTATCGATGCTACTTCGGATGCGGCCCGCCGCCATCGCGGCGATCGCAGTACTTCTTTCAAGCTGATTTTGGAAAGGACGACAACTATGACGAATCGATTCACTCCCCCGTCGGCGCAGCGCCTGAGCGTCGTAACGATCGCAGCAGCGCTCGCGGCGTGCGCCGGGCTAGCTGGCGCGCAAACCGGTCCGGGGTACGTAACCAACAGCAGCGGCGCCCCGGTCTATACGAGCCAGGGTGAATGCGTGCGAACCGGGCAGCCGGGCAATCAGACGGCGGCGCCGTGCCCCCCGATGCGGACCGTGAGCGCGTCCTCGCCAGCCGCCACACCCGCACGCGGCAGCGAGCCGACGCGCCTCGCCCAGGCTGGGACGGCCCCCGCCGCCGCACCAAGCGCCGCCAGCGGCTCGTCGGCTGCCGCGACCCCGCGCGTGCCGCCCGGCTACGTCAATTCTTCCGACGGCCGGGTGGTGCTGAGCGGGTCCGGCCAATGTGTCCGCAGCGGCACCTGGACCCCGGCGCAAGCGGCCGAACCGTGCGACCGCACGGCGCGCGCCGAGCTGGCGCCGCCGCCCGTCGTCGCCGCCGCGCCCGCGCCCACCCCCGCGCCCGCCCCTGAGCCCAAGGTCGAAGCGCCGCCGGCGCCCGCGCCGATCGCCGTGGCCCCGGTCGAGCCGCCGCGCCCGGTGATCCAGAAGCTCACCCTGTCCACCGACGTGCTGTTCGACTTCGGCAAGGCCGAGCTCAAGGACTCGGGCAAGCAGCGCCTTGACCAGATGCTGTCGGAGATCAAGGACGCGGACGTCGATGAGATCATCGCCGTCGGCCATGCCGACCGCATCGCTTCCGAGGATTTCAACCAGAAGCTCTCCGAAGCGCGCGCCGAGGCGGTGAAGAACTACCTCCAGCAGGAGAAGGGCGCCCGCGCCCAGCGCGTGACCGCTGAGGGCAAGGGCGAGTCGCAGCCCGTGACCGGTGAAGATTGCAAGAAGCTCGGCGCCGAGCGCGCGGCCAACAAGAAACTGGTCGCTTGCCTGCAGCCGGACCGGCGGGTAGAGATCGAAGTACTGGGTAGCCGCACGGTAGCCGGCGGCGCGCCCGCGGCGGGGACGGGAGCGTCCGCGCCGGCGGGGAGTGGGACGACCCGCTAGAGGCGAACGGTGGCGGCGGGCCGCGACCCGCCGCCATACGCTGCCGCGAGCTGCCAATCGCCTGTCGCGGGATCGTGACGCAGCACGAAGCGCCGCCCGTCCTCCACGCGAACCATCAAGCAGCGGCAGGGCGGCTCCAGCCACTCGCTCACGATGGCAACCACCGGAAGGCGGCGCTGGCCGAGATGGAAGACGTACGGGTCGTCCTGCCCGCCACGTCCACTTCTACTGAGTACACAAATCTTCATGGCTCGCTCCTGTAAACGCAGGAGGGAGCAAGATGCCGACCCGGTGCTATGGGCCGTCCGGCAGGGACCGCTAGTGGCTGGAGTGGTCGGCGCCGCGGATGCGGCGCAGCACCTCAGCCTCGGCCTGCACCCAGTCCTCGACTTCATGGCCGGGCGTAAAGCCACGCTTCTTGGCGCGGTAGTAGGCCGCCTCGGCGATCAGCTTGCGCACCTCCTCGGCGGAGACCTCCGCGCGGGCGTGCGCGCCGAAGGACGGCGCGGTCTTGGACGCCTCGGTTTTGGTGGTCCGGGTCTTGGGGGCCTTGGCCGGCGCCGGGCGTTCTGGCGCCGGGCGTTCTTTCTTGGCTGCCATGGGACATTCCTTGTTTCGCTGGTGTCACGCCGAGGCTAGCAGAAGTCGTGCCTCCGCTTCCACCCGACGGTAAAATTCCAGCCCGATGAGATCCTGGATCGAAAACACGCTGCGCTGGGTCGGAGAGCGCACCAGGATCCCCTTTGCGGTGCGCTACCCCGAGGGAGTCGAGCAACGCACCACCGACGCGACGCCGGAGTTCACCCTGGTGTTCCGCACCGCCCGCGCTTACTGGCGCATGGCCGCCTTCGGCTACGTCGGGCTGCTCGAGGCGTACTTCGACCGCGAAGTGGACATCGAGGGCAGCCTGGCCAAAGCGCTCGCCGCCGGCATGGAGGGCGGGATCGACCAGCGCGGCACGCCCTTCACCTGGATCCGCAACCGCTGGCATGAGCTGATCCATTCCAACGCCGAGCGCTCGCAGGCGCAGCGCAACGCCAACTTCCATTACGCGCTCACCCCCGAGTTCTACAAGCTGTGGCTGGACGACCCGCTGATGCTGTACACCTGCGCGTACTGGAAGGACGGCACGCGCACGCTGGAGGAGGCGCAGCGCAACAAATGCGACCACGTGGCGCAGAAGCTCTTGCTGCAGCCGGGCGAAGAGGTGGTCGACGTGGGCAGCGGCTTCGGCGGCTTCATGTTCCACGCGCAGGAGCGCTACGGCGTCAAGGTCACCGCCATCAACACCACCGGCTCGCAGGCCGAGCACGCGCGCCGCGAGATCGAGCGCCGGCGCCTGGGCAATTCGCTGCAGACGCATGGCGACTTCCGCGACGCCGGGCGCGAGTTCGACAAGGTGGCCTCCATCGGCTGCCTGGAGCATGCCGGGCGCGACCAGCTCGCCGAGCTGATCCAGGCGCACGCCAAGTACCTGAAGAAGGGCGGCATCGGCCTGCTGCACTTCATCGGCCACGTCGGCCGCTACGACACCGATTTCTTCATCCGCAGGTATGTTTTTCCGGGCGGCTGGATTCCGAGTTTGGCCGACGTCATCGTCGAGATGGAGAAGGCCGGCCTGGAGGTGCTCGATATCGAGAACCTGCGCCGCCACTACGCGCTCACGCTCGACGTCTGGGCCGAGCGCTTCGACCGCAACTGGGAGCGCATCCGCGCGCTCGACCCGCAGCGCTTCGACGAGCGCTTCCGGCGCATCTGGCGCGTTTACCTCTACGGCTGCGCCGAGATGTTCCGCTCGCCCAACGGGCGCACGCATCTCTTCCAGATCGTGTTCTCCAAGGGCAACACCACCAGCTACCCGATGACGCGCGACTTCCTTTACCGGGACGCGCCGGTGAGGGCGGCCGAAGCGCCGCCACGCCGCTTCGGGCATGGCTGACGCGCTCGCCGCGCACGCCGCCAAGCGCGATTCGCTTTCGCAGGCGCTGAGGACCGCCCGGGACGCCAATGCAGGCCCGGTGGCGCTGGCCAAGGAAACCTCGAACCTGTTCCGCGACCGCGCCGGCGGCGAGCGGCGGCGTCTCGATGTGCGGGGTTTCAATCAGGTCCTGTCTGTAAAACAGAATTTCGTTGAGGCCGAGGGCATGACGCCCTACGAAGCGCTTACCAGCGCGTGCCTCGCCCAAGGCGTCATGCCGGCGGTGGTGCCGCAGCTGAAGACCATCACCCTGGGCGGCGCGGTCGCGGGCGTCGGCATCGAATCGTCCTCGCATCGATACGGCCTGGTGCACGACACGATGCTCGAGATCGACGTGCTGCTCGGCGATGGCCGCGTCGTCAAATGCACTGCCGACAACGAGCACTCGGACCTCTTCTTCGGCTTCCCGAATTCCTACGGCACGCTGGGCTACGCGCTGCGCGTGAAGGCGAAGACCATCCCGGTGAAGAAGTACGTCCACCTCTCGCATCTGCCGTTCACCGATGCCGCGACCTATTTTTCCGAGCTGGAAAAACTGCTCGATGCCGGCAATGCCGACTTTGTCGACGGCACGGTGTTCTCGCCCTCGCGGCTGTACGTCACGCTCGGCCGCTTCAGCGACTCGGCGCCTTACACCAGCGATTACACCTACGAGAACATCTACTACCGCTCGCTTGCCGAAAAGCGCGAAGACTATCTGACGACGCACGATTACCTCTGGCGCTGGGACACCGACTGGTTCTGGTGCTCGAAGAATGTTTTTGCTCAAAATCCACTGGTGAGGCGCATTTATGGACGGTCCCGACTGGGATCGAAAACCTATACCAAGATCATGCGCTGGAACAGCCGCGTCGGCGTGACGAAGAAGCTCGAGCGCGTGCTCGGCCTGCATTCGGAGTCGGTAATCCAGGACGTCGACATTCCGATGGCGCGCGCCGCCGAGTTTCTGGATTTTTATGCAAAAGAGATCGGCCTGTGGCCGCAGTGGGTGTGCCCGATCGGCGTGCGCGATGAAAGATTCTCGCTCTACCCCGTGCGCCGCGGCTGGTACGTGAACTTCGGGTTCTGGGATGTGAAGCGCACGCGCGAGGCGCATCCCGCGGGCTACTTCAACCGCCGCATCGAGGACAAAGTGAGCTCGCTCGGCGGCATCAAGTCGCTGTATTCGGACAGCTACTTCGCCAAGGACGACTTCGCCCGGCGCTACGGCGGGCCGGCCTACGACGCGCTGAAGAAAAAGTACGACCCGGCCGGCGCCTTTCCGCGGCTTTACGACAAATGCGTCCTAAAGGCGTGAATTCGGGGTCAGGGTCGCGATTCGTTTTTACGTACGTGAAAACGAATTGCGACCCTGACCCCGAATTCAGGCTAAAGGCTTGAGCCGCTAGCGCTGCCGTAGAGCTTCTCGTGCAGCGTCTGGCACGCGATGCAGCGCGCTGCCGCCGGCTGCACTTTCAGCCGCTCGAAGCCGATGTCGCCGCCGCAATCCGCGCAGATCCCGTAGCTGCCGTCGGCGAGGCGCGTGCGCGCGGCTTCCAGGCCGCGCAGCTCGGAGAGGTCGCGGCCGACGTCGGCGTGGTCGAGGTCGGCGATGAGCGTGGCGACCGATTCGTCGCCCGGGTCCGGGGACGCGCCGGCGAGATCCTCGAAGCGGTCGCGGCGCACGCGTTCCACGTCCTCGCGCAGCTCCGCCAGAAGGGCGTCACGCCGCTGCTCGATGGCGGTATGCAATTTCTGGGTCTGGTGCGGTGTAAGTGCCATGCCGCGCAGTTCGCAAGGAGCGTGCCCACGCCAAGGAGCGTGCCCACGCCAAGGAGCGGCCTACGGAAAGCGCAGCCGCGGGTTGAAGCGCGAGGTTTTTTTCAATTCCTCGAACAGCTTGCGCTCGGCGTCGGTCAGCGTGCCGGGCACCGCGACGCCGAGGATGGCGTAAAGGTCGCCCGCGCCGCCGCCGGGCTTGGGCAGGCCCTTGCCGCCCAGGCGCATTTTCTGCCCGGCCTTGGATCCGGGCGGCACTTTCATCGTCACGCGCCCTTCGAGCGTCGGCACCTCGACCTCGGCGCCGAGCGCCGCTTCCCATGGCGCGAGTGGCACGTCGATATCGAGGTCGTGGCCGCTGGCCCGAAACAGCGCGTGCGGCTCGAGCGCGATCTGCAGATACAGGTCGCCGGCCGGGCCGCCGTTCATGCCCGGGCCGCCCTTGCCGCGCAGGCGCAGCCGCTGGCCGTCGATCGCGCCCGGAGGAATGCGCGCGGTGAAGCTGCGCCCATCGAGCTGCACCGTGCGCTCCGTCCCGCGATAGGCTTCGTCGAGGTTCAGGCGCACCGGCACCTCGTAGTCCTCGCCCGGAAACGCCGAGCGCCGGCCGAAGCCGCCGGTGCGCCGTTGCGCGCGGCCGAAGAGTCCCATCGACTCGAACAGCTCGCCGAGGTCCACGCCGTGCAGGTCCTCGGCCTTGCCGCCGCCGCCGAAGCGATCGAACCAGTCGGGCGGCGGACGGAAATCCTGCCCCTGGCGAAAGCCGCTGCCCAGGCTGTCGTAGGCCGCGCGCTTTTCCTTGTCGCGCAGGGTCTCGTAAGCCTCGGATACCTCCTGGAACTTCTCCTTGGCGTCGGCTTCCTTGGAGACGTCGGGGTGGTACTTGCGCGCGAGCTTGCGGTAGGCCTTCTTGATCTCATCTTCGCCGGCGCCGCGCGCGACCCCGAGGATCTTGTAATAGTCCTTGTACTTCATCCGGGCAATATGGGGACGCCCAGCCTAGTTCGCAATCCACCGCCGGATAGCCTGCGCGAATTCCGGCCGCCGCGGCAGGCCGCGCTCGTGGACCGTGGGGTGCGTCGTCCCGGGCACGACCTGGACGTGCAGGTCCGGCCACACCTTGCGCATCGCCTGGACGCGCGGCAGTGCCGGGTCGGCGGCGCCAACCAAGGCAAGCGTTGGCACGCGCACCGCCGCGAACTCGGCGTCGCTCACCAGTAACGCGCGCCGGGCGCGCATCAGGGCCGCGTGCGCGCGCACATCATTGGAACCAGCGATCTCACGTGAACGGGCACGGATGGCTTCCTCGCCGGGCGGCGGCTCGTCCGTGGCCGCGGTCGAAACGATGAGCGCGCGATAGACCCCGGCCTCGACCTCGCGCGCCGCGGCCTCGTTCTCCAGGTCGGCGCGCTCGCTGCGCGAGCGGCGGTAGGCGGCGCCGCCGATCACCGCGCTGCTGAAGCGCTCCGGGTGCGTAGTGAGCAGCTTGGCGACGACGATGCCGCCGAGCGAGTAGCCGACGACGTGCGCGCGCTTCACCCCGGCGTGATCCATCAGGCGGATCATGTCGAGACCGATCTCCTCGTAGGCGCGCGGATCGTGTGGCTTGTCGCTGTGCCCGTGGCCGCGCAGGTCGAGTGCGAGCACGCGATGGTCCCTTGAAAGATTCGCCAGCAGGCCGGTGTTGACCCACGAGCGCTCAATGTCGCCGGTAAAGCCGTGCACCAGCACCACCGGCGGCCCGGCGCCGGTGTCGACGTAGCGGATGCGTACGCCGCCCGCCTCGAAGAAGCGATCCTGCGCCAGCGCCGGTGCGACGAGCAGGAATAACGCCAAGAGCCGTAACAGCGCCATCATCCCTCCCTGAAGGCCCTCGTCATCCCCGAGGTGCTCGATTATCTCTCGCACGCCAAGGCGTTGCTGCGCTACTTTGAGACTTCGATGGCGGCGCGCCGCGGCGCGAAGTAGCATCGCCGATGGCCATAGATCCCGTCTGCGGGATGACCGTGGATCCCGCGAGCGCGGCCGGGCACGTCGACTACCAGGGCAAGACCTACCACTTCTGCTCGCAGCACTGCGTCCATGCCTTCAAGGCGGACCCGCAGAAGTTCCTCGGAAAGAAAGCTGCGCCGGAGCCGGCTCATTTTCCAGTCGAAGCGGGCGCGCAATACACCTGTCCCATGCACCCGGAGATCGTGCAGATCGGCCCCGGCTCCTGCCCGAAGTGCGGCATGGCGCTGGTGCCGATGGAGGGCGGCGAGCAGGACGACAGCGAGCTGCGCGACCTCACCCGGCGCCTGTGGGTCAGCGCGGCCCTGAGCGCGCCGCTGGTGCTGATCACCATGGCGCCGATGCTCGGCTGGGGCAGGAGCCACCAGCTGCTCGAGCTCGCGCTCGCCACGCCGGTGGTGCTATGGGGCGGCTGGCCATTCTTCCGCAAATTCTGGCTATCGCTTACGCACCGCAGCCCCAATATGTACACGCTGATCGGCCTGGGCGTTGCGCTCGCCTACGCCTACAGCGTGCTTGCGGTGCTCGCGCCGGAGATCTTCCCTCACGGGTTCCGCATGCACGAGAGCGGCGAGGTCGGAGCCTATTTCGAGGCCGCGGCGGTGATCGTCACCTTGGTGATGGTGGGCGAAGTGATGCAGCTTCGCGCCATGGGCCAGACCAGCCAGGCGATCCGACAGCTGCTCTCGCTCGCGCCCGCCACGGCACTGCGCATCGGGCCCGACGGGCGGGAAACACAAGTCGATCTGAAAGAAATCAAGATCGACGACAAGCTGCGCGTGCGCCCCGGCGAGAAGCTGCCGGTGGACGGCACCGTGGTCGAGGGCACGTCCAACGTCGATGAGTCCATGATCACCGGCGAGCCGCTGCCGGTGCCGAAGCAGCCGGGCGACCGGGTCACCGGCGCGACGATCAACGGCAACGGCTCGCTCGTGTTCCGCGCCGAGCGGGTGGGCGCGGATACGCTGCTCGCGCGCATCGTGCACATGGTGGCGCAGGCGCAGCGCACGCGCGCGCCGGTGCAGCGCCTGGCCGATGTCGTCGCCACCTACTTCGTCCAGACCGTGATCGCGATCGCGGTGCTTACGGCCATCGCCTGGGGCATCTGGGGGCCTGAGCCGCGCCTGATCTACGCGCTGGTGAACGCTGTGGCGGTGCTGATCATCGCCTGCCCGTGCGCCGTCGGCCTGGCGACGCCGATCTCGATCACGGTCGCGATGGGGCAGGGCGCCGTCAACGGCATCCTCTTCCGCAACGCCGAGGCGGTGGAGAAGCTGCGCGACGTGACTACGCTGGTCGTCGACAAGACCGGCACGCTGACGCTGGGCCGGCCGACCGTCACCGACGTGGTGGTCGATTCCGTGGAGGAACAAGAACTGCTGCGCCTCGTCGCCTCGCTCGAGCGCGCGAGCGAGCACCCGCTGGCGCAGGCAGTGGTCGGCGCAGCCGAGGCGCGCGGCATCCGCCTATCACCGGTATCGGATTTCTTCACCGCCACCGGGCAGGGCGCAGTCGGAAGCGTCGGTGGCCGCCAGGTGGCCGTGGGCAGCACCGGTTTCATGCAGGCGGCGGGAATTCCGCCGAATCTCGCTGCGCGCGCAAGCGCACTGCGCGCGCAAGGGAAAACGGTCATCTTTGCCGCAGTCGACGGCCGCGTCGCCGCGGTGATTGCTGTCGCCGACCCGATCAAGGACACCACGTTCGAGGCGGTCGCGGCGCTGAAAGCGCTTGGGGTGCGGCTGGTGATGCTTTCCGGCGATGCGCAAGAAACCGCCGCCGCGGTGGGCGCCGAGCTCGGCATCGACGAGGTAAAGGGCGGCGTGCTGCCCGAGCACAAGGCCGAGCACGTGCGCGCACTCCAGGCCAAGGGCCATGCCGTGGCGATGGCGGGCGACGGCATCAACGATGCGCCCGCGCTCGCCCAGGCGAGCGTCGGCATCGCCATGGGCACCGGCACCGACATTGCCATGGAGAGCGCGGCGGTCACGCTGGTGAAGGGCGACCTGCGCGGCATCGCCAAGGCGATGCGCCTTTCTCGCGCCACCATGCGCAACGTGAAGCAGAACCTGTTCTTCGCCTTCCTGTACAACGCCCTTGGCGTGCCGGTGGCCGCCGGCGTGCTGTACCCGTTCTTCGGCATCCTGCTCTCGCCGATCTTCGCCGGCGCGGCGATGGCGATGAGCTCGGTGTCCGTCGTCAGCAACGCGCTGCGGCTGCGCCGCGTCAAGCTTTAGAATCCCGGAATGGAAACCGTCGAGCTGAAAGTCGAAGGAATGGATTGCGAAGGTTGCGTGAAGAGCGTGACCCGCATGTTGTCGGGCGTGCCCGGCGTGCAGAAAGTCGACGTCTCGCTCGCGCAGGCGAGCGCCAAGGTCACCTACGATCCGGCCAAGGCCGATGTGCCCGCCATGAAGAAGGCCGTCGAGCGCGCGGGCTACAAGGCGCCATGAAGGAGTCGTTGAAGCCAGGTCTCGAGCTGAAGAAGACCGTCACCGTCGACGAATCGCGCTGCATCGGCTTCATGGGCAAGGAAGGCATGGTCTACGCGACGCCGCGCATGGTGAGCGACGTCGAGTACGCGTGCCGCGACTTCCTGCTCGCGCACCTCGATCCGGGCGAGGACTCGGTCGGCGCGCATGTCTCGATCGACCACCTCGCGGCGACGCCGCTGGGTCTGGACGTGACAGTGGAAGCGAAGATCACCGAGATTGACCGCCGCAAAGTCACGTTCGAATTCACGGTGCGCGACTCGATCGAGCAGGCCGGGCGCGGAAAGCATGTGCGTTTCGTGGTGGAGACGGCGAAAAGCCGCGAGCGCCTGGCGGCGAAACGGGCAAAGGCCGGGCTGGCTTAGCGGTCCACAGGGAATGCTGTTCAAGCGAATCGACCACATCGAGCTGCTGACCGCGGCGCCCGAACGTGCGGTGGCCTTCTATACGGGCGTACTCGGTTTTCGCGAGCGCGAGCGAGTACGCATTCCGCAGACGCCGCAGGGGCCGCTCGATCTCGTCTATCTGCAGCTCGGCGATACCACCCTTGAAATGATGTGCTATCCGGAAGCGAAGGCCCCGTTTTTTCCTCGCAGCACTGAGACTCGACTCGGGTGGCAATGCCTCGCGCTGGAAGTCGAGAACATGGATGCCGCGCTAAAAGCGCTCAAGGCGCAGGGCGTGGAGCCCGCGTGGGGTCCGATAAAGCGGCCTGATTACGCGCGCGCCGAGATCCGCGACCCCGACGGCAACCCGATCGAGCTTCGGCAGTGGTATCGGGCGTCCAGCCAGCCTGCGCCTGGTGACTAGGCAACCAAGAGACGTATTTAGTTGTTTTGGGTCCAGCCCCCGCCGAGCGCGCGCATCAGGTCGACGCTGAAGGCTAGGCGGGCCTGGCGGTTGCGCACGAAGGCGATCTCGGCGTCGTTGGCGGTACGCTGGGCGTCGAGTACTTCCAGGTAGGGCGAGTAACCGGATTCGTAGCGGATGCGCGAGAGCTCGAGCGCGTTGCGCGCGGCTTGTACGCGCGCGAGCAGGTCGCCTTCCGACGCGCCGGTCTCTTCGAGGTTGACGAGCGCATCGGAGACTTCGCGGAAAGCGCCTTCCACCGAGCGTTGCCACTGGGCTACCGTCTGTTGGTACCGCGCCGCGGCCTGGTCCTCGATCGCCTCGCGCCGCCCGGCGTCGAACAGCGGCGCGAGGATGCCGATCCCCAGGCCCCATACGCCGCTGCTGGCGATGTCTTCGACCGCAGCGCTCTGCCCGCCGAGATAACCCGTGAGTGTCACCGACGGAAAGCGCGCGGCGCGCGCCACGCCGATCTGCGCGTTGGCCGCCATCATGGTCTGCTCGGCGACGCGGATGTCCGGCCGGCGCTCGAGCAGGCTCGAGGGCAGGCCGGCGGGCGGGGTCGGAGGTACCGGCAGCGCGAACAGATCGCCCGAGGTGATTTTCAAGTCCAAACGACCACTCAGTTGAGCGAGCTGCCGCTCGAGCAATGCGCGCTGCCGCCCGGCCTCTCGCCGCTGGACCAGCGCGTCCGACAGCGCGCCCTGCGCCTGGTGCACGTCGAGCTCGGGCGCGAGGCCGGCGGAGGCGCGGGCCTGCGCGATGTCGAGCGACTCGCGCCGCAGGCGGATGGTGTTGTCGAGCACCACGATTTGCGCGTCCAGCGAGCGCAGGCCGAAATAGGTCTGCGCGGTGAGGCCGCCGATGGTGATGCCGACCACCTCGCGCGCGATCTGCGAGCCGAGCAGGTTGGCGCGCGCGGCTTCGTCGGCGCGGCTGAAGCGTCCCCAGAAGTCAAGCTCGAACGAGGTCGAGGCGACGAGGCGCGCGTCGTTGCGCTCGAGCGGCGCGGTTGCCACCGGTGCCGGCGCGGTGAGCGTGCCCACGCGTGAGCGCGTGCGCGTGAATTGGCCGGTGATCTCCGGGAACACCGCAGCGCGCGCCTGGCGCATCACCGCCTCGGCCTCCTGCACCTGCGCTGCGGCTACACGCAAGTCGGCGTTGTTGGCGCGCGCCGAGGCCACCAGGTCGGAGAGCGTCTGATCGCTGTACAGCGTCCACCAGTCCTGCTGAATGGACCCCTGCTGGGGGGTCGTGGGCGCCGGAAACTGCGTGGGAAGCGCGATCTCCGGACGCTGGTAGTCCGGCCCGACGGTGGTGCAGCCGGAAACGAGCAGCACCAGGAAGATGCGCTTCATTCGGCGGGCGCGTGCACCGCGTCGGCGTGGGGCGCCTTCTTGCGTCGGGCGACCAGCACGAAGAACAGCGGGATGAAGATCGTGGCGACGAACGTGGCGACCAGCATGCCGCCGACCACGCCGGTGCCCATCGAGCGGCGCGCGCCGGCGCCGGCGCCGGTGGCGAGCATCAGCGGCATCACGCCGAGCACGAAGGCGAGCGAGGTCATCACGATCGGCCGGAAGCGAAGCCGTGCGGCGTTGACCGCCGCCTCGGTCGCGCTCTTGCCCTCGAGGAAGCCCTGCTGCGCGAACTCGACGATCAGGATCGCGTTCTTCGCCGCGAGGCCGATCAGCACCACCAGGCCGATCTGGAAGTAGATGTCGTTCTCGAGCCCACGCGCCCAGACGAACGACAGCGCGCCCAGCACCGCGAAGGGCACCGCCATCACCACCGCGAACGGCAGCAGCCAGCGCTCGTAGAGCGCGGCGAGGATCAGGAACACCATCACGATGGCGAGCGAGAAGGCGATCGCCGAGGCGCGCCCGGTGCGCTTTTCCTGGAACGCCTGGCCTGACCAGGCGATCTGGTAGCCCTCGGGCAGCGTTCGCGCCGCGGTTTCCTCCACCGCGCGGATCGCCTCGCCCGAGGACACGCCCGGGCGGCCGTTGCCGAGCACGCGCGCGGCGACGAAGCCGTTGAAGCGCTCGAGCTGCTCCGGCCCGACCACGTTGCTGGTGATGATCAGCGCCTTGAGTGGAATCATTTCGCGCGTGGTCGTCGAGCGCACGTACACCGCGCCGAGATCCTCGGGCTGCGCGCGGAACGGCGCGTCGGCCTGCATCTGCACGCGGTAGGTGCGGCCAAACTTGTTGAAGTCGTTCACGTAGAGCGCCGACATGGTGCTCTGCAGCGCGTCGAACACGTCCTGCACCGGTACGCCGAGGGAAAGCGCTTTGTCGCGATCGACTTCGACGCGCAGCTGCGGCACCGTCGGGCGGAAGAACGAATTGATGCCGGTAAGCTGCGGATGCTCGCGCAACGCGGCGAGGAGGCCCTGCGTTGCCTGGAAGAGCTGCTGCGCGTTCGGGTTGGCGCGCGCCTGCAGGTAGAGCTCGAAACCCCCGGCGGTGCCCAGGCCGCGGATCGCCGCCGGGTTGAAGGCGAGCGCCATGCCTTCGCGCAACGCCTGGCCGCGCCCGGCGATGTCGCCGGCGATCGCCGCCGCCGGCATGTCCTTGCGCACGTCCCAGTGCTTGAGCGGGATGAACATGGTGGCGGCGTTGGTCTTGTTGCCGCCGCCGAGCAGGTCGAAGCCGTTGATCACCATCACGGTCTGCACCCCGGCGTTCGACTGCGCGAGCTTGCCGAGCTCGCCCGCCACCTTGCGCGTGCGCTCGAGCGTGGCGCCGTCGGGAAGCTGCACGTTGCCGAAGATGTAGCCCTGGTCCTCCGAGGGTACGAAGCTGGAGGGGACGCGCAGAAACAGCAATACGCAGATGCCCAGAACGGCGAGGAAGCCCAGAAGCGAAAGCAGCGGGTGCCGGAGCAGCAGGTTCACCCCGCCGAGGAAGCGCTGCGTGGTCCAGGCGAAGCCGCGATTGAAGGGCCGGAACAAGGGGCCGAGAAACGGCGACTCGTGCGCCCCGCTCTTCATCAGGATGGCGCACAGCGCCGGGGTGAGCGTGAGCGCGATGAAGCCCGAGATCACCACCGCGAAGGTGAGGGTCACCGCGAACTGGCGGTAGAGCTGGCCGGCGATGCCGCCGAGGAAAGCGACCGGAATGAACACCGCGCACAGCACGAGCACGATGGCGACCACGGCGCCGGAGACTTCCCGCATCGCCTCCAGCGCAGCCTCGAAGGGCGGCATGCCGTCCTCGCGTATCAGGCGCTCGACGTTCTCCAGCACCACGATGGCATCGTCCACCACAATGCCGATGGCGAGCACCAGCGCGAAAAGGGTGAGGGTGTTGATGGAGAAGCCGACCAGCCATAGCCCGGCAAAGGCGCCGATCAGCGACACCGGCACCGCGATCATCGGGATCAGCGTCGCGCGCCAGGTCTGCAGGAACAGGAACACCACCGCCAGGACCAGCAGCGCGGCCTCGAAGATCGTGGTGTTCACTTCCTTGATCGAGGCGTCGACGAAGCGCGTGGTGTCGAACGGGATCGCGTAGTCCACGCCTTCGGGGAACCCGCCGCGCAGCTCTTGCATTTTGGCCCGGATGAAAGCGGCCACCTCGAGCGCGTTGGCGCCGGGCTGCAGGTAGGTCGCCATGCCGATGGTCGGCTGGCCGTCGAGCGTGTTGGAGGTGTCGTAGTTGAGCGCGCCCAGCTCCAGCCGGGCGATGTCCTTCAATCGCAATACCCCGCCGGGCCCCTGCGCGCGCACCACGATCTCGCCAAACTCCTCGGGCTCCACCAGGCGGCCTTGCGCGGTCACGGTGTAGACGATGTTCTGGCCGCTGGGGGCCGGTTCGGTGCCGATGCGGCCGGCCGCGTACTGGGCGTTCTGCGCGCGCAGCGCGGCGGCGACGTCCGACGGCGTGAGGCCCAGGCGCGCCATCTTCTCCGGGTTGATCCAGACGCGCATCGAGTAGTCGCGCGCGCCGAAGATCGTCACGTCGGCTACGCCGGGCAGGCGCTTCAGCTCGTCGACCAGGTTGATCGAGGCGTAGTTCGACAGGAACAGCGTATCGCGCTGGTTGCCCGGTGACACCAGCGACACCACCAGCAGGATGTCGAACGAGCGCTTCTGCACGATCACGCCGTTGCGCCGCACCTCGTCGGGCAGGCGTGGCAGGGCGCGCTGCACCCGGTTGTTGACCTCGAAGATCGCCGCGTCGACATTGGTGCCGGGCTCGAAGGTGACCGTGACCTGCAGGTTGCCGTTCGAGGACGAGGTCGAGCTGAAATAGGACAGCTTCTCCACGCCGGAGAGCTGCTCCTCGATCGGCGCGGCGACGGTGCGCGAAAGCGTCTCCGCGCTGGCGCCGGGGTACGAGGTGGTGATCAGCACCGTCGGCGGCGCGATCTCCGGGTACTGCGCGACCGCGAGCAGCTTCGCCGCCAGCAGGCCGGCAAGCACGATCACGATCGCGATCACGCCGGCGAACACCGGCCGGTGAATGAAGAATTTGCTCATCTCACGAACTTGCTCATTTCTGCGCGACCGCGACGCCGGGACGCAGGCGCACCAGGTTATCCACGATCACGCGGTCGCCCGGCTTCAGACCATCGAGGACGACCCAGTCACCGCCGAGCCAGTGGCCGGTGCGGATCTGGCGTTGGACGGCTTTGTCGTTGTCGGCAACCCAGACGAAGCGTCCGGTCTCGTTTTGCGCCACCGCAGTCTGCGGCACGACGAAGGCCTGCTGCGTGCCGGCCTGCACGCGCACGCGCACGTATTGCCCGGGCAGCAGCTCGAGCTTCGGGTTCGGCAACTCGGCGCGCATCTGCACCGTGCCGGTGGCCGCGTCGACGGTGGAGCCGGCGAAGTTGAGCTTGCCGGGTTGCGGGTATTCCTTGCCATCGGCCAGCTCGACTTTCACCTCGATCGCGTCATTTCCCCGGATGCGGGAAAACTCCACCTCCGAAAGCGAGAACCGAACCCAGATCGGATCGCTGCGCGTGAGCGTGGTCAGGAGCGCGGAATCGGCGTTCGGCGCCACCAGGCTGCCGACCGACTGCAGCGCGCGGCCGGTGACGCCGGCGATCGGCGCGTTGACCTCGGTGTAGGACAGATTGAGCTCCGCCTGGCGCAGGCGGGCACGCGCAATCTGCACCGCGGCGCTGGTGGTCTGCAGCGACGAGGCCGCCTGGTCGGCTTCCTTCTGGCTGATGGCGCGGCGCTCGACCAGGCCCTTCAGGCGCTCGGCTTCCTGCTGGGCGAGATCGCGGCGAGCGATCTCCTGCGCGAGCACGCCGCGCGCCTGGAGGAGCTCGATCTCGAACGGCGCGCGCTCGATGCGGAACAGCGGCGCCCCCGCGGCGACGGCATCGCCCTCGTTATAGAGCTGTTTCTCCAGGATCCCGCTCACGCGCGCGCGAATCTGCACTTCGCGCGAGCCCTCGGTGCGCGCCACCGCTTCGAAGCTCACCGGCACGTCCCGCGCCGCCGCCGGCACGATGCTCACCGGCACCGCCGCGGGCGCGGCGTCCTTGGCGGCTTTCTTTTCCTGCTGCTTCGCGCCGCTGTCGGTGCACGCGGCGAGCACGGTGGCGAGGAGCACGACGAAAAACTTCATGGTTGATGGGCCTTGAGAAATAGATCGACGATGCGCGCGGTGCGCGCGGCCTCGCTCTCGGCGCCCGGCGCCACCGCGAACAGGCGCTTCAGGCGATCATGGCCGGTGAGCATGGAGAGCAACATTTCCGCCGCGAACTGCGGATCCGGCACGTTGAGCTTTTGCTGCAGGAACTCGGCAAGCCGCCGCACCATTTCGCCGGCGGTATTCGCGTACATGTTGCGTGCGAGCGCGCGGAAGCGCGGCACCTCGGGCACCAGGGTGCGGAAGGTGGCGATGCCCTGCGCGCCGAGCGCGCGCTTGCGGTACTCGAGCCCGAAGCGCAGCAGGCTGCGGCGCACGTCTTCTCCCTCGAGCTCGACCAGCACGCGCTTGGCGAGGTCGCCCGCCACCGCCTTGAACAGCGCGTCTTTGCTCGCGAAGTGCTGATAGACAGTTTGCCGGGCGACGCCGGCGCGGCGCGCGATGTCGTCGATGCTCGAGCCGTAGCCGCGCGCCAGGAACGAGCTGGTGGCGGCGCGCAGGACGCGTTCGCGGTGCGGGGCGGGCATCGGTAAGAGTTCGGGGTGTACGCCTTAAACTAGACTGGTCAGTCTAGCAGAACTTTGTGGGATACTCAGCGCGACATTAAAGGGGGCGGGGCATGCCTTTCGACGGAGTTCGAAGGGCGTCACCGAAGCGTGACCACGGCAAAGCAACACTGGCAAATCGACACAGCCCGGCTGGCCAAGGAAATTGGTGCCGCTGCTGCTTCGGCACGGACTGAGGAAGATCTCAAACTCCGCATCGAGCCGCTCTTTCAACGAGTGTTGCGCGAGGCAGGTGTCGACGTCGAGTCGCGGCAGTACGAAAAGACCACCAAGTTGACCGCCAAGCGCATGGACGCGGTCTACGGTTATTTGGTTATCGAGTACAAGGCACCAGGTAGATTGGCCTCACCCCGCACGCGCTCGGATACATTAGAACAGTTGCAAGGGTACCTGCGTGAGGAGGCCGCCCAGCACGGGAAGGATCAAGAGGCATTCCTCGAAAAGGCAGTAGGGGTTGCCTTAGATGGAGAAAGCATCTTGTTTCTCCGTTACAGCAAAAAGCCTCAGGTCCTTCCTACCCCGGTCCCGGTAAGCGCTGGCCGAGGTGACCTTCTTCCCCAAGCACGCAGCGGGTTTCAGGTGCAGGGTCCGTTCCCGATAGACAGTCAAAGCCTCGCGAGTTTGCTCATCTATGTTCGATCTGCCGCGCGTCGCCCCCTTACTGCAGAGCACCTTGCTGCCGTTTTTGGGCCAGGCGCAGAAGTGGCGCGAATCGCGGTAGCCGAAATGTACTCAGCGATTATGCGCGGACAGCGTCGCGCCGCATACCCGAGGCTGACGACCTTCTATGAAGAGTGGGATCGTATCTTCGGCGCGGTGTACGGCGAAAAGTTGGACAAAGCAGAGAAGGCAGCGGAGGAAACAGCCAAGCTATATCAAATGGCGGCAGCGGTACGCCTGAAGCCTCTTCTCTTCGCCATTCACACTTATTTCGCGCTGCTCATGAAGCTCATCGCCCACGAGCTTTTGGCGTTGCAGGAGGGTTTCAGCGTCCGGTCGTTTGTCCACGGCATTGGTTCGCTGGACGATGAAAAGCTTCGAGACAAATTCGGTCAGCTCGAAAGTGGCTCCGAGTTCAACGCCCTGGGCATTGAGAATTTTCTCGAAGCTGACTTTTTCTCTTGGTATCTGGATGCATGGACCCCCCGTTTGGCGGTGGCGACAAGAGGAATTGTCCGCGCTCTAGCGGATTTCGAACCTGCTACTCCAGTGCTGGAACCAGAGTGGACTCGGGATCTGCTTCAGAAGCTCTATGAAATGATAGTCCCACGGGGACTGCGCCACAGTTTGGGCGAGTACTACACGCCGGATTGGCTTGCTGGCTACCTTGTGGATCGAAGCGGTTGGACCGGAGATCCAGCTGAGCGCTTCCTCGACCCAGCCTGCGGTTCCGGAACATTTCTTGTAAAAGCTATAAACCGGGCCAGCGAGTTTGCTGCTCAGCAAGCCCGGTCACGGTTTGCTGATATTGGTAGGGCTGTTCTCAATGGAGTAGTAGGGTTCGACCTAAATCCTCTCGCGGTGCTAGCTGCGCGGACCAACTACCTCATTGCATTCGCCAAATTTTTGCCTTACGTCCGACCATTCTCAATCCCGGTCTATCTTTGCGATTCTGTAGTACCACCGGATCATCGATCAGACCGCCAAGGTTCCTTCTTCGATGATGGAACTGTTGTTTTTCGTGCCGGCGAGCACGACTATATCTTTCCGCTATCCATGAAGGATAAAGGGCGCATTGATCGCTTTTGCGCTTTGGTAATCGAGAGTCTGAGGTCAAAGCTTGATCGGGTGGCATTTGAACGACGACTGTCGAAAATCCTGGACATCTCAGCTGAAGATAGGACGAAACTCGCCGAGGTTTACCGTCACATTAAGCGCCTTGATGACGAAAATCGCGATGGTATTTGGGCTCACTACATCAAGAACGCGTTTGCACCGGTCTACGTTGGGAAGTTTGGATGGGTTATTGGTAACCCGCCGTGGATTCGGTGGGGTTACCTGTCATCGGAATATCGCCAACGGACGTTGAAACTTTGGCACGAGTACGGCCTGTTCTCTCTCAAAGGTCATGAGACTCGTCTGGGAGGTGGAGAGAAGGATTTTTCGATGCTTTTCACTTACGCGTGTGCCCACCGTTACCTCGAGGATGGCGGCACGCTGGCATTCGTAATCACGGGCGAGACTTTCAAGTCCAAGGGAGCTGGTGAAGGGTTTAGGCGATTCCGCATCGGTGAGGATGGCGCGAATCTCGGCGTGCTTTGGATGGAAGACATGATCGACCTTCAACCATTCCAAGCGGCGAATAAGACAACGATATTTGCGATGGAGAAGGGAAAGGCAACGAAGTTCCCCGTACCCGTTGTGGAATGGACGCGCAACAAGGGCGTGGGCCGAATACCTCTGAATCTAAGCCTCAAAGAGGTTCAGGCAAAGACCAGTCGAAGAACACTCCAGGCGGTCCCAGTCGAGCCGCAAAAGCGGGTTTCGTCATGGCAGACAGCATCGCGATCGGAGTTAAAAGAGCTTGCGCCCCTCAAGGGCGTAAATGCCTATAAGGCGCTACTGGGCGCCCGCGTTGAGCCCTATGGCGTTTTTTGGCTGAACTTGATGGAAGTTCGCCCCGACGGAAATCTAGTTGTCGAAAATCAGCATGACCGCGGTAAGCGCGAAATTCGCAGTGTAAGGACGGCAATCGAACACGACCTTGTATACCCGGCGGTGTCAGGAGGAAATTTGACGCGCTACGGTATTGGGTCACATTTTTTTGTGCTCATGGCCCAGGATCCGAAAGCGCGGAGAGGGTACGACGAAGATTGGATGTCCTCCAATCAACCGCTCGCGCTCGGTTATCTCACTCAATTCAAGAAGGAGCTAACGGAGCGGGCTGCCTACCAGAAGTATTTCTTTCGCGAAGTAAAGAGAAATGGCGAAGTCGTCGAACGTATTCCGACCGGGCCGTTCTATTCAATGTACAACATCAGCGAAGACACGTTTAGCAGGTACCGCGTAACGTGGAAGCGCATGGCGCAGCGGATGTCCGCGACTGTGCTCAGCAAGGTTTCAACCCCATTTGGCCGGAAAGAAGTGATCTCTACGGATACGACTTCCTTTATTGTTGCGGACAGTCGTGAGGAGGCGCATTATTTATGTGCCGTGTTGAACTGCGATCTGGTGGACGACTACATCGGTAGTTTCTCGGAAGCAGGGCGCGGATTTGGTACACCTTCGGCGGTAGAAACTCTGCGGATTCCTAAGTTTGACAACTCGCAAGCGCTACATAGAGGACTCGCTGCGATGTCCGCGGAGGCGCATGGCCGAGTGGAACGCGGCAAGCCCATCAGTGAGATTGAGGAAGAGGTGAACAAGCTGGCGAGAAAGTTGTGGAATATCAAGTCCTGAGTCCCGGAGACGGTGCCTACCCGGAGCGCCTTGCTGCGCGCCTCGGCAAGGAAGCACCGAAGCTCTTTTCGCTGGGTACAACTGAGGTGCTAAAACGGTTCACTTTGGCCGTGGCAGCTTCGGATTCAATACCGGCTCAGGCGATGCTTGCGGCTAATCAGCTGATGTTCATGATTCGCGAATATGGAATCAACTACATCGGCGGTTGGCACTCGGTAATGGAAACAGAGATTTTCCGCATCGCACTAGATCGGAGAAATGATCCAAACGCTATTCGTTCATTGACGCTGTTTACCGCGCGGGGCATGGAGCATGAATCTTGGGAGGGATTTCTCGCCGATCGCTTTGGACCGAAGGGACCGTTCACCGGATTTCCCGAGAAAGAGGAATATTTTCGTCGAGCGGGCAACGGTCAACTCTTGGTCCTGTCGATTACCGAGCCGTCAGTAAAGAAAATGACCCGAGGGAACATAGCCGGACGCAACCTCACAGCGTGCGCGCTGGCCGATGTCGTGTTCATACCATTTGCCGAGAGGGGAACCAAAACCTATACGTTGGTGAAAAGAGCGCTAGGACTTGGCGTGCCGGTTTTTACTGCGGAGTGCGCCGAAAACAAGGATCTCGTTGAACTCGGGGTTCCAACGCTAACGCGGAAGGACATCAGCGCTTTCCTTGAGAACCTTGGCGCCTCAAAGGACGCCAAGCCCGCCTTCACTAGTGCGGGCCAGGCCGGCGCAAGGCCGCTGACACTCGAGGAGCCCTCTGCGACGGATCCGAAAGCCATGCAGTACACATTGTTCGTTAGGGAGTAATGGACAGGCTTCTGGAAGGGGATCGGGCGCTCGTCACCGGCGCGGGGCGCGGCATCGGCCGGGCCATGGCCGATGCCATTGAGCAGGAGGGGGCGCAGGTGTTCCGCGCCGACCTCGCCGAGGCCGACCTCACCACCGCGCAGGGCGCGGCGCAGCTCGCCGACGACGCGATCCGCAAGCTCGCCAGCGTCTCCATCTTTGTGCATTGCGCAAGCCCGCAACGACAGGAAATGCAAACCGCACTGCAAGTGACCTGGGAGCAGTGGCGCGCCATGCTGTCGGTCAACCTGGATGCCGCGTTCGTGATCGCGCAGAAGCTCGGCAAGCAGATGGTGGAAAAGAAGATCAAGGGACGCATGCTGATCACCACGTCCCTGCACGCCGAATCGCCACGCAACCTGCCGCACTACAGCGCCGCGAAGGCCGGGCAGACGATGCTGGTGAAAGAGCTGGCGCGCGCCCTCGGCCCTCATGGCATCCGCGTCAACGCCATCGTCCCCGGCGCGATTCCCGGTGAGGGCTTCAAGGGGCTGCCCGGCATGGAGAAGACTATTCCGCTTGGCCGTTTCGGCACGCCGGCCGACGTTGCGGCGATGGCGATCGCGGTACTCTCCGAGCGGTTCGGCGCGTACGTCACCGGGACTTCCATCCTGGTCGACGGCGGAATCGCGCTCCACAACTGGATACCGCCATCAAGTACCTGATCCGACAATCTGATGTGAAGCCGTATTCGCCCGCCAACCACACCGGCACGCGGAACTACCGGCTGGTGGCTTCGAAAAACGTCGAAGTGCTGATTGGCGAGATCGAGAAGGGCGAGGGCGCGTTGCCGCACGCGCATCCCGGCATCGAGCAGGTGTGCTACCTGCTCGAGGGGACCGCGGCGGTGGAGGTCGCCGGCGAGAAGTTCATGATGCAGGTGGGCGACGCCTGCTTCTTCCCCGCCGACGCCCCGCATCGTTTCCAGGCCACGTCGGACAAGGTCCGCGTGATGGTGATCTACACGCCGCCTTACCTCGAAAAACCCGAAAACGTCCGGAGGTGATATGCGGGCAGTCCTTCTCATCCCATTTCTTTTTCTAATGGTGGGATGCGCGTCCACGCCGCCAAAGGAAGCGGTCACGGATCTTGCGCCCAACGGCACATTGCGCGCCGCCATCAACGTCGGCAACGCGGTCCTGGCCGCCCGCGGCACGCCGGAACCCACGGGGGTTTCCGTTGACCTGGCGAAAGAGCTCGCGCGCCGCCTGGGCGTGCGCGTGCATCTCATCGTCTTCGATGCCGCGGGCAAGGTGGTGGAAGCGGGCAAAACCGGCGACTGGGACGTCGCCTTCGTCGCGCTCGATCCGAAGCGCGCGGCGGAAATCGCGCAGTCGCCGCCGTATGTCCAGATCGAGGGCGCCTATCTGGTTCGTTCGGATTCGAAACTCACGGCCAATGAACAGGTCGACGCCAAGGGCCATCGCATCGTCGTCGGCCGCAACAGCGCCTACGACCTGTACCTCACGCGCGAGCTGAAGCAGGCTGAATTGGTGCGCACGCCCACTTCCGCCTTGGTAACCGACACCTTTATCAAGGAAAACTACGAAGTCGCCGCCGGCGTGAAGCAGCAGCTCGAGGCGGATGCGAAGCGCGTGCCCGGCGTCCGGTTGCTGCCCGGGCGCTTCATGGTGATCAACCAGGCCATGGCGAGCCAGCGCGGCAAAGAAGCGGGCGCGCGCTATGTGCGCGAGTTCATCGAGGATGTGAAGGCATCGGGCTTCGTCGCCAAGGCGCTCGAGCGTCACAAGCAGACGGCGGTGGTGGCACCGCCGGGAGACCCAAAGTAGGAGAAGCGACGTAGATTTCTCTCTTACCCCCGAGCAGGAGCGGATTCGCGAGGCGATCGCGAAGCTCTGCGCGCGCTTTGACGACGATTACTGGCTGAAGCGCGATCGCGAGGGCGGCTTCCCGGCGGATTTCCACCAGGCCTTCGCGCGCGACGGCTGGCTCGGCATCGCGATGCCGGAGGCTTACGGCGGTGCGGGGCTCGGGATCAGCGAGGCCGCCGTGATGACGCAGGCCATCGCCGAGTCCGGCGCCGGCTTTTCCGGCGCCTCCGCCGTGCATATGAATATCTTTGGCCTCAACCCCGTGGTCGTCCATGGCAATGAAGAGCAAAAGCGCCGCTGGCTGCCGCCGCTGATCGCCGGGAAGGACCGCGCCTGTTTCGCCGTGACCGAGCCGAATACCGGGCTCAACACGCGCGCGTTGAAGACCAAGGCCGTCAAAACGGCAAACGGGTACAGCGTGTCCGGGCAGAAAGTATGGATTTCCACCGCGCAGGTTGCGGAGAAGGTCCTGCTGCTGGCGCGCGCCGAGGCGGGGCTCACGCTGTTCTACACCGACCTCGACCGCCGGCACGTGGAAGTGCGCGAGATCGACAAGATGGGCCGCCGCGCCGTCGACTCGAACCAGGTGTTCTTCGATGCGCTGCCGGTGCCGGAGGCCGACCGCATCGGCGAGGAAGGCAAGGGCTTCGAGTACATCCTGCACGGCATGAACCCAGAGCGCGTCCTGATCGCCGCGGAGCTGGTTGGCCTGGGCCGCTGCGCGGTGGCGCGCGCCGCGAAGTACGCGAAGGAACGCATCGTGTTCGACCGGCCGATCGGCCAGAACCAGGCGATCCAGCATCCGCTCGCCGCGAACTGGATGGCGCTCGAGGCCGCGAACCTGATGGCGTTCAAGGCGGCTTCGCTCTACGACGCCGGCAAGCCGTGCGGCGCGGAGGCGAATGCGGCGAAATATCTCGCCGGCGAGGCCTGCTTCGACGCCTGCCAGCAGGCGGTGATGACCTTCGGCGGCTTCGGCTATGCGCGCGAATACCACGTCGAGCGCTATCTGCGCGAGTCCTTCGTCGGGCGCATCGCGCCGGTGAGCCGCGAGCTCATCCTGTGCTTCATCGCCGAGCGCGTGCTCGGCCTGCCCAAGTCGTATTAGGAACGTCGGGGATCCTATGAGCGCATTCATGGCTTTTCTGCACCACGTGGCGGCCTTTGCGCTGGTGGCGGCGCTGGTGGTCGAATTCGTGGTGATCCGCGACGAGCTAAGCCCGCGCATCGCACGCAGGCTGGCGCGCGCCGACCTGGTGTTGGGACTGTCGGCCGGCGTTCTGCTGGTGGTCGGTCTGCTGCGGGTGTTCTATTTCGAAAAGGGAGCCGCTTTCTATCTGCACAACAGCGCGTTCATCGCGAAGATGGTGCTGTTCGTGCTGGTGGCGCTGCTGTCGATTTACCCGACGCTGAAATTCCTTGCCTGGCGCAAAGGCATCGACCCGGCGGCGGTACCGAAGATCCGGCGCATCCTGCACCTGGAGCTGGTCGGCGTGGTGCTGATCCTGCTGTGCGCGGCGCTCATGGCGCGCGGCATCGGCTTCGTTGGATAGGCTCGGATACGGCGCGGTGGATGCGGCCGGGTTGGCGCTCGCCTGGGCCTATGTCGCCCGCCGGGCGCTACACAGCCTCATCCACCTCACCTACAACAACGTGTTCCATCGCCTGGCCGCCTTCGCGGCCGGCAATGTGGTGCTGCTGGTTATCTGGATCCGCCTGGTCCTTGCCGTCGTGAAGTAGGCGTCTTCTGACCGCCGTGGACCTCGCCGCGCCAGCCGCCGGTCTCCGCGCCGCGCTTCTCGATAAATTTCTTGAAGTCCTCGACGCTGTTCTGCACGCGGGAGCTGAATACGCCCACCGCGTCGCCGGTCTTCTCGATCGCGCCTTCGGGCTGGTATTCCATGGTCAGGCGCACGCGGGTGCGCTCGTGCGACACCGGCTCGAAGCGCACGGTGCCGGCGTTCGGCGCGCCGCTGGTGCTGCGCCAGGCGATCACTTGGTCGGGCACCTGCTCGGTAATTTCAGCATCCCATTCCTTGTCCTTGCCCCAGATCTCGGCGTGCCAGTGCAGGTGCGTGTCGTCGAGCTGGCGCACTTCCTTCACGCCGGCCATGAAGCGCGGAAAGTCCTCGAACTGCGTCCACTGGTTGTAAACCGCGCGCACCGGGGCGGCGACTTCGACCGACTTCTCGATTTTTTCCATGCAGTTTCCTTTCCGAGTGAATGTGAGGAAGGGGGCAAGTTACGTTCCCATGAAGGCTGGCTCGCCGTAGCCCACATCGCGACAGGAAAGCGCGATTCGCCCGACGCGCGAGGTGCCGCAGGCCCTAACGCGTGTATTCCCGCGCCGCCGCGGAAAATTTCTCCGGCGGAGGCGGCATGACCCTTGCGTGCAGGACGGCGCAGCTCTCATCCACCCTTCGAAGGAGATCTCTCCATGATGTTGAAAACTCTTACCGCAGCCACTGCCGCCGCGCTTCTCGCGCTGTCGGGCGTGGCGTTCTCTCAGTCTTCGGGCTCCGGCTCCGGCAGCAGCGCCTCGGGCGCGTCGGGAAGCGCTGGCGCGGGCTCGTCAGGCAGCAGCACGAGCACTCCGTCCGCCAGTGGCTCCTCGGGCAGCAGCACGACCACGCCGTCGGCTTCGGGCAGCTCCTCCTCGGGCAGCAGCGACAGCTCCACTTCCGGCTCGGCCGGCGCGGCGTCCGGAGCGTCGGGCAGCAGCGCCAGCAAGTGCCTCGCCCTGACGGGTGCCGAGAAAGAGAAGTGCGAGCGCGAAGCGCGCAGCGGCAGCGCGGGCAGCGGCGCTTCGGGCAGCACCAGCGGCTCGGGCTCCAGCTCCAGCGGCAGCACCACCAGCCCGACGACCCCCGGGTCGACCGGAATGGGATCGGGTTCGGGTAGCAGCACCACCGCGCCGGCCCCGAGCACGGGCGGCATGGGATCGGAAAAAAAGCAGTAAGGAAGTAGTTGGTCCGGAAGCACCTGCGGTTTGGCCGGGGATTCCGCGTAATCCCCGGCAACCGCGCTTCCCAGGCGGCCGAGATGGTCCTCGCCCCGGGCGATGCCGAAGGCGGGACGGACAACCGCCACCGCGGCGCCGACCAGTGGCTGTTCGTGCTCTCCGGACGCGGCCAAGCGCTCGTCGGACGCAAGCGCCACAAGCTGCGCGCTGGTAGCCTTCTCCTCATCGAACGCAAAGAAAAGCACCAGGTCTGCAACACCGGGCGCGGACTTCTGCGCACCCTGAATTTCTACGTGCCGCCCGCGTATCGCAAGGACGGCAACCCGCGCTCGCGCGGGAAAAAGTAACCATGCGTTACAAGCGGGCGCGGAACGCCGCGCTCCTGCTCGGCGTCGGCCTGGGCGGATTTCTCGACGGCATCGTGCTGCACCAGATCGCGCATTGGCACCAGATGCTGTCTGCGCGCGTCCCGCCAGCCTCGATGGAAGCGATGAAGCAGAACATGGTGGCCGACGGCTGGTTTCACCTCGCCACCTGGCTGGTTACCCTGGCGGGCGCGTTTCTCCTGCGAAGCGCGATCCGCGGCGCGGGACCGATGACTTCGACGCGCGGCTTCACCGGTTATCTGCTGATCGGCTGGGGGGCTTTCAACCTGGTCGAAGGCGTGATCGACCACCACCTGCTCGACTTGCATCACGTGCGCGATCTTCCCGAGTACGTGCCGCTCTACGACTGGCTGTTCCTCCTGCTCAGCGCTGGACTGGTGATACTCGGCTTTGCGCTGCGCGACCGGCTCCCGCCAAGCGCAGCGCTCGAGGCGGAGCGGCGCTCCGGACTCGACCGGCGCGAGAACTGGCGCTAGTGCTCGGCGAACAGCGATCCCCAGCCGGGGATGCGGTCCTTGATGCCGTAATCGCGTAAGGCGTACCAGTACGTCGCTGTATTAATGGCCAGCACCGGCTTGTCCAGCCAGAACTCCGCCGCCGCGGCGATTTCGGCCATCGCCAGGTTGGTCCCGACCTGCACCACGGCGTCGACCTTCCCACGGTTCACGCGCAGGATGGCGGCGCGCAGCTCTTCCTTCGAGACATGGGCGATCAGCGTCGGGCTGCCGCATTTCAGCCCGAGCAGGTTGACGATCTCGAAGCCGCATTCGGTGAAAAAGCGGCGAACCTGACGGTCGCCCGCGGGCATGTACGGGGTAATGACGCCAAGACGCTTGACGCCGCGGCCGTAGGCGCGCAGCGCGGCGCGGCACGCGTCCGAGCCCATCGCCACGCCGCGCTTCGCCACCCGCTTCAGCTTCCTCTTCAACTGCTCGGAGCCTTTCACGCCGTCCCAGAAAGTCTCGGACGACATCCCGAGCACCACGTAATCCGGATCGCAGGACAGTGCCGATTCCAGCGCCGGAAACAGGGCGCCGCGGATCGAGTCCATCATCGTCATGAACGAGCGATCGTCGGTGACGCGCGTATCCGGGATGATGAGGCGCGAATGGTGGTTGGTCACGCCCCAGGGCCGCATGGCGTCGAACTCCGGCTGCACCGAGGTATTGGTCGACGGCGCTAGCACGGCGAACTTGCCGCGCGGGGCGAGCGAATCGGTCACCGCGCTAGAATGCCATAGCTTTCCCGGTGGACCGAGGTTTGGAGGAGCGATGATCAGCCGCGACGATTACGTCAGCAAGCTCAAGGCCCAGATCGACGAGTTGAACGCGCAGGCGGCGAAGTGGGAAGCCGCGGGCGCGAAGAACGTCGAGCAGTTCCGCGCGCGACGCGACGAGGCCCTCGCCGAGCTGCGGCGCGTGCAGAGCGCATCGGCCCACGCCTGGCGCGACATGATCCGCGGCACCGATTCGGCGCTGAAAGGCGTGCAGGAGGCGTTCGACAAGGCCCGCAAGCAGTTTGACAAAAAATGAAACTGGTCGGCCGCGGCTTCGCCTTCGATGATTTGAAGCTCGGCTTCCGCTTCCGCACCCACCGGCGCACCATCACCGAGGCCGACCGCGCGGCGTTCATCGGACTTTCCTGGCTGACCGAGGAGCTGTTCGCGGTCGACGAAGAAGGCAAGAAACGGCTGGTTCCGGGCGCGCTGGTCTATTCCTTCGCCGAGGGATTGCTGCTGCCGACCATGCAGGACACCGGGCTCGCCTTCCTCAACGCCACGCTCGACGTCAAGGCCCCCACCGTGGTCGGCGACACCATCCACGTCGAGTGCGAGGTGATCGAGCAGCGCCTGGCGTCGAAAGGCGAGCGCGGCCTGGTGCGCTTCGCGAACCAGGTGATCAACCAGCGCGGCGAGACCGTGCTCGAGTACAACCCGCTGCGCCTGCTGAAAAAGACATGATCGAGCGCGTCGACCACATCGTCCTCACCACCCGCGACAAGGACGCCTGCATCCGCTTCTATAGCGAGGTGCTCGGCATGAAGCTGGAGAGGTTCCGCACCCCGACCGAAGAGCGCCTGGCGCTCAAGTTTGGCGCGCAAAAGATCAACCTGCACGAGTGGGGCAAGGAGTTCACCCCGCGCGCGCATGTGGCGGTGCCAGGATCACTGGATCTGTGTTTCATCGCCAGTGTCGCCCTGGAACAGGTGGTGGAGCGGCTCAACCACGCAAAAATCAAGATCATCGAAGGCCCGGTGGCCAAGACCGGGGCGAAGGGCGCGATCCGCTCGGTGTACGTGCGCGATCCGGACCTGAATCTCGTCGAAATTTCGGTTTACGGATAAACAGGAGTTCGAATGAAAAAGCTGCTGCTTGCAATCCTGGCTTCGTTGCTGCCGCTCACGGCGCCGGCGCAGTCCTGGCCCAGCCGCCCGGTGAAGTTCATCGTGTCACTCGGGCCGGGCTCGGGCGCCGACATCACCGGGCGCATGCTCGCCGACCGGCTCTCCAAGCAGTGGGGGCAGCCGGTGGTGGTGGAGAACCGGCCGGGCGCCGACGCGGTGCTCGCCATCAACGCCGTGATCGCGGCGAAGGACGATCACACGCTGCTCTACGGGCCGTCGGGCTCGTTCGTCGGCCACCCGTACACGCTCGACAAGGTGCCCTACGACCGCAACGAGCTGGTGCCGGTGGCGCGCGTCTCCAACACCGTGGTGGTGTTCGCGGTGCCGGCTTCGCTCAAGGCGCAGTCGCTGAAGGAGGTGATGCAGATGGTGCGCGAGGAGCCGGGCAAGCTGAATTACGCCTCGGTCACGCAGGTCTACGACATCATGATGGCGGCGTACCTGAAGGGCGCCGGCCTCGACATGGCGCGCGTCTCGTACAAAGACGCGGTCAGCGCGCAAAACGACCTGGTCGAGGGACGCATCCAGCTCTACTCGGCGGCCTACGCCATCGTGCGCGGCCACGCGCAGGGCGGGCGCATCCGCGTGATCGCGGTGCAGAACCGTACGCGCGCGCCGGGGCTCGAGGTGCCGACGGTCGCGGAAGCCGGCTTTCCGCAGCTCACGCTCGACGGGCTGGTCGGCCTGATGGCGGCGCGCTCGAGCGGCCTCAGCGACGCGGTGCGCGACCGCATCGCCGCGGACGTGAAGACGCATCTCACCGATGCCGCGCTCAACGAGCGCATGACTGCCACCGGGCAGATCGTCAACCCGGGCTCGCCCGCCGAATTCGCCGCGGCGATCGACGAGCAGTCCAAGAACCTTGCGGCCTGGTCGAAAGCAATCGGCGGCAAGCTCAAATAACGGGAACACCGCTTGCAGCAGGCCTGCGGTCCAACCACCGGAGGCAGTCATGGCGAAAATTCCGCGGCACCAGGGGCGCGCCGAACCCAAGATCGGCCCTAGCGACAGCTCGGACACTTTTTCCGACCGGCCCGACCGGCCTTCCACCGACAGCGACGACGGCGGCACCGGTGAGCGTCCGGCCGTCGGGAAAGTCCCGCACGCGGCGGACGAAGGTGCAGATCGCGTTGTGAACAGCGAAGAAGCCGGCCTCGGCGGCGGCCTGGATCAGGCCGAAGAAGCTCGGCTCGGCACTACCGACGAGCAGATCGAAAAGCAGGAGCGCGCTAAAAAGCCGAAACCCTGACGCCGTTGCTTTCGAGCCGCGCGATCAGGGCCTCAGTGTGCTCTCGGTCGCGGGTCTCGATCAGGAACTCGATCTCGGTCGACTTCGCCGAGGCGGTGCTGAACACGCGTTGGTGCTGCACCTCGACGATATTGCCGCCGCCGTCGGCGATCAGCCCGGCGACCTTGGCCAGGCTGCCGGAGATGTCGGGCATGGTGACGCGCAGGCGCACCAGGCGCGCGTCGCGCACCAGCCCGCGCATCAGCACCGAGGCGAGCACCCGGCTGTCGATGTTGCCGCCGGAGATCGGCAGGCCGACGCGCTTGCCGGCGAACAGCTTGGGGTGCTCGAGCAAAGCGGCGAGTGCCGCGCCGCCCGCGCCTTCGGCGACGGTCTTCTCGATTTCGATCAGCGCCACCACGGCGCGCTCGATGGTCTCTTCCTTGACCACCAGCACTTCCTTCACCAGCTCGCGGATGATGCCGAAGGCGATGTTGCCCACGTCCTTCACCGCGATGCCTTCGGCGATGGTGTCGCCGCCGCATTCGACCGGCAGGTTGTTCAGCCGCTGGTGCATCGAGGGATAGTTCTTCGACTCCACGCCGTAGAGTTGAATGTTTGGATTCAATGCGCGCGCCGCGGTGGCCATGCCCGAAATCAAGCCCCCGCCACCCACCGGCACCACCAGCATCTCGAGGTCGGGCACCGCTTCCAGCATCTCCAGCGCGACCGTGCCCTGGCCGGCGATGATCAGCGCATCCTCGTAGGGATGCACGAACACCAGGTTGTCGCGCGCGGCCAGGGCGCGCGCGTGCTTGCCGGCCTCGAACAGGTTGTCGCCCTCGAGCACCACCGTGGCGCCGTGGATCTGCGTATTGCGGATCTTGGTGTTCGGCGAGCCGCGCGGCATGACGATGGTCGCCGGAATGCCGAGGCGCGCGGCGTGGTAAGCCACGGCCTGTGCGTGGTTGCCCGCGCTCATCGCGATCACCCCGCGGCGCCGGTCTGCGTCCGACAGCGAAAGCAGCTTGTTCAGCGCGCCGCGTTCCTTGAACGAGGCGGTGAACTGCAGGTTCTCGAACTTGAGGAATACCTCGGCGCCGGTGAGCTTCGACAGCGTGCGGCTGTGCACACACGGCGTCGGCTCGAGCGCGCCGGCGATGCGCTTCGCGGCGGCGCGGATGTCATCGAGGTTCACCATGGCGTCATTAGGAAACTACAGCAATTTAGGGCGGCCTTGATATACCGGCCGCTGAATGCGCGGTAAAAACGAGGCGAGTGCAAAGAAAAGACGAAATCCTCACCAAGCTGGAGCAGATCCAGGAGCAAGCGCAGCTTACGCTCGACGAGCTGCCGTTGCGGCTGGCGAAGGACCGACTGCGCCTCATCATCGGCCTCGCGCGCTACCTCTCCACCACGATCGACGTGCGATGGGAAGAGGGGCTCAACGGCAGGGAGGACGACCTCAGCGCCGCGGCAGCGGAAGATGGCGCGAAACAGCCTTCAGCAGCACCTCGAGCCTGATCGGCTTCTCCAGGAACTCGCCGCCGAGCTCGCGCGCCCGGTCATCGGCCTCGCTCTCTGCCGTCAGAAAGATCACCGGCAGCTTGTTCGACACCGCGGTATCGGCGCGCAGGGCGGCCACCAGCTCGAAGCCGTCCATGTGCGGCATGGCGACATCGCAGATGATGAGGTCGGGCGCAGCCTTGAGCACGGAGTAGCCGGCGGCGATGGCGTCCTCGGCCACCTCGACGTTGTAACCAGCGGAGGACAGGTGCAGGCGCAGCAATTCGCGCATCGACTCTTCGTCCTCGACCACCAGGATACGGGGCGGGCTCATGGCATAGGGATTATGATGCCGTTCGGGTGATTACTCGCGCTCATTACTCCTGCTCATGACTCCTGAATTGCGCCTCGTCCACGCCGCCGCGGCCGCCGCCCCGGCGGACGAGCAATTCCGGCTGCTGGTGTCGAGCGTCACCGATTACGCCATCTACCTGCTGGACGACGGCGGGCGGGTGTCGAGCTGGAACCCGGGTGCCGAGCGCATCAAGGGCTACCGCGCCGAGGAGGTCATCGGCCGGAATTTCTCTCAGTTCTACGCTTCCGAGGACCGGGCGCGCGGCCTTCCGGAAGCGGCGCTCGCCACCGCCCGGCGCGACGGCCGCTTCGAAGGCGAGGGCTGGCGGCTGCGCAAGGACGGCAGCCGCTTCTGGGCGCTGGTGGTGATCGACGCGGTACGCGACGACGCCGGCGAGCTGGTGGGCTTCGCCAAGATCACGCGCGACATCAGCGAGCGGCGCGCGATGGAAGAGCGCCTGCGCGAGAGCGAAGAGCGCCTGCGCGCGTTCACCTCGCACAGCCCGGCGCTGATGTGCATGAAGGACCGCGAGGGCCGCTACCGCTTCGTCAACGACCGCTTCCTCGAGCGCTACAGCCTGCGTCTGGACCAGGTGCTCGGCCGCACCGATGCCGAGCTGTTCCCGCGCCGCCAGGCGCTCGCCGCGGCGGCGCACGACGCCGCCGTGGTTGCGCGCGGCGAGCCGCTGCAGTACGAGGAGCGCGCCACCGCGAGCGAGGGTCAGCGCGTCAGCCTGGTGTCCAAATTTCCGGTATTCGATGCGGCGGGCACCGTGGTCGCCGTGGGCACGGTGGCGAACGACATCACCGACCGGCGCCTCACGGAGCAGGCGCTGCGCGAGCAGCGCACCCTGCTGGCCGAGGCGCAGAAGGTCGCCGGCCTGGGCAGCTGGGAGTGGGATCCCGACACCGGCCGGGTCTCGTGGTCCAGCGAGCTTTACCGCATCCTCGGCGTGCTGCCGCAGGACCTGGCGCCCAGCTTCGAAAACTATCTTGAGCGCGTGCATCCGGAGGACCGCCAGCAGTCGGGCGCGATGGTGGCGCGCGCGCTGATGGACAGCCGCAGCTTCTCGATGCTGGAACGCATCGTGCGTCCGGGCGGCGAGGTGCGCTACTTGCGCAGCCAGGGCGAGGTGGTGCGCAACGAGCGCGGCAAGCCGATCAAGATCCTGGTCGCCTGCGTCGACATCACCGAGCAGCGCCATTCCGAAAGCGCGCTGCGCCAGGCGGCGCAGGACCTGCACGGCCTGACGCGGCGCCTGGTGCAGGCCGAGGAGGCCGAGCGCCGGCGGCTCGCGCGCGAGCTGCACGATCGCGTCGGCCAGAGCCTGTCGGCGCTCAACATCAACCTCGACATCATCTCGCGCGAAAGCCATGCCCTGACCCCGGCGCTGCGCCAGCGCCTGGACGATTCGCTCGGCTTGGTCGACAACACGCTGCAATCGATCGAGAACGTGATGGCCGAGCTGCGCCCGCCGCTGCTCGACGAGTACGGGCTGGGCGCCGCGCTCGGCTGGCATGCCGAGGAATTCTCGCGACGCACCGGTGTGAAGGTGGCCGTGGCCGACCGCGACCCCGCGGGATCGAAGAACGCGCGCCCGGAGGCCGCGGTCGCGTTGTTCCGCATTGCGCAGGAAGCGCTCAACAACGTGCTCAAGCACGCGAAGGCCACCAACGTCCGCCTGGAAGTTTCCGCCACCGACGAGGAGCTGATCCTCGACGTGCAGGACGACGGGCAGGGCTTCGACCCGGCGACGGCGCGCCGCGGCCGCTGGGGAATGACGACGATGCGCGAGCGCGCGGAAGCGGCTGGCGGGCAGCTGCACATCGCTTCGAGCCCCGGCGAGGGCACGCGCATCCACGCCCGGGTACCGCTGTAATGGGAGCCTGTTCACCATGCCGATCCGCATCCTGATCGCCGACGACCACGGCGTAGTGGCCGAAGGGCTCAAGCACCTGGTGGAGGCCGAGGCCGACATGGAGGTCGTGGCCTGCGTGGGCGACGGCCGCGAGGCCGTCCAGGTGGCGCGCGACGCGCAGCCCGACGTAGTGCTGATGGACCTGTCGATGCCGGAGCTGAACGGCGCCGACGCCACCCGCGCCATCCTGCAGCGCGACCCCAAGTGCCGCGTGATCGTGCTGTCGATGTACGCGCAGCGCGAGTACGTGCGCCGGGCGCTGAAAGCGGGCGCCGCCGGCTACGTGGTCAAGCGCTCGGCCGCGAAGGAGGTCGTCGAGGCGATCCGCGCGGTGCACGCCGGGCAGCGCTACCTCAGCCCCCGGGTGGCGGACGTAGTGCTCGAGGACTACAGCGACGACAAGCAGGACGATCCGCTCGCCCGCCTGTCGGCGCGCGAGCGCGAGGTGCTGCAGCTCCTCGCCGAGGGACGCACCGGGGCGGAGATCGCCCAGCGCCTGTCGCTGTCGCAAAAGACCGTCGAAACCTACCGCGCGCGCCTGGTCGAGAAGCTCGGGATCCGCGACCTCGCCGGCTTGGTGCGCTTCGCGATCCAGCGGGGCCTTGTCTCTTTGGATTGACGTCGGGAGCCTCCCGACACCGGCTGTCCTAGGTTCCCGACTGACCGCCTCGGCGGCGCGGGCTTACCATGACACGTTGAATTCCATTCTCCTGGTAGAAGGCCACGACGGCATGCGGGCTGCTCTGCGCGACTGGCTGATGCTTTCGCTGGCGTCGCCACGCCTGAGCGAGGCCCGCAACCTGCAGGAGGCGCTTGACCAGGCGGAGCTGGCCATTCCCGATCTCGTGCTGATGAACCTCGAGCTGCCCGGAGCCAACGGCATCGAGGCGACGCGCGAGCTGCGCCGGCGCTGCCCGTCGTGCCCGGTGGTGATCATGTCGGTGAACGATTCGGAAGCGCTGCGCAGCGCGGCGCTCGGCGCCGGCGCGGTGGCGTTCGTCTCCAAGCGCGAGCTGCCGCACGGCCTGCTGCCGGTGCTCGGCAGGATCGGAATATGAACCTGCTGGTCGTCGAAGACGACAAGGCGGCGCAGTTCGCCCTCAGCGAGCTGTTGGGCGACATGGGCGCGAAGCTGCTGCTCGCGCAGTCGGGCGAAGACGCGCTGCGTCTGGTGCTGAAGCACGAGTTCGTCGCCATCCTGCTCGACGTGCGCCTGCCGGGGATGGACGGCTACGAAGTCGCCGCGGCGATTCGCAGTCTCGAGCGCACGCGCCGCACGCCCATCATTTTCATGAGCGCCGAGGAAGACCGGCGCATGCGCGCGCGCGACGGCAACGAAGACATCTACCTGCGCAAGCCGCTCGAGCCGGATGTGATCCGGCCGACGCTGGCGCAGCTGCTGGGCAGAAAGGATGCAAGATGAACTGGAACGAAGTTCTCCGCGAACCCTCGCACGGCGACCATATCGTGCAGACCTACCAGGACCGCGGCTTCCTGGCCGAAGCGGTGGCCGAATATCTCGGCACCGGCCTGCGGCGCGGCGAGGCCGCGATCATCATCGCGCGGCCGCAGCACAGCGAAGCTTTCCTGCAGAAACTGGCCGGGGCGGGCGACCCCGGCCAACTCGTGGTGCTCGATGCCGAGCAGACCCTGGCGCGCTTCATGGTCGACGGCATGCCGCAATGGAACGCGTTCCGCGAGGTGATCGGCGGCCTGATCGCACAGGTCCGTCTGCAGTATCCGGCGGTGCGCGCGTACGGAGAGATGGTCGACATCCTCTGGCAGGAAGGCAAGCGTGACGCCGCGATCCGGCTCGAGGAATACTGGAACGAGCTCACCCGCCTGCAGACGTTCTCGCTGTTCTGCGCCTACGCGATGGACGCCCTTGATCCGAAGGCTTACGCCGGGCTCGAATCCGTGTGCAAGGCGCACACGCACTTCATTCCGGCGCGCGACGCACGCCAGTTGAACCAGGCGGTGAGCGAGGCGAGCCGCAAGGTGCTCGACGAGCCGCTCGCCAGCATCCTGCTGTCCCTCGCGGCCAGCCACCAGACCACGACCCAGATGCCTTCGGGTCAGGCGACGCTGCTCTGGCTGTCCCAGAACATGCCGCGCACCGCCGACAAGATAATGCGGGAAGTTAGAGAAGCGACGCGAGCGTCTTAGAGCTTCGACAGCAGAGCGATGAGCTGCGCCGGCTCGTACGGCTTGGCCACGTGGTGGTCGAAGCCGGCGAGCGAGGCGAGGATCTTGTCGGAGGCCTGCTTCCAGCCGGTGATCGCGATCAGCACCGGGCAGTCGTTGCCGTAGCGCAGCCGCAGCCGCCGCGCGGCCTCATAGCCGGTGATCTTCGGCATGCCGATATCGAGCAGCGCCACGTCGGGCCGGAACTCGCGCGCGCTGTCGAGCGCTTCCTGGCCGCCGTGCACCGTACGCACCTCGAAGCCTTCGAGCTCGAGCAGCGTGGCGAGCGTGAGCGCGCCATCGCGGTCGTCGTCGGCGATCAGCACGCGCAACGGCTGCTGCCGTGCGGCGGGCTTCGCCTGCGAGGCGGTACCGGGTCGTTGATCGGTCATCGGGGCGCAGAATACACGGCAATTTCCGTTGTTTCTTGCGCGCCTGTAGCCTGATTTGAGAGACATTGTGCGGGCCGCGGCGCACCGCGCGCCTGACCTGGCCGCTTGTAGTTGAACTTGCAGGCTCGGGTAAACCCTTGTTCATCCGTCAGGAAAAACCTGTCGGCGGTTGCCGACGCCGGCAGGGGTTGTAGTGGCGGCGGCGACAGGAAAGTCGTTCCCTTTCTACGCACCTCTCGGGGTAAATTCCGACGCGTTAATCGAGGTTTTACTCGAAGGGAGCCGCGCGTGAATCTTCCGCTCAAGGACAACGGAGTCTCGGCAGTCGGGCATGCCGAGGAGCTCACCCTCATCTACGGCGCGCTGGTGGCCCTGCGCAAGGGCGATCCCTCGGCCGAGCTGCCGCACCAGGGCAGCGCGGCGTTCTCCAAGGTGGCCGAGGTGTTCAACGACCTCGTCGAGCAGAACGTGGCGATGGCGGAAGAACTGGCCAAGCTCTCGCAGATGGTCGGCAAGGAAGGCAAGCTCAAGCGCCGTGCCGCGCTGCAAAACGCGCGCGGCTTCTGGGCGCAGAAGGTCGAGAGCATCAACTCGCTGATCGACGACCTGGTGCACCCGACCAACGAGGCGGCGCGCGTGATCGGCGCGGTGGCGCAGGGCGACCTCTCCAAGACCATGGCGCTGGAAGTCGACGGCCGCCCGCTCGAGGGCGAGTTCCTGCGCAACGCCAAGATCATCAACCGGATGGTGGACCAGCTGGGGGATTTTGCGGCTGAGGTCACGCGAGTCGCCAGGGAAGTCGGTACCGAAGGAAAACTTGGCGGACAGGCGAAGGTGAAGGGCGTCGCGGGGGTGTGGAAAGACCTGACCGACAACGTGAACTCGATGGCCGGCAACCTCACCTCGCAGGTGCGGAACATCGCCGACGTGACTACCGCGGTGGCCAAGGGCGACCTCTCCAAGAAAATCGAAGTGGACGTGAAGGGCGAATTCCTCACGCTGAAATCCACCATCAACACCATGGTGGACCAGCTGCGTTCGTTCGCCGCCGAGGTGACGCGGGTGGCGCGCGAGGTGGGCACCGAAGGAATTCTCGGCGGTCAGGCGCGAGTCGAAGGCGTGTCGGGCACGTGGAAGGACCTGACCGATTCCGTGAACTCGATGGCCGGCAACCTCACCTCGCAGGTGCGGAACATTGCCGACGTGACCAAAGCGGTTGCCGCAGGCGACCTCTCCAAGAAGATCACGGTAGACGTGAAGGGCGAGGTGCTGGAATTGAAGTCGACCATCAACACGATGGTGGACCAGCTGCGCTCCTTCGCCGCGGAGGTCACGCGCGTTGCGACCGAGGTGGGCACGGAAGGCAAGCTCGGCGGACAGGCCGACGTGCAGGGCGTGTCGGGCACCTGGAAGGACCTGACCGAGTCGGTGAACTTCATGGCCGGCAACCTCACCTCGCAGGTGCGGAACATCGCCGACGTGACCAAAGCGGTGGCGGCGGGCGACCTTTCCAAGAAGATCACGGTGGACGTGAAAGGCGAGGTGCTGGAACTGAAGTCCACCATCAACACGATGGTGGACCAGCTCTCGTCGTTCGCGGCCGAGGTCACGCGGGTGGCGCGTGAGGTGGGAACCGAAGGCA
>CBDDSB010000022.1:0-3622 GCA_965233195.1 uncultured bacterium | reverse complement strand
TGGGCCGAAGGAGTTCGCCATCCTTGAGGCGCTGCTCTCGCGCCCCGGGGCAGTGCTCTCGCGCCCGCAGCTCGAGGAGAAGGTCTACGGCTGGGGCGACGAAATCGAAAGCAACGCCGTGGAGGTGTACGTGCACGGCCTGCGCCGCAAGCTGGGCTCCCATTTCATCCGCAACATCCGCGGCGTGGGCTACATGGTGCCGAAGACGCTGCCCGGGAAGCCGGCTTGAGCGGCCGCGCCCCGTCGATCCGCCGCCGGCTGCTCGGCTGGCTCATGGCGGCGGTGCTCGGCGCGGGGGTGCTCGCGGCAGCGGTCGGCTACGCGGTCGCGCTGCACGAGATGGACGAGCTTTTCGACTACCACATCCGGCAGCTCGCGCTGTCGCTCGCCTCGCAGGCGGTCCAGCATGATTCCGCGCTGGTTGCGCTGCCGGAGAATGCCGAGCACCCGGAGTACGACTTCGCGGTGCAAATCTGGAACGAGCGCGGTGACAGCGTATACCTCTCGCCGAACTATCCCGCGCTCCCTCCGCGCGCCACGCTCGGCTTCTCCAACGTCAAGGACGCGAGCGGCGAGTGGCGCATCTATGCCACGCAGCTCGGTCCGCGCACCATCCAGGTGGTGCAGCCGCTTGCGGTGCGCCGCCAGATGGCGTTCGCGAGCGCGCTGCGCACGCTTCTTCCGTTGCTGCTCGTCATTCCGCTGCTCGCCGTCGCCGTTTGGCTCACCGTCGCGCGCGCGATGCGGCCGCTGCACGCGGTAGCCGGCGTGGTGGAGCGCAAGGGCGCAAGCGCTCTCGAGCCGGTCGACGAGGGCGGCCTTCCGGTCGAGATCGCCCCGCTGGTCGCGGCGCTCAACCGCCTGCTGCGCCGGCTCGAGGCGTCCATCTCCGCCCAGCGCGCGTTTATTGGCGATGCCGCGCACGAGTTGCGCACGCCGCTCGCCGCGCTGCGGCTGGAGGCCCAGGTGCTGGTGCGCACGAGCGACGAGAATGAGCGCCGCGCCGCGGGCGAGGAATTCGTCGGCAGCGTGGATCGCGCGACGCACCTCGTCGAGCAGTTGCTCGCCCTCGCCCGCAGCGAGCCCGATGCGGCGGCGCATACTTTCGTGCCGGTGCGCCTCGACGAGCTTGCGCGGGAAGCGGTGGCCGACCTTGCGGCCGGCGCGGTGGCGAAAGGGATCGACCTCGGAGCCGGCGACACCGGCGCCGAGGTCACCGTGCGCGGCGACCCGCAGGCCTTGCGCATCCTGCTTCGCAACCTCGTGGACAACGCCGTGCGGTACACGCCGCCAGGCGGGCGCGTGGACGTCGCGGCGGGGCGCACGGAAGGCCGTGCGCTGCTCAGCGTGCTCGACACGGGTCCCGGCATCCCCGCGGACGAACGCGAGCGGGTCTTCGATCGTTTCTACCGGGTGCCGGGCAGCGCCGAGATCGGCAGCGGGCTCGGCCTCGCGATCGTGCGCCGCATCGCGGACCTGCACGGGGCGCAAGTCACCCTCGAGTCCGGCGAGGGCGGCGCGGGCTTGAAGGTGAGCCTGATCTTTCCTGCACAACCCGCCTGAGGGAGAGACTGCATCGACGCCCTTTTCCACGTGGATCATCGAGACCTGCTCGATCCGAAGACCCTGCTCGGCGCCTTCGTCTGGGCAGCGATGTTCCTCGCCGGAGCGGCCATCCTTGGGGCCGCGATCCGAGCCGGGGCGCGCCGGCTCGAGCCGCGGCTTTCCGACATCACCGGGCTGCGCTTCTCGAGCGCCTTCCTGCAGGTGCTGGCGTACCTTCTTGCCTTCATTCTGTATGCCCACCTCGTTCCGGGCCTGCGCGCGCTCGGCACTGCGCTGCTCGCGGGCGTGAGCGTCGTGTCGATCATTCTCGGCCTGGCTGCCCAAAACACGCTTGGCAATCTTGTCGCCGGACTTTCGCTGGTCCTCTACCGGCCGATTCGTGTCGGGGACACCGTGCAGCTCGGTTCACCGAAAGGCCTTATCACGGCCACCGTCGAAGAGGTTTCGCTTGGGTATACATTGCTTCGCGACGCGGAAAACCAGGACGTGATCGTCCCGAACAGCGTCATGGCAGGCAGCATCGTAATTCGCACAAACGCCCTCGGCCCGCGACCCAGGTTCTGACCTTGCCACTTTCCCTGGAAGAACCGACTTGCCGCGCAAGGCCTGGCGCCAATCAGCGCATCATCCCGTAATGCGTGAGCACCATGGCCCCGAGGACAATAACCGCCACCGCGCCAATCACGGCCAGAGCCACCGTAAGGGCGCGGGCTGAGCCGACGCGTTCGCTCGCCGTTCGTCCTCGGAACAACCAGAGCGACGCGGCAGCACCCCCGAGCAGCAAGAGCTCTATCCACATCCCGCTGCCCCATCCGATCTGCATGAACTCCATTGCCCTTGGACGCGGCGGCGGCGCGGCAGTTCACGCTGAAAGAGGACCGCGAGCGCGCGGCGCAGTGCGGGCAAGTGCGAGCTGAGATGGCGGCGAGCCAAGATGCCAAATGGATCGAATGCAAGACGCAGGAGCAGCGGCGCGTGCTCCTGCAGGTGCTCGCGCTTAATGTGCTGCTCTCCATCGCGCTCGCGGCAGCCGGCTTAGCTGCCGATTCCAGCGCTCTCATCGCGAATGCGCTCGACAATGCATCCGATAGCGCTGTTTACGTCATCAGCTATTTCGCGCTCGGCCGGTCGCCGCGGTGGAAGAGCGCAGCCGCGAGGCTATCCGGCGTCCTGCTGCTTGCCTTTGCCGCCGGCATACTGGGCGACGCGGTGCGCCGTTTCCTGGCCGGCTCCGAGCCGCTTGGCGGCATCATGGCCGCCTTCGCGGTGGTCGCCGCAGGCGTCAACCTGCTCTGCCTGCGGCTGTTGCAGCGCCTTCACTCGGGCGACGTGAACCTGCGCGCAGCCACCACCTTCAGCTTCAACGACTTCGTTTCGAATAGCGGCATTCTTATTGCCGGCGGGCTGGTGGCCTGGACGGGACGCTCGTGGCCCGATCTCGTGATCGGTGCCGCCATCGCAGCGGTGGCATTGAAAGGAGGGCTAGAGATCCTGGGCGAGGCGCGGCACGCTCGTGAGGAGAATAAGGATTGACGCGTTTCCTCATGTTCACACCGCTCAGCCCTCGCTGCAGCAAGAATTGCACGGGTCTCCCGGCTTAAGACTGGTTTAAGACAGCGCGCGCATCCTTCGCCCGCGGTGCCGCTGGGGCACCGGTTATCGCGGATGACAACCGGAATCGATATGACGTGCGATCGCGCCAACAACTCTCGGAGCCGCAGGCTCGGGCTCCTGATTTTCGCCGTCTTTGCCTCGTCGGTGGCGCCCGCAATGGCGCAGTACACCGACCGCGACCGCGCGCAGCTCGAGCAGGCCCATCGCGAGGAGGCGCTTCGCGCGGAGCAGGATGCGCAGCGCCGACTGGAGCGCGCGCGGCAGAATTGCACTGCGAACCGCGGTGTGGACTGCAACAGTTCCGAGGGGCTGCGCGAATGGCTGCTGCTCGAGCGCAGCCGCGCCGACGCCTTGCTCGACCGCATGTATCCGCTGGAGTCATCCTCGTCCGGCGCCAGCCGCCCGGCGCCCGAACCGCCGCGCTAGCACCGCGGCCCTTAGC
>CBDDSB010000021.1:0-105531 GCA_965233195.1 uncultured bacterium | reverse complement strand
CCGAGGTAGTCGCCGTGGCGCTCCTTCTTGATCACCGACTCGTAGATCTGGCCGGTGGTGAAGTTGTTCCAGCGCCGCATCTTCGCGCTCTGGAAGCGCTCGTAATGCCCGAGGTCGAGGTCGGTTTCCGCCCCGTCCTCGGTGACGAACACCTCGCCGTGCTGGAACGGCGACATCGTCCCGGGATCGACGTTGATGTACGGGTCCAGCTTGATGTTGGTGACTCGGATGCCGCGCGATTCTAGGATCGCGGCCAGGGATGCTGCGGCGATTCCCTTGCCAAGGGAAGAAACTACACCGCCTGTTACGAAGACATATTTGGTCATCTACCGAGGGCGTGTAGGGATGGAGGAGTTTACAGGAACTCCGTCATCGGCTCAAATGGCCCCGGAGGTTTTCATGAAGCGATTGGCTTTTCTCGTCGGCGCAGTTCTTGCCACCTCCTTCGCCTGGGCACAGCCGGCGCTGATGCGCATCGTCGTGCCCTTCCCGCCCGGCGGCAGCAACGACGTCATCGCGCGGGCGATGGCGCCGCAGCTCGCCAAGCGCCTCGGCACCAGCGTGATCGTCGAGAACAAGGGCGGCGCGGCGGGCGTCATCGGCTCCGACGCGGTCGCGAAGGCGCCGCCGGACGGCTCGCACCTCCTATTGACCTCGTCCACGTTCCTCACCACCGCCGCGACGCCGCGCGCGCGAAGCCAGGCGCTTTGAACTACGGCACCGCCGGCGTGGGCTCGCTAGCCCACCTGGCGACCGAGCTCCTGAACGGCGCGGCCAACATCCAGATGACGCACGTGCCCTATAAAGGGGCCGGGCCCGCGCTGATCGACCTCGCCGCCGGCCAGATCGACGTCATGATCTCCAACTACAGCACCGTGATCCCGCAAATCAAGTCCGGCAAGGTGCGCGCTATCGCGGTGACTTCACCGAAGGCCAGCCCCGCCTTTCCGGACCTGCCGCCGGTAGCGGCAGCGGTGCCGGGCTACGCCATGGACATCTGGGTGACGGTGTTTGCCCCGGCTGGCACGCCAGCGGCGCTGGTCGAGCGCCTGAACAAGGAAATCAACGAGATTTCCGCTTCCCCGGAGCTTCGCACCTTTCTCGATCCCGACGGGGCCCTCCCGGTCGCACTGCCGCCTGCGGCGATCGCGGCGCGACTGAAACAGGACCTGGCGCAACTCAAGAGGATCGCGGCGGAGCGGAAGATCTCGCTCGACTAGCCGGGCACTTCGAGGTCCAGTAGCGGCGCGTACTGCTGAGAGCCGAAGATGTCCGGGTCGCCCGGGCTGCCGCTGGGGCGCAGGCGCGTGTGATTCAGCGTCCACCGATGCGCCGGGGTCGCCCTTAACACCTCGTCGATGGCGAACGCCACGCCGCCGGCCGAGCCCTTCACTTCCGGCAGGCGTGCGTAGAACATCTGGCGCGTGCCGGTCATGCACACTTCCTCGGCCATTTCGGCGCTCGCGCCCACGCGATGACGTTGTCCACGTTCGCGATTGTGTACGGGTCGCGGATGCCGACCATGCCGACGTAGCGCTCGCCGACCTTGCCCGCGCCTTCCAGCTTTACGCGGAACTCCGGCGCCGGCTTGAAGCGCGCGCCGGTGATGCGCGTGGTCTTCTCGGCCACCTGCTCGTAGCGGCATTCGGACATGTCGAGCGTGCCGCCCGCGACATGCTCGAAGTACGGATTGGAGCGCTCGTACATGGCGTGGCCGGACACTGACGCCACGGTGCAGCGCTGCTCGGGATGCATGGCGGTGACCTTGACGTCGTTGGCCGTGATCTCCCCCAGCACGGTTTCCTTGCCGCCATAGGGCTCGGCGCAGAAGGACGCGCATTCGCGGACCTTGCCCAGGTAATAAGACTCGGCCTCGGGAAAACCGTGATGGATGGCGGGCGCCGCAAAAACGCAGCTGTCCGAGCTGCGGCCGCCGATGATCACCTCCGCACCCTGCTTCAGCAGCTCGATGAATGGATGCACTCCGGCCATCGCCACGATCCGCTCCGTTGCATCCAATTCACTTTCCGAAAGATCTTGATGAGCGTCCAGGCCCATCACGCGCTCTCCCGCGCGCATGCGCCGGCGCACGTGCTCCTTGTCCACTTCGGAATAGAACCAGCCGAGCTTGAAGCGCTTCAGCCGGTGCTTCGCGGCGAGCTCCCGGATGATCTTCACGTAGAGATCGACGCGGCTGTTCGAGCCGGTATCGCCCGAAGAACCGATGATCATCGGCACGCCGAGCGCGCGCGCGGCGAGCAGCATCTGCTCGAGGTCGTGCGTCTGCCACGCGAGCGGGCTGGTGGAGGTGTCGCTGCCCAGCGGAATCGGGCCGACGTCGTCGCTGCCGGAATCCGCGGCGATGTAGTCCGGCGCGCGGCGACGCCGAGCTTGAAGCTCTCCACGCGGATCGGCGCGAAGCCGAGGTGCCCGTTCGGGCAGATGATCCTGAGGGATCCCAAGCTAGAGCGCGACGCGGAATTCCGCCGCCGTCTTGGCCTTTACGACTTCCAGCGTCACGCCCGGATGCAGCTCCTTCAGCACCAGCCCCTTGCCGGGCTCGACTTCGAACACGCAGAGGTCGGTAATGACCAGGTTGACGACCCCCTTGCCGGTGATCGGCAGCGTGCATGTCTTCAAGATCTTGGAGCTGCCGTCCTTGGAGGTGTGCTCCATCAGCACCACCACCCGCTTCACGCCCGAAACCAGGTCCATGGCACCGCCCGGGCCTTTCACCATCTTGCCCGGCACCATCCAGTTCGCGAGGTCACCGTTCTGCGCCACCTCCAGCCCGCCCAGGATCGAGAGGTCCACGTGCCCGCCCCGGATCATGGCGAAGGAATCGGCGCTGGAGAAGAAGCTCGAGCCCGGGATGGTGCTGACCGTCTGCTTGCCGGCGTTGATGAGGTCCGGGTCCACCCGGCTTTCTTCCGGGAACGGCCCGATCCCGAGCAGCCCGTTCTCCGACTGCAAGGTCACGTCGATGCCCTCGGGGATGTAATTGGCCACCAGGGTCGGAATGCCGATGCCGAGGTTGACGTAGAAGCCGTCGCGCAGCTCCCGCGCGGCCCGCTTCGCCATCAGCTCGCGGATGGGCGAGTCTTTCTTGCCGGTCGCCCCCGCCAGCGTGCGGAACTCGATGCGCTTCTCGAACTTCTTCCCCTTGATGATGCGGTCGACGTAGATGCCAGGCGTATGGATCTGGTCGGGATCGAGCTCGCCCACCTCCACCAGCTCCTCCACCTCGGCGACGGTGACGCTTCCGCAGGTGGCGATCATCGGATTGAAGTTGCGCGAGGTCTTGCGGTAGATGAGGTTGCCGGACTTGTCGCCTTTCCATGCCTTCACGATGGAAAGGTCGCTGCGCAAACCTTCCTCCAGCACGTACTCCTTGCCGTTAAAGACTTTCGTTTCCTTGCCCTCCGCGAGCTTGGTGCCGGCTGCGGTGCGGGTAAAGAAGCCCGGGATGCCGGCGCCGCCGGCCCGCAGCTTCTCCGCCAGCGTGCCCTGCGGCGTCAACTGCAGGTCGAGCTCGCCCGCCAGCACCTGGCGCTCGAATTCCTTGTTCTCGCCCACGTACGACGCGATCACCTTCTTCACCTGCCGGCTCTTCAGCAGCAGCCCCATGCCGAAATCGTCCACGCCTGCGTTGTTGCCAATGATGGTGAGGCCCTTCACCCCGCTTTCCACCAGCGCCTGGATGGCATGCTCCGGGATCCCGCACAGGCCAAAGCCGCCCGCGGCGATGGTCATGTTGTCCTTGAGCAGCCCCTTCAGGGCGGACGCGGCGTCTGGATATACCTTTTTCATTGCATGGCCTCTCTGATTGACTGCGGGATGCGCAGCGGCTTCTGCTTTTCGGGGTCGACGAACACCACCATGGCAGCGCCGTCGGCATGGAGCTCGCTGCCGACGAACAATTCGTAGTAGGTCGGCACGCTCGAGCCGCCGGGAGCGCCGGCGAAGACCTTCACTTCGACGCTGCCGGGATAGTTGATTGGCTTCTTGAAGTTGCAGGACGCGTTGACGATCACGATGCCCATGCTGCGCCAGGCCTCTCCGCGCGGCACCAGGGACTCGAACCAGCCGATCCGCGCCTGCTCCATGTAGCGGAAGTACACCGTGTTGTTGACGTGGCCCATCGCGTCCATGTCGCCCCAGCGAATGTCGATGCGCTCGGTGTGGACGAGTTTTCGGTCTGCCATCGGGCGCTGATTATAATTCCCGCATGTCCCGCGAATCGATGCAGTACGACGTGGTCGTCGTCGGCGGCGGCCCCGCGGGACTCGCCGCCGCGATCCGCCTGAAGCAACGCTCGCCGGAACGCCCGGTGTGCGTGCTGGAAAAAGGCTCCGAGATCGGCGCGCACATCCTCTCCGGCGCGGTGATGGACCCTCGCGCGCTGAGCGAGCTCATCCCCGACTGGAAAGAGAAGGGCGCCCCGCTCAATACGCCCGTGAGCGAAGACCGGTTCCTCTTTCTCACCGAAAAATCCTCATTCAATACCCCCAGCTGGATGTTGCCCGGATGCTTTAAAAACCACGGCAATTACGTCGTCAGCCTGGGAAATGTCTGCCGCTGGCTCGGCAAGCAGGCTGAAGAGCTCGGCGTGGAAATCTTTCCCGGCTTCGCCGCCGCCGAGGTCCTCTACGAAGGCGACGCGGTCAAAGGGGTGGCAACGGGCGACCTCGGCATCAACCGCAGGGGCGAGAAGACCGACGCCTACCAGCCGGGAATGGAGCTGCACGGCAAGTACACCTTCTTCGCCGAGGGCTGCCGGGGGCACCTCGGGCGGCAACTCGAAGAAAGATATGCTCTTAGAAAAACCCCTCAGGTGTACGGCATCGGCCTCAAGGAGCTCTGGGAAGTGAAGCCCGAGCGCCACCAGCCCGGGCTGGTGACGCATACCGCGGGCTGGCCGCTCGAGGCGGACGTGTACGGCGGCTCGTTCCTCTATCACATGGAAGACCGGCTGGTCGCCGTCGGCTTCGTCGTCGGCCTGGGCTACCGGAATCCGTACCTGTCGCCGTTCGAGGAATTCCAGCGTTTCAAGACCCATCCGGAGATCCGCAGGACTTTCGAGGGCGGCAAGCGGGTTTGCTACGGTGCGCGCGCCATCGCCGCCGGCGGGCTGCAGTCGCTGCCCAAGCTCGCGTTCCCCGGCGGCGCGCTGGTGGGCGATGAAGCCGGGTTCCTGAATGCTTCCCGCATCAAGGGCAGCCACTGCGCCATCAAATCGGCGATGCTCGCGGCGGATGCCGCGCACGATGCGCTGCAGGCGGGACGCGCTAGCGACGAGCTCTCCGCCTATCCGCAAGCCTTCCGCTCGAGCTGGCTGTACGACGAGCTGCACCGCGCGCGCAACTTCAAGCCGTGGATGTCGAAAGGCTTGTATACCGGCACGCTGATGGTCGGCATCGACCAGGTCCTGTTCCGCGGCAAAGCACCGTGGACCTTGCGCCACGGGCATGCCGACAATGAAACGCTGGAGAGCAAGGAAGGTGCAACACCCATTGCGTATCCCAAGCCCGATGGCGTGCTGACATTCGATCGGCTCTCCTCGGTGTTCGTCTCGAACACCAACCACAACGAAGACCAGCCGGTGCATCTCACGCTGAAGGATGCGTCGATTCCAGCTCTCAACTGGGAGAAGTATGCCGGCCCCGAGCAGCGCTACTGCCCCGCGGGTGTTTACGAATTCGTAGAGGTCGAGAGCAAACCGCGGCTGCAGATCAATGCGCAGAATTGCGTGCACTGCAAGACCTGCGACATCAAGGACCCGCTGCAGAACATCGTGTGGGTCGCGCCCGAGGGCGGCGGCGGCCCGAACTACCCCAACATGTAGCTAGTGCGTGCGCTGCATTTCCTGCAGCAGCGTCTTCGGATCCACCGGTTTCACCAGGTGCTCGTCGAAGCCCGCGGCGAGCGCGCGCAGGCGGTTCTGCGCCCCGCTCAGTCCGGTGACGGCAATCAGCAGGGCGCCCGAGGTGTGGCCGCTCTGCCGCAGCACGCTGCCGACGACATATCCGTCGCTGTCCGGAAGGCCGATGTCGCACAGCACGACGTGCGGCTCGATGCGGCGCGCGGCCTCGATGCCCTGCTGGCTGGTATGTGCTACGACGACCAGGTAGCCGCAGAGCGCAAGCAGGCTTCGCAGGCTCTCCGCGGTGTCCTGGTCGTCCTCCACCACGAGTACTCTCAACACGTCCTGATCATGGACCGGCTGCGAACGCTTGAATATCGCCGGATGCCGAAAATGGCCGGCGGCTTCGGCGACGGGCTGTCACCGCAGGACGCCAGGGGTTTCTCCGAGGCGGTAAACCCGCATGCGGGTATTCCCTAACTATCGAGCGGTGATCGCGTTCGATACCATGCCGCCGAGAGCAAAAAACCTATAGGGCCCAAGCAATTGCCCCCGCGCAAACTGTGCATCCTGATCATCGACGACAACATCGATGCCGCGCACTCGCTGGGAGCGTTGTGCGAGCACCTCGGGCACGACGTCGATCTGGCCTATGACGGCACCAGCGGCCTGGAGGCGGCACGCCGCCTGCGCCCGGACATCGTGTTCGCGGACCTCGCCCTCCCCGGCATCGACGGCTACGAGGTCGCGCGCCTATTGCGAGCCGAATCCCCCCGGCGTGACCTGGTGCTGATCGCGGTCAGCGGCTTCGGCAACGAAGACGACCGGCAGCGCTCGCGCGCTGCCGGCTTCGACCATCACCTCGTCAAGCCCGCCGACCCCGCCTTCATCGAGAGCCTGCTGCGCCGGCTGCCTTAAGCGGCGGCCATCCGCCGCGGATTGCGCCGGCCGGCCATCGCGCCGAACACCGCGGCGAGCAGCGAAAGCACCAACGCACCGAGCGTGATCCACGCGGCCTTCGCCGCCTGCGGCTTCACTTCCTCGGCTTTCTGCTGCAGTGCCCCGCTCGACTTCGCCTTCTCCATCAGCCGCGCCATGCCCTGCTTTGCCTCGGCGGCAGCCTGGGTGGGGTTGTCGCGGTTGCTGTCGACGCGCTGCGCGGTCTCGCTCAACGTGGCTTCGACTTCGCTCTGCTGCATGCCGGTGGCGGAGGCAATCTGCTGCGCCGTGCTCGGATCTTTCAGGCGCTGCAGGATCTGGTCGACGCCGCCGGAGGTGTCGATGCCGCTGCTACCCTGCATCACCGTGCCGATGGCTTGCGTAGCACCGCCCACCATCCTGAACGCACCGCCCGCCAGCGAGCCGATGCCGCTGGTCGTAAGGTAGCCCATCAGCAAAATGCTCACCACCCACACCAGCGCGCCTTCGAAAAACCCGGTGGTGCGGTCGGATATCGCGCCGACGCGTGTGGAGACCAGGCCGCCGAGAAAGAGCGCGAGCAGCAGCGAGAGCCCGGCCCAGATGCCGGCACCCATGCCGAGGGTCGAGCCCTCGGTCTCGCCGGGCTGCAGCGCGGAGATGCCGACTGCCAAGCCCAGCGCCGTGAGCAGGATCAGCAATCCAACGGCGGAAAGCACGCCCGCCCAGATACCGCCCCAGGACACGCGCAAACCCTCGGCGGCGCGCAGCCCGAGATACTCCGAGATCCGCCGCCGTTCCTGAGTGCGGCGTTCTTGGTACGGACGTTCATGAACTACGGTGGCCATGCGATTTCCTTTCCCAGATGCGTGTAAGGACTGGCCGCCGCAAGTTTTGCGCCGCCGCAGGCGCCTGTCGCGGATCGCCTTACGCGGCGGCCGCTCGACGCTGCTCCAGGCCGCGCAGCAGCGCGACGATCTGGTCGGCGGGCACCGGGTGGCTCACATAGAAGCCCTGGATCTGGTCGCACCCCAGCTCGCGCAGCAGGCGCACCTGCTCGTCGTCCTCCACGCCTTCGGCAACCACGCGCAACCCCAACGTGTGCGCGAGCGAGACGATCATCGCGACGATGTTGCGCGGGTAGCCGGGATCGCGCATGCGCAGCACGAAGCTGCGGTCGATCTTCAGCGTGTCGACCGGCAGGCGCGCGAGGTAGCTGAGCGAGCAGTAGCCGGTGCCGAAGTCGTCCACCGACACCTCGACCCCGGCGCGGCGCAGCGCCTGCAGCTTGCGCGTGCTCTCGTCGATGTCGTCGAGCAGCACGCTCTCGGTGATTTCGAGGTCGAGCAGCGGCGCGGCGCCCTCGAACTGCGACAGCGCGTCGAACACCGTATCGACGAAATCCTTCTGCCGCAGCTGCAGCGCCGAGATGTTCACCGAGGTGCGCGGCACGTTGAGGCCGAGCGACTGCCAGCGGTGGATGTCGTCGACCGCCTTGCGCAGCGCCCAGCGGCCGGCGGCGAGGATCATGCCGGTCTCCTCGAGCAGCGAGACGAACTTGGCCGGCGGCACCGAGCCGAGCTCCGAATCGTTCCAGCGGATCAGCGCCTCGAGGCCGGCGACCTCGCCGCTGGCGGTGTTGATCTTCGGCTGGTAATGCAGCGACAGCGTGCCGTCCTCGAGGGCGCGGCGCAGGCGGTGCTCCATCGCGAGCGCTTCCGCGACGCGCGCATTCATCTCCGGCGCGTAGAACAGATAGCGGTTGCCGGCGTGCTTCGCCTTGTTGAGCGCGGTCTCGGCGTTGGCGCACAGCGCCTCGGTCGAGTCGCCGTCGGTGGGGAACACCGCGATTCCCGCCTTCAGCGCGACGCGCAGCTCGACGCCCTCGATCACGATCGGCCGCGCCAGCGACTCGTCCAGGCGCTCGAGGAACGAATACGCGGTGTCGCCCGGCCGGTCGAAGGGCGCCACCGCGACGGCGAAATGGTCCGCGCCCACGCGCGCCACCGTGTCCTGCTCGCGCGCCGCCTCGCGCAGGCGCTCGCCGATCTCGCGCAGCAGGTCGTCGCCCGCCTTGCGGCCGAAGGTCTCGTTCACCATGCGAAAGCGCTGCACGTCGACGAAGATCGCCGCGGCGAAGCGCTTCTCGCGCCGCGCGGCGTTCAGCGCCTGGCTCATCCGATCGGTAAACAGGCTGCGGTTGGGAAGATCGGTGAGGGAGTCGTGGTAGGCGAGATAATCCATGCGCGCCTTCTGCGCGAGGTGACGCAGGGCGAACGCAATGTCGCCGGCGAGCTCGTGCAGCAAACGCATCTCCTCTTCATCGAAGAAATCGCGCTGCGTGGCATAGAGGATGACGAGGCCGGCGACCTCGCCACCGACGAGCAGCGGCAGCGCCACGAACGAGCCGCTCAGCGCATCGTTCCAGATCAGCGAGCGGGTGCCGAGCTTGAGCCGGTCGAGGTCGCGCTCGGCGCTGCCCTCGCCCGCCACCGCCACCTGCCGCATCGTCTTGCCCGGGCCCTCGGCGAGGCCGATCGCGGCCAGCCGGAAGCCGCCCTTTTCCACCGCGATGCGGCACGCCTCGTCGAGCAGCGCCTGGCGGTCGCCCGCGCGCACGATGAGCGCGTTGATGGCGCTCAGCATCTCCAGGGTGCGGTTGAGGCGCTCGATGCGCCGCTGCTGCAGCTCGAGCGCGCCGGTCTTCTCCAGGAGCTGATCGACCATCACGCGCAGGTGCTCCTGGTCGAGGTCCGCGGGCGCCTGCGCCGGGACCTCGTGGCGCGAGGCAAGCACCGCGTCGACCTGGCGCAGGATCTCGTCGTTGTCCGACGGCTTGACCAGCACGCGCGACACGCCGTGCGCCTGCGCCAGCGCCTGCGCGTCCTGGCCGCCGAAGTACGCGGTATAGAACATCACCGCCGCCTTGGCGGTGCCCGGATCGGCGCGCAGGTGGCGGGCGAGCTCGTATCCGTCCATCACCGGCATCAGGACGTCCGAAATCACGAGCGCGGGGTGCGCTTCCTGCGCGCGTGCCAGCGCTTCGCGACCGTCGGCGGCACGGAGGACATCATGCCCAGCGAGCTCGAGGAGCGCCGCCAGCGCCTCGCGATTCGCGCGGTTATCGTCCGCGACGAGGATGGTGGCCATCTGGAATGGACAATGTTCGCGCAAGGTCGTGCGGCTGCCTGCCCGCGCAACGCCAACTATTTCGTAGTGAAAACCGGAAATCGCTTGTCGCGCTCCCACGACAGGCGCATCGGGCTGTGCGGGCACGCCGGTTGCAGCAGAAGGGGATGCCAATCAAGCCTCTCGCCAGGCATTGCTACATCCGTGAGCAGATCGTGGAAGATCTGCCGAGCGGCCTGACGCTCCAGTTCGAATCGTTCGAAGGCGGCGTACGCCTCACCCTCGCCGGCAAAACGTTGCCGGCGAATCGTGAAATCGTGTTCGACGCCGAGGGTGCTGCGTCGAAGACCGGAGCGAGCAAGCGCGCGTTTCAACGCCCGTCCTGGCTGCATTGAAGGCGGCATTGAAACTTTTACACCTGTAGCGGAATGCGCGACATGGCTACAATGGGCGCATGGGAGAGCACGCGTCCGGTGTGAAGCTGTCCGGTGTGAAGCGGCGCAGTTTCGCCGACTTCTATCCGTTCTATCTCTCGCAGCATTCGGACCGGACCTGCCGGCGGCTGCACTTCGTCGGCACCTCGCTGGGTCTGCTGGCGGTGCTGCATGCATTCTCGACGCTGAATTTCTGGTGGCTGCTCGCCGGCCTGGCCGCCGGCTATGCGTTTGCCTGGGTCGGCCACTTCTTCTTTGAAAAGAACCGGCCGGCCACCTTCACGCACCCGATCTACAGCTTCATGGGCGACTGGGTGATGTGGAAGGACATGCTCTCCGGGAGAATCCGGCCATGAACGGAACGCCGAGCCCGTTCGGGTTCTGGAGCTCCGCCGCGCCGTGGCTGGCGCTGGCGGCGTTCGGCATGTCCTTCGCGCTGCTGCACGCGCGCCCGGCGGAACGCTCGACGTTCCTCAACACCTTGTGGCTCTTCCTGCTCGGCATCGGCGGCGAGGCCGCGGCGTCCGTGATCTGGGCGCTGAACTTCACCGACGCGGCGGGCACCGTGCACGCCATTGCGCGCTTTGTCGCTTCCATCGCGCTCATCCGGCTCCTCGGCTTCACCGTCTTTCGCCTGCTGCTGCCGCTGGCCGGAAGTCAACCGCCGCGCATCGTCGAGGACCTCGGCATCGTGGCGGTGTACGTGATCTACGCCTTCGCGCAGCTGCGCGGCGCGGGGCTCGACCTGTCGAGCATCGTCACCACCTCGGCGATCCTGACCGCAGTGGTGGCCTTCGCGATGCAGGACACGCTGGGGAACGTGCTCGCCGGCGTCGCGGTGCAGCTCGACAACTCGGTGCGCATCGGCGACTGGATCCGGGTCGACACCGCAAGCGGGCGGGTGCGCGACATCCGCTGGCGCTCGACGCTGATCGAAACGCGCAACTGGGAAACCGTGGTGGTGCCGAACAGCATGTTGATGAAGGCGCGCGTGGAGATCCTCGGCCAGCGCGATGGCGCCCCGCTGCAGTGGCGGCGCCTGCTCAACTTCATGGTCGACCCCGGCGTACCGCCGGCGCGCGTGATCGCCATCATCGACGACGAGATGCGCGAGCTGTCGATCCCGAACGTGGCGCGCACGCCCTCCCCGAGCTGCGTGCTGAAGGCCTTCGACGAAGGCAACCTGTGCTACCAGCTGCGCTACTTCCTCACCGACCTGCACGAGGATGACCTCACCGACTCGATGGTGCGCGTGCACCTGTTCGCTTCGCTGCAGCGCGCCGGCATCCGCGTCGCCGAGCCGCAGCGCACCACGTACGCGGTCACGCGTGACCAGGCGCACGCCGAGACGGTGCGGCGCCGCGAGCTCACGCGCCGGTTGCAGGCCCTCGCCAGCGTGCCGCCGTTCGCCGCCCTGCCCGAGGAAACCAAGGCCGACATCGCCGAGCGGTTGCAATACGCCCCGTTCGCGCGCGGCGACGTCATCACCAAGCAGGGCAACAAGGCCAACTGGCTCTACATCCTCGCCTATGGCGAAGCCGAAGTGCTCTACGAGCCGCCCGGCGGCGCGCCCAGCGTCCTCGGCATGGTGCACGCCGGGGAGTTCTTCGGTGAAATGGCCCTGATCACCGGCGATGCGCGCACCGCCACGGTGGTGGCGAAGACCGACGTCGAGTGCTACCGCCTCGACCGCGCCTCGTTCCAGGAGCTGCTGCTCGGACGCGTCGAGATCTCGGAGGAGATCAAGCGCGTCATGGGCGGCCGGCGCGGCGATCTCGAGCGAGTGCGCCAGGCGTTTTCCGACGCCGGGCCCGTGGCCGAGGCTGAAGTGCGCCTCGCGACCAAGATCCGCCGCTTCTTCGGGATCCGCGCATAGAAGACCTCACCGAGTCGTTCGAGCCCATCACGGGCACCTCGGTGACGCTGCGCCCTTTACGCCCCGACGATCGCGACATCGAGCTCGCCTTCGTCAGCGGCCTGTCCGCCGAAACGCGCCATAACCGCCTGCTCGGCGGCGCCATCAACATCACCCGCGAATACATCGAGCGCCTGGTCAGCGTGGATTTTTCGCGCAACATGGCGCTCGCCGCGACCGCGATGCTGGATGGCGAGACGCTTCTTGGCGTCGCGCGGTACGTGCGCGACAAGGACGGCGACGCCGCGGAGTTCGCCATCGTGGTCGCCGACGCGTGGCACGGCCGCGGCATCGGCTACCGCCTGCTCGCCAAGCTGATCGACGCCGCCCGGCGGCACGGCGTGGAGCGGCTATACGGCGACATCCTCGCGATGAATCGGCCGATGCTGGGCCTGGTAACCAAGCTGGGCTTCAAGCTCAGCCGGCACGAAGATGCGACTTTGACCCGCGCCGTGATGGAATTGCGCTAGATCTGAGAAAGGAAAAGGGGTCAGGACCCTTTTTCGCCAAAAGGGTCCTGACCCCTTTTCTACGCCGCGAGGAACTGGTCTTCTGAAAGAGCCAGAACGCCCGCCGCACCGTTGACGACGGTGTTGCGCAGGCCGGGAGCCTGGACCAGGACGTGGTCGGCGTAAAAGCGCGCGGTCGCCTTCTTTGCTTTGAGGAATTCCGGGTCACCGCCTTGCGCCGTGTCGGCCGCCAAGGCCGCACGCGCCATCTGCCAGCCGCCGGCGACGATGCCCATCAGCTTGAGAAACGGCACGGCGCCGGCGAACTGAACCCGCGGGTCCTTGGCGCCGACGATGAAGTCGACGCACTCGTCCACGGCCTTCACGCCATCGGCCAGGGCTTGGCGGATTTCCGGGTGGCCGGCGAGCTTGGCGTCGAGCTTTTTCAGCTCGGCAAGCCAGGCCTTGGCCGTCGCGCCACCCTCGCGCGCGATCTTGCGGCCGACGAGGTCCATGGCCTGGATGCCGGTGGTGCCCTCGTAGATGGTGGTGATCCTTGCGTCGCGCAGGTACTGCGCGGCCCCGGTTTCTTCGACGAAGCCCATGCCGCCGTGCACCTGCACGCCGAGCGAGGCGACCTCGATGCCGGTCTCGGTGCACCAGCCCTTCACCACCGGGATCATCAGGTCGACGAAGGCCTGATGCCGCTTGTCACCGGTCTTGTGGGCAAAGTCCAGGGCGGCCGCGACAACATAGGCCAGAGCGCGCATTGCCTCGGTCTGCGACTTCATCAGCATCAGCATGCGCCGCACATCGGGATGCTTGATGATCGGCACGGTCTTGGCGCCTTCGACCAGATCGCGGCCCTGCAACCGCTCCTTCGCGTACGCCAGCGCGCGCTGGAAGGCGCGCTCGGAGATCGAGACCCCTTCCAGCCCGACGCTGAAGCGTGCCGCGTTCATCATGATGAACATGTAGGAGAGGCCTTTGTTCTCCTCGCCAACCAGATAGCCGACGGCGTCCTCGAACACCATGACGGCGGTCGGGCTGGCGTGGATGCCGAGCTTGTGCTCGATCGACGCGCAACGCGCGCTATTGCGTTTGCCGGGCGTGCCGTCCTTATTGGGGATGAACTTCGGCACGAGGAAAAGCGAGATGCCCTTCACGCCCTCCGGCGCCTGGGGCGTGCGCCCGAGCACCAGGTGCACGATGTTCTCGGACAGGTCGTGCTCGCCGTAAGTGATGAAGATCTTCTGGCCCGAAATCCTGTAGTGGTCGCCCTCGGGCACGGCCCTGGTCCGCACCAGGGCCAGGTCCGAGCCGGCCTGCGGCTCGGTCAGGTTCATGGTGCCGGTCCAGGAACCCTGGATCATCTTGGCCAGGTAGGTGTCTTTCAGCGCGTCGGAACCGCACAGTTCCAGCGCGTGGATCGCGCCCTGCGTCAGCAGCGGGCAAAGCGAAAACGACATGTTCGAAGAGGTGAGCATCTCCTCGACGGCGGTGGCGACCAGCTTGGGAAGACCCTGCCCGCCCACCGCCGCATCGAAGGGCAATGCGCCCCACCCGCCCGACACATATTGTTGGTACGCCGCCTTGAAGCCCTTGGGCGTGGTGACCGCGCCGTCACTCCAAATCGAGCCTTCCTGGTCACCAATATGATTAATTGGATCAAGTACTTCTGAAGAAAACTTCGAGGCTTCCTCGAGGATTGCGTCCACCGTGTCCGGGGTCGCGTCCTGGTATCCCGGCAGCTTCGCTACCTCTCCCAGCCCCGCCAGTTCGTTGAGCACGAACCGCATATCTTTCAGCGGGGCCTGGTAGCTCATTTTTTGAGCTCCTCGACGAGGGATGGGACCAGCTGGAAGAGGTCGCCGACCACCCCGAAATCGGCCACTTGGAAGATCGGCGCCTCCTCGTCCTTGTTGATCGCCACGATCACCCGGCTGTCCTTCATGCCGGCCAGGTGCTGGATGGCGCCGGAGATGCCGACCGCCACGTAGAGGTCGGGGGCGACGATCTTGCCGGTCTGGCCGACCTGCCAGTCGTTCGGCACGAACCCGGCGTCCACGGCCGCGCGCGAGGCGCCCATCGCCGCGCCCAGCTTGTCGGCGAGCGGCTCGAGGACCTTGGTGAAGTTGTCCCCCGAGCCCATGCCGCGGCCGCCGGAAACGATGATCTTGGCGGCGGTCAGCTCCGGGCGCTCGGACTTGGACACTTCCCGGGTCACGAACGAAGACAGGCCGCTATCCGCCGGGGCCGTGACGTTCCCTACGGAAGCAGAGCCCCCGGTGGCCGGTACTGCATCGAACGCCGTGGTGCGCACCGTAATGATCTTGATCGAGTCCTTCGATTTCACCGTGGCGAGCGCGTTGCCGGCGTAGATCGGGCGCACGAAGGTGTCGGCGCTTTCCACCGCCGAGATATCGGAGATCTGCTGCACATCGAGCAGCGCCGCGGCTCGCGGCATCACGTTCTTGCCGTTCGACGTCGCCGGCGCCAGGACGTGGGAATAGTTTTTCGCGATCTGGACCAGCAAGGCGGCCACGTTCTCGGCCAGAAACTCGCCCAGCTGCGGCGCATCCGCCAGCAGGACCTTCTTCACCCCGGGAATCTGCGCCGCCGCCTTCGCCGCCTCGCCTGCCTGGTGGCCTGCGATCAACACGTGGATCTCGCCGCCCAGCTTCTGCGCCGCGGCGACGGTGTTGAGCGTCGCCTTCTTGATGGTCTTGTTGTCGTGCTCCGCTACAACTAGGATTTGAGTCATAACGGCAGGACGCTCATAGGACCTTGGCGTCGTTGCGCAGCTTCTCGACCAGCGCCTTGACGTCGGCGACCTTGACGCCGGCTTTACGCTTGCCGGGCTCGACGACCTTCAACGTGCTCAACCGGGGAGAAACGTCCACGCCCAGCGCCTCGGGCTTCAGGTTCTCCAGCGTCTTTTTCTTGGCTTTCATGATGTTCGGCAGGGTGACGTAGCGCGGCTCGTTCAGCCGCAGGTCGGTGGTCACCACCGCCGGCAGCTTGATGGAGATGGTCTCGAGGCCGCCGTCGACCTCTCGCGTGACCTGTGCCTTTTCGCCCTCCACCTTCAGTTTCGAGGCGAACGTGGCCTGCGGCCACCCCATCAGGGCGGAGAGCATCTGGCCGGTCTGGTTGGCGTCGTCGTCGATCGCCTGCTTGCCGAGGATCACCAGGGTTGGTTGTTCCTTGAGACAAACCGCCTTGAGCAGCTTGGCGACGGCCAAGGGCTGCAGCTCGACCTGGGTTTCGACCAGGATCGCGCGGTCGGCGCCGATGGCGAGAGCGGTGCGCAGCGTCTCCTGGCACGCCAGCGGGCCGCAGGAGACCACGACGATCTCGGTGGCGGCGCCGGATTCCTTCAGGCGCACCGCCTCCTCGACCGCGATTTCGTCGAACGGGTTCATCGACATCTTCACGTTCGCGGTCTCGACGCCGCTGCCGTCGGCCTTGACGCGAACCTTGACGTTGAAATCGACGACGCGCTTGATTCCGACCAGGACTTTCATGGGAGGCGGAAATTATAATACCCGGCCTATGAGCGACCTTTCCCAGGTTCAGATCCAGTCCATGCGGGACCGTGTTTCAAACGAGGAATGGCTCGCCCGCGTCGATCTCGCGGCGTGCTACCGCCTGGTCCATCACTACGGCATGGACGACCTCGTCTACAACCACATCTCGGCGCGCGTGCCGGGCGAGGAAGGGCACTTCCTGATCAACGCCTACGGGATGATGTACGACGAGATCACCGCCTCGTGTCTGGTGAAGATCGACTTCGACGGCAAGGTGCTGCTCGGCTCGGGCACCGGCTACGGCATCAACCACGCCGGCTTCGTCATCCACAGCGCGGTGCACAAGGGACGTCCAGATGTCGGCTGCGTGATCCACACGCACTCGATCGCGGGTATGGCCGTTTCGGCGCTCGACTGCGGCCTGTTGCCCATCACGCAGACCGCGATGTACTTCGACGGCGTCGGCATGCACGACTACGAAAGCGTGGCGATCGACCTCGACGAGCAGAAGCGGCTGGTGCGGGACCTCGGCAATTTCAAGGCGATGATCCTGCGCAACCACGGGCTGCTCGCGGTTGGCGCAACGGTCTCCGAAGCCTTCACCAACCTCTTCTGGCTCGAGCGCGCGTGCAAGGCGCAAGTCGCGGCAATGGCGTGCAACACGAAGCTGCACCTTCCGGCGCAGGATGTCATCGAGAAGACCGCCCACCTCTACCGGCCCGAGACGCGCCGGCGCTGGGGCCCGCTCGAATGGCCGGCGCTGCTGCGCCTCGCCGACAGAAAGTATCCCGGCTTCCGCGATTGAAGCAGTTAGAAGGTAAAAGTATCGTGGTCACGGGCGCCGGGAGCGGCATCGGCCGTGATTTCGCCCTCGCGATGGCGGCCGCCGGCGCGAAAGTCCTGGTCAACGACCTCGGCACCTCGGTCAAGGGCGAGGGACGCGACGCTGGACCCGCGCAACAGGTTGTCAATCTAATAAAGGAACAAGGCGGAATCGCGGTCGCCAGCACCGACAGCGTCGCCGAGTGGGAATCGGCCAACCGCATCGTTCAGGCAGCCCTGGACGCCTTCGGCCGGCTCGACGTGGTGGTGAACAACGCCGGCATCCTGCGCGACCGTTTCTTCTTCAACATGTCGGTCGAGGAATGGCGCGCGGTGATCGACGTGCACCTGAACGGCTCGTTCTACGTCTCGCGCGCCGCGGCGACGCACTTCAAATCGCAGCAATCGGGCTGCTACGTGCACATGACGTCGACCTCGGGCCTGGTCGGCAACCTCGGCCAGGCGAACTATTCCGCCGCCAAGCTCGGCATCGCCGGCCTGTCGAAATCCATCGCGCTCGACATGGCGAAGTACAACGTGCGCTCGAACTGCATCTCGCCCTTTGCCTGGAGCCGGATGATCGGCTCGATCCCGACCGAAACGGAGGATCAGAAGGCTCGGGTGGAAAAGCTGAAGTTCATGGAAACGGCGAAGATCGCGCCGTTGGCGGTTTTCCTGGCGTCGGATGAAGCGAAGGACGTGACCGGGCAAATCTTTGCGGTGCGCGCGAACGAGATTTTCCTCATGTCGCAGAGCCGACCGCTGCGTTCCGTGCACCGTAGCGAGGGCTGGACACCTGACAGCATAAGAACCCAGGCAATGCCGGCGTTGCGCGCACACTTCTATCCGCTCGACCGCTCGCAGGACGTGTTCTCCTGGGATCCGCTGTGAAGCGCGTGCTGCTGACCGACACCATCGCACCGGCGGGCGAGGAAGCGTTGCGCCGTGAGGTGGAAGTCGTCCGGGCGCCGGACAGCGACGTCGCCACGCTACGCAAGTGGGCCCGGGACGTGGACGGCGTCCTCACCCGCAGCAAGCTGCCGGACGACCTTTTCGAGGCCGCACCGCGCGTGCGCGGCGTGGTGGTGCATGGCACCGGCACCGACCTCGTGCCGGTCGCAGCGGCGACCGCGCATGGCGTCATGGTGGCCAACCTCCCCGGCATCAACGCGCAGTCGGTTGCGGAGTACTGCGCCATGGCGATGCTCCTGCTTGCACGCAATGCGCTTTCCATCTTTCATTCCCTGAAAAACGACGCGTGGGACGACGCGCGCCGCCTCGGCGCCGGCGCCCGCGAGATCGCCGGCATGACGCTCGGCATCGTCGGCGTGGGCGAGATCGGCGGCCGCCTCGCGAAGATCGCCCGCGATGGATTTGGCATGAACGTCATCGGCCACCAGCGCCGCCTCGACCGGCTGCCGGCGCAAGCGTCGCCTTCTTCGCTCGAAGACCTCCTGCGCCAATCGGATTTCGTGGTGCTGGCTTGCCCCCTGACACCCCAGACTCGTTACCTCATCAACAAGCAAAGCATTTCCTTGTTGAAACCGACGGCGTGGCTCATCAACGTCGGCCGCGGCCCCGTAGTCCAGGAGGAAGCGCTGATCGACGCGCTACGCGGGAAGCGCATCGCGGGCGCGATGCTCGACGTTTACGAGCACTATCGTCTCGAGCCCGGACATCCGCTCTTCGCCCTCGACAATGTCATCCTCACGCCGCACCTTGCGGCGGTGACGCAGGAGTCGCGCGCGCGGGCGAGCGTGGCGGCCGCCGACGAGATGCTGCGTATCCTGCGCGGCGAGCGGCCGCGCAATCTCGTCAACCCCGAGGTCTTTAAATGAAGATCGCCGACGTCAAGGCGTACCCCACGTCGTTTCCGATTCCGCAACAAAATCGCGTCGCGCTGGGTATCGGAACTGCGGTGAAGCGCGATGCCGTCGTAGTGAAGGTGACGACCGACGAAGGCATTACCGGCTGGGGCGAGGCGCATCACGGCCGGGCGCACACCGCGGTGGCCAAGCTGATCGAGACGACGCTGAGGCAGCTGGTTGTCGGAATGGACGCCTTCGCGACCACGGCCGTCTGGGAGAAGCTCTACCGGGCGCAGCTCGCCAGCCACGGCATGGGCGCCGGCGCCAGCCTCGCCATCAGCGGCATCGACATGGCGCTCTGGGACATCAAGGGCAAGGCGCTGAAGGTGCCGCTGTATCGGCTGCTCGGCGGAAGCCTCAAAGCGATACCTGCCTACGCCGGTGGCGTCTCGCTCGGCTACCAGCCGCCCGCCGAGCTGGTCGAGGAGGCGCGCAAGAGCGTCTCGGGCGGCTACAAGGCGATCAAATTGCGCCTCGGCGATACCCCGAAGAACGATGTCGAAAGACTGAGAGCGGCGAGAAAGGCATTCGGCGACGAGCTCGTCATCCTCACCGACGCCAACATCGGTTACCAGCTGGAGGACGTGCGCCGGGTGATGCCGGTTCTCGATGAAATCCGCGCCGGCTGGCTGGAGGAGCCGTTCCCGGCTCACGACCATTGCAGCTATCGCGAGGCGAAGCTGCTCGGCCGCACCCCGCTTGCCGCCGGCGAGAATCACTACACGCGCTTCGAGTTCAACCGCGTGATCGAGGACGGCGCCATCACCATTCTGCAGCCCGATCTGTCGAAATGCGGCGGCATCACGGAGGCGCTGCGCATCGCCGCCCTCGCCTCCAGCTGGAAGCTGCCGGTCCACCCGCACAGCTCGATGACCGGGCTCAACCATGCCGCGAGCATCCATTTCCTCGCGGCGATCGGCAACGGCGGCTATTTCGAAGGCGACGTATCGAAATCGAATCTGTTCCGCGACGAACTGGTGGAGAATCCCGGGGTCATCGACCGGGACGGCAACGTGCGCCCGCTCGACAAGCCCGGCATCGGGCTGGAAGTGAACGAGGCGTTTCTTGCCAACCATCCTGCGATCGAGGGCCCCGGCTATGTTTAGAGCATTGCTCCTTCTGTTGTTCGTCTCCACGGCGAACGCGCAGAACTATCCAGTCAAGCCGATCCGCTGGATCGTTCCTTACACCGGCGGCGGCATCACCGACGTCGTCACGCGGGTGGTGACGCAGAAGATGTCCGGCCCGCTCGGCCAGCAAATCGTGGTGGACAACCGGCCGGGGGCAAACAGCATTCTCGGCTCCGACCTCGCCGCCAAGGCGGCGCCCGACGGCTACACCATGGTCACCGTGATTGCCGGCTACGCGGCCAACGTCACGCTCTACCAGGGGAAGCTGCCATTCGACCCGCGCAAGGACCTGGTCCCGGTTTCGCTCGCCGGGATCGCGCCGCTGATCATGACGGCGAACCCCAATCTCCCCGCGAAGGACGCGAAGGAGCTGATTGCCTATGCGAAGGCCAACCCGGGAAAGCTCAACTTCGGCTCCTCCGGCATCGGCGCCGCCGCCCACCTCACCACGGAACTATTCAAGCAGACAGTCGGCATCGACATGGTGCACGTGCCGTTCAAGGGCACGGCGCCGGCCCTGACGGCATTGATGGCGAACGACATCCAGATCCTGGTCGACGTGCCGAGCACGCTGATGCCGCACGTGCGCGGCGGCAAGATCAAGGCGCTCGCCATGTTCTCGAAGGAGCGCATCCAGGGCGCAGCCGAAGTACCGACCATGGCGGAAGCCGGCGGGCCGGCGCTCGAATCATCCACCTGGGTGCTGTTCATGGCGCCCGGCGGCACGCCGAAACCGATCATCGACCGCCTCGCCGCGGAGACCGCAAAGGCGATCAACGAGTCGGACATCAAGGAACGCTTCAACCAGATCGGCATCGTGCCGGTCGGCAACTCGCCCGCGCAGGCGGCGAAATTCCTCGAGGAGGAGGTCACCAAGTGGGCGAAAGTCATCACCACCGCGGGAGTCAAGGCCGAGCAATGAAAAAGCTTCTGGTTGTTCTCGGAATTCTTTTCAGTGGATGTGTGGCCGCGCAGTCCTGGCCGAGCAAGCCGATCCGCTACATCGTGCCGTTCCCACCGGGGGCGTTCAACGACACGCTGGCGCGCACCCTCGCCGCCGAGCTGCCGAAGACGCTCGGCCAGCAGGTGATCGTCGACAACCGCCCTGGCGGCAACACCATCATCGGTACCGAGATGGCGGCGAAGTCGCCGCCCGACGGTTACACGCTGTTCGGCGCGGCGCTGCCTTTCTCAGTGATCCAAAGCCTGTACAAGACCTCGTTCGACGTGACCAAGGACTTTGCACCGATCACGCTCGCGGGCGTGACGCCCAATCTGCTGGTCGCCAACCCCTCCGTGCCGTTCAACGACGTGAAAGGCCTGATCGCCTACGCCAAGGCGAATCCCGGCAAGCTGAATTACGCCTCCACCGGCAACGGTACGTCGAACCACCTGTCCTTCGAACTGTTCAAGGCGATGACCGGCACGCAGGTGACTCACGTGCCGTACAAGGGCAGTGCGCCGGCGGTCACCGACCTCATTGCCGGCCAGGTGCAGGTGATGTTCGACAACACGCCCAACGTCCTGCCGCATGTGAAAGGCGGGAAGCTGAAAGCGCTCGGCGTGTCGTCGAAGACGCGTTCGCAGTTCGCGCCGGAAATCCCGACCGTCGATGAAGCCGGCGTGCCCGGCTACGACGTCACCGTCTGGTTCGGCGTCCTGACCGTCGCCGGCACGCCGCCGGACATCGTCAAGCGCCTGAACACCGAGATGGTTCGGATTCTGCATTCTCCGGAAGCGAAAGACAGGATCACCAAAGCCGGCGTCGACGTGGTGGCGGGCACGCCGGAGCACTTCAGCGGCTATCTCAAGTCCGAGGTGGCACGCTGGGCGAAAGTGGTCCAGGAAGCCGGCATCAAGGCGGATTAGTGAACAGCGGTCGCGACAACTATCCCGAGCTGCGCGACGCGGTGCGGGAGCTCTGCGCGCAATTCGACTCGGCGTACTGGCAGAAGATCGACGAGCAGCGCGCGTATCCCGAGACCTTCGTCGAGGCGCTGACCAAGGCCGGCTGGATGTCAGCATTGATTCCCGAAGAATACGGCGGCTCCGGGCTGTCACTCACCGAGGCGACGGTGATCATGGAAGAGGTCACCCGCTCGGGCGGCAATGCCGGCTGCTGCCACGGCCAGATGTACAACATGAACACCCTGCTGCGGCACGGCTCTCCCCAGCAGAAGCAGAAGTACCTGCCGAAGATCGCCACCGGCGAGCTGCGGCTGCAGTCCATGGGCGTCACCGAGCCCGGCGCCGGCACCGACACCACCAAGATCAAGACCGTGGCGGTGAAGAAAGGCGACCGCTACGTGGTGAACGGGCAGAAGGTGTGGACTTCCCGCCTCCAGCACTCGGAGCTGATGATCCTGCTCGCCCGGACCAGTCCCATTGCCGAGGGGAAAAAGAAATCGGACGGCATGTCCATCTTTCTGGTCGACACCAAGAGCAAGGGCATCGAGGTACGTCCGATCCGCAACATGGTGAACCACGAGACCAACCAGCTGTTCATCGACAACCTCGAGATCCCGGCGGAGAACCTGATCGGCGAGGAAGGCAAGGGCTTCCGCTACATCCTCGACGGGCTCAACGCGGAGCGCATCCTGATCGCAGCCGAGTGCATTGGCGACGGCTACTGGTTTATCGAGAAATCGACCAAATACGCTAGCGAGCGCGTGGTGTTCGACCGCCCCATCGGCCAGAACCAGGGCATCCAGTTTCCGATCGCCGAGGCGTACATGGAGATCGAGGCGGCGAATCTGATGCGCTACAAAGCTTCGGGGCTGTTCGACGAGAGAAAAGCGTGCGGCGCTGAAGCCAACATGGCGAAGCACCTGGCCGCCAAAGCCTCCTGGGAAGCGGCCAACGTCTGCCTGCAGACCCACGGCGGCTTCGGCTTCGCCGCCGAGTACGACGTCGAGCGCAAGTTCCGCGAGAACCGCCTGTACCTGGTGGCGCCGATCTCGACCAACCTCATCCTGTCCTACCTCGCGGAGCACGTCCTCGGCCTGCCGCGGTCCTTCTAGGGCCCGCGGTGGACCCGCGCTACCCCCACGCGGTCCGCGGCATCAGCCTGATGCTGCTGGCGACCTGCTGCTTCGGCTGCCTCGACACCATCTCGAAGTACCTGGTCGCCCATTACCCGGCCTCGGCCCTCGTCTGGCTGCGCTACGTGCTGCAGACCCTGGTGATGATGGCGATCTTCCTGCCGCGCATGGGCCTGCGGCTGGTGCGCACCTCCGCGCCCGGCGTGCAAGCGCTACGCGGTCTGATGGTGGTCTTCAGCAGCGTGGTGTTCGTGGTGGCGCTCAACCACATGCAGATCGCCGAGGTGGCGAGCATCGTCTTCCTCGCCCCGATCATCGTCGCGCTGGCCGGCGGCCCCCTGCTCGGCGAACGCGTCAGCGCGCGCACCTGGCTCGCCCTGGCGGGCGGCTTCGCCGGCGTGCTCCTCATCATCCGGCCTGGCGGCGACGCGTTCACCTGGTGGGCGCTGCTGCCGCTGGCGTGCGCCTTCCTCTTTGCCGGCTACCAGATCCTCACGCGCAAGCTCGCCGGGCATGACGACCCGATCACCACCCTTTTCTTGCCGGGCCTGCTCGCCTGCTTCGTCGTCCCGCCCTTGTTCCCCGGCGCCTTCACCGTCCCCACCGTCCCGCTTCACGCCGTCCTGCTTGTCGTGATCGGCATCCTCGGCGCGGTCGGCCACTTCCTCCTGATCCGCGCCCACGGCTTCGCGCCGGCAACGCTGCTCGCGCCGTTCGGCTACACCCAGCTCCTGGTCGTTCTGGTGCTGGGCTGGCTGGTCTTCGGCCAGCTTCCCGACGGCATCGCGCTCACCGGCATAGCGCTGATCGCCGGTTCGGGCCTGGGCTTGATCCTCGCGAGCCGCCGGGGAGTACGATGAGGCCATGAAGCGACTGATCGTCCTGCTGCTGCTTGCCCTGGTTTCTAGCGGCGTGATCGCACAGAGCTATCCGGTGAAGCCGGTCCGCCTGATCGTGGCGGACGCCGCCGGCGGCGCGCCCGACCAGCTCGGCCGCATCCTCGCGCAGAAGCTCTCCGAAAGCCTCGGCCAGCAGGTGATCGTCGACAACCGGCCCGGCGCCGCCGGGGTGCTGGGCGCGGACATCGCCTCGAAAGCGCCCGCTGACGGCTACACGCTCCTGTTGACCACCACCTCGATCTACGCCCTCATCCCCAGCCTGAAGAAGAACCTGCCCTACGACCCGGTGAAGGACTTCGCGCCCGTGTCGCGCATCGCGACCGCGTCGAACGTGCTGGTGGTCAACACGTCGCTGCCGGCGACGTCGATCGCGGAGCTCGTGCAGCTCGCGAAGAGCAAGCCTGGCGTCCTCAACTACGCCTCGGCCGGCATCGGCTCGCCGGCGCACCTCGCCGGCGAGATGCTGAACCTGCTCGCCGGCATCAAGCTCACGCACGTGCCCTACAAGGGCGCCGCCCCCGGACTGCTCGACGTCATCGCCGGCAATGCGCAGCTGATCATCACCTCGCCGATCTCCGCCGGCGCGCACATGAACGGCGGCCGCGTGCGCGCGCTCGCAACCACCGGCGCCGAGCGCAACCCGCGCCTGCCCGAGCTGCCGACGATCGCCGACACCGTGCCGGGCTACGAGATCTCGCAGTCGTGGGGCATCGTGGTGCCGGCCGGAACGCCGGCGGCGGTGGTCCGGCGGCTGAGCGATGAGATCGTCCGGGCGATGAACCTGCCCGACGTGAAGGAGCGCGTGCTGAATACCGGCGCCGTACCCGCGGGAGACACGCCGGCCGCGTTCGAGGCTTTCATGGCGCGGGAGCGGCAGCGGCTCGGCGAGGTAATCGCCAAGACGGGAATCGTCCTGGCGGACTAGCCGCGGACTAGGCGGAGGCCTGCGCGAGCATGCGGTTCGCTTTCGCCAGGCGCTCGACCAGGACGCGCATGAACGCCTTGTGGAAGCAGTTCTGGCAGGCGTCGCTGGCGACGCGCAAGGCGGCGAACTTGACCTGCACGACGACGACCTTGTCGCGCGTAGTGATGGTGCTGGTGCGGCGCGCGACGCTGTCGGCGAAATAGAGCATCTCGCCGAAGCAGGCGCCGGGCTTGAGCTGCGCCAGCGGCTTGCCAAGCAGCGTGACGTCGACCTCGCCGTCGAGCAGGAGATAAAAGGCGTCGCCCGGCTCGCCCTCGCGCATCAGCACCGTGGCGGGCTCGATGGTCTGCCAGGTGCCGACGCGCACCACCTCCCACAACTCGACCTCGCCGAAGGGCTTGAAGAACGGCATGTCGCGCAGCTTGCCGAATTTCTCCGAGTCCGAAGCCGAGACTTCCGGCCCCGGGCGCAGGCTCATGAAGGCGCGCGTGATGTCCTTGCCGAAGTCGAGCCACGAGCGGTAGCGCGTGGCCGGATCCTTGTCGATCGCCTTGAGCACGATCTCGTCGAGCAGCGGCGGCAAATCCGGACGCAGGCTCGAGGGCTTCGGCGGCGGCGTGTTGAGGATGGCGTAGGTGAGCGCGACGTGGCTGCCGGCCTCGAACGGCAGCCGCCCGGTGAGCAGGCGAAACATGGTCACGCCCAGCGAATAGATGTCGGTCTGCTGGTTGAGCGGCTCCAGCCGCAGCTGCTCGGGCGACATGTACGCCGGCGAGCCGATGCCCTTGATCTGCGTGGTCTTGTCCTCGAGCCGCTGCTGGAACGAGGCGCCGAAGTCCGAGATCTTGGTCTCGCCGTCGGCCGACAGCAGGATGTTGCCCGGCTTGATGTCGCGGTGAATGATGCCGTGCTGGTGCGCGTACTCGAGGGCGCGGATGCACTTGAACACGATCTCGACCACCTTGCCGATCGGCAGCAGCCGGTCGCGCGCCGAGTGCTTCTCCAGCGTGCTGCCCGGCACGTACTCCATCACCAGGTAGCTGCGGTTGGGCTCGACCACCGCGTCGTAGATGTCGATGATGTGCGGGTGGTTCAGCTTGCCGGCGAGCGAAGCTTCGGCGACGAACGCCTTGTGCTGCAGGCGCTCGCTCTCCGTATCCACGCCGCGCGCGAAGTCGAGCACCTTGATCGCCACGTCCCGCTCGGCGAAGGTGTCGCGCGCGAGGTACACGTGGCTGGTGGCACCGCTGCCGATCTCGCGCATCACCGGGTACTTGCCAATGGTCTCCTGCGGCTGCGGCTTCTCGATCTTCATGCCGCGATTTTCATGCCGTATATCGGGCGACGAGCTGCAGCAGCTCGGCTTCGCCGTACGGCTTGCCGAGGAAGTGGTTGACGCCGAGCTGGGTCGCCTGGTTGCGATGCTTCTCCGCGGTGCGCGAGGAAATGATGATGATCGGGATGCCCTGGGTGCGGGCATCGCCGCGCACGTTACGCGCGAGGTCGAAGCCGTCCATGCGCGGCATCTCGATGTCGACCAGCATCACCTTCGGCAGGCCGTGCGACATCTGCTCGAGGGCGTCGACGCCGTCCTTGGCGGTGACCACGGTGTAGCCCTCGCGCTCGAGCAGGCGCCCGGTGATCTTGCGCACCGTGAGCGAGTCGTCGACCACCATCACCACCGCCGGCGCAGCCTTGGCGGCCGCGGGCTGCGTGGCGTGCGGCAGTCCGGTGGTGGAATGGCTGCCGAGCGAACGATAGGCGAGGTACACCGGGTTCATGATCAGCGCCACGGTGCCATCCGCGAGCACGGTGGCGCCGGAGATGCCCGGCACGCGCGTGAGCTGCTGACCGATGCTCTTCACCACGATTTCATGGTTGCCGAGCAGCTCGTCCACGTGCACCGCCACGCGCTGGATACCGCTGCGCAGCAGCAGCACCGAGTTGTAAGCCTGCAGCTTGGTCGCGCCGCTCACGCCGAGAAGCTGTTGCAGCGAATGCAGCGGGTAGATGCGCTCCTGGAATTCGATCTTGCGGCTCTCGTAGTGCCCGGCGAGGACGTCGCCTTTCAGCCGCAGCACCTGCTCGACCATGGCGGAGGCGAGCGCGATCATGCTGCCGCCGCTGCGCACCAGCACGGCTTGGGTCACCGCCAGCGTCAGCGGCAGGTAGACCGTGAAGGTGGTACCTGCGCCGCGCGTGGTCATGATATCCACGCGGCCGCCGATCGAAGTGATGTCGTTCTTCACCACGTCCATGCCGACGCCGCGGCCAGCGAGCTCGCTCAGCTTTTCGGCGGTCGAGAGGCCGGAGGCGAACACGAGGTGCGCGATCTCTCCCTCGCTCGGCTCCCGGTCGACGGGCAGCAGTCCCATCTGCGCGCCCTGGCGCCGCAGCGCCTCGAGATCAAGGCCGGCACCATCGTCGGAGAACACCAGCGCGATCTCGTTGCTTTCCTGGCGCAGCGCGAGGGCGATGCGGCCGCTCTCGGCCTTGCCGGCGGCGACGCGCGCCGCCGGGTCCTCGATCCCATGCACCAGTGCGTTGCGCAGCATGTGCTCGAGCGGCGCGGAGATGCGCTCGAGCACGCCGCGGTCGAGCTCGACCTCGGCGCCGGTGACTTCCAGCTCCGCCTTCTTGCCCAGCTCGCGCGCCACCTGGCGCACGATGCGGTAGAGGCGCTCGTTCAAGTTGGCAAACGGCACTGCGCGCACGCGCATCAGTTCCTGCTGCACCTCGCGGTTGATGCGCGCCTGGTGCTGCAGCGCGGCGTCGCTGTCGCCGATGTTCTTCTGCAGGCCCTGCTGGATCGAGCCGATGTCGCTCAGGCTCTCGGCCATCAGGCGCGTCAGCTCCTGCAGGCGCGTGTAGCGATCGAACTCCAGCGGGTCGAAGTCGCCTTTTTTCTCATCCATCACCGACAGGCGGGACTGCATCTGGCTGTCTGCCTGCACCTCGACCTCGCGCAGCTGGCTGCGCATGCGCGTTACGCTTTCCGAGAGGTCGCCGAGCGACTGCTTGATCGCACGCAGCTCGGCTTCCACGCGCGAGCGCGCGATCGCGACCTCGCCGGCCTCGTTGATCAGGTCGTCGAGCGTGTCGGCATTGACGCGCAGCGTCGCCGCCGCGCTGGGCAGCGGCGGTTCGGCCTTGGGTGCAGGCGCCGAGCGGGTCGGCGCGGGCGCCGAGGGGGCCGGGGGCGCCGGGGCAGCGGGCGCAACCACCACCGTGACCTCGTGCGACCGGAGGCGCTCGACGTCGGCGCTCAGGCGGTCCATGCGCTCCTCGAGGAAGGCGAAGAGCTCTTCGGTGTACTGGCCGGTTTCCAGCGCGGACTCGATGCGCCCTTCCATCAGATGGCAGAGCTCCCCGAGGCGGATGGCGCCTGCCATCCGCGCGCTGCCTTTCAGCGTATGCAGCAGGCGACGCAGCGCCTGATGGATCTTCTCGTCGGCGGGGTTGGCTTTCCACTCGCGCAGGTCGGCGCCGATCTCCGGCACGATCTGCTCCGCCTCCTCGACGAAGATCGGCAGCAGCTGCGCGTCGATGTCGTCGCGCATGACGCGCTTTTCGCGTCCGTCGGGCGGGCGCGCCGCCGGCGGCGTCACCGCGGCGCGGCGCGCGGCCTCCAGGCGCGTGATCAGCGCGCGCAGCGCGGTCTGCTGCGGCTGCGGCGAGGCCGGCGCTTCTCCGCGCTGGATCGACTCGACCATGCCGTGCAGACTGGTGACCGCGGCCTGCACGGTATCGGCGTCCTGCGGATCGGTGGTCTCGCCGGCGAAGCCGGTCCATTGCTCGAGCGCGCCCGACAGATCGGCGAGCGGGGTGAAGCCCGCGGTGCGCGAGGTGCTGGACAGCGTGTGCGCGGCGCGCATGAAATCCGGCGAAGCCTCGGCCGGCTGCGCCGCGCGCCACGCCTTGCATTGCGCCTCGAGCACCGCGATGTGCTCGGCGGCCTCGTTGGTATAGATGTCGTAGAGGCCGCGCGATACCGTCACCGTGCCGACGGTCACCGCATCCGGCTCGCCTCCCGCCCTGGCACGCCCGGCGAGCTCGATGATGCTGCTCGCGTCGACGCTGCCTTGCAGCCCCGGCCCGCGCAGCGCGGCGATCCACTCCGAGAACGATGCGCTGGCGCCGGTCAACAGCTCCAACAACGCCGGCGTCGCGGCGCGTATCTGCTCCAGCCAGAGGTTCAGGACCTGCTCGACTTCCCAGGCCGCTTCGCCCAGGTCGCCAAGCCCGACCATGCGGCCGCTGCCCTTGAGCGTGTGGAAGGCGCGGCGCACGGTGGTCAAGGCCTCGAAGTCATCCGGCTTTGCGCGCAGCGTCGGCAGCGTGTTCTCGATCCCCGCCAGCACCTCGACGGCCTCCTCCAGGAACACCTGGAGCAGCTCCGCGTCCACGCCCGCACGGGTCGGCGCCGCTGCGGCCGGTTGCAGTTGCTTGGTTTCCTCCAGCACATGCTTCGGAACTTCAGCCGCCGGCGCGGCCCCGCTGCGCTTTTCATAGCGGCGGAAAAAGAGCGCGATCGCCTCGTCCGACGGCTCGCGGCCGTGGCGGCAGGGCTCGAGGAAGAAGGCCACGCTGGAAAGGCCCTCGGCGATCCAGTCCACGTCATCGCCGGCGGTGCCCTCGCCGCGCGCCTGCGCCAGCACCAGGCCCTCGCAGATCGCAATCGCCTGCGCCGCCGCCGGGAAACTGAGCACGGAAAGCGCGCCATGCGCCTGCCGCAGGTAGGGCTGCAGCTCCGCGAGCGTCGGGCGCTTGCCGGCGTCGCGCGCGAATGCGTCGACCACGCCTTCGATGTGCTGCAGGTTGGCGAGCACCTCACGCGCCACCTGGGCGCGCACCTGCAGCGCGCCGATGCGCTCGGTGAGGTCGGGGCGCAGACCGGCCGGCGGCTCACCGTTCGACTTGCCGTTCGCCGCGTCGAGCAGCCAGCCGCCCATGATCACGATCTGCACGTCGAGATCGTCGGCCGGGCTGCTGAAGTGGTCGATGACATGCTCGACCAGCAGGAACGCCGACGCCATCTCGATCACCAGCATCTGGCCCTGGCGCGGATACGGGTCCGGCAGCTTGCCCGCGACCAGGGAGATCGCGTCCAGCAGCTTGATCAGGTGCTGGTTGCCGAGGTCCTTGGTCTTGGTCTTGAACTCGGCGACGCGCTCGCGGAACGCGCGCGCCTTGTCGGCTTCGCCGGCGACGTACTGTTCCCAGACGCGCTTCAGCGCATCGAGGCGCGAGTGCATGTCGAAGAGCGCGGCTTCCAGCCGCTCGACGTCCATTTCGAGCTGGACCACCGGCTGCTCCGCGCGCGGGAACAGGCTGTCGAGCTGGTAGAGGTGCTTGATTTCCTTGAGGCGCGGCGTCGACGCTTCGCGCCGGGCAATCGTGTACAGCACTTCGCGCAACAGCGCGTCGCCGCTCTTCGCGCCGCCGGAGGCGAGGTCGCGGATCTGGAAATCGATGCGGTTGCACACCACCTTGGACGCCGCCAGCCACTCCGCGTCGCTCCCCGCTCCGGTCGCAAGCGCGTCGATCAGCCCGCCCGCCGCCCACCAGAGCGCGCGCGGCTCGGGCAGCTGCATCGCCACCTGGTGCAGGGCGTCGACGGTCTGGCGCATGTCTTCCAGCCCGGCGGCACCGCCGCGCAGCCAGGCGAGCAGCCCGCGCTGGAAGCGGGTGCGCTCCGCGTGCAGGAAGGCCGACAGCTCTTCCTCGGCGACGGCCTTGCCCTTCGCATGCAACGGCGCGGCGACGGCGACGTCCGGGAAGAACAGGTCCTTTTCCGAAATCGTCTTCTTGCCGAGCAGCCCCGACAGGTCGCGGTAGACCGGGTAGAGCCGCAGCGGTATGTCAGCCTGCCCGCGCGCCAGCTCGCCGACGAAATTTTTCAGCGCGACCACCGCGCGGTCGATCACCCCCATGGTCTGGGCGCTCGGGCGCTGGCCGTTGATGCCGGCAAAGCTGCCCTCGATCGCCTCGCACACCAGCGTGGCGCCATTCAGGCCGACCATGCGCAGCGCCCCGCTCACCTGGTGCAGGTGCTCGGGACAGGGCTGCAGCACCGCCTCGTTCTCGGGCGCCGCCGAGAACTTGGCGATCGAATCCTGGACGAGCGTTAACGCCCGCTCGACTTCGGCATTGATCCAGGAAAGGAGGGTCGTGTCCGCCATTTACGTTAAGCGGCGAGTTTGAATCCAGCCACCGAGCTCTTGAGCCCGTCGGCGAGCTGCGTCAGGCGCGCCGCCGAGCTGGCGGTCTGCTTGGTGCCGTCGGTGGTGAGCTGCGTGATGCCCAGGATCACCTTCATGTTGGCGGCCACCCGGGTGGCGGAGGCTGCCTGCTGCTGGGTGGCCTGCGAGATGGAGTCGATGAGCTCGGCGAGCTGGCTCGACACCGCGCCGATCTCGCGCAGCGCCTGGTCGGCCTCGTCGGCCGTCTTCGTTCCCTGCACCACGCCCTGCGTGCTGCGCTCCATGGCCTCGACCGCGTCCTGCGTGTCGCGCTGAATCGACTTCACGATCGCGCTGATGTGCTTGGTCGCCTCGCCCGAGCGCTCCGCCAGCCGCTGCACTTCCTCGGCGACCACCGTGAAGCCGCGTCCCGCCTCGCCCGCGGACGCCGCCTGGATCGCGGCGTTCAGCGCGAGCACGTTGGTCTGCTCGGTAATGTCCGAGATCAGCTGCACGATCTCGCCGATCTCCTGCGAGCTCTCACCCAGGCGCTTGATGCGCTTCGAGGTCTCCTGGATCTGGTTGCGGATGTCGTTCATGCCGCGGATCGTGTTCTGCACCGCCTGCGCGCCCTTCTGCGCCGCGTGCAGCGAGCTCTCCGCCACCTTGGAGGAGTCGCCCGCCTTCTTCGACACCTCGATCATCGATTGCGCCATCTGGGTCACCGACTGGCCGGTGCCCTGGATCTCGGTCGCCTGCTTCTGCGCCGCTTCCAGCAGGCGCCCGGAAACGCTTTGCGCCTGCTCGGTGGCCGCCGTCACCTGCTGCGACGCGTCGGTGATGCCGGTCACCAGGCGGCGCAGCTCGTCGATGGTGTAGTTAATCGAGTCGGCGATGGCGCCGGTCATGTGCTCGGTCACCTGCGCGCGCACCGTGAGGTCGCCGTTCGCCAGGTTGGTGATCTCGTCGAGCAGGCGCTGAATCGCCTCCTGGTTGCCCGTGTTCACCTGCTCGCTTTCCTCCGCCCGGCGGCGGCTGTCGTCCAGGTACACCTTGCCGATCAACAGCAGACACAGCAGGGCGAGAAGCGAGACCGACGCGAGCACGATGGCGTTCAGCCGCCGCCCCTCGAGCTGGGACTCGTAGGCGGTATTCAGCTGCTCGGCCGCGCGCAGCAGGCTTTCGCTGTCCCGGAAGAGGTCGAACGCGGCGCGCTTGGCGGCCACCAGCCGCTGCTGGCTGCCGAGGATGTCGGCCACCGCGCGCTGGTATTCCTTGAAGGCGCCCTCCAGCTCCCCGAGCTTGCCGCGCAGCTCCGCGTCGCCGACCCGCTGGAGGCGCAGCGCTTCGCTGCCCTGAAGCAGCGCCTGCAGCGTGTCGCGGAAATTGTTGACGTCCTTGCCGAGCAAGAACGAGACCTGCGGGTCGATCACCGCCTCGGCCAGCATGGTGTTGGCGTTCTTCGCCATGCGCTGCGTGAGCATCATGAGCTGCGCGGCGATGGCGTTCTGCCGCGCCGAGCCGCCGGTCTGCACGCTGAGCGCCGAGACCTCGTCGGCCAGCTCCTGCAGCGCCGGGTTGCGGTCGTTCATCAGGCGCACCGCCTGGCCCAGGCCGATCAGGTTGCGCTCTTCGGCGATGACCAGCGCCGCGTTGCGCTCGTTCTTCTGCCATTCCCTGTCGAGCGCGTCGAGCACCGGCCGCGCGTCGCCGGAGGTCGCGGGCAGCGACACGCCGCCGACCTCGCTGCCGGAGAGCAGCAGTTTCATCTGCGCGGCGAACTCGTCTCGGCTCTCCCTCAGCTGCTTGAAGGCCTCGAGGTTACCCTGCGACGCCTGCTGCGCCGCCTTGGCCAGGCGCTGCGACAGCATGCGGATCTTGCCGACGGTCGCGATGTACATGGTGCCGAAGGTGCTCTGCCGCGCGTCGAGCCAGACCACCGCGGCATCCACCAGGAGGAAGAAGACCAGGGCCCCGGTGAGGATTTGCAGCTGCCGGCCGCTCGGCAGCCTGCCGAGCAGCGGCAACCGGCCGGAGAGCATTTTGGATTCGAGCTTGATTGCCATGGGGAGTCTCGCTGGTGGACGTATAGATGCGTTGAGTTAGCGGAGGAACTTGCCGTCGCGCGCGATGATCGTCAGGTCGACGAATCTGGACCCGGCGTGGTTCTTGGGCGAATAGCTGACGTAGAAGCCGCCGAGGTCGACGTCCATCTTCTCCATCGTGTCGACGAACCTCTCGCGGTTGAGGTCGCGGCCGGTGCGCCGCAATCCCTCCACCATCACCTTCGCGCTGAGGAACCCCTCCAGGGCGCTGAAGTTGTAGTCGGTGAAGCCGGCGCTCTTCGCCGCCGCCTGGTACTCCTTGACCACCGGCACCGCGGTGCCCCAGGGGAACGGCACCACCTGCGAGATGGCCACGCCGACCCCGTCCTTGCCGAGCGCGTCGGCCAGCGCCTTGCTGCCGACGAAGGACACGTTGTAGAAGGTGGCGCCGCTGCCGAGCTTCTGCATCTCGCGCACGAACGCGGCGATCGAGGTATAGGCGCTGACCATCACCACCGCGTCCGGCTGCGTGGCATGGAGCGCCTTGGCCGCCGCCTCGACCGCGACCGTGTTGCGCTCGACCGTACCTTGCGAATGGATCTTCATCTTGCGCCGCTCGAGCGCGAGCTCGGTGCCTTTACGGCCGGCTTCGCCATAAGCGTCGTTCTGGTAGAACACCGAAATCCGGCGGCCGCCGGTCGATACCACCTGCTCGACGATCTTTTCGGTCTCGTCGTAATAGCTCGCGCGCACGTGGAACACGTAGCGGTTGTGCGGCACGCGCAGCGCTTCGGCGCCGGTAAACATGCCGACCAGCGGCACCTTGGCCTGGGTGACCACCGGCAGGTGCTGCACGCCGGTCGGCGTGCCGACATAGCCGAGCAGCGCGAACACGCGGTGCTCCTCGATCAGCTTCTTGCTTGCCAGGGGCGCGACCGAGGCCTCGTAGCGATCGTCCTCGCTGATGAGCTCGAGCTTGCGGCCGTGCACGCCGCCCTTCGCGTTCACCGCGTCGAAGTAGGCCTTGATGCCGTTTCGCATCTGGATGCCGAGCTGGGCGGCCGGCCCGGTGAAGACCGCCGCCTGACCGAGCAGGATCCTGTCGGACGTGACGCCGGGGGCGCCTTGCGCGGCGGCGAGCGCCGGCAACAGGCTGCCGGTGAGGACCAACGAGAATTTGCGGAAGAACGTTGCCACCATGGGATTGCCTCCTCTCATACCGTGTGTCCCGGATTCAGGAACTGCTCGTGCTGCACCAGCTGCCGTACGTCCAGCTCCCGCCAGGCCGTACCGTCGGCGTCGTCGTACTGGGCTCTGACCCAGGCCGCCTGCCCTTCCATCGGGCGGGCGCGCAGCTGGTCCGGATTGCGCAGTCCGAGCGAGCGGTCGACGAGCAACGCGGCCGCGCTGCGCATGCGCTCGCCGAGAAGCACCAGCCGCGAGCGCTCGGTGACCTCGACGCTGCCGACACCGACAAACGCCGCGAAATCGACCACGCTGTAGAGATTGCCGCGCACGTTGGCCACGCCGCGGAACCACGGACGCGTAAGCGGCACGGAGGTAATCGGCGGCACCGGAATCACCTCGCCGGCCTCGACCAGATCGATCAGCCAGGTTTCGGTCCCCACCTGCACCCCGAGCTTCGACGCCGCGCGCGCGCTGTCGGCCAGGCGCAGGCGCTCTGCCAGCTCGCGCTGGTAGTCGCGCAGCGAGAGCCGCGGCGTCGAGGGGCGTTGCGGGGTGTTTGCCATCACTTATCCGAGGGCCGAGATCTTGGCCAGCAGCTCCGGGCCCTTGACCGGCTTGACGATGTAGTCGCGGGCGCCCTGCTTCATGCCCCAGGCTTTATCGGTCTCCTGCGACTTGCTGGTGCAGATGATGACCGGGATCTGCTTGGTGGCTTCGTCCTTGCTCAAGGCCCGCGTCGCCTGGAAGCCGCTCTGCCCGGGCATCACCACATCCATCAGCACGAGGTCGGGCTTGAGCTGCTTCGCCTTGGCGAGCGCTTCGTCGGCGTTCTCCGCAGTGGAAACCTGGAACCCGTTCTTCGCCAGCAGCTCGCTGAGGAACTGGCGGTCGGTGGGAGAGTCGTCGACGATCAGGATGTTCTTGATGGGCATTGCTGGCCTTTCTAGGGAGAGACGCTGGAGGGTTTCAAATGCTGGACGACCGCCTCGACCAGGCCTTCCTTCGTGAAGGGCTTGGTGAGATAGCGGTCGGAGCCGGCGAGCCGGCCGCGCGCGCGGTCGAACACGCCGTCCTTGCTGGAGAGCATGATCACCGGCGTGGTCTTGAGCTGCGGGTGCTGCTTGATGAGCGCGCAGGTTTGATACCCGTCGAGGCGCGGCATCATGATGTCGACGAAGATGACCTGCGGCTGGTGGTCGCTGATCTTCGCCAGGGCGTCGAAGCCGTCTTCGGCGAGGATCACGTCGTAGCCGGCCTGGCGCAGGAATAGCTCGGCGCTGCGACGAATAGTGTTGCTGTCGTCGATCACGAGCACCTTGATAGCGCTTGTTGCCGCTACGGCCACCTGGGGAACTCCCCCCTTATCAAGAAACAAGTTCGGCACCTTGTGGGTGCTCGGGAGGAAGCGCCGTTTCTAGTGTTGTAGCGGGTCACACAACCCGCCTCGGCGCTCGCCCGCCTTCGGTAAAACGTTTGTAGTCTAGCGCTTAGGCAATGTTATTCGCGTTAAATAATACATTGCCTCACAGATCGGACATAGGGATATGTTCCGGCCGCAACCCCATGCCGATCAGCCGGCCCGGCAGGCGCCGCAGCCATGAGAAGCGCCCGAGAAGCCGAAAGCCGAGCGGGACCTCGAGCGGCGCACGGCTCTGCAGCACGCGCGAAATGATCCGGTCCTGGGCCAGGATCTGCAGGCGCTGGGTGGCGCGCGCCGGCCACTCGCGACGGCGCTGGATCCTGCGCAGATTGGCCGGCGAGAGGTCGCCGCCGCCGAGGAAATTCCCTGCTGCGACAGCATCTTGAATGGCGAGATTGATCCCCACGCCGCCCACGGGGGACATCGCGTGGGCGGCGTCGCCGATGCAAAGGAGCCCGGGGCGCCACCACTGCTTCAGGCAATCGATCTGCACCGCCAGCAGCTTGATCCGGTCCCAATCGGCGAGCTCGCCCACCCGGTCCGCCATCCACGGCAAAAGCCGCGCGAGCCGGTCGCGGAAAGCCGGCAGGCCGGCGGCGCGGACCTCGTCCGCGGCGCCTTTCGGGATCACGTAGCCGCACTGCCAGTAATCGCGGCGATTGATAAGGACCAAGGCAGCGCCGGGGTCGAAGCGACCCATGCTGTTCTCGGGGTCGCTCGCCTTGCGGGACAGGCGGAACCACAGCACGTCGATCGGCGCTCCGCGGTTTTCGACCTCGAGCCTGGCCTGCGTACGCACGGTTGAATGCCGGCCGTCCGCGCCGATCACCAGATCGGCGCGGATTTCTTCGTTGCCGACCCTGAGCCCCGCGACCAAGGAATCTTTTTCGACCAGCCCCGTCACCTCCGCCTGCATCCGGAGCTGGAACCGCGGATGGCGCGCGCCCTGCTTCGCCAGGAAATTCAGGAAGTCCCACTGCGGCATCATGGCGATGAAGCCGCAGCGCACCGGCAGGTGGCGGAAGTCGGCGATCTTCAGCGGCGTATCGCCGAATTGCGCCGCGATCTCGGCGACGCGGTCGTGCGGCAGGCGCAGGAGCTCGTCAAGCAGGCCGAGCTCGCCGAGCACCTCGAGGGTGGAAGGGTGAAGCGTGTCGCCGCGGAAGTCGCGCAGGAAGTCTGCGTGCTTCTCCAGCACCAGCGTTTCGACGCCGGCGCGCGCGAGCAGCAGGCCCAGCATCATGCCGGCGGGGCCGCCGCCGGCGATGGCCACCTTCACATGGCTAACGGACAGTCTTGACGCCCGCCTCCTGCAGGATGCCGCGCATCTGGCCGGTAAATTCCTCGTAGAACTTGGTCAGCTCGGCGGCATTCTGGTAGGCCTCTTCGAACTGGTTGTCGGCGACGTACTTCTTCCACGATTCCGTCTGGCTCAGCTTCTTGAATACGCCTTCCCAGTAGGCGACGTTCTCGAGCGGAATTCCCGGCGGCGCCACGACGCCGCGCACCTGCGGGACCGGAGTGACGTTGAACCCGGCTTCCTTGAGCGTCGGCACGCTCGGGAAGGCGGCGAGGCGCGTCTCGTTGACTTGCGCGAGCAGGCGCATGTTGCCGGCGCGGATGTGCTCGCCGGCCTCGTTGGGCTCGATCACCATCATGTTGACGTGCCCGCCGAGCAGCGCGGCGATGCGCTCGCCGCCGCCCGGGAACGAGATGAACTGCCAGCGCGTGCCGGTGGCCTTCTGCAGCTGCTGGCGCACCACGTTGTCGCGGCTGGTGATCGAGCCGCCCGACTGCTTGAGCTCGCCGGGTTTCTGTTTTGCGGCATTCACGAAGTCAGCGAGCGTCTTGTGGGGCGCGTCGGCTTTCACCGCGATAACCGCCGGCTCGAGCAGCAGGCGCGCAATCGGGGTCAGGTCCTTCAGCGATACCTTGGCCTCGTTGCTGGTGAGCGGGTTGGTGAGCCACACCCCGGTGAAGATGCCGATGGTGTGCGTCTCGCCCTTCTTCTCCGCGAGATAGGCCGCGGCGACTACGCCGCCGCCGCCAGGCTTGTTCGCGACCTGCGCGCGCACCGGCAGCAGCTTCTCCTTCTCCAGCATGATCGCCATGGCGCGCGCCAGCACGTCGCTGCCGCCGCCGGGCCCGGTGTGCACCACGAGCTCGATCGCCCGCGTCGGTGTAAAGCCCTGGGCGAACGCGCTCGACGACGCCAGCAACACCGCGAACAGCAGACACTTCTTCATCCATCCTCCTCGTCTTATTTGAGCGCCCGCAGGCGCCACGCATTGAACTTGCCGACAAGCGGGATCAGCAGAATCAGCAGCGCCAACGATAGCATCACCGCCGAGACCGGCCTAGAAACCAGGATAGTAAGGCTGCCGTCCGACATCATGAGCGACTGACGCAGCGCGCGCTCCATCGCGCCGCCCAGCACCAGGCCGAGAATCAGCGGCGCCGAGGGGTAATCGAGCTTGCGCATGAGGTAGCCCAGCAGGCCGAAACCGGCGAGCAGCCAGACGTCGAACAGGCTGCCGGAAGTGCTGTACACGCCGACCACGGAGATGCCGAGGATCAGGGGGTACAGCACATAGGTCGGCGCGCGCAGCACCTGCGCGAACAGCGGCACCAGCGGCAGGTTGAGGATCAGCAGCATCGCGTTGCCGATGTACATGCTCGCCACCAGCCCCCAGAACAGGGTCGGGTTCTCCGGGATGAAGAGCGGTCCGGGCTTGAAGCCCCACAGCACCAGCGCGGCGAGCAGCACCGCGGTGGTCGACGAGCCCGGAATGCCGAGCGTCAGCATCGGAATCAGCGCGCCGCCGGTCTCGGCATTGTTCGCGCCCTCGGGCGCCGCGACGCCCTCGACCACGCCGCGGCCGAACTTCTCCGGATGGCGCGATACGGCCTTCTCCAGCCCATAGGAGATGAACGAGGCGATGGTCGAGCCGGCGCCGGGCAGCACGCCGATGAAGAAGCCGACCAGCGAGCCGTTGGCGAAGGCGAAGCGCGAGTCCTTCAGGTCCTGCTTCGTCGGCAGCAGGTTGCGCAGCCCCTTCGGCACCGCGATCGCCGGCGCCCCCCCGCGCTCGCGCATATTGGCGAGCACCTCGCCGATCGCAAAGATGCCGATCGCCACCACCACGAAGTCGATACCCGAGAGCAGCTCCATGCGGCCGAAGGTGAAGCGCGAGGTCTGGCTGAAGAGGTCGGTGCCGATGCCCGCAAGCCACAGGCCGGCCAGTGTCGCGAGCAATGCCTTGACCATGGATTCGCCGGCGAGCAGCACCACCATCGCCAGGCCGAGCGCCATCAGCGCGAAATATTCAGGCGAGCTGAAGGCGAGCGAGAGCTTGGCCAGCGGCGGCGCGATCAGCATGAGCCCGACCACGCCCACGGTGCCGGCGATGAACGAGGCAATGGCGGCGATGCCGAGCGCCGCGCCGGCGCGGCCGTTGCGCGCCATCTGGTGACCGTCAATGCAGGTGGCGACCGAGGCCGACTCGCCCGGCACATTGAGCAGGATCGAGGTCGTCGAGCCGCCGTACTTGGCGCCGTAGTAGATGCCCGCGAGCATGATCATCGCGCTCGCCGGGTTCATCAGGAAGGTGAGCGGCAGGAGCATGGCGATGGTTGCCGGCGGCCCGAGGCCGGGCATGACGCCGACCACGGTGCCCAGCACCACGCCGAGGAAGCACCAAAGCAGGTTCATCGGCTGCAGCGCCACCGCGAACCCTTGCATCAGCCCGGAAATGACCTCCATCTACGGAAGCTTGACGCCCAGGGCGAGCGGGAACAGCAGATAGAAGCTCGCGCTGAGCGCCCCCGCCACTGCGGCGGCCACCTTAAGCGGCCGGCGATACATCACCGCGACCAGGAAGAACGTAAGAAGCGCAAACGCCGGCAGAAAGCCGATGACCTTGAACGCCGCGCACATCACGGCGAACGCGCCCCATGCGGCGAGCGCGCGCGGGGCGTCCGACCAATCGATGCCCCTTGATCTTGAAAAACTGGAAACCACGAGAAGGAAGGAAAGAATGCTCATCGCGATCCCGTACCAGAGCGGGAAGAAGCCGGGCCCCGGGCCGTCCTGGCCCAGGTACTCCCAGCGCGACGCGGCAACGATGATGTACGCGCCGAGGCCGCCGAGCACCAGGCCCGACCAGAAATCGGCGCTGCGCGCCTTCATCGCATGGACTTGGCTTTTTTCTTGGCCGTGGGTTTTTTATAGCGACCCTTGGGCACCAGCTCGCATACCGTGCCGCCGGGCGCGCGGAACTTGACCGGGATCACGCCCGGGTCGCTGATGATCTGGCAGCCGTAGGCCAGCACCTGCTTGGTCGAGGCCTTGATGTCGTCGACCTCGACGGCGAAATGATGGATGCAGGGCCCCTCGCCCGCCGCTTTCGACTCGGCCGACTCGGTGCCGGCGTCGTACTTGATGAGCGCGACATCCAGCATGCCGTCGCTCAGGTGGCGCGAGGTGTGGTCGCGCACCTTGGCGGTATTCATCTCCTTGAAGCCGAACACCTTGCGGTAGAACTCGGTGGTGCGCTCGAGGTCCTCGACCTTCAGCGCGAGATGCACGATTCGATTCATGGCCTCTCCATTAGCAACGGTCTCAACTTGCGGACATCCCGCAGCTTCTCCAGATTCCACACCGCGTCGCACAGCTTGCGGGCGCGCGCCTTTCCGATCACCGGCGCGAGCAGATCGTAACCCTTGGCGTCGACTTCGGCACGCGTCATCGGGTTTTCCGCGGTGCCGCGCACCGCCACGGTGTGATGGCGCAGGCTGCGGCCGTCGCGCAGGGTGAGCTCGACGATGGCCTGGCGGGCCGGCATGGTTTTGGTCAGGGCGTCGTCGCCCTGGACTTCTATTTTTTTTCTAAAGTCCAAAATTTTTCGATCGCGGAAGCGCTTTTCGTCGTGCGAGGACTTGAACGTCACCGTGCCGTCGAACAGCATCACCGCGCACAAGTGCTGCATGTTGATGTCCGGCATCGGACGGTTGTCGGTAGTGTTCTTGTCGCGATGCGCCACGCGGATAGTCAATTTCTCGACCTGCTCCGCCTTCACTGCATGGTTTTTGATTAATTCCAACAAGGAGTCCAGCGCAGCCTGAATGGGCGAACCTACCGACCAGCGCTTGATGTTGGTGCGCAGGATCTCGTACTCCTCGCCGAGCCCGCGCACCAGGCGCTCCGGATCCGCCGGACGGCCGTGGGCGACGAAGAAGCTGCGCTCTCCGGAAAAGACATCGTCCACGCCGCTGAAGCCCTGCGCCACCATGGTCGCCGCCGTGACGCCATTGCGCGCCGGCATGCCGCCGAAGTCGAACGCCTTCTCGATGTGCTCCTCGTCGCGCATCCAGCACGAGATTCCCGAGGCCTGCTGCGCGGCATAAGAAAGGAGATAGCGAGCCTGCTGTTCGTTCACACCCACGAGCATCCCCGCCGCTGCCGAAGCGCCGAAGGTCGGGCCGTAACTGTGCGTCGAGAGGCCGTCCTCGCGGAGCTTGAACGCGTTGAGCGACATCGTGAGCCGGGTCGCCACGTCGTAGCCCAGGGCAACCGCGCGCAGCAATGCTTCTCCATTCCTGCCTTCTTTTTCTGCCACGGCCAGGGCAGCCGGCACGATGCCGCAGCCCGGGTGCATCACCGACGGCGCGTGCGAGTCGTCGGTCTCGTCCGCGTGCGCGCACATGCCGTTGGCGAGCGCGGCGTTGATCGCGGTGGTGACGACCCGGCTGCCGACCACGCAGGCTTCCTTGGTACCACCAATGGTTTTTATGAAACCAATCGCTTTTCGACCTGGCAAAAGTTGCGACCCGGACACCATGGCCGCGATGGTGTCCAGGACGTGATGCTTGGTTCTTTCCGCCACCGCGGTCGGCAGCGCCTTGTTGCCGGCCTGCGCGATGTAGCCGCTCAGGCGCTTCATCACCGGAGAAATGCTCACGGCATGAACCCGCCACCATTCAAATGAATGGACTGGCCGGTGATGTAGCGTGCGTCCGGGCCGCAGAGCATGCGCACCATGGCGGCGATCTCCTCCGGCTCGCCGCGCCGGCCGATGGGCGGCACCGTCAGCCGATGCGCCGGGCGGTCCGGCACGCCCGGCAACCCGCGCTGGCTCTCGATGGTGCCCGGGACTACGCAGTTCACCGTGATCTTGTGCGGCGCCAGGTCCATCGCCAGCGCCTTGGTCATGCCGGCGAGCCCGGCCTTCGCGGTGATGACGTGCGCGCGCTCGGCTGCCCCCTTGTGCCCGGTCTGGCCGCCGATGTTGATGATGGTGCCGCCACCGGCGCTGATCATGTGCGGCAGTGCCGCGCGCGCACAAAGGAACGCGCCGTCGAGCACGATGGCGAGCACTTGTCGCCACTCGTCAAATTTCATGGAAGAAAATGGGGTCTCAAAGCGCACCGCGGCGTTATTGACCAGGAAGTCCAGCCGGCCGAAGCGCTTCACCGTGGCGTCGATCAAAGCCTGCACTTCGTGCGGCTGCGTGACGTCTGCGATGTGCACGGCGGCTTTGGAACCGATCCCCTGCACAGTCTTCTCGGCCTCGGCGCGCGAGGTCTTGGCGTTGACCATCACCGATGCACCGCCCGCGGCGAGCGAGCGCGCGATGGCGCGGCCGATGTTGCGCGCGCCGCCGGTCACCAGCGCGACTTTGCCGGCGAGCTCGTCGCCCTGCTTCATTCCGATGCTGATGGCCAAGCGTTCCTCCCCGCGTGACGAGACCGGCTATTATTGTCGAGAGCGAGTGAAAAGAATCGCCATCGTGCAGTCGAACTACATTCCGTGGAAGGGGTATTTCGACCTGATCAACGCGGTGGACGAGTTCATCCTCTACGACGACATGCAGTTCACGCGGCGCGACTGGCGCAACCGCAACCGCGTCAAGACGCCGCGGGGCCTGGAGTGGCTCACCATCCCCGTGGCCGTCAAGGGACGCTACCTGCAGAAGATCTGCGATACGCATATCAGCGATCCGGGCTGGGGCGCGACGCACTGGGCCACGCTCGCACACAACTACGGCAAGGCGCCCTACTTCGACGAATACCGGCCGCTATTCGAGCCGCTGTATGCCGACCGGGCGGAAACCCGGCTGAGCACGGTGAATTACCGGTTCATCTCGGCGATCTGCGGCGTCCTCGGGATCAGCACGCGCATCTCCTGGTCGATGGATTACGGTCCGCTTGCGGAAACGGACGCGACGCAGCGGCTTGCCGAGCTCTGCCGGCGCGCCGGCGGCACGCATTACCTCTCCGGCCCGGCCGCCCGCGACTATATCGAGCCACAGATGTTCGAGACCGCCGGCATCTCGCTCGAGTACTTCGACTATGCGGGTTACCCGGAGTATGCGCAGCGCTTCGGCGGCTTCGAGCACGCCGTCACGGTGCTCGACCTGCTGTTCAATGCCGGGCCGCAGGCGCCGCGCTACATGAAGACCTTCGCTTGAGCGCGCTTGGCGAGATCGGCCGCTACTACAGCGAGAAACTCGCGGCGCACGGCGCGTCGCCGCGCGGGGTGGACTGGAACAGCAGCGCGTCGCAGCTGCTGCGCTTCACGCAACTGGTTCGCCTCTGCGAGGCCGACGCACGCTTCAGCCTGAACGACATCGGCTGCGGCTACGGCGCGCTGCTCGACCACCTGTGCGGACTCGGCAAGGAATGCGACTATCTGGGCGTGGACATCTCCGAGGCGATGATCGCCAAGGCCGGCGCGCTGCACCCCGGCTGTCGCTTCGCCGTCGGCGAGCGCGCCGGGCGCGTGGCCGACTACAGCGTGGCCAGCGGCATTTTCAGCGTCAGGCTGTCCACCGGCGACGATGCCTGGCTGGCGCACCTATTGCTGACGCTGGACCAGCTCGACGCCGAGAGCCGGCGCGGCTTCGCCTTCAATTGCCTTACCCGCTACTCGGATCCGGACCTCATGCGCGAGGACCTCTACTACGCCGACCCGGCACGCCTGTTCGACCATTGCAAGACGCGCTTCGCCAGGAACGTGACCCTGCTGCACGACTACGGGCTGTACGAGTTCACCATGCTGGTGCGCAAGGCGTGAAGCCGCTCGTCATATTCGGCGCGGGCGAGATCGCCGAGGTCGCGCACTTTTACTTCACGCACGACCTGAAGGCCGACATCGCCGCGTTCACGGTCGACGCCGAATATCTCAGGGAGGACCGGTTCTGCGGCTTGCCAGTGGTGCCTTTCGAGCAGCTCGCCGCGCAATTTCCGCCCGCCGAGCATGATGCCTTCGTCGCGCTGAGCTACGCCAAGGTAAATGCCGTGCGGGCGCAGAAATGCGCCGCGGTGAAGGCCAGCGGCTACCGCCTCGCCACATACGTCAGCAGCAAGGCGAGCGTCTGGCCGGGCTTCAAGCCCGGCGAGAACTGCTTCATCCTCGAGGACAACACGGTGCAGCCTTTCGTCGTGGTCGGCGACAACGTCACCCTCTGGAGCGGCAACCACATCGGCCACCACGCGCGCCTGGGCGCCAACTGCTTCATCACTTCCCACGTCGTGATCTCGGGCGGCGTCGAGGTCGGCGACAACGCCTTCATCGGGGTGAATGCGACCGTGCGCGACCATGTGCGGATCGGCGCGCGCAGCGTGATCGGCGCCGGGTCGCTGGTGCTCGAGGACGTACCCGATGACGGCGTCGTCGCGGCGAGCGGCTCTGCGCTGTCCAAGGTGCCCAGCCACCGCCTGCGGCGGCTCTAGGGCATGCGCTGGAAGAAACTCGGCCGCATCTTCACGCCGCCTGCCGACCGCGACTGGATGGTTGGCTACGCCGCCGTGCCGGTCGCGTTGCGCCTGCAGGGCGAGCGCTACCGCGTGTACTTCAGCGGGCGCGACGCCGAGAACCGCTCGCAGATCGGCTACTTCGAGCTCGAGCTCAGCGACCCGACCCGCACGCTGAAGGTCTCCTCGCGCGCGGTGCTAAGCCACGGCGAGCCCGGACGCTTCGACGACAGCGGCGTGATGGCGTCGAGCCTCGTGCAACGCTCGGAAGGCAGCTTGCTCCTGTACTACATCGGCTGGAACCGCGGCCAGACGGTGCCGTTCTACAACTCGATCGGCCTGGCGGCGAGCGACGACGGCGGCGAGAGCTTCCGCCGCGTCTCGGTGGCGCCCGTCGTGCCGCGCGACGACTTCGACCCCTGCTTTACCGCCGGGCCGAACGTGATGGTCGAAGGCGCTCTATGGCGACTGTGGTATCTGTCGTGCGTGCGCTGGGAGCGCACGGCGGCCGGAATGAAGCACTACTACAACATCCGCTACGCCGAGTCCGACGACGGCCTGCACTGGCGCAAGCACCGCACGCCGGCGCTCGACTTCGCGGGGCCGGGCGAATACGCGCTGTCGCAGCCGCGCGTGCTGCGCGACGGCTCGCTCTACAAGATGTGGTACTCGCACCGCGGCGAGAGCTACCGGATCGGCTACGCCACCTCGCCCGACGGCGTGCGCTGGCAACGCCGCGACGCAGAGGCCGGCATCGACGTTTCGCCGGAGGGCTGGGACTCCGAGAGCATCGAATATCCCTGTGTGATCGACCACGGCGAGAAGCGTTACCTCTTCTACAACGGCAACCGCTACGGCCAGACCGGCGTGGGGCTTGCGGTCCTGGAGGCTGACTGAGCAGCGCGCCCGCTCTCTCCGTGGTGACGACCCTGTACCAGTCGTCGCCCTACCTCGCGGAGTTTCATCGCCGCGTCAGCGCGCAGGCGCGCGCGCTGGTGGGCGAGTCCTACGAGCTGGTGTTGGTGAACGACGGGTCGCCCGACGACTCGCTCGAGCTGGCGCTGGGCCTGCATCGCGACGACCCGCACCTGCGCGTGGTCGACCTGTCGCGCAACTTCGGCCACCACCGCGCCATCATGACCGGCCTGGCCGCGGCGCGCGGCGCGCTGGTGTTTCTCATCGACTGCGATCTCGAGGAGCAGCCCGAGGACCTGTCGCGCTTTCACGCCGAGCTGGCGCGCACCTCCGCCGACGTGGTGTTCGGCGTGCGCGACAAGCGCGAAGGAGCCCTGTTCGAGCGCCTGAGCGGCAGCCTCTTCTACCGCGTGTTCAACCTGTTGTCGCCGCAGCCGGTCGTGCCCGATCAGCTCGTCGCCCGCCTGATGACGCGGCGCTACGTCCAGGCGCTCGTGGCCCACCGCGACCGCGAGATCTACCTCGGCGGCCTGTGCGCGCTAGCGGGCTTCGCGCAAGTGCCGGTCGCGGTCCGCAAGGCGTCGAAGGGCCAGAGCACCTACTCGCTGGATCGGCGCATCGCGGCGTTCGTCAATGCCGTGACCTCGTTCTCGGCCAAGCCGCTGGTCTACGTGTTCTACCTTGGCTGCTTCATCCTCGCGGGCTCGGCGCTCGCTGCGGTCACGCTGGTCATCCGGCGGCTGTTCTTCGGCGTGCTGTTCCCGGGCTGGCCCTCGCTGATCGTTGCCGTGTGTTTTTTCGGCGGCCTCACCGTGTTCTGCCTCGGTTTGATCGGTATTTATCTCGCCAAGATCTTCGCGGAGGTCAAGGAGCGGCCCTACACCGTGGTGCGTGATGTCTACGAACACCCAGCCGAAGTCCGCAGCCGCGAGGAGAGCTAGTGGACGAGCACGTCGAGATCGTGAACTACTTTCTCGGCGATTTCGTGCGCGCCGCTCGTCCGCGCGGCGTGATTCACGTCGGCGCTCACGAGGGGCAGGAAGTCGAGTCCTACCTCGCCTGCGGCTTCCGCAAGATCCTGCTGATCGAGGCCAATCCGGAGCTGGCGGCCGGCCTGCACGCGCGCTTCGGCGACCGTCCCGAGATCGCCGTGCACGCCTTCGCCGCGGCGGACGTCGACGGCGAACTGGCGCTGCATATCCACACCAGTCGCTCGGGCAGCGTGGAACCCGCCAGCCTCCTCGAGCTCAAGGAATTCAAGAACTATGTCACCACCCTCCACACGCCGCGCACGGTGGCGGTTCGCGGCCGGCGCCTCGATTCCTTCGTCGCCGAGGAGCGCATCGATCTGGCCGACTACAATCTTCTGACAGTGGACGTGCAGGGCGCCGAGCTCAAGGTGTTTGCCGGCGCCGGCGGTGTGCTGGCCGCGATGCAAGGCGTCCTGAGCGAGGTCAACGTGATCGAGATGTACGACGGCGGTGCGGTCGAGCCGCAGATCGTGGCGTTCCTGGCCGGCGCCGGCTTCCGGCGCGCCAAAGCCACCTATCACGAGCTCTACAACGAAAGCGAGCGCCGCCCGGCGTGGGGTGAAGTGCTCTTCCTCCGCTCGGATCTGGCATGACCTACGTCCAGGAGATCGAGCGCGCGCGCTTCCTCGACCTGGTGTACCGGCGGCGCGACGAATTCATGGCGTCGATCGACGCGGGGCAGTGCTATGTGGTCAAGCGGTTCTATCCGCGCGAGCTGATGATGGAGATGCGTGCGCTGATGGGCCGCTGGCGGCGCGAGACCGCGCCCTCCTGGCATCCGTGCTACGACGGCGTACCCGACTATCACCGCATCAACGATCGCTATCCGCAGTCGTACGTCAAGGCCCGCATGCGCTCGTTCTTTTTCCATCGCTTCAACGAGCACCGGGCTCTGTTCGACCGCTTCAAGGAGATCTTCGAGATGAAGAATTTCCTCGCGGGCGAGCCGCGCGATGCCTATTACGACACGGTGCCCTCGGACAAGGTGATCTCGCGGCTCACCTGCCACCAGTACCCGCGCGGCGGCGGATGGCTCGAGGAGCACATCGATCCGGTCAGCACCTTCGCCCGCATTCAGACCCTGTTGCAGGCCTCCGACTTCGGCAAGGACTTCGAGAGCGGCGGCGTCTACTACCGGGTCACACCCGACGCCGCCCCGATCATGATCGACCCGCTGAGCGAGCTGGGCGACTTGCTGGTTCTCTCTCCCGGCGTGCGCCACGGCGTCGCGGAGATCGATCCGGAACGCCCGCTCGACTGGGAGGCCGACGACGGCCGCTGGATGATCCTGCCCATCATCATCCATTCCGACTATGTCAAGGAACCTGCCACCAAGCCCCGCGGCGTCGCCGATACCTCAGCCAGGAGCAAAACATGAGCTATGCATACGTCGCGGGCACGCTGCTCTTCACGGTGCTCGGGCAGCTGCTGCTCAAGTGGCAGCTCGGCCTCGGTCGCGAGCACGGACTGGAGCCCGCCGACCGGATTACATTCCTCGCGCAGCTGCTGACCAATCCATGGGTGCTCGCCGCCTTCGGCGCGGGCTTCGGCGCGGCGCTTTGCTGGATGCTGGCTTTGAACAAACTGCCCCTCAGCCACGCCTATCCATTCATGGCGCTGTCGTTCGTGCTGGTGCTGTTGCTGAGCGCCGGCCTGTTCGGGGAATCCCTGAACTCGCTCAAGATTGCCGGCGCGGCGCTGATCTGCCTCGGGGTCGTTCTCGGCAGCCAAGGATGACCCCGGTCGCATTCAACAAGCCTTTTCTCACCGGGCGCGAGCTCCAGTACATCCGGCAGGCGCACGAGAACTACCATCTTTCCGGCGACGGGCCGTTCACCAAGCGCTGCCAGGCGTGGCTCGAGCGCTCGACCGGATGCGAGAAGGCGCTACTCACGCATTCTGCCACCGCGGCGCTCGAGATGGCCGCGATCCTCGCCGACATCGCGCCGGGCGACGAGGTGATCATGCCTTCGTTCACCTTCGTCTCGACCGCCAACGCGTTCGCGCTGCGCGGCGGCGTGCCGGTGTTCGTCGACGTGCGCGAGGACACCCTGAACATCGACGAATCGAAGATCGAGGCCGCGATTACGCCGCGCACCAAGGCGATCGTCGTAATCCACTACGCCGGTATCGCCTGCGAGATCGGCCTGATCCGCCGCATCGCCGAGCGCCGCGGCCTGATGCTGATCGAGGACGCCGCGCAGGCGCTGGGCGCCACCTACCAGGGGCGGCCGCTCGGCGGCTTCGGCCACCTCAGCGCGCTCAGCTTCCACGAGACCAAGAACCTGATCTCCGGCGAGGGCGGCGCGCTTCTCATCAACACGCCGCAGCTCATCGCACGGGCCGAGATCGTGCGCGAGAAAGGCACCAACCGCAACGCGTTCTTCCGCGGCGAGGTCGACAAGTACACCTGGGTCGACATTGGCTCCTCGTTCCTGCCGAGCGACATCGTGGCCGCATTCCTGTGGGCGCAGCTGGAGGAGGCCGGCGCGATCACCCTGCGCCGCCGCCAGATGTGGACCAGGTATCACGACGCCTTCGCCGACCTCGAGCGCTCCGGCGTCGCCCGGCGCCCGATCGTGCCGCGCGAAGCCACGCCCAATGCGCACAGTTACTTTTTGCTTTTGGCCGACCTTGCCAGCCGGCAGCGCTTCATCGAGCGCCTGCGCGGCGACGGCGTGAACGCGGTATTCCACTACGTGCCCCTGCACGACTCGCCGGCGGGCCGGAAGTACGGCCGCGCCAGCGGCGAGATGAGGGTGACGACGTCGGTGAGCGAGCGGCTGGTGCGCCTGCCGCTGTGGATCGGGCTCGAGGAGCACCAGGACTACGTCATTGATAGCTGCCGCCGCGCGCTCCGGCGCTGAAACGCTTCTCGTGGCGGTGCCGCTTGCTGCCCTCTTCTGGCTCAGCGGCGAAGTACAGGTTCAGAGCGCGCTGGTCGCCATGGCCGTGCTCGTCTTCGTGGTCATGGCCGGCGGCCGGCTGTTGTTGCGCGCCGCCGCTGCGCGTGACCTGCCAGCACCCGCGGCCTGGGTGCTGGGGGTCTTCGGCACCGCAATCGCGTTGTACGTACTCATCGGCTGGTTTCACCTGCGCGCTGCCACGGCGTTCGCCCTCTGGGCGATGCTGGTGCTCGGCGCGAGCATCGTGGTGCGACTGCGCGGCGCACCTGCCGCCGGTTCCGACCCGAAGCAGCTCGTCGCGCTTGCGCTATGCGGCGCGGTGACGGTGCTGTGGTGCCGCGAGATCGCCCAGGCGCCCCAAGCCCTCGCGCGCGAAGGGCTGTTCTCCGCCTGGGTGGACTATTTCATCCACGGCGGCGTGATTTCGTCGTTTGGCGACCCGCGTGCCGCCGGTCGTCACGCGATGGAGCTCGCCGGCTTTCCCGGGCGCGCCTATCACTACGCGTCGTACATGCTACCCGCGGCGCTCGCCGCGGCACTCGATCTGCCGGGCCTGCCGCTTGCCACCTCGGTCTGGCTGCCGCTCGGGTTTTTTACCATGTGCGCCGGCGCCTATGCGCTGGGCGCGGCGCTGGCCGGACCCGCAGGCGGCATCGCCGCGCTCGCCGCCATCGCGCTGGTTCCCGATGCCTCGAACTACTGGCTGCGCAACGGCTCCTTCAGCTTTCATTGGTACGTGCTCGCCAGCCCTGGCGGGTCCTATGCCATCGGCCTGAGCCTGCTCGGCTTCGCGCTGCTGCGGCGCTGGGTGGACACCGGCGATGCGCGCACCCTGCTGGCGAGCGCCGGTCTCGCCGCCGGCACGGCGCTCTTCCGTGTGCATGTCTTTCTCGTCGGCTTCCTGGCATGGCTGGCGGGCGCTGCCCTGGCGACACGATTCGTGCAGCGGCGCAAGCTCGCCTGCTTCGGCGCGGCCGCGCTGGCATTCGCCGCGTTCGTTGTCGCGTACTACGCCGTGAGCGGCTCCGCGCCGGTGCTCGAGCACTTCCTCGATGTCGCACACGGGTCCAACGAGCCCACGGGATACACGGGCTGGTACCAGGCCGTGCTCGACGCGCACGGCTCCGGCGTGGCCATTCCCGTCGGCGTGCTGCTGGTCCTGGGCGCCAGCCTCGGCGCGTTCGCGTTGCTCTATCCCGTCTCGGTGCTGGTCGCACGCCGCTCCCCCGGGCTGCCGGCAGTCCGCGCGGTGCCGGTTGCGCTGATCGCAAGCTATGTCCTGCTCATCCTCACCGCGCCGATTCCGCCGTTCGGCACTGCGCACGAGTTCCCTTACAGCTCGTTCATGCTGCCGTACGCAGCGCTCGCTGTGTGGACCGCGGCCGCGCTGGTCGATTCCCTCACCGCGCGCAGCGCGCGCTGGGCCGGGCGCCTATGGCCGGCCGTGGTGCTGCTCGCCGTGCTCGCGCTGCCGCTCGTCTGGGCACAGATGCACGCGCTCGCCGCACCGAAAATGTCCTGGGGCGCGAGATTCGCTTCGCAGAAGGTAGCGCAGGGGCTGCCGCAAACCGCCGCCTTCCTGCGCCAGCATTCGCACCCGGGGCACGTCTTCGCGGTGCAAGGGCTCGGCATGGCTGAGTCGGTGGTCGATGTGGCGGTACAGCTCGGCGCCATGACCGGCATGCCGGCCTACCTCGCCCGGCCCGCGATCCACCTTACCGGCGGTGAGCGGGAGAAAACCGCGTTGCAGCGCTCCGCGGCGCTGAAGCGCCTGGCGGAGGAAGAGAGCGCTATCGCCGCGCTCGTGCGACTGCGCAGCCTCGGGATTGCCTGGTACGTGGTGCCCGACGGGAAAACCCCGCGCTGGGACCCCGAGCGCCGGCGCGCCGTGTTTGCTTCCGGCAGCTTCGCCGTGTACTCAGCGGCTGATGCCGGGCAGCCAGGTCGCTAGCGGCGGAACGGCGATGATCAGCGCGATGAGCAGCACGACGCACGCGATGAACGGCAGGCCCGCGAGGTAGATGTCGCGCATGCGGGTCCCGGGCGGCGACACGCCCTTCATCACGAAGAGCAGCAGGCCGAACGGCGGCATGGTGTAACCCATCTCCAGCGCGAGCAGCATGATCAAGCCGAACCAGGTGAGGTCGAAGCCGAGCGTCTTGGCGAGCGGGAAGAAGATCGGCGCGGTGAGCAGCATCTTGGAGAGCGGATCCATGAAGCTGCCGAGGAAGATGATGACCCCGATCATCACGAACAGCATCTGCAGCGGCGTGACCTGGAAGCTGGTGGCCCAGGTGATCAGGCCGCTCGAGCCGCCGGTGAATGCCAGCACCTGCGCGAAGGTGGCCGAGCCGAAGATCACCAGGAACGCCATCACCGTAACGCGCAAGGCGCCGTCGAGCGACTTCACGAACGCCTTCCACGTCATCTCGCCATAGCAGGCGGCGAGCAGGATGATCGACACCGCGCCGAGCGCCGCGGCCTCGGTCGGCGTGCACCAGCCCACCAGCATGATCACCACGGAGAACACGACGATGCCGACCATCGGGATCACGTCGACGAAGATCAGCCGCAGCTTTTCGCGCCGGGACACGTTCGGCGCGCTGTCCACCGGCGCCGCGCTCGGGTCGATCACCGTCCAGCCCCAGATCAGCACGCCGTACATCAGCGCCAGGATGAGGCCGGGAATCACGCCGGCGATGAGCAGCGCGCCGACGTCGGTCTGGCCGAGCGTGGCGAGCAGCACGGTGAGCGCCGAGGGCGGAATGATCACCGCGAGCCCGCCCACGCCCATGATCGGCCCGATCGACAGGTACTTGCTGTAGCCGCGACGCATCATCTCCGGCGCCATCAGCCGGCCGAGCAGCGCGCAGGCGCCCATCGAGGAGCCGGCCGGTCCGGCGTAAGCCGTGCCGCCGATCAGCGTGACGTAGGCGAGGCGGCCGCGGATGTTTCCCAGCAGCTTGTCCGCGGCGTTGAAGCAGCGGGTCGCGAGCCCGGTGTGATAGAAAAGCTCGCCCATCAGCAGGAACATCGGGATCGGCACCAGCTGGAAGTTGGTCATCGCGCCGAAGCCGTTATGGATGACCTGCTGGATGCCGCTCGCGCCGCCCATGAAGAGGGCCGCGGCCAGCACATTGGTGACGAAGAAACCGATTGCCACCGGCACGCCGAGCGCCATCAGGCCGAGGGCCGTGCCGAAAAGCAGCGTAGCGACCCAGTACCAGGCCACTAGGTCTTCAGTTCAGAGAGCGGCTGGAGAAAGTTCTCCCGCCTCCACAGAAAGCGCGCGAACTCGATCGCCATCATCAGGAACGACACCGGAATCCAGCCCACCACCACCCAGCGCGGCATGTCGAGCGAGCGCACGTCCTTCTCGTTCTGCACGTAGTTCTGGATCGTGACTTCGAAGCCGTACCACGCGATCACCAGGCACACCGCGATGCAGATGAGTCCGATCAGCATGGTGAGGCGGGCGCGCGGGCGCGGCGGCAGCGACATGAGCAGGATCTCGACGTAGATGTGGCCCTTCTCGCGCGCGAGCCACGGCGCCCCCATGCACGGGATCACGAGCAGCGCGTACTCGGTGAAGGTGAAGAAATGCGCCGAGCTCTGGTAGCCCAGGTTGCGCAGCACGACGTCGAGCGTGATCACCAGCATCATCGCCGCCATCAGGAAGGCGGCGATGTACGCCATGCCGTACAGCACGGCGTCGTACGCCCTTCTCATCACTCGGGCGTGAAGAGCTTGACCACCTTGTCGTAGTTCTCCATGCCGCCGGCTTTCTCCATGCGCTCCCGCATGCGCTGAAGGCTCGCGGTGCGCGCGCCGGCGACGAACTTCTTCGCCGCCTCCGGCGACTGCGACAGCGTCTTGATGCCGCGCTTCTTGAGCTCGGCCTCTTCTTTCTGCCACAACGCCTGCAGGTCCTTCAGGCTGGAGACCTCGTGCTCGATTGCCACGCGCTGAAGGATCTCGCGGCTCTTCGGCGACAGCGCATTCCACTTCTTCTGGTTGAACAGGATATGCAGGTCGGTGGAGAAGAACTCGGGGAGGATGCGGTACTTGATGTAGCGGTCCCAGTTGAGATCCATCAGGCCGATCTGCGTCCAGGCGGTGATGTCCACCGTGCCGCGCTCGAGCGCGGTATAGAGCTCCGCGGAGTTGAGGTTGATCACCTGCGCGCCAAGGTAGTTGGTGAGGAAAGCGTTGTAGATCGGGTTGCCGCGCACCTTGAAGCCCTTGATGTCGATCTGGCCGGCGCCATCGAACTTCGGCTCCTTGGTCGACCACAGGTTGAAGCGGATGCCGCTGTCGACCCAGCCGAGATTGACGATGCCGGCGCGCTTCTGGTGGATCTGGTTGAGCAGCTCCATGCCGCCGTTCTTGCGCGCGGTCGGGCCGTCGATGGTGCTGGCGCTGACCGCATCGCACTCGGGCACCACCGCGGCGTAGAAGGCGCACGGCGTGTACACCATGTCGACCACGCCGTTACGCAGCGCGGTGGGCTGCTCCATCATGCCGATGGCCTCCGGCCCCCCGCGCACCTGGATGGTAAACGTGCCTTTGCCGGCGTCGTTCGCCTTCTTCACGTACTCCAGGAAGCTGCGCGAGTAAATCAGCGACGCCGGGAACACGTGGGTCGCGGAGATCGTGTCCTGCGCGGCCGCCGGCAAGGCGGTGATCGCGCAGGCTGCGATAGCGGCAGTTCTGAGTGCGGTTTTCATCCGATCAATCCCCCTCCAGTGGTGGCTGGATGTTACCAGCGTTCAGCCGAGATCAAGGCCCAGGGAAAGCGCCAATACCGATAGTCAGGCGCGAGCGTGCCGTCGCCCTCCTCGAATGGCCGGATCTCGATGTTGCGGAATCCGAGCCGCTCGAGCAGCGCCGGCAGGTCCATGCGCGCGAGCGGCTCCATGAAGGGCTCGTTGTTGCGCCGCGCATGGCCGAAATGGATGAGCGCATCGAACGGATCGGGTCCCGGCAGGAAATCGAGGTGCACCATCCTGGCGCCGCGCCGCAGCAGGCGATGCGCCTCGGCCAGGGTCTTCTCCACCACGGCGGGCGGAAGCTCGTGCAGCAGCATGGTCGAGGTGACGAGGTCGAAGCTCCCAGCCGGATAGTCGGTGCGCGAGCAATCCATCTGGCGAAAGCGCACGCCGCGCGCGCCCGCCTGCGCCGCGTCCCGGCCCGCGAGCCGCAGGCAGGGCGCGGACAGATCGATCGCGTCGGTCTGCGCCTCCGGCAGCGCCTCGTAGAACGGGCGCGTGCTCTTGCCGAAGCCGCAGCCCATGTCGAGCACGCGCGCGGGCGCGGGACACCGCTCGAGCGCCACCGCGGTCAGCCGCTCATGCAGGTCGCGGTGGCGCTGTCCGGCGAGCGGCGTAGTGCTGCGCGCGCCTCGCTCGTAGACGAAGCCGGCAATCGGGTCGCTCCACACCCCGCCCGGGTGCTGGTGGATGTCAATGCGCGTGTAGTACTCCGGATACTCGAAATTTTCCTGCACCTCTGCGCGCCCAGGGGCGAGGGATGCTTCCAGCCGCTCGCGATCCTGCTCGTGGAAAGGCTGCAGCCCGTAGCGTCCGGAGTACTTGAAGCGCTGCAGGTGCCGCTCGAGCCAGCAGTAGTACTGGTAGAGCATGCTCTCGCTGAGATCTGCGCCGGATTGATGCTCGGCACGCACCGCGGGGTACAGGACGCGGGTCCAGTAGCTCTTCGCCGAGAGCAGGAATGCCTGGCCGGCGACAAAAGCGCGGCCATCGATGCTCAACGGGTTCCCTTTGCCTGCTGTTCGCCGAGAAGGTTCTGCATCAGGTGCGCGACGAACGCTTCGCGCTCCGCCGCGCGCTCGTCGCCGCGCGGCTCTTCGTTCAGCTTGCCGACGTCCAGCATGCCGCGCTCGGCTAGTTGCGCCTCCATGCCGGCGACGCGGTCGCGCAGCACCCACACTTCCTGGGCCAGAGCCATGACCACGCCGAACGCTCGGTCGAGCGCGGGATCGGGAAAGAATGTCTGCTCGGGGATCATCGTCGCTCCTCGCGGTATCGCTCATAATACAAAGAAGTGACGACAGTCCATTCCGCCTTCGAAGAGACCGCCGCTGCCCACGGCGGCAAGCCGTTCCTCGAGTTTCCCGCCCAGCAGATGCGATTCACCTACGCCGAAGCGCACGACCGCATCGGCGATATAGCTGCGCGCTACCGCAAGCGGGGCTACGGCCGCGGCCACCGCGTGGCGCTGCAGCTGGAGAACCGCCCGGAGTTCCCGCTGCACTTTCTCGCGCTCAACTCTCTCGGCGTGAGCGTAGTGCCGCTCAACCCGGACTATCGCGCCGCGGAGCTCGAGTACGTCCTCGAGCACAGCGAAGCATCAGCGCTGGTCAACGCGCAAACCCTGGAAGACCTGCCGCCCCCGCGTAAGGCGGGCGACGCGGGCGAATGCGCCCTCCTCTATACATCCGGCACCACCGGCAAACCGAAAGGCTGCCTGCTCAGCGAATTCTACTTTCTCAACGTCGGCCAGCGTTATCTCGACGAGGGTGGCCTGTGCGCGGTACGCCGCGGCGAGGAGCGGCTCATTACGCCGCTGCCGTTCTTCCACATGAACGCGCTCGCGGTATCGACCACGGCGATGATCCTCTCCGCTGGCTGCGTGGTGCAGCTGGACCGGTTCCATCCGAAGACCTGGTGGCGGGATGTGGTCGATACCGGTGCCACCATCGTTCATTACCTTGGTGTGATGCCCGCGATCCTGATGAACCTCCTTGAAACCCCGGCCAACCATCGCGTGCGCTTCGGCTACGGCGCGAACGCGAACCCGAAGGACCACGCCGCGTTCGAGGCGCGCTTCGGCTTTCCGCTGGTCGAGGCCTGGGCGATGACCGAGACCGGCGGCGGCGCGCTGGTGGCGGCGAGCCGCGAACCGCGTCATATCGGTACCCGTTGCATTGGCGTTCCGCGTGACGACCTCAATGTGAAAATTGAGGACAGCGGCGAACTGCTGGTCCGCAGCGCTGGGCCCGATCCGCGCCGCGGTTTCTTCTCCGGCTACCTGAAGGACGAGAAGGCGACGGAGGAAGCCTGGCGCGGCGGCTGGTTCCATACCGGCGACGCGGTGCGCCGCGGCCCGGACGGCGCGCTGCACTTCGTCGATCGCCTGAAAAACATCATCCGCCGCGCCGGCGAGAACATCGCCGCGCTCGAGGTCGAGGCCGCGATGGCCGGACATCCGGCGATCGCCCAGGTCGCGGTGATCGCCGTGCCGGACGCGGTGCGCGATGAGGAAGTGATGGCGTGCATAGTCCTTACCGAGAAAAGACTTCTCAGCCGCGAAACCGCGCTATCCATCCAGGACTGGTGCCTCGAGCGCCTGGCCTACTTCAAGGCGCCCGGCCATGTCGCGTTCCTCGACTCGCTGCCCACCACGGCGACCAACAAGGTGCAGAAAGCCAAGCTCGCCGATTTCGCCGTGAAGGCGGCCGATTCCTTCGACCTTCGTGACCGCAAAAAAAGAACAGCCGCGAAAAGCGTATGACGGCGTGGCGGTGGCGGTACCGGTCACGGTGCCGTACGTGCGTTACTCCATCCGGGCAGCGCATTGGTGGCTTGCGCGTGCGTTTGCAGAACTGTTGAAGACGTCCGGACTGAAGAAAAGCGACGTCGATGGCCTTACCGTCTCCAGCTTTACCCTCGCTCCCGACACCGCGATCGGCCTGACGCAGCATCTCGGCCTGTCGCCCCGTTGGCTCGACCATATTCCGCTGGGCGGCGCGAGCGGCGTAGTGGCGCTGCGGCGTGCGGCACGCGCGGTGCAAGCGGGCGATGCCGATATCGTGGCCTGCATTGCGGGTGACACCAATCATGTGGATTCGTTTCGCCTGACGCTGGCCAATTTCAGCCAGTTCGCGCGCGATGCGGTGTATCCCTACGGCGCCGGCGGCCCGAACGCGAGCTTCGCCTTCCTCACCGCGTACTACATGCAGAAGCACGGCGCGACGCGCGAGGATTTCGGCAAGCTTTGCGTCGCGCAGCGCGCCAACGCACTTCGATTTGATTTTTCCTTGTTCAAAAAGCCCCTGTCCATGGAGGAATACCTGGCCGCACGGCCGATCGCCGAGCCGCTGCATCTTTTCGATTGCGTAATGCCCTGCGCCGGCGCCGAAGCCTTCCTGGTTTTGCGCGAGGATCGGGCGAAATCCCTGGGCGTGGCCTATGCCCGCCTGCGGGGAACGATGGAAAGGCACAACGCATTTGCCTCCGATCCCGTGCAGATGCGCGCCGGCTGGGCGCTCGACCGTGAGGACCTGTACCGCCAGGCCGGCGCCGGACCCGAAGACATGGATTTCGTCCAGACCTACGACGACTACCCGGTGATCTCTCTGATGCAGCTCGAGGACCTGGGCTTCTGCGCCAAGGGAGAAGGCCCGGCGTTCATACGCAAGCACCGCCTGACTTGGGATGGCAGCTTTCCACTGAACACCTCGGGTGGACAGCTTTCGGTCGGCCAGGCCGGCGCGGCGGGCGGGTTTCTCGGCATGGTGGAAGCGCTCCGCCAGCTCACCGGCAAAGCGCGCGGGCGCCAGGTGAAAAACGCGAAATTGGGTCTCGTCAGCGGCTTCGGCATGATCAACTACGACCGTGGACTGGGTAGCGGCGCTGCAATACTTCAGAAAACTGGATGACTATTCTCAAAAGAAAAAATCCGATCCTCCGCACGCGCCTGCCGACCTTGCCGCCGGCGGCGCGCAGTCGCGTCGCGCTTGGCCTCACCGCCGCCGCGGCGCTCGGACGATTCGAGCTGCAGCAGTGCCGCGAGTGCGGCATGGTCCAATATCCTCCGCGCGAGGCCTGCCAGAGCTGCCTCTCGATCAAGCTCATCTGGAAAATTCAGCAACCCGGCGGCGAGCTGCTGGCCCAGACCGTCCTGCATCACAGCAACGATCTTTTCTTCCGCGAGCGCCTCCCCTGGCGCCTGGGGCTGATCAAGCTGGATTGCGGCCCGACCGTGGTGGCCCATCTCCACGAGGCGGTGAAACACCGAGTGAACGTCAGAGCGGCGCTTGACCGCGCGGGACAGGCCGTGATCGCGGCGCTTCCCGAAAAGGAGAAAGCAGAAATGGCAGACGACCGGCAGCTGCGCGAATTCACCTGCGACCCGAAGCAACGCAAGGTACTCATCACCGACGGCAAGACGTCGCTGGGCCAAGCCCTGGCCAAGTCCTTCGCCAGGGCGGGAGCGGAAATCATCTGGGTCGGCCACAGCGAGCCCTGGAAGAAATTCGCCGGCTTCGACGAACTCAAAAACCTCCCGCAGGTGACGCTGCTGCCCTTCGACGTCACCGACTCGAAGAACGTGCGCGAGGCCGCCGCGGAGATCGCGGGCAAGGTCGACATCCTCGTCAACAATGCCGAGGTGCACCGCAGCTTCGGCATCGCCAACCGCCAAGGTGTGGAAACCGCGCGCGCGGAGATGGACGTGAACTACTTCGGACTGCTGCGCCTCGCGCAGGAGTTCGGCCCCGCCATGCGCTCGCGCGGCGCCGATGGCAAGGCCAGCGCGGTGGCGTGGGTCAACCTCCTGTCCATCTATGCGCACGCCAATTTCCCGCCGCACGGCACCTTCTCCGCATCCAAGGCCGCGGCGCATTCACTGGCGCAATGCCTGCGTGCCGAGATGCGCCCGGCCGGCGTGCGAGTGGTCAACGTATTTCCCGGGCCGATCGACGACGAATGGAACCAGCTGCTGCCGCCGCCGAAGCTCGCGCCCGAAACGCTGGCCAGGGCGCTCGTCGGCGCGCTGCGCGACGGCATTGAGGACGTCTACCCGGGGGATGTGGCGCAGGAATGGCTTGCCCGCTGGCGCGATAATCCCAAAGCACTGGAACGGGAATTGTCGGCATGAATCCGCTTTTGCAATTCGTCGAGGCCTATACCGCCGGAAAAATCCGCGTGGTGGACCTTACGCAGACACTGTCCCCGGAATTTCCCAGCATCTCGCTGCCGCCTGAAATGGGCCAGGCGTGGCCTTTCCGCATCGAGGAAGTGTCGCGCTACGACGAGCGCGGCCCGGCCTGGTACTGGAACAACTTCTCCTGCGGCGAGCACACCGGCACGCACTTCGATGCACCGGTGCACTGGATCTCGGGCAAGGACCTGCCCAACAACGCCACCGACAGCATCCCGCCCGAGCGCTTCATCGGACCCGCCTTCGTCATCGATTGCTCGAAGGAAGCAGCGCAGAATCCAGATTTCCTGCTGACGAGAAAATTCATCGAGGATTGGGAGGCAAAGCACGGTCGCATAGTCCCGCGCTCCTGGGTATTGATGCGCACCGACTGGTCCAAGCGCCACGACCCGGTCGAATATCAGAATTACGACGAGGAAGGCCAGCACACGCCCGGGCCCGACGTCGACGCGGTGAAGTTCCTGGTGACCGAGCGCGACGTCATCGGCTTCGGCACCGAATCCATCGGCACCGACGCCGGCCAGGCTTACCATCTGCGGCCGCCCTATCCATGCCACTACTACATGCACGGCGCCGGCCGATACGGCTTGCAGTGCCTCGCCAACCTCGACCGACTTCCGCCGACCGGCTCGGTCGTCATTGCGGCGCCCCTGAAAATCCGCAACGGCAGCGGCTCTCCACTAAGAGTCCTTGCCCTCATCCATGACTGAGAAGCTCAAAATCTGGTTCCAGGGCGCGACCGACAAGGTGCACATGGCGCCGTACATCGCCAAGGTGGAAGCGCACCTGAAGAGCATCCTCGAGCCGGGATTCGAGGCCACCTTCCACACCACCACGCCGCCGGCCACCACGACGCACGCGATCACCGAGTTCCGCATCGCGCGCAACCTGATCCGCAACGCCGTCGAGGCCGAGAAGCAGGGCTATGCCGCGATGGCGATCACGCATTTCCAGGACGCCGGCCTGGCGGAGGTGAAGTCGGTGGTCGACATTCCGGTGCTCGGGCTGGGCGAGACCACGCTGCTTCACGCCTGCACCCTCGGCCGCAAGCTCGGGCTGGTCACGATCAATCCGGTGTTCATTCCCTGGCACGAAGACCAGGTCATCCGCTACGGACTCCAGCAGCGCGTCGTCGGCGTGCGCGCGGTCAACGCCAGTGTGAAGGACTTCATCGACGCCTTTGCCAGCCAGGAAGCTTTCGAAAAGCTGAAACCGCTTTGGGAGCGCGAGTGCCGCATCCTGCTCGACGCCGGCGCCGACGTCATCGTGCCGGCCGGCGGCCTGCCGATGATGCTCTTCGGCGGCACCGAGATGGATCGCGCCCCGGTGATCAACGGTGTCACGCTGATCGCCAAGAGCGCCGAGATGGCGATCAAGCTGCGCAAGCTCGGATTATGGAAAGTCAGCCGGCGCTCGAACTTCGTCAAGCCGCCGGACAAGGCGCTCAAGGAATTCCTTGAGTCCTGAGGCAATCGTTCGGCAGTACCTCGACGCCATGGAACGGCGCGACCTCGCCGCCGCGCGCGAGCTTCCAGACGGGTCGCCCTACTCCGGCATCCGGTTCATCGACCGCTTCACGGTTCGCGCCGGCACGCTCGTCGACCAGAACGTCTGGAACGACATGGCCGAGGTCCTCGGCGAGAAGCTCACGCCGCTCTGATGGCGCAAACACTCGCTCAAAAGCTGGTCGCGCGCGCCGCCGGGCGCACCTCAGTCACGCCCGGCGAGATCGTCACCTGCAAGGTGGACCTCGCGATGATGCACGACTCCGGCGGGCCGCGGCGCGTAAAGCCGATGCTCGAGCGCCTCGGCGCGAAGGTGTGGGACCCCTCCAAGGTCGTGGTGATCACCGATCACTACGTACCGACCTACGACGATGAGAGCCGCAAGATCATCCGCATCGCGCGCGACTGGGTGCGCGAAGCCGGCATCGACAACTTCTACGACGAGCAAGGCATCTGCCACGTGGTGCTGCCTGAACGCGGGCATCTGCGGCCAGGCATGTTCGCGGTGGGCGGCGACAGCCACTCGCCCACCGGCGGGGCCTTTGCCGCCTACATGTTCGGCATCGGCGCGACCGAGATGCTCGGCGTGCTGGTGACCGGCGAGATCTGGCTGAAAGTCCCGCACACCATCGCGATGGAATTTTCCGGAAAGCTCTCCAGCGGCGTCTCCGCCAAGGACATCATGCTGTTCCTCATCGGCCGCTTTGGCCTCGACGGCGGCCAGTACCAGGCGGTGGAATACCGCGGCGCGGCGATCCGCGCGCTACCGATGCAGGAGCGCATGACCCTCTGCAACATGACGGCCGAGTTGGGCGGTCAAACCGGACTTATCGCTTCGGATTCCATCACACAGGGTTTCCTGAAAAGCAAAATAGAGGTATGGGAAAGCGATCCGGATGCGGCGCTCATGGCGCACCACCGGTTCGATGCGTCCGCGCTCGCGCCGCAGGTCGCCGCGCCCCATTCCCCCGCGAACAGCAAAGCGGTGCACGAGTTCACGCACGTGAAGCCCAGCGTGGCCTACATCGGCGCCTGCACGGGCGCGAAGCTCGAAGACCTTCGCATGGCCGCTGCGGTCCTTAAGGGTCGAAGCGCCAGGATGCGCCTCATGGTCGCCCCCGCGAGCGCGCGGGACCTGAAGCACGCAGAGGAAGACGGCACATTGCAAGTCCTGCAGGATGCCGGCGCCGAGTTCCTCGGCCTGGGTTGCGGAATCTGCGCAGGCTACGGCGGCAATGTGCTTGGCGAGAACGTGGTCGCGATCTCCACCACCGCGCGCAACTTCAAGGGGCGCATGGGCGCCGCGTCCTCGCAGGTCTACCTCGCCTCGCCGTACACCGTCGCCGCCACCGCGGCCGCCGGCCAGGTGTGCGATCCGCGGGAGATGCTGCGATGAGGGCCTGGGTGCTCGGTGACAACGTGGACACCGACGTGATCACGCCGGGCAAGTACATGAAGTTCGGCATCGAGGACATCGCGAAGCATTGCCTCGAGCCGGTTCTTCCGGAATTTTCAAAGCAGGTGAAACCCGGCGACATCGTGGTGGCCGGCCGCAACTTCGGTGCAGGCTCCTCGCGCGAACAGGCGCCCGCGGCGCTGAAGCATCTCGGCGTGGCAACACTGATCGCCGAATCTTTCGCCGGCCTGTTCTACCGCAACTCGCTCAACCTGGGCCTTCCCGCACTGGTGTGCGCGCAGGCGAAGCACATCCGCGATGGCGACAGGCTGAGCCTGGACTTTGAAAAAGCGCTGCTGGTCAATGAGTCCACCGGGCAAACGCATTCCTTCGAACCCATTCCGCCGCACCTGCTCGAGATGGTGCGCGACGGCGGCCTCATCCCGCATTTGGAGAAGCGCCTTGCGCGAACGGCTTAGGGAGCGCCGCATCCTCGTCGCGGCGGGCGTGTACGACGCCTTTACGGCGCTCATCGCCGAGCAGGCAGGACTCGAGGCGCTGTACCTGACGGGCGCCGGCATCGCCTATACGCGCCTTGGCCGCCCGGACATCGGCCTGGTGACCGCGAGTGAGGTTGCCGACACGCTCGCGAGCATCTGCGACCGGGTGCGCGTGCCGGTCATCGTCGACGCCGACACCGGCTTCGGCAACGCGCTCAACGTCGCCCGCACGGTGCGCGCCTTCGAGCGTGCCGGCGCCGCCGCGATCCAGCTCGAGGACCAGGTCACCCCCAAGCGATGCGGTCACCTCGACGGCAAGGCGCTCGTTTCCCGGGCCGAGATGCTGGCCAAGCTGCGCGCGGCGCTCGACTCGCGCTCGCGCGCGCTGATCGTCGCGCGCACCGACGCGATCGCCGTCGAGGGACTCGAGGCGGCGCTGGAGCGCGCCGAGCGCTATCTGGAGGCAGGCGCCGACGTCCTGTTCATCGAGGCGCCGCGCTCGGTCGAGGAGATGAAAGCCGTGACCGCGCGCTTCGCCGGGCGCGTGCCGCTGCTCGCCAACATGGTCGAAGGCGGCAAGACGCCGCTGCTCCCGGCGCAGGACCTTCAGGCGCTCGGCTTCGCGATCGCCATCTTTCCGGGGGCCATCGCACGCGCGCTGGGATATGCCGCGCGCGAGTTCTACGCCTCGCTCCGGCAGCACGGCAGCACCGAGCCGATGCGCAGCCGCATGCTCGACTTCCAGGGACTGAACCGCCTTATCGGCACGCCCGAGATGCTGGAGCTCGGCAGACGCTACGACAAGGACCCACAGGAATGACGACCAAGGGCTGGGACCTCCTGATCAAGAACGTGCGCGTGGTGCGGCCGGGCGCGAGCACGGTTGAGGAAGCGGACATTGCCGTTACCGGTGAGAAGTTCAGCAAGGTCGGAAGCAATTTACCTGCTGATGAAGCAAAAACCATCTACGACGGCAAAGGCCTGCTCGCCTTTCCCGGCGTGGTCGATGCGCACATGCACACCGGCATTTACTCGCCGCTCGCCGAGGACGCGGTGACCGAGAGCCGAGCCGCGGCGCAGGGCGGCGTCACCTCCAGCCTCAACTACTTCCGCACCGGCCAGTACTACCTGAACCGCGGCGGGCCCTACCGCGATTTCTTCCCCGAGGTGCTGAAGGTTTCGGCGGGCAAGTTCCACGTCGACTATGGCTACCACCTGGCGCCGATGGATGGCACGCACATCGCCGAAATACCGGAGCTGATCGAGAAGCATGGCGTTTCGTCCTTCAAGATTTTCATGTTCTACGGCTCGCACGGGCTGCACGGCCGCTCGGACAGTCAGCGCGATTTCCTGATGATCCGCGAAGACGAGCGCTACGACTTCGCGCACTTCGAGTTCGTCATGCGCGGCGTGCAGGCGGCGCGCGAACGCCTCAAAGCCAAGGCGTCGCAGATCAGCCTGTCGCTGCATTGCGAGACGGCCGAGATCATGACCGCGTACACGAAGATCGTCGAAAGCGAGAAGAAGCTCGACGGCCTCGCGGCCTACCACGCTTCACGGCCGCCCCACTCCGAAGGCCTCGCGGTATTCATCGCCTCCTATCTCGCAAGCGAAGCGGCGCTGCCGAACATCAACCTGCTTCATCTTTCCTCACGGAAAGCCATGCAGGCAGCATTGCAGATGGCGCAGGTATTCCCGCATATCGACTTCCGCCGAGAGGTGACCATTGGCCACCTGGTGCTCGATACCAATTCCAAGGCCGGCGTGCTGGCCAAGGTCAACCCGCCGATCCGGCCGCGCGAGGACGTCGAGTTCCTCTGGCAGATGGTGCTGGAGAACAAGGTGGACTGGGTGGTAAGCGACCATGCCTGCTGCCGCCACGAGACCAAGGCTGCGAAGAACGCGCTGGGCAACATCTGGCTCGCGAAATCCGGCTTCGGCGGCACGGAATACCTGCTGCCCTCCCTGGTCTCGGAGGGGTCGAGAAGAGGCTTGAGCTTGAACCGCATCGCGGCGCTGACCAGCGCCAATCCGGCCAAGCGCTTCGGCCTGAACTCGAAAGGCGACATCGCGCCGGGCCTCGATGCCGACCTGGCGCTGGTCGACCCGCGCGCGACGTGGACCATCCGCGCGCAGGATTCCGAGTCGACGCAGGGCTACACGCCATTCGAAGGCATCGAGCTCACCGCCAGGGTGAAGGCCACCTTCCTGCGCGGTGCGCTGGTGTGTGAGAACAGCAACGTGGTCGGCGCGCCGCGCGGTCGCTACCTCCACCGGCCGACGAACTAATGGCACACGCAACGACGCCCGATGGGGTGAAGCTTTACTACGAGGAAGCCGGCAGCGGCAAGCCGCTCATCTTCGTGCACGAGTACGCGGGTGACTACCGCAGCTGGGAGCCGCAGATGCGGTTCTTTTCGCGTTACTACCGCTGCATCGCGTTCAATGCGCGCGGCTATCCGCCATCGGACGTGCCGCAGGATCCGGAAAAGTACTCCCAGGCGCTGGCGCGGGACGATATCCGCTCGATCCTCGATCACCTCGGCATCGACAAGTCCCATGTCTGCGGCCTGTCGATGGGCGGCTTCGCGACGCTGCATTTCGGCATTTCCTACGCAAGCCGCGCGCTGTCTCTCGTGGTGGGCGGTTGCGGCTACGGTGCGGAACCCGCCAAGCGCGAGCAGTTCCGCGCCGAGACAAACGCTGCTGCTGAGCAGATCGAGAAGCAGGGCATGCACGAGGTAGCGAAGCGTTACTCGCTCGGCCCGACGCGAGTGCAGTTCCAGAACAAAGATCCGCGCGGCTGGCGCGAGTTCGCCGACCAGCTTGCCGAGCATTCGACGCTCGGCTCGGCGCTCACCATGCACGGCGTGCAGGCGCGGCGTCCTTCGCTGTGGGAGCTCGCGGAAGCCATGAAGACCATCGCGATTCCGACCCTCATCCTGACGGGCGACGAGGACGATCCCTGCCTGGAGCCGGCGCTGCTGATGAAGCGCGCGATCGCGACTTCCGCGCTCGCCGTCATGCCCAGTGCGGGCCACACCATCAACCTTGAGGACCCCGAGGAGTTCAACCGCCTGGTGTTCAATTTTCTAGCGGCGGTGGATGTGGGCTCCTGGCGCAAGCGCGATCCGCGCTCGACCAGCGGCGGCATCCTCGGCATGGCCAGGAAGTGAGCGGCCCCGACCGGCTCGGCGCGTTCGTGCATTACGCGCCGCAGCCCGGTGGCGCGGGACCGCTCGACGGCATGCCGGTCGCGGTGAAGGACAACATCGACGTGCGCGGCATGCCGACCGCCGCCGGCATGGAGCCCTACCGCGGCCGCGTCGCCCCGCGCGACGCGGCTTGCGTGGAGCGATTGCGAAATGCGGGAGCCACCATCGTCGGCAAGACGCTGATGGACGAAGCCGCTTTCGGCGCGGTGGGCGACAATCCATGGTTCGGTCGCTGCCACAACCCGCACCGGCACGGCTACACCTGCGGCGGCTCGAGCGCCGGCTCGGCGGCGGCGGTGGCCGCCGGCCTTTGCGAGGCTGCGCTGGGCACCGACACGCTTGGCTCGGTGCGCATCCCGGCCTCCTATTGCGGCGTGGTCGGTTACCTGCCGACCCCTGGCTTGGTCGACAGCGCGGGCTTGATGCCCCTGATGCCGGAGTTCGACCGGCTGGGTGTCCTAGCGGACAGTGTGGCGCGCGCAGCGCGCTTCGCTTCGGTGATCGCAGGCCGTGAACTGCGGCCCCGCGCCGGCGGCAAGGTCGGCAGACAGATGCCCGACAACCTCGCCGCCCTGCGACGGGCGGCGCTGCTGCTGGTCGAGGTCGAAGCCGCCCGCATCCACGCGGCGCTGCTGGACGATCCCGACTCGAAGATCTCGCCGCCGCTGCGCGCCGCGCTCCGCTTTGGCCGCGACGCCTCCCCCGAGCAGATCGCCAAGGCGAATGCCCGCATCGCCGAAGCGAAGCGCTGGCTGGACGAGCAGTTTCGCCGGTGCGATGTGCTGCTGTTGCCGACGACGCCCGGACCCGCTTTCGCCTTCGACCAGCCGGCGCCGGAGTCGCAGGCGGATTACACCGTGCTCGCGAACATCGCCGGTCTCGCGGCGGTGAGCGTGCCGGAGAAGACGGTGGATGGTCTACCCGTGGGAATGCAGGCGATCGGGCGAGACGACGCACTGGTGCTCGGCGTCGCCGCCGACCTGACCTAGGCGCGCTCGGTCCCCATCGCCGCGCGCACGCTCTCCTCGCGGATCAGGTCGAGCACCTCGCGGCGCAGCGCGTTGAATTCCGGCGACAGCGTGAGCTCGATGGAGCGCGGGCGCGGCATGGGCACCGGGATGCTTTTCTTGATGCGCCCCGGCCGCGCCGTCATCACGCAGACCCGATCGGCGAGCAGCAGCGCTTCCTCGATGTCGTGGGTGATGAACAGCACCGTCTGCTGATGGCGCTGCCACAGCGCGAGCAGCAGCTCCTGCATCAGCGAACGCGTTTGCGCGTCTAGGCTGCCGAACGGCTCGTCCATCAGCAGCACGCGCGGCTCCATGATGAGCACGCGCGCGATGCCGACGCGCTGGCGCATGCCGCCGGAGAGCTCGGCCGGATAGCTGGCCTCGAAGCCGCGCAGGCCGACCTGCTCGATGATCTGGGCGGCGCGCGGGCGGTATTCGGCGGCCGGCTGGCGGCGGGTCTTGGGCCCGAACACCACGTTGTCCATCACCGTGAGCCACGGGAAGAGCGCGGGCTCCTGGAACACCACACAACGCCGCGGCGACGGCTCGACGATCTCCTCGCCCTCGACCTTCACCGTGCCGCGCGTCGGGTGGTCGAACCCGGCGACCATGTTGAGCAGCGTGGACTTGCCGCAGCCAGACGGGCCGAGGATGGCGACGAACTCGCGCTGCGCCACATCGAGATCGATGTCCTGCAGCGCAATCACGCGCCGCTCGCCCTTGACGAATTCCTTGTGCACGCCGCGGATCGCGATCACCCGTGCGCCTCCAGCGTACGCCAGCGCAGAAGAACCCGGGCCGCCAGGACGATCAGGCGATCGGACACAAATCCCAGCAGGCCGACCGAGAACATGGTCGCCACGCAGATGTCCATGCGGCCGACGTAATAAGCGTCCCACAGCACGTAGCCGAGGCCGGACTTCACCGCGATCATCTCGGCCACGATCACCGCGGTCCAGGCGATGCCGATGCCCAATCGCAGTCCGGTAAAGATCGAGGGTAGCGCAGACGGAAACACCACCTTGGCGAGCACAGTGCCGTTTCCCGCGCCCAGCATGCGCGCGGCGCGAAGGAGCAGCAGGTTGGTATCGCGCACACCATGCGTCGTGTTCACCACGATCGGGTAGAACGCGCCCAGCCCTATGAGAAACAGCGCGCTCGCGTCATAGATGCCGAACACGGCGATGGCGAAGGGAAGCCAGGCGGTGATCGGGACCGGCCGCAGAAGCTGGATCGTCGGGTCGATCACGCGCGCCGCGAGCCGGCTCCAGCCGATCACCAGCCCCAGCGGGATGGCGAAGAGCGCGGCCAGGCCGAACCCCTGCAGCACCCGGCGCGACGAATAGGCGACGTTGTCGAGCCAGGTCCCTGCATACGGCGACAGCATGGCGGTGCTGCTGCCGAAGATCCAGGTGTGCCAGGAGCGCAGCACCTGCGCGGGCGACGGGATGATGCCCTCGGTCACCCAGTGCAGCTCGACGGCGAAATGCCACAGCGCCAGCAGCAATGCGGGCAGTACCAGCAGCCACGGCGCCGGCAGCCGCTTCAGCAACTTACTGCTTTAGCCCGAGCTGCTCCGGCGACTTGCCCGTCGCCTTGGCGAGGAAGTCGTAGGTGTAGTGCTGCGCGATCTCGCCGGAGACATCGCGCGTGATCACGCCGTTGTCGGAAAGAAACTTCGAGATGCGCTTGATCGACTCCAGCGGCAGGGTCGGGTCGAGCTGCGTGGTGCGGATCGACTCCGCGGCCACGTTCTCCGGCAGGCCGGCTTTCTCGGCGTAAATCTTGGCCCAGCGCCCGGTGTCCTTGCGCGCGAGCTCCAGAACGCTGACGTAAGAACTGACCAGCTTCTGCACCGCGTCCCGGTTCTTCTCCATGAACGGCCGGTTCACCGCCAGCACCGAGATCAGGCCGCCGACGGTCTTCGAGCGGTTGTGGTCGAGCGTCGGATAGGCGCCGAAGCCCTCGACGATGGCCTGGGCGCAGAACGGATGCCAGACCACCGCCATGTCGATCTCCTTGCCCTGCAGCGCCTTGAGGTAATTCGAGCCGCCGCCGACGATGTTGACGATCTTCAGCTTGTTGTACTGCAGGCCGTTCTCCTGCACCGAGGCGGCGAACTTGAGCCACGAGATCGACCCCGCGCCGATGCCGATGCGCTTGTCCTCGACTTCCTTCCAGTTCTTGATGTCCTCGCCCTTGCGCACGATCAGGCAGTCGTTGCCCGAGCCGACGCCCGCCACGCCGACCATGGTTTTCGCACCGGCGCCCAGCCCGAGCGAAATGTCCTGCGGCCCGAACGCGGTGATCTGGATGTCGCCGGACGTGAGCGCGGTGCGCGCGTCGGCGAAGCGCTGGAACATCACCATCTCGATCTCGATGCCGTGCTTCTTCGCCTCGTCCGGCAGCAGCCAGAGCGGCGAAAGCGCCGGGACGTTGAGCATGCCCTGCTTGATCTTCACGGACTGGGCGAGCGCTGGCGCCGCCACGAGCGCTACGGCGCAAGCGAGTGCCAGATTGCGGATTGCGTTCATGGGTTCCTCCTCCTCACACCTATTATATGGGCGACATTCAAAACTCCTTTAAGGAAACCATGGATCTTCGGCTGAAGGGCAAGTCGGTTCTGATCACGGGCGGCTCGAAAGGCATCGGCCTTGCGGCCGCCAAGGCCTTCGCGGCCGAGGGCTGCCGCATCCACCTTGCGGCGCGCGACCGCGCGCGCCTGGACAAGGCGAAGGCTGAACTGCGCGGCGAGGTGTCGGTGCATGCGGTGGACCTGCGAGATGGCGCGGCGCTGCGCCGCCTCGCCGCGGACTGCGCCGAGGTCGACATCCTGGTCAACAACGCGGGCGACATTCCCGGCGGCACGATCGAGGCGATCGACGAGGCGAAATGGCGCCACGCGTGGGAGCTGAAGGTGTTCGGCTATGTGAACCTCACGCGCGACCTTTTCGCGCGCATGAAGGCGCGCAAGGACGGCGTGATCGTGAACGTGATCGGCATGGCGGGCGAGAACCCTTCGTTCGAATACGTCTGCGGCAGCATGGCGAACGCCGGTCTGGGAGCCTTTACCAAGGCGATGGGCAAGGGCTCGCCGGCGCATGGCGTGCGCGTCCTGGGCGTGCACCCGCCGGCGACACGCACCGATCGCATCATCCCGCTGATGAAGGCCGCGGCGAAGGAGAAGCTCGGCGACGAGAACCGCTGGGAGGAGCTGGTCGGCACCGGCTCGTTCGGGCAGATGATCGAGCCCGAGCAGGTCGGCGACATGGTCGCCTTCCTTGCCTCCCCGCGCGCGGGCAAGCTCTCCGGGGTGATGATCAACCTGGGCGCCTGAGGGAGCCTTGAAGTCGCGCATCGTCGACGGCGTCAACGGGCTGCGCATGCACGTGCTGGAAGCCGGCACGCCGGGCCGCCCGTGCGTGCTGCTGCTGCACGGCTTCCCCGAGCTCTCCTACAGCTGGCGCAAGGTGATGCCGGCGCTCGCGGGAGCTGGCTTCCATGTGCTCGCGCCCGACCAGCGCGGTTACGGCCGCACCACCGGATGGGACAAGCACTACGACGGCGACCTTGCGTCGTTCCGGATGCTGAACCTGGTCGAGGACGCGCTCTCGCTTCTGTCCAAACTGGAAATCAGGCAGGCCCGCGTCGTCGGGCACGACTTCGGCTCGCCCGTCGCTGCGTACGCCGCCCTCACCCGGCCGGACGTCTTCCGCTCCGTCGTGCTGATGAGCGCGCCGTTCGGCGGCCCGCCGTCCGCGCTGCCACCGGCGGAGATCCATCAGGAGCTCGCGAAGCTCGGCCGGAAGCACTACCAGTGGTACTACTCGACGTGCGAGGCCGACGCGGACATGCACGACTGCCGCCAGGGCATTGCCGACTTCCTCCGCGCTTATTACCACTTCAAGAGTGCGGACTGGGAAGGCAATCGGCCTTATCCGCTCAAGTCGTGGAGCGCGCCGGAGCTGGCGAAGCTGCCGACGTATTACGTGATGGAGCTCGACAAGGATATGGCCGAGACCGTGGCCCCCGAGATGCCTCGTCAGGCGGCGGCGTGGCTGACTGATGAAGAACTGGGCGTGTACGCCAAAACGTTTAACCAAACAGGGTTCCAGGGCGGATTGCAGTGGTATCGGTGCGCGACCGGAACCGACTTCATCCCAGAGCTGATGAAGCTATCCGGGCGCACCATCGACGTGCCGTCGATGTTCGTCGCCGGCGCGGCGGACTGGGGCATCTACCAGAAGCCCGGCGAGTTCGAGCGCATGCAGCGCCAAGCATGCACGCAGATGCGCGGCTGCCACCTGGTCGGTGGGGCGGGCCACTGGGTGCAGCAAGAGCAGCCTGAAGCAGTCAGCCGGCTTCTGATCGACTTCCTAGCCAAAAACGCGGATTAGTCGAAGCGTTCAGCTGGGCTTAGGCGCCATGATTTTCGGCCGCGGATTCTGCCTGGGGCATGCTGCTAGCCGCCATCGTGAAGGCTTGTGCTGCCTGTCCATGCGTCCGCCGCAAGTCCAAGGGCGTCCTCCGGCGGCATATTGCGAATGAGCGCTTCCTTGATGTCCTCGGCGCCACGCACCGCCCGATCCGCGTTGCTCGCATTGATCCACCTTTCAAGCTTTGACTTCGGGGCGTCAAACAGTCGCCTGTCGAGTTCTTCCTGTGTTATCAGCTTCTCTTCGATGATCAATTCCGGCTTTGCGTGAGCTACGAGGTTTCGGAACTTGACCAACCAGCGGGCCGTAGACCATGGCTCCTTGTCCTTGGCGTACTCTAGGCCCAGTCGGTCCGCAAGCAGTCGAAGCTTGGCATTTGGCGAGGAGCTCTCATAGTCATCCCAATCACTAAGCACGCGATCCCCGATGGAGTTGCAGAGAGCTTCGATTGCCAATGCTGAGAACGTCATTGCCGCCAATTCGTCGTACATCCATCCGGGCTCGCGCTTTTTTGCACGCTTGTTGGCGAGCGATGCCGTTCGAATAAGCATGTGATGCGCCGAAAAGTTGCGCTCCTGAATTCGCTTCAAATTTCTCGCCGGTTTCATGACGCGTAACATCCTGGCTTTGCCCCGCCGGAGGAAGAGCGAAGCGCTGACACGCAAGCGTCGGTCAACAACCAGCTGGTGGGGGACAACCTCATTTCCTTAGACCTACCGCGCCCATATCAGACTTTGAGAAAGCAACAACAGAACTAAAGTCTTCGAATGTACGATCGATATAGCCTTGTCGTACCGGATCAACGATTGAGTACGTATTTGGCTCATCTTCACTCCATCTGCCAGCCCATAGATCTACTGTCTTTTGTTTTGGATTGAAGACCATTATGAACGCCTTACCATCGGCGAATAGCCGATGAGTGGCACTCTGTCCCTCCGCCAGTAGCGGCTTAAGGTGCGCACAAAAGGCGTACCCGAAGGCGTAGACGTTCCCATGCAACTGGACAGCGCACGGCCGATGCATGTCGTCGTAGCCGAACACGTCATCAAATTCGATTGGCTTAACCACGCTGTTCCGCCGTTGTCGACCTAATGTCGTGCTCTGCGGGCCAACACCGCTGCGGCTGACAGGGCGATGTGCTCATAGCACGTCCGTAGTGCTATAGCCTAGAAAGCAACTACCTGATGCGCCCAAGACACGATCTCTCCTTCGCAAAATTCGCGATCATTTTGCTCTCAAAGATGTCCTTAATGACAAACGCCAGACGACCGGATCTTTGCAAGAAACCAACTGAATAAGAACCAACGGGCTTACGGCCGGACACAAAGTAAACCCACATGAATCCGCCAAAAATAAAGCGATAACACATGTGACTTTCAATGCGGACCTTCATTGGCTGGACGATGAGGTCTGCGGTAACGCCGGAGTTGTCCCTTAGACCAAACATCACGCAGCCAAACAAATCTTGCTCGCCGGGCTTCTCGTGAAGCAGCATTTCACGCAGTACCCGCTCAAAGCGTCCGAGATCGACGCGCTCGAACATTTTCAACGTAGACACACCGGCTCGCCAAAGGATCGAGATCTGAAACAGTCTGAATAATTTGTAGTCCAAGCCCTCAATCATCACCACATTTCCATTTCTACGAAACTCCAACTCCTTCCCGCCTAGTAGTACTCGCCGAGCGTAGTCTTCAAAGCGCGAAATTCTGGTTTCGCAATCTCCGCACAGCAAAGGCTCCCGTAGACCTTTTTGCTCCATCCAGTCTCGCTTATCCGGGATCACAGAAATCACATGGAAACGATGCTTGTCGTCATACATCCCCTTATAAAGAAACTCCGGGATGATGTGTGATCGTCTAAGTTCCCTGTCTTGCTGACACAGCGCGCAGGCCATCGTTGCGCTCTAACGCTCCGGCTCAGGCGCGCGCGGCATATTGCGCGTCGCCTGCAACCGGGGGCGAGGTCCGGATTTCACGGCGTGGTTGCAAGCGTGGCAACGAGCTGCCTTTGAATCTGCTCGTCGCTCGGAGCGACGCCTAGGCGCGGGTTCATAGCCCATTGCGACGCATGAACCAACAGATTTCTGGCTTCCGAGCTAGCCATGAACGAGAACCTGACGATCGTTCCGATGATCTTCTTGTGCCTTCTCTCGTACACGCGCTGCCAGATATGAGAGTGTTCCTCGATAAACTGATCCATTATCCGATCCACTGACGCCAACAGCTCGGTATCGTTCCGTGTCACGAAGATCCTGTCGCCCCGATTCAAAATTTTGGAGACATCCAGAGCGACAATCCCGCGGTGGCCAGAACCTACCTCCCCCGCAAGTATCGTTTCTAACTGACTGGAAGCCTTTCGAGCGTTGCCCTCAATCCTGTCGACGTTTGTTACGCGCTTGCACTCGATCCATATCTTCTTCCCGTTCAGGCTGATACCAGTGTCGGACCTTGCGTCGAGAATGGCCTCAATCCCTTTACTAGGGCGATGCGCCTTTGCTGCTACTGCAGCTTCGAAAAGGAAATTGCGAGCAGCGGTGGAGTCTGGTGTTTCGTCCGCTGCATTGATTGGTCCATTTACACCTTTTTGAAGCTTCTCAATGACAGATGTGAGCTCCTGGGCCGGCACGCCCTCAAACGCTTTGTAGATGCTCGCAAAGTCAAATACTTCAAACATCGAACTGATGAAGTCAGGAAATATCTGTCGCCCTTCGTCCGCCGTTGCAGTCTTGTATGCATCTTTCCAGTGCCGAACGATCTTTTCGTAGTGAGAGGTTCTTCCCGAACTTAATTTGATGCCAAGTCCTGCCATCCACCTCATCGCGGCCGAGTATTGCTCAAAGACGGCTTCGTAAGTCTCGGTGGGGATGGACATGCGAACCCAACTAGTACTAGTTGACAGTCATCCTAAAAGAATCATCTGACTACCTGGCTAAAAAGATGAGGTGACACGAAGCGCCAACACGGCGCGCCCGACTGCCGGGCTTTTGGACGGTTAGAAACAGGATGCCCGGCCCCGCTGACTAATGCTTGGGCGGCGGCTTTTTGTCGATGAAGGCTTCCATGCCCGCGCGCCCTTCTTCGTGCGCGAAGCTGGCGGAGATCACGCCCGAGGCTAGCGCGTAGGCCTGCTCTAGACCCAGGTCCATCTGCTGGTAGAAGGCGCGCTTGCCGGCGGCCACGGTGGCTGGCGGCTTGGCGGCGATGGTGGCGGCGAGCTTCTGGACTTCGGCATCGAGTTGCTCTGCGGGAACAACCCGGTTTACGAGGCCCCACTCCAGCGCCTGCTGCGCGCTGATCGGCTCGCCGGTCAGCAGCATTTCCATGGCGTGCTTGCGCTGAAGATTGCGGCCCACGGCCACGCCCGGGGTGGAGCAGAAAAACCCCCAGGTGACACCGCTGGTCACGAACTTGGTGCCCTCGGCGGCAATCGCCAAGTCGCATTGCGCGACGAGCTGGCAACCGGCGGCGGCCGCCACGCCCTGCACTTTCGCGATCACCGGCTGCGGCAGGAGCGGGATGGTCTGCATCATCCGGCTGCACTGGTTGAAGAGGGCCTCGATCTTCGGCAGCTCTTTGAGCGCCTTGATCTCTTTCAGGTCGTGGCCCGCGGAGAAGCCCTTGCCGGTGGCGGCGAGAATCACCACACGGGTCTTGCCGTCGTTCCTCAGGGATTCGAATTCATTCTGCAAGGCCGCCAGCATCTCCCCAGTCAGCAGGTTCATCTGCTGCGGGCGGTTGAAGGTCAGCGTGCAAATGCCGTCGCGGTCTTCGCGCAGCAGGACGGGCTGGTTTGATTGAGGGACAGCGCTCATGTATCGATGGCGGCGGTGGATTTCGCCTTTTCGCGCAGGAGGAACTTCTGGATTTTACCGGTTGACGTCTTCGGCAGCTCGCCGAACACCACCGCGCGCGGCGCCTTGAACCTGGCCATCTGGCCGCGGCAGAACTCGATGATTTCCTGCTCGGTGGGGTTGGAACCGGGCTTCAGCTCGACGAAGGCGCACGGCGTCTCGCCCCATTTCGGATCCGGGCGGGCGACGACCGCCGCGGCCATCACGGCCGGATGGCGGTACAGCACGTCCTCGACTTCCAGCGATGAAATGTTCTCGCCGCCGGAGATGATCACGTCCTTGGAGCGGTCCTTGATCTTCACGTAGCCGTCGGGCTGCATCACGGCGAGGTCGCCGGAATGGAACCAGCCCCCGGCGAAGGCTTCCTGCGTCGCCTTCGGGTTCTTGAGGTAGCCCTTCATGGTGATGTTGCCGCGAAACATGATCTCGCCCATGGCCTCGCCGTCGGCCGGCACCGGTTTCATGGTCTCGGGGTCCATGACCGTCAGCCCCTCCTCGACCGTGTAGCGCACGCCCTGCCGGCCGTTCAGTCGCACCTGGTCGGCGAGGGGCAGATCGTCCCATTCCGCGTGCCGCGCGCAGACCGTCGCCGGACCATAGGTCTCGGTCAGGCCGTAGACGTGGGTGATGTCGAAGCCCATCTTGCCCATGCCCTCGATCATCGCCGCCGGTGGCGCCGCCGCCGCGACCAGGCCGCTCACCTTGTGCTCGATGCCGCGCTTAAGCTCATCGGGGGCGTTGATCAGCATCTGGTGAACGATCGGCGCGCCGCAGTAGTGAGTCACCCGGTGACGCTTGATGAGGTCGAACACGAGCTCGGCATCGACCTTTCGCAAACAAACATTGGTCCCGGCATTCGCCGCCACGGTCCAGGGAAAGCACCAGCCGTTGCAATGGAACATCGGCAGCGTCCACAGGTATACCGGGTGGTGCGGCATGCCCCAGACCAGGATGTTGCCGACGGCGTTGAGGTACGCGCCGCGGTGGTGGTACACCACGCCCTTGGGATTGCCGGTGGTGCCGGAGGTGTAGTTGAGCGAGATCGCTTCCCACTCGTCCTGCGGCCAGCGCCAGGCGAATTGCGGATCGCCCTCCGCCAGAAGCTCTTCATAGGTCTGCTTGCCGAGACGCTTGCCGCCGTGAAACTCGGGATCTTCCACGTCGATCACTTCGATCCCGGGCTTGAGCGCTTTGCCGACCACGGCCGAAAATTCCTTGTCGGTGATGAGGACCTTGGCTTCGCCATGCTCCAGCATGAAGCCGATCGCCTCGGCATCGAGGCGCGTGTTGAGGGTGTTCAAGGTGGCGCCAATCATGGGCACGCCGAAATGCACCTCCACCATCGCCGGGATGTTCGGCAGCATTACGGCGACAGTGTCGCCCACGCCGATGCCGCGCTTCGCGAGCGCGGAGGCCAGACGGCGGCAGCGGGCGTAGGTTTCCTTCCACGTGAAGCGCTGCGCGCCGTGGATGATGGAAACCTGGTTCGGGTAGACGTACGCCGCGCGCTCGAGGAAGGAAAGCGGCGTCAGCGGTGCGTAATTCGCCGCGGTCTTCGCGAGATCGCGCTCGTAAATATTTACCTTTGGAATCATGGCCCAAAGTATAGCCCCGGCGGCTGCCATGGGCCGGATGGTTCATGCGTCAGATAGACGCTTAATGCGCGCTCGCTTCGAATCGTGTCGATGCAGCCGACCGCGCTTCTCGCCCGACCTCCCCGCCAGGTGCGCACCGCGGCGGCGGGCGCCGCGGCGACCGTCCTCGTCATTGGCGCGGCGGTGGCGTGGCCGATGCTCGCCTCCTGGCTCGCGCTTGCGCTGGCGATCCCCGCGCTCGCCATGGCTTACCTCGCGCTGATCAAAGCGCGCATGCTGGAGTTCTGCCCCGAGGTGCTCGGTGGCGACGTGATCTTGCCGCGTAACCCGCGGCCGCAGGATGGCGTGCGACTGCTGCTGCCGCTGCAGTTCACCAACGCCGGCTATGCCGACGGCATCATCGAGTGGATCGCAGTGCGGGTGACGGTCGACGGCCGCACCGACGGCTCGCTGCTGCTCGCCCCGGTTGCCGAGGTCGACATGCAGCGCTTCATCCAGGCCAAGCGGCAGCTCGAGGAAAACACCATCGAGCCCTTCACGCGCTTCGCCCTCGAGGGCCGGCGCTCGCTCGCCAAGTTCGTGCTTTTCGATCACGCCGAAAAGCGACGCCGGGGCGAGCCGCTCCAGCTGCGCCCGGGGCGCTACAGCTTCGAGCTTTTCATCAAGGCGACGAATTCGCGGCAGCCGAAGCTCGAGCGCACCTTCGAGCACGTGCTCGAGCAGAAGCACATCGAGGATTACAGCGCCGGCTCGACCGTATACCTCATCAACTACGACATCAGCCTGCACAGCGTGCGGCGTTCGCTTGCCGGGGCCGAATGGCTACCCCGCGCTCAGGCTAACTAGCTCGACGCGACCAGCTTGCGCCACAGGCTGGGGCCTTTGCTTTCCTTCTCCATGGCGTCGAGGTACTGCTCGTGCGAAAGGAGCTCTTCCGGCGTCGCGGTCTGCACGATCAGCTTGGAGACGTCGAGGATCAGTCCGGCAGCCGCCGCGGCTGCTGCGGCGGGTGCTTCCAGCTCCATCATCAGGCTCTCCTGGCCGCGGGTCATCGCCAGGTAGCACTCGGCCAGCAGCAGGGCGTCGGCAAGCGCGCCGTGCAGCGTGCGCTTCGAATTGTCGATGAAGTAGCGCTCGCACAACGCGTCGAGCGAATTGCGCTTGCCCGGGTGCAGCTCCTTGGCCGAAAGCAAGGTGTCGGTGATGCGCCCGGCGTGGTCCTGGATCTTCCCCAGACCGGCGCGGGCGAGCTCCATATTGAGGAACTCGAGGTCGAAGTCGGCGTTGTGGATGATGAGCTCGGCGCCGCGGATGAAGTCGAGGAAACCCGGTGCGACCTCGGCGAACTTCGGCTTGGCGGCGAGGTCCTCGCGCGTCAGGCCGTGCACGCGCGTCGCGCCCAGGTCGACCTCGCGCTCCGGGTTGATGTAGGCCTGATAAGTACGCTCGCTCACGCGGCGGCTGAGCACCTCCACGCAGCCGATCTCGATGATGCGGTCGCCGAGCTTCGCGTTGAGCCCGGTGGTCTCGGTATCAAGAACTATTTGCTTCATTTTCAGGAATACCTTTATTCGCTAGCGCGTCGGCCCGTTCATTCTCGGGATGGCCGGCGTGCCCCTTCACCCAGTGCCACTCGACTTCGTGCTTGTTGGCCACCGCCTCCAGTTGCCGCCACAGGTCCTCGTTCTTCACCGGCTTCTTGTCGGCGGTTTTCCAGCCACGCCTCTTCCAGTCGTGAATCCAGGTCTGGATTCCCTTCATCACGTAGATGGAGTCGGTGTAAAGCTTGACGCGGCTGGGCCGCTTCAGCGCCTCGAGCGCGCGGATCGCGGCCATCAGCTCCATGCGGTTGTTCGTGGTAGCCGCCTCGCCGCCATAGAGCTCTTTTTCCGCGCCGTTGGCGCGCAGCAATGCGCCCCAGCCGCCCGGCCCGGGATTGCCGCGGCAGGCGCCGTCGCTGTAGATCTCGACCACGCCGTTACTCATGGTGATGGTTGCGGTGGCTGCGCTGCGACACCGGCGCGAGCGCGCGGCGCCGCGCGCGCTCCTGCCGCCAGGCGGGCGTGACGATGCGCATGCCATGCACGCGCTTTACCGCGCGCACCACATAAACGCCGCCGGTCACCGGCCACCAGCGCGCCCCTGCCTTGTCCATGAACGCGAAGCGCTTGAGCCAGACCTCGTTGCGGAACGGCGGTGCATAGCAGCCGAACTTGCCGCCGTTCAGCTCGAAGCCGAGCACCCGCAGCCATTCGCGCAGCCGCAGCAGGCCGATGAACTTGCCGTCCCAGGGCGCGCCGTTGTGGCGGGGAGCGAAGAGCTGGCGCACGCGCCAGAGCGATGCGGTATTGAAGCCCGAGATCACGACCTGGCCCTCCGGCATCAGCACGCGCTCGACCTCGCGCAGCACGTCGTGCGGATTCGGATGGCCTTCGAGAACGTGCGGAAGTACCACCAGGTCGACGCTTTGCGACGCGAGCGGAAGCTGTAGCGGATCGGCGGCGAGGGCCGCTCCGGGCTCCAGCGCGAGCGTGAAACGGTAGGAAATCCGGTTTTGTCGCAAAAAATCGACTTCCGGTAGGCCGATCTGTACTGCCCTGAAACCGAACACGTCATCAACAGCGCTGTCAAACTGGGCGAGCTCCCAATCGAGCACATACGCTCCCTGGGAGGTGGAGAGCCACCCAGAGAGGGATGAACGACCGCCGTTATACTTTGGCGCCCCGTTGGAAACGAAGGGTTGACGCATGCTCGAAGTGGTTCCGGTGAATGCATTCAAGGACAACTATGTCTGGACGCTGCGCAACGCGACCCACGCCGCGGTGGTGGATCCCGGCGAGGCGCGGCCGGTGCTCGACTATCTCGCGCGTGAGAAGCTCGAGCTCGCAGCCATCCTGGCGACCCACCATCATCCCGACCATGTCGGCGGCGTTGCCGAGCTCCTGCAGAAATACCGCGTCCCGGTCTACGGACCGAAGAACGAGCCGATCCCGACCCTCACGCAGCCGGTTTCCGAGGGCGACACCGTGACGGTCCCCGAGCTCGGGGCGAGCTTCTCGGTGCTCGATATCCCGGGTCATACGCGCGCGCATATTGCCTATTATGGGGCAGGCTCGCTTTTCTGCGGCGACACGCTGTTCGCCTGCGGCTGCGGCCGCGTGTTCGAGGGCACGGTGCAGCAGATGTATGCGTCGCTCGAGAAGCTGCGCGCATTGCCCGACGACACCAAGGTGTATTGCGGGCACGAGTACACGCTCGCCAACATCGGTTTCGCTCAGGGCGTGGAGCCCGGCAACGCCGCGCTCGCGGCGCGCGAGACGCGCGACCGGCGGCTGCGCGAAGCCGGCAAGCCCACGCTGCCGAGCCGGCTGGGCGAGGAAAAAGCCACGAATCCTTTCCTGCGCTGCACCGAGCCCGCGGTGGTCGAGTCGGTCAACAAGTACCTGGGCACGCGCGTTTCTGATCCTGTGCGCGTGTTCGCCGCCATTCGCGAGTGGAAGAACAAGTCTTGAAACGGCTGCTGCCGCTGCTGGCGCTGCTGCTGCAGGCGTGCGTATCGGCGCCCGTGCAAGAACCAGCACCCTCCCCCGAGCCCGTGGCCGTACCGGCTCCGCCCCCGGCGGTCCCACCGGTCCCGCCGGTGGCGAAGCCTACCCCGCCCGCCGCCAAGCCCACGCCGCCGCCGGTCGCGGCAAAGCCAGTCCCCGAAGCAGCGAAGCGTGCCGCCGAAGCCCCGCCGAAGACCCCCGCCGTCACGGTGATCAAGCCGCCCGCCGAGCCGGATGATCTGTGGGTGCGGGTGCGCGCGGGATTCGCGATCAACGACCTCACGGGCCCGCTGGTCAAGCAGAAGACCAAGCAGTACGCCGCGCGTCCGGAATATTTGCAGCGCATCCTCACGCGCAGCAAGCTCTACCTGTACCACATCGTCGAGGAGATCGAGCGCCGCGGCATGCCGATGGAGCTCGCCCTGCTGCCGATGGTGGAGAGCGCCTTCAACCCGATGGCGTACTCCCGCGCGCATGCCTCGGGCATCTGGCAGTTCATTCCGGGCACCGGCCGGCGCTTCGAGCTCGAGCAGAACGCCTGGTACGACGGGCGGCGCGACATTGTCGACTCCACCAACGCTGCCCTCGACTACCTCACCAAGCTGCACACCATGTACGGCGACTGGCACCTCGCGCTCGCGTCGTACAACTGGGGCGAGAACGCCGTCAGGCGGGCCGTCAACAAGAACAAGGCGGCCAAGAAAAAGACCGACTACGCCAGCCTGCGCATGCCGAAGGAGACCCGGCACTACATCCCCAAGCTGCAGGCGCTGGAAAACATCATCGCCGACCCGGCCGCCTTCGGTGTCGACCTCGACGCGATCCCGAACCAGCCCTACTTCGCCGTGGTGAACGAAACGCCGGACATCGACGTGCACCTCGCCGCGCGCCTGGCCGAGCTGCCGATCGAGGAGTTCATCGCGCTCAACCCGGGCTTCAGCCGTCCGCTGATCCGCGCCGGCGCGACCCGCCGCATCATCCTCCCGGCCGACAAGGTGGTCGCGTTCTACGAAAACCTGGACAACTTCGACGAAGCGCTGGTCTCCTGGAAGGTGTACAAGCCCCAGCATGGCGAAAAGCTCGAGGCGATTGCCAAACGCTTCGAGATCACGCTCTCCCAGCTGAAGCGCGTCAACGGGATACATCCCAGCTCGTCCAAGGTCCCCGCCGAGCTGGTGGTGCCGATCAACGATGACGCCAAGGCCTCGCTCGACGACCTGCCCCTGATGTATGGCCCGCCGATTCGGAGCCACGGCCCGGCGCGCGCGGTCCACGTGGTGAAGAGCGGCGACACGCTCGGCTCCATCGCGGCGCGTTACCGCGTCAGCGTCGCGTCCCTGAAAAGCGGCAATCAGCTGGGCAAGTTCCTGCAGGTCGGGCAAAAGATCTATATAAGGTAGCCGGTGAGAGTAGCCAACCTCGCCACCCGCCTCGCGCTCGCCGCGCTACTTCTCAATGCCTGCGCCCTGCAGCCGCAAGCGCCGGAGTCGGAACCCGAGCCCGAGCCGCAGCCAGGGCTCGCCGCCGCTCCGGTCACGATGCCGGCAACGCCGACGCAGCCCCCTTCCGTAAGGCCGCCTGCCGCCTCCACGGCAGTGATCCCCCCGGTGGTGTTCGAAGGCGAACGCCGCGAGATCCGCCAGCGGCCGGCCGAGCTGCCGCGGATCGACCGCACCGCGCCGGTGGACGACGTGTGGCAGCGCATCCGCAACGGATTCGCGGTGCCGGACCTGGACAGTGCGCTGGTGCGGGAGAAGACGCGCTACTACGTGGCGCGGCCGGACTACCTGCAACGCATCGTCGACCGTAGCCGTCTGTACCTCTATCACATCGTCGAAGAGATCGAGAAGCGCGGCATGCCGACCGAGCTCGCGCTGCTTCCCATGGTGGAGAGCGCGTTCAACCCCATGGCCTACTCGCGCGCGCACGCCTCCGGCCTGTGGCAGTTCATCCCGGGCACCGGCAAGCGCTTCGAGCTGGAGCAGAACTGGTGGTACGACGCGCGGCGCGACATCGTGGAGTCCACCAACGCGGCGCTCGATTACCTGACCAAGCTCTACGACATGCACGGCGACTGGCACCTGGCGCTCGCGTCCTACAACTGGGGCGAGAACGCCGTGGCGCGCGCCATCGCCAAGAACCGCGCCGCGGGACTGCCCACGGACTACGCGAGCCTCAAGATGCCGGAGGAGACGCGCCATTACATCCCCAAGCTGCAGGCGCTGAAGAACATCATCGCCAACCCCGAGCCCCTGGGCATCGTGCTCGGGCCGATCCCGAACCAGCCCTACTTCGCCGCGATCACCAAGCTGCGCGACATCGACGTGCAGCTCGCCGCGCGCCTCGCCGAGATGCCGGTCGCCGAATTCATCGCGCTCAACCCGGGCTTCAGCCGGCCCTACATCCGCGCCGAGATGACGCCGCGCATCGTGCTGCCGGCGGACAAGGTCGACGTGTTCCACGACAACCTCAGCGCGCTGGGCGAGAAGTCCCTGGTGTCGTGGAAGACCTATCACCCCAAGCAGGGCGAGACCTTCGAATCGATCGCCAAGAAGCACGGCATTACCCTGGGCCAACTGAAAGAGGTCAACGGCATCGCGCCCCGCAGCAAGGCGGTGCCCCGGCTGCTCGTGGTACCGACCAAGGCGGAGAGCTCGGTCGGTGCGAGCAGCGCCCAGCGGCTGCCGATCATGTACGCGCCGCCGATCCCGGTGACCACGCGCAAGGTGTTCCACACCGTGAAGAGGGGCGAGACCCTGACCTCGATCGCCAAGCGCTACAAGGTGGCGATCGACGACCTGAAACGCTGGAACGGGGTGAGCCAGGCGGTCGCGGGCAAGACACTGGCAGTCGAAGTGCGCTCCGGCGCCAAGCCCAAGGGGAAGCCCCGGCCGCAGGCCAAGGGCAAGCCCGTCAAGAAAGCCCGGACGTCCTAGGCCATTCCCGCGGCCACCAGGCGCCGGGTGTAGTCCGATTTCGAGTTCTTCAGCACCTCGTCCAGCGGGCCGCTCTCCACGATGCGGCTGTCCTTCATCACCATCACGCGGTGCGCCATCGCGCGCACGACTTCGATGTCGTGGGTGACCAGGATGTAGCTCAGTCCGTATTTCTTTTGCAGAGAAGACAAAAGCTCGAGCACCTGCTTCTGGATCGTCACGTCGAGCGCGCTGGTCGGCTCGTCGAGCACCACCACCTTCGGCTGCACGATCAGCGCGCGCGCGATCGCGATGCGCTGGCGCTGCCCGCCGGAAAACTCGTGCGGATAGCGCTGCAGCAGCGGTTCCGCCTGCCCGCCTTCCGTAAGGCCGACCTCGTTGAGCGCCTGGATGATGCGCGTCCGACGCGCGGCCTGGTCGAGGGCAGGCTCGTGAATCTCCAGGCCTTCGCCGATGATCTGCTCGACCGTCAGGCGCGGGGACAGCGAGGACAGCGGGTCCTGGAACACGACCTGGATTTCCTTGCGCATGCTGCGGCGCTCCGCACGCTCGCCCCAGTTCTTCTTTCCAATCAGAATTTGCCCCTGGGAAGCCATCAGGCCGAGAACCGCCAGGGCGAGGGTCGTCTTTCCCGAACCCGATTCGCCGATCACGCCCAGCGTTTCGCCGGGCGCGAGGTCGAAATCCACTGACTCCACCGCCGTAAAGCGGCCGCTCTTGAACCAGCCGCGGATGCCGGGCAGCGTCGTTGGGTAATTGACCTGCACCGCCCGCGCCGTGACGACATTGCCCTTCAAAGGCGGCCCTACGTCGCGGGCGGGGCGGCTGTTGACCAGCTTCTGCGTATAGGGATGCTGCGGCCGCCCGATCACCTGCGCGGTGGTCCCCTGCTCCACCAGCACGCCCTTCTCCATCACCGCCACGCGGTCGGCGAAGCGGCGCACCAGGTTCAGGTCATGCGTGATGAGAAGGAGCGCCATGCCGGCTTCGGCGCGTAGCCGCTCGAGGAGCTCCAGGATCTGCAGGCGGATCGTCACGTCGAGCGCGGTGGTCGGCTCGTCGGCGATCAGCAGCTTCGGGTTGCAGGCGAGCGCCATCGCGATCATCGCGCGCTGGCGCTGACCGCCGGAGAGCTGGTGCGGGTAGCTGCCCGCCCGGCGCTCCGGGTCATCGATGCCGACCCTGCGCATCGCCGCCACTGCCTCGTTCCACGCGGCAGCGCCGCGCAGCGGCGTATGCAGCTCGAGCGACTCCACGATCTGGTCACCCACGGTGTAGATCGGGTTCAGCGCCGTCATCGGCTCCTGGAAGATCACCGCGATGTCGCGCCCGCGCAGCTGGTGCAGCTCGTCGGGCGGCATGGTCAGCACTTCCCGGCCCTGAAACAGAATGCTCCCGTGCAGCTTCGCGTTTTCGATCAGGCGCATGGTGGAAAGCGCAGTGACCGTCTTTCCGGAGGCCGACTCGCCCACCAGCGCCAGCTTCTCGCCGGCGTCCAGGGTGAAGGACACGTGGTCCACCACGCGGCGCGCGCCGAAGTCGATGGAGAGGTTCTTGACTTCCAAGAGGGTCACAGGCTTGCCTTCGTCGAATTCGGGGTCAGGGTCACATCTTTCTCCTCCAGCACCTTTCGCGGGTCGAGCGCGTCGCGCAGGGCATCGCCGATCAAAATGAGGAGCAGAAGCATCACCATCAAAACGCCGAACGTGGACAGCGAGATCCACCATGCATCGAGGTTGTTCTTGCCCTGATTGAGCAGCTCACCCAGGCTTGGCGTGCCGGGCGGCACGCCAAGGCCGAGGAAATCCAGGCTGGTGAGCGCACCGATGGCGCCGGCCATCTCGAAAGGGATGAGGGTCACTACCGGGGTCAGGCTGTTCGGCAGGATGTGGCGCCAGATGATCTTGCGGTTACTCTGCCCAAGAGCGCGAGCGGCGCGCACGTAGTCGAGCGTGCGGTTGCGCAGAAATTCGGCGCGCACGTACGCCGCGATGCCCAGCCAGCCGAAGAGCGACAGCAATATCACCAGCAGCCCGAAGCTCGCCGAAAACAGCGAGGAGAAGATGATCAGCATGTAGAGCGTGGGCATCGCGCTCCAGATCTCGTTGAAGCGCTCCATCGCAATGTCGGTCCATCCCGCGAAGTAGCCCTGGATCGCGCCGTACAGGATGCCGATCACGGCGCACACCGCGCTCACCAGCAGCGCGAACACCACCGAAAGTCGAAAGCCGTACAGCAGCCGCGCCAGCAGGTCGCGGCCGCGATCGTCGCTGCCGAAGGCGTTCTCGCGGCTGGGCTTTGCCGGGCTCGGCTCGGAGGCGAAGTAGTTGATGGTGCTGTGGTGGTAGCGGTTGAGCGGGAACAGCGCGAAGTTGTCGCCCTTCTGCAGGTTTTCCTGGATCAGCGGGTCGAGATAGTCGGTGGGCGTGACGAAGTCGCCGCCGAACGTGGTCTCGGCGAGGGTCTGCACCACCGGGAAGTACCACTTGCCCTCGTAGCGCACCACCAGCGGCCGGTCGTTCGACAGCACCTCGGCCAGCAGGCTGAGGCCGAACAGCACGAGGAAGAGGACCAGGCTGGTGTAGCCGAGGCGATTGGTGCGGAAGCGCCGCCACGCGCGCCGCGCCGGGCTTTCGTGCCTCGGCATCAGTCGAAAAACTTCACGCGCGGATCGACCCAGAGATAGCTGAGGTCGCGCAGCAGCGTGGTCAGCAGGCCGATGATGGTGAACAGGAACAGGCTGCCGAACACCACCGGGTAATCGCGGCGGATTACCGACTCGTAGGAAAGCAGCCCCAGCCCGTCGAGCGAGAACAGCGTCTCGATCAGCAGCGAGCCGCTGAAGAACGCGCCGACGAACGCCGCCGGGAAGCCGGTCATGATCGGGATCAGCGCGTTGCGGAACACGTGGCGCCAGAGCACCTTGCGCTCATCGACGCCTTTCGCCCGCGCGGTGAGCACGTATTGCTTGCGGATCTCCTCCAGCACCGAGTTTTTGGTGAGGATGGTGATCACCGCGAAGCCGCCGAGCACCATCGCCGTCACCGGCAGCGCGATGTGCCAGAAATAATCCAGGATCTTTCCGGGAATGCTGAGCTCGTGCCAGTTGATCGAGGTGATGCCCCTCAGGGGAAACCACTGCACGAACGATCCGCCGGCGAAGAACACCAGCAGCACCACGCCCATCACGAAGCTCGGGATCGCGTAGCCGAGGAGGATGACGAAGGTGGTGGCGGTATCGAACGGCGTGCCGGCGCGCACCGCCTTGGCGATGCCGAGCGGCACGGAGATCAGGTACACAAGGAGGAAGGTCCAGATGCCCAGGCTGATGGACACCGGCAGCTTCTCAAGGATGAGCTGCGACACGTCCTTGCTGTGAAAGAAGCTTTTGCCGAGGTCGAAGCGAGCGAACTGGCCGATCATCTGCACGAAGCGCTCGTGCGGCGGCTTGTCGAAGCCGTAGAGCTTCTTGATCTCCTCCACGCGCACCGCGTCTACGCCCTGGCGCCCGCGGTATCCCGTGTCCGCGGCGCCCGGCCCTTCGCCGCCCTCCCCGAAACCCTGGAACTGCGCCACCATCTGCTCGACCGGTCCGCCCGGCACGAACTGGATCACCATGAAAGTGATCAGCAGAATGCCGAACAGCGTCGGGATCATCAGCAGCAGACGCTTCAGAACATAGGACCACATCCTATTTTTTCCTCCACCAGGTGGAGATCACCCAGTCTTCCGCCTGGTAGTACTGCGGCATCACTTTAGGCTGCTCGAACTTTCCGGCGCGGTAGGCGATCCTGAACGTGCTCGAGTACCACTGGGGCACCACGAAGTGCTGGTGGCGCAGCACCCGGTCGAGCGCGCGCAGGCGCGCCACCAGCTCGGGCCGCGTGTGGGCGGAAACCGCCAGGTTCACCAGCGCGTCGATCGCCGGGTCCTTGATGCCCATCAGGTTGCTCGAGCCCTCGGTATCGGCCGACGCGGAGCCGAGGCGGTCGAGCAGCTCGGCACCGGGCGCCTCGCTGCCCGGGATGCGCACGGTAAAGATATCGAAGTCGAACACGTCCAGCCGTTTGCGGATCAGCGCGAAGTCCGCGCGGCGGTATTCGCCCTCGATGCCGAGCTTGGCCAGCGCCTGGAAATACGGCGCCACCAGCCGCTCGCCGCCGCCGCTGTCGAGGTATTCCAGCGTGAACGACTCGCCCTTCTTATTGCGCAAGGCGCCATCGCGATAGGTCCAGCCGGCTTCGGCCAGCAGGTCGCGCGCCTTGCGCAGGTTGTCGCGCAGGCTTCCCGGCGGGCTGGTCGAGGGCGGCTGCGGCACGTCCTGCGTAAACACCTTTTCGGGTAAATTATTTTTTAGAGGAAGCAAAACCTTGAGCTCATCTGGCCCCGGCAGCCCCTTGGCCTCGAAGTCGCTGGCGTTGAAGAACCCGCGCACGCGCTGGTACGAGTTGTACATCATCTGCCGGTTCATCCATTCGAAGTCGAAGGCGAGGCCGAGCGCCTGGCGCACACGCGGGTCCTTGAATTTCTCGCGCCGCACGTTGATCAGGAAGCCCTGGAAGTCGCCCGCGTTCTTCACCGGCAGCTCGGCTTTGATCAGCTCGCCGGAGTCGAATTTCTTGCCCACATAGGTGCGTGCCCATTCGCGGGCCGAGAAAGTGCGCAGGTAATCGAACTCGCCTGCCTTGAACGCCTCGGTCTGCGCGGTGGTGTCCTTGTAGATCTTGTAGGTAATGCGGTCGAAGTTGAAGCGCCCGCGGCGCACGTTGAGGTTTTGCGCCCAATACTTCGGATCACGCTCGTAGGTGATGTCGCGGCCGAAGTTGAGGCGGCCGATCTTGTACGGCCCGCTGGCGATTGGCATATCCATCACCACCTGGTCGAAGGGCTTGCCGGCGCCCCAGGCGCGGCTGAACACCGGCAGACCGCCGACCATCAGCGGCAGCTCGGCATTGGCGCGCTTGAAATCGAAGCGCACCGTGCGCTCGCCGGTGACCACCGCTTGCCGCACGTCGCCGTACACCACGCGGTACTGCGGCGCCGCCTGCTTGCTCATCAGGGTGTCGAAGCTGTGCTTGACGTCCGCGGCGAGGACCGGCGTGCCGTTCTGGAAGCGCGCGGCCGGATTCAGCCGGAAGGTGACCGACAGCCCGTCGGCGGCAACCGTGACGTCCTCGGCCAGAAGTCCGTACGCCGTGGTGGGCTCGTCCATCGCACCGGTGAGCAGGCTCTCGAATACGAGCGCGCCGAGTCCTGGCGGTGAAGTGCCTTTCAGGGTGAAGGGGTTGTATTTGTCGAAGTTGGTGATGCGCAGCGGCGGCACCAGATCGATGTCGCCGCCCTTGGGCGCATCCGGGTTCACCCATTCGAAATGCCGGAAGCCGGCGGGATACTTGATATCGCCGAACTGTGAATAAGCATGGGCGCCCCACGCGGCAGGAGCAAAAAGGAAAAGTACGAAAGCCAGTCTCATCGGGGAATCGAAGCGAGCAGCGCCCGAGTATAGGGGTGCTTCGGCTCCGAATAAATCTCCTCGGTGCCCGCGTGCTCTACGATCTCGCCGTCCTTCATCACCATCACCTCGTCGGCCATCCCTTTGACCACCGCGAGGTCATGCGAGATGAAGAGATAGCTCATCGCGGTTTGGTCCTGCAGATCGCGCAAAAGGTTCAAGAGCTGCGCCTGGATCGAGACGTCGAGCGCCGACACCGCCTCGTCGCAGATCAGCAGCTCGGGCTTGAGGCTCAATGCGCGCGCAATGGCGATGCGCTGCCGCTGCCCGCCGGAGAACTCGTGCGGATACTTGTGCAAGGCGCTTTCCGGCAGCCCGACCTTTTCGAGCAGCTCCTCGGCGAGCGCCCGGCGCTCCGCCTCGTCCGCGCCGATGCCATGCAGGCGCATCGGCTCGGTCAGGATGGCGCCGATGCTGAAGCGCGGGTTGAGCGACGCGTACGGGTTCTGGAACACGATCTGCACCTTGCGCTTGAACGCAAGCCGCGGCACCGCCTGCGCATCGTTCCCGTGCAAGCGCAGCCCGCCGCCCGAGGGCTGGTGCAGGCGCGTCACCAGGAGCCCCAACGTCGTCTTGCCCGAGCCCGATTCGCCCACCAAACCGAGCGTGCGGCCCTTCGCCAGCTTGAAGCTCGCGCCCTTCACCGCCGGGACACCGTCGAAGCTCTTCGCCAGGCCCTGCGCCTCGAGCACGATCGGCTCGCCGCCGTCCCGCTTACGGGCCTGGATCTGGTCGATGCGCGGACGCGCGGCCAGCAGCACCCGCGTGTATTCGTCGCGCGGCGCCTGGAAGACCTCGGTTAGGAGACCCTGCTCCCGGATCTCGCCCTGCCGCATGACCACCACCTCCCTGGCCAGTTGGCTGACGAGCGTCAGGTCATGGGTGATGAAGAGCACCGACATGCGGCGCCGGCGCTGCAGCGCCGCGATGAGGTCGAGGATCTGCTTCTGCACCGTCACGTCGAGCGCGCTGGTCGGCTCGTCGGCGATCAGCAGCTTCGGCTCGCAGGCGATCGCCATCGCGATCATCACGCGTTGCTGCTCGCCTCCCGAGAGCCGGGAAGGAACGGCAGCCAGCTTGGCTTCCGGCGAGGACAGGCCGACCTCTTCGAAAAGGCTAAGCGTCCTGGCGCGCGCCTCCCTGCCCGAGAGCCCACGATGCTGGCGCAGCACCTCCGCGACCTGAAAGCCGACGCTGAACACCGGGTTCAGGGAGCTCATCGGCTCCTGGAAGATCATCGAGATCTCGGCGCCGCGCAGCGCGCGCAGTTCGCGCGCCGGCGTTTCCAGCAGGTCCTTGCCTTTGAAAATAATCCGGCCCCGCGCGCTCGCATTCCCCGGCAGCAATCCCAGAATGGAAAGCGCGGTGACCGACTTGCCGCTGCCGGATTCGCCCACCAGCGCAACCGTGCTGTGCTCCGGGATATCGAAGCTCACGCCGTTTACCGCCGGGACGGTGCCGAAGCTCACGCGCAGGTCGCGCACGCTGAGCAGGCTCATTGCAGCCTCGGATCGAGGGCGTCGCGCACCGCGTCGGTGAACAGGCTGAAGGCGGTCACGGCGAGCGCCATCGCCGCCGTCGCGGCGGCGATCTGCCACCACATGCCGAGGATCAGCTCGCTCGGCGCCTCGGCCAGCATGCTCCCCCATGACACCGTATCCACGCCGACGTCGAAGCCGAGGAAGCTCAGGATCACTTCGGACTTGATGAACAGCACCACGTGCAGGGAAAGCTGCACCAGCACCACATGGCTCACGTTCGGCAGGATGTGCGCAAACATGCGTCGCGCGTCAGAAGCGCCGACGGCATCCGCGGCCAGCACATATTCGCGCACGCGGTGCTTCAGGTATTCCGCGCGCACCAGCCGGAAGATCCCGGTCCAGCCGGTGAAGCCGAGAATCAGCACCACGGTCAGGATTCCCTTCTGACCGAGGACCGCGGCGACCGCCAGCACCAGGAGCAGATAGGGGATCGACGTGAACACGCTGAAAAGCCAGTTGAAGAAGTCGTCCATCCAGCGCCCGTAATAGCCGGCCAGGGCGCCGAACACAGTCCCGAGCAGCGTCGCCAGCGCGGCCGCCGCAAATCCCACGACAAGCGAGGTCTCGGTGCCCTTGATGGCCTTCTTCACGACGTCGCGTCCCCATTTGTCGGCGCCGAACACCAGCGTGGTTTGCTTCGCCTGGTCCTTGGCCGCCCCGGTGAGGCGCGACTGGACTTCCGCCAGCTCCGGCCCGATGGGGTCCTTGATGCCGTAGTCCTCCGGGGCAGAAGCTTTCACCGTCTCAGCGGTCTGCTCCTTTAGAAGTTCCGTTTGCAAAAACCCGGGTGGCGCGTAGCTGACGCCGACCTCGCTCGACCAGTCGCGCGCCAGCCAGCCGACCGCCGAAGCGGCCGCAACGGCGATGAAGGCGAGGACCACGGCTGCCGAAACGATCCCGACCGGGTCGCGTAGCAAGCGGCGCCAAGCGAGCTGCCAGAGGCTCACTTGAGCTGCACCCGCGGGTCGAGAGCGCGGTACGTGAGGTCGGCCAGCAGATTGACGATCATGGTGGCGATCGCGACGTACACCGTGACCGCCTTGATCACCGGGAAGTCGCTGCGCTCGACGGCGAGGATCACCTCGCGGCCGATTCCGGGGATGGAGAAGAAGCGCTCGATCAGGAAGGCGCCGGCGAGCAGGCCGGGAATCTGCGTCATGACGTTGGTGGTGATCGGGATCGCGGCGTTGCGCAGGACGTGGAGCCACATCACGCGGCTTTCGCCGAGCCCCTTCGCACGCGCGGTGCGCACGTAGTCCTGGTTGATTTCCTCGAGGAACACGCTGCGGTACAGGCGAATATCCGGCGCCAGGGACACGATTACGCCCACCAGGACCGGCAAGGCGGCATAGGCCAGCAGGTTCTCGCCCAGCGTGGCACCCCATCCCTGCACCGGGAACCAGCCGAGCCGGTAGGCGAGCCAGTACTGCAGCACGAGAATGTAGACCAGGATGCTGACCGACTGGCCGATGGTGCAGGCGACCATGATCGCGCGGTCGGTGAGCGAGGCGCGGAAGTACGCGACCAGCATGGCGGCTCCGAGTGCCAGGATGGTGCTGATCAATAGAAGAGGCAAAAGAACAGTCAACGAGGGCCCCAAGCGCGTGGCGAAGATCTGCGAAACGCGCTCGTTGGTCGACCAGCTGACGCCGAAATCCGCGCTGGCGACTTGCTTGAGGAAGATGCCGAGCTGCACCCAGTACGGCTGGTCGACGCCGAGGCTGCGGCGGATGTTCTCGACCTGCTCGGCGCTCGCGATTTTGCCGGCGAGGATGTAAGCGGGGTCGCCGCCGACCCAGTTGAACAGGAAGAAGACCAGCAGCACGACGCCGAGGAGGGTGGGAAGGAATTGCCACAACCTCCTAATAAGGTAGCTACTCAAGGTCTATGTAAAGCCACTCGGCGTGCATGACTGGATGCTTGGTGTACCCCTTTACCCGCGGCTGCATCAGCACGTTGCGGTAGCGGCTATCGGTCAGCATCCACACGGTGTCGGTCTCCATGATGCGGGCCATCTCGCGGTACAGCTTGTTGCGCTCGGCGCCGTCCGGGAGCAGGCGCGAGCGCTCGTAGCGCTTGTCGTATTCCGGCGAGCGGTAGCAGGCGTTATTGCTCTGGCCGGTGTTCGGGCCGTAGAGCAGCTGCATGAAATTGTCGCCGTCCGGGTAGTCGGCGATCCAGGCTGCGCCGCGCATCATCAGGCGGCACTGGTTCTCGAGCTTGATCAGCTCCGGAAAGCGGTCCTTGTGGATCTCGAGGCGCACGCCGATCGAATCGAGCGAGCGCTTCATCAGCTCGTCGAACTGCCGGTCGCGCTCGCTCGGCGTGGACGAATAGCGGATGACCAGCGCATCCCCGTTCGGCAGGCGGCGAAAGCCGTCCGCGCCCTTGCGATAGCCGAACCTGTCGAGCAGCGCGTTGGCCGCGCGCGGGTCGTGCCCGATGCTGCTGCGGTACTCGGGGTCGTGGCCGGCCACGCCAGGCGGGATCGGGTATTGCGCGCGGATCGACTGGCCCTTGCGGATGATGCGGATCTGGTCCTCGACCTTGTAGGCCATGGCGATCGCGCGTCGCAGGGCGATCTTCTCCTTGGAGAGGCCGCCCACCGTCTTGTCCTGCATGTTGAAGTACAGGTAGATGATCTCCGGATCGACGCTGCGCTCGAGCTTGATGCCGCGCTTCGCAAACTCGGGCTTGAGCTGGCCGTCGGCGGTGATGAAGGTCGGCGCCACCTCGGCGAGCTGGTACTCGATGTCCGTGTCGCCGCGCTGGAACGCGAGCCAGCGGCTCTGCGTCTCTTCCATGATGCTGATCTCGACGCCGCCGATGCGCGGAAGCCGCCCGCCGTCGCGCGTCACCTCGCGGTAGCCCGGATTCGCCTCGAGCACGATCTTCGAGGAGCGGGTGTAGCTCTTGAGGCGGAACGGTCCGCTGCCCACCGGTTTCGCCGCCGACTCGTCGCCGTAATGCTCGATCGCCTCGCGCGCCACCGCGCCCGAGAGCGAGAACGCGAGCACGTGCGAGAAATTGAAATCCGGCTGCTTCAGGCGGATCACCAGCGAGTAGCGGTCCGGCGTCTCGATCCCGGAGATCCCTTCGAACAGGAACGCGTAGGGCGAGCGATTCTTCGGGTCGAGGAAACGCCGCAGAGAGTACGCGTAGTCGAGCGCGGTGAGCTCGCGTTTGCGGCCTTTGAACACCGGGTCGTCCGCGAAATGGATGCCCGGCTTCACCGTCACCCGATAGGTCCGGCCCTGATCGGTGACCTGCGGCAGCGCCGCGGCGGTGTTCGGCACCAGCTTCGCCGGGCGCGCCAGGTAATCGTAGGTCAGCAGCGGATCGAAGATGGCCTCGATCACGGTGCCCGAGTAGTAATCGGAGACTTTCACCGGGTCGAACCCGGTTTCCGCCGCCTGGAACGTGATGCGCAGGATCTTCGATGGATCGGCGCCGTGCGCTCCGGTGATGGTGAGTCCCAGAATCAAAACAAGAAGGCGCACGAGCCGAAAGTATAATCGGGCGATGGGTCTCCTCTCCGGCAAGAAAATTCTCGTCACGGGCGTGCTCAGCAACCGCTCGATCGCCTACGGCATCGCGAAGGCGGCGCGCCGCGAAGGCGCGGAGATCGCCCTCACCTACCAGAACGAGCGTTTCAAGGACCGCGTCACCGACATGGCCAAGGAGCTCGGCTCGAACCTCGCGCTGCCTTGCGAGGTCACGGACGACGCCGAGATTGCATCGCTTTTCGATGCCTTGGGTAAAACCTGGAACAGCCTCGATGGGCTGGTCCATGCCATCGCCTTCGCGCCGCGCGAGGCCATCGCCGGCGACTTCCTCGAGGGCATCAGCCGCGAGGCGTTCCGCCAGGCGCACGACATCTCGTCCTACAGCTTCGCTGCGCTTGCCAAAGGCGCTCTGCCTCTGCTGCAGAAGAATTCTGCCCTGGTGACGCTCACCTATCTCGGTGCGGAGCGGGTGGTGCCGAACTACAACACCATGGGCCTGGCCAAGGCCAGCCTGGAGGCTTCGGTGCGCTACCTCGCGGCGAGCCTGGGCGCACGCGGAATCCGGGTGAATGGCATCTCAGCCGGGCCGATCAAGACGCTGGCCGCAGCGGGCATCTCGGGCTTCAGCAAGATCCTCAAGTTTGTCGAAGAGCATGCGCCCCTGCGGCGCAACGTGACGACCGAGGATGTCGGAAATGCGGCCGCGTTCCTGCTGTCCGATCTTGCGGCGGCGATCACCGGCGAAATCATCTACGTCGACGCCGGCTTCAGCCACGTCGTGGGCGGCATCGCCGCTACTTCTTCTCCGTCAGACTCCCCGGCCTGATCTCGATGTCCGCGCGGCTGCGCAGGCTGCCGACGAAGGCCTCGTACTGCGCGTTGCCATAGAGACTGGCGGCACGCACGGCGGCCTGCGGATCGGCCTCCTTGGCCGGCTCGTCGACCACCCTGGAAACGCGTAGCAGGATGTAGCCGGCGTCCGGCATCGGGATGCCGACATACGCCGGCAGCTTGGCGGTGTCGGCGCCGAACACCTGGCGCATCACGTTGGGCGGAAAGCCCTGCGACTCGCGGCGCGAGATCATGCGCGGCGCGCCCCACTTGACGCCGGCATCCTGCCCCTTGCGCAGCTGCTCGAGCTTGGCGTTGCCCTCCTTGAGGGCGAGCGCGGAAGCCTCGCGGTTGCGCAGCATCTCGGTGATTTCGCCTTTCACTTCCTCGAGCTTGCGTTGCGCCGCGGGCTGGTGCTCGAGCACCCGCGCCGCCACCAGCGTGTTCGGCGCGACTTCGATGGCGTCGGTATTGCGCTTGTTCTTCAGCGCGTCGGAGGAGAACAGCGCCGACAGCAGCTTCGGGTTGTCGAGCGCGCCGAGCTCCTGGCGCGCCGACTTGGCAATCCAGCCGGTGGACTGGATCTGCAGCTTGAAGCGCTCGGCGACGCCTTTCAGGGTGTCGGATTGCTCGTAGACCATGTTGCTGAAGGTCTCGGCGGCTTCGGCGAACTTGCGCTGGCCCTTCTGGCGCGCGACATCGTCGGCGATCTCCTTCTTCATCTCCTCGTAGGAGCGCGTCTTGCCCGCCTGGATGCCGGTAAGGCGCAGCACGTGGAAGCCGAATTCGCTCTCCACCACCTGCATCTCGTTCTGGCCGAGCTTGAAGGCCGCGTCCTCGAACGGCTTCACCATCATGCCGCGGCCGAACCAGCCGAGGTCGCCGCCCTTCTCCGCCGAGCCCGGGTCCTGAGAGTTCTTTTTCGCCAGATCCGCGAACCGGCCGGGATTCTTTTTCAATTCGGCCATCAGCTTGTCGGCTTCGTCCTTCGTCTTTACCAGGATGTGGCTGGCGCGGCGCTGCTCTTCCACGCGGAACTGGCCGGCGCGGCTTTCGTAGGCGGCGCGCAGCTCGCTTTCGGCCGGCGGCTCCTGGCGCGCGAGCGCTTCGGCCGAGAGCACCACGTATTCGACCCGCACGCGCTCCGGCGTGCGGAAATCAGCCTGGTTGGCCTCGTAATGCGCCTTGACCTGCGCCTCGTCGATCTTGACCTGCGGCAGATATTGCTTCACCTCGAGGCGCGCGTCGGAAACTTCGCGGCGTTGCGTTTCCAGCGCGTTGATCTTCGCCACCACGGTGCGCGGCGCGATAGCGGTATCGGCGATAGCGCCCGCCATGCGGGCGAGCGGAATCTGAGTCTGAAGGTTGATGACGTTGCCCTGGTCGCTGACCCCCTGCGACGCAAGGTAGGCCGAGTATTTGGCCGGCGAGAACTTGCCGTCCTCCTGGAACTCGGGCGCGCCGGTAATCGCTTCGATCACGGCTTCGCGTGACAGGAACATGTGCGCCCGCGCCGCCTCGCTCGCCACCAGGCGCTGGCCGATCATCGACTCCAGCACCGAGCGCTGCATCTCGGGCGACTCGAGCATCGCCGGGTCCACCGCGCCGCCGAACATGCGGCCCAGCTGATCCTGCTGGCGGCGCAGCTCCTCGGCGAACTCGCGCTGCGTGATGTCCAGGCCGTTGACGGTGGCGACGGTGTCACGGCCGCCGCGGAACTGCGTATACGACTCGATACCCCACGTCGCGAAGGTGATCGCGATCAGGAACAGGAAAACCTGGATAACCCGCTTGTATCTGTGGACTAAGTCGAACACGAGGCCAGCCGGAGGAACGAAAAGCGAATTCTACCGGACGATGTACCCGTATTCCGGCGCCAGCGCGACGCCGAGCGCGGTGAGCGCCTCGACGACCTTGCGCGGCGGCTCGCCGGTCGGCCCGATGACACAGTGGTCGGTGGTGCCGAACACCGTGCGCGCGGACCGCGGCGTGCGCAGCGAATAGATCCAGGCCGCGGACCGCTCGAGGTCCGCGGGCAGGAAGTCGCGGCCGTCGGGCGCCTCGATTTTGAAAACGATCCAGTACTGGTGGGAGGTGACAAAGGTCGGGGCGCGCTGTCCCGTCAGCTTGCGGTATTCGCCGGCCGACCACGTGCCCTTATCGGTGAATCGGCAGGGGGGAATGGTGGCTTCGCCAGCGAGCAGGGAGCGCCCGGGCTGTGATTTGACCTGCTGCAGGAACTCGAGCGCCAGGTCCGCCGGGAGGAGCGTGGCGATCTTCGAGCTCGTCGGGTCCGCCGCGCGCGGCGCCTGCCTGCATGCCCCAGCCGCCAGCGCAAGCGCGACCACCAGCAGCGCGCCGAGCGTTCTACTTACCGGTGACCGACGCGCCGAGCATGTCATCCGAAATTTTCTGTCCCTCGGGAACGGCGGAAACAAGGTTACCCGAAATCCTGCGCACGACCATCGTCACACGCTGCCCGCCGGCAAGGTGCGCGAACACCCGGTCGCCGATCTTCAGTGCGCCGGAATCGGGAACGTCAATCACGGCGAATCCCCAGGTGCGATCCAGCGAGATCACTTTGCCGGCGCGTGTGGGTTCCGCAACCCGCGCAGGTGTCGGAACGGGAGATGGGAGCGGCGTTGCCGCCACGACGGCGGCCGGTGGTGGCGGCGCCGGCTTCGGTGCCGCCTTCTCGGCCTTCACGGTTTTCTGTTTTTTTTCCGGCACCGTCGTCGGGGCAGCTTTCTGCGGTTCCGGGGCGACCACTACCGGTGGCGGTGCCGGGACGACTGCCGCCGGGCGGTAAACCCAGGCCATTGCGCCCGCGACCACGAGCACCACGGCCGCCGAAGCAATCGCCCATATCCCTAGCCTGCTCGTCCCGGAGCTCGGCGGCGCGATCCGCACCGTCGCGTCGATGACGACGGTGGCATCGCCCGATGGCGCGTTGCCCGGCAGCACCTTGCCCTCGGCCACCAAGCGGGTGTAATCGGCAAACTGGCGCGCCGAGTGCAGGCGATCGTCAGGCTTCTTGGCAAGCGCGCGCTTGATCAGGTCGTCCCACGCGGCGGACAGCGTCGGGTTGAGCACCGAGGGCTCCACCGGGTCCTGGCGAAGGACCTTCTGCATGATCGTGCTCGGCGAGCCGGTGAACGGCCGATCGCCGGTCAACATCTGATACAGGATGACGCCGGCCGAAAACACGTCGCTGCGGGCGTCGACCGGCAACCCGAGAAACTGCTCCGGGGACATGTACGCGGGCGTGCCGAGCAGCGTGCCCGTCTCGGTGAGATTGGACGCTTCGATCCTTGCCAGGCCGAAGTCGACCATCTTGATGCTGCCATCCCGCAGCACGAACACATTCGAAGGCTTGACGTCGCGGTGGACGATGCCTGCCTCGTGCGCGTAGGCCAGAGCGCCCAGAAGCTGCTCCATCACGCGCACGACCTGGGGCAACGGCATGCGCGCGCCGCTTTCCAGGCTGCGCGACAGCTCCTCGCCAGTCATCAGGTCCATGGCGATATAGGGCGCGCCTTCGTGCTCGCCGTAATCGAAGATGGTGACGATATTGGGGTGCGACAGGCGGCCGGCGGAATGCGCTTCGCGCTTGAAACGCGCCCGGACGTCGGGTAGCTGCTCGGGCGCGAAGACGTCGGTGCGCAGCATCTTGAGTGCCACGCGACGCTCGATCACCGTATCGTAGGCCTCGAACACGACGCCCATCGCGCCGCGCCCGATCTGATGACGGAGCTCGTATTTCCCCACCCTCCCGAGGCCGCTCACGGCGGGGAGGCTACCACTTCCGAATGCAGCTCGATTTGGGTACTAAATCAGATCCAGAGGAGTGTGCTGACCGTCACGGCAAGGACCAGGAACCACAGCAAACCCACGCCCCACTCGCAAAGCCGTGCATTGATGGTTTTGCCGGTGTACTCGAAGTACACGGTTCCGTCATCCCGCAGGATAGGGATGACCGTGGTCGCGTCCGAATTTGTTCTTCCCATGGCTTGCTCCTCTCGCCCGGTCATTCTTTGCATTTCGGGCGGCCGCTCAATCAGGGAAACCCCTAGACCACGGGTCGGGCTGAACCCTGTAGCCACCCCGCTACACACCAGCGCCAGCGAGAAAATGCACCGATCTGCGGCGAAATGCGAGGAAAAGCAGGGTTTGGTGGAGCGGCGGCTACCGCAAACTTAGTGTAAGGCTTTGAAAATTCGGGGCCCTCCCACAGCGGGGGCCTGCCCTTCACCCCGAACTTACCCCCTGTTTCGCAGACATCTAACGACGGCAGGCGCGGCGCTCGGCAAGAGTGATCAAGCTTGCTTCCTAAGCGTTAGCCAATCGTTGATGTCGCGCTCCTGGACAAGCCTTGGCGATTGCGATGGCGTTCGGCTCGGCGAATATGCGGTGCGGTTTGGTTTCGAGCTGGTATGGCGGAGCGGACGGGACTCGAACCCGCGACCCCCGGCGTGACAGGCCGGTATTCTAACCGACTGAACTACCGCTCCTTCTTGCTGCGGACTGCCTTAAGCGCGGCTTCTTGCGCTCCTATTGGTGGGTGCTGACGGGATCGAACCGCCGACATTCGCCGTGTAAGAGCGACGCTCTACCAGCTGAGCTAAGCACCCGAAAGGGGCGCTAGTTTATAGCGTCCTTGAGCGCCTTTCCAGCCCGAAACTTAGGAAGACGTGCCGCCTTGATCTCAAGCGGCTCGCCGGTGCGCGGGTTGCGCCCGGTGCGCGCGGCGCGCTTGCCGGCGTAGAAAGTGCCGAAGCCTACGAGCGTCACCATCTCGTCCTTGCGCAGGCTGGATTTCACGGCGCCGACGAGCGCGTCCACCGCGCGCTCGGCCGCCGACTTCGAAATCTCGGCGGCCTGAGCGATCTGCTCGATCAGGTCCGCCTTGTTAATGAGGCCTCACCGCTCCGGGTTGCTCGTCGGCCTTCGCCGGGATCGGCGCCGAGGCGTCGTGCTCGGGCAGCGGCTCGGGCTGGCGCTCGAGCGCGATCTCCAGCACCTTGTCGATCCACTTCACCGGCATGATCTCGAGCTTGTTCTTGATGTTGTCCGGAATCTCGACCAGGTCCTTCACGTTCTCTTCCGGGATCAGCACCGTCTTGATGCCGCCGCGATGCGCCGCCAGCAGCTTTTCTTTCAGGCCGCCGATCTGCAGCACTTCGCCGCGCAGCGTGATCTCGCCGGTCATGGCGACGTCGGAACGCACCGGGATGCCGGTGAGCACCGACACCATGGAGGTCGCGATGCCGATGCCGGCGCTCGGGCCGTCCTTCGGCGTGGCGCCCTCGGGCAGGTGAATGTGGATGTCGTTCTTCTGATAGAAGTCTTCCTTCACGCCGAGCTTGCGCGAGCGCGTGCGCACCACGGACAGCGCGGCCTGGATCGACTCCTGCATCACGTCGCCGAGCTTTCCGGTGGTGGTGGTCTTGCCCTTGCCTGGCATGGTGACCGCCTCGATCGTCAGCAGCTCGCCGCCGACCTCGGTCCAGGCCAAACCAGTCACTTGCCCGATCTGGTTCTGCTTCTCGGCCATGCCGAAGGTATAGCGGCGCACGCCGAGGAACTTGTCGAGGTTCTTGGGCGTGACGCTGATGCGCTGCAGCTTGGCTTCCGGCTTGCCTTCCTCCGACGGCTTCTTGTCGGTGAGGAGCTGCTTGACCGCCTTGCGGCAGATCTTTGAAAGCTCGCGCTCGAGCGCGCGCACGCCAGCCTCGCGCGTGTAGTAGCGCACGATGTCGCGCACCGCTGCCTCGGAGACCGAGAGCTCGCCTTCCTTGAGGCCGGTGGCCGTCACCTGCTTGGGCAGCAGGTAGCGGATGGCGATATTCATCTTCTCGTCCTCGGTGTAGCCCGAGAGGCGGATCACTTCCATCCGGTCGAGAAGCGGCGGCGGGATGTTGAGCGTGTTGGCGGTGGCGACGAACATCACCTCCGACAGGTCGTATTCGACCTCGATGTAGTGGTCGGTGAAGGTGTTGTTCTGCTCGGGGTCCAGCACCTCGAGCAGCGCGGACGACGGATCGCCGCGCCAGTCGGCGCCCATCTTGTCGACTTCGTCGAGCAGGAACAGCGGATTCTTCACCTGCACCTTCGACATGTTCTGCAGGATCTTGCCCGGCATCGAGCCGATGTACGTGCGGCGATGGCCGCGGATCTCCGCCTCATCCCTCACGCCGCCGAGCGACATGCGCACGAACTTGCGGTTGGTCGCCTTGGCGATCGACTGGCCGAGCGAGGTCTTGCCCACGCCGGGCGCGCCCACCAGGCAAAGGATCGGCGCCTTCATCTTGTCGACGCGCGTCTGCACCGCCAGGTACTCGACGATGCGCTCCTTGACCTTCTCCAGGCCGTAGTGGTCCCGGTCCAGGATCTCCTGCGCGAGCTTGATGTCCTTGGAGATCTTCGACTTCTTCTTCCACGGCAGGTTGACGATGGTGTCGATGTAATTGCGCACCACGGTCGCCTCGGCCGACATCGGCGACATGAGCTTCAATTTCTTCAGCTCGGCCTCGGCCTTCTTGCGCGCGTCTTTCGGCATGTGCGCGCGCTTGATGCGCTTCTCCATCTCCTCGAGGTCCGCGCCCTCCTCGCCCTCGCCGAGCTCCTTCTGGATCGCCTTTACCTGCTCGTTCAGGTAGTACTCGCGCTGGCTCTTCTCCATCTGCCGCTTCACGCGGCCGCGGATGCGCTTCTCCACCTGGAGGATGTCGATCTCGGTCTCGAGCTGCGACAGCAGGTGCTCGAGGCGCTGCTTGACCTCGAACATCTCGAGGACCTGCTGCTTCTGCTCGAGCTTGAGCGGCAAATGCGCCGCCACCGTGTCGGCGAGGCGGCCGGCTTCATCGATGCCGGAGAGCGAAGTGAGGATCTCCGGCGGGATCTTCTTGTTCAGCTTGACGTATTGGTCGAACGCGGAAAGGAGCGCGCGGCGCATCGCCTCGACTTCGGCCGCCGGCGCGCCGTCCGGCGGAATCGCGCTCGCCTCGGCAACCCAGTGCGTGCGCACGTCCACCACTTGCTTGATCTGGGCGCGCGTGCCGCCCTCGACCAGCACTTTTACCGTGCCGTCGGGCAGTTTGAGCATCTGCAAGATGTTCGAGACGCAGCCGATGGCGTACATATCCTCAGGGGCCGGGTCGTCCTTGGCCGCGGAGCGTTGCGCGACCAGCAGGATCGATTTCCCTGCTTCCATCGCGGTCTCCATCGCCTTGATGGACTTCGGACGGCCGACGAAAAGCGGAATCACCATGTGCGGAAACACCACCACGTCCCGGAGCGGGAGCAGCGGGTACTGGGTGATTTCGCTGGAGGAAGGCGTTTCGGACATTTAGATCAACCTTTCAAGGGGTTGGACCGCACCGCATACATGCGGGTTCTTCCCGAAAAAACAATGAGGAAAGCGTACACGCAACAGCTTTACGCTGCAACGCGGAAACGGTTACGAAATGTAGGCTTTTAGCGGAACAACTACAGCGGAAGTCAGCCGGTTCCGCCGGCGACCTTCTGGCTGTCGGAGTAGATCAGCAGCGGCTTGCCATCGGCGCTCACCATCGACTCGTCGACGACCACCTTGCTCACGTTCTCGAGCGTCGGAAGCTCGTACATCGTGTCGAGCAGGATCTGCTCGAGGATCGAACGCAGGCCACGAGCGCCGGTTTTGCGGGCCAGAGCGCGTTTTGCCACCGCGCCGAGCGCCGTATTACGCACCTCCAGCTCGACCCCTTCCATGTGGAACAGGCGCTGGTACTGCTTGATGAGCGCGTTCTTCGGCTCGGTGAGGATCTGGATCAGCGCGCCCTCGTCGAGCTCCTCGAGCGTGGCGAGCACCGGCAGGCGGCCGACGAATTCCGGGATCAAGCCGTACTTGATCAGATCCTCGGGCTCCACGTTCTTCAGCAGGTCGTAGGTGGCCTTGGAATTCTTCGGGCTGCGCACTTCCGCGCCGAAGCCGATGCCGGTCTTCTCGGTGCGATTGCGCACGATCTTTTCCAGGCCGTCGAACGCCCCGCCGCACACGAAAAGGATGTTGGTGGTGTCGACCTGGACGAAGTCCTGGTTGGGATGCTTGCGACCGCCTTGCGGCGGCACCGAGGCAATGGTGCCCTCGATCAGCTTGAGCAGCGCCTGCTGCACGCCCTCGCCCGACACGTCGCGCGTGATGGACGGGTTGTCCGACTTGCGCGAGATCTTGTCGATCTCGTCGATGTAGACGATGCCGCGCTTGGCCTTGTCGACGTCGTAGTCGCAGTTCTGCAGCAGCTTCTGGATGATGTTCTCGACGTCCTCGCCGACGTAGCCCGCCTCGGTGAGCGTGGTCGCGTCCGCAATCACGAAAGGGACGTTCAATAATCTGGCAAGCGTCTGCGCGAGAAGCGTTTTCCCGGAGCCCGTGGGCCCGATGAGCAGGATGTTGGATTTGGCGAGCTCGACCTCGTCATTCTTGGAGAGGTGCTTGAGCCGCTTGTAGTGGTTGTAGACCGCGACCGAGAGGATCTTCTTGGCCTGGTCCTGCCCGATGACGTACTGGTCGAGGATGTTGCGGATCTCACGGGGGGTGGGCAGGTCGGACTTCCCGCCCTTGCCGCCCTTATCGGAGGCGGTTTCCTCGCGGATGATGTCGTTGCAGAGCTCGATGCACTCGTCGCAGATGAAAACCGAGGGGCCGGCGATCAGCTTCCTGACTTCGTGCTGGCTCTTGCCGCAGAACGAACAGTAAAGAAGCTTCTCACCCGAGCTTTTTTCGGACACTTACGTGTTCTCCCTGCTGGACAGCGTCTTGTCCACGATGCCGTACTTTACCGCGTCTTGGGCACCCATGAAAAAGTCGCGCTCGGTGTCCCGGGCAATGGTCTCGATCGGCTTGCCGGTGTGCTTGGCCAGGATCTCGTTCAGGCGCCCGCGCAGGTACAGGATTTCCTTGGCGTGGATCTCGATGTCGGTGGCCTGGCCCTGGAAGCCGCCCATCGGCTGGTGGATCATGACGCGCGAGTTCGGCAGGGCAAACCGCTTGCCATTGTCGCCGGCCGCCAGCAGCAGCGCGCCCATGCTCGCCGCCTGCCCGACGCACAGCGTGGACACATCCGGCTTGATGAACTGCATGGTGTCGTAGACCGCCAGGCCGGCCGAAACCGAGCCGCCCGGCGAGTTGATGTAGAAGAAGATGTCCTTGTCGGGATTCTCCGACTCGAGGAACAGCAGCTGGGCGACGATCAGGTTGGCGGTGATTTCGGTGACCGGGCCGACCAGGAACACCACCCGCTCCTTGAGCAGCCGGGAATAGATGTCGTAAGCGCGCTCCCCACGACCCGATTGCTCGATGACCATGGGAATCAACCCCAGGTCCCTCACTTCAGAAGTCTTTTCCCAGTTCACGAGCCCGCCCCCATCAGCTCGTCAAACGATACCGGCTTGTCGAGCACTTTCGTTTTCGTCAAAACCCACTTGACGACGTTGGTTTCCAGCGCCAGCGCTTCCATCTCGGACAGACGCTGTGGCTGCATGTAGAACCATTTTACTACCTCGGCGGGACTCTCGTAGCTTTGCGCTTCCTGCTCGACCAGCGCGCGCACCTCGGCGGGCTTCGGTTGCAGGTTCTCCGAGCGCGCAAGCTCGGCAATGATCAGGCCCAGCGCGACGCGGCGCTTCGCCGACTCCTCGAAGGCTTGCGGATTGAGCGGCACCTGCTGCGGATCGATGCCGCGGGCTTTGAGGTCGGCGACGGCGCGTTCCGCCATGCCGTTCGCCTCCATCCCCACCAGCGATTTCGGGATCTCCAGCGGCGTGGCGCCCAGCAGCGCCTGCAGCGTCTGCTCCTTGACCCGGGCCTCGACGCGCTTTTTGACCTCGCGCTCGACGTTGGCGCGCACTTCGGCACGCATTTTCGCCGTGTCGCCGTCGGCCACGCCGAGCGACTTGGCGAACTCCGCATCGAGCGCCGGCAGCCGGGGCTCGTCGATTTTTTTCAGCGTCATGGTGAAGGAAGCTTTTTTCCCAGCAACTTCCTTGCCATGGTAATCGGCCGGAAATTCCAGCTCGAAGGTCTTCGACTGGCCCGGCGACATGCCGCGCGCCGCGCTCTCGAACGCCGGCAGCATGCGAGCCTCGCCGAGGGCGAAGGAAAAATCCTTCGCCTCGCCGCCCTGGAACGGCTGGCCGTCGATCGTCCCCAGAAAATCCACCGTCAGGCGATCACCATCCTGCGCGGCGCGCTGCACCGGCTCGAACTTGGTGCGCTGCTTGCGCAGAATCTCCAGCGTCTTGTCGACCGCGGCATCGTCGACCTCGGCCACCGGGCGCTCGACGTTCGCGCCGGCCAGGTCGCCCACCTTCACCTCGGGATAGACCTCGAAGGTGGCGCTGAACTCGAAATCATTCTTGCGCTCGATCTGCGGATAACCGGCGACCTTCAGGTTCGCCTCCTTCACCGCGTTGCTGAAGGATTTCTGCACCGCGTCGCTCATCACTTCGGAGCGCACCTGCGGCCCGTAGGTCTGCGCGACCAGCTTGAGCGGCACCTTGCCGGGCCGGAAGCCCGGCATGCGCACGCTGCGCGCCAGCTTCTTCAGCCGCTCGTCGACCTGCTTCTCGATGTCGTCCGCCGGCAGCGACATCGACACGCGCCGCTCCAGTGTTCCCAGGTTTTCTACGTTGGCCATTTAATCGTCTTGGTTGGTGCGAAGGGAGGGACTCGAACCCTCATGCCTTGCGGCGTCAGATCCTAAGTCTGGTGCGTCTGCCAATTCCGCCACCTTCGCGCAAAGAATCAACGTATTATAGCGCCCGTGGCGGTGAGCCATTACGAG
>CBDDSB010000020.1:0-163156 GCA_965233195.1 uncultured bacterium | reverse complement strand
TGGGAGAAAGCGCAAGACGCCAACGGCGGCAAGCGCCCGAGCGCGGAGCAGGTCGCCGCGGCGCTGAAGGGCTCGACGTTCGAGGGCCCCGGCGGCACCGTGCGCATGGCCATCGGCGGCGGGCACCAGGCGATCATGGAGACCGCCTACGGCACCACCAAGCTCGACAAGGGCAAGCTCACCGTGATCAACGTGAAGCGCTACCCGGCGGAGCAGGTGAACCCGCCCGAAGGGATGAAGTCGTCGGACTGGATCAAGAACGGCTTCAAGAAGTAAGCCGGCAGACCGCGACACTTGGACCAGCTGATCTCCGTCGGCGTCGACGGAGTGATCTATTCGGCGTGGCTGTTCACGGCCGCGCTCGGGCTGACGCTGGTCTACGGCGTCATGAAGATCGTCAACGTGACGCACGGCAGCTTCTACGCGCTCGGCGCGTATGCTGCCGCGTCGCTCACGGGGGCGTGGCTCGCCGCCGGCTTTCCGCCGATGCTCTCCTACGTCGTGCTGCTGGCGGCGGCGCTGCTCGTCAGCGTGCTGGTGGCGCCGCTCATCGAGCGCGGCATCCTGCGCTTCATGTACGCCAAGGACGAGGTGGTGATCCTGCTCATCACCTACGCCCTGTTCCTGGTGCTCGAGGACGTGATCAAGCTGGTCTGGGGCGTGAACCCGTACTACATCGCCCAGCCGTACGCGCTGCTCGGCAGCTTCACCGTCGGCGGGCTGGCGCACCCGACCTATAACCTGATCCTCGTCGCCCTGGCGCTGGTCTCGGGCCTTGGGCTCACCTGGCTGCTGCGCACCACCCGGGTCGGCAAGCTGCTCCGCGCGGTGATCCACGACCCGGAGGTGAGCCGGGCGATGGGCATCAACGTGAACCGCTACTACCTGGTGACTTTCACGTTCGGCTCGATGCTCGCCGCGCTCGCCGGCGCGTTCACCGCGCCCACGGTTTCCGTGGTTCCGGGCCTCGGCGTGGAGATCATCGTGCTCTCGTTCGCGGTGGTGGTGATCGGCGGCCTGGGCAGCTTGCCGGGCGCGGCACTCGGCGCGGTGATCGTCGGCATGGTCCGCTCCGCCTCGGTGCATTACTGGCCGGAGGTGGAGCTCTTCGTCATCTACTTCGTCATGGCGATGGTGCTCGCGTTCCGCCCGCGCGGCCTCTTCAGCCTTGCCGAGCCGAGGAAAATTTGAGGCCGGACCGGACACCGCTGCTGATCGGTATCGTCCTCGCCGCCGTTCTGGCGGGAGGATTTTTCCTTCCGCAGTGGGCGATGTTCCTCGTCACCATGGCCTGCGCGAACGGCCTGGTGGCGCTCGGCCTGATGCTGCTCCTGCGCGCGGGCCTCGTCTCGTTCGGCCAGGCCCTGTATTTCTGCCTCGGCGCCTACGCCGCCGGCGGCATCGGCCGTTTCTTCGGCATCAGCGACATCTTCCTGCAAATGCTCGCCGGCGCGCTGACCGCCGGCTTCTTCGCGTTCGTGTTGGGGTTTCTGCTGGCCCGCTACCGCGGGATCTTTTTCGGACTGCTATCGCTGGCGCTCTCGATGATCCTTTATGGGCTGCTGGTGAAGAGCCAGGCGCTGGGCTCGACCGACGGCTTCAACATCCAGCCCTCGACGCTGTTCGGCGTCCGTCCCGGCCCGGAGTGGGTGCGCTACTCGGTTCTCGCCTCTGCAGCAATCATTGCCCTGGGCTTGGCGCTCGCGGTGCACCGGTACCTGCGCACGCCGCTGGGCCAGCTCGCCCCGGCCATCAAGGACAACGAGATCCGCGTCGAATACATGGGCGCCTCGGCCCGCCGCGCGGTGCACGTCATGTACGTGATCGCCGCCGTGCTCGCGGGCGTCGGCGGCGCGCTCGCCGCCACCACCGTGGGGCACATCGATCCGCAGATGGCGTTCTGGACCACCTCCGGCGAATTCATCTTCATCACCATCCTCGCCGGCATCGGCAGCGTGATGGCGCCCTTCGCCGGCGCGCTGCTCTACGGCATCATCCACACCACCGCGTACGACCTTTCGCCCAATACCTGGCAGATGACCCTGGGTCTTTCGCTCCTGTTCATCATTGTGTTCCTGCCCGAGGGCCTCTGGTCGCTAGTGAGAAAGATGCGCATTCAACATGCCCGTCATTCTTGACGCCAAGGGGTTGAACAAGTCCTTCGGCGCGGTGACCGCCGCCAAGGACGTGAGCGCCGCGATCGAGAAAGACGCGGTGGTGGGTCTCATCGGCACCAATGGCGCCGGCAAGACAACCTTCATCAACATGATCACGGGCTACCTCAAGCCCGATACCGGGCGCGTCCATTTCGAGGGGCGCGACATCACGGCGCTCGCACCGCGGGACATCACACGGCTCGGCATCTGCCGCTCGTTCCAGATCCCGCAGCTCTACAGCTCGCTCAGCGTGTTCGACAACATGATGATCGGCCTCGGCATCGTGCTGGACAACGCGAGGCTCGCCGGCTTCTTCTCGCGCGGCGAACCGCCAGTGCCGGGGTATGGCAAGCCCGCGGAGGAGGTGGCAGAGCATCTCCTCGCCCGCTTCGGGCTTTCGGATTACCGCCATCGCAACGCGCAGGTGCTGCCCGGCGGCGTGCGCAAGCTGCTCGACATCGCGCTCGCCATGGTGACGAAGCCGCGCGTGCTGCTCCTCGACGAGCCGACGAGCGGCGTCTCCGCGGAGGAGAAGTTCGGCATCATGCAGATGGTGCTCGATGCGGTGCGCGCCGAAGGCGCCACCGTGCTGTTCGTCGAGCACGACATGGAAGTGGTGAGCCGCTTCGCGCAGCGCGTGCTCGCGTTCTACGACGGCCGCATCATCGCCGACGCGCCGCCCGGGGTCGCCCTGCAGGATCCCGAGGTGAAGCGCCACGTAGTGGGGCGCACGCGTGCTTAGCGTGGGTCGCGCGCGTGCTTAGCATCAGCAACCTCAACGTGTCGATTGCATCGGTGCATATCCTGCGCGGCGTGTCGCTCGAGCTGCCGACGGGCTCGATGACCGGCCTCATCGGCCGCAACGGGGCGGGCAAGACCACGCTCATGAAAACCGTCATCGGCCTGCTCAGGCCCAGCGCGGGCGCGGTTCGCTTCGAGGGGCGGGACCTCGCCGCCGTGCCGACCTATGCGCGCGCGCGCCTGGGCATCGGCTACATGCCGGAGGACCGCCGCCTGATCCCGGACCTGACGGTGGAAGAGAACATCCTGCTGCCGGCATGGGCGGGCGGCGCCGCCGACGAGCAAGCGCGCTTCGCCAAGATCCTCGGCTACATCCCCGAGATCCGCGAGCTCGGCCCGCGCAAGGGCTCCCAGCTCTCGGGCGGGCAACAGAAGCTCGCCGCGCTCGCGCGCGCCCTCATGAGCGGCACGCGCCTGTTACTCCTCGACGAACCGTTCGAGGGCGTCGCGCCGGCGCTCGCGCAGCGCCTGGCGGAAGTCGTGCGCGGGCTCAAGGACGCGGGGATGACGGTGATCCTGTCGGAGTCGGATTTGCAGCATTCCGAGCGGCTGGTCGATCGGGTGGTGTCGATCGATCGCGGGGCGATAGCGACTCAATGAGATCCTTCTGGATCTGTAGCGCCAGATAACGCGAGTAGATCCGGCACTGCGCGAAGCTGCCGGCGATGAACCACAGGCCCGGCTGCGCGGTGCGGCGGAACATGTTGCGAAGCTCCTGGTCCTCGCCGAATCCCCAGACCGGGCCCACCCGCGCCGCGATCTCCTCGCCGAAAAGCTTGGCCACGAGCGCTTCCGGGCCCTTCCAGCCCGTCGCCAGGACCACGAGGTCGGCGCCGGGCAGCGCGGACGCGAGCTCGCCGTACTGCGCGAGGCGGATCTTCCCTTCGACGATGAGATCCGAGCAGCCGACGTTGAAGTAATAACCGCCGCCGCGCGTGAGGTACTTGAATTGCCAGCCGGTGCCGTCCTCGCCGAAGTCGAGGCGGAAGCCTTTGCGCTCGAGCGCATCGAGCAGTTCGCGATCGAGGGCTTTCGCGTGCGCCGTGGCGAGCTGGTGCGTGCGCTTCGCCAGCGCCAGGGGCACCGAGGTGGTAATGAGGTCGCAATCCTCGAGCGGCGGCCCTTCGCTGTAAAGCGAATACACGAGCTGCGCGCTCGGGTCGCACTGGATGACGAGCGTCGGGCTGCGCTGCACGAGCGTGACCTGCGCGCCCGCCGAGTACAGATCCTGCGCAATGTCGTGGCCGCTGTTGCCGGTGCCGATGACGACGGCGCGCTTGCCGCGCCAGTCCTCGCCGTCGACGTACTGGCCGGAATGGATGACTTTGCCGGGAAAGCCGTCGAGCGCGGGAATCGCCGGAACGTTCGGGATGCCGCTCACGCCGGTGGCGAGCACGACGTGCCGTGGCCGCAAGGTGCGCTGGCTGCCGTCGGCGCGCCGCAGCGTTACGGTCCAGCGTGCGTGCTTCTCGTCGTAAGTACCGCCCTGGAACTCGGTTGCGGTCCAGTAATTGAGCTCCATCGCCTCGGCATACGACTCGAACCAGTTGGCGAGCTTGTCTTTCGGGATGTAGACCGGCCAGTTGGGCGGGAACGGCATGTACGGCAGGTGATTGACGTACACCTGGTTATGCAGCGTGAGCGCGTGATAGCGCTTGCGCCAGTTGTCGCCAACGCGCTCGCCGCGGTCGACCACCAGCACGTCGATCCCGCGCTGGGTGAGGCGCGCGGCAATCGAAAGCCCCGCGTGGCCGCCGCCGACGACCAGCACCGCCGGATCCCGGTCCCGGTATTCGCTGCCGGCTCTGCGCCGGTCCAGCCAGTTCGGCCCGGAAAAATCGCGCGAGTACGCCTGGCCCTTGGGCCGCAGCTGGCCCACCTGCTCTTCGTGCCCCTCGAGCTCGGAGAGCGCGGTCAGCAGCGTCCAGGCTTGCTGCGTGTCCGGGAAAAGGCGCACCACGCCGGCGCCCGGTCCCGCCGCGGACTCGAAAGCGAAGATGGCTTCGATGCATTGTTCTCCCGCGCGCTTGGCCTGCCGTGGCGACGTGCGTTGCGGATCGATCCTGAATCCATGCGCTTGCGTGCTCGCGGCGTGCTGCTGCAGACTGGAGACCACAGCTTCCGCGCCGCTTACGGTGCGGATGTCCCACGCGAATGCGAGCAAATCGCGCCAGTGGCAATCGGGATGAAACAGCGCACGCAATCCAGCGCCGTCGGCCGTACGCAGCGCAGTTTCGAACCTGCCGAGCCAATCCTGGGCGATGCGAGCGGGCTTATCCATGCCTAACCTGCAAAAAGTACACTATTTGAGCCACGCCCTTGTCTGAAGGTCAAAAAATGCTGGCGGGCGAGCTCTACGACCCGCTTGACGCGGAGCTCGCCGCGGCTCGCGCTCGCGCGCGCGACCTTTGCCAGGCGCTGAACAACAGCCGCGAAGACCAGCAAGGCGAGCGCCGGCGGATTCTGCGCGAGCTCTTCGGCCAGGGCGGTGACAGCGTGTGGATGCAGCCGCCGTTCTACTGCGACTACGGCGCCAACATCGAGCTCGGCGAGCGCGTGTTCTTCAATTTCAATTGCGTGGTGCTCGACGTTTGCCGCGTGCGCATCGGCAGCTTCTCGCTGTTCGGCCCGGCGGTGCAGATCTACACCCCGATGCACCCGATGGACGCGGCGCTGCGCCGCAAGCAGGAGTACGGCAAGCCGGTCGCGATCGGCGCCGACGTCTGGGTCGGCGGCGGCGCGATCATCCTGCCGGGTGTGACCATCGGATCGCGCGCGGTGATCGGCGCCGGCAGCGTGGTGACGCGCGACGTGCCCGCGAACGTCTTCGCCGCCGGCAATCCGTGCCGGGTCATTCGGGAGATCGAGCGCCCGACGTAATTTCCGCACAACGAAGTGGCGCCGCACTTCATTGAGGAATCGATGGCGCCTCCTTACCCTGACCGCGTCACTTCCATAGGAGGCGTTATGAAATACGGAATCGTTGCTGCAGCCCTGACACTCCTCGTTCTCCTGCCGGCGTGCTCAGGCGACGACGCGACGCTGGTCTCAAGCGCGAGAGCGGCCAGCCCGGCCGAACAGCCGCTTTACCCGCCGCTCGCGGCTGACGCCGCAGACGGGCACGTGCACGAGTATCACTAGCGGGCGCCGCCGACCGCGGAGCTCGCGCCGCTCGTTCCGGTGCTGGCACTTGTGGCGCCGCTCGTCGCTCCGGTGCCGGCGTTGCCGCCGGGACCCGGCGATTCCGGGCCGGGTCCTTCATGCGGCCCGCGGTCCGCGCCGGGCGTGGCGGAGCGCAGCGCGCGCAGGCAGCGCTCCTTCTGCACGCCATCCATCGACTCGCAGCGCTGGAGGTCTTTGTCCACCGGACCCGCTGGCTGCGGCGGCGCCGGCGTTGCGCGGATGCGGCTGCCGGGGCCGTCGGCGACTGCAACCGCCGAGATCCCGAGCAGGGTGGCGAATAGCAGTCGTTTCAAGCCGTGGCTACCGAACGGTGCCTGTGGGACTGCCGATGGGTGCGGTCGGCTGCGTGCTGGTGCCGCTGGTGCTACCCCCGCTGCTGCTGCGGGGTGCAGTGCTGCCCGCGCCGGCGCGCTCCTGCTGCATGCACGACTCTCTGTCCAGGCCGATCATGTTCTCGCACCGGCTCAGGCCGCCGGGTATCTGCGAAGGCATGACCGCAGGCGTTTGCGAAGGCGTTATCGCCGGAGTTTGCGACGGCGTCACCGCGGGAGTTTGGGAAGGGGTGATGCTCGGGCTGGGATACGGCTCCGTTGGCGAAGTGGGGCTCGGGGCGCCCTGCGCGAAAGCGGCTCCTGCGAGAGCGAGAAGGACCGCGGTGCTGAGGGTCTTCAACATGGCAATTCCTTTCATCAGATACGGCTGACTGCTCCTGCAAGCTGTGTGCCGCGAGGCCGGCGCAGTCGGCGCAGCGACTGCTTGAGCGCGGGGACCAACGAATCGGTTTTCCGTGCCCTTGCGCATCGTGAGAGTAGTCGCTGCACGCAGGCCTCCAGCCGCCGTCCGGTCATGCTCTGCGCCAGGCTGCCGTCGAGGTAGGAATCGATGACGGCGGGGTGGATATAGCACTTCCGGCAGACCGCCTTGGTATTTCCAAGCTGGCGTGCCACGCCTTCGATCGCCTGAGCGACCTTGTGCTTGCCCGCCGGGGGCTCGAGCGCGTGCAGCGCCTCGGCGGCGAGCACGGTGCCGGCCCAGGTGCGGAAATCCTTGCTGGTAAATTCTTCGCCAGCGAGGCTCTGCAGGTATTCATTCACGTCGGCCGAGTCGACGGCGCGCGTCTCGCCCGCCTCGTCGACATACTGGAACAGCTCGTAGCCCGGGAGGTCGCGCATGCGCCGCACGATCGCCGCGAGCTTGCGGTCGTTCAGCGCGACGCGGTGCTGCACACCGCTCTTGCCACGGAAGTTGAAACTCATGGTGGAGCCGTTGACGCGCACTTGCCGTGTGCGCAATGTAGTGAGGCCAAAGGAGTCATTGGCGCGCATGTACTCCTCGTTGCCCACCCGGATGCGCGTGGTCTCGAGTAGGCGCACCACGGTGGCGAGCACCTTGTCGCGCGGCAGTCCCTGCAGGGCGAGGTCCTGGCTGACGCGGCGCCGGATGCGCGGCAACGCCTTGGCGAAGTCCAGCATGCGTCCGTACTTGGTTTCGTCGCGCACTTCCCGCCAGCGCGGGTGATACCGGTATTGCTTGCGCCCGCGAGCATCGCGGCCGGTGGCTTGCAAGTGCCCGTCGTCGCGTGTGCAAATCCACACGTCTTCCCAGGCGGGCGGGATCGCCAGGCGCCGGATCCGGGCCAGCGTCTCGGGATCGCGCACTGCCTTGCCGGCGGGGCTGAGGTACCGGAACGCGGCGCGGGCTCGCTGTCGGGAGATCCCCGGCTCCGCATCGCTCATGTACCGTAGCCCTGCGGCTTTTGCCGCGCCTTGCGGCTCGTTGGAAGTATCATTTTTTGCCATTGGCCGGGGTCGCCCGCAAAGGCCGTGCCCGCGCGTTACCATCCCCCTCGATGAAGCCGCTTCGCCTGGCTGCCGCGCTGCTGCAGCGCCTGGTCGACAAGATCGACCCCCACGAGGGCCGCTATCGCATGTTGTTCGAGCGCAGCCCGCTGCCGATGTGGGTGGTCGACACCACAACGCTGCACTTTCTCGCGGTGAACGACGCGGCGTTGCGGCTCTACGAGTATTCGCGCGAGGAATTCCTCGCCATGACCGCACGCGACATCCGCCGGCCGGAGGATGATGCCGCCTTCCGCGAGTTCCTGGGGCACGGCGGCGCGGTCCACTATGGCGGCTTCCGCCACGCCAAGAAAACCGGCGAGCCGATCGACATCGACGGCGTCGGCCACCTCGTCGCATGGCGCGGCCGGCCTGCGCGCCTGGTGCAGATCAATGACATCACCGAGCGCCTGCGCACGCAGCAGACGCTCGAGCGGCTGAACCGCGAGCTCGAGGTGTCGCACGAGCGCCTGCGCGCGTTGTCGAGGCGGTTGTTCGAAGTGCAGGAGGAGGAGCGCAAGCGGCTCGCGCGCGATCTGCACGATGATGTCGGGCAGGCGCTCACGGCGCTAAAGATCCAATTGGAGTCCCTCGCGCGCCCGGGCGGCGAGCTCGCGCCGCGCTCGCGCGTGGACGAAATCGTCGACACCGTGCAGCACACGCTCGAGCGCGTGCGCCAGCTGTCGCTGAGCCTGCGTCCGCCGCAGCTCGATGACCTCGGGCTCGCCGCGGCACTGCGCTCGCATCTCGACCGCCAGGCGCGGGTCGCCGGCCTTCAAGCGCACTTCGAAGCCGAGGACGCACCGCCGGCGCTGGCGCCCGATGCGGAGACGGCGTGCTTCCGCGTGGCGCAGGAAGCGATCAACAATGTGCTGCGCCATGCGCGCGCGCGCAACCTGTGGGTGCGCCTGTTCAACACCGGCGGGCGGCTCGCGATCTCGGTGCGCGACGACGGCCGCGGCTTCGATCTCGAGTCGGTGCGCGCGCGTGCCGCGAACGGCGCGAGCCTCGGGCTGGTCGGCATGGAGGAGCGCATGGCGCTCGCCGGCGGCTCGTTCGAGCTGCGCTCCTCCCTCGGGCAAGGCACCGTGCTGCTCGCCACCTTTCCGATGGCCGCCGCCGGCGGAAAGGAGCGGGCGGCAGGATGATCCGCGTGCTGCTCGCCGATGACCACGCCTTGGTGCGCGCCGGCATCCATTCGCTTCTGCAGGGAATGCGCGAGGTGAAGGTCGTCGCCGAAGCCTCGAGTGGCGAAGAGGCGCTCGAGGTCGCCGACCGAGAGCGGCCGGACGTGGTGCTGATGGACATCGCCATGAAGGGCATCACCGGCCTCGAGGCCGCGGCGCAGATGCGCGAGCGCTATCCCGACGTGCGCGTGGTGATCCTGTCGATGCATTCGGGCGAGGAGTACGTGCTGCAGGCGCTGCGCGCCGGCGCCGTCGGCTACCTGCTGAAGGACGCCGCCACCGGCGAGCTCGAGCTCGCGCTGCGCAGCGTGATGCGCGGCGAGAGCTGGCTCAGCCCCTCGGTCTCGCGCCAGGTGGTCGAAGGCTACATGCACCGCACCGGCGGCGAGGCGGCGCCCGAAGTGCTCACCGCGCGGCAGCGCGAAGTGCTGAAGCTCGTCGCCGGCGGCAAGAGCACCAAGGAAATCGCGTTCCTGCTCAACCTTTCGGTGAAAACGGTGGAGACCCACCGCGCCCAGATCATGGAGCGCCTCGGCATCCGCGATGTGGCGGGCCTTGTGCGATATGCCCTGCGAACCGGACTGGTCCCGCCCGAGGGTTAAGAATCCTTTACATTGCCCTCAGGGAATGCCTGCCGTTTTCTCAGGGACCCCCCGATGGTCGCGTGCCGGACGCGGGCATACGCTGCCTCTCGTATGTCCGAGGCACGTCTCCTGAAGATCGCCATCGCCGACGGCAGCCCGGCCTTCCTCACCGCCGCCGCCAACTACGTCGCCCACCTGCCGGGATTTGTCCTCGCCGGAACGGCCAACACGGCGCTGCAAGCGATGACGCTGGTGAGCTCGGCAGGGCCGGATGTTCTCCTGCTGGATCTGGGCCGCTCGCCGGCGCGCGGCCTTGAAATGGTAAAGCAGGTGAAATCCGCGCCGCACGCTCCCGCGGTCGTGGCCATGACGCTGTTTCATACGCCGGAAGCGGCAGCGGCCGCAAGCCGTGCCGGCGCCGACGCCCTCGTCGGCAAGGAAAGCTTCGTCAAGGGGCTGAGTCAGGCGCTAGCCCGGCTGTTTCCCTAGTTGCCGTCAGGCCGGCTTCTAGGCCTTCCCTCTCTCGAGACGCTTCGCGAACACCGTCATTTCCTTTTCGGCCTGACGGTCGCCTTTTTTCTGCGCGGCCGCAATGCCCTGCTTGAACGCGGCGAGCGCTTCTTCGTTGCGCTGAGTCTCGGCCAGGCTCTTTCCCAGCATCTTCCACGCCGCTGAGTAGTCCGGGTCGCGCTCCACGGCATCGCGCAAGTACTGGGCGGCGCGCGCATGGTCGCCGCTCTTGGCGTACTCGAGGCCGAGCGAATAGCGCAGCAGCGCGCCGTCGCGCGGCGTACCGAGGAGCTTTTCGAGCTGCGAAATCATTGAGCTAAGATACCCCCGATGAAAATTCCGATCCAGACGCGCGATGCCCCCGAGGCGATCGGTACCTACTCGCAGGCCGTGCGCGCGGGTGACAGTGTGTATCTATCCGGGCAGATCGGCCTGGATCCGTCCACCATGCAGATGGCGGAGGGCATCGACGGGCAGACGCACCGGGTGTTCCGCAACCTGGCGGCCGTGGCCATCGCGGCTGGGTCGAGCCTCGACCACGCGGTGCGCATGACGGTGTATCTCACCGATCTCGCGCATTTCGCGCGCGTGAACGAGATCATGGCGCAGTACGTGCGCGAGCCCTATCCGGCGCGCGCGGCGGTCGGCGTGGCGGGTTTGCCGCGCGGCGCGCTGGTCGAGATCGACGCCATCCTGCACGCCAATTAAGGCGTCTCTCGACAAAAAACTCCAGAAGCTCGGGCTGCGCTCGCGCTTCGACCTCGTGCTGCACCTGCCGCTGCGCTACGAGGACGAGACGGTGCTCACCGCGCCGCAGGAGGCGCGCGACGGCCAGCCCGTGTGCGTGGAAGCCCCGGTCCTGAAGGCACAAGTGATGTACCGCCCCAAGCGGCAGCTCGTGGTGCACGCCGAAGGCGTGGTGCTGCGCTTCTTCAACTTCTACGGCAGCCAGCTGAAGCAGTTCGAGCGCGCGGCGGAGCAAGGCAAACGGGTACGCGCCTTCGGCGAAGTGCGCCGCGGATTTTTCGGCGCCGAAATGGCGCACCCGCGCTACCGCGTCGTGGCGCAGGGGGAGCCCCTGCCCACGGCGCTCACGCCCATTTATCCGACCACCGCCGGGTTGAAGCAGGCCGACTTGCGGTCCCATGTGCTCGAGGCGCTGGACGCGGGGCCGCTCGACGACACGCTGCCGCAGAGCCTGCTCCGGCGTCTCGATCTCGTCGACTTCGCGGATGCGGTGCGGCTGCTGCATCGGCCGCAAACCGGCAAAGATCCCGAGGCCGCGTGGCGCCGGGTGAAATTCGACGAGCTGCTGGCGCAGCAGCTATCCATGCGCTTCGCGTACCAGCGACGCCGCAGCCGCCGGGCGCCGGTTCTCAAAGTCAACGGGCCTCTGCTGAAGTCGTTCCTCGAGCGACTGCCGTTCAAGCTCACAAGGGCCCAGACCCGCGCGATGAACGAAGTGCTGCGCGACCTGCGCGAGCCGCATCCCGCGCAACGGCTGCTGCAGGGTGACGTCGGCAGCGGCAAGACGGTGGTGGCGGCGATCGCGTGCCTCGCCGCGATCGATTCCGGCGCGCAGGCGGCGGTGATGGCGCCGACCGAGATTCTTTCCGAGCAGCATTGGCACAAGTTCCGCGACTGGCTTGCCCCGCTCGGCGTGCGCGTCGGCTGGCTGCATGCCGGCACGCCGAAAAGCGAGCGCAAGGAGATGCTCGCGGCGCAGGTCGTCGTCGGCACGCATGCGCTGATCCAGAAGGGAGTCGAATTTGCCAAGCTCGGCCTGGTCGTCGTCGATGAGCAGCATCGCTTCGGCGTCGAGCAGCGCCTCGCCTTGCGCAAGAAAGCGATGGTGGTACCGCATCAGCTGATGATGAGCGCCACGCCGATTCCGCGCACGCTGGAAATGACCTACCTCGCCGACCTCGATGTCTCGACCATCGACGAGATGCCGCCGGGGCGGCGCCCGGTGACCACCAGGAGATTTTCTTCTGAGAAACGCAAGGAAGTGCTGACCCGCATCCGCGAAGCCTGCGCCGAGGGCGAACAGGCGTATTGGGTGTGTCCGGTGATCGAGGAATCCAAAGACGGCGATCTGCAGACCGCGATCGACACCCATCACACCCTGCGCAGCGAGCTGCGGGGGCTGAACGTCGGTCTGTTGCACGGCCGGCTGCCCGGCGCGGAGAAGGCCGCGGGCATGGAAGCGTTCGCGCAGGGGCGTACGCAGGTGCTGGTGTGCACCACGGTGATCGAGGTCGGCGTCGACGTGCCCAACGCCTCGCTCATGGTGATCGAGAGCGCCGAGCGCTTTGGTCTCGCGCAGCTGCACCAGCTGCGCGGGCGCATCGGGCGCGGGACGCGCGAGAGCACCTGCATCCTGCTCTTCGGCGGCGGGCTGTCGGAAACGGCGCGCGAGCGCCTGAAGATCATTTTCGAGCACACCGACGGTTTCGAGATCGCGCGGCTCGACCTGAAGATGCGCGGTCCCGGCGAGGTGCTGGGCCAGCGCCAGAGCGGCCAGCCGATGCTGCGCTTCGCCGACCTCGAGCGCGACGCCGACCTCGTGCAGGCGGCGCAGCAGGCCGCCGCCGAGCTGATCGAAGCCGATCCGGCCATCGCGCGCGCTCACGTCGAGCGCTGGCTTGGGTCGCGGAAGGAGTTGGCTTCCGCCTGAGTTATCCTGTCGGCCCTATGGATCTGGCGTTCATCGCCCGGCGCCTCGATGCCTACGAGCGCCTCATCCGCCTCGACAAGCCGATCGGCACGCTGCTCCTGCTGTGGCCGACGCTGTGGGCGGTATGGCTGGCATCCGGCGGCTGGCCTCGGTTCGACATCCTGCTGATTTTCGTGGTCGGCACGCTGCTCATGCGCTCGGCCGGCTGCGCGATCAACGACTACGCCGACCGCGATTTTGACCGCCATGTCGAGCGCACGCGCACGCGGCCGCTTGCCACCGGCGAGATCCCGCCCCGCGAGGCGCTGGCGCTCGCCGCGCTGCTCGCCGGCGCGGCATTCCTGCTGGTTCTGTTCCTCAACTGGCTCGCGATCCTGCTCTCCTTCGTCGCGCTCGCGATCACGGTGACGTATCCGTTCGCCAAGCGCTTCTTCGCCATGCCGCAGGCCTACCTCGGCATCGCTTTCGGTTTCGGCATCCCGATGGCGTATGCGGCGATCCAGTTCCGCCTCCCGGCGGAATGCTGGGTGCTGTTCGGGGCGAACCTGTTCTATGCCTTCGCCTACGACACCGAGTACGCCATGGTCGATCGCGACGACGACGCGCGCCTCGGGCTGCGCACTGCGGCGCTCACCCTGGGACGCTTCGACGTGGCGGCAGTGATGGCGAGCTACGCCGCCATGCTGACCATTCTGCTCGCGCTCGGTCTGAGCCTGGAATTCGGCTGGCCGTATTTCCTCGGCCTCGCCGCCGCTGCCGGGCTGGTGGCGTACCACTGGTGGCTGATCCGCGGCCGCACGCGCGCTGGTTGCTTCAGGGCGTTCATGCATGCCAACTGGATTGGCGCGGCCGTGCTGGCCGGAATCGTACTGGCGACGTAATGGCGGAGCCCGGACCAGCGGTTGCGCGTTTCGCCTTCGAGCGCGGCGAGTTTCGCGGCACCAACCTGACGCTGTTCCCGACCTGCCTCGTGCATCGCAGCGACCACCACCTGGAGACGCTTCCGCTGGGCGGCGTGACGGCGGTGCGGGTTTCCTTCGAGCGCGACACGCGCAAGCTCGGCTGGGGCATTGGCTTGGTGCTCGGTGCCCTCGTCATGCTCGCGATCGCCGGCCCGATCGCGACTTTCGCCGCCGGCGCGGCGGGCGACATGGCTTCGGCCGGCCCGCAGGGCGTGCCGCGCGCCCTCTACGGCTTCTTCCGCACTCTCGAGGCGCTCGGCAGCCTGCTGCCGGTGGCTGCGCTCGCCTGCGTGATCAGCGGCGGCGCGCTCGGGGCGTTCGGCTGGCTCGGCAGGACCACGCTGCTCGTCAGCCTGCCCGGCGCCGAGCGCATCTATCCGGTGCGCGGCCGCGACACGCTGCTGCTCGACTTCGCCGAAGCGCTCAGCGAGCGCCTGATGCTGCTAAAGCGATGAAGTATTCGGACTTGAGGAGCTTCGTGTCGCAGCTGGAGGCGACCGGGGACCTCAAGCGTATCGGTGTCGAAGTCTCGCCGCGGCTGGAGATGACCGAGATCTGTGACCGGGTACTGCGCGCCGGCGGCCCGGCGCTGCTCTTCGAGCGGCCGAAGGGACACGAGATTCCCGTGCTCGCCAATCTCTTCGGCACCGTGCGCCGCGTCGCCGCGGCGATGGGCGTCGCCCCGGGGGACGAAACGCACACGGCGCTGGGTCAGATCGGCCGGCTGCTCGCCATGCTGCGCGAGCCAGAGCCGCCGAAAGGGCTGCGCGACCTGTGGGACAAGTTTCCGGTCTGGAAGCAGCTGCTCAACATGCCGCCCAGAAGCGTGTCCAGCGCGCCGGCCCAGGAAGTGGTGCTCGAAGGTAAAGACGTCGACCTCGGGCGGCTGCCGGTGCAGACCTGCTGGCCGCAGGATGCGGGGCCGCTCATCACCTGGGGACTCACCGTCACGCGCGGACCTTTGAAGCCGCGCCAGAACCTCGGCATCTATCGCCAGCAGGTCATCGGCCGCAACCGCATCATCATGCGCTGGCTCGCGCACCGAGGAGGCGCCCTCGATTACCGAGATCATTCTTTACTTTCAAAAGATCCTTTCCCGGTCGCAGTCGCTTTGGGCGCCGATCCGGCCACCATGCTCGCGGCGGTCACGCCGATTCCCGATACGCTGTCGGAGTACCAGTTCGCCGGCCTGCTGCGCGGCGCGCGCACCGAGCTGGCGAAATGCCTCGGCTCGGACCTGGAAGTTCCGGCGAGCGCGGAGATCGTGCTCGAAGGAACCATCGCGCGCGACGATGTCGCGCAGGAAGGGCCCCATGGCGACCACACCGGCTATTACAACGAAGCCGAGCGCTTCCCGGTGATGACGGTGCAACGCGTGACCACGCGCCGCTCGCCGATCTATCACTCCACCTATACCGGCAAGCCGCCAGACGAGCCGGCGATCCTCGGCGTCGCGCTGAACGAGCTATTCGTTCCGCTGTTGACCAAGCAATTCCCGGAGATCGTGGACTTTTATCTGCCGCCGGAGGGCTGCTCCTACCGCATGGCTGTGGTCAGCATGAAGAAGCAATACCCGGGACACGCCAAGCGCGTGATGTTCGGCATCTGGAGCTATCTGCGCCAGTTCATGTATACCAAGTTCATCGTGGTGTGCGACGACGACGTGAATGTGCGCGACTGGAAGGAAGTGATCTGGGCGCTGACCACACGAGTAGACCCCGCGCGGGACACAACGCTGGTCGAGAACACGCCGATCGATTACCTCGACTTCGCCAGCCCGGTTTCCGGCCTGGGCTCGAAGATGGGCATCGACGCGACGCACAAGTGGCCCGGCGAGAGCGAGCGGCGTTGGGGCCGCCCGATCGTCATGGACGCCGAGGTGAAGCGTCGCGTGGATGCGATGTGGCAGGACCTCGGCCTTTAGCTCCGGTACGGACCCAGACCAGTAACGCATCGAAGGCCGCCTCCGCCTGCGGGGCGTTGCCATGGTTCGCGATCATCACCACCGCATGGCGCCGCCCGCTGCGGTCGAGGACGTAGCCGCCCATCGCACGGGCGTCCGATAGCAGACCGGTCTTGATATGCGCATTACCGGCGACTGGCTCGCCGTGCATGCGCTTGCGCATCGTGCCGTCGGCCGCGGCCACCGGCAGCGAGGCGACGAACTCCGGCATCACCGGGCTTTTCCAGGCCGCCTGCAACAGCGCCATCAGCGTGGCAGCGCTCGCACGCTCAAGGCGGGAGAGGCCGGAGCCGTTCTCCAGCACGAGCTCCGGCGCCTTGATGCCCTTGAAAGTGAGCCATTGCGCAACGGCGCGCGCCGCGGCCTCGGGCTGCGCCGGCGCGCCGCCGAGCTCGGCGGCGAGTGTGAGGAACAGCTGGCGCGCCATCACGTTGTTGGAGAACTTGTTGATGTCGCGCACAACCTCGGCCAGCGGCTCCGATTCGTGCGTGTAGAGCAGCTTGGCGTTGGGTGAAACCAGCCCTTCGCGGATGCCGCCTCGCCAGCTGCCGCCGAGCTCGCTCCAGAGCACGCGAATGATCCCCGCCACGTAATCCTCGGAGTGGTGGAGCGCGACAACCAGTTCCTTCTCGGCGCAGCTCAGGGGGTACACCCCGGTGAACGTGGCGCGCGGCGGCTGGGACTGGAACGCGGCCTGCGTCAGATCGCGGAAGGCGCGCCCTTCGGGGCATGCACCCTCCGCGACGCGCAGCGCGTTGACCACCTCGAGGCCGGGCAGGGGCGGCTCGACGAACAAACGCACCCGGTCGTTCTCCGGCAGGAAAACGAAGCGCAGCGACTTGAAGTTGACGAGCAGCGCGTCGGGCACCACGTTGTACGGGCGGAAAAGCTCGGCGTCGATCGGCGGCAGCGCCACGGCGGTGAAATGGCTGCGATCGAGCACGACATCGCGCACCTCGCGCAGGCTGCGCGCGCGTAGATTGCGAAGCAGCATCCCGAAGCTCTCGTAGCTCAGCTTCGGATCGCCGGTGCCCCGAAGGACGAGGTCTTCCCCGTCGAGGTACGCCTCGGTCTTCCAGCGGTAGGCCGGGCCGAGCAACTCGAGCGCGGCGTAGGTCGTCACCAGCTTCATCACCGATGCCGGGTTACGCGGAGCATTGGCGTTGAGCGCGAGCGCAGGCCGGCGTTGCCCGACCTCCTGCACGACGATGCTGACACTCGACACAGGGACCTTGGCGTCCCTCAGGGCGCGGGCCAGCGGCTCTGGCAGAGAGGCCGCCCGCGCCGGAGCAAGGACTAACCAGGCGAGAAACACCTTGAAAAAGCGAGGCATGAGCCCTATTATTAGCACTCGCAGTTATTGAGTGCTAACCACTTTAGCCTTTGGCTTGGCCAACCCAAGCCATTGTAATACATCGCTTTTTTCAATGGGAGCCATCGCAATGAAAATTCGTCCGTTGCACGACCGCGTGATCGTGAAGCGTATTGAAGAGGAAAAGAAGTCCGCCGGAGGCATCGTGATCCCGGACACCGCAGCCGAAAAACCCGACCAGGGCGAGATCGTCGCCGTGGGCAAAGGCAAGAAGGACGACCAGGGCAAGGTGATTCCGCTCGACGTCAAGCCGGGCGACAAGATCCTGTTCGGCAAGTATTCCGGCCAGACCGTGCGGGTGAAGGGTGAAGAGCTCCTCGTCATGCGCGAGGAAGACATCATGGGCGTCGTCGAAGGCAACTAAGCGCACGCCGCATTAACTGAATAGATCGAACTAGGAGAAGCACAATGCCAGCCAAGGAAGTACGTTTCCACGAAAGCGCGCGCGCCAAGATGGTCCATGGGTTGAACATCCTGGCCGACGCCGTAAAAGTGACGCTGGGGCCCAAGGGCCGCAACGTCGTCCTCGAGCGCTCGTTCGGCGCCCCCACCGTCACCAAGGACGGTGTCTCGGTGGCCAAGGAGATCGAGCTCAAGGACAAATTCGAGAACATGGGCGCGCAGATGGTGAAGGAAGTCGCCTCCAAGACCTCCGACGTCGCCGGTGACGGCACCACGACGGCCACGGTTCTCGCCCAGGCGATCGTGCGTGAAGGCATGAAGTTCGTCGCCTCCGGCATGAACCCGATGGACCTGAAGCGCGGCATCGACAAGGCGGTCGCCGCCGTGGTCGAGGAGCTGAAGAAGGTCTCCCGGCCGTGCTCGAGCTCGAAGGAAATCGCGCAGGTCGGATCGATTTCGGCCAACTCCGATGCCGACATCGGCAAGATCATCGCCGACGCGATGGACAAGGTCGGCAAGGAAGGCGTGATCACCGTCGAGGACGGCAAGTCGCTGCAGAACGAGCTCGACCTGGTCGAGGGCATGCAGTTCGACCGCGGCTATCTCTCGCCGTACTTCATCAACAACCCGGAGAAGCAGATCGCCGTGCTCGAGGATCCGTACATCCTCCTGTACGACAAGAAGATCTCATCGATCCGCGAGCTGCTGCCGATCCTCGAGCAGGTGGCGAAGGCGGGCAAGCCGCTGCTCATCATCGCCGAGGAAGTCGAAGGCGAAGCGCTCGCCACGCTGGTGGTCAACAACATCCGCGGCATCCTGAAGACCGTCGCCGTCAAGGCTCCGGGCTTCGGCGACCGCCGCAAGGCGATGCTGGAAGACATGGCGATCCTCGCCGGCGGCACGGTGATCAGCGAGGAGCTGGGCCTGAAGCTGGAGAACGCCACCATCAAGGACCTGGGCCGCGCGAAGAAGGTCGAAGCCGGCAAGGAGAACACCACCATCATCGATGGTGCCGGCGACAAGAAGCAGATCGAGGCGCGCGTCAAGCAGATCCGCGTGCAGATCGACGAAGCCACCAGCGACTACGACAAGGAAAAGCTGCAGGAGCGCGTGGCGAAGCTCGCCGGCGGCGTTGCAGTGATCAAGGTCGGCGCCGCCACCGAGGTCGAGATGAAGGAAAAGAAGGCCCGGGTGGAGGACGCGCTGCATGCGACCCGCGCCGCGGTGGAAGAGGGCATCGTCCCGGGCGGCGGCGTGGCGTTCATTCGCGCCAAGCAGGCGCTCGACGGCAAGCTCAAGGGCGAGAACCACGACCAGGACGCGGGCATCAAGATCGTGATGCGCGCCCTGGAAGAGCCGCTGCGCATCATCGTCGACAACGCCGGTGCCGAGCCTTCGGTGGTGCTGAACAAGGTGCTCGAGAGCAAGGGCAACCACGGCTTCAACGCGCAGACCGAGGAGTACGGCGATCTCGTGTCGCAGGGCGTCATCGACCCGACCAAGGTCACGCGCACCGCGCTGCAGAACGCTTCCTCCGTTGCCGGCCTGATGCTCACCACCGACGCGATGGTGGCCGAGCTGGTGGAAGAGAAGAAGGGCGGCGGCGGCCATTCGCACGGCGGCATGCCCGGCATGGGCGGCATGGGCGACATGGACATGTAAGTCCAGGCCGTACGCAGTAAACGGAAAAGGCGCCTCAGGGCGCCTTTTTCGTTTGCATTGCTATAATCCGCGCCTTCCCGCAGTGATTCCGCAGCAGGCCAAGTAGCTCAGTTGGTAGAGCAGCGGACTGAAAATCCGTGTGTCGCTGGTTCGATTCCGGCCTTGGCCACCAAATCCCTGTATCAGGCCATCCAGAGCCGTCGCTGACTTCGTCGCCGATGGCCTGTTTCCCTCTGAATCCGCGTCTTGGCGGCGTCTTGGGCATCGTCGCTTACTTCTCTTCTAGTCGGGCTTATTTCGAGTGGACTATCAAGTGATGTCAAAAGCGAACGCGCGTAGTCGGTTCCGCTACAACTCGACAGCCCGAGGGCAAATCTGCGGGCTAGAATCCGCGCCGGGGAGACTTCAAGGGTAACGCCAGTGATCCTTTCCGGCGCCGACACACCGCAACCCAAGGGGGCGTCCGCCCCAGGCCGTGGGAAAGGGGCCACGCCATGGCGACCGCTCGCGATCGTCATTGCGGACGATGACGCGGATACGGTCAACACGATGAAAGCCATCCTCGAAGACGAGGGCCACCGGGTGCGACCTGTCTACAGCGGACCCGAAGTCATGGCTGCGGTCCGGAATTTTCAGCCGGACGCGATCATTTGCGACATCGCTATGCCCGGACTCAGCGGCTACGACGTGGCGAAGCAAATTCGCTCGTGGTTTGTCAGCTATCGCCCGCTACTCATTGCGATAAGCGGCATCTACGTCAAAGGCTCGGACGCCTTTCTCTCGCGTTCCGTCGGCTTCGACCATCACCTGACGAAGCCCTGCAACATCGATGAACTTCTGCTCTTGCTGGAACCACTGACCAAGTCCACGCGCTAGGGCTGCTCAAGGTCGTGCGCGGTGAGCTGCCCCGACACCGCTGATCGCGCGGGTCCGGATGCGGCGAACTGCCGGATTTGCCTGTGGTGGTGAGCCAGCCTTAGCTGCTTTCGGACCCGCTTACCGTGCGTCCACAATTAGGCATGTCACTTGCCTTTTCCGTGGCGTTACAGCGCACAAGGGTTGGGCTTGAGCGACGCAACGAAGCAACAGCTTCTGCGGAAGGCCGTGGGTTTGATGGGGATGGAGGAATTGGCCGCCGGTCTGAGCGTGCCAGTTAATCTGGTAGACGCCTGGATTACCGGGAAAGCCAGCATGCCCGACAAGACGCTCCTGCTCTTAGCCGACTTGCTGGATAAGTTCGGCCGCCCAGAGAAGGGATGATTTTTTTTCGGCACGAGCGTTGCTGCGCCCATACCCCCCCTACTACGGAGGTATCGAATGGCAGACGATCTGAAGCAAACCGGCAAGCTGGACGACCAGCGAATTAACGTGGAGCAGGACCACGAACTGGTCTATTGGAGCGAAAAGCTTGGCGTTTCTCGGGACCGGCTGCGCGAAGCCGTTGCCAAGGTCGGTCCAATGAGTAAGGCCGTAGACCAGCACCTACGCAAGGAAGTCTGATGCCTGCGAGTAGGAGGACGGGTCAACGCAAAGCACGGCCAGAACCCAGCGTCATCCGTGCGGTTGCGGATGAGCTCGGGGTAACAACGCCTAAGAAGATCCGCCGCCGCCACAAAGGGCCGATGCGGGTGGCCGTGTACAAAGACCTAAAGCGCTAGTCGCTGGGCCTGCGGGTGCGGTTCAGACCCTCGCAGCCAGGGCTTCGAGATGAGTTTCGTAACGCGCCGGGGAGAAGCCTCGGTGAAGCGAAGAAGAAAAAGCGCGGCTGGCCGCCGTGTATCCAATCGCGCCAATAGGGATTTTTCACCGTTGACGCCGAGGGTCAAAAATCGTCAGGCAGCGAAGTAGTCCCGGGACTCTGAAATTCTGCGCGCTGTGGGCGACGCGCGGACCGAGCTCATGCCGAACCGTGCGAAGAGATGCACGCAAGCTAGGCTTTTCTCCTTCGTCCGGAGTAAAAACGTGTGAACCCGCTAGGCAAGTCACAACGCACACGACGGGGCGCTTTTACACTGTCGCATGCAAAAAAGGGCAGTTGCCGTGAGCGAACTGCGGTTCGGCATGTACATAGCCGAGCTCGACCGCCCGTGGAGGGAAACATCGTTCGCGTTTCAGGGCTTTACCCTGATCAACGACCGGCAACTCGAAGCCCTGCGCAAGCTCTGCAGGTATGTATTCGTCGACGTAACCCGCGGCGCAGCGCTCGGGCCGGAGCTCGCGCCGGCCCCGGCGGTGGATCTCACGATCCCGGGATTTAAAATTAAAGGCACTTCAACGTATGCCGAGACCTTCGGCGCCAAAAAGGAGATTCGGCGTGCAGCCGGGCTCTACATACACGCTCTGAGCGTGCTGCACGATTTCGTGCAGCCGCTCGCCAGAGGCAGCACTGCGCTCGACGGCAAAGCGATCGACGACGTGGCGAGGGAATTAGCCGAAAGCGTGGTCCGCAATCCTGAGGCCCTTCTGCTTATGGCAACCATGCGGGAAACGACCGTGGCAGCGCATGCGCGGGCGCTGCAGGTTTCGATCTACATGATGATGTTCGGACGCTTCCTGCAGCTCGAGCGCGACCAGATCCATCTTCTCGGGCTGCTTGGCCTGCTCCAGGACATCGGCAAAACCCGCCTGCCGGGCGCGCTGCTTGAAAAGCAGGAATTGACGCCGGAGGAGGAAGAAATCGTAAAAAAGCACGTCGAGCTTTCGGCGCACATCGTCGGCATCGCTTCCGGTCTGCCGCCCAAGTTCGCGTCGCTTACCCTTCTGCACCACGAGCGGCAGGACGGCGGCGGCCCACGCGGTTTCAAGGGCTATCAGATCGGCTTGTTGGGCTCGATCGCGGCGATCTGCGATGCGTACGACGCGCTCGTCGCCATTCCCCCGTACGGAAAAGGTCTCGCGTCTTCCGCTGCGGCGAACGGTCTGCTCCAGGGTCGCGGCACCGCATTCCACGGCCCGCTGGTCGAGCAGTTCATCCGCTGCGTAGGCTCTTTCCCAGTCGGCACGGCGATCGAACTATGTTCCGGCGAGATCGGGATCGTCGTCGCCGATAACATGCTGCAGCGACTCAAGCCGAAGGTAATGCTGCTGCGCGACCAAGCCGGTGCAAGTCTCTCCGCGCCGAAGCTAATCGACTTGGCAGCCGATCCGCAAAAGCAAGGCGGCGGATCCTACCGGGTCCGCCGCGCCCTTCCGCAAGGCGCACTTAAGTTCGATCCGTTAGAGCTATTCTCGTAATCTCAATTCCGACGGCCTCGTCTCCATTGCGCAAGAATGTCTAACGTTCAGGTAGCGGGACCATCAGCGCCGCGTCGGACGATACCAGCACGCCGAACGCTAGCAGCGGCGCGCCGTCGAATCCCGTGCGTTGTACTAGTTGCTTCGAAAGTAGTCCGCCAAATGCGCTTTTGTAGGTCTCGTAATGCGTTGGCGGCTATTGCAGCATCATCGCCTTGACCGGTTGATCACGCTGCGCGGCGTCGCATGCGGGCGCGGCCATAGCATTACCCTCGGGCCGGGGCCGACCAGGTGAAGAAAAAGCGCGCGCCTGCACGGTGTTTATCCGCTCCCGCCAATACGTATTTTCACTGTTGATGGCCGCAGTCAAAAATCGTCAGGCAGCGAAGTATTCGCATAGCAAAGCATAGGGGATGCGCTTACTGTGAATGGCGCAGAGACAGGCCAACGTTGAAAAAACCAATCAAGATCGCAGAGTTGCAATTCGGCATGTACGTTGCCGAACTCGACCGTCCGTGGACCGAGACGCCGCTTAAGTTTCAGGGTTTTGTGGTGGAAACCCAGGAAGAACTCGAAATCCTGCGCAGGTGTTGCAGTGTCGTGTTTGTCGACCCGGATCGTCGCGAAATGGGCTCGCCGGAGGTGGACACTATTCCGCCTCGTACAAGGGCGAAGGTCGACCTCACGCCTGGTGGGAAAGTCCACTGGAATGAAATTGCGACCGTTCAGGAGGAATACCCGAGCGCGGCGGCGAGCTACGGTGCGGCCGGAATAGTGGTACGCGAGGCCCTCTTGGCGCTGCGTACCGGTAAGACGCTCCACGCCGACAAGCTGGCCGAGGCGGTAAGCCTCATCACTGAGAGCGTATTGCGCAATCCGGACGCGATGCTGCTCTTCAGTAAGCTTTGGGAAAAAGGCGACTACATCGAGTCGCACGCAATGGACTGTGCGATCTACATGGCAGCCTTCGGCCGCTTCCTTGAAATGTCCCGGGAGGACATCGTGCTTCTGGGTTACGTTGGCCTATTGCAAGACGTTGGCAAGGTTAAGCTGCCCGCAGCGTTGCTAGAAAAGCCCACCCGCCTGATCCCCATTGAGTATCAGATCGCCCAGAAGCACGTCGAACACTCGGCTGAAATACTGCGCGGCACGGGAGGACTGCCGTGGCGTCTCGCCGACTTGGTGACGCTCCATCACGAGCGCCTGGACGGCAGCGGCTATCCACGCAGGCTCAAAGGTAATGACATTGGCATGATCGGCTCCATAGCCGGCATCGTCGACACATTCGATGCGCTTACCGCGCGGCGCCCCTATGCGGCGCCTATATCACCTTCAGAAGCGCTGAAGGTGCTCTACAAAGCGCGTGGTACCTTGTTCGATACTTATCTGGTCGAGCAATTCATCCGCTGCATCGGCATCTATCCGCTCGGCAGCATGGTTGAATTGAACGGCGGCGAGCTCGGCACTGTCGTTGCGCAGAATCCGGGCAAGCGCCTGCAACCGCGAGTCATGGTCATCCAGGACGCAGCTGGGAATCCCCTCCGTCCTCAAAAGATTATCGACCTTTCGCGCGGCGTTACGGCCGCAGACGGGCTCGCGTACCGAATCAAGCGCGCACGCGAGTTCAGTACGACCCCGATCGGCGCGATGGACGTCTTCTTCGGGAGTTAATGGATGCCCGACAAAACCGCTCAGAAAGTGCTTGCTAGCGCTAGCGACTTGCTCGGACGTGAAGAGCTGGCGGTCCGCTTGGGCGTCAACAGCACTGTGCTCGAAGCGTGGATAGCGGGCCGTACCGCGATGCCAAGTCTGAAGCTAAGGCTGCTGACGATCGCTCTGGCGGAATTCGCCGCGCGGAAGTAGGCCGGCTCTATAAAATGGATTCGGACGGCGACTGATGTCGTCTGCGTAAGTGCTTCGCCGCGGGAGGACTCATGTGCTGCAGCGAGGTCGTCGTGCTACTAGGGAAACCGAGGCTTTCGCGGCGGTATTCGATTCCGGCCTTGCCACCAGCCCCTCCTCGTGGTGCGGACTAGCGGCCGGCGTGCTTTGCGCTGCGCACCGGATACGCCGCCGGTTCGTAGCGAGGATCGACCGTGATCTCGTCGTAGTAGTACGTGTTCTTGGTTGCGGCGGCTTTGCGCAGCTTCGCCGGATCGAGCTCGCAGATGTAAATCGGCGTACGAACGCCGCCGGTATCGATCCATCCGAGCACGGCCTTCGGCCGGCCGCCGACGAACACCAGTTCGGACACGCGCCGGAAAGTCGACTGCCCCGCGCGGTGACGGTGGATCACCTTGAGACCGAGGCGGACCTTGCTGCGATTTTGCATGGGGCGAAGCGCCTCCCATGCAGGGTTCGTGCCTTTAGTGGAAACGGCGACAGTGCCTAGGCACGGCTAGCGACCAGCACGACGTTGGAACCGCCGAAAGCGAAGGAATTCGACATGACCGCGCGCGGCGGCTCTACCCGCTCGGCGGTATGCGCCACGTGGCGCAGGCCGCACGCCGGGTCCGGCTCGTCGAGGAATCCGGTCGGCGGCAGGATGCCACGTTCCAGCGCGAGGAGAGCGGCGGCAAATTCGAGCGCGCCCGAGCCGCCGAGCAGGTGCCCGTGCAGGGATTTCGTCGAGCTCACGCGCACCTCGCGGGCGGACGCGCCGAACACGACGTTGATCGCTTCGGCCTCGACGACGTCACCGACCGACGTCGCGGTACCGTGCGCGTTGATGTAGCCCACGTCCTGCGGCGAGAGCCGCGCCTCGGTGAGCGCTTCCTTCATGGCGCGCACCTGGCCGTCGCGATCAGGGCGCGACATGTGGACCGCATCGCAGGAATTGCCATAGCCCGTGAGCAGCGCGTAGATGCGCGCACCGCGGGCGCGGGCGCGCGATTCCTCCTCGAGCACGAACGCAGCGGCGCCTTCGCCGAGCACGAGGCCGGTGCGGCGCTTGTCGAAGGGCTTGCAGCTCGCCGACGGATTGGCGGGGTCCGCGGTCGCGAGCGTGCGTAACGCCTGCCATGCGACCAGCACGCCGGGAGTCAGCAATGCTTCAGCGCCGCCGGCGATCATGGCATCAGCGCGCCCCGCGGCGATGGTGCGCATCGCTTCACCGAGCGCCATCGCCGAGGAGGAACACGCGGTCGAGTAATTGCCGAACGGGCCGCGCAGGCCATGACGGACCGCGACATGCGAGCCAGCGGCGTTGGCCATTCCCATCACCACCGTCAGCGGACGCACGCGCCATTCGCCCTTGCCGTAGACCTGCTGATAGCTCGCTTCCTGCGTATGCGCGCCACCCATGCCGGTTCCCCACGACACGCCGATGCGCTCGCGCGGCAGGCTCTCATCCGCAAGAAGGCCGCTGGCACTGATCGCCTGGCCGGCGGCGGCAATCGCAAACTGTGCGACGCGGTCGAGGTTGGCTACTTCTCCCTCCTTGAACCGTTCCGCCGCATTCCACTCCACCGTTGCACCAACCTGCACGCCGGAGCGCCCGGTGACCTCGGGGGCGAGGCGCCGGATGCCCGAGCACCCTGCGGCCAGCGATTCGTGGAACTGCTCGAGAGTGGTGCCGAGCGGCGAGACTACGCCAGCTCCGGTGACGGCGACGCGCCGCATGCTGGAGGGATCAGGCCTTGCCGGCGGCGGCGAGCGCGGCAGCGACGTGCCGCTCGAGGTCGGCGAGCGTCCTGATCCCCTTCAGGTCCTCGTCCGACACGCTGACGCCAAACTCCTCCTCGACCTTGAACATGAACTCGATGAAGCTGAGCGAATCGATGCCGAGGGTGTCAAGCGGCGCGGCCGGGTCCAGCCCGTCGGGATTGATCGAAAATTCCTTCGCCGCCAGATGGCGGATGCGCCCGAGCGTGTCCATCGGGGATGAATTATAGTCTGCGGCGAGGGGACCGATGGCCGCTGTACACCCGACACTCGAGGATGGCGCCCCGCTGCAGGACTTGGCAGCGCGCGATCGGCTGCTGTCCGACCTGCGGGCAGCGCAAACGCGGCTGCGAGCGCTGATCGATACCGAGCCCGAATGCGTCAAGCTGCTCGATGCGCAGGGCCGCCTGCTGGAGATGAACGCCGCGGGCCTGCGCATGGGCGAGGCCGACAGCGCCGACGCGGTGATCGGCCAGTGCGTCTGGAGCTTGGTGGTGCCGGAGCACGCGGCGGCGTTCCGCAGCCTTACCGAGCGCGTCTGCCGCGGCGAGCGCGGCACTCTCGAGTTCGAGCTGATTGGCCTCAAGGGCACGCGGCGCTGGATGGAGACGCACGCCGTCCCGTTCCGCGACGAGGCGAGCGGCGAAACCCGCCTGCTCGCCATCACGCGCGACATCACCGAGCGCCGCCGTGCGGAGCAGGCGTTGCGCGAGAGCGAACAGCGCTTCCAGCTGTTCATGGAGAACCTGCCGGCGAACGCCTGGATTCGCGATTCGCAGTTCCGTTTCACCTATGTGAACCCGCGCTACGCGAAGACGTGGAGCGATACCGACCCGGCCGCGCTCCTCGGGCGCAGCCCGACCGATCTCTATCCCCCCGAGGTGGCCGCCTACTTTCGGGAGAGCGACGAGAAGGTGCGCGCGCAGGGCATGCCGATCCAGTACGTGGACAGCCAGCCCGGCGGGCGCTGGCTGAAGGTGAAGTTTCCAGTGCCGGACGGCGAGGGCGGAATCGCGGTTGCCGGCATCGGCGTCGACATCACGGAGCGCAGCCGACTCGAGGACGCGTTGGCGCAGAGCGAGCGGCGCTTTCGCTCGTTCATGGACAATGCGCCGGCGATCGCCTGGATCAAGGACGCGAGCCTGCGCTACACCTATGTCAACCAGCCGTTCGCGCGCTATCACGGGCGTGCGGCAGAAGAAATGCTGGGGCGCGACGATCGGCAGCTGTTCGGGGCGGACCTCGCCAGCTATTTCCGCAGCCACGACGAGGAAGTACGCAGCGGACGCGGCGCGGTGCAGACGGTGCGCCAAATGCAGCAGCCCGACGGCACCACCGCGCACTGGCTGACGGTAAAGTTTCCGTTCGCCGACGCCGCCGGCGGCAACGGCTTGGCGGGGTTCGCCGTCGATGTCAGCGCAGGGGTGGACGCCGAGGACAAGGCGCGGCGCTATGCCGAGGACGTGCGCAGCCTCCTCAACCGGCTGGTGCAGACGCAGGAAGCCGAGCGGCGCCGCGTCGCCGACGAGCTGCACGACCTGATCGGCCAGAACCTGACCGCGCTCGGCATCGACCTGCAGGCGCTCAAGCAACAGCTGCAGTCGCGGGGCGAGATGATCGCCGGCCCGCGCCTCGACGCGATGGCGGGGCTGGTGGAAACCACCATCGACGCCATTCGCGGCGTGATGACGGACCTGCGGCCCGCGGCGCTGGAAGAGTTCGGCCTGGTGCCGGCGCTGCGCTGGTACGCCTCAGTGTTCAGCGAGCGCACCGGCATCAAGGTGGCGACGCAGGTCGCGGGCGCGGCGGCGCGCCTGTCGAGCGACGCCGAGCTCGCGCTGTTCCGCATCGTGCAGGAGACGCTCACCAACGTCGCCAAGCACAGCGGCGCCGCGAGCGTGAAGGTGGCGATTCTCTATGGGGACGGCGTTCATCTGAGCGTGGAGGACGATGGCCGCGGTTTCGCCGACGCCGCGGGCGCGCGCAGTGCGAAGCGCGGCGGCTTTGGCCTGACCACCATGCGCGAGCGCGCCCAAGCCCATGGCGGGCGGCTGCGCGTCGAGTTTCCCGGGCGCGGCACGCGCGTGGTGGTGGAGATCCCGAAAGAAGCCGATGCCCATTAACGTCCTGCTGCTCGACGACCATGCCGTGGTGCGCGACGGCCTGCAGGCGCTGCTGGCCACGCAGGCCGACATCCGGGTGGTCGGCAGCTTCGGCGACTCGGGCCGGGCAGTGGCGTTCGCCGCGGAGACGCTGCCGGACGTGGCGGTGCTCGACATCGCCATGCCGGGGCTGGACGGCGTCGAGGCGGCGCGCCGCATTCACGACCTGTGCCCCGATACGCACATCCTGATGCTGTCGATGCACGCCAGCCCGGAGCACATCTATCAGGCGCTGCGCGCGGGCGCGAGCGGCTACGTGCTCAAGGAATCGGCCGGCGGCGAGGTGGTGGCGGCGGTGCGCGCCGTGCACGCCGGCCGGCGCTATCTGAGCGAGAAGCTGTCCCCGCGCGCGCTCGACGACTACATCCGCGAGCGCGGCACCGACCATCCGCTCGAGCGGCTGAGCCGCCGCGAGCTGCAGGTGCTGAAGCTGATCGTCGAAGGCAACACCAGCAGCGAGGTGGGCGCGCTGCTCGGCCTTTCGCCGAAGAGCATCGACACCTATCGCAGCCGGATGATGAACAAGCTCGACATCGAAGACCTGGCGAGCCTGGTGAAGTTCGCCATCCGCCACGGCGTGACCTCGGTGGAGTAGCGATGGCCGCCAGCCGCACGCGCCGCAAGTCCTCCGCCAGGCCGGCGCTGCGCATGTCTGGGCTGTCCGGCTTGCAAAAGGTCGAACTGTTCAAGGGCCTCCACAGCTACACGCTGCGCGAGATCGCTGCGCAGTGCAAATGGACGCGCTGCAAGCGCAACCAGGTCGTGATCCACCACGATGGTTCCGACCGCGATGTGTACTTCGTGATCGCCGGCCAGGTGCGCGTGACGGCGCAAGCTGGCCGCGGGCGCCGCATCATCTTCCGCGAGCTCGCGGCGGGGGAGGTATTCGGCGAGCATTCGGCGATCGATGGCCGCGCGCGCTTCGCCGACGCGGTCGCGCTGCGCGAATCGCTGCTGGCTTCGATGTCGCCCGAGGCGTTCCGCGCTGTCCTTGCCCATCATGCGTCGGTGCGCGAGCGCCTGCTGCGCCGGCTGACCGGCTCGGTGCGCGAGCTCGCCGGCCGCCTGCTCGAACTCGGCGCGCAGCCGGTGCAGCGCCGCACCTGGGTCGAGCTGCTGCGGCTGGCGCGCGTTGCCGGCATCGGCGAGAACCGCGCGCGGCTCGACCCGGCGCCGACGCACAACGACATCGCCAGCCGGGTGGGTACCTCGCGCGAGCCGATCGCGCGCGAGCTTTCGCGCCTGGTGCGCGAGGGACTGCTCGAGCGCGCCGGCCGCGGCCTGGTGCTGCTCGACGTCGCCACGCTGGAGCGCCTCGCGGGCGAGGTACGGCCGGAAGCCGAGGCTGTCGTCAATACGGTGCAGGAGCCGCGTGCCGTCCACGGTGTCACGTCGCCGCGGCAGCGCCGCGCCATCCTGGTGGCCGAGATGAGCGACTCCATTGCGCTCATGGAACGCGACGAGGAGCGCACCGTCGAGCGCTGCCGCACCTTCCTCGCCCATGCCACGTCGCAGATCGTTCCGACGCACGCCGGGCGCAGCATGCTGAAGGTCCCGGCCGATGGCTTCATCGCCGAATTTCCAGACGCGGCGCAGGCCCTGCGCTGCGCGTTCGAGCTCCACGCCGACCTCGCGCGCTTCAATACCCAACGCGACGCCGCGCCGCTCGGCATGCGGGCCGGCATCCACGTCGCGGAAGTCATCGTCGAGGCATTTAACGTGCTCGGCGATGGCGTCAACCTCGCCGCCGGCCTGGCCGAGCTCGCGAACCCGGGCGAAACGGTGGTCTCGACGCAGGCGCGCGACCAGCTCACCAGCGGGGTCGACGCCTCAGTCGAAGACCTTGGCGAGCAGCGGCTGCGCAGCCGCAGCCGCGCGGTGCGCGCGTTCCGCGCCTGGCCGCCGGCGCAAACGCGCGTATGGACCCCTAACGCGGCGGTGCAGGCGCACGGCCGGCCTTCCATCGCGGTGATCCCGTTCCAGCTGCGTTCGGACGATCCGCGCTTCGAGTCGATCGGCGACGGCTTGGCCGACGATACGATCGCCGCGCTGTCGCGCATGGCGGACTTTTTCGTGGTCTCGCGCCTGTCCACCATGGCGTTCCGCCATGCACCGGTGGGCGTGCGGCGCATTGGCGAGATGCTCGGCGTGCAGTATGTAGTGTCGGGCAGCGTGCAGATCGCTTACCCACGGGCGCTGCTCGTCGCGGAGCTCGCCGATACGCGAGACGGCCGCATCGTGTGGAGCCAGCGCTTCCAGGGCGACGTGCCCGACGTGTTCGCGATGCAGGCTGAGCTGGCACGCAAGGTGGTGCAGAGCCTGGCTCCATTTGTGCGCTCGCTCGAGCTCAAACGCGCGCGCATCACGAACTTCGAACAACTCGACGCGTATGCGATGACGCTACGCGGCGTCGAGCTGATGCATCGCCTGGCACCGGAAGATTTCATACAAGCGCGAACCGCCTTCGAGACTGCGATCGCGCGCGATCCGGTGTCGCCGCACCCTCATGCCTGGCTGGCGAAGTGGCACGTGATGCGGGTGGTGGTCGGGGCGAGCGACGACCCGGCGCAGGACGTCGCCGCGGCCAGCGCGTGCGCGGCGCGCGCGCTCGAGTGCGATGCCGAGGACGCGCTCGCGCTGGCGGTAGACGCGCACGTCGCCGCCTGGTCGCGGCACGACCTCTCGCTCGCCGAGCAGCGCCTGGCCCAGGCGTTCACGGCCAATCCGAACGAGCCGCTCGCCTGGCTGCACAGCGCGCTCACGCACTCCTGGCGCGGACGCGGCGACGAGGCGGTGCAGTGCGCGGATCGCGCGCTATCGCTGTCGCCGCTCGACCCGATGATCTACTACTTCACTTCGGCCGCGGGTCAGGCCAACCTGATCAGCGAGCGCTACGAGCGCGCGATCGAGCTGTCGAACCGCTCGCTGCGCGAGAACCGCCTGCACACCCCGACGTTGCGCACGCTCGCGGCGGCGCTGGTGCTTTCGGGGCGCATCGATGAGGCGCGCCAGACCATGGGCCGGCTGCGCGAGCTCGAGCCCGGTCTGACGGTGTCGGCGTTCAGGGCGCGTTATCCCGGACGGGACAGCCCGCAGGCGTCGCGGTTCGCGGAGGCGCTGCTAGCAGCAGGGCTTCCCGCATAGTCGCCGGCCTTCCAGGCGCCGCGCCGATCGAGACGCCGGCCGAGATCGCGACCAGAGCGGCGATCTCAGCGGTGGACGGAATCTCTCCCAGGAACACGAGCGCCAGCACGGCCGTCAGCACGGGCACGAAGGCGACGAGCGCGCTTGAGCGCTCGCTGCCGAGCCGGGAAATGGCGTAGTTCAGGGCGATGACCGCGATGCAGCCGATCAGCACCCCTTGCCAGAGAACCTGCCAGAGGAGCTCGCCTGGCGCGATGCGCGTCAGCGTTCCGGGCGCCGACCACAGGTAATACGGCACCACCACGCACGCCGAATACAGCGAGACGATGGCCGCGCCCTGCATGGCGCCGATTCCCCAGCGGCGCAGCTGCAGCACATAAAGCGCCGCCAGCGCGGACGCGGCGAGGAACATGGCGTCCCCGGCGAGCACCGTCAGAGTCCGCTCCGAAGCGCTCCAGAATACGAGCAGCAACACGCCTATCACGCAAAGCGCCGCCCCGGTCATCGCGCGCCGCGAGGGGCGTTGCGCGAACACCAGGAATCCGAGCAGCGCGACCCACGCCGGCGACGCTCCGGGCCCCAGCGCGGCGGCGTGGTTCGCGGGCGCGAGTTGCATGCCGGCGATCGCGAGCGCGGCCATGCCGGCGCCGTGGAACAGGGTCAGCGGTACGCCCTGCAGCCACGCGGCGCGGCCGACATGGCGCCAATGCAGCAGCAGGTAGGGCAGGAAAAGCAGCGCGCCGACGCCGAAGCGCAGCGTCACCAGCTCGTGCGGCGTGAATGCTCCGGTGACGGCGGCGCGGGTCGCGACCGGATAGGACGCCCAGATCAGCACCGCGACGGCGGCGGCGACGTAGCCGTTCATGCCTAGCCGGCGTGCACCGGGCAGCCGCTCTTCCGCCGGCGCCGTACCGAAGTGGCGTACGCCGCCACCGGCCGCGCCGGATCGCGATTCGGCTTGACGATGGTGTCCTCGTAGCCCGTCCACGCCTCGGCGGGGAAAGCGGAAAGGCCGGGCACCACGGCGAAGCGGTTGGAGACCTCCTCGCCATAGGTGCTCCGGTGCAGCGGCTGCACCTGCACCAGCGGCGTCTCGGTGCTGAATTCGATCGGCACGTCGGTCTTCACCAGGCGCAGGTTGGTGAAGAGGGGCCCGAACCAACGATCGGTTTCGACGATGCCTTCGTAGAGATCGTAGGCGAGGCTGCGCGGCAGATTCGCGGGCGGGCGCACCAGAACGCTCCAGTCTTCGGCGCTGCCGACCATCAGGCCGGTCCAAACCTGAACGATGCCTGGCTCCGGCACCGCGGTGAGAAAGGGCGGCGCGAAGCCGCGCAGGTGCTTGGGCGCGTGGCGGTCGAACACAGCCTGGTAGCCCGGGAATTGGGCGCTGGTGAGCGGGTACCACGCTTTCGCGCCGCGGTAGGTCCAGAGGATCTGCGACCCGTCCCATTGCAGGGTGAAGTCGATGGGCGGGAACACGTACCAGCCGAAGGACGAAGCAGCGCGCAGTGCTTCGCAGTACTGGAAACCGCGCGAAGGCAGCGTCCCTAGCACCGAGGCATCGGCGCGCATCGGCGCACGACAGCCCGGTACCGCCCGATAGAACGTGACCGTCGGGCCCGGCTGGGGTGCTTGGTTCATGGCGGGGCTGCTACTTCCTGAGGCTTGCCGGGCAGTTACCCGAGCCGAAGCGGACGCTGCGGGGATCCTGCGTCGCGGCGTCGAGCGCGCGCACCACGCGCGGCGCGTTGCCGGAGCCGTAGCGCACGCGGCGCGAGTCGGCGATTTTCTTGGAAGCTTTGCGAACGACAGGCTGTTTCTTGCTCGACATGGGGAATTCTCCTTGGACGGGTTGTGGTCAATGGGTTCAGATTGCGAACGCACACCGAAAGCGGCGGCGTACGAACCATGCCCGTCCGGCGAGGCCTTCATCAACCCGACATGCGTGGGAAACAATGAAAGGTTTGGCCGCAGAATTGCGCTACTACGGCAGTCATCGGCCTACCTGGCACGAGTGGACGCGCCACGGGCCGGGTTAAGCGGTCCGACGGGTCGAAAAGCCGCTTTCGCGCGTAAGGTGTGCCTAAACGCACACCTGTAGAACGAATGTTTGCGACCTTTGGCCGCTCGCTGGAGGCGTACCGGCCACCAGGTCTTATCGTTTCTCACGATGATCCGGGTAATGCTCGTTGATGACCACGCTCTGGTGCGCGAAGGCGTGAGCCGGCTCCTCGAAGAGGAGTCCGATATGCGTGTGGTCGCGGCTTTTGCCGACGGCCACGCCGCGGTGCGGTTCGCCGCGCGCGAGGAGCCCGACGTCGCCATCCTCGACATCTCGATGCCCGGCGTGGGCGGGATCGATGTCGCGCGCCGGGTGCGCGCGGTCTCGCCGCGCACCCGCCTGCTGATGCTTTCCATGCATGCCAAGGTGGAGTACGTGCAGCAGGCGCTGTGGGCCGGCGCGAACGGCTACCTGCTCAAGGAATCGGCGGGGCGCGAAGTCGCCTCGGCCGTGCGCGTGGTCTATTCCGGTCAGCGCTACCTCGGCGACGGCGTCCCGATGCGGGCGCTGGCGCCGGGCGGCCGCGGGGATCCGCTCGAGCGCCTGAGCGCGCGCGAGGTGGAGGTGCTCAAGCTCGTCGTCGAGGGCAATACCAGCATGCAGGTGGCGACGCAGCTCGGCCTTTCGCCGAAAAGCATCGATACCTACCGCAGCCGCCTGATGAGCAAGCTCGACCTCGACGATTTGCCGGCGCTGGTGAAGTTCGCCATCCGGCGCGGCCTTACCAGCGCTTGACCGCCGGGGCCCGCGTTCCGCCATATCGAGATTTCCCTACAGGAAGTTCCTTACAGACAGCGCGGTCGATTCCCGCTAGCTTGACCCGTCAGGAGGGTTCGGAGGCCGCTGCCCGAGGAGCGCCGGCCCCAGGTGGGACGATGTCATCGCGTTCGTCGGAACTGCCGCACGAGCAGGAAAGCGCCGCCCCGGCCCGCGCTCGCGTCTTCGACCGCCTGGAAGCGCTCGCGCGCGCTGTCGGCCCGCGGGTGACCTACAGCGTCACCGCGCTGCTGCTGGTTGCGCTGTGCGTCGCGGCTGCGCGGTATTACGCAGCGGTAAAGAGCGAGCTGACAGAGGTGGCTATGGCGCGCCGAGCGGCGGTAGCGCAGCTTGCCGCGGCCACGCTCTCCGAGCGCCTCGATCGCATGCTCGACGTCGGCGTGGCGCTCGCCACGCGCGTGCGGTTCGCCGAGCTGGTGGCCGCCGGGCAGTGGGATGCTGCGATCCAGGTGATGAAAGCGGTGCCCGCGGATTTCCGCTTTGTGGAACGCGTCGCGCTGTTCGATGCGCGCGGCACCGCGATGGCTGCCTTCCCCGAGTCCAGCGTGCGCGGCCAGAATTTTGCCAGCCGCGAGTGGTACACGGGCGTGAGCCGGGAATGGAAGCCACACGTGTCCGGGGTCTACCGGCGTTCGACGCCGCCACAGCGCGCGGTATTCGCCGTGGCGGTGCCGGTCATGGACCGTGGGGGCGCGCCCGCGGGCATCCTGCAGATGCAGATCCAGCTCGAGCACTTCTTCGACTGGGCGCAGGGCATCGACCCTGGCGCCGATAGCGTGGTCTATGTGGTCGACGGCAAGGGTGCGGCGGCGTTCGACAGCCGCCGTCCGGTGCAGACCGAGGTGACGGATCTTTCTTCGCACCCCGCCGTGGCCCGCCTGCTGGGCGGCGCGAGCGGCGTCGAGACGCTGGTGCGCCCGGCCGACGGGCGCGAGTACGTATATGCCTACATGCCCGGCCGGCACGGCTGGGACGTGGTGGTCGAGCAGCCGGCGGCGCAGGCGTTCGCCGCGCGCGATGCACAGCTCAGGTTCGTGCAGTTCGCGTACGGGCTGACGGCGCTTGTTCTGCTGGGCATCGCCTGGCTGGGCATGCACGAGCTTCGCGGAGCGCGGCGCTCGCTCGCCCGGCATGCCGAGCGGCTGCGCATGCTGCACGAAATCGACCGCGCCGTGCTCTCCGAGGAAACCCCGGAGCAGATCGCCGCGGCGGTGGTGCAGCCGCTGCGCGAGCTGCTCGGGGTGCCGCGCGCGATCGTCAATCGCTTCGACCTGGCGGCCGGCGAAGTCGAGTGGGTTGCCGCCGCGGGCCGGCGGCGTGTGCACACCGGGCCCGGCATACGCTACTCGATCCGCCTGATGGGAGACGTCGAAGCGCTGCGCCGGGGTGAGACCCAGGTGGTCGATGTGCAGGCCTTGCCTGCGAGCCCGGAAACCGCCGCGCTGCTCGCTTCCGGCGTGCGCGTCTACATGGTGGTGCCGATGCTCGCCGGCGGCGAGCTGCTCGGGGCGCTCAGCTTCGGTGGCCCGGCGAGCGCTTTCCCGAAGGAGCACATCAACATCGTGCGCGAAGTCGCAGCGCAGCTCGCGATCGCGATCACACAGGCCAACCTCCTGTCGCGGGTCAAGGACCATGCCGCCGAGCTCGAGTCGCGCGTGCGCGAGCGTACCGCCGAGCTCGACATGCTGCACAGCACGACCCTCGAGATCAGCAAGGCACCGGACAGCAACCAGGCATTCACGCTGCTGCTGCGCAAGGTTTGCGAATACTCCGGCTGGTGCTTCGCCCAGACCTGGCTTCCGCACGCCGGCACCTCGCGGCTCAAGCTCGGCGCCGCGTGGTACAGCCAGCACCCGCGGCTCGACGTCTTCCGGGAGGAAAACGAGCAGCTGGCGTTCGCGCCCGAAGGCGGCGCGCTAGAGCGCGCGTGGCGCAACCGCGAGCCGGAATGGGTCTGGGATCTGCAGCCGGCGCCGCAGGCGGTGCGCCGACCGCTCATGCTCGAGGCCGGATTTAAGTCCTGGATCGGATTTCCGGTGATCGCCGAAAACGAGGCGATCGCGGTGATCGAGTTCTTCGACACCGAGTTGCGGCCGCGCGACGAGCGTACCCTGCAGCTGATCTCGACGCTTGCCAACCAGGTCGGCCCGGTGATCGAGCGCAAGCGCGCCGCGGAGCAGATCGACGCCCTGAATGCGAACTTGCAGCGCTACACAATCGAGCTCGAGGCCACTAACAAGGAGCTCGAGAGCTTCAGCTATTCGGTGTCGCACGACCTGCGCGCGCCGCTGCGCGCGGTCGACGGCTACGCCCGCATGCTCGAGGAGGACTACCGCGAGCGGCTCGACGACGAAGGCCAGCGCCTCCTGCGCGTGGTGCGCGAGTCGAGCAGTCGCATGGGCCGCCTGATCGACGACCTGCTCGCCTTCTCGCGGCTCGGCCGGCAGGAGCCGACGGCGCGCCGCATCGACATGGAACGCCTGGTGGCGGAGGTGCTGGCGGAAGTGCGTGGCGCCTCGCCCGCCGCGGTCGAGATCGACCCGCTGCCGGCCGCCGAGGCCGACCCGGCGATGCTGAAGCAGGTGTGGCTCAACCTGGTGGGCAACGCATTCAAGTACAGCGGCAAGCGCGCCGACGCTCGCATCCAGATCGGCGCCCGTCAGGACGGCGCCGAGCAGGTGTACTGGGTGCGCGACAACGGCGTCGGCTTCGACATGCGCTACGCCGCCAAGCTCTACGGTGTGTTCCAGCGCCTGCACCGGGCCGAGGAATTTCCCGGCACGGGGGTGGGATTGGCGATCGTGCAACGCGTGGTGACCCGCCACGGCGGCCGCGTCTGGGCCGAGAGCAAGCCGGGTGAAGGCGCCTGCTTTTACTTTTCACTGCCGCGGAGGCGCGAATGACGGACCTGCAGCAGGTCGAGATTCTGCTGGTGGAGGACAACCCCGAAGACGCGGAGATGACGATGCGGGCGCTGCGCAAGCGCAACCTCGCCAATCACCTGCACTGGGTGAAGGACGGCGAGGAGGCGCTCGAATACCTGTTCTGTACCGGCCGCTACGCCAGTCGCGACCGCACGCAGCCGCCGCGCCTGGTGCTGCTCGACATCAAGATGCCGAAGGTGGACGGTATCGAAGTGCTGCGGCGAGTCAAGGCCTCCGAGCTGAAGCAGGTGCCGGTGGTGGTGATGACTTCCTCGAACGAGGAACGCGACGTGCTCGAGAGCTACCGCCTCGGCGTCAACAGCTACATCGTCAAGCCGGTGCAGTTCGAAGACTTCATGGAGACGGTGTCGAAGATCGGCCTGTACTGGCTACTCACCAATCGCGTGCCGACGAAGTGACGGCATGAGCTCCGCGCCCGCCATTCGCGTTCTGCTGACGGAGGACGTCGCCGCCGACGCGGAGCTGGAGGTGCGCGAGCTCAAGCGCGCCGGCCTGCGCCTGCAGCACCGCATCGTCGACACCGAGGAGTCGTTTACCACCGCGCTGGAACAGTTCGCGCCCGACATCATCCTGTCGGACTTCTCCATGCCGGGGTTCGACGGCATGGCGGCGCTGGCCATCGCGCGCGAGGTCTCGCCCGACACGCCGTTCATCTTCGTCTCCGGCACCATCGGCGAGGAGTATGCGATTCGCGCGCTGAAGAGCGGCGCCACGGACTATGTCCTGAAGAGCAACCTGGTGCGGCTGCCGGCGGCGGTGGAGCGCGCGGTCGCCGAAGCGCGCCAGCGCCGCGAGCGGCGCCGCATCGAGGCCGAGCTCGACATCGCCCAGGGCCGCCTCGCGAGCATCATCGACTCGTTGCCCGACGTGCTGTGGTCGACCGCGCTGCCCGAGCGCAGCATCACCTACGTCGGCCCGGCGTCGCGCCAGGTGTTCGGGCGCGAGCCCGACGAGTTCCTCAGCGATCCGAAGCTCTGGCTGGAAATGGTCGATGCGCAGGACCGCGGCGCCCTGGTCGAGGCGTGGCGGCGCCTGCTCGCTGCTGGCGGCGCGTTCGACATCGATTACCGCATCCGCCTGCCCGGCGGCGCCGTGCGCTGGGTAAACAGCCGCGCGCACTTGGTGCGCGGCGCGGGTGGCGAGGATCGCGTCGATGGGGTGTCGCGCGATATCACCGAGCAGGTCGAGCAGCGCTTGCGCATCGAGCGCCTGAGCCGGATCCGCGAGCTGCTCGGCGCGCTCAACTCCTCGATCGTGCGCATCCGCGAGCGCGATCTGCTGTTCGACGAAGTCTGCCGCATTGCGCTTGCCCGCGGCGGCTTCGTGCTGGCGCGCATCATCGAGCTCGACCGGGACGGCCGGGCCCGGCTCGCGGCAACCACCGAGGCGGACGCCGCGCTGTTCCGCGGCATGATCGAGGCCTACAACCGCGATCCGGCGAACACCGACAGTCTTTTCGCGCGCGCGCTGCGCGCCGGCGAAGCGGTGATCTCCAACGATGTCGCCGGCGACGCGCGCGCCGCCAACCGTACGGCGCTCACCCGCGAAGGCAACTATTCGCTCGCACTGCTGCCGCTCCGGGTGGACGGGCGGCTGGCAGGCTTGGTCGCGCTGCGGGCGCGCGAGCCAGGCTTCTTCGACCAGGAGGAACTGCGCCTGCTCTCCGAGATGGTGTCGAACATCTCGTTCGCGCTCGAGCTCATGGAGAAGCAGGATCGCCTGAGCTATCTCGCGCTGTACGACCCGCTCACCGGGCTGCCGAACCGCGCGCTGTTCCGCGAGCGCCTGCAGGCGTTGGAAGGCGCACGCCACGGCCGGGAGGCGGTCGCGCTCGCGCTCATCGACCTCGAGCGCTTCAAGGCCATCAACGACACGCTCGGCCAGCAGACCGGCGACCGCGTGCTGCAGGAGCTCGCCAAGCGTCTGCAGGAAGCGGCTGGGGACATCCATCGCGTCGCGCGCCTGGGCGCCAACCTGTTCGCGCTCGTGTTCGAAAGGATCGCCGACGCGGAGGAGGTGGCGCGGCGCATCGAGACCGTCATGCGCGACGTGTTCGCCGCCCCGTTCCAGATCGATGGCCGCGAAGTGCGCACCGCCGCCAAGGCCGGCCTCGCCGTGTTTCCCGACGACGGCAAGGACGCCGACGCGCTGGTGCGCAACGCCGAGGCCGCGCTCAAGCGCGCGAAGGAGACCGGTGAGCGCTATCTGTTCTATGCGCCCGAAATCAACGCGCGCGTCTCCGAGCAGGTCGAGCTCGAGAGCCGCCTGCGCAAGGCGGTGGAGCAGGGCGAGCTCTTTCTGCACTACCAGCCCAAGTACGACCTCGCGACGCGCAACCTGGTCGGCGTGGAGGCGTTGATGCGCTGGCGCTCGCCGGACGGCGGTCTGATTTCGCCGGCGAGGTTCGTGCCGGTGCTCGAGCAGACCGGGCTCATCTTCGAGGCCGGCCAGCAGGTGCTGTCCGCGGCCCGGCGTACCTACCAGGGCTGGAAGGCGCGTGGCCTGAACGCGCCGCGCATCGCGGTCAACGTCTCGGCGCTGCAGCTGCGCCGCAAGACTTTCGTCGCGGACGTGCGCGAGGCGCTGGGCGAGATCGGCGACGATGGGGGCGGCGTCGACCTCGAGGTCACCGAGAGCCTGTTGATGACCGACGTCGACGAAAGCATCGAGAAGCTGCGTGCGCTGCGCGCGCTCGGCCTGCGCATGGCGCTGGATGACTTCGGCACCGGCTACTCCTCGCTCGCCTATCTCTCCAAGCTGCCGCTCGATACGCTGAAGATCGATCGCAGCTTCGTGCACGGCATGACGGAGAACGCGGACTACACCAGTATCATCTCGACCATCATTTCCCTCGCGCAGGCGCTGCGCCTCAAGGTGATCGCCGAGGGCGTCGAGACCGAGCAGCAGGCGCAGCTCCTGCGCCTGCTGCGCTGCGACCAGGTGCAGGGTTACCTGTTTAGCCCGCCGGTGCCCGCCGAGAAGCTCGAAACCCTCTTATAATCTGCGGCTTGCCCGCATCCCTGTTCGCCCTCGGACTGAATCATCAGACTGCGCCGCTCGCGGTTCGCGAGCGCGTGGTGTTCCATGTCGAGCGCATGCAGGAAGCCCTCGGCGAGCTGAAGCGCGGCCTGGCGCGCGAGGCGGCGATCCTGTCCACGTGTAACCGCACCGAGCTTTATGTAGAAGTAGAAATGCGCGGTGAGAAGCTGGGCGAGCTCGCGCAGTGGCTGGCGCAATACCACCGGTTCGGCGCCGCCGACCTGCAGCCCTACCTCTACACGCTGCCCAACGAGCAGGCCGTGCGCCACGCCTTTCGCGTCGCCTCCGGCCTGGATTCCATGGTGCTCGGCGAGCCGCAGATCCTCGGTCAGATGAAGGACGCCGCGCGCGCCGCCGAATCGGCGGGCACGCTCGGCAGCGTGCTGCACCGCCTGTTTCAGCGCTCCTTCGCGGTGGCGAAGGAGGTGCGCTCGACGACCAGCATCGGCGCGGCCAGCGTTTCGATGGCCGCCGCGGCGGTGAAGCTGGCCGCGCGCATCTTCCCGAGCCTGAAGGACCAGAGCGTGCTCTTCATCGGCGCGGGCGAGATGATCGAGCTCGCGGCGACGCACTTCGCGGCGCAGGCGCCGGCGCGCATCACGGTCGCCAATCGCACGCTCGAGCGCGCGCAGCACCTCGCGTCGCGCTTTAATGCACGCGCCCTCGAGCTGCGCTCGCTCGCCGAGCACCTGCACGAGCACGACATCGTGGTGTCATGCACCGCATCCTCGCTGCCGATCCTCGGCAAGGGCCTGGTCGAGCGCGCCTTGCGCGCGCGCCGCCGCCGGCCGATGTTCATGGTCGACCTCGCGGTGCCGCGCGACATCGAGCAGGAAGCGGGCGAGCTCGACGACGTGTTTCTCTATACGCTCGACGACCTGGCGGGCATCGTCAGCGCGAATCTCGACTCGCGCCGCTCGGCGCTCGAGCAGGCCGAAGCGATCATCGATAGCCAGGTCGGCCAGTTCATGCAGTGGATGCAGCTGCGCGAAGGGGTGCCGCTGATCCGCGCGCTCAGGGAGGAGGCCGACGCGGCGCGCCGCCGCGAGCTCGAGCAGGCGCTCAAGGCGCTGGCGCGCGGCGAGGACCCGGCCAAGGTAATGGAAGCCCTGTCGCAGACCCTGACCAACAAGCTGATGCATGGTCCGACCCAGGCCCTTTCCGAGATGCTCGCCCGGCTGAAGCAGGGCCGGTGAATCCGCGGCTGCGCACCAAGCTCGACAGCATGGTCGGGCGGCTTGGGGAATTGAACGCCCTGCTCGCGGCCGAAAACGCCACCAAGGACATGGAGCAGTTCAAGCGCCTGTCGCGCGAGTACGCCGAAGTGTCCGCCGTGGTCTCCCGCTTTCAGGAATTCCTGCAGGTCGAACGCGACGCTAACGACGCCCGCGACATGGCCGCCGACGCCTCGATGAAGGTCTATGCCGACGAGGAGCTGAAGAAGGCGCGCGCGGCCCTCGAGCGCCTGGAGGCCGAACTGCAGCGGGCGCTGCTGCCGCGCGACCCGAATGACGATCGCAACCTGTTCATCGAGGTGCGTGCCGGCACCGGCGGCGACGAATCCGCGCTGTTTGCCGGCGACATCTTTCGCATGTACACGCGCTATGCCGAGCGGCGCGGCTGGCAGGTGGAGATCATCTCGGAAAGCGTGTCCGAGCTCGGCGGCTTCAAGGAGGTGATCGCGCGCCTGGTGGGCCAGGGCGCGTACTCACGCCTCAAGTTCGAATCGGGCGGCCACCGGGTGCAACGCGTGCCGAAGACCGAGGCGCAGGGTCGCATCCATACCTCGGCGTGCACCGTGGCTGTGCTGCCCGAGGCCGACGCCGTCAACGAGGTGGTGCTCAACCCTGCCGAGCTGCGCATCGACACCTTCCGCGCTTCCGGCGCCGGCGGCCAGCACGTCAACAAGACCGACTCCGCGATCCGCGTCACGCACCTGCCCACCGGCATCGTGGTCGAATGCCTGGACTCGCGCTCGCAGCACAAGAACCGCGAGAAAGCGCTAGGCGTTTTGGCGGCGCGCATTCGCGACAAGCAGCTCTCCGAGCAGCAGGCGAAGACCGCCTCCACGCGCAAGCTGCTGATCGGCTCGGGCGACCGCTCGCAGCGCATCCGCACCTACAACTTCCCGCAGGGCCGCGTCACCGACCACCGCATCAACCTGACGCTCTACAAGATCGAGCGCATCATGGACGGCGAGATCGACGAGATCGTCGACGCGCTCGCCGCCGAGTACCAGGCCGAGCAGCTGGCAAGTCTTACCGAAGAAGCCGCTTGACGCTCGAAGAAGTTCTTCGCGCGAGCGGCATCGACGCGCGCGAGGCGCGCCTGTTGCTTGCAGCGGCGAGCGGTTTATCGCAAGCAAGCGTCCTTGCCCACCCGGAACGCCCATTGCCGCCGCCCGTCGAGGCTTCTTTCATGCAGATGGCCGCGCGCCGCGCCGCCGGCGAGCCGGTGGCGTACATCCTCGGCCACAAGGAGTTCTACGGCCTCGAGCTCGCCGTGGGCCCGGCGGTGCTCATTCCGCGGCCGGAGACGGAGCTGCTCGTCGACCTGGCGCTGGCGCGCAACCCGCAGTCGGTGCTGGACGTCGGCACCGGTTCGGGCGCAATCGCGCTCGCAATCAAGCGCCACCGGCCGGAGGTGCGCGTCGTCGCCACCGACGCCAGTGCCGCAGCGCTGGAGGTGGCGCGGCGCAATGCCCTGCGGTTCAACCTCGAGGTGGAGCTCCGCCATGGGCGCTGGTTCGAGCCGGTGGCCGGCGAGCGCTTCGAGGCGATCATCTCCAATCCGCCTTACGTGGTGGTCGGCGACCCCCATCTTGCCGCGCTGCCGTATGAGCCGCGCCTCGCACTGCTCGGCGGCGCCGACGGTCTGGACGGGTTTCGCGTGCTGGCGCGCGAGGCGCCGGCGCACCTCCTGCCAGGGGGCTGGCTGCTGGTCGAGCATGGCGAAGGCCAGCACGAGGCGGTACGCGGGTTGCTGGAGGCGGCTGGCCTTGAAACTACGGCAAGCTGGCCCGATCTGGCCGGAATCCCGCGAGTGAGCGGGGGAAAGCTATAAAATGGACACCATGGACACTCAACAACGCATCAAGGAGCAGGTCACCGGCAATCGCGTCGTGCTTTTCATGAAAGGCACGCCACAGTTCCCGCAGTGCGGCTTCTCGGCGCTCGCGGTGCAGGTGCTCAATGCCTGCGGCGTGCAGCAATTCGCCACGGTGAACGTGCTCGCCGACGCGGAGATTCGCGAAGGCATCAAGCACTACGCCAGCTGGCCGACCATCCCGCAGCTCTACGTCAACGGCGAATTCGTCGGCGGCTCGGACATCATGCGCGAGATGTACGAATCCGGCGAGCTGCAGAAGCTGCTGGAGATGCAGAAGGCCTAACACAGGCGGCGCAGGCCGCTCGAGTCGAGAGGGGCGGCACCAGCGGTATTGCCTCACGCCCGCACCTTTGCATGGATCGTTAGGTACGGAGCACGCCACAGGACGATGATCGTGTCTGCTCCTTCCCTACTCAACATCGGTCAACTTGTCACCGCAGTTTTTGCGGCCGCCAGGATGGCAAATCCAGGCTTAAATGCACGCTGGATTGCTATGTCCTTTCGGCTGGGTGGACGGCTACCGCATTCACTGCTGATGGTGTCCGTGCAACGAGCCGGAGAGGTTGATCTTGTTTGCCGCGCTTTGGAGCGAGATCTTGTTGAGCAGCCTCTGTCCACGACGGAGATCGATCTTCGTCACAACTACCTTTCCATGCTCTCGGAGTGGTGGATTAGCTCCGCGTATGGAGTTTGCTACACGCTCAGCAGCCGCAAGCTTTTGGTTGGGGAGGAGTTTCTCGGCCTAGCGAACGATCTCCGCATGGTCCGAGTCCAGCTGGAGAAGCACGAACTGCCGAGCGACCGCCAGCTCAAGGAGCCAATGATGCTTGCTCCCACGCAACTACGGCCTGACGAAACCGAGCCACCTATCTATGTCTACGACAAGGACGACCCGCGCAAGTCTCATATCCCCGGAACTGGGATTTCGGCCCGTCATTCGATGATGTGGGAGGTCATCGACGTCAAGACCAGAACACAGCGGTGGCTGGAGCGGACGGAGCTTTCTGAGCGGATGTTGCGGTTGTTGGCTCCAGCGTGATGTCAATCCAGCCATGGAGGGGCTATCTAGAAGCCAGCCGAATGCGTTGTTCAGATCAACTGTGCAGGAAGCGGAGGCTCTCTTGTATCTGCATGTGGTATGTGGCACCGAATAGGTTCAGATGATTAAGCAAGTGGTAGAGGTTGTAGAGATGCTTGCGCTTCTCGTAGCCCGCGTCGAGCGGGTATGCCTTGGCGTAGGCGTCGTAGAACTCGCGCGGAAATCCCCCGAATAGCTCGGTCATCGCGAGATCGGTCTCGCGATCGCCGTAGTACACCGCCGGGTCATAGACCACCGGACCCTGAGCGGTGAAGCCCGCGTTGCCGCTCCACAGATCGCCGTGCAGCAGCGACGGCGGCGGGCGGTGGTTTTCAAGCAGAGCCAGTGCCGGCATTTCCACGGCGAAGCCTTTCCTTTTCGCCAACTCGATCTGCGGCCGCATGCGATGCTCGCGCCAGAATTCCGCCCAGTCGTCGCGCCAGCCATTCTGCTGCGGCGTCAAGCCGATATAGTTATCGCGCGCCCAGCCGAAGCGCGGCCCGGTCTGGCGATGCAGCGCCGCGAGCATGCGGCCGAGGGCGGAGAAGTTTCCATGGCGCCCGAGATCAAGGTATTCGAGCAGCAGGTAGGCTTTGCCACCGGCGACGCCATGTCCTAGCGGTTTCGGAGTTCTCAGCCCAGATCCGTAAAGTCCGGCGAGGCCGTCCGCTTCGGCGGCGAAGGCATCTGCAAGACTCTCATCGTTCACCTTGAGGAAACGCGGTTCGCCGGCGATGGTGACGCGATAGCACTCGTGGATGCATCCACCCGCAACACGCATCGAATTCTCGACTCTCAGTGTTCTCCGAAGAATCGGTTCCAGCATTTGATTCGAGCAAGAATTTCGGACGGTCGGATAACGCGGAGCGATCAAACGATGATACTGTGACTCAAGAACTCGCTTCTAGAAGTAAAGGGAGATGACGAAAAACTTGCAGACATCGTGGTTGTCCATCACGTTGCTCTGCCTGCTTTGGCCGCTGCTTGCGCTTGGCGAGCCACAATCGCCGGCGCGCTCCTGGAGGTTCGACCTCAAGACCCCGGGCAAATACAAACTTCAGATTGAGCACCGTGTTCCCGAACCCGTGCCGGGACAAAAGGTGACGTACGCGGTCTCGATAGGGACAGAAACGAGGACCCGCGCGCTTGACCTGATTGCTAATCGGCCGTTCGTTCCCCTAGTCGTCGAAGTGCCCGGACCTCAACGAATGCAGGTTGTAATAACTGGGCTAAGCAAAACGGAGCTGCAACGCACCCAGGTTTATGCTTTCGATGCAGATTCGCTGCCCGCGGGCGAGTACTTCGATCCCGCCAAGAGCATCGATTTTCCGGAGGCGAGAGTCATCCGTGCGCTCTTGAAGCGATCCCGTAATGGGATTGATCTGGCAAGAGCAAAACTGACCGTCGATAAGACCGTCGACGCCAAGATCAATATTGCAAAAGAATTGGCAACGATCGATGCGATCGCCGCGGGAGTTCGTCGAATGCCCGGATTCGGGTCGTCGACCACCTCGAAGATGATGGCCCTCAAGCGCTTTGTGTACGAGCCGGGCGCGTGGAATGATTTTCGCCGGTTTGAATACGACCTGGACGACCCATTCGGCGCCAGAATCGCCAACAAGCTGCTGCCTACGTACCTCGCATCGAGGAAAGGCAACTGCGTGACGATGCCCCTCTTGCTCGTCATCGTCGGCCAGCGCCTCGGCATCGAAATAACGGCATCAACAGTTCCAAAGCATCTGCTGGTGAAATTCAAGAATGACGCGGGTGCGTGGATCAATCTAGAGGCGACAAGTGGTGCAAACCCAGCTCGAGATATCTGGGTTCGCCAGCAGACGCCTATGACGGATGAGGCTCTTGCCAACGGGATCTACCTGGAGCCGCTCACGAATGAGCAGGTCGTTTCGGTCATGGCGACGGTCCTCATCGAACACTACCTACAGCAGCAGGAGTACGAGAAGGCAATAACGATCGGTGGCCTGACGCTCTCTCACTATCCGAAAGACGTCGGCGTGATGACGATGGTGGGTGTGGCGTATGGTCGGCTTGCCCGCAAGCATTTTCTGCAGAGCTACCCATCGCCACAGCAGATACCAGCGGCTGAACGGGGCTACTTTGAGTACCTGTCACGCAACAACCGCCTTTGGTTTGCCAAGGCGGAATCGCTGGGATGGCGAGAAGAAACGAAGGAAGATGCAGAGAAATATCTGCGAAGCGTCAATGCCGCAAAGAAAAGCCTCGAACTAGCCTGGAGCCATCTATGTCGACTGCGAGAATTGTTTTAGGAATGGCAGCCGTCTCTTTGATGCTGCACTGCTTCCCCGCATCGGCCCGCTATGTCCAAAGCGATCCGGTTGGACTTGAGGGCGGACTCAACACCTATGCCTACGTCCGAAGCAATCCACTGATCTATTTCGATCCGGATGGGCTCGAAGTGAGATTCATTTGTCGCGCCTTAGGTAGCGTTGCAGCCTACACGGGCAAGCAGCATTGCTTTGTACACGTAACCTGCCCGCAAGAAGGGTGGGCTAGTACGTTGTCTCTCTATGGCGCCGGCGGCCTATGGCCGCGACTCAGCTACAAGGCGGCGAACGAAGGTCCCGACAATCCTAATGCGCCAAACCAGTTCAACCAGCCAGTGAATCCTCCCCAATGTTTTGCCGATGCTTGTGGGTATGAAAAAGCTGTAATTAGGCGATTCAACTCTTTTCCGAGCGGTATGGTTCCCTACAGTCCGCTTGGGCCGAATTCGAACTCTTTTTCCTCGGGGCTGACTGGTGGTGTATTGCCAGCCGGTGCGCCGGGACCGAACATCGCTCCTGGGATCAACATGACTCACCCGGGCTTTCCGAAATAGATGACTATGCTGAGAAATGTTGCGGTGATCGCTGGAGTGATCGCCATCTCTTCTGCCTATCTGTGGGTTAGCCCATCATTCGTGCCGGCGGAGTACGCGCTTATCGTGAACTTCGTCGCGGTGCCGTTTGCATTGGGCATGCTGGCTAGCTATCTTCTGGTTGGCAGCTTGGTCTTCAAATTGCTGGCTCTTCTGCTCATCCCCATTGCTCACGTATTGATTTTTGGTGGAGACCCAGCAAAGCCGGGTCTTGAAAATCTCGTGGCGCTCGTTGAGTTAGTGCCTTTGTGCATTGGATGTCTCGTCGCGCACATGCTTCTTGGCAAAAAAGCGGGATCGGCGCCGGCGCCGAATGTGTAAAGACAAGTAGTTAGCCCGACGTAAGTCTGGTGTTCGCAAGGTTCAGGCGCTCGACCAGGATGCCGATGAAGGCGCGGTCGACGTTGCTGCGGCAGGCGACGGTGGCCTTTTCGAGGTCCGCGATGCGGATGCGCACGACGTGCGAATCCTTCGCGGTGCTGACCGTGGCGCCGCGCTCGCGGCGCTCGAGCGAGAGGTAGGCCATCTCGCCGAAGCATTCGCCCGGGCCGAGGACGGTGAGGAGCTTGCGGTTCTTGGTGACGCGCGCTTCGCCCTCGACCAGCAGGCAGAAAAAGTCGCCCGGCTCGCCTTCGCGCACCAGCTCGGTGCCGGCCGGCACGCGCTCCCACAGGCCGACGCGCACCAGCTCCCACAACTCAGGCTCGGCGAAGCGGCGGAAGAAGGGCATGGCGCGTAATGCAGCGAACTTGTCGGCGTCGCCGAAAGTGGCGCGTCGCTCCGCGCCAAGGCCGCTCCGCAGGGCCTGGATCAGCTCCTCGGCGAACTCGTCGCCGCTCTGGTAGCGCCCGCGCGCCTCCTTCTGCATCGCGCGGCGCACGATGCGGTCGAGCACCTCGGTCACCTCCGGCCGGTGCGACGACGGCGGTGCCGGCTCGAACTGCGTGATCTGATAGATCATGCTGAACTTGTTGGAGCCCTGGAACGGCAGCTTGCCGGTGAGCATCTGGTACATCACCACGCCGAGCGAATAGAGGTCGGTGCGGTGGTCGACCAGCTCCTCGCGGATCTGCTCGGGCGACATGTAAGCGGGTGAGCCCACGCCGGTGATCTGGGTGGTCTCGGCGCCAACGTTGAGCGCCAGGCCGAAGTCACTGACCCGCACGTCGGTCGGCGCCGCGGCGTAGAGCAGGTTGCCGGGCTTGATGTCGCGGTGCGTGACGCCGAGCATGTGCGCGTAGGCGAGCGCGCGCGCGCACTTGAAGATGATCTCCACCGTCTGCTCGATCGGCAGCAGCTGCTCCGGCGCGCAGTAGCGCTCCATCGTGCCGCCGGGCACGTACTCCATCACGATGTAGCCCGAATCCTCGCCGATGCCCGCGTCGTAGATCTGGGCGATGTGCGGATGGTCGAGCTTGCCGGCGAGCGATGCCTCGGTGAAGAACAGCTTGCGGAACAGGCGCCCGCGCCCCGGGTCGCGCAGCGACTCGGGGAAGATGCGCTTCACCGCCACTTCCCGGCCGCGGAATGGATCCTGGCAGAGGAACACTTCCGAAGTGGCGCCTTCGCCCAGCTTGCGGATGACCGGATAGTTGGCGACGTGGTCCACGCGCTCAGCGCTGCCTTTTCACCGCTTCAAGCGCTTGCGGGCGCGCGCCACGGCGCGGCGTACCTCCGCCGGGGCGGTACCGCCGGCGTGGCGGCGCGCGGCGACCGAGCCCTCCAAGGTGAGCACCCGCTTCACCTCTGGACCGATCTTTCCGGAGAACGACCTGAGCTTCTCCAAAGGCAAAGCGGAGAGATCCACGCCGGCCCGCTCGGCCTCCCGCACCGCTCCTGCGACGACGTCATGGGCGTCGCGGAAAGGTACGCCCTTGCGCACCAGGTAGTCGGCGAGGTCGGTGGCGGTGGCGTGGCCTTCGAGCGCGGCGGCGCGCATGCGGCCGGCGACCGGCTCCAGCCCGGCAACCAGGCCGGCGAAAATGCCGGTGCAGTCGCGAACCGTATCCACGGTGTCGAACAGCGGCTCCTTGTCCTCCTGGTTGTCCTTGTTGTACGCGAGCGGTTGCGCTTTCATCAGCGCCAGCAGCGCCATCAGATGGCCGAAGACCCGGCCGCTCTTGCCACGCACCAGCTCCGGCACATCGGGATTCTTCTTCTGCGGCATGATCGACGAGCCGGTGCAATAGGCATCAGGCAGCCGCACGAAGCCGAAGCGCGGGCTCGTCCACAGGACCAGCTCCTCGGCGAAGCGCGAGAGGTGCATCATCAGGATCGAGGCGGCGGCGCAGAATTCGATCGCGAAGTCCCGGTCGGACACGGCGTCGAGCGAGTTCTCGCACAGGCCCGCGAAGCCGAGCTCGCGTGCCACGCGGTTGCGATCGATCGGGAAGCTGGTGCCGGCGAGCGCCGCTGCGCCGAGGGGCAACCGATTGACTCGTTTTCTCACCTCCATCAATCGTTCACCGTCGCGCTCGAGCATCTCCACATACGCCATCAGGTGATGGCCGAAGGTGACCGGCTGCGCTACCTGCAGGTGGGTGAAGCCCGGCATGACGAGCGCGGCGTGGCGCTCGGCCTGGTCGAGAAGCGCGCGCTGCAGGTCCGCGACCAGCGCATGGAGAGCGTCGATCTCATCGCGCAGCCAGAGCCGCACGTCAGTCGCCACCTGGTCGTTGCGCGAGCGCGCGGTGTGCAGGCGCTTGCCCGCGTCGCCCACCAGCGCGGTCAGCCTGCGCTCGATGTTGAGATGGACATCCTCGGCGTCGAGCGACCAGCGGAAGCGCCCGGAGTCGATCTCGCGCTCGATCCGCCCCAGCCCCCGCTGGATCGCGGCGAGGTCGCGACGCGTGACGATGCCCTGCGCCGCGAGCATGCGGGCGTGGGCGCGCGAAGCCTGGATGTCATACTTGGCCAGCCGCCGGTCGAAGCCGACCGAGGCGGTAAAGCGCTTGACCCGCTCGTCGACGGGCGCGGAGAAGCGCGCAGACCAGGCCGAACGCTTTTTGGGCATAAGAATGCGGTTCAAGACCCCTACGTAAGTATGGTCAGTATAAGGCAAAAGGCCTATCCAGACGTCCTGCCGGACTTTCGTAACGTGGGGGTCGTTGCGCGCCTGCTGATCGCGGTAAATGCGGCGGTTCTCGCCGGCGCGTTGTTCGCTGCGCCCGATCTTGTGCAGGCGCTGCAGCGGTTCGTTCGGGCGGCCGCGCTGGCGGAGCCCCTGCTGTTGCTCATCGTCACCCTGCTGTTCATTCTTTCGCCGCTGCTCACGCGGCTGCCGTACTGGGTGGGATGCACCGCCGTGGTCGCTTCGGTGGTCGCGATTGCCGCCGGCTACCTGACCGCAGTGGCCCAGGTGGTGAATCAGCCCGTGCCCGGACTGGTTAACACGCTCGCGCTGTGCGCCCTGCTGGCCGGCGCGCTCCTCATGTACCTGCGGCTGCTCACCAAGGCGCATTCGCCCGCGCTTGCCGAAGCGCGGCTGCAGGCGCTCCAGGCGCGCATCCGCCCGCACTTTCTGTTCAACAGCCTGAATGCGGTGCTGGCGCTGATCCGCAAGGATCCACGGCGCGCCGAGCGCTCGCTCGAGGACCTGGCGGACCTTTTTCGCACCCTGATGTCGGACGCACGCCAGTTCGTGCGCCTGGCCGACGAAATTTCGCTGCTCGAGCGCTACGCCGAAATCGAGCAGCTGCGCCTCGGCGATCGGCTGCGCATTACCTGGGACCTTGACGGCGCGCCCGCGGACGCGCTGCTGCCGCCGCTCGTCCTGCAGCCGCTGCTCGAGAACGCCGTGTACCACGGCGTCGAGCCGGGCACCGGCGCTTCCGACGTCCTGGTGCGCATTACCAAGCGGGGCGAGCGCGTCCTCGCGCAGATCGAGAATCCCTATCTCGAGGCCGAAGTGCAGCGCGCCGGCAACCGCATGGCGCTGGAGAATATCCGCGAGCGCCTGCAGCTGTTTTTCGACGCGGAGGCGCGCCTCTCCATCAAGGCGGCCGATGGGCGCTACCGCGTTGAGCTCGAGATTCCTTACAAGATCCGACCGACATGAGCGAACTCAAGGTGTTCATCCCCGACGACGAAGAGCCGGCGCGCGAGCGGCTCAAGACCTTGCTCGGCGACATCGCGCTGCAAGTGCCGGCGCAAGTCGTAGGCGAGGCACGCAACGGTGTGCAGGCGATCGAGCTGCTGCCGCCGAGCGGCGCGCAGGTGCTGCTGCTCGACATCCAGATGCCGGGGATGGGCGGCCTGGAGGTGGCGCGCCACCTGGCCCGGCTGCAACAGCCGCCGCGCATCATCTTCGTCACCGCGCACGATCGCCACGCGGTGGAAGCGTTCGAGCTGAATGCGCTCGACTACCTGCTGAAACCCGTGCGGGCCGATCGGCTCGCTGCGGCGCTGAAAAAGGCCACTGTTCCAGAGAACGCCAACCTCGAGAAGGCGGCGGAGGCGCCGCGCGAGTACCTGTCGCTGGCGGAGCGCAACCGTATCGTGCTGCTGCCGGTGCGCGACATCCTTTACCTGCGCGCCGAAGAGAAGTACGTCACGGTGCGCACGCGCGCCCGCGAGCACCTCGTGGAGGAGCCGCTGATCGCGCTCGAGAAGGAATTCGCCACGCGCTTCATCCGCATCCATCGCAACTGCCTGGTCGCGCGCGCCGCGATCCGGGGGTTCGAGCGCGCCCCCAACGATGACGGAGAGGCACACTGGCTGGTGGTGCTCGACGGGCTGGAAGAACGCCTGCCGGTCAGCCGGCGGCAATGGCCAGCGGTGCGTGAACTGGTGACATGAAGAAGCTGGTCATCGCCACGCGCCGAAGCCGGCTGGCGCTGTGGCAAGCGCAGCACATCGCCGAGCGCCTGCAGAGCGCGCATGCCGGGCTGCGCGTCGAGCTCCTGCCGATGTCCACCCGCGGTGATGAGCTCATCGACCGGCGGCTCGACGAAGCGGGCGGCAAGGGCCTGTTCGTCAAGGAGCTGGAGAACGCGATGGCCGACGGCCGAGCCGATCTCGCGGTGCATTCGATGAAGGACGTGCCGGCACAGCTGCCGCCCGGCTTCGTGCTCGCCGCGATCGGCGAACGCGAAGATCCACGCGATGCTTTGGTTTCTTCCAGCTACAAAAGCCTTGCGGAGATGCCCGACGGCGCCACCGTCGGCACCTCGAGCTTGCGCCGCCAGGCGCAAATCGTCGAGCGGCATCCGGGCCTGGAGGTGCGCCTGCTGCGTGGCAACGTCGACACGCGCCTGGCGAAGCTCGACCGCGGCGAGTACCACGCCATCGTGCTCGCCGCCGCCGGCCTCACGCGGCTGGGGCTCCAGGCGCGCATCACGGCGCGGCTGGACGCCGAGGAGATGTTGCCGGCGCCGGGGCAGGGCGCTTTGGGCGTCGAATGTCTCGCGGCGCGCGCTGAAGTGATTGCGTTCCTCGCACCGCTTGGCGATGCAGCGACCTCGGCCTGCGTACGCGCCGAGCGCACCGTGAGCCGCGTGCTCGGCGGCAGTTGCACGCTGCCGCTGGCAGCTTTTGCACAGATGGCAGAAAACCGGGCTGGCAACCGCATGCGATTACGCGCACTGGTGGCGTCGTCCGACGGCAAGCGCGTGATCCGCAGCGAGCTCGAGGGCGAAGTGGCGGACCCCGAAGCGCTGGGCCACCAGGTTGCGCAGGACCTGCGCCGCCAGGGGGCGGATGCGATCCTTGGCCTCTGATCCCGCCTCTGATCCCCGCATCTGATCCCCTATCCGGTCGCGCGATTCTCGTCACGCGGCCGAAAGCGCAGGCGCAGCGTCTCGCGCGCCTGATCGAGGAGGCGGGTGGCCGGGTGCACCTCTTCCCGGCGATCGAGATCGAGGACGTGGCGCCTCCCGCCGCGCTCGCGCGCCTGCACGAATTCGACCTCGCCATCTTCGTCAGCCCCACTGCGGTCGCCAAGGCGATGCCGCAGGTGCGCGCCTGGCCGCGCGCGCTGCGCGTCGCCGCTGTGGGTAGCGGCACGCGCCGCGAGCTCGAGAAGCGCGGTATCGCGGACGTGATTTCCCCCGCGAGCGGCGCGGACAGCGAGGCGCTGCTCGCCACGCCTGCGCTCGGCGATGTCGCCGGGCGGCGCATCGCCATCCTGCGCGGCGACGGCGGGCGCGCCCTGCTGGGGGAGACGTTCGTCGCGCGCGGGGCGCATGTCGAGTACATCACTTGCTACCGTCGGCTGGTGCCCAGGCCGCCGGCCCATTCCTGGAAGCCGGGCGAGCTCGCTGCCGTTACCGTGTCCTCCAGCCAAGGCCTGGACAACCTGTTCCAGGTCCTCGATCCGGAGCTGCTGCGATCGACGCCGATGTTCGTGCCGCACGCGCGCATCGCCGAGAGCGCGCGGACGCTGTCGGTGCGCGAAGTCGTGCTCGCCGGACACTCCGACGAGGAAATGCTCGACCGGCTAATGGCATACTTTCGCTCCCATGGCTGAACCGCAAACCCAAAGCACGCCGCGTTCGCGCGCGCCCCTGCTGTTGCTGATCGCTGTGGCTCTCGCTGCGGGGCTTGCCACGCTGTTCTGGCTCGATGCCCGCAGTCGCATCGGCGCCACCCAGGAGGAGGTCGCGCGCCGGCTGCGCGACATCGAGGCCGATGCGCGCGAGGCGCGCTCGATCGCACGTCAGTCGCAGGAAGCGGTGCGCGACGCGCACGTCAAGGTGGCGCAGCTCGAGTCGCGGCTCGCCGAGTCGCAGAGCCAGCAGCTTGCGCTCGAGGCGCTTTATCAGGAGCTCTCGCGCAACCGCGACGAGTGGCAGCTCGCCGAGATCGAGCAGGTGCTCGCCATTGCCTCGCAGCAGCTGCAGCTCGCCGGCAACGTGCGCGCCGCGCTGCTCGCTTTGCAGCTTGCCGAGGCGCGCCTCGCCAAGTCCGATCGGCCGCAGTTCCTTCCGGTGCGGCGCGCCCTGGCGCGCGACATCGAGCGCCTGAAGGCGCTGCCGGTGCTCGACGTCGCCGGCATGAGCGCGCGCATCGACGGCATGGTGGCGGCGGTCGATTCCCTGCCGCTCGCCTTCGACGAGCGCAGCGAGCGTCCGGCCGCTGCCGCCAAGGACGTGCCGGACAAGGGGTTCTGGTCGCGCCTTGGCTCGGAGGTGTGGGGCGAATTGCGCCAGCTGGTGGTGATTCGGCAGGTCGGCTCGAACGAGGCGCCGCTCCTGCCGCCGCCCCAAGCCTATTTCCTGCGCGAGAACCTGCGCCTGCGCCTGCTGAACGCCCGCCTCTCGCTGCTGACGCGCGACGAGGCCGGCTATCGCGAGGACCTGCGCGCGGCGCAGGCCTGGATCCAGCGCTACTTCGACGTGCGCAGCAAGCAGGCCGCGGACGCGTCGGCGCAGCTGAAGCAGCTTTCCGCGACTTCGATCAGCTTCGAGATGCCGACGATCTCGGAGAGCCTTGAATCGGTTCGCGGCTTCCAGTTGCGGCAGTCGCGCCGCTCGCGCACTCCAGGATGAAATCGTTGTTTTGGTTGTTGGCGGTGTTCGCCGCGGCGGTCGCGCTTGTGGTAGCGGCGCGCGTCGACTCGGGCCACGTGCTGTTCTTCTACCCGCCCTGGCGCGTCGAGATGTCGATGGTGTTCTTCGTCGCGGCGGCGCTGCTGTCGTTCCTGGTCCTGTTGCTGCTCTTCCGCCTGCTCGGCAACGCGCTTGCGCTGCCGGCGTCGGTGCGGGCGTGGCGCGCGCGCCGCCGGCGCGAGCGCGCGCATACCGCGCTCGCCACGGCGCTGCAGGCCTATTACGAGGGGCGCTACGCGCGCGCCGAGAAGGAAGCGGGCTATGCGGCGGACAACGGTCCGTCGCCCGGCGTCGCCGCTCTGCTCGCCGCGCGGGCCGCCCACCAGATGCGCGATTTCGACAAGCGCGACCGCTGGCTCGACCGCGCCGACGGCTCGGGCGACTCGCTGCAGACCGCGCGCCTGGTGAGCCGCGCGGAGCTGGCTTTGGAGGAGCGCGACTTCGCGGCGGCGCGCAATGCGCTGCGCAGCCTGCACGGCGCCGGCCCGAAGCATGTTGGGACTACGCGCATGCTGCTGCGCGCCGAGCGCGGCGCCGGCGCGTGGGACGAAGTGCTGCGTCTCGCATCGCAGCTTTCGAAGCGCGATGCGATCGCGCCCGCGCTGGCCGAGGAATACAAGGTCCAGGCCACCGTAGAGCTGCTCGCCCGCTCGGCGGACGATGCCGCCGCGTTTGAGCGCCGCTGGCGCGGCGTTGCGGCGGCCGACCGCATCCAGCCGCGCATCGCCGCCGCCGCCGCGCGCAATGCCACCGCACTCGGCAAGGCCGCCCTTGCGCGCGACATCCTGGAGAACGCGCTCGCCGCCGAATGGGTGCCGCAGCTCGTGTTGCTCTATGGCGGCCTTCCCGAGCGCCTCGACCCGGAGGAACGCATTTCCGAGGCGCGTGCCCGCATCGAGCGCGCCGAGCAGTGGCTACTCGAGCGCGAGCGCGACTCCCACCTGCTCGCCACCTTGGGCCGCCTGTGCGCGCAGGCCGAGCTCTGGGGCAAGGCGCGCAGCTTCCTCGAGGCGAGCCTGTCATTCGAGGAAAGCCGCGCCGCGCGCATCGAGCTCGCGCGTCTCGCCGAGCGTTTGGGACAGTCGGACGAGGCCCAGCGCCACTTCCGCCGCGCCGCCGAGACCACTTAGGCACTAAACCCAGTCGCGAGGCTTCAGGAAGTCGCTGTAGAGCTTGGCCTCTGGCGATCCCGGTGCCGGCTTCCAGTCATAGCGCCATTCGGCGCGGGGCGGGAGCGACATCAGGATCGACTCGGTGCGGCCGCCGGATTGCAGGCCGAAGAGGGTGCCGCGGTCGTAGACCAGGTTGAATTCCACGTAGCGGCCGCGGCGGTAGGCCTGGAAGCTGCGCTCGCGCTCGCCAAAGGGAAGGTCTTTCCTTCGCTCGAGGATCGGCACGTAGGCCTCGAGGAGATGATCGCCCACGGACTTCGCGAGATCGAAGGAGGAGGCTTCCGCCAGGTCGTCGAAGAAGATGCCGCCGATGCCGCGCGCCTCGTTGCGATGGCGCAGGTGGAAGTACTCGTCGCACCAGCGCTTGAACTTCGGATGAAGCTCGGCGCCAAAGGGGGTCAACGCCTTCCGGCACGTCGCGTGGAAATGGCGCGCGTCGTCCTCGAAGCCGTAGTAGGGCGTCAGGTCCATCCCGCCACCGAACCACCAGATGTCGCCGGCGGAAAAGAAGCGCACGTTCATGTGCACCGTGGGGCAATAAGGGTTGCGCGGGTGCAGGACCAGCGATACGCCCATCGCTTCGAACGCCCGTCCGGCGAGCTGTGGCCGCGCGGCGCTCGCCGACGGCGGCAGGTTGCGGCCGTGCACGCGTGACAGGTTGACGCCGGCGCGTTCGAACACCTGCCCGTCCTCGACGATGCAGGTCGTGCCGCCGCCGCCTTCGGCGCGCTGCCATGAATCACGGATGAAGCCCTTGCGGTCGACCACTTCGAGCGCCGAGACGATGCGCTCCTGCAGTGCCGAAAAATACTCGTAGACGGCCCCCGCATCCATGGTTAGCCGCTTTTCTTCAGCGCCCGGTAGGCGATGTCCTTACGGAACTGCATGCCGTCGAAGCGGACGCCCTCGAGCGCTTCGTAGGCACGGGCGCGCGCCATCTTCACCGAGTCGCCGAGCGCCGTGACGCACAGCACGCGGCCGCCGTTGGTGACCAGCTGCTTGCCCTCGAGGCGCGTGCCGGCGTGGAACACGCGGCAATCGTCGTCTGGCTTCGGCAAACCGGTAATGACGTCGCCCTTGCGCGGTTCCTCCGGATAGCCATGCGCGGCCACCACCACGCCGAGCGCGGCGCGCCGGTCCCATTGCGGCTCGACCTGGTGCAGCGTGCCGTCGAGCGCGCGCTCGATCAGCTCGAGCAGGTCGGACTTCAGCCGAACGATGATCGGCTGCGTTTCCGGGTCGCCGAGGCGGCAATTGAACTCCAGCGTTTTCGGGTTGCCGTTTTTGTCGATCATCAGTCCGGCATACAGAAAGCCGACGTACGGAACGCCGTCCTGCGCCATGCCCTGGATCGCCGGCTGGATGATCTCGCGCATCGCGCGCGCATGGATCTTCGGCGTGACCACCGGAGCCGGCGAGTAGGCGCCCATGCCGCCGGTGTTCGGCCCCTCGTCGCCATCGCGCAGGCGCTTGTGGTCCTGGCTGGTGGCGAGCGGCAGCACGTGCGTGCCGTCGCTCATCACGATGAAGCTCGCTTCCTCGCCCTGCAGAAATTCCTCGATCACCACGCGCGCGCCAGCATCGCCGAGGCTCTTGCGCGTCAGCATCTGGTCGATCGCGGCGTGCGCTTCGGCGACACTCGCCGCAACGACAACGCCTTTTCCGGCAGCAAGGCCGTCGGCCTTGATCACGATCGGCGCACCGCGCTTGGTGACGAACGCTCTCGCTTCCTCGGCGTTGTCGAAGGTCTTGTGCAGCGCGGTCGGGATCTTGTGGCGCGCCATGAAGCTCTTGGCGAAATCCTTCGACGCTTCGAGCTGCGCCGCGGCGCGGCTCGGGCCGAAGATTTTCAGACCGGCGTCGCGAAACGCATCCACCACGCCCGCGGCGAGCGGCGCCTCGGGGCCGACCACGGTGAGCAGGATCTTTTCCTTCCTGGCGAAGGCGATGAGCTCCGCGGTGCCGGTGACGGCGACGTTCTCGACGCCGTTCTCGGTCGCCGTGCCGCCGTTGCCGGGCGCGACGAACACTTTCTGCACGCGCGGGCTCTGCGTGAGCTTCCAAGCCAGGGCATGTTCGCGCCCGCCGCTGCCGATCACGAGGAGCTTCATCAGTGCCGGAAGTGTCGCATCCCGGTGAAGACCATTGCGACGCCACGCTCATCGGCCGCCGCGATGACCTCGGCGTCCTTCATGCTGCCGCCGGGCTGGATCACCGCCGTCGCACCGGCCGCGGCAAGCGCATCGAGACCGTCGCGGAACGGGAAGAACGCGTCGGACGCCGCCACCGAGCCGGCGAGCTCGAGCTTCGCTTCCTGCGCCTTGAATGCCGCGACGCGTGCGCTGTCGAGGCGGCTCATCTGGCCGGCGCCGATGCCGAGCGTGGCGCCGTCGCGCGCAAAAACGATGGCGTTCGACTTTACGAACTTGGCCACGCGCCAGGCGAACAGCAGGTCTTGCATCTGCTGCGGCGTGGGCTTTTTCCGGGTGGGGACCTTGAGGTCCGCGTCCTTCAAAACCTGCGCATCGCTGCTCTGGACCAGCAGCCCGCCGCCGACGCGCTTGTAGTCGTGCACCTGGGTATCGTGGGCCAGCGGCACCTCGAGGACGCGCAGGTTCGCCTTGCCGGCGAGTGCCTTCTGCGCCTCCGCTTCCACGCGCGGGGCGATGATCACTTCCGCGAACTGCTTGCCAACGGCTTCGGCGGTGGCGCGATCGAGCGCGCGATTGAAGGCGAGGATGCCGCCGAATGCGGACACCGGATCGGTGGCGAAGGCGCGGGCGTAGGCTTCGCGCAGATTGGCGCCGACCGCGACGCCGCACGGATTGGCGTGCTTGACGATGACGCACGCCGGCTCGCTGAAGCTCTTCACGCATTCCCACGCCGCGTCGGCGTCGGCAATGTTGTTGTACGAGAGCTCTTTGCCTTGCACCTGCCGGCAGCGCGCGAGGGCGCCGGCCACCGGCTGGGCATCGCGGTAGAAGGCCGCGGACTGGTGCGGGTTTTCGCCGTAGCGCAGGTCCTGGACCTTGTGTAGCTGCAGCGTCAGTACGTCGGGAAATTGATTTTCCCGGGAAGTCAGGTAGTTCGCGATCGCTCCATCGTAGGCGGCGGTATGGGCGAACGCCTTCTTGGCCAGAGCAAAACGGGTCGCTTCCGAGATGCCGCCGCCCGTCTTGAGCTCGGCGAGTACCTGCGGGTAGTCCGCAGGATCGACCACGACCGCCACACCGCCATAATTCTTGGCCGCCGAGCGCAGCATCGCCGGTCCGCCGATGTCGATGTTCTCGATCGCCTCTTCCAGCCGGCAGTCCGGGTCAGCGACCGTCGCGGCGAAGGGATAGAGGTTCACCACCACGAGGTCGATCGGCTCGATGCCGGCGGCGCGGATCGCGGCGAGATGCGATGCGTCGTCGCGCCGCGCCAGCAGCCCGCCGTGGATCTTCGGATGCAGGGTCTTCACCCGGCCGTCGAGCATTTCGGCGAAGCCGGTGTGGGCCGAAACCTCGGTCACCTTCACGCGCTCTTTCTCGAGCAATTTGGCGGTGCCGCCGGTGGAGATGATCTGCACCCCGGCCGCGGCCAGCGCGCGTCCCAGCTCGACGATGCCGGACTTGTCCGAGACGCTGAGCAGCGCCCGTTCGACTTTCGACACTAACCTTTAATGCGCAGTTGCTGCATCTTGGTGCGCAGGGTGGCGCGGTTGATGCCGAGCATCGCCGCCGCGAGCGTGAGGTTGCCCTTGGCGTGGCCGAGCACGGTCTCGATCATCGGGCGCTCGATGTTCTTCAGCACCATCTCGTAGATCGAGGTCGGCTTCTCGCCGTCCATGTCCTTGAAGTAGCGCTCGAGCGAGCGCTTGACGGCGTCGGAAAGCTCGTTGCCTTTGCTCATGCGGCGAGTCTCTCGAAGTAGTCGTTGACCGCGGCACGCTGCGCGTCCGCGACTTGCAGGCCATTGACGCTCGAGCGCAGCGCCTCGCCGCCGGGCAAGGCGCGCACCGTCCAGCCGATATGCTTGCGCGCAACGCGCGCGCCGTGCTCGCCGCCATAGAGGTCGTACAGGCCGTCGAGGTGCTCCACCAGCACGGCGCCGATCTCGCGCGCGGGCGGCGCGGCCAGGCGCTCGCCGGTGGCGAGGTAGTGGGCGATCTCGCGGAACAGCCACGGCCGGCCCTGCGCCGCGCGGCCCACCATCACGCCGTCGGCGCCGGTGACCTCGAGCACGCGTTTCGCGTCCTCGGGCGAGCGCACGTCGCCGTTGGCGATCACCGGGATGCGCACCCGCGACTTCACTTCCGCGATGGTTTCGTACTCGGCGTCCCCGCCGAACGCGCAGGCGCGCGTGCGGCCATGGATCGCGAGCGCCTGCACGCCGGCCGCTTCGGCGATGCGGGCGATGCGCACCGCGTTACGCCGCTCTGGCGCCGGGCCGGTGCGGATCTTCAGCGTGACCGGCACGTCGACCGCGGCGACGACCGCCTCCAGGATGCGGGCCACGAGCGCCTCGTCCGCAAGCAGCGCGGAGCCGGCGTGCACGTTGCAGACCTTCTTCGCCGGACAGCCCATGTTGATGTCGATGATGTCGGCCCCGCCGGCGACGTTGAGGCGCGCCGCGTCGGCGAGCATCTGCGGGTCGGCGCCGGCAATTTGCACCGACACCGGGCCGGGCTCGCCCGCGTGGTCCAGGCGCAGTCGCGTCTTGCGCGATTCGCGCAGCTCGGGGCGGGCGGAAACCATCTCGGAAACGGCGAGCGCGGCGCCGAAGCGACGCGCCAGCCGGCGGAAAGGCCGGTCGGTGATCCCGGCCATCGGAGCGACGAACAAGCCGTTGCCAAGCGCGTGGGCGCCGATCCTCATTGCCGAGTTTTTTCGATGCGAAGGGGAAAGGATTTTATTTGTTTTTACGGCAATGCGGAAGGACCGAAGATCATGCGGCGCGCGAAGAAGCGCCGCGGCGCGGGAAAAATATCGAGCACCGTCAGCGCCGCGCCGCGCGCGGCGGCGGCGAACGGATTGGCGCCGAGAAAAACCCCGGCGAGAAGGTCGGTGGCGCGGATCGTCGCGCCGGCATCGAGTCGCCGGCGCGCCGCGAAGCGTTCCAGCGTCGCCGCGTCGCCCGGATCCGGCGCATCCCGCATGATCTGTGCCAAGTCCCAGGCATCGCGCAGCCCGAGGTTCAGTCCCTGCCCGGCCACGGGATGCAGCGTCTGGGCGGCATTGCCGATGTAGACCGCGCGCTCGCCGATGCGCGCCTGCCGCACGCGTAAAGCGAGGGATTGCACCGCGCGCGCCTCCACGCCGATTGCCCGACCCGGCTTCGACCCCGCCGCTTCATTCAGCTGTCGCAGGAAGTCAGGTACGGGCGCCGCCGCGAGCAGGCGAGCCTTCTCCGGGCGCAGGCTCCAGACCAGGGCATAGCGGCCTGCGAAAGGTAGCAGCGCAAGCGGACCGTCCGGCGTGAAGCGCTCGTACGCGATGGCGCGCGATCCTGGCGAGACTTCGACCACGGCGACGAGCGCGTCCTGCGCGTAGCGCTTCACGGTGGCCTCGGGCGACGTGCCTTCCGCGTGCACCACGCAGCGCGCCGGCAGCTCTTCCGCCGTCATCAGGTCGGCGGCGCGCTGCCGAAGGACGGAGAGAAGCTCGGCATATTCCATGACGTAGCCGAGCGCGCGGACGCCGGCGTCCACCGCGCCGAGGGTGGTGCGGCCAAAGGCGCCGTGCTGCGAAACCCGGATGGTGTCGATCGGCGTGACCGCGAGCGCGCTCCAGGCGCCGATGCGCTCGAGAATCAGCCGGCTGGCGTACGACAGGACGATGGGCCGGAACGCCGGGGTGCTCGTTCCGCTGTCCAGGAGACGGACCGGATGAGAGCTGCGTAACGCCAATGCGGCAACGCAGCCCACCGGCCCCGCGCCGCGGATCAGGACATCAATCACGCCCGCGGGCGTCGCGCATCAGCGCTTCGATCTCGTCGATGGCCTTCGGCGCTTCCGCGGTGATGACCTCGCAGCCTGCCTCGGTGACCAGCACGTCGTCCTCGATGCGGATGCCGATGTTGCGCAGGCGCTCCGGCACGTCGTCTTCGGCGCGGATGTACAGCCCGGGCCCGACGGTGAGCGTCATGCCGGGGGCGAGCGTGCGCCAATCGCCCTTGCGCTTGTACTCGCCGGCGTCGTGGACGTCGAGGCCCAGCCAGTGGCCGGTGCGGTGCATGTAGAAGCGCTTGTAGCTTTCCTTCTCGAGCACCTCTTGCAGCCCGCCGGCGACCAGCTTGAGATCGATCATTCCCTGGGCCAGTACCTTGACCGCGGCATCATGCGGCTCGTTCCATCCGCTGCCGGGCCGGACCTGCTGCATCGCGGCGCGCTGCGCGGCGAGTACGAGCTCGTAGACCTCGCGCTGCGCGTCGCTGAAGCGTCCGTTCACCGGGAAAGTGCGCGTGATGTCGGAGGCGTAGCCGTCGAGCTCACAGCCGGCGTCGATCAGCAGCAGGTCGCCGTCGTGCAGCGGCGCGTCGTTGAAGACGTAATGCAGCACGCAGGCATTGGCGCCACCGGCGACGATCGGCGAGTACGCCGGGAATTGCGCGCCATTCCGGCGGAACTCGTAGAGCAGCTCGGCCTCGACCTCGTACTCGGTGCGCCCGGGCCGCGTGCGCTGCATTGCGCGGCGGTGCGCCTGCGCGGCGATGCGCGCCGCGCGGCGCATGATGGCGAGCTCGTGCGCATCCTTCACCAGGCGCATGTCGTCGACCAGGGCGCGCACGTCCTGCACGCGCTCCGGCGCGGCGATGCCGGCGCGCACGCGAGCGCGCACCGCATTCACCCAGCGGATCGCGCGCGCGTCCCATTCCGCGTCGGCGCCCATGGGGTAGTGGAGGGTGGGGCGGTTCTCCAGTAGACGCTCCATTTCCCGATCGAGCGCGGCGATGGGATGCGCTTCGTCGAAGCCGAAGCGCTCGCGCGCCGCTTCCGGACCGTAGCGGAAGCCGTCCCAGGTCTCGCGCTCAGGGTTCTTTTCGCGGCAAAACAGGATGGATTTGTTCTGAGCCAATACCAGCACTGCTTCCGGCTCGCCGAAGCCGGTCAGATAGTAAAAGTGGCTGTCGAAGCGGTAAGGGTAGTGGCTGTCGCGGTTGCGCAGGCGCTCCGGCGCGGTCGGGATCACCGCCACGCCGTCGCCGACCGCCTCGGCGAGGCGGCGCCGCCGCTCGGCATACTCAGGGGGGATGGCGTCGGGTTTCATCTTTTCAATTGCGCTTCAAGCTCGGCAAGCCGCTCGATGGTGCCGACATCCTGCCAGAGGCCTTCGTACAGTTCGCCGCCGATCTGTCGGCGCTTTGCCGCTTCGCGCAGCAACGGCCCGAGCGGCGCTTTTTCGCCGCGCTTCACCGGCGCGACCAGCGCAGGCTTCACCAGCGCCAAGCCGGCGTAAGTGTAGCGCGGGGAGGCGTCGTCGCCGACGGTGCCGTCGCGCAGGGAGAAATCACCCGCGGCCCGATGCGGGGGATTGGGCACGAGGATCAGGTGCGCAAGGCGCTCGCCGAGGGCGGTGTCGCGCAGCCGGCCGAAATCGCACTCGCAGTAGACGTCGGCGTTCACCAGGAGGAAGGGCTCGGCGCCGAGCAGCGGCAGCGCGTTGGCGATGCCGCCGGCGGTCTCCAACCGCTCGCGCTCGCGGGAATAGTGCAACCGCAGGCCATAACCGCGACCGTCGCCCAGCCGCTCGACGAGGCGCTCGCCAAGGTGAGAAACGTTGATCACCGCTTCGCGAAAGCCGGCTTGCGCCAGGCGCTCGAGGTGCCAGCCGATGAGGGGCTTGCCGCCGGCTTCGACCAGCGCTTTCGGAATGTCGTCGGTGATCGGCCGCAGCCGCTCGCCGCGGCCGGCCGCCAGCAGCATGGCCTTCATGCCAGCTCGTCGAGCAGCCGCGCGAGCGGCGCCAGTTCCCGGTAGCGCTTTGCAACCAGCTGCGCGTAGGCGATGAAGCGCGGGGTATCCGCAAGGTACTTGGGCTTGCCGTCGCGGTAGTTGATGCGCGCGAAGATGCCGAGCACCTTGAGATGGCGCTGCAGCCCCATCCACTCGAAGGCCCGCCAGAACTCGGCGAAGTCCCCGGCCACGGGGAGGCCGGCGCGCCTGGCCTTTTCCCAATAGCGCGCCGCGCAGTCGAGCACACGCTCCTCGTCCCAGCTGATGAACGCATCGCGCACCAGCGAAACCACGTCGTAGGTAATCGGCCCGAGCACCGCATCCTGGAAGTCGAGCACGCCGGGGTTGGGCTCGCACACCATGAGGTTGCGCGGCATGTAGTCGCGATGCACGTAGACCACCGGTTGCGCCAGCGCGCTCTGCACCAGCAGCTGGAAGATCTTCTCCAGGGTTTCGCCTTGTGAAGGGGAAAGCGTCTTTTTCAGATGCTTTCCCACATACCACTCCGGAAACAGGTTCATCTCCCGCCGCAGCAGCGCTTCGTCATACGGGGGCAGCTCGTTCGCGCGCGTGGCGAGCTGCCAGCGCAGCAAGGCATCGGTCGCATCGGCGAACAGCCGGGCGGCGTTGTTTTCGCTCAACTCGTCGAGGTAAGTGCGTGTACCCAGATCCGTAAGCAGAAGGAAGCCCTGGCCCAGGTCCTGCGCCAGGACTTGCGGCGCGTTCACGCCGGCTTCCTGCAGCATGCGCGCCACGCGCACGAACGGGCGGCAATCCTCCTGCGCGGGCGGCGCGTCCATCACTATGTAGGTGCGGCCGTCGGCGAGCGTCGCGCGCCAGTAGCGGCGAAAGCTGGCATCCGCGGACGCGGGGGTGAGGGTGAACGGCGCGGCGCCCAGTTCCGTGCCCAGTTTCCCGCTCAGGTTCCGGACTAGCCAGGCCTGCGCCGCATCGCGCCGTACATCGGCGTGTATCATTGAAAATTCTAACAAGGAAAAAGTTCTCCGGCTCCATGCCTTTCCGCATCGCGATGCTGGCGCTAGCGCTGGCCGCGGCAGGGGCAGCATCCGCGCAGACCGGAGCCGGCGACGCCCGAGGTGCCGATGCCGACCTCGACCGCACCGTGGTCGAGGCCGACGTCATCGAGGGCGTGAGCGACCTCGAGGTCACCGCCCGCGGCAACGCCGAGATCAATCGCGATGATCTCTCCATCTTCGGCGACCTGCTGCGCTACAACCGCGAGCTCGGGCGCGCCGAGGGCGACGGCGGAGTGCGGCTGCGGCGCGGCTCCGACCGCTTCTTTGGGCCGCGCCTGTACTACAACACCTTCGACGACACGGGCGTGTTCGAGACTCCGGAGTATCTCCTGCAGGGCGACCGCACCGCACGCGGCAGCGCCGAGCGCCTGGAATTCCTCGGGCGCGGGCGCTACCGCATGACCAACGCGACGTATACGACCTGCCAGCCCGGTCAGGAAGACTGGCGGCTGGAGGCGAAGGAGCTCGATCTCGACTTCGAGGGGGAGGACGGTGAAGCGGTAACGCCGCGGCTGCGCTTCTTCGACACCACGATCCTCGCTTCGCCGTGGGCGACGTTTCCGCTTGGCGACCGGCGGCGCAGCGGGATTCTCACGCCCTACTACGCGCAGACCAGCACGCGCGGCTTCGAGTTTGGACTGCCCTATTACTGGAACATCGCCCCCGAGTACGACGCGACCTTCACGCCGGTGTTCATGGCGAAGCGCGGCGCCCAGCTGAAGACCCAGGGCCGCTACCTCGACCGCAACTTCGCAGGCGAGGTCAAGTTCGAGTATCTGCCCGACGACAAGGAATTCGGCGATTCGCGCGAAGGTGTGTCGTTGCAGCACACGCACCAGTTCCCGCGCAGCACGACGCTGGTGATCGACTACAACCGCGTCTCCGACGACCGCTACTTCGTCGACCTCGCCACCCAGGTGAAGCAGCTGTCGGTCGGCAACCTGCCGCAGGAAGCGCACCTCACGCACGGCGGCAGCTTCGGCCGGGCGCCCTACTCGATCCAGGCGCGGCTGCAGAGCTTCCAGACCCTGCAGGATCCATTGGCGCCGATCGTGCCGCCTTATCACCGCCTGCCGCAGCTCAACTTCGGCACCCACTACAACGACCTCGGCGGCGTCCTGGACGCCGGCCTGACTGCCGAGTACGTGCGCTTTTCGCACCCGACGCTGCTGGAGGGAGCGCGCAGCTCGGTCAGCCCGGTACTCGCCGCGCCGCTGCTCGCGCCGGGCTGGTTCCTCACCCCGAAGGTCGGTTTGCGCTCCGTGAGCTACGCGCTGGAGCGCTCCACGGGCGAACCGCAGTCGCCGCAGGTCAGCATCCCGTGGGGCAGCCTCGACAGCGGGCTCGTGTTCGAGCGCGACTCGGGCCTGTTCGGCCCGGGGTCGACGCAAACCATCGAGCCGCGCCTGTTCTATGTCTACGTCCCCTACCGCAACCAGGACGCGATCCCGATCTTCGATACCGCGCTCGCGGATTACAACTATGCGCAGCTCTTTACCGAGAACCGGTTCGTCGGCGGCGACCGGTTCGGCGACGCGAACCAGGCGACGCTCGCGCTGACCTCCCGCTTTCTGCGCAGCGGCGGCCAGGAAGCGCTGCGCGCCACCGTCGCCCAACGCTACTACTTCGAGAACGAGCGGGTCGGCCTGACGCCCACTTCGCCGCTGCGCTCCACCACCGATTCCGACATCCTCGCTTCCGTCGGCGGGCGCATCGGGCAGGCTTGGAGCTTCGATGCCACCACGCAGTACAACCGTCATGAGCAGCGCGGCGAACGGCACTCGATCGCCGGCCGCTACGCGCCGGAGCCCGGCAAGGTGCTGAACGCGAGCTACCGCTACAACCGCGAAGCGCTGAAGCAGATCGACATCTCGGGCCAGTGGCCGGTCCGCGCCGGCTGGTACGCTGTGGGGCGCTACAATTACTCCATCCTGGACAAGCGCCTGCTGGAAGGCCTGGCAGGCTTTGAGTACAACGCCGGTTGCTGGGCGTTCCGGGCGGTCGCGCTGCGCGTCCAGGCCCCCGCCGACGTGGCCACTACGGCATTCGTGTTCCAGATCGAGTTCAACGGCATCGGCAGCATCGGCACCGACGAAGCGGCCGAGATGCTCAGGCGCCAGGTGCCGGGCTACTCGGTGAGCAATCCCGCGGATGCGCGGCTTACCCCGCCGAGCGTGCAGCCGCGCCTGCCGTTCGACCAGACGTTCTGAGATGAGAAAGCTGCTGCTCCTCGCTGTCTTGCTGCCGCTCGCCGCTTCCGCCCAGGGCGTGGCCCTGGTCGACCGCATCGTGGCGGTGGTCAACAAGGACGTGATCACCGCTACCGAGCTCGACGACGCGGTAGCCGGGGCCGAGCGCCAGCTGCGCCGCCAGGGCACGCGGTTGCCCGACCGCGCCCTGCTCGAGCGCCAGATGCTCGAGCGCCTGATCATCGACAAGGCGCAGCTGCAGCTCGCCAGGGACACCGGCCTGCGCGTCGACGAGGTCCAGCTCGACCGCGCGGTGCAGCGCGTGGCGCAGAACAACAATCTGAGCCTGGTGGACTTCCGCGCCGCGCTCGAGCGCGACGGGGTCCCCTTCCAGGCGTGGCGCGAGGAGCTGCGGGAACAGATGCTGATGAACCGGCTGCGCGAGCGCGAGGTGGAGGACAGGATCCAGGTCAGCGACACCGAGATCGACCTGTTCCTCGCCGATCTGAAGGCGCGGCCCGACACCCGCGTCGAATACCAGGTGGCGCACATCCTGGTGCGCGTGCCGGAACAGTCCGGCCCCGAGCGCATCGAGGCCGCGCGTGCCCGGGCGCAGAAAGCGCTGGACGAGGCGCGGACCGGCGCGGACTTCGCCAGCCTCGCCGCGAGCTACTCGGATGCGCCTGATGCGCTGCAGGGCGGGGCGCTCGGCTGGCGCAGCCACGAGCGCCTGCCGGAGCTGTTCTCGGGCGCGCTTGCGGCGCTGCAGCCCGGGCAAACCAGCGACGTGCTGCGCAGCCCGGCCGGATTCCACATCCTCAAGCTGCTCGAGCGACGCGGCCAGGCTGTCGACGGCGCGCCGGTGGCGCAGACGCGCATGCGGCACATCCTGATCCGCGCCAACGAGGCGATGTCGGAAGGCGAGGCGCTGCGGCGACTGAATGACCTGCGCAATCGCATCGTCAGCGGCGCGGCGGATTTCGCCGAGATGGCGCGCGTGCACTCGGGCGATGCCACCGCCGCGCGCGGCGGCGAGCTCGACTGGGTGTACCCCGGCGACACGGTGCCCGAGTTCGAGCGTGCTTATCGCGAGCTCAAGATCGGCGAAGTGAGCGCGCCGGTGCGCACGCCCTTCGGCTACCACCTGATCCAGGTGCTGGAACGCCGCTCCGCGGACATGTCGCCGGACCGCCGCCGCCTGCAGGCGCGCCAGGTGCTGCGCGAGCGCAAGGCGGACGATGCCTATCAGGAATGGGTGCGCCAGTTGCGAGACACGATTTACGTCGAGCTGCGGCTGGAGGAGCGATAAAGCGCCCGGTCATCGCGCTGACCTCGGGTGAGCCCGCGGGCATCGGCCCGGAGCTATGCGAGCGCATCGCGGCCGGGAAATTCGGTGCCCGACTGGTCCTCATCGGGGACCGCTCGCTGTTCAAATCCGGAGAAGTAGACCATATCCCTCTGCGGCGGCCACGCGTACCCGGAAAGCTGGACACCGCCAACAGCCCTTATGTCCTCGCGCTGCTCGACCGCGCGATCGCCGGCTGCCTCGCCGGCGAGTTCGACGCCATGGTCACCGCGCCGGTGCAGAAGAGCGTGATCAACGATGCCGGCATCGCGTTCACCGGCCACACTGAATATCTCGCCGAGCATGCTCGCGCCCCCCACGTGGTGATGATGCTGGTCGGCGGCGGTCTGCGCGTGGCGCTGGCTACGACGCACTTGGCCTTGTCGGAAGTTCCTCGCGCCATCAAGCGCGACGATTTGCTCAAGACCCTCCGAGTGCTCCACGCCGATCTGCAGAAGCGGTTCCACATCGCGCATCCCCGCATCCTGGTCGCCGGCCTCAATCCGCACAGCGGCGAGGGCGGCCATTTCGGCCACGAAGACGACGAGACGATCGCGCCGGCGATCGCCGAAGCAAGAGCCGCCGGCATCGACGCCTCAGGCCCGCTGCCCGCCGACACGCTCTTCGTTCCGCACCGTTTGAAAGGCGTCGACGCCGTACTGGCCATGTACCACGACCAGGGGCTGCCGGTGCTCAAGTACGCCTCGTTTGGCGAGGGCGTGAACGTCACGCTCGGCCTGCCGTTCGTGCGCACGTCGGTCGACCACGGCACCGCGCTCGACGTCGCGGGAACCGGCCGCGCCGACCCGGGCAGCCTGATCGAAGCGGTGAAGCTTGCCATCCAGCTCGCATCGCCCGCGTAAAAGATTCGGGCAGCATTTCCTGCACGAGCAGGGCGTGCTTAACCGAATCGTCGAAGCGATTCAGCCGTCCGCGGCGGACTTCATCGTGGAAATCGGCCCGGGCGAAGGCGTGCTGACGAAGCACTTGCTGCAACACACCCGGAGCCTCGAGGTGATCGAGATCGATCGCCACCTGGCGGCAGGCCTGGAGACGCAATTCCCCGGACTGAAGGTGCACTGCGCCGACGCACTCAAATTCGACTTCGCGCAATTTCTCCCGGGTATGCGCATCGTCGGCAACCTGCCGTACAACGTCTCGACGCCGTTGCTCTTTCATCTGGCCCGCTTCGCCCCCCAAGTCCGCGACATGCACTTCATGCTCCAACTCGAGGTGGTCGACCGCATGGTCGCGGCCCACTCGACTCCCGCGTACGGCCGCCTGTCGGTCGCCCTACAGGCGCGCTTCGCGATGAAAAAGCTGTTCAAGGTCGCCAAAGGCGCATTCCGTCCGCCACCAAAGGTGGAATCGGCTGTAGTGCGCATGGAGCCGCTCGACTGGCAACTGCCGATCGACGAGGATTTATTGCGCCGCGCCTTCTCCGCGCGGCGAAAGACCCTGCGTAATGCGCTACCCGAAGTGGACTTCGAGGCCGCCGGCATCGATTCAGGGCTACGGCCGGAAAACCTCTCGCCCGAGGACTACGCCCGCCTTTCTATGCAATCGATCGTGTAGCTCTAGCTCCGCCTAACTCGTACAGCCCCACGATCCAACCGTTTTTTTGCTTCTTATCCGAGGCACCCGGATGATCGCGAGACGAATCAAAAGACTGTCCCGACTTCATCGGGATATCGCCGGACGGCAAATGCGAACACGTGCTAACGCTTGATTCGGGGAGGGGTTCACTGCCCGCATTCGCACTGCCCGCTAAGATAGGCGGAATGATTCTGATGAAGTCGCGTTAGCGAGCATGAAGAGTAGTGCCTGGCTTTTCTTCAGCGATGCAATAGCATTCGCGCCGAATCGACCTGGCATATACGAGATCCGAATGGAACGCGTTCTGCTAAAGGTCGGAATTGCAGGGAACCTGCTGAGGCGCTTGCGACAGCATGCGGGTTCGAGGCAGAGCTGCTTGAAGAGTAAACTGCCCGAGCCGGGGCTAACTCCCGGTCAAGTTGTTTCGAAGGGGTCGATTCTTGCGAAGCACTTGTATTTTGATGGGTCCCTCGTGGCTGGCTTCGATCTTCGAACGGAAGAAGGCCGGGCTAGGCTCGACCTCGCGAAGCGGTGCTAGAGGCATCTAATAAGTATCGGTACTGCGGACGAGTCATGCTCAAATGACGGACATGCTCGCTAACAAGCCGCCGCCGGTGACGCGCGAAACGCGCGCACCTGAGCGGCGGCGTTAGAACGCTCCAGCGCTATCGTGCATGCCAACGAGGATCCGGAATCCAAGGCGCTGAGCCCAGTCATCTATGAGCTGGGCGTTGCGACATATTTGTCTCAGCAGTTTGAAACAAGTCTCCTGGTTCTCAAAGGCTTGGTCGCGGAACGTGAGGGCTCGTCAGCAAGCGAGGTATTTCAGAAAACTTTGGAAAAGAAAGCCACCCTCGGTCAGTTGTTGCACGTACTGCGCAAGAGACTAACCATTCCGAAGGATTACGACGCATTTCTCAAGGAAGGCATTGACGCCCGAAATAAGGTGATGCACGGATTCGTATTCCGGAATGCCGAAAAATTCAGATCGGCAGCAGGTCGTGCAGAACTCATCGATGAGTTACGGGAGATTCAACACATTATTGGTAAACGCTTGCTCGAAGCCAATGAGGTTCTTGAAGCCGCACTGAAAGCGTATGGCACGAGCCTCGCGCACTTCCGAGCGGCAGCGGAGTCCCAGTTTGAAACCGACGATTTCAACGTCATCAAGCGACACTAGCAATTCATGAGAGCATTATCGCAAGGACTCGCCTTTTCTCTGTTCTTGTTGGTATCCACCCGTTGCCCGGCTGAGTTCAGCTCTTTCGGAAAACATGAGGAGACGAAACAGCTCACTATCCTTGAGGCTGGCGACGTTGAGCAATTGCGGCAAACTTCTGGATCAACAAATCGAGAAGTTCTGAAATTGAACTCCACGTGCCTGTCCAGCAGTGGATTTACCGGCTACTGGGGTTCTGATAAGAAGGCCGGATTTTTGTTGGTCGATAGCGGGCGGTCCTTTAAGTTAGCTTTAATGGACGTCGTCGGCAGATCAATTGAGGTCAAAGTTGATTCCGTTTCGATTGTGCAATGCCCGGACGGGTCATTTAATGTGCCGCGCTCTCCGACCATTACAAGCCCGAGTCGTTCGAGCGAAAGTGTTTGTCAGACACTGGATCGATATCGCGACGTGATGTCGAGAGAGAGCCTTCTCAGGTTTTGTACATTGAACTATCCCGCAAACGAATGTACGAAATGCCTCTATTGATGGAGAGCGCTCTAACTTCTAGGTGGAACGGACGGGCTGAACCGCCGAGATTGCATAGCGTTCGCTACGGCCGCCGCCGTTCACTACGACGTTTATGCCGTAGTACACTTTGCGCCTTGACATGCCATATATGGTATAGACATAATGTGGCATGTGGCGCATCGAGGAGCATCGCCGCGTCGATAAGGAACTCGCGTCGGCGCCGCGCGAGATCCTCAAGCGTTACGAGAAGTGGAAGGACATCGCCATGCTTTCCGGGCCGCCCGGGTTACGTCTGATCAAGGGCTTCAACGACGAAGCTCTTTCCGGGAAGTGGCAAGGCTATCGGTCCTCTCGTCTCGGGCTGCAATGGAGGGTCATCTACCGGACTGTGCCCGATCAGCAGCTATTCCAAGTGGCTTCGATCACCCCGCACGACTATAGGAGACCGTAAATGAAAGAGTTTCGTCCTGCGAAAAAACGGGTCGCTGTGTCGGTCGGGGAATCCGTGCGCATTGTTCGCGAGTTGCAAGGCCTGAGCCAGAACCAGCTCGGGGAACGTACGGGCATTCCACAGGCGACGTTGTCGGCCATCGAAAACGACCGTGTCCGCCTTGGCGTTGAGCGCGCCAAGGTGCTCGCTCGAGCGCTCAAGTGCCATCCGGCAGTCTTGGTTTTCCCAGGCTGGGAGGATCATCTTGCATCGGCGGCATAACAGCTAGGCGGCCTTGCGCTCGATGAACTCGATCTTGTAGCCATCGGGGTCTTCGACGAAGGCGATGACGCTGCCGCCGCCCTTGACCGGGCCGGGCTCGCGCGTGACTTTGCCGCCCGCGCCCCGCACCTTGGTGCACGCCCCGGCCACGTCGGGCACGCCGATGGCGATGTGGCCGAACGCGCCGCCCATCTCGTAGCGCTCGACGCCATGGTTGTAGGTGAGCTCGATCACTGCCGAGCGCTCCTCGGTGTCGTAGCCGACGAAGGCGAGGGAGTATTTCTGCTCCGGACGTTCCGTGGTGCGCAGGAGCTTCATTCCGAGCACATCGGTGTAGAAGCGCACCGAGCGCTGCAGGTCGCCGACGCGGAGCATGGTGTGCAGGATTCTCATGAGTTCCTCGGGAAGATGGGAAGGGCTGCGCCGGCGAGCTCCAGGCGCTCGCGCGCCTGCTGCCAGCCGGGATAAAGACGCTCGACGATGGTCCAGAAACGGTGCGAATGGTTAAGCTCGACCAGGTGCGCCGTCTCGTGCGCGACCACGTAGTCGGCAAGCGCCGGCTCGATATGCACCAGGCGCCACGACAGCCGGATCGAGCCGCCCTCGGTGCACACGCCCCACTGGGTGCGCGCGTTGGACAGCGCGACGCGCGGCGTGGGCAGGCCGAGCAGCGCCGCGAAATATCCCACGCGTGGTGTCATCGCTTCCAGTGCCGCGAGCTTGAGCCATTTCACCAGAGAGCCCACATTTGGAGCGCAGAGGCTGGCGCCTTCGCGTGTCACCGGGCCCGTGCCCATGCGAAGCTCCAACATCTCGCCGAACAGCGGCAGGCGCTCGCCGCTAACGCCGCGCAGGCGCACCGGCTTAAGCGCCACCGACCACTCGTCGAGCTTGGCGAGAATCCAGTGCTCTTTCTCGCGCACGAAGCCTTCGATGTCGCGCCACGGCGCGCGCAGCGGGGCCGACACCTTCAGGCCGTCGGCGTCGACCGTGATGCCGAGGGTGCGCCGCCGCCGTCGCACGAAGCGGTATTCCACTTCCCGCCCGGCGAGCCGGATCAGGTAAGCGCTTTTTGCTGCTCTTCGATCCATGTCCTGGCGAGCTCGTTGATGGTCTGCGGGTCGCGGTTGGTGGCGTCGATGGGTGGTCCGATGCGCACGGTCACCGTGCCGGGCCGCTTGAGGAATGCGTTGCGCGGCCATAGCAGCCCGGCGTTGTGCGCGACCGGCACCACCGGCGCGCCACTGGCGCTGGCGAGCCAGGCTCCCCCGGGGTGGTATTCGCGCTGCGAGCCGGGAGCGACGCGCGTGCCCTCGGGAAACACCACGACCCAGAATCCCTGCGCCAGGCGCTCGCGTCCGCGGCGCGCGATGGTGCGCAGGGCGCGCATGCCGCGCGAGCGGTTGATCGCGATCGGGCTCATCAGCGCGAGGCCCCAGCCGAAGAACGGAATCCACAGCAGCTCGCGCTTGAGCACCAGCACCTGCGGCGGAAAGATGAGTTGGAAAGCCATCGTCTCCCAGGCGGACTGGTGCTTGGACAGGATCACGGCGGGCCGCGCGGGCAGGTTCTCGCGGCCCTCCACGCGCCATTTAATCCCCAATATCCATCGGGCAAGACGAATCACCAGGCGCGACCAGCCCGAAATAAGCCGGTAGCGCGTCATCCGCGGCAGCGGAAAGGTGAGAAGGGCAAATAGCGCATACGGCGGCGTGACCAGGCAGAGTGCGAGCGCGAACAGCGTCGAGCGCACCACGGTCACGGCGCGAGCTGCTCGGCGAATTCGGCCAGGTCGGTGAACACCCGCGTGCCCGGCGGCAAACCGCCCTCGGCGCTCGTCTTCGCCCCCTTTCCGGTGAGCACCAGCACCGGCTTCACGCCCGCCGCCGCCGCGGCCTCGAGATCGCGCTTGGCGTCGCCCACCATCGTCGTTTCGCCCAGCGGCACGTTGAACCGCCGCGCGAGCTCCAGCAGCATGCCGGGCTGCGGCTTGCGGCACGCGCAGCCGGCGTCCGCGGCGTGCGGGCAGAAGAAAAACGCGTCGACGCGGCCGCCAACCTGCGCCAGCGCGCGGAGCAACGTGTCATGGATCGCGAACAGTGTCCGAGTATCGAACAGGCCTCGCGCGATTCCCGACTGGTTGGTGGCCACGGCGATCCGGTACCCGGCCTGTGTGAGCCGCGCCATGCCCTCCAGGCTGCCCTTGATCGGCTTCCATTCCTCGGGCGACTTGATGTGCTGGTCGCTGTCGTGGTTGATGGTGCCGTCGCGGTCGAGAATGATCAGCTTCATTGCGCGAGCTTCGAGATGTCCGCCACGCGGTTCATGGCGTCGCGCAGGTCGCGCAACAGGGCCAGGCGGTTATGGCGCAGATCGTCTTCCTTCGCCATCACCATGACCGAATCGAAGAATGCGTCGACCGGCTGCTTCAGCACGGCAAAGCTCTTCAGGTAGCCGGTGTAGTCGCCCCGTTCGTACAGAGGTACTGCGTTACTCGTAGTGAGCTCCAACGCTGTAAACAGGGCGAGCTCCGCGGGCTCCTTCAGCGTCTTGCGCTCGGTCTTGTTGAACGATTCGCCCTTGGCGTGCGCCTGCTTGAGGATGTTGGCCACGCGCTTGTTCGCCGCGGCAAGGCTTTCGGCTTCGGGAAGGGCCTGGAAGGCCTTGACTGCCTCGAGTTGCTGCGGCACCACGGCGAGCCGCGTCGGACTCTGGCTGAGCACCGCGTCGACCTGCAGCGTCGAGAATCCCTGCTCCCGGAGGTATCCCGCGAAGCGCTCCAGGATGAACGCCTGCACGTCGGCGCGCTCGACCAGCTCGGACAGCGAGAGCGGCAGCTTGCGCTCGACGAGGACGCGCACCACGCCGAGCGCGGCGCGGCGCAGGCCGAACGGATCCTTCTCGCCGGTCGGCTGCTGGCCGATGCCGAACATGCCGGCGAGTGCATCGAGCTTGTCGGCGAGGGCGAGCGCGCACGCGACGTGATCGTCCGGCAGCCGGTCGCCGGCGAACCGCGGACGGTAGTGGGCCTCGATCGCGTCGGCTACCACGCGCGGCTCGCCGTCGTGCAGCGCGTAGTAGCGCCCCATCACGCCCTGCAGCTCGGGGAACTCGCCCACCATGCCGGTCAGCAGATCGGCCTTCGACAGCCAGGCGGCGCGCTCTGCGGCGGCCACATCCGCCTTCAGCTGCCTCGCGATTTTTCCGGCCAGTAGCTGCACGCGCTGAACCCGCTCGAGCTGTGTGCCGAGCTTGTTGTGGTAGACGACCTTGGCGAGCTGCGGCACGCGCGCTTCCAGGCGCAGCTTGCGGTCCTGGTCGTAGAAGAAGCGCGCGTCCTCCAGGCGCGGTCGGACCACGCGCTCGTTGCCGCCGATGATGTGGCGCGCATCGGCCACTTTCATGTTCGACACGATGAGGAAACGCGGCAGCAGCTTTTCCTTGCGGTCGAACAGCGGAAAATATTTCTGGTTCTGCCGCATGGTGAGGATCAGGCATTCCTGCGGCACGTCGAGGAACGAGGACGGAAAGGTGCCGACGTAGACGCTCGGGTGCTCGACCAGCGCCGTGACTTCGTTCAGCAGGTCCTGATAGGGGCCGAGGTCGGCGTCCTCGCGCGCGGCCTGCTCGGTGAGCGCGCGCTCGATCGCCGACTTGCGCTCGGCGAAGCGGCAGACCACGCTGCCTTCGTCCCGCAGCCGGCTGACGTACTCGTCCGCGCGAGCGAGCGTGATATCGCGCTTGCCCATGAAACGGTGTCCCTGCGTGCGGTTGCCGGAAGCAAGGCCGAGGACCGAGCCCGGGACCACGCGCGGGCCGTGCAGCATCACCAGGCCGTGCACCGGGCGCACGAACTGCGCATCGCCGTCGCCCCAGCGCATCACCTTGGGAATCGGCAGCCTGCGCACCACGCGATCGACCACGCCGGCAAGCACTTCGTCGAGCGCTGCGCCGCCGGCCTTGACGCGGGCGACGAACACTTCACCCTTCGCGCCCGCCTTGCGCTGCAACGCCTCCACCGCCACGCCGTGCTTCTTCGCGAAGCCCGCCACGGCCGCCGGCGGGGCGCTCGCCGCCGGCCCGGTCACCTCCCGCTCTTCGCTCACGGCGCGTTCGGCTACCTCGCTCACCAGCACGGCCAGGCGGCGGGGCGTGGCAAGGTCGTTTTCGAACTTGCCGGTTCTCGGCGCCAGGCCGAGCGCGACCAGCTCGTCGCGAATTCCGCTGGCGAAGGCAAGGCCGAGCGCCGACAACGCCTTCGGCGGCAGCTCCTCCGTGAGCAGCTCGACGAGGAGGCTTTCAGGCATGAGTCATCGGAAAGCCGAGCCGTTCTCTGGACTCGTAGTAGGCCTGAGCGACGGCGCGCGACAGTCCACGCACGCGACCGATGTAAGCCGCGCGCTCGGTGACTGAGATCGCGCCGCGCGCATCGAGCAGGTTGAAAGTGTGCGAGGCCTTCATCACCATCTCGTAGCCTGGCAGCACGCATTGCGCCTCGATCAGGCGCTTCGCTTCGCCTTCGTATTCACCGAAATGCCGGAACAGCATGTCGGCATTGGAAAGCTCGAAGTTGTATTTCGACTGCTCGACCTCGTTCTGGTGATACACGTCGCGATAAGTCACCCCCGGCGTCCACACCAGGTCATAGACGCTGTCCTTGCCCTGCAGGTACATCGCCAGGCGCTCCAAGCCGTAGGTGATCTCGCCCAGCACCGGTTTGCACGCGAGGCCGCCGACTTCCTGGAAGTACGTGAACTGGGTCACTTCCATGCCGTCGAGCCAGACTTCCCACCCCAGGCCCCACGCGCCGAGCGTAGGCGATTCCCAGTCGTCCTCGACGAAGCGGATGTCATGTTCTTTGGGATCGATCCCGAGCTCGACCAGCGATTGGAGGTAGAGATCCTGGATGTCGCTGGGCGAAGGCTTCAGCACCACCTGGTACTGGTAGTAGTGCTGCAGGCGGTTCGGATTGTCCCCGTAGCGCCCGTCCTTCGGCCGGCGCGAAGGCTGAACGTAGGCGGCGTTCCACGGCTCGGGGCCGATAGCCCGCAAAAAGGTCGCGGTATGGAACGTGCCCGCGCCGACTTCCATGTCGTAGGGCTGCAGCAGCGCGCATCCCTGACGGCCCCAGAACGCGCTCAATTGCTGGATCAACTGCTGGAAGGTAAGCAAGCGCGAATTTTAGCCGGTCAACTGCGGGCTGAAGCGCGCTCGAATCGCAAAGAAGACGAGCAGCGCGAGCGAAAACACAACGATCGGCCAGTCGCGCCAGCGTACGTAAGGCGTTACGCCCTCGTAACCTTGCGCGGCGACCTCGAGTCGCGCCTCGGTGAACTGCGGCAGGCGGCCGAGTACGCGGCCGTCGCGGTCGATCGCCGCGGTGATGCCGGTGTTGGTGGCGGTGAGGTGCATGCGCCCGCTCTCGATCGCGCGTAATCGCGCGATCTGCAGGTGCTGCGCGGGCGCGAGCGAGTCGCCGAACCAGGCGACGTTGGACACGTTGACCAGCAAGGTCGCGTCGGCCGCACGCGCGGCCATCTCGTCTCCGTAGACGTCCTCGTAGCAGATATTGACAGCCACGCGTTGACCAGCGACGTCCAGCGGCAGCTGGTTCGGCGAGCCGCGGCTGAAGTCGGATAGCGGGATGCTCAGGATCTGGAGCACCCAACCGAAGCCGGGCGGGATGAATTCGCCGAACGGCACCAGATGCACCTTGCTGTAGATTTGCGAAGGCGAGATCCCAAGTGTGATCACGCTGTTGTAATAGTCCTCGCCTTGTCGATAGGGGACGCCCAGCAGCAGGTCACCGCCGTTCCCCCGCGCCGCGGCCTCGAGGCGCGCGAGCTCCGCGCGATCGATGCGGTGGTAGAACCTCGGCAGCGCGGTTTCGGGAAGCACGATGAGCTTTGCGCTCGTTTCCTCCGCCAGCCGGGCATAGGTGTCGAAGATCGCGGGATAGCGCTGCGGGCTGAACTTCATCTCCTGCTCGATATTCCCCTGCAGCAGCGCGGCGGCGACCGGCTCGCCGCTCGGCGCCGTCCAGCGCACCGCCTGCAGGGCCTGGCCGATGCCGAGAATCGCGATGAGAGCGAGAATGAACTCCGCCTTGCGCTGGGCCTGCACCATCATCCAGAGCAATCCGGCAAGCGCGACGGTGGCGAACGAAAGCAGGTAAACGCCGCCGAGCGGCGCGTAGCCCTGGAGCGGCCAGCCGACGGCGGCATAGCCGATCGCGAGCCACGGGAAGCCGGTGAGGATCCACTCGAGCGTCCATTCGAGCAGCACCCACGCCGCCGGTATCAGCAGGCAGGCGCGCAAGGGGTCTGGCGCCGGCACACGCGCCTGCAGCCACCCGGCGGTCGCCGGGAAGAGGGCAAGAAAGGCGCAGAATCCCACGGTCGCGATGCCCGCCAGCGGCGCGGGCATGCCGCCGAACGTGTGCAGGCTGACATAGACCCACGACACGCCGGCGCCGTACAGCCCGAAACCGAACCAGAAGCCGAGCCAGAAGCAGCGTCGCGGCGGTGCGTGCATCCAGAGGCGGATCAGCACTGCAAAGGTCGCAGCGGCGACCGGAAAGACGCCGGCGGGAGCGAATGCCAGCACCGTCGCCGCGCCGGCGAGAAACGGAATCAAGTCTTCGGCTTGTCGACGAGCAGGGTGTAGACGCGCCGGCTGTCGGCCCGCAGCACCTGGAACCGCAGGCCCTCGATCTGCACCGACTCGCCGCGCTTCGGCAGGCGGCCGAGATGCGCGATCAGGAAGCCGCCGATGGTGTCCGCCGCCTCGTCGGACAATTTGGAGCCAAACGCGGTGTTGAAGTCGGCCATCTGCGTGAGCGCCTTCACGCGGTAGCGGCCGCCGGGCTCGGGCAGGATGTTGTCGGAGGCCTCGTCGAAGTCGTACTCGTCCTCGATGTCGCCGACGATCTGCTCGAGCACATCCTCGATCGTCACCAGGCCCGCCACGCCGCCGTATTCGTCGATCACGATCGCCATGTGGTTGCGGCTGGCGCGAAACTCCCGCAGCAGCACGTTGAGGCGCTTTGCTTCGGGCACGAACACCGCCGGGCGCAGCATCTCGCGCACGTTGAACTCTTCCTCGCCGGCGTAATAGCGCAGCAGGTCCTTGGCGAGGAGCACGCCGATGACGTCGTCGCGGTTCTGGTCGATTACCGGGAAGCGCGAGTGCGCGGTGCCGATGACGCGCGTGACGAACGTCTCCACCGGCTCGTTGATATCGATGAAGTCCACCTGCGCGCGCGGGATCATGATGTCGCGCACCGCCATCTCCGACACGGTGAGCGCGCCCTCGATGATCGAGAGCGCGTCGGCGTCGAGCAGGTTGCGCGAGTAGGCCGACCTCAGCAGCTGCGTGAGCTCGGCGCGGTCGCCGGGTTCGCGCATGATGAGCGACGACAGACGCTCGAGCAGGCTGGGTCGGGCGGGATCGTTCATGCCTGGCGTTTCATTCTACCGCGTAGGGATTGCAGACCCCGATGCGCCGCAGGATGCGGATCTCGCGTGCTTCCATGCGCGCCGCATCCCGTTTCTTTTCATGCGCGTAGCCTCGAAGATGCAGCACGCCGTGCACCACCAGGTGCGCGTAATGCGCCGCCACGCTCTTGCCCTGGGCGTGCGCCTCGCGCCGGATGACCGGGTGGCACAGGACGATGTCGCCGCCGCGTTTGTCATACGCAAAGCTCAGGACGTTGGTCGCGCGGTCGATGTTCCTGAACCTCCGGTTGAGCTCGCGTCCCTCGCGTTCGCCGACGATGCGCAACGTGACCGGGGAAGGGGAAGCGGCGCGTGCCCAGCGGCGAAAAGCCATGGCGCCCGGTACGCCGCGGCGCGGGACGGCATATTGAAGGGTGACGCTATTCTTCCTGCGCGCGGGCTTCGTAGGCATCGATGATGCGCGCGACCAGCGGGTGGCGCACCACATCCTGCGCGCCGAACTGGGTGAACGCGATGCCGCGCACGCCGTCGAGGATGCGGCGCGCCTCGATCAGGCCGCTCTTCTTGTCGCGGCCCAGGTCGATCTGCGTCACGTCGCCGTTCACCACCGCCTTGGCGCCGAAGCCGATGCGCGTGAGGAACATCTTCATCTGCTCGGGCGTCGTGTTCTGCGCCTCGTCGAGGATGATGAACGAATGGTTGAGCGTGCGCCCGCGCATGTAGGCAAGCGGAGCGAGCTCGATGGTTCCGCGCTCGAGCAGCTTGCCGGTCTTTTCGAAGCCCATCAGGTCGTAGAGCGCGTCGTATAGCGGACGCAGGTACGGGTCGACCTTCTGCGCGAGGTCGCCCGGCAGAAAGCCGAGGCGCTCGCCGGCCTCCACCGCCGGTCGCACGAGCACGATGCGCTTCACCTTGTCGCGCTCGAGCGCGTCCACCGCGCAGGCGACCGCGAGATAGGTCTTGCCGGTGCCGGCGGGGCCGATGCCGAAGGTGCAGTCGTGCGCGAGAATGTTGTCGATGTACTCGATCTGGTGCGGGGTGCGCCCGTGCAGGTCCGGGCGCCGCGTGAGCAGCTGCGGTCCCGCGACGGGGTCGACTTTTCCCCGCTGGGAAAGCTCGGTGAGCCCGAGCTGCACATCTTCGCTACTGAGGTCGCCCGAGGCGCGATCGTAAAAATGCTCCAGCGCGTCCGCGGCCTGCTGCGCCTGCGCGCCGCGCACGGTGAACTTGGAGCCGCGGCGCGCGATGGTCACGTCGAGGGCGGACTCGATCTGCCGCAGGTTCTCGTCGAGCGCGCCGCATAGCCGCGCGAGGCGCGTGTTGTCGACCGGGGCCAGCTGGACTTCGACCGCCTTGGCGCGCATTCAGGCGCTTGTCATTTCCACGATTTGGCCCCGTAGCGAGTGGGAACGGGCCGCGGTGATGCGCACGTCGACATATCCATGATGGAGCGCGGCGCTGCCCGGAAAGTTCACCACGCGGTTGTTGCCGGTGCGGCCGGCGAGCTCGGCCGGGTTTTTCCTCGACGGGCCTTCGACCAGGACCCGCTCGACCGTGCCGACCATCCCCTCGCTGATGGCGCTCGCCTGCGAGTCGAGTTGCTGCTGGAGGCGTTGCAGCCGGGCGGACTTCTCTTCCAGCGAAAGCTCATCGGCCAGCCCCGCTGCCGGCGTACCCGGGCGCGGGCTGTAGAGGAACGAGAACGAGGCGTCGAAGCCGGCGTCGGCGGCCAGTTTCTGCGTCGCGGCGAAATCGACCTCGGTTTCGCCGGGAAAGCCGACGATGAAATCCGAGGAAAGGCTGATGCGCGGCTGCGCCTGGCGCAGGCGGCGCACGATCGAGCGGTATTCGAGCGCGGTGTAGCCGCGCTTCATCGCGGCCAATACGCGGTCCGAGCCGGACTGCACCGGCAGGTGTACGTGCGGCGCAAGCTTGTCGAGCGTGGCGTGCACGTCGATCAGCCGCTGCGTGAAGTCGCGCGGATGCGACGTCGTATAGCGCACCCGCTCGACGTCGAGCTCGCAGACGTATTGCAGCAGCTCGGCAAAGTCGGCCGGCTGGCCATCAATCGTGCCGCGCCAGGCATTCACGTTCTGACCGAGGAGCGTCACTTCTTTCACCCCCCGGCGCGCCAGGTCATCGATCTCGGCAACCACGTCCTCGAACGGTCGTGACACCTCCTCGCCACGCGTATACGGCACCACGCAGAAGCTGCAGTACTTGCTGCAGCCTTCCATAATGGAAACGAAAGCCGCCGCGCCGGTGACGCGCGCCGGCGGCAGGTGGTCGAACTTCTCGATTTCCGGAAAGCTGACGTCGACCTGCGGCCGGCCGCTCTTGCGGCGCTGCTCGAGCAGCTGCGGCAGGCGATGCAGGGTCTGCGGGCCGAACACCACGTCCACGTAAGGCGCGCGCGAAACGAGCGCGGGGCCTTCCTGGCTGGCGACGCAGCCGCCGACCGCGATCATCACGCCCGGACGCGCCTGCTTGAGGTGCCGGACCCGGCCAAGGTCAGCGAACACCTTTTCCTGCGCTTTCTCGCGCACCGAGCAGGTGTTGAACACGATCAGGTCCGCGTCCTCGGGCTGCGCGGTGCGCTCGAAGCCCTCGGCATCGCGCAGCACGTCGGAGATTTTCTCCGAGTCGTACTCGTTCATCTGACAGCCGAACGTGCGCAGGTACAGCTTCTTCATTTGTCGACCGCGGGAAGCGTCGCGGCCTGCGGCGGCTTCGGCGGCGCCTGCGTTCGCTCGAGCGGCGTCAGGATCCATACGCGGTGCACCAGCCCGGTGCCGTCGAGGAGGAAGCGCACATCGGATTTCTCGGCCAGCGACGTGGGCAGCGCCAGCCGATTGTCCGCGTCGCGAATCTGCGCCCCCGGCGAGAGCCGCAGCACCTTGCCGTTCAGCTCGACATGCATGTCCTGCAGATGGCGGATCTCGCCGCGCTGCGCTTCCTTGGGGATGGTACGGACCTGAGCGGCGGCAGCGGCCGCGACGCCCATGAGCATGAAGAACAGAACAAAGCGCCTCACGCTTCGATGACCTCGAAGTCGCGCGTGACTTCGGCGGTTTTGGAGAGCATCGCGGTGGCCGAGCAGTACTTCTCGTGCGTAAGCCTGACCGCGTGTTCGACGAGATTGCGTTTCAGCGCGCGGCCGCGCACCGTCCAGTGCATGTGGATCCTGGTGAAGACCTTGGGATCGGTGCTGGCGCGCTCGGCGGTGAGCTTCACCTCGCAGCCGGTGACGTCCTGGCCGCTCTTCTTCAGGATCACCACCACGTCGTAGGCGGTGCAGCCGCCGGTGCCGAGCAGCACCATCTCCATGGGACGGGGCGCGAGGTTGCGCCCGCCGCCGTCGGGGGCGCCGTCCATGGTCACCAGGTGATTGCTGCCGGTTTCGGCGAGAAAGCTCATCCCTTCGCCCGACCAGCGGACCGTGCATTCCATGGACACTAATCTAGCTTTTTTGTGTAAAATCCGCAGCTTTTCCGCAGTTCCTTCATCTAGGCAATGACGACCTATACCGCAAAAGCAGGCCAGGTCCAGCACGGCTGGTACGTGGTCGACGCGCAAAACAAGGTGCTCGGCCGACTGGCCGTGCAGATCGCCACGCGGCTCCGTGGCAAGCACAAGCCTGAGTACACGCCGCACGTGGACACTGGCGACTTCATCGTCGTGGTCAACGTGGCCAAGCTGCGCGTGACCGGCCGTAAGGACGAGCGCAAGGTCTACTATCGCCACAGCGGCTATCCCGGCGGGCTGAAAGAGACGAACTTCAAGAAGCTGCAAGCGAAGAAGCCGGCACGCGTGCTGCAGCTGGCGGTGAAAGGCATGCTGCCCAAAGGCCCCCTGGGCTACGCGATGCTGAGGAAGCTCAAGGTTTACGCCGGCGCGACACATCCGCATTCGGCGCAGCAGCCGAAGGCATTGGAGATTCAGTAGGAGAGATGCAGACATGGTTGGCGATTACTACTACGGTACGGGCCGGCGCAAGAGCGCGGTGGCGCGCGTGTTCCTCAAGCCCGGCAAGGGCGACTTCGTGGTCAACGGCAAGCCGGTGGACCAGTTCTTCGGCCGCGAGACCGGCCGCATGGTGGTGCGCCAGCCCCTCGAGCTGACCAAGAACCTGGCGGCGTTCGACATCATGGTCAACGTCTACGGCGGCGGCGAGAGCGGCCAGGCCGGCGCGGTGCGCCACGGCATCTCGCGCGCCCTGATCGAGTATGATGCAGCTCTGAAACCGACGTTGAGCGCGGCCGGACTGGTGACGCGCGACGCGCGAGAAGTCGAGCGAAAAAAGGTCGGCCTGCACAAGGCACGGCGGCGCAAGCAGTACTCGAAACGCTGAACTCAGGATTCTGCGAACCGAAAGCCGCCCTTGGGCGGCTTTTGTTTTTCTATGACGATTAAAGCTGGAATTGTCGGCGGGACGGGATACACGGGCGTAGAGCTGCTGCGCCTGCTCGCCCAGCATCCGCAGGTGGAGCTCAAGGCGATCACCTCGCGCAAGGAAGCCGGCACCCCGGTGGCGCGGATGTTCCCGAGTCTGCGCCGCAAGGTCGACCTCGCCTTCATCGAGCCGGGCGCACGCGCGCTCGCGGGATGCGACGTGGTGTTCTTCGCCACGCCGAACGGCGTCGCCATGGCCGAGGCGCCCGCCACGCTCGAGGGTGGCGCGCGGGCGATCGACCTCTCGGCCGACTTTCGGATCCAGGACCTGGCCGAGTGGGAGCGCTGGTACAAGCTGAAGCACGCGGCGCCGGAGCTGGTGCGCGAGGCCGTGTACGGTCTGCCGGAGCTTAACCGCGAGCGCATCCGCCGCGCGCGCCTGATCGCGAACCCCGGCTGCTATCCGACCGCGACGCAGCTCGGCTTCCTGCCGCTGGTGGAGGCCGGTGTGGTGGACCTCGACCATCTGATCGCGGATGCCAAGTCCGGCGTCAGCGGCGCCGGGCGCAAGGCCGAGCTGCCGCTCAGCTTTTCGGAGGCCTCGGACAATTTCGCCGCCTACAACGTGCCGGGGCATCGGCACTGGCCGGAAATTCGCCAGGGGCTGGCGCAGGCCGCGAAGCGCGAAGTGGGGCTGGTGTTCACCGCGCATCTCACGCCGCTGATCCGCGGCATCCACGCCACGCTGTACGCGCGCGTGACGAAGGAGGCCGACTTCCAGCAGCTGTTCGAGCAGCGCTACGCCAGCGAGCCTTTTGTCGACGTAATGCCTGCGGGCAGCCATCCCGACACGCGCTCGGTACGCGCGGCGAACACCTGCCGGATTGCGGTGCATCGTCCGCCGGAGAGCGCGCGCGGCGCGGACACCCTGGTGGTGCTCTCGGTGATCGACAACCTGGTGAAGGGCGCTTCCGGCCAGGCGGTGCAGAACATGAACCTGATGTTCGGGTTGCCCGAGACCACGGGGCTGGAACAAGTGGCGGTGGTTCCCTGATGCCGCCGTCCGGCCGCTGGAAGCTGGTCCGCCAGCGGTTCGGCATCGCTGCGCCTCGCATGGAGGTGCAGACACAGATCCCCTGGTACTGGCGCTGGGCCGGCATCGCGGTGCTCCTCGGCGTGGCCGCAGCCGCGGGGTCCTGGATTTACGACGCGGGCCGGCGCTTCGCCGGCTTCGACCGCAGCGAGGTGGTGCAGGAGCTGCAGGCGGCGCGCGGCGAGCTGGAAGCGGCGCGCGCGGAGCTGGCGCGGCTCCGGGCCATCGCCAACGCCGCCGACAGCCGGGTGTCGATCGGGCGCACCGCGCAGCAGACGCTGGCGCAGCAGGTGCGCGCGCTCGAGCAGGAGAACGCCCGCGTGCGCGAAGAGCTCGCCATGACCGAACAGATGCTGGTCTCGGAAGAGCGCCATACGCAGACGCTCGCCATCTACCGTTTCAAGGTCGAGCCGGACGTGCTGCCGGGGGAATACCGGTACCGGCTGCTGCTCCTCACGCCGACCGATCGGCGCGGCCGCGACTTCAGCGGCCGCCTCGAGCTGGTGGTCAGCCTGCAGGAAGGGGGCCAGAATGCTATGATGTCTTTCCCGGAGCCGGGCGATGCCGCAGCCGCTCAATTCCGGTTGGCTTTCAAGTACTTCCGGCGGGTCGAAGGGACCTTCCGGGTGAACCCGAAGGCTAAGGTTGAAAGTGTGCAGGCGCGAGTGTTTGAGGCCGGTTCGACCCAGCCGCGCGCCACCCACTCGGTCAGCCTGGATGGCACAAAAGTGAATTGAGGGCGGGAGAGGGAGAAGAAAGATGTTCAGCAAGGCGAGCAAGCCGCAGAACCGCATCGACAGCCTGATCGGCGCGACCACCCGCATCGAGGGCAACGTGATTTTCAGCGGCGGACTGCGCGTGGATGGCATGGTTCGCGGCAACGTCGGCGCGCTACCGGACCAGGCAAGTACCCTGGTCATCTCCTCCGACGCCCGCATCGACGGCGAAGTGCAGGCCGCGCATATCGTGGTCAACGGCACCATCAACGGGCCGGTGCACGCTACCGAGACGCTAGAACTACAGGCGGGCTCGAGGGTCAAAGGAGATGTCTACTACAAGAGCATCGAGATCCATCAGGGCGCGGTGGTCGAGGGACGCCTGGTGCATCACCCTGCCGAGATGAAGGGCGTCGAGCTGAAGCTCGCCTCAGGTGGGTAAAGGCAGCGGATAACGAGAGGATAGATCGATGAACGCAGTAACAGAGATGCCGGCGCCCCTGGTCTTCAGCGACAGCGCCGCCAACAAGGTTAAGGAGCTGATCGAGGAAGAGGGCAACCCGGAGCTCAAGCTCCGCGTGTTCGTCACCGGCGGCGGCTGCTCGGGATTCCAGTACGGCTTCACCTTCGACGAGGTGAAGAACGAGGACGATGCCGCGATGGAGAAGAACGGCGTCATGCTGCTCATCGACCCGATGAGCTACCAGTACCTGGTCGGCGCCGAGATCGACTACCAGGAAGGCCTGGAAGGCGCGCAGTTCGTGATCAAGAACCCCAACGCGCAAAGCACCTGCGGCTGCGGGTCTTCGTTCTCGACCTAGCGAGTTAGCTTCGCCATGAAAAAGGGGCCTTCGGGCCCCTTTGCTTTTCTACTGCGCCTGCGCGAGCGTGACCGTGCTGAGCAGGTCAAGTCGCTCGACCAGCGTCGCGGCGTGGTTGCGAAACGCCGGCAGGTCCTGCTGGGCGACCGGATTCGCGGCCGGCATCGCGATCGAGAACGGATTGCGCGCCTGGCCGGCGACGCGGAATTCGTAATGCAGGTGCGGGCCGGTGGCCCAGCCGGTCTGGCCGACTGCGCCGATGGTGTCGTTCTGCGCGACGCGCGCGCCTTTGCGCACGCTGATGCGGCTCAGGTGGGCGTACACCGTGTTGTACTGGCCGTGGTGGCGAAGGATGACCACGTTGCCATAGCCGCCCTTGGCGCCGGCGTATTCGACCACGCCATCGCCCACGGCGCGCACGCGCGTGCCGGTCGGCGCGGCGTAATCGATGCCCTCATGTTTCCGCCACGCCTGAGCGATCGGGTGCCGCCGCATGCCGAACCCCGAGCTCACCCGTGAAAATTCGAGCGGCGAGCGCATGAACGCCTTGCGCAGGTTCTTGCCGTCGGGCGCGTAGTAGCCGTTGCCGAAGTGCACCGCGCGGAAGGTCTTGCCGTTGTTGGTGAATTCGGCGGCGAGCACGCGCCCGGCGCGCACCGGACGGCCGCCGAGGTAATGCAGCTCGTAGATCACCGAGAAGCGGTCGCCCTTGCGCAGGTCGCGGTGGAAATCGACGTCGCCGCTGAATACGTCGCCGAGCTGCATGGCGATGCTGTCGGGGATGCTGGCGTCGTCGGTCGCGGCGAACAGCGAGCTGCGGATCAGGCCGGACTTCATTTCGACTCGCGTCGCGAGCTGCACGCGGTCGTCGGTGACGCGGAAGTACCCATTCGCCTCGGCGACGATCTTGATCTGTGTGTCGCGCCCGCTGAGGAAACTCAGCGCGATCGGCTCGCCCTCGGCGCTCACCTCTGCACTGACGTAGGTGCCCGGACGCAGCTGCTGCATCGCGCGCAGCTTCGCCAGCTTGCCGGCGTGCGGGGCCTCGATGCCGAGACGCTCGATGAACGCGGGCAGCGTGTCGCCGCGCTGGAACAGCTCCTCGCGGAAGTACGACTTCGGCGCGGGCGTCGCATCCAGCCGGATGGCAAGCGTCTCGACGATCGGCGTCTTCGCCGGCTCGAGCGGACCCTCGCGCGACGGCGCAATGGTCGCGAACGCGACCACGCCGGTGGCGGCGAGGATCACGATCGCGGCGATGCGCCCGAGGCGTCCGTACGTTCCCATGAATCCGCTAGAATCCCTTGAATTTCAGAAGCCTGCAAAGTCTAGCAAAGAAGCCGGGTCCGCAAAATCGACCATGTCCGCCACTGAGCAGGCCATTCAGACCATTCGTCGGGGGGCGGACGAGCTGATCGTTGAGGAAGAGTTGGCGAAAAAGCTCGCCAGCGGCCGGAAATTGCGCATCAAGCTCGGCCTGGACCCCACCGCGCCGGACCTGCACCTCGGGCATACGGTTGTAATCAACAAGCTGCGCGACTTCCAGCGGCTGGGCCACCAGGTCCAGTTCCTGATCGGGGACTTCACCGGGATGATCGGCGACCCGACCGGCAAAAACCAGACGCGTCCCCCGCTGACGCGCGAGGAAATTGAAAAGAATGCAAAAACCTACCGCGAGCAGGTGTTCAAGATCCTCGATCCGGACAAGACGCAGATCCTGTTCAACTCCGAGTGGTCGGACAAGCTCGGCGCGGAAGGCATCATTCGCCTAGCTTCACGCTATACGGTCTCCCAGCTTCTCGAACGCGACGATTTTTCGAAAAGGTTCGGACAGGAAAAGCCGATCGCGCTGCACGAGCTGCTTTATCCGCTGATGCAGGGCTACGACTCGGTGGCGATGAAGGCCGACGTCGAGCTCGGCGGCACCGACCAGAAATTCAACCTCCTCGTCGGCCGCGAGCTGCAGCGCAGCTTCGGCCAGGACCCGCAGTGCATCCTGACCATGCCGCTGCTGGAAGGGCTCGACGGCCAGGAGAAGATGTCCAAGTCGCTCGGCAACTATGTCGGCATCGCCGAGGCGCCGCAGGAGATCTTCGGCAAGCTGATGTCGGTCTCGGACGAGCTGATGTGGCGCTACATCGAGCTGCTGTCGTTCGAGTCCCTGGCGACGGTTGAGAAGTGGAAGAACGACCATCCACGCGACGTGAAGGTGCGTTTCGCGAAGGAAATCGTCGCCCGTTTTCACAACGCCGCGGCCGCCGAGCGCGCCGAGGCCGACTTCGCCGCGCGTTTCCGCGAGGGCGACACGCCCACGGAGATGCCGGAGGTAACGGTGCAGGCGCCCGCAGGCGGCATCGTCATCACTCAGATCCTGAAGCAGGCCGGGCTAACGCCGAGCACGTCGGAAGCTGCGCGCATGATCGAACAGGGCGGCGTCAAGCTAGACGGCGAGCGTATATCCGACAAGGGGCTCAAGATTCCGGCCGGCCGCACTATCGTCGCCCAGGTTGGCAAGCGCAAGTGGGCGAAGATCACCATCAAGTGACCTACGAGGTCTACGCACTGAAGTACGCGCACCACGCGCGGCTGCGGTCGGAGAACTTCATCGGCGGCGACCCGCACGACGGGCCGATGCCGCTCGATTACTTCGTGTGGCTGATCCGCGGCAGCGGGCGCGAGATCGTGGTGGATACCGGCTTTTCAGCAGCGATGGCCGCGAAGCGCGGGCGCGACCATATTCGGTGCCCTACGGAGGCGCTCCGCATGCTGGGATGCGAAGCGTCGACGGTAAAAGATGTAGTCATCACCCATCTGCATTACGACCATGTCGGCAACTTTGACTTGTTTCCGGCGGCGACGCTGCACCTGCAGGACCTGGAGATGCGCTATGCCACCGGGCGCTACATGGGGCACGAATGCTTCCGCGGCGCCTATGAGGTCGAGGACGTGGTTGGGATGGTGCGCCGCGTGTACGAGGACCGCGTGCGCTTCCATGACGGCGAAGCTGAAATTGCGCCGGGCGTTTCCGTGCACCTGGTCGGCGGCCACACCATGGGCATGCAGGCGGTGCGGGTGAAGACGCGCAGCGGGTGGCTGGTGCTTGCGTCGGATGCCAGCCACTTCTACGCCAATATGGAGCAGACGCGGCCGTTCCCGATCGTCTGGTCGGTCGCCGACATGGTCGACGGCTACCGCAAGCTCGCCGGCCTCGCCGAGTCGCCAAAGCACATCGTTCCGGGCCACGATCCGCTGGTGTTCGAGCGTTATCCGGCGCCGTCGAAAGAACTGCAGGGCATCATCGTCAGGCTGGACTGAGGCGCACCCCCCTCAGAGCAGCTCGTTGATCGAGTAAGCCGCGTGGTCTTTCAGCTTGTGCCAGCTGCTACGCCGGCTCCACTGCTCCAGATCGACCTGCGTGGCGCGCGGCACGTACCTCTCGAAGATCGCGTCCAGGCGCTGCGCGGTCTTCTGGTCCAGGATCCCGAGCGTGACCTCGTCGTTGATCTCGAACGAGCGGTCGTCGAAGTTGGTGGAGCCGACAGCGCTGTAGATGCCGTCGATGGTCATCACCTTCTGGTGCAGGAGCGTGTGGGGGTACTCGAACAACCGCACGCCGTTGCGCATCAGCTTCTCGAAGTTGCGATGGCCGGCGTGCTGAACCATCGGGTTGTCGGAGCCGCTGGTGGAGGGCATCAGCACGCGCACGTCGACGCCACGCTTGACCGCCTCGCCGAACGCATCGATTGCATCGGGTTCGGGGATGAAGTACGGGTTCTGGATCCAGATGCGCTTGCGGGCGAGGCAGATCGCGGTGTGGTGGAGGATCTTGACGGCCGGCGCGGAATTCTCGGGCTTCGCATAAACGAGGTGCATGGGGATGTCGCCGGCGGGCTCGAGCGGCGGGAAACAGTCGGGCCCGGCGAAGAGCTCGCCGGTCTCGCCGGCCCAGTTCTCGCTGAAGGAGCCCTGTACGCTGTGGACGATCGGGCCGCGCAAGCACACGCTCACGTCGGCGTAGTGCTTGCCGTCCTCCGCGTCGCCCAGCCACTGGTCCACGACGCAGTGCCCGCCGACGAACGCCTCGCGCCCATCGACGATCAGCATCTTGCGGTGGGTGCGGTCGTTCAGCACGCCGATGTTGCGCAGCTTCGTCTCGTGAAACATGACCACCCGCGCGCCGGCCTTCTCCATCGTCTCGCGCTCGTCTTTGCCGATCCCCTTCGAGCCGTTTCCGTCGAGCATGATCCGCACCCTGACGCCGGCCTTGGCGCGCTCGGCGAAAGCCTTGGCCATGCGCTTGCCGAGCTGGCCTTCCTTCCACAGGAACGTCTCGTAGTGCACCGAGCCCTTCGCCTTCCCGATGCGCTCGATCATCGCGTCCCAGCACTTGCCGTTTTCCAGGACCTCGACCGCGTTGCCGTCCACGACCGTGCCGAGCGTGAGCCCGGCGAGGGTGGGCAGGAGGGTGTCGATGCCGACGTCGCATGCGATCTTGAGGTGGGGGTCGCGATGGCGGCGGATCGACCAGATCACCAGCGCCATGACGACGATGATGAGCACAATGAAGGCGAGCGCGATGGTGGTAAGCATCAGGCGGGACTGATCCGGACGGCCGCGTCCTTCCGCTGCCAAACCTCAGGTAGTAGTTCGCAGCCAATCCCGGGTCCCGGGGGTTTCCCGAAGTAACCCGTTACCGGTTGCGGCACGTGCGTAACCAGCTCGTTGTACCAGCCGGTGTAGAAGGCGCGCACCGACTCCTGCACCAGCGCATTCGGCGCCCAGATGGAGAAATGCACCGAGGCCGCGTACACGAGGGGTCCGGTGCAGTCGTGCGGCGCCACGGGCAGCTGCCACGCGTCGGCGAGCGCAGCGATGCGGCGCGCTTCGGTGATGCCGCCGCACCACGCGAGATCGAACATGACGATGCCGGCGACGCCGGTCTCGAGCAGGTCCTTGAAGCTCCAGCGCCCGGCGAGAATTTCGGACGCGCAGATCGGGGCTTTCGAGTGCGGCGCATATTGCTTGAGCAGCGCGAGGCTATCCATGCGGATCGGATCCTCGTGCCAGAAGGTGTCGAATTCGGCGAGCGCCTGTGCAATGCGTTGTGCCGCGGTCAGGCGCCAGAGCGAGTGGAACTCCACCATGATGTCCATGCGATTGCCGACCGCCTTGCGGATGCGCTGGAACGGTTCCAGTGCTTTTTCCAGATCGGGCCCCGAGAGGTATTGGCCATCGCTGGCCTCGGCATGGGGATCGAACGGCCAGATCTTCATGCCGGTGATGCCTTGCTCGAGGAGCGAGTGCGCGACCTCGTCGGCGCGATTGAGAAACCCTTCGAGGTCCTCGTACGGTCCCTGCGACTTGCCGTCGAGGCCCCAGTTCTTGGTGTTCTGCCCGCCGGCGGCGCGGATGTAACGGTAGCCCGCGCAAGTGTTGTAGGTGCGGATTCGCTCGCGGCTGGCGCCGCCGAGCACCTGGTAGAGCGGCTGATTACAGACCTTGCCGTACAGGTCCCACAGCGCCAGGTCGAAGGCGGACGCGGCGCGCGTCTCGACGCCGGAGCCCCGCCAGCCGAGATAGCCGGTAAGGCTGCGCGCCAAGGCCTCGATCTCCAGCGGGTCGCGGCCGATCACGCGCGGCGCGACATATTCGTGCAGATAAGCCTCCACGCTCTGCGCGGCATAGCTGGTCTCGCCAAGGCCGACCACGCCCTGATCGGTATGCACGCGCACCCATACGAGGTTGGGAAACTCGCCGAGGCGCAGCGTTTCGAGCTGGGCGATCTTCATAGGGGGCTCCGTTCCATTTGCGTTGACCCCGTAAAAACAAGCGTGTACGCTGGCCTTTCGCCTTGCGAAATCAACCTTGGAGGAGGGGAGTCATGAGGCAGTTTGTACCGCATTTTGCACGCGCGGCCGTGGCATTGGCCGCCGCCGCAGCATTCTCAAGCGCAGCGCACGCGCAGCAAGTCGTCAACCTGAAGATGCAGGCCACGTGGCCTGCCAGCCTGACCTTGTACGAAAACTTCACGTACTTCGTCGAGCGCGTAGGGAAGATTTCCAACGGCTCGCTCAAAATCGACGCCATGCCCGCCGGGCAGGTGGTGCCGGCGTTCGAAGTGCTCGACGCCACGCACAAGAAAGTGCTCGACGGCGCGCACGCCTGGTCAGGGTACTGGGTCGGCAAGAACAAGGCCGCCATCCTGTGCACCGGCGGCCCCGGCGGCACCTTCGGCATGGACATGATCGACGCCATCGGCTGGATGCACCACGGCGGCGGCAACGAGCTGTGCAACGAGCTGTTCCAGAAAGAGCTGAAGCTCAACGTGCACTGGATTCCGATCCTACCCTCGGGCCCGCAGGCCTTCGGCTGGTTCAAGCGGCCGGTGAAGAACCTAGCTGACTTCAAGGGCATGAAGTGCCGCCAGACCGGCATGGCCGCCGAAGTCTGGCAGCGCATGGGCATGACCACGGTCAACATGCCGGGCGGCGAGATCATCCCGTCGGCGCAGCGCGGCGTGATCGACTGCGCCGAGTGGGTTGGCGGCGTCGAGGATCTGCGCCTGGGCTTCCACAACGTGTGGAAATATCACTACACGCCGGGAATGCACGAGAACGTGACCATCGGCGAGGTGTTGATCAACATGGACGTCTGGAAGGGCCTCTCCGCCACGCACCAGGAAATCATCAAGAGCGCCGCCAACGAGTCCTTCCTCATCTGGTGGGCGAAGTGGCAGAAGCAGAACTCCGAGGCGCTGAACGAACTGCAGACCAAGCACGGCGTTCGCATCCTGCGCACGCCGCCGGACATCCTGACCGAGTTCCTGAAGACCTGGGACATCATCGCGGCGGAAGAAGCGGCCAAGAGCCCGTTCTTCAAGAAGACGCACGAGTCGCAGCGCCAGTACGCGTCGCTGGTGGTGCCGGCGAAGCGCTTCTATTTTCCGCCCTATTCGTTCGCGGCCAACTACTACTGGCCGGAGGGTGGCGGCAAGGCCGCGGCGAAGGCCGAGGCCAAGAAAAAGTAGCTGCCAGGGCTCAAAAAAGGGCGATGAAAATCGCCCTTTTTTTTGGCTATAGGGGACTCGCCGGGAATGGCTGAACCAACCACCGGACTGATCAGGACAGTCCGCATCATCGACCGCTTCACGGACGTCAGCGGCACGCTGGTGGCGTGGCTCAACGTGCCGCTGGTGCTCGCCGTCAGCTATGAAGTGTTTTCGCGCTACTTGTTTAACGCGCCGACCATGTGGTCGTTCGATGTCGCCTACATGCTGTACGGCACCATCTTCATGCTCGGCGCCGCGTACGCGTTGCTCAAGGGCGCGCATATCCGCACCGACTTCTTCTTCGAGCGCTGGTCGATCCGCACCAAGGGGCTGATCGACTCGATCTCCTACCTGGTGTTCTTCTTTCCGTCGATCTTCGTGTTTCTCATCGTCAGCTGGAACGAGGGTTGGTACGCGTTCCAGATCGGCGAGACTTCGGAGCAGACGCCGTGGCGCCCAATCCTGTGGCCGTTCAAGATGGTGGTGCCGCTCGCCTGCCTGCTGCTGCTGATCCAGGGTATTTCGGAAGTGATCAAGAGCATCTGGGCGGCGCGCACCGGCATCGAGCTCGACCACAAAGAGAAAATCGAGGTATAGCCAGTGACCGGCCTAGCCTTCCTGGGTTTGGTGATGCTGATCGTGATGTTGGGCGCCATCTTCATCGGCGTGCCGATCAGCTTCACGCTGCTGTTCCTCGCGCTCACCTTCGGCTACTTCGGTTTGGGACACGTGGTGTTCGACCTGGCGTACTTCCAGACCATCGGCATGATGAAGGAGGAGCTGCTCGCCGCGGTGCCGCTCTTCATCTTCATGGGGTTCCTCACCGAGCAGGCCGGATTGATGGAGCGCCTGTTCAACGCCTTCCGCATGCTGCTGGCGCCGATCCGCGGCGCGCTGTTCGCGGTGGTGATCCTGACGGCGACGGTGTTCGCGATGGCCACCGGCATCGTCGGCGCGGCGGTGACGGTGCTCGGCATCATGGCGGCCCCGATCATGATCAAGACCGGCTACGACGCCAAGCTGGCGGCCGGCTGCATTACCGCCGGCGGCACGCTCGGCATCCTGATCCCGCCCTCGGTGATGCTGATCGTGATGGGGCCGGTGATCGGTGTTTCGGTCGCCGAGCTCTACTCGGCGGCGTTCGGTCCCGGGTTCCTGCTCGCCGGCCTCTACCTCTCGTACCTGATCATCCGCTCGAACTTGAATCCGAAGCTCGGTCCGCCGGTGCCGATGGAGGACCGGGTGAGCTCGCCGCTGCAGCTGGTGACCGAGGTACTCGTCGGTGTGGTTCCGCTGCTCATCCTGATCGGCGCGGTGCTCGGCTCGATGCTGATGGGGCTCGCGACCCCGACCGAGGCGAGCGCGATCGGCGCCCTGGGCGCCGCGCTGCTTACGCTGGGTTATGGCAGGTTCACCTGGGCGGGCTTCATGCGTGCAATCCGCAGCACGACCGCCACTTCGAGCATGGTGCTGCTGCTGGCGGTCACGTCGAATATCTTCGGCGCGGTGTTCGCTCGGCTGGGCACCGCGAACTGGATCACGGAGTCGCTGCTCGCGCTGCCGTTCCCGCCGATCCTGATGCTGATCCTGGTGCTGTTCCTGATCTTCCTGCTCGGCTGGCCGTTCGAATGGCCGGCGGTGATCCTGGTGTTCCTGCCGATCTTCTATCCGGTGATGATCGGGCTGCAGCCGACGCTCGCGCCGGCGCTGGGCATCGAGCCCGATATGCTGATGGTCTGGTTCGGCGCCACGGTCGCCGTGGTCTTGCAGACCGCCTATTTATCACCGCCAGTGGCGATGAGTGCGTATTACCTCAAGCAGGTGGTGAAGGAATGGTCGCTCGGCACCATCTACAAGGGCATGTTCGAGTTCATGATGCTGCAGTGCGTGGCGGTGGTGCTGATCGTCGTGTTCCCGAAGATCGTCACCACCTTCCCGGAGCAGATGCGCGCCGAGGGTGCCGCGGTCAAGGCCGAGGAAGTGGACGACAGCGCCAACCGGCTGGAAGAGGATCCGCTCAAGGCGGGCCAGGAACCGGAACAGCAGGAGGAGGAGGAGAGCCTAGAAAAAGACGAACTGACGACCAAGAAGAAGTAAGGTCGCGTATTGCCACTCGACGCCGGGCAGCCCCCGGCGTAATTTTTTATATGCCTTTCGATTTCGACACCCCCGTCGACCGCGCCGGCACCTGGAGCACGCGCTGGGAGCGCCACGCGGGTCGCGACGTGATCCCGCTCTGGGTAGCGGACACCGATTTCCGCGCCGCGCCCGCGATCCTGGAGGCGCTGTCCGCACGCATGCGGCACGGCGTTTTCGGCTACAGCACGCCGCCGCCCGAGCTGCGCGGCGCCATCGCGCGGCGCATGGAAAAACTCTACGGCTGGCGTATCGATCCCTCGTGGATCGTGTTTACTCCCGGCGTAGTGCCCGGGCTGCACCTCGCCGCGCGGCACCTGGTACCGCCGGATGGGCACGCGATCATTCCGCGCCCGGTCTACCACCACTTCCGCAAGGCGATGGAGCTGGCACCGAGGGCGTTCAGCGAGGCTACTCTGGTGCTCGACGGCGGGCGGTGGGTTGTCGATCTTGATCTGTTGAAAAAAAGTATTACGCCGAAGACGAAAGCGTTCTTTCTCTGCAATCCGCAGAACCCGGGTGGCACGGTGTTCCGCCGTGCGGAGCTCGAGCGCCTCGCCGAAGTCTCGCGCGACCTGATTATCGTGTCCGACGAAATCCATTGCGACCTGGTGCTCGATCCGGGCCTGAAGCACGTGCCGATCGCCAGCCTCGCGCCCGAAATCTCGCGCCGCACGGTGACGCTCATGTCGGCGAACAAGACCTTCAACATCCCTGCCGCCGGCTGCGGCTGGGCGATCATCGAAGATTCGTCTCTCAGAAACCAGTTCTCCCTTGAAATCAGCGCGCATGTGGTTGGTTCGCCGTCGGTCTTCGGCCTGGCGGCAACGCTGGCGGCGCTCGAGCACGGCGATGAGTGGCTCGCGGCGCAGCTCGAGTACCTGCGCGGTAACCGCGACCTGGTCGAGAAAGAGATCGGCTTCCCGATGGCGCACGTCGAAGCCACGTACCTTGCCTGGGTCGACTGCTCGAGTGTGGAGGACGCGGCCGGGCTATTTCTGAAGCACGGGGTGTCCGTTTATGGCGGCGCGCAGTTCGGCGACGCCCGCTTCATCCGACTGAACTTTGGTACTCAAAGAAAAGTTTTGGAAGAAGCACTGCTGCGGATCAGGGCTTCTCTTACGATCTCATCCAGGCCGAGCCCCAGAGGTTGAGCGTGCGCTGCTCGTGCGGCCAGGTGCGGGGCGCCATGGCGCGCGGCATGAGCTCGAGCTCGGCGGAGAACTCCACCTTGTGGCCGTCCGGGTCCTCGATCATGAAGAACAGGTTGTTGCCTGGCCCGTGCCGCCCGGGGCCCCACCACAGCGGGATGCGCAGGCTCGCCATGCGGTCGGCCCAGTCGCGGATGTCGAGCCAGCCGTTGGTCTCGTAGCAGTGGTGGTCGGCGCGCGACTGCGGCGCGCGAAACGCCGCGAAGCTGTGGTGCTCGGGATCGGAGCGCAGGAACACCGCCGCCATCGCGTCGGCGTCCAGCACGCGGTCGGATTCGACCATGCCGAGCCTACGGTAGAAATCGAGCATGTCCTGCAGCCGCTCGGTCGCGCACACGAAATGCTGCAGCCGGCCGGGCAATCCTCCTGCGTTCTCAGAATCGTTGGCCAGGCCAAAAACCACGCGGCGGCCGTCAGGGTCCGTTACGCTGAACGCGCCTGAAGTCAGTAACGGCGAGGCGAAGGCTTCGGTTTTCGCGAGTTGCTGGCGGTACGCCTGCAGATGTGCGGCATCCTGCATCGCGAGGGCGAAGTAGGGCACCGCTCCTGCTTCGCCTTTGCCGACGACCATCTGCCGGCCGCGGCCGGCGACCAGCCAGCTACCGTCGGGCAGCGGCGCGACGCGGTCGCCGAGCAGTTCGCCGTAGAAGCGCGCGAGGCGCTCGGGTTGCGGGCTGTCGCGCCGCAGATGGTGCAGGCGCGCAGGCCAGAGATCGGGATTCATCGCTGCCATTTTCGCGCAAAGCCAGCGCGGCGTGGAGGATGCGCTCGAGGTGCGGATCGCGCACCCCGACGTCGTGCATATGGTCGAGCGTCTTGCGGATGTAGTCGACGCACGGACCGCGCGCGCCGATCCCCTGCGCTACCAGCCGCGCGCGGCCGTGCAGGTCGAGCTCGCCGACATAGGCAGGATGGGCCGGATCGGCGATGAAGGCGAGCGCGCGCACGGTGCGCCCGCCGCGCAACCGCACCGGAATCAGCCGCGGGGCATAGACACGGCGCAGCATCTCGCGGCTCCAGAGGCTGGCGAGCGCGCGGCGCGTGCGCTGCGGATCGAGCCGGTAGGCCACGCCCCAGCAAGAGCCGCCGCGGCAAAGGCCCATCACCAGCCCGGGCTTGCGCTGCGTGCCGCGGTATCGCGTCGAGAGGATGCACAGCGCACGGTGGTAGCCGTGCGCCCGGCCGAGGGCCTTGCGCGTATAGCCGAAGCACGGCGACCACATCAGCGAGCCGTAGCCGAAGACCCAGAGCTCCCCTTTCGGCAGCTGCGCGTTGAACTCCACGAGATTCATTCCGGCGCAACTATATAGAATCGGCGCGATGGCTTCACGCCGCGCGCCGATCGCCGGGCGCTATACCGCCGAGGAAGTCGCGCTCGCCGCGCGCAACCGCGGCATGCCGCTGGAGGCGCTGCGCCACGAAGTGACGCCTGCGGGTCTGCACTATCTGCTCATCCATTTCGACATTCCGCCGGCCGACGAGCGGGAATGGCAGCTGCAATTCAAAGGCAATTTCCGTAATCCGCGTTCTCTGGGGGTGGAGCAGCTTAGACGCATGCCCGCAACCACGCTGCGCGTGACCATGGAGTGCGCCGGCAACGGCCGCGGCCAGCTGGCGCCGCGCTATCCATCGGTGCCGTGGCTCGAGGAGGGCGTTTCCACGGCCGACTGGACCGGTGTACCGCTCGCGGCGCTGCTGCGCGATGCGTCCCCCACTGATGACGCGACGGAGATCGTGTTTCACGGCGCCGACCGCGGTTTCGATGCCGGCGTGGAGCACCACTTCGCGCGAAGCCTGGCCGTGCGGGAAGCGCTGCGCGGTGAAGTACTCATCGCCTATGCGATGAACGGCGCCCCGCTGCCACCGCAGCACGGCGCGCCGCTCCGCCTGGTTGTGCCGCGCTGGTACGGCATGGCGAGTGTGAAATGGCTGCAGGCGATCGAGGCCGTCGACCGGCCTTTCGACGGTTTTCAGCAGGCCCGCGGCTATCACTTCCGCCGCCGGGCTGAGGAAAAAGGCGAGCCTTGCACGCTGATGCGCGTCAACTGCCTGATGGCGCCGCCGGGAATTCCGGACTTCTATTCGCGCTGCCGTACGGTGGAAGCGGGCCAAGTCACGCTCGGCGGCCGTGCCTGGTCCGGCGCCGCGCAGATCGCTCGAGTCGAATGGGCGGTGGATGGCGCATGGCAGGACGCGGCACTCGCTTCATCCAGCGCGCTTTGCTGGCAGGGCTGGAGCGCGGTGTGGGATGCCGCGCCGGGCGAGCACGAGCTTTCCTGCCGCGCCACTGACGAGAACGGCAACGTCCAGCCGTTGGAGGCGCCGTGGGACTTGTCGGGGTTCGGCAACAACGGCGTACAACGGATCCGCGTAACGGTCAGGCCTTGACGCGCGCGTCAACCGCTGACCGGCTGGCGCGTTGTTCGCGCCAGACCGCAACACCGGGTCATTGACAACACCTCGAGGAGACTCTCATGTTGAAGAAGTTGATCGTTGCGATGGTTGCGTCCGCGTTCGCGCTGGGCGCCTATGCGCAGGCGCCGGCGCCGAAGTCGGACACCAAGGCCGACACGAAAGCCAGCACCAAGGCCGATACGAAAGCCACCACCAAGGGCGATACCAAGGCCTCCACCAAAGCCGACGCGAAGGTCGAGACGAAGGCGTCGACCAAAGCCGAAAAGAAACCCAAGGCAAAGGCCAAGGCGGACGTCAAGGCCGACACTAAGGCCGACACCAAGGTCGACCCCAAGAAAGCCACGAAGTAAACCCCGCCGCAAGAAGGCGAGCCCGGCTCCGGCCGGGCTTTTTTTTGGGCATAAAGCGCCCGTGCCTTGGCTACGTAGTTTGGTAGCCGCCGTGCCGCTCTAAATAACGATCGGCCCTTTGGGCTTGGGCGAATCCGGCAGCACCGCTGGTACCTCTTGCGGAGCTTCCAAGGCGTCCACCGCTTTCAGCAGAAGCTGATCCGGTATCAATACACCGCCATCTAGAAAGCGCTGCACCAAGGTCGGACGGACGCCAAGTTCCTTGGCTGTCCGCTCTATCCCTAGCTTCGCTACCACCCTTGCTAGGACTTGTTGCCCTAGGTTCCCCATGCACCCAGTGTGGGGCCGGAAGTCGTGATCTACAAGTAGGGCATACCCGAGTTCACTCATCGACGGACCCCTGATGCCGTGGGTACGCCAAGTCGAATATCACCTTTTTTTTGCAGTAAGCTTCGCCGCTTGGCGAAATTCGCGATCATCCTGCTTGCCGCGCTGCTTGCCGCGCCCGCGCAGGCTTTGGAGCTCAAGCCTTGGAGTGGCGGCGCGACGCCGCGGCTCGAGCTTTCGGATCTCGACGGTAAAGTCCATCGCCTCGCCGATTACCGCGGACGTGCGGTGCTGGTGAATTTCTGGGCGACGTGGTGCGTGCCGTGCCGCGAGGAGATGCCGAGCTTCGAGCGGCTGCGTGCCTCGCTCGAGGGCCGCGCGGTCGTGCTGGCGGTCAACCTCGCCGAGCCCGAGCCGCGCATCCGCCGCTTCCTCGACACCGTCACGGTACGCTACCCGGTGCTGCTCGACCGCGATGGCGCCACGGCCCGGGCGTGGCAGGCGAGGGTGCTGCCGGCGACCTATGTCATCGGCCCCGACGGCGCCATCCGCTATCGCCACCTCGGCGAGCTCGACTGGTCCAGCCCCGAGGTGCGCGAGCTGATCCTGAAGCTGCTGAAATGAAGCGAATCGCGCTGCTCTTCGCGCTGGCGGTTTCGTTCGCCCATGCCGACGAAAACGAATGGCGGCCGCCGTTCATCACCACGCCGGCCGACGTGGTCGAGCGCATGCTGCAGGTCGCGGAGACGCGCGCCGACGACCTGGTGATCGACCTCGGCTCCGGCGACGGCCGCATCGTGATCGCCGCGGCGCAGCAGTTCGGTGCGCGCGGCGTGGGTATCGAGCTCGATGCCGCGCTGGTGGAGAAGTCGCGCCGGAATGCCGAAGCGGCGCACGTGTCGTCCCGCGTGCGTTTCCTGCAAGGCGACGTACTCAACGCCGACATCTCGCGCGCGACGGTGGTGACGGTCTATCTGCTGCCGGCATTGATGGCGAAGCTGCAACCGCGCTTCATCGAGGAGCTCGCGCCCGGCACGCGCATCGTGTCGCACGCCTTCACCATGGCCGGGTGGCTGCCGGACCACAGCGAAACGGTCAAGCTCACCACCCGTCACCGCGGCCAGGGCGACGAGAGCCGCGTGCATCTGTGGATCGTGCCGGCGAATGTGCGCGGCGTATGGCGCAACCCCGAGATGCAGGTGCGCATCGAGCAGAACTACCAGAGCGTCGAGATCGAAGGCGCGAGCCGGGCGACCCTTTCGGGACGCAACATCGCCTGGGAAATGGGTGGCGCGCGCTTCAGCGGACGGGTGGACGGCGAGCGCATGACCGGCGAGATGTTCGTCATGGGCACGAGCCGCCCGTTTGCGCTGACGCGGCCGTTGCCCTGACCTTCTAAAGAACCTTCCCGGGGTTCATCAGCCCTTTCGGATCGAGCGCGGTCTTCAGCACGCGCATCAGCTCCAGCTCGAGGGGCGGCTTCTGACTGCGGATCGCCTCGCGCTTGAGCTGACCGAGCCCGTGCTCGGCCGAGATCGAGCCCCCGAGGCGCTCGACCGCGTCGTACACCACGCGGTTCACCGCGCCGCGCTGCGCGACGAGCGCGGCCGGGCCAATGTTGTAGTGCAGGTTGCCGTCGCCCACGTGGCCGAAGCAGAAGATCTGCACCTCGGCAAAGGCTCGGCGCAGTCCCGCATCCGCAATCTCGAGGAACTCGGGGATGCGTGATATCGGGACTGAGATGTCGTGCTTGACGTTGCTGAACTGCGCCTCCGGAATGCTCTCGCGCAGACGCCAGAGCGAGCGCGCCTGCTCGCCGCTTTGCGCGAGCACGGCCTCGTGACCGTCGAGCGCTCCCGCGATCCGTTCGTGCAGGTCCTCGGCGGTGCCGCTGTCGCCGAACTCGGCGAGGATGGTCCACGGGTGCGGTGCGCCGAGCGGATCGCGCGCATCCGGCACGTGCGCGAGCACGGCTTCCAGGCAGGTGCGCGACACCAGCTCGAAAGCGGAGATGCGATCGCCGACGCGGCCGCGCAGCGCCGCGAGCAGCTCGACCGCCTGTGCCGGGCTGGCGATCGCGATCCACGCCGTGGCGCTCGCGGTGGGCTTGGGGTACAGGCGCAGCACGGCTGCGGTGATCACGCCGAGCGTGCCTTCGGCGCCCAGGAAGAGTTGTTTCAGGTCGTAGCCGGTGTTGTCCTTGCGCAGGCCGCGCAACCCATTCCACACCCGGCCGTCGGGCAGCACCACTTCCATGCCAAGCACCTGCTCGCGCGCGGTTCCATAGCGCAGCACGTTGACCCCGCCGGCGTTGGTGGAAAGGTTGCCGCCGATCTGGCAGCTGCCTTCGGCGGCGAGCGAGAGCGGGAAAAGGCGGCCCGCGTCCGCCGCCGCGGCCTGCACCGCGGCGAGCACGCAGCCGGCCTCCACCGTCGCCGTATCGTTGAGGAGGTCGAGGCTGCGGATGCGGTTCATGCGTCCGAGCGCGAGCACGATCTCGCGCCGCGTCCCCGTAGGCACCGAGCCGCCGACCAGGCCGGTGTTGCCGCCCTGCGGCACCACCGCCAGGCCCTCGCGCGCGCACAGGGCGACCACCTGCGCGACCTCCTCGGTGCTTCCCGGGCGTACCACGCATTCGGCCGGGCCGCTGTACTGCTTGCGCCAGTCCGTAAGGTACGGTTTCGTGTCCGTAGCCGCGGTGAGCACGTGCGCCGCACCTACAATATCGGCGAAGCGCTCTTGCAAAGTCATCCTTGAACACTATTCGGCTTGTGCTCGTTTGGCTAGGCGCCGTTACGGCGGGCGCTGCCATGGCGCAGGATCCGGTCGTGGTGGTCGGCGCGGTCATTTCGCAGACCGGCGCGCACGCCGGACTCGCGCAGGAATACGGCCGGGGCCTCGACCTCTGGCGCGACGAAGTCAACGCCGCCGGCGGGCTGCTCGGCCGGCGGGTGGAACTGCGCGTGCTGGATGACGGTTCGCAGGCGCTGCGCGCCGGGCCGCTCTATGCGCAGCTCATTACGGAGGAGAAGGTCGATCTCCTGGTGGGGCCGTACGGCTCGGCCGCTACCCTGGTGGCCGCGTCGGAAAGCGAGCGCGCGCGCCGCGTCATGGTGAACGGCGCCGGGCCCGCTGCCGCGCCGCACGCCCGCGGCCCGCGCTACCTGTTCCAGTCCGCGTTGCCCTACGCGGCGTACGGCCACGCCGCGCTGCAGACGGTGGCCGACGCCGGGCTGCAGCGCGTCTTCATCGTGGCGCGCGACGAACCCGCTTCGCGCGAGGCCGCCGAGGCGCTGCGGACCGCGGCGGCCGCGCAGAAGCTGACCGTGAGCACGATCGAGGTTTATAAGCCGGGCACGCTCGACTACACCCTTCAGGTGGCCAAGGCGCGCGCGGCGGAGGCGCAAGCCTGGATCGGATTCGGCGACGTGCGCGATGCGGCGGAGATGGTGAAGACCTTCAAGCGCCTGGACTACGCGCCGCCGCTTTTCTTCGCCCAGGGGGCGGGACATCCACGCTACATCGCATTGCTCGGCCAGGATGCCGAGTGGAGCCTGGGGGCGGCGGACTTCGACCCGCGCCTCGGCGGTACGGCGCGCAGCTTTGCCCAGGCTTACATGGCCAAGTTCACCGTGCCGCCCGGGCTTGCGGCGGCGGAAGGTTATGCCGCCGGCAGCGTGCTCGGCGCAGCGGTGCGCGCCGCCGGCACCTTTTCGCAGGAGAGCGTGCGCGCGGCGCTCGCCGAGCTCCGCACCACGACCGTGCTCGGCGAATACCGCGTCGCTGCGGAAAGCGGCGCGCAGATCGGCGCGCGGCCGCAGGTGGTCCAGATCCGTCTTGGCTGGCCGCGGCCCGGCACGCCGCTGCTGCCCTATCCGCAATGGGACGAGCGAGTCCTCATCAAATGAATCTGAACCGTTCCTTTCTGTTCGCGCCTGGCAACGTGGCGCGCCGCGTGGAAAAGGCGCTGACCCTCGAGGCCGACGCCGTCATCGTCGACCTGGAGGACTCGGTCGCCACCGGCGAAAAAGCGGCGACGCGCAAGAGCGTCGCCGAGGCCCTGTCGCGGCCGCGGCGCGGGCGCGGCTACGTGCGCGTAAATGCACCGTCGAGCGACTTCTGCTATCGCGACCTGGTCGAAACGCTCCACGGCAAGGTCGACGGCGTGGTGGTGCCCAAGATCGAGAGCGCCGCCGACCTGCACGCGGTCGACTGGCTGATGGCGAACCTCGAGCGCGAATTCGGCGCCGAGCCCGGCACCATCGACCTGATCCCGCAGATCGAGACCGCCGCCGGCGTGCAGCGCGTCGACCGCATCCTTCAGGCGCACAGCCTGCGTCCCTACAAGGGCCCGTGGCGCGTGAAGCGCGTGGCGTTCGGCGGCGCCGACTACGCTCATCAGCTGGGTCTGAACGTCGGTATGGACGAGGTGGAGCTTGCCGATGCACGCGCCCGCGTCGTGCTTTCCTCCCGTGCCGCCGGCCTGGAAGGCCCGATCGACAGCCCCTGGTTCCATTTCCGCGAAGCCGAGGGCTTTGCGCGCGCGCTGGAGCGCAGCCGGCGCAGCGGTTTCCAGGGAAGGCTTTGCGTACACCCGGACCAGCTCGCGGCGGTGAACGCCGCCTACCTGCCGAGCGCCGCCGAGCTCGCGCGCGCCGAGCGCATCGTGGCCGCATTCCGCGAGGCGGAAGCGCGCGGCGAGGCCGCGGTACAGGTCGACGGGGAGATGGTCGACTATCCGGTCGCGTACCGTGCCCAAGCGCTGATCGACAGCGTGCGCAAGGCCCGCTGAGTCTCACTTCTCCTTCGGTCGCGCTACCGCTAGCAGCGACGCTGGCGATCCAGACGCTGGTGTCCACCGCCGTGTATTGCGCGCCGGTCATGGCGCCGGCAGCAGCGCCGACGCTGGGCCTCTCGCCCGCCGCGGTTGGTTACTTCGTCACGGTGGTTTACGTTGGCTCGATGATCGGTACCGCGACCGCCGGCGGCTGGTCCGCGCGCTTCGGGCCGATCCGCGTGTCGCAGGTCGGCCTCTTGCTATGTCTTGTCGGCCTTGCCGCTGCTTCAACCGGTTTCATCTGGGCAGTCATCCTTGGCGCGCTCTTCCTGGGGCTGGGGTACGGCCCCGCAACCCCGGCGAGCTCGATGATCCTGGCGCGCGCCGCGCCGCCGCGCCTGCTCGCGCTCACCTTCTCCATCAAGCAGACCGGCGTGCCGCTGGGTACGGCGATCGCCGGCGCGGCGGTGCCGGCGCTGGTGCTCGCGCTCGGCTGGCAGGGCGCGGCGCTGGCGATCGGCGCGGCGTGCGCCGTGTGCGCCGCCGCGTTGACCCCGATCCGCGCGCGCTACGACGCCACGCGTGATCGCACGGCGCCGGTCTCGTTGCGCTCGGCATTTGCGCCGGTCGCGCTGGTGGTACGCGACCGCAAGCTGCTCGAGCTTTCGCTCGTGTCCTTCGTCTACGGCGGTATGCAAATCACGCTGATCGCCTACCTGGTCACCTTCCTGGTCGAATCGTTCGCGCTCACGTTGGTGCTGGCCGGCATGGTGATGGCGGCCTCGCAGTTCACCAGCGTAGCGGCGCGCATCGTCTGGGGCGCGGTCGCCGATCGTCTCGGCGCGCGGCGCTTGATCCTCGGGCTGCTCGGGCTCGGCATGGGAGCGACCGCGATGAGCGCGCTGGCGGCCGGACCGCACTGGCCGCTGTGGGTGCTGTTCGCCTTCGCGATGACGTTCGGCGCGACCGCGGTAGGCTGGAATGGCGTGTTCCTCGCCGAGATCGCGAGCCTCGCGCCGCGCGAGCGCATTGGCGACGCCACCGGCGGCTCTGCATTTTTTACATTCCTTGGCGTGGTCGTCACGCCGCCGCTCTTCCACATGGTTTTGGTCCTCACGTCCTCCTATGGAGTGACGTACGCGTTATTCGGCCTGCCGGCGCTTGCCGCCGGCGGCTGGCTCCTTCTCACCGCTAAAATCGCGCGCGATGCCCGTCATTCCTGAAGTGGCACCTATCCCCCCTGGTTTCCATCTCATCGAGCGCCTGAGCCCGTTCAACGCGCTGGTCGGACCGTTGTACGAGAAGCGCGAGGGGGAGACGGTGTCGATCGGCCTCGCCATCGAGCAGAAGCACACCAACTCGCGCGGCATTTGCCACGGCGGCGTGCTCGCGACTCTCGCCGACCTCGCCCTCGGCTATGCCATGCTCGCGAGGTCCGGCGACAAAGGAAGCTTCGTTACCGCTCATCTCGCGGTGGACTACGCGGGCGCGGCGCGCAAGGGCGACTGGGTCGAGTCGTCGGTCGAGATCCAGCGCGTCGGTGCGCGCCTCGCGTTCGCCAACTGCTACCTGGTGGCCGGCGGCCGGCCGATCGTGCGCGCAAGCGCGATCTTCGCCCGCGACGGGAAGAGCGCATGAACGAGGTGGTGCTGACGCCCGGGCTGTGGATGCCGGGCGTAGCGATGCGCTTGCTTGCCGCGCGGCTTTCACAGCGGGGCTACCGCGTGCACATCTTCGACTACCGCGGCCGCGCGCCCTTCGACGCCAACGTCGAGGCCCTGGCGCGCTTTGCGCAAGGCAAGGCCCTCTTCGTCGGGCACAGCCTCGGCGGCGTCCTGGTGCTCGAGATGCTGAACCGGCACCCCGAGGTCCAGGCGCAGGCCGTGGTGCTGCTCGGCGCGCCCGTGCGAGGCTGTCTCGCCGGGCGGCGCCTCGGCGGCGCGCGGTTCGGCCGCTGGATGATGGGCGCCTGCCGCGAGCTGTGGGACGAGCGCCCGGCGCGCTGGACGCGCCCCACCCCGCTCGGCGTGGTCGCCGGCACCACGCCGCTGGGCCTCGGCCGCGCCTTCGGCCGGCTTCCCGGTTCGAACGACGGCGTGGTTTGCGTCGACGAGACCACGGTCGAGGGAATGGCGGGCCGCGCGCTCGTCGCCCAAGGCCACAGCATGCTTATTCTTTCGGCTCGCGTCGGCGATCTGGTGCACCGCTTCTGCAGCGCCGGCCGTTTCGAATGAAGTGGCGCCTGGCCGCGGCTGCTTCGGCGGTGCTGCTGGTCGTGGGCTGCCAGTCGCTTTCCTATTACACGCAGGCGATCGGCGGGCACCTCAAGGTGATGGCGAACGCGCGGCCGGTGGAGGATTGGCTCGCCGATCCAACCACCGACGCACAGCTCCGGCAGCGCCTCGAGACCGCCCGCCGCATCCGCGCGTTTGCCAGCAAGGAGCTCGGGTTGCCCGACAACGGCAGCTACCTCGCCTACGCCGAGCTCAACCGGCCGGCCGTGGTGTGGAACGTGTTCGCCGCGCCGGTGTTCTCGGTCGAGCCCAAAGCCGAATGCTTTCCGTTCACCGGCTGCGTGAGCTACCGCGGCTTTTATTCGGAGGCCGACGCGCGGCGCCATGCCGAGAAGCTGCGCGCGGACGGCTACGACGTCCACGTCGGGGGGGTGCCGGCGTATTCGACGCTGGGCTGGTTCGACGATCCGCTGCTCTCGACCTTCATCCGCTATCCCGATGCCCAGCTCGCGCGCCTCGTGTTCCACGAGCTGTCGCACCAGCTGGTGTACGCGAAGGGCGATACCACGTTCAACGAATCTTTCGCCGTCACCGTGGAAGAGGAGGGCGTGCGGCGCTGGCTCCAGGCGGAGGGGCGCTCGGGGGAGCTGGAGGCCTTTCGCGCCACGCAGGCGCGCCAGCGCGAGTTCGCGCGGCGCGTGTCGCAAACGCGCGAGCGCCTCGCCGTGGTGTACCGCACCAGCGAGTCCCAAGACAACATGCTCGAGCAAAAGCGCGGTGAATGGCAGCGGCTGCGCCAGTCCTATCCCGGGATCCCCGCCGACCCGAACAATGCCTTCCTCGCTTCGATCGCCGCCTACACCGAGCTGGTACCGGCATTCGAGCAGTTGCTGGCCGAGAGCGGCAGCCTGGAAGCGTTCTACCGGCGGACCAAGGCGCTCGCGACGAAGCCCGCGGAGCGCGAGGCCTTCGTCAGGAAATCGGGATATCGACCGTCTTCGTGAACGCCGGGCGCACACACAGGCGGTCGAACCACGCCTGCAGGTTGGCGAGCACCGGGCGCTGCTCGATCGGCAGCCGCATCCACAGCTGCACATGGCAACCGAGCGGGATGTCGCCGATGGTGAGGCTGTTGCCGCCGAGGTAGGGTCGATGGGCGAGGGCCTGGTCGGGAACCGCCAGCAGCTCAGCGCATTTGCGCACTGCCTCGCGCACCGCGTTCATGTCGCGTTGCGCCGGCGGCGTGCGCGCCAGGGCCCAGAACACCGGCCGCTGGAATTCGCGTGCGAAGGTGTGCGCCCAGTCCATCCAGCGGTCGGAGTCGGCGCGCTGCTTGAGATCCGCCGGCCACAGCGTGCCGGCACCGTGCTTTGCCGCCAGGTAGCGCACGATGGCGTGCGACTCCCACAGGACGAAGCCGTCGTCGTCGATCGTCGGCACCAGCGAGTTCGGGTTCATCTTCAGGTAGTCCGGCGTCTTGACGATGCCGTGCTCCATGCCGGCATCGATGCGCTGGTACTTCAGTTTGAGCTCCTCCGCCGCCCACAGAGCCTTCTTCACGTTGACCGAATTCACCCGGCCCCAGATTTTCAGCATCAGAAGCCCACCGCCTGGCCGTCGCGCCGGGGGTCGCTGGCGGCGAAGTAGCCGCCGTCGAGCTTCCAGATCAGCTGTGCGCTGCCGAACTGGTTGTAGTCGTCGATATTGACGATTCGGTGCCCGCGACGCTGAAGCTCCTCCAGCGTCGCGGTGGGGAAGCCGCCGTCCTCGACGCTGACGTCCATGCCTTGCACGAAGCGGAAGCGCGGGCCGTCGCACGCGGCCTGCGGGCTCTGCCCATAGTCCGCGATGCGCACCATCACCTGTGCGTGACCCTGCGGTTGCATGGTGCCGCCCATCACGCCGAAGCTCATCACCGGCTTGCCGTCGCGCGTGACGAAGCCCGGAATGATCGTCTGGTAGGGCCGCTTGGCCGGGCCGGCGCAGTTCGGATGGCCGGGCTGCAGGACGAAGGTGGCGGCGCGATTCTGCAGCGAGATGCCGTCCACCACCACGCCGGAACCGAAGCCCATGTAATTGGACTGGATAAACGACACCATCATCCCGGACGCGTCGGCCGCGGTGAGATACACCGTGCCACCGCGCGGCGGCTTGCCCGGTCCGAACTCCTTCGCGCGCTTTGGGTCGATCAGCCTCGCCCTTTCCTTCAAGTAGCGCTTGTCCAGAAGCGCGGGCGGCGGAACGTCCTTCATGTAGTCGACGTCGGCAACGTAGCGCCAGGCGTCGGCGAAGGCGAGCTTCTGCGCCTCGATCTGCAGGTGCACGCTGTCGGCGCCGTCGACCGGCAGCGAGCGCAGCTCGAAGTGCTCGAGCATGCCGAGGGCCATCAGCGCGACGATCCCCTGGCCGTTAGGCGGAATCTCGTGCAGCGTGTAGCCGCGGTAGTCCATGGTCAGGGTGTCGACCCAGTCCGACTTGTGCGCCGCCATGTCGGAGGCGCGCATCGCCGCCCCGTGCTTCTTCGCATGCGCCTCGAGCTTCTCAGCGAACTCGCCGCGGTAGAACGCCTCGCCCTTGGTGGCGGCTATGCGTTCCAGCACATGGGCATGTTGTTTGAAGAGAAATCTCTCGCCAGGATTGGGAGGGCGACCGTCCGGCAGGAACGCGTCAGCAAAGCCCGGCTGATTCTTGAGCTCGGGCACCTGCTTTGCCCACTGCCCGGCGATGGTGGGCGAGACGAGGAAGCCTTCGCGCCCATAACGGATCGCTCGCTCGAACAGCTTCTCGAACGGCAGCTTGCCCCAGCGCTGGTGCATCTCGACCCACGCTGAAACGCAGCCGGGGACGCTGACGCTGTTCCAGCCGCGCACCGGCATGGCCTTCTGGCCGGCGAAGAATTCGGGCGTCCAGGCCGCAGGGGAGCGACCGGAAGCGTTCAGGCCGTGCAGCTTGCTGCCGTCCCAGACGATGGCGTAGGCGTCGGAGCCGATGCCGTTGGATACCGGTTCGACCAGCGTGAGGGTGATGGCGGTGGCGAGGATTGCATCGATCGCGCTGCCGCCATCGGCGAGCATCTGCAGGCCAGCCTGCGCCGCAAGCGGCTGCGAAGTGCAGACGACGTTCTGCGCAAGCAAGGGCTTGCGCGGCCACGCGTACGGGTTGGTCCACGAAAAGCTGGGCATGCGGTTTCCCTACGATGTGATGGTGCGTACCTGGTGCAGGTCGGTGTGTCCTTCGATCACCTTTTCGAGCGCCGATTGCTTCAGCGTGCGCAAGCCGCTCTCCGCCGTCGCCGCGGCGATCTCGCTGACCGGGGCGCGCGTCTGCATCAGGCGCTTGACCGGGGCATCGGCCACCAGCAGCTCGTATACCGCCATGCGGCCCTTGTAGCCGGTGCGATCGCAGCGCGCGCATCCCTTGGCGCGGTAGAGCATGTGCTTGGGTGGAAGTACGCGCGATTCGGCGGCGAGCTCTTCGAGCTCCGGCCCGCTCGGGGCGTACGCCACCTTGCAGTCGGGGCACAGTGTCCGCACCAGGCGCTGGGCGAGCACGCCGAGCAGGGCGTCGGCGAAATTGAACGGGTCCATGCCGAGGTCGAGCAGGCGCACCACGCTTTCCACCGCGCTGTTGGTGTGCAGGGTGGAGAACACCAGGTGGCCGGTGAGCGAGGCCTCGATGCCGGTCTTGGCGGTCTCCGCGTCGCGCATCTCGCCGACCATGATCACGTCGGGATCGGCGCGCATGAAGCTGCGCATGGCGGCGGCGAAGGTCCAGCCGATCTTGGGGTTGACCTGCACCTGGCGCAGGCCGGCCTGGACGATCTCGATCGGATCCTCGGCGGTCCAGATCTTCAGGTCGGCGGTGTTGAGTTCGCGCAGCAGAGAATGGAGCGTGGTCGTTTTTCCCGCGCCGGTGGGCCCGCACACGAGAAAAAGGCCGTGCGGCCGGGAGATCAGGCGTCTCAGCGCCTGGAGCTGCGCGGCGTCGAAGCCGAGAGCGTCGAGCGCGACGGGCGTCGCGGCGGTGAGCACTCGCATCACGATGTCTTCCAACCCGCCGGTGGTCGGGATGGTGGCCATGCGCAGATCCACGTCGAGCGGGCCGAAACGGCGGAACTCGATCTTGCCGTCCTGGGGCTTGCGCCGCTCGGTGATGTCGAGCTGCGCCATGATCTTCAGGCGCGAGACCACCGCCTTGCGGAACTTGGCGGGCAAGTCGAGGTAGGTGACCAGCGCGCCGTCCTTGCGGAAGCGCACGCGCATGTCCTTGCCGCCCGGGTTCGCCTCGATGTGGATGTCGGAGGCCTTCTGCTCCGCCGCATCGATGATCATCTTGTTGACCAGCTGCACCAGGGTGTTGTCCTGCTCGAGCGACTGGGTCTCGTCGATCGCGGCGTCCGCGGTCTCGGCGGCGAGCCGATGGGTGAGCTCGCCGATGCCGACGTCGATGCGCTTGCGCACCTCGGCCGGGGCGACCGCGCGCGCGTCGCCGTAGGCTCTCTCCAGGGCGGCGCGGATGTCTTCGCCCGAGGCCATCACCGGCAGCAGCTTCGAGCCGACCACGAAGCGCAGTTCCTCGAGCTTCGCCATGTCCATCGGGTTCTCGATTGCCACGGCGAGCGCGTTGTCGGACTCCGCCACCGGCAATGTCTGGAAGCGCTGCGCCACCGCACCCGGGATGCGCTTCAGCACCTCGGGCGGGATGCGGAAGGTCTTCAGGCTGATGTAGGGAATGCCCAGCTTGCGCGCGATGACCGCGTTGACCACCTCGGCTTCGACCACGCCCATGTCGGCCAGGATCTGGCCCAGCGGGACCGAGCGGTCGCGCGCCTCGATGGCGAGCGCTTCGTCAAGCTCGGATTCGGTCAGGTAGCCGAGCTCCACCAGCGTCTCGCCGAGTTTCTGGATCGGCTGGCCGCGCTGGTGCTTGAGCGCCGCGGCGAGCTGCTCCGGTGACACGATCTGGTTATCGGTGAGGTATTGGCCGAAGCGCCTCGAGCGCAGCGCCTTCTGGTGGGAAAGCGCGGCGTCCACCGCTTCAGGGCTGGCGAGCTTTTCCTCCACCAGCATTTCCCCGATCGGCTTGCCGATGCTCGCCGAGTCGGTCGCGTCCGCGGGGACGAACCAGCGCGTGACCGTGCCGTCGCTATCCGGCGGATAGAGGAACACGCCGCACAGCGCGTGCACGCTGCCGACGGTCTCGCCCTGGAAGGCGTTGCCGTTGATGAGGCGCATGGCGAACGGCTGGCGTTCGGCTGCCGAATAGAGCTGCGCGGTGTCGTCGGGGCGAAGGGCGGGGCGCCGGATCTCCACCGGGCGGCGCAGCTGCACGCCGAAGAGCAAGGCGAAGGAGACGCTTGCCGAGTCGGCCGCGTCGTCGGCGCGGAACCTGAGCTGCCCCGCCTCCGGAAAGAACGAGAGCAACACGCCTGAAAGCTTGCGGCCGTCGCGGAACATCAGCAGGCAGTCGGCGCCGTCGGCGGCGGCGGCGGGATCGCTGAATTCGTAATACGGCGGCGCGGGCCACACGAAGGCCGCCGCGCGTGCTTTCGCCCGTGCCTCGGCGACCTGCGAGCGCGACATCCGCGCGGTGATATCGGCCGACTTGCGCTTCACCCTGCGACCTCCTCGAAGTCGAGCACCACGCGCCCGACGACGCGGCCTGCCTTGAGGTCCTCGAGCGCGCCGTTCACCTCCGGCGCGGGGCGCGTCTCGACCGGCATGGGCTTGAGCTTGCCCTTCTTCGCCAGCGCCACCACTTCCTTCAGCTCCTGCAGGCTGCCGACGTAGGAGCCGACGATGCCGATGGCGCGTTGCGCGATCGGCGGCAGCGGATGCAACAGCTCGCCGCCGTGCAAGCCGACGAGCACGTAGCGGCCGCCCTTGCGCAACGCCGCGATGCCGAGCGCCGCCGTCGCGGGCGTGCCGACGAAGTCGATGGCCCCGGCGATCCCTTGCAGCTGCTGAGCGGCGTCAGCGCTGCGCGTGTTGACGGTGAGCTTGGCGCCCAGCTGCGTCGCGGTCTTCAGCTTGGCGTCATCGATGTCGCAGGCGACGATGTTCTTCACGCCCTTGGCGCGCAGCACGGCGATTCCGGCCATGCCGACCCCGCCGCAACCGATGATCGCCACGCGATCGGAGGGCGTGAGCGGCGGCAGCTTGGCGCTGGCGCTGTAGGCGGTGACGCCGGAGCAGGCGAGCGTCGCCGCGAACGCCTCGTCGATGCCGGCGGCGTCGAGCAGGTATTTCGCGTCGGGGACGAGCAGATGGGTCGAATAACCGCCGGCGCGGTTGACGCCAAGGATGCGGGTGCCCGAGACGCAGTAGTTCTCCTGGCCGGCCTTGCACACCGCGCATTTCCCGCAGCCGATCCACGGATGAATCAGGCGTTTCTGTCCGACCTTCACGCCCTTCGCTTTCGGCCCGAGGGCCTCGACGATGCCGAAAGGCTCGTGTCCCAGCGTGAACGGCGGCACGCAGCCGCGCTCCTTTACGTAGAAGCGTTTGCCCCCGCCGAGGTCGAAGTAGCCTTCCCAGATATGCAGGTCGGAGTGGCACACGCCCGAGCGCGTGACTCGCATCAATACTTCAGTTCCCTGCGGCCTCGGCGTGTCGAGCATCTTTTTCTGCAGAGGCTTGCCGTGCTCGATGATCTGGTAAGAAATCATGCTTTCGCAGCCTCGTTCAGTGCCTGATCGAGATCCCACAGGATGTCGTCCAGCGTTTCGATCCCAACCGACATGCGGATCATGTCGGGCATCACCCCGGCCTTGATCTGGTCGGCCTCTTCCATCTGCCGGTGCGTGGTCGACGCGGGATGGATGACGAGCGTTTTCGCATCGCCGATGTTGGCGAGGTGGCTCATGAACTGCGCCGCATCGATGAAACGCTCCCCGGCCTTGGTTCCACCTTTGACGCCGAAGTTGAGCAGCCCGGAAGCGCCGTTGGGTAAGTACTTCTTGGCGAGCGCGTGATACTTGTTGTCCGGAAGCCCCGGGTAGTTCACCCATGCCACCTTCGGGTGATCCTTCAAAAACCGGGCGACGGCCAGGGCATTCGCGCAGTGGCGCTCCATGCGCACGTGCAGCGATTCCAGGCCTTGCAGCAGCAGCCACGCGTTCATCGGCGAAAGCGCCGGGCCGAAGGTGCGCATGATCTCCATGCGCGCCTTCATGGTGTAGCCAAAGTCGCCGAAGGTCTCGTGGAAGATGACGCCGTGATAGCCCGGCGACGGCGTGGTGAACTCCGGAAACTTGCCGTTTCCCCAGTTGAACTTGCCGGATTCGACGATCGCCCCACCCATGGTGGTGCCGTGGCCGCCGATGTACTTGGTCGCCGAATGCACCACGATGTCCGCACCCCACTCCATCGGCCGGCACAGGTAGGGCGAGGGCACGGTGTTGTCGAGCACCAGCGGAATCTGCGCGTCGTGCGCGATCGCCGCCAGCGCCTCGATGTCGACGATGTTGATCAGCGGATTGCCCAGCGTCTCGGCGTAGACGAGCTTTGTGTTTTTGCGTATCGCCTTGCGGAAATTCTCGGGCTCATCCGGCGAAACGAACGTCGTCTCGATGCCGAGCTTCTTCAGGTTGACGTGCAGCAGCGTGTGCGTGCCGCCGTAGAGCGTGGACGCCGAGACGATGTGGTCGCCGGCGCTGCACAGCGTGAGGATCGCGGTCACCTCCGCGGCCTGGCCGGTCGAGCAGGCGAGCGCCGAGCGCCCATTCTCGATCGCCGCCATGCGCTCCTCGAACACCGCGACCGTCGGGTTCGAGATGCGCGAGTAGACATTGCCGAAGGTCTGCAGATTGAACAGCGACGCCGCGTGCTCGGCGGAGTCGAAGACGAACGAGGTGGTCTGATAGATCGGCGCGGCGCGCGCGCCGGTGGCCGGATCCGGGATCTGGCCGGCATGCAGGCAAAGCGTCTCGATGCCGAACTTGCGGTCAGCCATGCGCCGATTCTATCGGAGCATGGAAACTATTCGGGCTTGGGGTCCGGCAGGTTTTCGGTGCCCGGGCGGGAAGCGGCGCGGCGGTACTCGGAGGGCGGCACGCCCACCTGGTTCAGGAAGAAGCGGGTGAAGTTGCTTTGCGCGGAGAAGCCGAGCTCCGCCGAGACCTCGGCGATCTTGCCCTGCCCCGAGGACAGGCGCGAGATCGCGGTCTCGACGCACAGCATGTCGAGGTAGGCGCGCGGCGAGAAGCCGGTGCACATCTGGAACAGATCGTAGAAGCGCGAGCGCGACAGGCCGACCTGGCTCGCGAGGTCGTCCATGTTGAGTTCCTTGTTCGGCCGCGCGCGCAGCAGCGCGATCGCCCGGCGGATGCGGCTGTCCTCGAAGCGCGAGCCGCGCCAGGCGGGGGACGACGGGCGGCGCCGCGCGAGATAGGTCTCGACGATGGAGAGCAGCAGCTCCTGCAGCAGGAAGTCGAGCCGCTCGGCGGACACGAAGCGGTCGTTCAGCACTTCGACGGCAAGGGTGTCGGCCAGGCGGCGGATACGCGGCGTGATCTCCTCGCGCGCCTGCAGGAAAGGCTGCGCGTCCGCGCCGCCGAACACCGCGGGGAAGCTGGCGCGCAGCCAGTCGCTGGCCGCGTGCAGCACCAGAATTCGCGCCGGGACTTCGGGGGTGTAGCTCTCACCGGGGTTGAGGAACAGCAGGTCGGCGCCGGTGGATTGCATGAGGATGGCCGGATCGGCCTGGGCAGCGCAGGTTTCGCCCGCGGCGAGGTCGCTCAAGACCAGCCGACCGAACCTACCCTCGAGTATCCGCACCAGTCCCCCCATGCGGGAAAGCATACCTCACCCGGGGCTCAATAAGCCAGCCAACGCGGGCGCTTTGCCGAGATAACCTTGGTATTGACCCCGACCCAGTTCAGGCCGCCGAACAGGCGGCCGTGCTCGATCTTGACGCAGCGGTCCATGACCGCTTCCAGCCCGGCCGCGCGCGCCTTGGCGGCGGCCTCCTCGTTGCGCACCCCGAGCTGTTGCCACAGGACCTTGGCGCCGATCGCGATCGCGTCCTCGGCGATCGGCATGACGTCGGCGGTCTTGCGAAATACGTCGACCATGTCGACCGGCTGGTGGATATCGCGCAGCGACGGGTAACACTTTTGACCCAGAATTTCCGGGTACTTCGGGTTCACGGGGATGACACGGTAGCCGTGCTCCTGCATGTACTTGGCGGCGAAGTAACTCGGCCGGAACCAGTCCGCCGACAGGCCCACCACCGCGATCACCTTGCTCTCGCGCAGGATGCGGCGCAGCGTGTTGATGTCGTCCATGGACGCGAGTCTATAATCAAAATCCCTGAGGAGGCCGAAACGCATGTACGTGGAAGAGCGCATTTATCGTCTGAAAATCGGCGCCGTCGCCGAGTACTGCAAGAACTACGAAGAAAACGGCATGAAGGTCCAGCTCAAGCACCTGCCGCACATGGTGGGCTACTACTTCACCGAGGTCGGCGGCCTGAACACCATGGTGCATCTGTGGGCGTACGACAGCCTCGACCAGCGCGACAAGTGCCGCGCGGCGATGCAGGCCGACCCGGAGTGGAAGAAGTACCTCGAGAAGTCGCGCCCGCTGATGGAAACCCAGGAGACGCGCATCATGAAGGCCGCGCCGTTCTTCGTGGAACGCCTTAAGAAGATGCTGGCTGCAGTGAAGTGAAGCCGCATCCCCAGGTCGCCGTGCTGCTGGAAGCCGCGGCCCGCTCGCCTCTGCCCACGCTCGACAAGGTGGCGCCGTTCGTCGCGCGCCGCCTGTATGCAGAGCGCTGCAAGGTCGTGACGCCGAAGAAAACACCGGAGACTCAGACCCGCGTGCTGCTGACACCGGGCGGGGTCATCCTGCGCTCCTACCGCCCCGCGGCGGTGGCGAAAACCGCGCTGCTCCCGGCACTGGTTTTCTTCCATGGCGGCGGCTGGACCATCGGCGACCTCGATACCCACGACATGCTGTGCCGGGAACTCGCACACGCGGCGCGCTGCGCCGTGTTTTCGGTGGAATACCGCCTTGCGCCAGAGTCGCCTTTCCCGGCGGCAGTGGACGACGCCGTTGCCGCGACGGAGTTTGTTTTCGAGAATGCAGAATCACTCAAGGTCCATCCTGATCGGATCGCCATCGGCGGCGACAGCGCCGGCGGCAATCTCGCAGCGGTGGTGGCCCTGCACGCGCGCGACGCGGGCGGGCCGCCGCTTTGCTTCCAGTTGCTGATCTACCCGGCGACCGACCAGAACCTGGAGACCGATTCGCTGCGGCGCAACGGCGAGGGCTACCTGCTGACGCGGCCACTGATGGAGAAATTCCGCTCGTACTACCTGCCGAGGCCGGCGGACTACGCCGACTGGCGCGCTTCGCCCGCGCTCGCGAAGAGCCACGCAGGTCTGCCGCCGGCCTTCGTGCTCACCGCCGGGTTTGATCCGCTGCTTGACGAAGGCCGCCAGTACGTCGAGTTGCTAGCGCGTGCCGGCGTAGAAGTGGCGTATCGCGACTACTCCGACATGATCCACGGTTTCATCTTGATGGGCGGCGTGCTGGAGACCGCGAACGCCGCGGTCGCGGATTGCTGCGCGGCATTGCGCCGCGCCTTTGACAAGGTCCTCGCATGAAATCCGATTTGAAGACGCGGCACGGCGGAAAAATCCTTGCCGACGCGCTGGCCGCGCAAGGCGTAAAGCTCGCCTTCGGCGTTCCCGGCGAAAGCTATTTGCCGGTGCTGGACGGTCTGCACGACCTGCAGGACCGCCTGCGCTTCATCGTCTGCCGGCAGGAAGGCGGCGCGTCCTACATGGCCGAGGCGTACGGCAAGCTCACCGGCGAGCCGGGCGTGCTGTTCGTGACGCGCGGCCCGGGCGCAACCAACGGCGCGGTGGGTGTGCACACTGGCCTGCAGGACTCCACGCCGATGGTGGTGTTCATCGGCCAGGTGCCGAACGAATTCGCCGAGCGCGAGGCGTTCCAGGAGATGGACTACCGGCGGATGTACGGCCAGATGACGAAGTGGGTGGCGCAGATCGATCGCGTCGAGCGCATCCCGGAATACGTCAGCAGGGCGTTCCACACCGCGGCGGCCGGGCGGCCGGGACCCGTGGTGCTCGCGCTTCCGGAGGACACGCTGTTCTCGGAGGCCGCGGTCGCGGATGCGCCCCGGCATCACACCGTGCGGCCCGCCCCGTCAGCTTCCCAGATGGAGGAAGTGAGAAAACTTCTGGCAGCGGCGAAGGCGCCCTTCGTGATTCTCGGCGGCGGCGGCTGGGACCGGGCGACGACGCTCAAGCTGCAGAAGTGGCTCGAGGCGCATGGCCTGGCGGCCGGCACATCGTTCCGCTGTCAAGACCTGCTCGACAATCGCAGCCCGAGCTTCGCCGGGGACGTCGGCATCGGCATCAACCCGAAGCTCGCGCAGCGCGTGAAGGAAGCCGACGTGCTGCTGGTCATCGGCGCTCGCCTGGGCGAGATGACGACCAGCGCGTACACCCTGGTCGAAGCGCCGCTGCCGCGGCAGACGCTGGTACACGTGCATGCGGGAGCGGAGGAGCTGGGGCGCGTCTATCGACCGACGATGGCGATCAACTCCGGGTATCCCCAATTCATAGATGCTTTGGAAAAGATAAGAATTGATAACCCGGGCTGGAAAGAAAGAACGGTTACCGCTCGCCAGGAATTCCTGGAATGGACCGAGCTGCGTCCGATCCCGGGGGAACTGCAGTACCAGGAAATCATTCGCTGGCTCTCGGACAATCTGGCCGAAGATACGATCATCGCCAACGGCGCCGGCAACTTTGCCGGCTTCATGCACCGCTACTTCCGCTTCAAGGGGTTTCGCACCCAGCTCGGTTCGACCAACGGGTCGATGGGTTACGGGTATCCGGCAGCAGTCGCCGCCAAGCTCGCCGAGCCGAAGCGCACGGTGCTCGCGCTTTGCGGCGACGGTGACTTTCTCATGACCGGCCAGGAGATCGCCACCGCGGCGCAATACGGCGCGAACTTCGTCGCCCTCGTGGTGAACAACGGCCTTTACGGCACGATCCGCATGCACCAGGAGCGCGAGTACCCCGGGCGGGTCTTCGGCACCGAGCTGAAGAACCCGGACTTTGCGGCTTACGCCCGCGCCTTCGGCGGGCACGGCGAGACGGTCGAGCGCACCGCGGACTTCGCGCCGGCATTCGAGCGCGCTTCGGCTTCGGGCAAGCCGGCGATCATCGAGCTGAAGCTGGATCCGGAGGCCATCTCGCCGGCGACCACCTTGTCGGCGATCCGCGAAAAGGCGCGCAAGGCTAAGTCACGTTAGGGCAATGAACTTCGGGTCGTCCTGGTGGGCGCGCTCGAACTTGAGGAACTCGTAGTAGCCGCAGCGCGGGCTGTCCGGATAGCCGCGGCACACCGCCGGCCGAGCTTGATACACCGTGCAGCGGCGCGTCTTCTGGTCGAGCATCGCGCACACCGAGTCGAAGATCTTGTCTTCGCGGTGGCGTAGCAGCGTGATCTTCTGTTTCGCGTCGTACTTCGTGAAGCGCTGTTCCGCCTCCCGGTACGGCAGCTCGAAGTGCTTCGCCAGGCGCTCGATGTCGCGCGAGGTCACTTCGATCTCGGGATAGCTGCAGCAGTAGGCCGGGCACTTCGAGCACGAATACTTCGTCGTCTTCGTTCGCACCGGGATGGGAAAGGCCTTGCCGTTCTTGGTTGTCATGCGACTGGCGCGGATTGTACGTGAGACGTGCGAGGTTTTATCACCGTAACCCGTTCGCGTTTCAAATTCGTTTCACCACGTAGTGGGCGCAATGACAGCATTGCCCGCGCGTTAGACTCAGGCGGAATGGAGTCCCCGGATGAGGAGCTCATGCTGGCGTATGGCGGCGGAGACGCCGGGGCGTTCGATACCTTGTATGGACGGCATCGGGGCGGCCTGTTTCGCTTCGTGCTGCGTGCGGTGAAGGACCGCGGCGTCGCCGAAGAGCTGTTCCAGGAGGTCTGGGTGCGCGTGATCGAGTCGCGCAGCCGCTATGCACCCAAGGCGCGCTTCACCACCTGGCTGTATACGATCGCGCACAACCTGCTGGTGGACCACTGGCGGCGTAAGGGCCTTTCCCTGGTCTCGCTGGATGGGGAAGACGCCGCGAGCGAGAGCGCCAACCCCGCGCGGCAGGTCGAGGGCCGCCAGGCATTGGCGCGGCTCCTCGAAGCGCTCGAAGAGCTGCCGCCGGCGCAGCGCGAGGCCTTCCTGCTGCACCAGGAAGGCGGACTGAGCGTGGCGGAGATCGCGGTGGTCACTGGCGCCGGCGAGGAAGCGGCCAAGAGCAGGCTGCGCTATGCGACGGCGAAACTGAAAACGGCAGTGGATGGCAACTGAGCGATGACCGACGACGACGACATCTCGAGGCGCTACCGCGAGCTCCCGCGCGAGGAGCCCCCGCGTCCCCTCGACGACGCCATCCGCGCCGCTGCGCGCCGCGCCGTCCACACGCGTCCGGCGCCGCTGGTGGTGCCCACCGGCCGGCAGCGCTGGTATTTCCCGCTCGCCGCTGCGGCAATCATCGTCCTCGCCGTCGCGGTCACCATGCACGTCGAACGCGAGCAGCCGGGCGAGGAGATGGTGAGCGCCCCGGCCGCTCCCGCGGGCGCGCCGTCAGGAGCGCAGGAGTCGATGCGCCAGGAAGCGTCAGCAGAGAAACCCAAGCCGGCGCCGCAACCCGAGCGCAAGCGCAAGACCGAGTCCGCAGACTCCCGCGAGCTGCGCGATGCTGCGCCGCCGCCCGAGCTGCAAAAAGCGCAGGAACCTACTGCCCCGTCGCCCGCACCCGCCGCCGCGCCTCCACCGTCTCCACCGGTTGCCGCACAGGATGCGATCCGCGGTGCACAGGAATCGGCCCGGGTTCAGGCGGTACCTCCTCCGCCGCCCGCCGCGGCCGTTCGGTCAGCTCCTGCAGCGAGCGCCGAGCTTCGGCGCGCGGATGAGGGAAACCGCGCGGGATCGCTCTCGGCATCCGCCACCCAGTCGCCCGAGCAATGGCTGCAGGGCATAGCGGACCTGCGCCGTCAGGGAAGGCACGAGGAGGCGGACAAGGCGCTTGCCGAGTTCCGCAAGCGCTATCCGGACTACCGCATCTCGAAGGAAATGCGCGAGACGGTGGAGAGAAACCGAGCTAGATGAGAAGCTTGGCGTCGGCCTGGGCAGCGTTGTTTAGACAGCGCTCTCATTCGCGGCCCGGGTCTGGGATCGAAAGACCGCGACATTTTTTTGGGCGAGATTGTTCCCGATCTCGACGTGACGAGGCACTGCTTCAACTTGGCCGCTTCGGGGATTCGTCCAGAGCGAGTGCGCACGCCCCTCCCGCTTGAGGTAGCAGCCATGCCTGCGCAGATGCGTCAGGAGGCTGCCACGCTTCACTCAACGACAACTGTTTCCCGAATCGCCTTGCGTGGCACTGCGCGAAGACCGTCGGCCCTGCGGTCTTTGAGAATAAGCGCTATTGCTTCGGCAAGGCTCTTTTTCGCTGATGCTTTCGTGCGGCCTTGGCCATTCGCACCCGGAACCTCCGGACAGTAGGCGATAAACCATTTGCCGTCGCGCTCAATTACGGCGGTGAATTCGTTGTGCATAGTCACAGAATACGCCGGGTGTTTAGCGCTGTCTAACGTTCACGCCAACCGGCGCGCGCCGCTCTTGCGCGCGTCCGCGTTGGGCGTGGTTAGATTGCACCTAGCGACGATCCGCCGAGTTGTCATTTGAAAGATTCCCTCGATGCCTTCGTAATACTCGCTTGGCGTTCAACGACCAGTGAGCAACTTTCCGTGCAATACCCACAGTCATCGCAAACTAAGCGCCCACAAGATGCGCAGGTTTGATGTTTCCCGAAAAAGAGTGGTGCCGCGCCGCACTTGACTTGAGTCGGCACCTCCCGCCAGCCTCCACAATAGGCGATCAGTGTCATTGGCCCAAGACCTTCTCTCTGCCCCCGAAGGATAGAAGGATGAGGCATCAAGAAACTCGAAAATCGCACATTCGATCTGACGACCTCTTCGCGAACACGAGACAGTAGATCAATCAGGCTGGCAACATACCTCTGCGTGTCTAGGAGGAACAGTGGATGCGTTTCGTCGCCGTCAAAGAAAAGGAGCTCCGTTAGGACACTTGCAGTTCTATCGGATGACGAATCGATCAGCATCGACTCCAACATGACGCCCATCGAATAAAGAAACAGCGAAGGCCGCGAGAATCCCACTTCGCTATTGAGTAGATGAAGATCACGAAGAAGTTTTCTTCTGGTGTCGGAAATCCTCAACGACTCGATCAGTTCGCGGTTCGCGGAGAGCGTTAGCATCCATCCAGGGATTCCCTCGTCGTCTGATTTGGACGCCCTCCTGGCATCTTTCAGGGCGTCTGCGAGGCGGATAATGGTCTCCCTTCGTTGCAAGTAGTGCGACTCGGGGTACTCGAACATCCACCCAGGCACGTAGCCCTGGCGCCATAGGCCATCCAGATTGAGCAGGGCACCAAAGCGCTGACGCATCCACAAATACAATCTTCTGATGCTGGAGACATTTATCTCTCCGAGAATCTGACACTTGAGCTCTCCCGACCAAATCTGGTCTTCAGTGCCGTAGTCGGACAGGACCCCGGCGATCGATACTTCTGCGCCGTATTTACGCTCGATCTTGAACTTCGGTACGCAATGTTCGACGTAAGTGTCAGGGCTGGAAAACGACTTCCTGGCGTTCTTCACGTCAATCGGGCGCGCTCCTACGAGAAGATCGAAGTCCTTCCATTGCTGGTCTGACTTTACTAACTGAGTAGCTGAAACATCCGTAACCTGCTCGCCAAGCGAGCGGTAGTACTGGGCTGCTGCTCTTTCGGCCGCGCGGGCCGATAGCAGGCGAGCTGCCTCGTAGCTTCCCAAGAACTCAGACAGCGCGCTCGACGCAGAATCAGCGTTGGCCTTCTTATTCGACCATTCAACACAAAGAGTACTGTCGCGTGTATCAATCGCGGGTGAGATGAGAGTTTCTGCTTTTCCTGTGGACCCTAGTTCGCCGGCAAGACGGCTCAGGGAAACACTGACTCGAATCAGGTCGTCGATTGACGAGAACTGGACTAGTGCCGATTCGTTTCCCTTCTCAAACCATCTAAGATTGTCTAGGGCATTCTGAAGCGATGGAATTCTGTTTGTTTCCGAATCACGCGCCTTAACGTACTCTGAATAATCGGCGTTGTTGTGGTTCGATCTCCATTTCCCATAGTCCTCGAATTCAACAACTGGGTTGGCGCACTCCTTGGCAATAAGCGCCTCTATTGTTCGTTCCAACCCATCCTTCGCCGCCGCATCCAATGCTCGAGCGACCGAAGCTGCAACCATGACGAACCTGTTGAGTCCTCCGCCGCTCTCTGCAATGTCCCTAAACTGTCCGAGGGGCTTGAGAATATCGAGAAAGCGCAAACCCTCTGGACGCATGCTTTCGGCAGCCATCGGATCCATTCCCTCAGTTGGTGCAATCTAACTACTGATTGAACAACATCCGGGGAATGCTAGAAGCATCCATAGGTAGATGCAAACATCTGCTATGGATGGCGCCATATGCCGGCAGATACCCATCGGCAGATGGCGCGGAAAACGTGGTCTGTCCCTGTTTGTTAGTGGTGCAGGATCTTGGAGAGGAAGAGTTGCGCGCGCTCGGAGCGCGGCGTGCCGAAGAAGTCCTCCTTCTTCGCGTCCTCGACGATGCGGCCCGCGTCCATGAAGATCACGCGGTGCGCGACCTTGCGCGCGAAGCCCATCTCGTGCGTGACCACCATCATGGTCATGCCTTCCTGCGCGAGCTCGACCATCACGTCGAGCACTTCGTTGATCATCTCCGGATCGAGGGCGGAGGTGGGCTCGTCGAACAGCATCGCGATCGGGTCCATCGACAGGGCGCGCGCGATCGCCACGCGCTGCTGCTGGCCGCCGGAGAGCTGGCCGGGAAACTTGTCCTTGTGGGCGCTGAGGCCGACGCGGTCGAGGAGCTTGAGCCCTTTTTCGCGCGCCTCGTCGTCCGAGCGCCCGAGCACTTTGATCTGCGCGAGCGTCAGGTTCCGCGTCACGCTCATGTGCGGGAACAACTCGAAGTTCTGGAACACCATGCCGATCCGGGAACGCAGCTTCGGCAGGTCGGTTTTCGGATCGCCGACCGAGATACCGTCGACCGTGATCTCGCCTTTCTGGAACGGCTCGAGTCCGTTCACGCACTTGATGATGGTCGACTTGCCGCTTCCCGAGGGCCCGCAGACCACGACCACTTCGCCCTTGGCCACCTCGGTCGTGTTGTCGGTCAGCACCTGGAAGGTGCCGTACCACTTCGAGACGTTCTTGATCGAGATCATCGGATGATGGCGATCCTGTCCTGGAGCCGTTTAACGAGGAGCGAAAGGGAATACGAGACGATGAAGTAGACCACGGCGACGAAGGTGTACATCTCGACCAGGCGGTAGTCGCGGTTCGCCACCTTGACCGCCGCGCCGAGGAAGTCGGTCGCCGAGATGACGTAGACCAGCGAGGTGTCCTGGAACAGGATGATGGTCTGCGTGAGCAGCACGGGCACCATGTTGCGGAATGCCTGCGGCAGCACGATGTAGCCCATGCTCTGCCAGTAGTTGAGGCCGAGCGCGTAGCCCGACCACACTTGGCCGCGCGCGATGGACTGGATCCCGGCGCGCATGATCTCGCAGTAGTACGCGGCCTCGAACATGGTGAAGGTGATCACCGCCGACATCCACGCGCCCACCTTGATCGGCTGGTTCGAGCCGGTGAGCCAGGCGCCGATGTAGGGCACCATGAAGAAGAACCAGAAGATCACCAGCAGAAGGGGAATCGAGCGCATCAGGTTGACGTAACCGCCGGCGAGCATCGACAGGGGCTTGAACGCCGACAGGCGCATCATGGCGAGCAGCGTGCCGAAAAAGATGCCGCCGGTCATGGCGATCGCGGTGAGCGTGAGCGTGAAGACCATGCCCTCGCGGAAGAGGTAGCCCAGCGAGCGCTCGATGACGTCGAAGTCATAACCGGAGAACATCGCGGCGTTTTCCTAGTGACCCGCCTGCACGGCGCCGCTCGCCGCGATCAGACCGGGAACGCGCACCTTCTTCTCAAGGGCGCGCATCGCGAGCACCACGATCAGATTGGTAACGAGGTAGATCACCGTGGCCGCGGTGAAAGCCTCGAACACGCGGAAGCTGAACTCCTGCATCGCGCGCGCGCGCCCGGTGAGCTCGAGCAGGCCGATGGTCAGCGCGACCGACGAGTTCTTGATCACGTTCATGAACTCGGAGGTGAGGGGCGGCAGGATGATGCGGAAGGCCTGCGGCAGGATCACGTAGCGGTAAGCCTGCGCTTCGGTCAGGCCGTTGGCGATGCCGGCCATGCGCTGGCCGCGTGGCAGCGAGTTGATGCCGGCGCGCACCTGCTCGGCGACGCGCACCGAGGTGAAGATCGCGAGGCACATCACCGCCGGGAGATAGGAGCCCCACGGCGGCGGCATCTGCTTGATCCAGTCGCCGAGCGCGGTGGGCAGCAGCTCGGGCACGACGAAGAACCACAGGAACATCTGCACGATCAGCGGCACGTTGCGGAAGATCTCGACGTACAGGTTGCCGAGGCGCACCAGCCAGCGGATCGGTGTGGTGCGCACGGTGCCGACGAGCGCGCCGATGGTGAGCGCGAGAACCCAGGCGGCGAGCGCCGTGGCGAGCGTCCACCCCAGGCCGACGATCAGGTATTGGAGGTAAGAGCCCGTGCCGCCCGGCTCGGTCTCGAACAGCACCCTCCAGTGCCAGTTGTAGCCCATCGCCCCCTCCAAACGAAACGGGGAGCCGAAGCTCCCCGTTGTGACTTCAGACGCTTATTGGTAGTCCTTGGGATCGCCCGAGCTGGTGGGGTTGGCCATCACCTTCTTGAGCGCCGGGCTCATCGGCAGGTTGAGGTTGACGTTCTTCGGCGGCACCGGCTTCTGGAACCACTTGGAATAGATCGCGTTGATCTGGCCGGATTTGTAGACCTGGCTCAGCGCCTTGTCGGCGACTTCCTTGAACGCCTTGTCGTCCTTCCGCACCATGATCCCGTACGGCTCGACCGACAGCGCGACCGACGAGATATCGTAGTCCTTCGGCGAGCGCGACTGCGCCACCAGGCCGGCGAGCAGGATGTCGTCCATCACGTACGCCACCGCGCGGCCGGTCTCGACCATCTGGAACGCTTCCGGATGACCGTTGGCCGAGATGATGTTCATGCCGAGGTTCTGCGCCGCGTTGATCTCGGTCATCTGCTTGATGTTGGTGGTGCCCGCGGTCGAGACGACGGTCTTGCCCTTCAGGTCCTCGAGCTTCTTGATGTTGGCCGACTTCTTGAACACCCAGCGGTTGGCGGTGACGAAGTGCGTCATGGTGAACCAGACCTGGTCCTGGCGCGCCACGTTGTTTGTGGTCGAGCCGCACTCGAGATCGATGGTGCCGTTCGCCATCAGCGGGATGCGGTTCGCGGAGGTCACCAGCTGATAGTTGGTCTTGATGCTGGGCATCTTCAGCTCGGCCTTCACCGCGTCGACGATCTTCGCGCACAGATCCATGGCGTAGCCGATGGGCTGCTGCTTGTCGTCGTAGTAGGAGAAGGGCAGCGAGGCGTCGCGGTGGCCGATGGTGATCGACCCGGAATCCTTGATCTTCTTGAGAGTGCCTTCCTGCGCCGCGGCAGGCATGGCAACGGCCAGCGTCGCCGCAAGGCCGGCAAGCAGGGCAAACGTGCGCTTCATGGAATCTCCACTGGAAAGTTGTTGATCTTTGCTTTAACGCGGAAATTCTACTCTAGTTGACACCGGCGCCTATGGTGCGCAGCCGCTCGGCCATCGCGGCGAGCAGCGAGATGCCGAAGCCCGGGTCGGACTTCACCAGGTTCAGGAACACGTTGCGGTTGATCGCGAGCAGGGTGCAGTCGGTCTCGGCGGCGGCGTTCGCCGAGCGCGGCGACTGGTCGACGAGCGCCATCTCGCCGAAAGCGCCGCCGGGACCGACGCGCTCGACGACCGCGCCGCGGATCGAGATCGCCACCCGCCCCTCGAGCACGATGTACATGAAGGCCCCGGTCTGGCCCGCGACCATGATGATCTTGTTGCGCTCATAGCGTACGGTCGCCTGGTGGCCCAGCCCGTCCTGCAGGCTGGCCAGGGTCTTCTTGTCGAACACGCTGGATTCCTTGCCGCCGCCGGTGGCGGTGGGCACGCCGGAGAGCCGCGCGATCATGCCACGCAGGCGCTGGATCATCACCCCAAGCATCATCAGCGCGAACTCCGGCTTCTTCTGCAGCGCGGCGGTGAACTGCCGGTCGTCGAGCGCGATCACGCGGCACTCGGTCTTCGCCAGGGCCGTGGCGCTGCGCGGCGAATCGCTGATCGCCGCCATCTCGCCAAAGATCTCGCCGGCCTTCACCACGCCCAGCGCCCGCCCCTTGACGGAAAGCCCGACTTGCCCATCGAGCAGCAGGTACATCTTGTCGCGCTTGAGCAGGATGCGGCTTGCCTTCTCGTTCTCCGCGAAGAACACGGTGCCTGCTGCGACCGCTTGTTCCTTGCCGACCGATTCGAAAAACGAGCGCGCGATGGCGGGGACGTAGATCGGCGCGCTCGCGGGCGCGGCGGGCTTGGGCGCACCGGCCGGCTTGCTGAAATCGAGGTCGTCCATCAGTTCCTCAAAGACCGCATGATAGTGCCAGAATGCTCGCATGACGGCGCCGGTTCGAACAGAACACGACCTGCTCGGCGACCGTGCGGTGCCCGCCGACGCGTACTACGGCGTGCATACGCTGCGCGCGCTGGAGAATTTTCCGATCACCGGCACGCCGATCTCGATCTACCCGGAACTCGTGATGGCGCTGGCATGCGTCAAGCAAGCGGCGGCGATCGCCAACGCCGAGCTCGGCCTGCTGGACGAGCGCCGCGCGCACGCCATCCGCCTCGCCTGCGAAGAGGTGCGCGAGGGCAAGCTGTTCGAGGAGTTCGTGGTCGACGTGATTCAGGGCGGCGCCGGCACCTCGAGCAACATGAACGCCAACGAAGTGATCTGCAACCGCGCGCTCGAGCTGCTTGGCCACCGCAAGGGCGAGTACCAGCACCTGCACCCGCTCGACCACGTCAATCTTTCGCAGAGCACCAACGACGTCTATCCGACCGCGGTCAAGCTCGCGCTGCAGTTCGGCATCCGGCGGCTGCTGCAGGACATGGTGGTGCTGCGCAAGTCCTTCGAAGCCAAGGCCGCGGAGTTCGCCGAGGTCCTCAAGGTCGGGCGCACGCAGCTGCAGGACGCGGTGCCGATGACGCTGGGCCAGGAGTTCTCGACCTACGCCGTGATGCTGGGCGAGGACGAGCAGCGCCTGGCCGAGGCGGCGAGCCTGATCCGCGAGATCAACCTCGGCGCCACCGCGATCGGCACCGGCATCAACGCGCATCCCGACTACGCGCGGCTGGTGACCACGCGCCTCACCGAGCTCACCAACGTCACGTTCATCGTTTCGCCCAACCTGATCGAGGCGACCCAGGACGCCGGGTCCTTCGTGCAGCTCTCCGGCGTGCTCAAGCGCATCGCGGTGAAGCTCTCCAAGATCTGCAACGATCTGCGGCTCCTGTCCTCGGGACCGCGCGCCGGCATCGGTGAGATCACGCTGCCCGCGGTGCAGGCCGGCTCCTCCATCATGCCGGGCAAGGTCAATCCGGTGATTCCGGAAGTCCTGAACCAGATCGCGTTCGAGGTGATCGGCAACGACATCACGGTGACGATGGCCGCGGAGGCCGGGCAGCTGCAGCTGAATGCCTTCGAGCCGATCATCGCGCACAGCCTGTTCAAAAGCCTGCAGCACCTCGGCGCCGGCTGCCGCACGCTCGCCGAGCGCTGTGTGAACGGCATCACCGCGAATGTCGAGCGCGCGCGGCGCCTGCTCGATGAATCCACGGCCCTGGTCACCGCGCTCAACCCGTTCCTCGGGTACGCGCGCTCCAGCGAGATCGCGCGCGAGGCGCTCGCCAGCGGCGCCCGCGTGTACGACCTGGTGCTGCAGAAAAAGCTGATGACGCGCGAGCAGCTCGACGAGATCCTGCGCCCCGAAGTCCTCACCAAGCCGCACTATTCCACCGTCCACAAGCCCATCAGCGAACCATGAGACTCCTGGCTTTGATTTTCCTGCTGGCGGCCGCGCCGGCGTTCTCGCAGGGCTATCCGTCCAAACCGGTGCGCATCATCGTCAACTTTCCGGCCGGCGGCATCGCCGACCTCTACGCGCGCATCATCGGCGCCAAGGTGCAGGAATCGTGGGGCCAGCCGGTGGTGATCGAAAACCGCACCGGCGCCGGTGGCAATATCGGCGCCGAAGCCGTGGCGAAATCCGCCCCGGACGGCTACACCCTCAACATGAGCGCGATTGGCCCGCACGCGGTCAATATCAGCCTGTTCTCCAAGATGCCGTACGACCCGGTGAAGGACTTCGCTCCGATCGCGCTGGTGCTCGAGGCCGAGGGCTTGCTCGTGGTTCATCCGTCGGTCCCTGCGACCACCGTACCCGAGCTCATCACCTACGCGCGCTCGAATCCCGGCAAGCTCACCTTCGCTTCCGCCGGCATGGGCACCGCGAGCCATCTGGCGGGTGAGTTGTTCAAGACCATGGCGAAAGTCGAAATGACGCACGTTCCCTACAAGGGCAACGTGCCGGCGATCACCGACCTGCTCGCCGGCCAGACTTCGCTGCTCTTCGCCACCATGCCCACCGTGCTGCCGCACGCCAGGGCGGGCAAACTGCGCGCGCTGGCGACGATTGGCGGTGTGCGCTCCGCCGCCGCGCCAGAGCTGCCGACCATCGGTGAATCGCTGAGGGGCTTCGAGGTCAACAACTGGATCGGCTTGTTCGCGCCCGCCGGCACGCCACCCGACATCGTCAAGCGCTGGAACGGCGAGGTGATGCGCATCATGCAATCGCGGGACATCCAGGCTCGACTGCCCAACGAGGGCGCGCGCTTCTCACCGAACACGCCCGAGCAGTTCGCGGCGTTCGTGAAGGGCGAGATCGCGAAGTGGGCGCCGGTGGTTAAGGCTTCGGGCGCGCGGGTGGACTAGTCCTGCCGGACCGTGGCAGTGGGTAGACGGCGTAATCATCCGGCGGCACGCTGTGCAATGGCCCGCACTCCCCCATCGCTCAAGCGCATGGTGCAGCGTGTGCTGTCGCCGGTGCCGCGGCATCTCGCGCAGAATCACGTCAAAGTCGGTCCCGAGCAGCTGCAGGCCCTGCGGGCCTCGCTGGAGGCACATTTTTTCACCGGCTGGCGCGAGCAGGGCCGAGTATCGGCGCAGGCGCACGAGCGCGAACTCGCCGTGCACGTGCACACGGGAATGGCGCTCTATCGCACGGATTTCATCCCGTGGCTGGACAGCGCCTGCCGGCTGCGCGGCCGGCGGGTGCTGGAGATCGGTTGCGGCACGGGAGCATTGCTGGTCACGCTGGCGGAACAGGGCGCCCTCGTCACCGGCATCGACGTCGACGAGCCGTCACTGCGTGTGGCGCACGAGCGCTGTCGCCTCTATGGCCTAGAGGTGAAGCTCGAGCACCTCAGCGCCGAGGCGATCGCCAAATTCGGTCCGAATGCGTTCGACTTGGTGCTGTTCCCGGCTTCGCTCGAGCATATGACGAGCGCCGAGCGGCTTACCGCCTTGCACGACGCGTGGCACATCCTGCCTGCGGGCGGCTTCCTCGCGGTGATGGATACGCCGAACCGACTCTGGTATTTCGACCAGCACACTTCACGGCTGCCGTTCTATCACTGGCTGCCGAACGATCTCGCCTTCCGTTACGCGCGTTTCAGCCCGCGCGAGAACTTCCGCGAGATCTATACCGAAGAGAACCAGGACGCTATGCAGCACTTCCTGCGCCGCGGGCGCGGGGTCAGCTTCCACGAGTTCGATCTCGCCATCAAGCCGGCGACCAAGCTCAAGGTGGTCAGCAGCCTCGCGTCCTACCGTGGTCTGCTGCGGCGCTACCTTGGCTCGGCTAGAAGCCGGCGCTACAAGGCGGCGCTGATGTCGATGTGCCCGGGCGTGCACGAAGGGTTCTTCAACCCGAGCCTCGAGCTCGTCATTCAGCGCGACTAGCCAGCAGCTCCGTCACGCCGCCGACTGCGGCGGTGTTCACGGTCAGCGTGCGCTCGGTTGCGAACTTCAGCATGTAATGCGGCCCACCGGCCTTCGGGCCGGTGCCCGACAATCCCTCGCCGCCGAAAGGCTGCACGCCGACCACCGCGCCGATCATGCTGCGGTTGACGTAGATGTTGCCGACGCGCGCCGCAGCGACGACTTCGTCGACGAAGCTCTGGATGCGCGAGTGGATGCCGAGCGTCAGGCCGAAGCCGGTGTCGCGCAACCACGCGAGCACGCGCTCGAGCTCCCGGCGCCGGTAGGTGCAGACGTGGAGCACCGGCCCGAACACTTCGTTGCGCGGCAATGCTTCCAGCGGCAGCTCGAATGCAATCGGCGCGACGTAATTGCCGCTGGCCGGTGCCTTGGCCTCGCCGATCAGCTTTGAAGTTGACTTCAGTGTTTCGACGTGGCGCATCAACTGAGCCCGTGCGGCGCTGTCAATGACCGGCCCGATGTCGGTGTCGGGCTCGGCTGGATCGCCGACCTTCAACTCGGCGAGGGCGCCGGCGAGGAGCTGCATCACGCGCGGCGCGCAGCCTTCGTCGACGAACAGGATGCGCTGCGCCGAGCAGCGCTGGCCCGCGCTCTGGAACGCCGACACCACGACGTCGTCCACCACTTGCTCCGGCAACGCGGACGCGTCGACGATCATTGCGTTGACGCCGCCGGTCTCGGCGATGAGCGGCACGATCGGGCCGTCGCGCTTCGCCAGTGTTTCATTGATGCGCTTGGCGGTTTCCACCGAACCAGTGAAGGCCACGCCGGTAATCCGCGGATCCGCGACCAGCGCGGCGCCGATAGTTTCGCCCGGGCCGACCACGCAGCACGCCGCGTCGGGCGGGATGCCGGCTTCGTAGAGGATCTCCAGCGCACGAAAGCCGATGCGCGGGGTCTGCTCGGCCGGCTTCGCGATGACGGTATTGCCGGCGGCGAGCGCGGCCGCGACCTGGCCGGTGAAGATGGCAAGCGGGAAGTTCCACGGGCTGATGCAGGCGAACACGCCGCGGCCGTGGAGCCTGAGCTCGTTGCGTTCGCCGGCGGGGCCTGCAAGGGTTTGCCTGGAAAAATGGATTTTTGCCTGCAAAGCGTAATAACGACAAAAATCCGCGGCCTCGCGCACCTCGGCCACGGCGTCGCCGTAAGTGCGGCCGCCTTCGCGCACGATGAGCGACACCAGTTCGACCATATGGGCTTCGAGCCGGTCGGCGGCGCGCTCGATCAATTGCGCTCGCTGCTCGGCGCTCGCCTGCGACCACGATTCGAAGGCGTCGGCCGCCCGCGCAATGCTGAAGTCGAGCTCCTGCGGCGAACTGTCGTCGACTGGCGTGAGCGGGGGACTGGCCGCGGTCTCGCGCTTCAGTTCCTCAAGGACCTCGCGGTCGGACAGGTCCAGCCCCAGCGAATTGCGGCGGTCCGGATACAGATCGAGCGGCAGCGGGATGCGCGGATCGGGCTGGTACGGGACGGGCAGCGCCTGAAGCGGATCGGCGACCAGCGTTTCAAGCGGCACCCGAGGATCGGCGATCTGGTGGACGAACGAAGTGTTCGCGCCGTTCTCGAGCAGCCGGCGCACGAGGTAGGGCAATAGATCAGTGAACCCACCCACCGGCGCGTAGATCCGGCAGACGACATCACGATGCTCGGCGAGCAGCGCGTCATAAAGCGCATCGCCCATGCCGAACAGCTTCTGGAATTCGAACTCGCGCTCGTCGGCCAATTCGAGGATCGTCGCCACCGTGCGGCAGTTGTGAGTGGCGAATGCTGGATAGATGGTCGGGGCCGAGAGCAGCACCTTGGCGCAGGCGACGTAGGAGATATCGGTCGCAGCCTTGCGGGTGAATACCGGGTAGTCCGGCATGCCGAGCTGCTGGGCGCGCTTCACCTCGCCGTCCCAGTACGCGCCTTTGACGAGGCGCACGCTGATTGGCCGACCAAGCGACGCCAGCCATTCGCACACCGCGAGCGCGCGCTTCTGGTACGCCTGCACCGCGAGGCCGATGCGGAAATCTTTCGAAAGCGCATCGAACAGATCCAGGGTGAGCTCGAGCCGCTCCGATTCCTCGGCATCGAGCGTGACGTCGACGCCTCGCTCGCTGGCGATGCGTGCCAGGTCACGCACGCGCGGAAGCAATTCGGAAAACACGCGGCCGCGCTTTGCCTCCTCGAATCGGGGATGCAGTGCGGACAGCTTGATGGAGAGTGCGTCGGGCGGCCGCACCGCATTGATGGCGCGCGTGTAGGAGATCAGGTAGCTCGCGGCGTCCTGCGCGGTGCGGGCGGCTTCACCCAGCATATCGAACGAAAAGCGATACGGCCGGCGCTCGGTGCCGCGCTTCACCGCGTCCTCGATGGTCTCGGCGAGCACGAACTGGCCGGCGAGGATGCGCATCGCCTGGCGTACGGCGCTTCGCACCACGGGCTCGCCGAGACGGGCGATCAGGCGCTTGAGCAGGGCTGTGGGTTCCTGCTGAGCGTCGTGCCATTTCGCCAGCGTCCCGGTCAGCATCAGCGCCCAGTCGGCGGCGCTGGCCGTGCTCCAGTTGCCGCCGGAAAGCTTGTCGCGAATCAGCGCGTCGGCGGTGTCCGCATCGGGAATGCGCAGAAGCGCCTCGGCCACGCACATCAGCGCTACGCCTTCGGGTGTGGTGAGGCCGTAATTGCGCAGGAAAGACTCCGCGGACAGCGGCGATGGCGGCGCGGCGCGCACGCGCTCGGCCAGGCGAAGGGCTTGTTTTCCTATGCGCTGAGAAGTCCGATGGTCGGGTTGATGCGCGCGCAAGCGTTCGACCGCCTGGGCCTCGGCGATGCGGTGCATCGGGCGCAGGTTGCGCGTCATACGATGCCGCGCTCCGCGTAGGGCTCATTCGCGGTGATGCGCGCGTAGCCGAGCCGCGAAAGGTCGATGGTCTGGAAGCGCTGGTGCACGATCAGCTCGGCAATCGCGCGTCCGGCCGCCGGCGCGTGCATCATGCCGTGGCCCGAGAACCCCGAGACTACGAAAAAATTCTCGGCATGGCCGGGCCAGTTGCCGATCACCGGATTGCCGTCGAGCTCGCTCTGCTCGTAAAGGCCCGACCAGGTGCGCCGGCAGCGGCAGGCTTCGAAAGCGGGAAAGCGATGGGCCAGGGCGGGCCACACCACGTTTTCGAAGTACTGATGGTCGACTTCGAAATTGAAGCCGCGCGGCTCGTCGGAGTTCACCAGGCCGCCCGAGTAGCCGCCGCCCTCGGGCCGGAACGCGAGGCGCGCCAGGTCCTTCACGTAGGGCAGGGGCTCGATGGGGTTCGGCGTGTCGAAATAGTGCTCGAAGCGGCGCAGCGGCTCGATCGGCAGCGGCATGCCGATCATCGCGCACACTTCCTTCGACCACGCGCCGGCGGCGTTCACGAAGCAGTCCGCCGCAAGGACCGCTCCGCTCGCCAGGCGGGCCTTCCGTACGGAGGCGTTGTTGTGCTCGAAGCCGACCACCTTGTCGCGAAGATATTCGACGCCGAGCGAGCGCGCCTGGCGCCGAAGCCATTGCAGCAGGCTGTGGGGATCGCACCACCCGTCGTCGAGCGAATGCGCGCCGGCAGCGAGATCGGCGGTATGCATGGACCGAAAGCGCGCCTGCAATCCGGGCCGGTCAAGCAGCTCCACACGCACGCCATGCTGGCGCTGGGTTTCGTAATTGGCCTTGAGCGCATCGACGCCTGCCGGCGGAACGATGAACAGATAGCCGCCCTTCTTCCACCCCACGTCGGGCACGGCGCTGATGAACTCTCGAGGCTGAAGTTCGACATCGCGATGTTCTCCGGACAGGAGAACAGGCGCCGGGCGCCGCCGGAGGCGCGCAGGGTCGAGGCAAATTCGTAGACGTCATCGGGCTCGACCACCGCCACGGTGCAGGCCGGCGCGAGCCGCTTCAGAAACAGCGCGACGCTCGAGCCCATCACCGCGCCGCCGGCGATCAGGACGTCATAGCGTGGCAAGGCAGGGGTTTTGTCGGATGCGATAATCGAAGAATAAGACAAGCATGAGCCAGCCCGAGATCCTTTGGTCACCGTCGGAGCGCGCGATCGAAGAGGCGCAGGTGACGCAATTTGCGCGCCAGATGGTGCGCAAGCACCGCCTCGAGCTCAATACGTACGCGGATTTCCAGCGCTGGACGGTGGAGAACCCGGAAATCTTCTGGAACGAGGTTTGGGATTCCTGCGGCGTGATCGCGTCGCGCAAGGGCTCCACCGTGCTGGTGGACGGCGACAAGATGCCCGGCGCGCGCTGGTACCCCGAGGCACGCCTCAACGTCGCCGAGAACCTGCTGCGCCGCGGCGATCGCGGCGATGCGCTGGTGTTCTGGGACGAAAACGGCCTCCGGCGCCGGGTGAGCTACTCCGACCTGACGAGCGACGTGTCGCGGGCGGTGCAGGCGCTGCTCGGCATCGGGCTGCGCGCCGGCGACCGCGCCGCCGCGTTCATCCCGAACCTGCCGGAGACCAGCATGCTGGCACTGGCGGCGTTGTCGCAGGGCATCGTCTGGTCTTCGTGCTCGCCGGATTTCGGCGTCGACGGGGTGATCGACCGCTTCGGCCAGATCGAGCCCAAGGTGCTGTTCTGCGCCGACGGCTACCGCTACAACGGGCAGACGCACGACTCGCTCGAGCGCGTACGCGAGATCGCCGAGCGCCTGCCGACGGTGCGCAAGGTGGTGGTCGTTCCGTATCTGGATCCGGACGTCGACGTGTCCGACATTCCGAAGGCGGTGCGGCTCGATGAATGGCTGCGGCGGCACCAGCCCGCCGACATCCCTTATGCACAGCTGCCGTTCAATCACCCGGTGTTCGTGCTCTTCACTTCGGGCACCACCGGCAAGCCGAAGTGCATCGTGCACGGCGCGGGCGGCACGCTGCTGCAATCGCTAAAGACGTTCAAGTTCCACTTCGACGCCCGGCCCGGCGATCGCTATTTCTATTTCTGCACCACCAACTGGGTGGTGTGGAACGTGCTCTTCACCGGGCTCTGCGCCGAAGCCGCGCTCATGATCTACGACGGCTCGCCGTTCGCGCGCAATGGACGGATCCTGTTCGATTTCGCCGAGAAGGAGAAATTCACCCACTTCGGCACTTCGGCCAAGTTCCTGGATGCGTTGGCGAAGCGGGGGCTGCGTCCGCGCGATACCCATGAATTGAGTTCTTTGAGAATGCTGGTCTCTACCGGTTCGCCGCTCGCGCCGGAGACCTTCGACTATGTGTATTCCGCGGTAAAAAGCGACGTGTGCCTGTCATCGATCTCCGGCGGCACCGACATCATGGGCGCGTTCGTCGACGCGAGCCCGGTGCTGCCGGTGTACCGCGGCGAGCTGCAGTGCCGCTCGCTCGGAATGGCAGTCGATGTGTTCGACCCGGAGGGAAATTCCATCGTGGGCGAAAAAGGCGAGCTGGTTTGCACCAAGCCCTTTCCGTCAATGCCGCTCGGCTTCTGGAACGACCGCGGCGACGAGCGCTACCACGCGGCCTACTTCGCCAAGTATCCCAACATCTGGTGCCACGGCGACTGGTGCGAGCTCACCGAGCGCGGGACGATGCTGGTGTACGGGCGCTCGGACGCGACGCTCAATCCCGGCGGCGTGCGCATCGGCACCGCCGAGATCTACGGCGTGGTCGAGCGCGTCGACGAAGTCGAGGAGTCGGTGGCCATCGGCCAGCATTGGCCGCCGGACAATCCCACCGACACGCGCATCGTCCTCTTCGTCAAGCTGCGGGCGGGTTACACGCTGGACGATGCGCTCGAGGACCGCATCCGCCACGAGATCCGCCGCCACGCCAGCCCGCGCCACGTGCCGGCGCGCATCGTTCAGGTCGCGGACATTCCGCGCACCAAGAACGGCAAGGTCGTCGAGCTGGCGGTCAAGGCCGCGGTGCACGGCATGCCGGTAGCGCACACCGACACGCTGGCCAATCCCGAAGCGCTCGACCTATTCCGCGACCTGCACGAGCTGGCGACGTAGCGCTCCGCGCTCGAGCCGGCGAAAGCGGTTCTCGAGGTCGGCGGCGTCGGTGGCCTGGGAGAGATAGCCTTCGATTTCAAGCTCGCGGCGTCGCTGTGCGCCGCGCTCAAGCGCTGCAAATACTTTTTGGATGACGTTTTTCATGCCGCCATTGTCCCGGGCGGCGCGCGAGTCGACTAACGGGATTTTCGAATGTCACGCATTAGCGCGATTGATGGGAAATTCCCTTTGAAATCACGGCGGCGATGGCTTCCGTGATTTCTGCACGCTCGCCGATCGTGGCCTCGAGCACGATCTCCACGCCAGCATGGCGCGCGCGCGCCTGAGCGGCGAGCCTGGGCAGGTCCTTGCGGATATGGCCGCCCTGGCCGAGGAAAAGCGGCACGATGCGCACGCGCTTCGCGCCTTCGGTAACGAGGGAAGTCAGCGCTTCGTCGAGCGTAGGCCGCATCTGTTCCAGGTAAGCGAGCTCGACTCGAAATTCCTGGCGCAGCCTGGCGGCGATGCGTTCGAACGGCTGCGCCCATTCCGGTTCGCGCGAACCGTGGGCGAATAGGACGATGCTTTCCTTCAATGCAACGTGGCGCGACGGCCCTCGTAGATTCCCTGCAGCAGGCGCAGCGAGCCCAGGCTGATGGCGCGGTGCGACAGGGCATGGCCGAGGTCCTCGACGATGTCGAGCGTGACCGGCACATGCAGGCCGGCCAGTACGCGCGCCGCGCGCTCGGCGTAGACGCGCGACACGACCGAATCGAATTCGCCGTGCACGAGGTGGATGCGCGAGGAGATGCGGCTGTTGCACGCGGGGGTCTTTGCGTAGCGCGAGGAAAAGGCGACGACCGCGCCCGCGATGCCGGGCGCCTTGACCGCTTCGAGCGCCACCGTGCCGCCCTGCGAGAAACCAACCAGAACCGTGCGGCTTGCCGGCACGTGGAAGTTGGTCTGCTCGCGCCGCACCAGGTCCTCGACATCGGGCAGCACCGCGGCGACGCGCTCATGATGGTTATCGCAATTGAGGCCGCGCGTCGGGTACCAGTCTTGCGCCGCGCCGCCGCGCGCGTCGGGGTCGAAGCCGCTCGGCACCACCAGCGCGGCGCTCGGAAAGCGCGCCTGGAACTTGAACGCGATCGGGATCATCGACTGGGCGGTGGCGCCGCAGCCATGCAGGAAGACGAACAGGTGATTCGGCCGGCGTTCTGCGGTGGGCCCGAAGCGAAAAACGCGGCCGGAAGACATTGCCCCGATTGTTAACCCGTGACGACGTTTCTGTAAACTGATTTGCATTCCCCCTCAGGTGACTCATGCAAACCACAGGATTTCTAAAGGCTTTCTGGCGCCTCACGAAGCCCTATTGGGTGTCGTCGGAACGCGCCAAGGGCCTCACACTTCTGACGACCGTCGTCGGACTCGCCCTGATGGCGGTCTACATGGAGGTCCAGTTCACCAACTGGAACAACGATTTCTACAACACGCTGCAGGACAAGGACCAGGCGGAATTTTTCCGCCAGCTCGGAAAGTTCGGGCTGCTCGCGTTCACCTGGATCATCATCGTCGTCTACCAGGTTTACTTCCAGCAGATGCTGTTGATTGAGTGGCGCAGCTGGCTCACCGACCGCTTTCTCGCCGACTGGATGAAGGACCAGGCGTACTACCGCATGCAGCTTCTGGCGCGTGCCGGCGAGCACGCCGTGGCGGTCGACAACCCAGATCAACGCATTGCCGATGACCTTCGCCTCTTCGTCGACTACACGCTGTCACTTTCGCTGGGGTTGCTCTCCGCGGTGGTGACGCTCGTCACCTTCATCACCATCCTATGGGGATTGTCGGGTGCGCTGGTGATCTGGGGTATCAACATCCCGGGCTACATGGTCTGGGCAGCGCTGATCTATGCGCTCGTCGGCAGCGTGCTCACCCATCTCATCGGCCGCCCGCTCATCGGTCTGGACTTCAATCAGCAGCGCTTCGAGGCCGATTTCCGCTTTTCGCTGGTGCGGCTGCGCGAGAACAGCGAGGGCGTGGCGCTCTACCGGGGCGAGCGCGAAGAGCTGGGCGGCCTGCGTCAGCGCTTCGACGCGGTGATGGCGAACTGGTGGAAGATCATGCTCAAGCAGAAGCAACTCACCTGGTTCACTTCGTTCTACCGTCAACTCGCCATCATTTTTCCCCTGGTCGTGGTCTCGCCACGTTTCTTCTCCGGGCAGATACCGCTCGGCGGCATTTTCCAAACCGCGTCGGCTTTCAGCCAGGTGCAGGGCGCACTTTCCTGGTTCATCACCGCGTACCGCGACTTCGCGATGTGGAAGGCCACCGTTAACCGACTGATCGGCTTCGCGGACGCGCTAGGGGAAGTCCAGCAGCAGGCCGGCAAACCGGCGGGCGAGCGCATCGCCGACGGCACCGAGGTATCGCTGGAGCAGCTTTCGCTACAGCTGCCGCATGGCGCCGCGCTGCTTTCCAACGCTTCGCTCGCTATCAAGCCGCACGACGACGTGCTGATCACCGGGCCTTCCGGCTCCGGCAAATCGACGCTGTTCCGCGCGCTCGCCGGCATCTGGCCGTACTGGAAAGGCCGAATTCGGCTGCCGAAAGGCGCGAAGCTTCTTTTCCTGCCACAGAAGCCTTACCTGCCGATTGGCTCGCTGAAGCGGGCGGTCGCTTACCCCGAAGACCCAGCGAATTTCTCGGACGAGCAGGCGCTGGCAGCGCTGGATGCAGTGGGCCTGTCTCACCTCGAGGACAACCTTGACCGCAGCTTGCATTGGGGCCAAGTGCTCTCCGGCGGCGAGCAGCAGCGGCTCGCGTTTGCGCGCGCGTTACTCACCAAACCCGATTGGCTGTTCCTTGACGAGGCGACGGCGTCCCTACCTGAAGGCGACCAGGATCTGCTTTACCGCCTGGTGAAGGAGAAGCTGCCCCGAACGACGCTGGTCTCGATCGGTCACCGCGAGAGCTTGACGGAGCATCACCGCAGCGGCCTTGTCTGGCAGTCAGGCGAGCTCCGGCAGCAGGTGCTCGCGCCACAGTGACGCTTTATAGGCGCTTCTACAAAACCATGCACGTGCTGGTGGCGTGCGCGTAGAGCTTGCCCGACGGATCTTCGAGCCGCGCTTCCGCGGTCGCCACTCGTTTGCCGGCATGGACCACCTTGCCGATGGCGCGCAGCCGGCCTGTTTCGGAGGTGATCGCGCGTACCAGATTCGTCTTGGCCTCCAGCGTGGTATAGCCGCCTCCGGCCGGCATCTTCGTCTGCACCGCGCATCCCATAGCGGAATCGAGCAAGGTCATGGCGATGCCGCCGTGCACCACGCCGATCGGGTTGTAGTGGCGCTCGCCGGCGGTGATCTCGAACACGGCGTGGCCGGGCTCCACTTCCGTCAGGGAGTAACCGAGCAGCGCGCAGATCGGCGGGTGCGGCAGCCGGCCGTCGCGGATCGCGCGCAGGAATTCGAGGCCGGCCATGGAACGTCCGGCTTGCGCGAGCTGGACCGGGTCCTCCCACTTCACCTCCGCGGTTCGCTTCATTCGGAGATGAATAGCGCCGCAGCGCGGCTGACGCGCTCGTCGCGCAGGATGCGCCCATGGCCGAGGCCATCGGTCAGCATCAGTTGTGCGCCGGGCCAGGACTCCGCCACTTTGGCGCCGTGCGTCCACGGCATCATGCGGTCGTCGCGATCGTGGATCACCAGCGCCTTGGCCGCCAGGCGCGGCGCGACGTTGCCGACTTCCAGCTCTTCCCAGCGCACGCCATAGCGTTCCTCGATGGCGTTTTGCATCGCCTTGCGCACCGGCTCGGGCATCCAGTACCAGCGCGCAAAGCGCCGCGAATAGCCGACGAGGTCCGACGGCGGGCTGACGAGCACGATCTTGCGGAACGCCGCCTTGCCCCAGGCGAGGGCGAGCGCGGCGGCCGCGCCGCCCAGCGAATGGGCGATGACCGCGTCGATGCCGCCATGGTGCCGCGCCACCGCGCCGAATACGTCGGCAAAGTCAGGCAAGCCCGTGAGCTTGCCTTCGGACACGCCGTGCGCCGGCTGGTCATAAGTAATCACGCGGTAACCGGCCTGCAGCAGCGGGAAGGCAAAGGCCCGCATCTGCGCCGCGTTGCCGCCCCAGCCGTGGGCGAGGAGAACCGCCGGCGCGTCCTTGGAGCGCGCGCCCCAGGTGAACATCGCGATGTGTCTGCCCTTGTGCTCCAGAAACGAGCTTCTGGAGTCAATCAAATCCAGGGCACTGGCGGCGGAATCGCGCCCGCGCGGCGGCGTGAGAAACAGGCGCTCGGCCCAGGCGCCGGCCAGTTCCGGAAACAGCACATGGGAAGCAGCGAATCGAACGTTCGTGCTTATTCTGGGCAAGGAAAAGGCGTGGGGCATGGCGGTTCCTTTCAATTAGCGGGCTGCTGCGCGCGCGCGCGTACGTGCGGGGGTGGCGTAGCGGGAGATCAATTGGTCGAACGCCTTGAGCGCTCGCTTGCGTGCTTCCTTGTCGCCCAGCAAGCGACGGTGGTTGTGGCTCGCGAGCACGATGCCGAGCATCTCGAAGCTGATCTGCTCGGGCTCCGTGCCGGGCACCAGGTGGCCTTCCTCGATGGCGAGGCGCACGGCCTTCTGCGTGATGGCGTTGCCGCGATGCTGGTTCTCGATCGCGGCGTCGCGGATCGGCCCGGGTCGGTCGTCGTACTCGATCGCGGTCGAGATCATGATGCAGCCGCCGGGCAGGCCGGACTCGATGGTCCAGTCGAGCCAGCGCTCGAACAGGGCGCGCAGGCGGGGCAGGCCGCGCTCGATCTTCAGCACCGGCACGAACACCTTCTCGCCGTAAAGCTGCGCGGCATGCTCGAGCACCGCGAGCTGCAGCTCTTCGCGCGAGCCGAAATGCGCGAACAGGCCCGACTTCGACATGCCCGTGGCGTCGGCCAGACTGCCGATGGTCAGGCCCTCGAGACCGAGCTTGCTCGCGATATCGAGGGCTTCGTCGAGGATCGCGGTGCGGGTCTGCTCGCCTTTGGTGGGCGCGGTCATGCCGGTAAAATAGTACGAACGTTCGTAAAAGTCAACCCGGCCGCAGCTTTCAAAGCTTGCTTCAGGTACTGGCCGGTATAGCTGCCCTTGCTGGCCGCGATCTGCTCCGGCGTTCCGGCGGCAACGATACGGCCGCCGCCGTCGCCCCCTTCGGGTCCCAGGTCGATCACCCAGTCCGCGGTCTTCACCACGTCCATGTTGTGCTCGATCACCACCACCGTGTTGCCGGCGTCGCGCAGGCGGTGCAGCACCTCCAGCAGGAGCTTGATGTCCTGGAAATGCAGCCCGGTGGTCGGCTCGTCGAGGATATAGAGCGTGCGGCCGGTGTCGCGCTTCGACAGCTCGAGCGAAAGCTTTACGCGTTGCGCTTCGCCACCCGAAAGCGTGGTGGCGGACTGTCCGAGACGCACGTACCCCAGGCCGACGTCGATCAGCGTTTGCAGCTTGCGGGCGATCGGCGGCACCGCGGAGAAGAAGCCGACGGCCTCCGAGGCGGTCATCTCCAGCACCTCGTGGATGTTGCGCGCCTTGTAGCGCACCTCCAGCGTCTCGCGGTTGTAGCGCTTGCCATGGCAGACATCGCACGCCACATAAATGTCGGGCAGGAAGTGCATCTCGACCCTGGTGACGCCGTCACCCTGGCATGCTTCGCAGCGGCCGCCCTTGACGTTGAACGAGAAGCGCCCGGCGTCGTAGCCGCGTTGCCGCGCCTCCGGCACGCCGGCGAACAACTCGCGGATCGGCGTGAACAGGCCGGTGTACGTCGCGGGGTTGGAGCGCGGCGTGCGACCGATCGGGCTCTGGTCGACGCTGATCACCTTGTCGACCAGCTCGAGGCCGGAGATGCCGTGATGCGGCGCGGGTTCCGTCGCCGAGCCATACAGCGCGCGCGCAATCGCCGTATACAGCGTGTCGTTGACCAGCGTGGACTTGCCCGAGCCGGAGACGCCGGTCACGCACACAAACAAGCCGAGCGGCAGTTCGAGGTCGACCTCTTTCAGGTTGTGGCCGCTGGCCCCCCTTACCGTGATGCGGTTCTTGCCCGGCCGGCGCCGATGCGGCGGCACCTCGATCTTCAGCGTCCCGGCAAGGTAGCGCCCGGTCAGCGATCGCGGATCGGCGATGACCTCGTCAGGTATGCCCTGCGCGACGATGTGGCCGCCGGCCTCACCGGCGCCCGGCCCCATGTCGAGCACGTAGTCCGCCGCGCGGATCGCTTCCTCGTCGTGCTCGACCACGAGCACCGAGTTGCCGAGATCGCGCAGCCGCTGCAGCGTGCTGATCAGGCGCGCGTTGTCGCGCTGATGCAGGCCGATCGACGGCTCGTCGAGCACGTACATCACGCCGGTCAAGCCCGAGCCGATCTGGCTCGCCAGCCGGATGCGCTGCCCCTCGCCGCCGGACAGCGTCTCCGCCGAGCGATCGAGTGACAGGTACTCGAGACCGACGTCGACCAGGAACTCGAGGCGATTGGCGATCTCGCGCACGATGCGGGCGGCGATTTGTTCTTTTGCCCCCTCGAGCCGGAGATCCCCAAAAAACTGCAACGTTTGGCGCAAAGGCCAGCGAGACACTTCGTAGATCGTCTTGTCGAGCACCTTGACATGGCGCGCCTCGCGCCGCAGACGCGTGCCACCGCATTCGGAGCAGGGCTGCAGGCTGCGCAATTTGCCGAGCTCCTCGCGGACCACGCCGGAGTCGGTCTCCCGGTAGCGGCGCTCGTGGTTGGGGATCACGCCCTCGAAGGCATGCTCCTTGGTCGTGCTGCGGCCGCGCTCGGACAGATAGTGGAAGGCGATCTTCTCCCGGCCCGAACCGTAGAGGATGAGCTTCTGCACCCGGTCCTCGAGCATCTCCCACGGGCTTTCGATGTCGAAGCCATAGTGCTTCGCCAGGGACTGCAGCATCGAATAGTAAAAGTGGTTGCGGCGGTCCCAGCCACGAATCGCGCCGCTCGCAAGCGAGAGGTTCGGATGGGCGACGATGCGCTTCGGGTCGAAGAATTCGATCGTGCCCAGGCCGTCGCAGCGCGGGCACGCGCCCATCGGATTATTGAACGAGAAAATTCGCGGCTCGAGCTCGGGGAGCGCGTAATCGCACTTCGGGCAGGAGAACTTCGCCGAGAACAGGTGCTCTTTCTTTGCGTCGACCTCGGTGACCATGGCCTTGCCATCGGCGTGCCGCAGCGCGGTTTCCAATGACTCGGCGAGCCGCTGGCGGGCGTCCGCGCGCATCCGCAGGCGGTCGATCACAACGTCGACCGAATGCTTCACGTTCTTCTTGAGGCGCGGGGCGGAATCCAGGTCGTGCACCGTGCCGTCGATGCGCACCCGGGTAAAGCCCTGCGCGCGCAGCTCTTCCAGAAGATCCGCCTGCTCGCCTTTGCGTCCGGCAACCACCGGCGCCAGCACCATCAGGCGACTGTCTTCCGGGAGCTGCGCCAGCTGGTCGATCATCTGCGCCACCGTTTGCGCCTGCAGCGCGAGGCCATGCTCCGGGCAATAGGGCGTGCCGGCGCGGGCGTAGAGCAGGCGCAGGTAGTCATGGATCTCGGTCACGGTGCCGACGGTCGAGCGCGGGTTGTGGCTCGCGCTCTTCTGCTCGATGGCGATCGCCGGCGAAAGTCCCTCGATCAGGTCGACGTCGGGCTTCGCCATCAGCTCGAGGAACTGGCGCGCGTAGGCCGACAGGCTCTCCACGTAGCGCCGCTGGCCTTCGGCGTACAACGTGTCGAACGCGAACGAGCTCTTGCCCGAGCCCGAGAGGCCGGTAATCACCACCAGGCGATTGCGCGGCAGCTCGACGCTCAGGTTCTTGAGGTTGTGGGTGCGCGCTCCGCGCACCCTGATTGAATCCATCGCGCTGTTCGTGAAGTGAAACCGGCTACTATAACGCGTCTCGCATTCCCGTCTCCAGATTTTCCATGAATGAACGAATGACCCGCGTCGAGCTGCGCGCCGGCGCCAGTCTTGCCGGCGTATTCGGGCTGCGCATGCTCGGATTGTTCTTCATTCTGCCGGTGCTCGCGTTGCACGCGCCGGGCATCCAAGGCGGCGACAACCTCACGCTGGTCGGCGTGGCGCTCGGTGCCTACGGGCTTTCCCAGGGCATCCTGCAGATTCCGTTCGGCGCGGCGTCGGATCGCTGGGGGCGAAAGCCGGTGCTGTACGCCGGGCTGCTGATCTTCGCCGCCGGCAGCCTTCTCGGCTGCGCCGCGGACGACATCTGGACCATGATCGCCGCGCGCACCCTGCAGGGCGCGGGCGCGATCTCGTCGGTGGCCATGGCGCTCGCCGCCGATCTCACGCGCGAGCAGCATCGCACCAAGGTGATGGCGATGATCGGCTCGATGATCGGCTTCATGTTCGCGCTGTCGCTGGTCGGTGCGCCGCTGCTTTATCGCGCCATCGGCATGGAGGGCCTGTTCGCGCTCACCGGCCTCCTGTGCCTGGCCGCCATCGCCGTGGTGAAGTTCCAGGTGCCCGATCCGCCCGCGCAGCCGCGCGCTGCCGCGCCGGCCGGCTCGGTGCGCGCCGCGCTGCTCGACGCGGAGCTCCTGCGGCTGAACGCCGGCATCTTTATCCTGCACGTGGTGCTATACGCGATGTTCCTGGTGGTGCCGCCGCTGCTCGTGCGCTCCGGGCTCGAGCTGCCGGAGCACTGGAAGTTGTACTTGCCGGTGGTTCTCGGCTCCTTCGCGCTCATGATTCCTGCCGTCCTGTATGCCGACCGGCGGAACAGCGCAAAGCCGGTCCTCATCGCCGCCGTCGCCCTCTTGTTCGCGGCACAGGCTGGGTTCGCAGTGCTCGACGTCGGGGTCATCGCGATTGCCGTGCTGATGCTGGCGTTTTTTGTCGCCTTCAATGTGCTGGAGGCGCTTCTACCCTCTTTAGTCTCGCGGCTGGCCCCGGCGCGCGGCCGCGGCGTGGCCATCGGCGTCTACAACACCACGCAGACGCTTGGGGTGTTTTTTGGCGGGCTATTGGGCGGCTGGGTGGCGTCCAATTACGGCACTACCGGGGTATTTGCGGTCTGCGCTGTCCTGGTGGCAGTCTGGCTGGTAGTGGCTCTCGGCATGCGACCGCCAGTCAGGAAGGTCAATGATGCGGTCAACGAGCTTTCGAGTCTGACGTTTTCTATCGCAGCCGGCGTGAACCTCGATGGGCTGCACGAGGCGCTGACGCGAGTGCACGGCGTGCGCGAAGCTGAAGTCGTGCGCGCGGAGCGCATCGCGCGCCTGAAAGTCGTGCCGGGTCAATGGGACGAGCATAGAGTACGTAAACTGATTACTGGGGAGGTCTGAAATGGCATCGGTGAACAAGGTCATCCTGGTTGGCAACCTCGGGCGCGATCCCGAGACGCGCTACATGCCGGACGGCGCGGCGATTACCAACGCTTCGCTGGCGACGTCGTTCCAGTGGAACGACAAGGCGAGCGGCGAGAAGAAGGAAGAGACGGAATGGCACCGCGTGGTGTTCCGCGGCAAGCTCGCCGAGATCGCCGGCGAATATCTCAAGAAGGGCTCGCAGGTGTACGTCGAGGGCCGCTTGCGCACGCGGAAATGGCAGGACAAGGAAGGCCACGACAAGTACACCACCGAGATCGTCGCCGACCGCATGCAGATGCTCGGCTCGCGCTCGGGCTCGGGAGAGCCTAGGGGTGAACCGCGGGGCGACGCACCCCCGATGGAGTCCAAGGGGGCCGAGTCCAAACCGGCCGGGGCAAAGAAGCCGGCGGGCAAGTTCGACGACCTCGAAGACGATATTCCTTTCTGAAATCAGCGATATAATCGCGGCATGCCGATTTACGAATACCGCTGCAGCGAGTGCGGCCAGGACCACGAGGTCCTGCAAAAGGTGAGCGAGCCCCCGCTCACCGAGTGCCCCGCGTGCGGCAAGCCGGCGCTGCAAAAGCAGTTGAGCGCGGCCGGGTTCCACCTCAAGGGAAGCGGGTGGTACGCGACCGATTTCAAGGGCTCGGGGAAAAAGCCGGTCGAGAAAAAGGCCGACGCCAAGACCGAAGTTAAGGCCGAGACCAAATCGGAAACCAAGTCGGCGGAAACCAAGTCGGCGGAAACGAAAACTGAAAGCAAACCCGCGTCTACGTCCGCGACGACGGACTAAGGCCGGACTGAAACCCGACCGGCCCGGCGCGAGCCGGGCCTTTTCATTTCCATGAAGAAATATTTCATCACCGGGCTGCTGATCTGGATCCCGCTGGTCATCACCATCTGGGTGCTGAAGCTGGTGGTCGACGTGCTCGACCAGTCGCTGCTACTGCTGCCGATGGGCTGGCAGACCGAGAACTGGCTCGGCTTCCACATCCCCGGCCTCGGTACGCTGCTCACGCTGCTCATCATTTTCGTGACCGGCGTGTTTGCGACCAACTTCTTCGGCGCGCAGCTGGTGGAGCTGTGGCACGAGATCCTGCACCGGATTCCGGTGGTGAACTCCATCTACTCGAGCGTGAAGCAGATTTCGGACACCCTGTTCTCGTCGAGCGGCCAGGCGTTCCGCAAGGCGCTGCTCGTGCAGTGGCCGGCGCCCGGCATGTGGACGATTGCGTTCCAGACCGGCACGCCGGGCGGCGGCGTCGCCGAGCACCTGCCGCCCGACTGCCTCGCGGTGTACGTGCCGACCACGCCCAACCCGACGGGTGGCTACTTCGTCATCGTGGCGCGCAAGGACGCGATCGAGCTCGACATGAGCGTCGACCAGGCGCTCAAGTACGTCATCTCGATGGGCGTGGTTCCGCCGCAGAAATGAGAACCCTTTACTGCGGGCAATTGCGTGCCGATCATGTCGACAGCACGGTGACGCTGTGCGGCTGGGCGCACCGCCGGCGTGATCACGGCGGCGTGATTTTCATCGACCTGCGCGGCCGGGAAGGCCTCGCGCAAATCGTCTGCAACCCCGAGCGCCAGGACGCGTTCCGCGCCGCCGAGCGCGTGCGCGGCGAGTTCGTGCTCAGGGTGACCGGCAAGGTGCGCCGCCGGCCGGCGGGCACGGTGAACCCCGAGCTGCCGACCGGCGAAGTCGAAGTCGTGGCGCAGGAAGTGGAAATCCTCAACGCCTCGGCCACGCCGCCGTTTCAAATCGACGACGACAATCTCGCGGAGGAAACGCGTCTCGCGTACCGCGTGCTCGATCTGCGGCGCGAACCCATGCAGCGCAATCTGCGCCTGCGGCACCGGGCCGCCATGGCGACGCGGCGTTTCCTCGATCAGCACGGTTTCATCGACATCGAAACGCCGGTGCTCTACAAGTCAACCCCGGAAGGCGCGCGCGAGTTCCTGGTGCCTTCGCGTCTGCACGACGGCCATTTCTACGCGCTGCCGCAATCGCCGCAGCTCTTCAAGCAGATGCTGATGGTGGCCGGCTTCGACCGCTACTACCAGATCGTCAAGTGCTTCCGCGACGAGGACCTGCGAGCCGACCGGCAACCGGAATTCACCCAGATCGATATCGAGACCTCGTTCCTGTCGGAGCTCGACATCCGCAAGCTGATGGAGGAGCTGGTGCGCTTCGTGTTCCGCGAGGCCGCCGGCATCGAGCTGCCGGCGCCGTTCCCGGTGCTCACCTACGACGAAGCGATGCGCGACTACGGCAGCGACAAGCCCGACCTGCGGGTGCCGCTCAAGCTTGCCGAGGTCACCGACGCGGTGAAGGACGTCGACTTCAAGGTGTTCTCCGGTCCGGCGAATGCACCAGGCGGTCGCGTATGTGGACTGCGCGTGCCGGGCGGTGGTGCGCTCACCCGCGGCGAGCTCGATGCGTACGGCGAATATGCAAAGGGGCTTGGCGCGAAGGGGCTGGCCTGGATCAAGGTCAACCAGCGCGCGAAGGGCGCCGAAGGCTTGCAATCGCCAATCGTGAAGAACCTCCACGCCCGGGCGCTCAACGTTATTCTGGACCGGACCGCAGCCCAGGACGGGGACGTGATCCTGTTCGGCGCGGACGAGGCAAATGCGCTCGCCGCCTACATGGGTGCCCTGCGCCAGAAGGTCGGCCACGACCGCGGCCTGGCAGAAAAAGCCTGGCGGCCGCTGTGGGTGGTCGATTTCCCGATGTTCGAGCTCGACGCCGGCGAATGGAAAGCGCGCCACCATCCGTTCACCAGCCCCAAGGACGGCCACGAGCAGTACATCGAAAGCGCGCCGGGCAAGGCCTACGCCAAGGCTTACGACGTGGTGCTGAACGGCTGGGAGCTTGGCGGGGGCTCGGTGCGCATCCACCGCCCCGAGGTTCAGACCAAGGTTTTTGAAGCAATGAAAATTACTAAGGAAGAGCAGCGGGCGAAGTTCGGTTTCCTGCTCGACGCCCTGCAATATGGCGCCCCGCCGCACGGCGGCATCGCTTTCGGCTTCGATCGCATGGTCACTTTGATGGCCGGCGCCGAAGCGATCCGCGACGTCATCGCCTTCCCCAAGACGCAGCGCGGCCAGGACTTGCTCACCGGAGCGCCTACGCCGGTCACCGAGCAGCAACTGCGCGAGCTTCACTTGCGCCTGAGGAACCCGCCGCAGTCGTGAGGTGGCTCGCGGCGGCGGCGTTGGCGTTTTGTGCTGGCGCACTGGCTTTCACCAATGAGGTTCCGCTCAAGCAGCTGCCCGCCGAGGCCCGGCAAACGCTTACCCAGATCAAGGCGGGCGGCCCGTTTCCGTACGCGAAGGACGGCAGCGTGTTCGGCAACCGAGAGGGCCTGCTGCCCAAGCGCACCCGCGGCTACTACCGGGAGTACACGGTAAAACCCCCCGGCGCGAAAGACCGCGGCGCGCGTCGCATAGTTGCGGGTATCCCGGGAGAGTATTACTACACTGACGATCACTATCGCAGCTTCAAGCGGATCATCGAATGACCGGAAAGCTGATTCAACGCCTGCAGGATCCTTCGCGCTCCGGTGTGTACCGTGTGTCGCGCGCCGACGAGGTCGAGGATGCGGTCAACAGCTCCAGCCTTTCGCCGGTACGGGTGAAGTTTGCGGACAAGGTGCAGCTGCTCAAAAATCTCGCGGTCGCCCTCGGCTTCCCGGACTGGTTCGGCCACAACTGGGACGCGCTGGAGGATTGCCTCACCGACCTTTCCTGGCGCGAAGCGCCAGCGCACGTGCTGTTGATCGAAGAGGCGAAACCCGGCGACGACCTCGGCGTGCTGACCGACATATTGCGCTCGAGCGCCGAATCCTGGGCGCAACGCGGCAAGCCATTCTTCGCGATCTTCGTCGATCCGGAACGCGCGCTGCCGCTGCCGGCGCTTTTCAGACAGTCTTGAAGCTTCCGCTCTCGGTCCTGGTGGTCGTGCATACCGCCGAAATGGAGGTGTTGCTCCTCGAGCGCGCCCAACGGCCGGGCTTCTGGCAGTCGGTCACCGGGTCGCTCGATCATCCGGACGAGGCGTTCGAACACGCGGCGGCACGCGAATTGCGCGAGGAGACGGGCATCGAGGCCGCCGATGGCCGCCTGCGACGCTGGAACGCGGCGTATACCTTCGAAATCTATGCGCAGTGGCGGCACCGCTTCGCGCCGGGCGTGACGCACAACACCGAGCATCTTTTCAGCCTGGAGCTCGCCAAGCCGGCGCCGGTGACCCTGGCCCCGCAGGAGCACACCGCTTTCGGGTGGCTGCCGTGGCGTGAAGCGGCGCGCAAGTGCTTCTCGTGGTCGAACCGGGATGCCATCCTTATGGTGGGTGCGGCTTTGCTCGCCGCGGGTTGCGCCACGGGCACCCAGGATCTTGCCCCGCACCTCCGATCTGGCGCCCCGGAAGTGCGGGAGTGCGCGGCGTGGTATCAGGCCCTGGATAGCGAGATCGACGCCGCGGGCGTGCGTAATGCCCAGGACGCGCGCATCGCCGGCTTCCCGCACCTACGGGTCAGTCGCTTCCTCGCCGGGTTGCGCGAGCGCGCCGCCGAGAACGACCGCACGCTGCGCGCCTACGCGGAGCGACTCACCGAGCTCGACCAGGAGGCGCGGCGTCATGAAATTCAGAATTTGCCAACCCTGCCGACCGAGGCGGCGCGCACCAACGCGCTGCGCCGCGTGCGTGACTGCGGCCGGATTCTGCGCGATGCCGATCTCGCGAGCCACGACGGGCGTGCCGCGCTGCTGGCGGCGGCGCAGGTGCCCGATGAGCGTTCCGCCGTGCCGGCGGCGAGCGAGGAGGCGTGGCAGCGGCGCATGCTGACCATCCTCCAGACCGGGAGCGACCCGTCAGTGCCGCGCGTGCGCTATGCACCGCCCTCGGAACAGCGGCTACCGCGCAGCGTGATCGCCGGCCTGCTTGGCCGAGCGGCCTTCGATCCGCTCGGGCACCTGGCCCTTACGGCGCGGGAGGTCGACCGGCTCGCAGCCACCTATGCGCCGACCTTCGAAATCGAGACGCGCGCCGATTACGACCGTTTCGGCTGGCTGCGTTGGCGCCGCGGCATGTCGCTTCCGCAAGTCGACGCCGCGGAGCCGACGGTCTACGTGCACGCGGCGTACACGCGTTACGGCGAGCACCTGCTCCTCCAACTGGTCTACACGCTGTGGTTTCCGGAACGCCCGGCGCGCGATACCTTCGACCCGGGAGCAGGACCGCTGAACGGCGTGGTGTGGCGCGTGACGCTCGCACCGGACGGCGAGCCGCTCGTCTACGATGCGATTCATGCCTGCGGCTGCTTCCATGTTTTCTTCCCGACCGCGCGCGCGCGACCGCGCCCGGCGCCACAACACGCCATCCCGGATGCCTTTGTGCCGCAGCGCCTGCCGGGCGCCGGCGAGGACCGGCGCCCGGTGGTGACGCTCGCCAGCGCGACGCACGACATCGAAGGCGTGCGCCTCGAGCGCGCTCCCGAGAGCCTGGTGCGCTACGCGTTGCGGCCCTACGACGATCTGCTCTCCATGCCGCGCCTGGTCGGCGACCACCGCAGCGCCTTCGGTGCGGACGGCCGCATCGCCGGCAGCCCGGCGCGCCAATGGGGCCGGCAGCCGACCGCCGCTTCCGGGCGGCGGCATTTCGATGACGCTGATCTGCTGGAGCGCCGCTTCGAGCTTCATCTATGAACAAGCTGCGCGTCGTCACGCTGAACATCCATAAGGGGCTGTCGCAGTTCAACCGCCGTATGGTGATCCACGAGCTGCGCGACGGACTGCGCAGCCTCGACCCGGACGTCGTGTTCCTGCAGGAGGTGCAGGGCCTCAACCAGCGCTTCGCGATGCGCTTCGCCACCTGTCCCGTGGCCCCGCAGCACGAGTTTCTGGCCGGGCAGGAATGGCAGCATGTCTACGGCTGCAACGCGGTCTACGACCACGGCCATCATGGCAACGCCATCCTGTCGCGCTTTCGCTTCCTGTCGTTCGAGAACGAGGATGTGTCCGACCACCGCTACGAGCGCCGCGGGCTGCTGCACTGCGTGGTCTCGGTACCGGGTTGGCGCCGCAACCTGCACCTGGTGTGCGTGCACCTGTCGCTGCACGAGGGCGGGCGCAACCGCCAGCTCGAGGCCATCTCCGGACGGCTCGAGGAGCTGGCCTCGCGCGACCTGCCCATCATCGTCGCCGGCGATTTCAACGACTGGCGCCACCGCGCCACCGCCATTCTGGAGCGCCGCCTGGGCATGACCGAGGTTTCGGTGGCGCACCATGGGCGCGCCGTGGCCACCTATCCGAGTGTGCTCCCGCTCCTCCGGCTCGACCGCATCTACGTGCGCGGCTTCAAGGTCGCCGCTTCGCGGGTGCATCGCGGCAAACCGTGGTCGCTGCTATCGGACCACCTCGCCGTGAGCGCCGAGCTGCAGCGCGCCTAAGCCGCCCGGCGCGCCCCTAAGCCACCAGGCGCGCCCCTAAACCACCAGGCGCAAGCGACCCTGTTCGAGCGCCGGGACTACGGGAAAGGCGTCGCGCCGGCAGGCGAACTCCACTTCATGCGCAAGGCCGCGCGCCGCCATCATGCGGCCGACGCGGCAATCGAGCAGCGCCTCCGGCGCCTTGGCATGCCGGTAGAGCGCAAGCGCAGCCTTCGCTGCGTCCGATAGATCGTTCACGTGCGGCAGAAAGCACTCGACGAAATAGCCGGCGCCATAGAAGTCCTCGAAGTTGAAGTTGCCGCCCGAGCCGGAGCACACGATCAGCACCGTGTCGCGCGCATGCTGCGCCACGATGTGCTCGACCAGCCGCCGGGCGTTCAGCAGGGCGCCGCAATAGACGCGCGCGGCCGCGCTTGCCTGCGTCATCGCCACGGTGCCATTGGTCGTGGAGTAGACAACGCTCTTGCCTTCAACGCCGTGCGCGACGAGCGCGAGCGGGGCGGGATGCGCGAAACCGGACAGGGTTTCGGCATACAGCTCGCCAGAGAGCACGCAGCCGGGAAGATCGAGGGCGCAGGCGCGTGCCGCCGTTTCGTCGAGCACCGGCACGATCTCTTTCGCGCCATGCGCGAGCGCTGCGACCATCGTGGTGGTGGCGAAGAGGATGTCGAGCACCACGACGACTTTTCCCGGCAGGCGCACGCTGTCCAGTTCCTCCTTCCTGGTGAGGACGTGCACTTTGTGCTTCAGTTCGATCTTTGCGTACGTCATGCCTGCGGCGCGATGCGCTCGTATTTCCGCACCCGGTCGCGCAGTTCCTCGGGCAGCGGCGCTGCCTGCATGCTGGCGGGATCGGCGTTGACGTAGACCAGTTCCGCGGTGACGAGGGCGGACTCCCCGCCCTCACGGTAGACCTCGAAGGCAAATGTCATGCTGGTGCGGCCGAGCTTTGCCACGCGGCAGTACACCGTGAGCACGTCGTCGTAGCGGGCGGAGCCCAGGTACTCCACGGTAGCCTTGCGCAGGTAGATGTCGTTGCCGAAGCGCTCGACGTAGCCGTGCGGGTAGGGCAGGCCGATCTCGCGCCAATATTCGGCGATTGCCGTGTCGATGTAGGTCAGGTAATGGCCGTTGAACACGATCTTCTGCATGTCCACTTCGGCCCAGCGCACCCGCAGGCTGGGCGCGCACACGAAGTCCGCTCTTGGCATGATAAAGTCTAGAGCAAAGGAGGAGGACCATGCTGCGTACGATCATTGCCGCGCATTTCGTCGCGCTCGCTGCGTTCGGCTTCAGTCTCGGCGCGCAGGCTCAAACCATCAAGATTGCAATCCTCGGGCCGATGGCCTTCGTCCAGGGCGAGAATCACTGGGCGGGCGCCGAAATGGCGCGAGACGAGATCAACAAGGCGGGCGGCATCAACGTGGGCGGCAAGCGCATGCGGATCGAGCTGGTGCGCGCCGACACCAACGAGATCGCCTCTGTGCCCGACGCCACCAACGCCATCGAGCGCGTGATCACGCGCGACAAGGTCGACTTCCTGATCGGCGGCTTCCGTTCGGAGGCCGTGCTCGCCATGCAGGAAGTGGCGATGGACTACAAGAAGCTGTTCCTCGGGGTCGGCGCCGCGCATTCCAAGCTCGGCCTCAACGTGGAGCAGAACTACGAGCGCTACAAATACTGGTTCCGCGTCGCGCCGACGAAGGACGTCGACCTCGCGCGCACGCTGTTCGCGGTGATGAACTCGATCGGCCAGCAGATCCGCACCGAGCTGAAGACCGATTCGCCCAAAGTCGCCATCCTCGCCGAGAAGGCAGTGTGGACCGAGGCGCTGGTCGCCGCGGCGCAGAAGAACCTGCCCGCCATGAAGATGGAAGTCGTCGGCACCTGGCAGCCCTCCGCCACCGCGACCGACGTCACCGCGGAGCTCTCGGCCATCGACCGCGCCGGCGCGCATATCGTGTTCACCATGCTCTCGGGGCCGGTCGGCATCTCGGTCGGCCGGCAGATGGGCGAGCGCAACATGAAGGCGGTGGCGTGGGGCATCAACGTCGAGGGCCAGAAGGAGGAGTTCTGGCAGGCAGCGGCCGGCAAGGCGCAGTTCGTCTCCACCCTCGACACCTATTCCGAGGTGGAGATGACCCCGAAGACGATCCCGTTCGTGCGCGCCTTCAAGGAGCGCTTCAAGAAGGCGCCGACCTACACCGCGGCGACCTACGACGCGATCATGCTGCTGAAGGCGGTCATCGAGCAGGAAGGCACCACCAATGCCGACAAGCTGGTCGCCGCGATCGAAAAGATCGAGCACGTCGGCACCGGCTCGACGGCGAGCTGGGACAAGCGCCACGACCTGAACTGGGCGGTCGGCAAGACCGCCGGCATCGCCGTGCAGTGGCAGGACGGCAAAAAGGTGCCGTTCTGGCCGCCGAACGTAAAGGGCATGCAGCCTTTCAAGATGCCGGCGCGCTAGCCGGTCCTTGTTACAAGACATTCTTGTAACAGGTCTGGTCAACGGGGGCGTCTACGCCCTGCTGGCGATCGGCTTCTCGCTGATCTTCGGCGTGGCGCGCATCGTCAATATCGCGCACACCGCGTTCTACATGCTGGCGGCGTATTGTTTCTACACGCTGCTGGTGAAGACCGGCCTGGGCTTTCTGCTCTCGGGCGTGATTTCCGTCGTCGCGGTGACGCTGTTCTCGGTCGTCTGCTACCGCCTGGTGATCGAGCCTGTGCGCGAGCACGAGGCCGCGGTGCTGATCGCCACCATCGCGCTCGCGCTGGTGTTCCAGGAATTGATGCTCTACACCTTCGGCGGCCATTTCCTCGGCATCCCTTCGACGCTCGAGGGCTCGATGCGCTTCCTCGGCGTGAGCATCCCGTACCAGCGGCTGCTCATCCTGGTGGTGGCAGGCGTGATGCTGGTGCTGGTCTGGTTCCTCCTTTACCGCACGCGCCTGGGCCTGGCCATCCGCGCCACCGCGAATGATCTGGAAGTCGCCAACCTGATGGGCATGAACGTGCACCGCGTAGCCATGACGACCGTGGCAATCTCGGTCTCGCTCGCCGCCGTCGCCGGCGTGGTGGTTGCGCCGGTGTTCGTCGTCGATCCGTTCATGTGGCTCGCGCCGCTCGTCACCATGCTTGCCATCGTGGTGCTGGGCGGCCTCGGCAGCCTGAAGGGCAGCCTGATCGGCGCGCTCATCATCGGTTACGTCGAGGCGATCACCGTGTTCGCCGTGCCGGCGGGCGCGTATCTCAAGGGCGCGGTGGCGCTGCTCATCATGGTGATCGTGCTGCTCGCGCGGCCCGAGGGGCTGTTCGGCGTCGCCTTCGAGGAGGAGCGCTAGATGTATTGGCTAAGGCGCGGCTGGGCGCAGCTGACTAACGAAGTATTCGTTCTGCCGTCGCGCACGCTGGTGCTGCTCTGGGTGGCCGCACTGCTCGCGCTGCCCTTCATCTACGGCGACGCGTACGTGCTGCGCATCCTCACCATGACTTGCATCTTCGCCATCTTTGCCGCGAGCTGGGACCTGCTCGCCGGCTACACCGGGCAGGTCAATTTCGGCCACGCGCTGTTCTTCGGCGCCGGCGCCTATACCTCCGGCCTGATGTCGCTCAAGCTCGGTTTTTCGCCCTGGCTGACGGTGTGGGCCGGCGCCGCGGTCGGCATGCTCTTCGGCTTCCTGGTGGGTTATCTTTGCCTGCGGCTACGCGGCTCGTACCTCTCGCTCGCCACGCTCGCTTTCCCGCTGATCGCCCTCGGCTTGCTGTTCGCGTTCCCGGATTTTTCCGGCGGCGAGCTTGGCATCTCGGGGCTGCGGCGCCTGATGGTGACGCCGACCGGCAATTACTACGTCGCCGCGATCTCGATGCTGGCGATCGTTTTCGCCCTCTGGCTGCTCGCCGATTCCAAGTTCGGTATCGTGCTGCACGCCATTCGCGACGACGAAGTCGCGGCGCGCGCTTCAGGGATCAACACCCTGCGCTACAAGATGGTGGTGTTCGCCATCGCCGCGGCGGCCGCCGGCTTCGCCGGGGCGTTGTTTGCCCACTACCTGCGGGTGGCCGGACCTTCGACTCTGGAAGTAGCGCTGTCCTTCCAGGTGGTGATCTGGGGAATCTTCGGCGGCCTGGCGACCGTGTATGGTCCGGTCGCGGCGGTCTTCATCCTTTACCCGCTCACGGAATGGCTCGGCAGCTTCGCGGGCATCGGCGAGCTGCGCCTGCTGATCTTCGCGGTGATCGTGCTGCTGGTGCTGCTCTTCATGCCGCGCGGTCTCACGCCGTGGGTGCGCGACAAGATCGAGACGCAGTGTCCGCGCTGCAAGCAGCGCAACGGCAGCTGGAAGAAAATCTGCCGCCTTTGCGGCGCGGCGCTACAAACCCAGGTATCCCGCGCGCAGCGTCTCGTCGGCCATCAGTGACTGCGCCGAGCCTTCGGCGATGATGCGTCCCTGAGAAAGCACGTAGCTGCGGCGGGCCATGCGGAACACTTGACCGACCTCTTGCTCCACGAGTAATACCGGCACGCCCTCGGCGTGGATTTTCGAGATCGCGGCGAACAATTCCTCACGGATGCGTGGCGCCAGCCCGAGCGAGGGCTCGTCGATCGCCAGCAGCTTGGCTTCAAACATCAGCGCGCGCGCCGTGGCCAGCATCTGCTGTTCGCCGCCCGACAGCGTTCCGGCGACCTGCGCCGTGCGTTCCGACAACCTTGGAAATAGCGCAAAGCAATGGTCCAGGCGCCTTTTGGTCTCGGCCGAATTCCTGGACAGATATGCCCCGGCAAGCAGATTCTCCAGAACCGTCAGCTCGCGGAACGGCCGGCGCCGTTCCGGGCAGTGCACCAGCCCCCGCATGCGGATCTCGTGCGACGCTAGCGCATCGATGCGCTCGCCGGCGAAGCGCACCTCGCCCTCGAGCACGATGTCGCCGGTGGTGCCGCGCTTCATCCGTTCCTCGAAGCGCACCAGCCCCGAGATCGCGCGCAGCAGCGTCGACTTGCCGGCGCCGTTCGGCCCGACCAGGCCGACGAACTCGCCCGCGTCCACGGCGAGCGACACGCCGTTGAGAATCTGCGCCCGGTCGTAGCGCACGCTGAGGTTCTTGACCTCAAGCAGCGGCATGCTCGGCTCCCAGATACGCCTCGATGACCTTCGGGTTCTTCACCACGTCCGCGGGCTTGCCGTCGGCGATGATCTCGCCGTAATCCACGACGATCACGCGGTCGACGATCGACATCAGTTCCTTCAGCTTGTGCTCGATCATCAGGACCGCCGGGCCTTCGGAATGCAGACGGCCGAAGCGCCCGCCCTTGTGCAGGCGCCGGATGGATTTCGCCAGCAGCTCCGACTCCGCCGGGTTCAGCCCGCCGAGCGGCTCATCGAGCAGCAGCAGCTCCGGCTCGGTGGCGATGGCACGCGCGACCTCGAGACGCTTGAGGTCGCCCTGCGAAAGCGACGAGGCCGGCTCGAGCGCCATATCGGAGATGCCGACGAACTCGAGCGCGTCCATCGCTTTCGCCTCGATGCTCTTCACCCATTCGCCGCGGCGCCGCGCGCGCGGCGCGACCAGCGGCACCATCACGTTCGCGATGATCGGCAAGTGGCGGAACGGGCGTGTGTTCTGAAAGGTGCCGGCGATGCCGCGCTCGACCACGTCCCACGGCCGCAGACCGGTGATGTCTTCGCCGTTGAACACGATGCGCCCGCTGTCCGGGCGCAGGATCTTGGTGATGAGGCGCAGCAGCGTGGTCTTGCCGGCGCCGTTGGGGCCGATGAGACCGACGATCTCCTCGCGCGCCAGCGCGAAGCTCACGCTATTGACGGCGGTGAGGCCGCCGAAGCGCTTGGTCAATCCCTCGACCGCGAAGAACGGCGTGGACATGTCGCTAGAATACCTCGTGGACGAAAAGTCGATCGACCAGACGAGTGTGGAGCTCACCGGCTGGGCGAATCCGCTCGCGCGCCTGCGCGAAGCGCTGGAGAAGAACGAGTTCGCCCTCTATTGCCAGCCGGTGGCCGCCCTGCAGGCCGGCGGCCAGCGCTTCCCCATGGCCGAAGTGCTGGTGCGCATGCGCGAGGAGGAGCGCGCGCTGCTGCCGCCGGGCGAGTTCCTGCCGGTGTTCGAGCACTACAACATGATGCCGCAGCTCGACCGCTGGGTACTGCGGCACACGGTGCAGCAGCTCGCGCGCGGCTCGCGCATTCCGCGCTTCACGATCAACGTGTCGGGCCAGACGCTGAAGGACGCGACCTTCCCTTCCGTCGCCGCCGCCGAGCTGCGCGCTGCCGGCGTCGCGATGGATGCGGTGATGTTCGAGATCGACGAGAGCGACGTGCTGGCGAGGCCCGAGCCTTCGGCAAGCTTCGCCGCGGCGGTGAAGGCCTACGGCGGCGCGGTGGTGATCGACAGCTTCTGCCGCCGTGCGGTCTCGTTCGCGCCCTTCAATGCGCTGCGCCCCGATTTCGTGAAGGTCGACGGCAGCTTGATCCGCAAGCTCATCGCGAGCGAGGCCGCGCAGACCAAGCTCAAGGCGGTGGTGCGGGTGGCCGAAGCCTTGGGAATCGGCGTGGTCGCCGAATGCGTCGAGGAGCAGGAGCTGCTGGCGCGCCTGAAGGCGCTCAATGTCGGCTTCGCGCAAGGCTTTGGCGTGGCCAAGCCGCAGCCGATCGAGAGCTTTTCAGCTAAAGCTTAGTTTCATCGCGCAATTCGCGGCGCGAGACCTTTCCCACATCGGTCTTCGGAAGCTCGCCGCGGAACTCGACCATGTGCGGCACCTTGTATTCGGCGAGGCTTTGGCGGCAATAGGCCTTGATCTCGTCTTCCGACAGCTTGCCGCGGGCGTCGCCCTGCAGCACGACGATGGCCTTGATACGCTGGCCGACCGCCGGGTCGGGCACGCCGATCACGCCGGCCGCCTTGACCTGGGGGTGCGCGTAAAGGACGTCCTCGACGTCCTTCGCGAAGATCGAGTAGCCCTTGAACTTGATCAGGTCCTTGGAACGGTCGTAAAAATGGAAATACCCCTCGTCGTCCATGCGCACCAGGTCGCCGGTGCGCATCCAGCGCTGTCCGCCCTTCTCGACGAAGGCGCGCGCGCTTTCCTCCGGCCGCTTCCAGTAGCCCTGCATCACGTTCGGCCCGCATAGCACCAGCTCGCCGGTCTCGCCCGGCGGCACGAACTCCAGCGTGTCGGCATCGATCACCGCGGCTTGCATGCCGGGAATCGGGCAGCCGAAGGAGCCGGTTTTCGGCCGGTGCAGCGGATTCACATGGCTGGTGGCGCAGGTCTCGGAGAGGCCATAACCCTCGATGATGTTCGACCCCGTGCGCTTCGCCCAGCCCTGCATCGTCGACTCGTGCAGCGTGTCGGCGCCCGACAGCACCAGCTTCAATCGCTTCCAGTCGGTCTTGTTCGTGTCCTTGTGGTCCTTCAGATATTCGTAGAGCGTCGGAACGCCGTAGAACACGGTGGCGCGGTAACGCTCCATCGCTTCCAGGATCGCCTCGGTATCCGGGCTGGTGAAGAGCACCAGCAGGTTCCCCTGGCACAACCCGCTGAGCATGATCACGACCTGGCCGTAGATGTGGAAGAACGGCAGGAAGGCGAGGATCACCTCCTTGCCCGGCTCGAAATTCGAGAACGCCGCCTGTCCCATCGCCTGCGCCGCGACCAGGTTCGCGTGCGTCAGCATCACGCCCTTTGGATTGCCGGTGGTGCCGCCGGTATAGGGCAGTGCTGCGAGGTCGGTGTCGGGATCGATCGTGATCGCGGGAGGCTTGGCGGGATACTTCTTGAGAAGATCCTGCAGCCAGTGGACCTTGCCGGGCACCTCGGTTTTCTTGCCGAACAGTCGCTTCAGCGCGGGCAGGTACTCGTTGACATTGGTGACGACCACCAGATCGAGCGGCGCGCCCGATTTCGCCACCTTCTCATAGAGGATGTCCTGGCAGACGATGGCGCGGGCGCCGCTGTCCTCGAGCTGGTAGCGCACTTCGTGGCTGGTGTAGACCGGGCTGATCGGCGTCACGGTCGCGCCGCATTTCAGCGCCGCGAAGTAGGCGATGATGAATTGCGGGCTGTTGAGCAGGTACAGGGCGACGCGCTCGCCTTTTTTCACTCCCAGCGCGGCCAGGGCAGCGGCAAAGCGGTCGGTGGCGTCGCGCAGCTCCCGAAAGCTGATCGAGCGGCCGTAGAACACGACCGCCGGCCGGTCGGGGGCGCGCTCGGTCGCCTCGTCGAAGGCCCGGGCGAGCGACTTGGCTGGAACCTCGACCGACGCCGGCACGCCCTTCTGGTAATGGGCGAGCCAGGGCCTTGCGAGATACGTCTCGATTGCGGACATCGGTAGACCTCCTTCTCCTCCTGCCGGAAGATTGTAGTCCTCCATGGATGAGATCGTCGTCCGCAGCCTCGCCAAGTGGCCGAATGTTCCGGCGGTGTACGGCTGGCTGGATCTCGACCGGCGCGGCAACTGGCTGATCAAGGGTGAGCGAATCGGCAACGTCGCGTTGCGCGAGTTCATCGCCCGCAACTACGCCGCCGATGCCCGGGGCTGCTGGTACTTCCAGAACGGGCCGCAGCGAGTCTTCGTCGCCCTCGCCTACACGCCCTTCGTCATGCACTACCAGGGCGATCGCCTGTTCGACCACTGCGGCCGGCCGGTCGAGGCGTTGGAGACGCTGCTCGACGACGAGGGCTCGGTCCTGATCCGCGGCGAGCACGGAATCGGCCTGCTGGACGACCGCGACCTCGAGCGCTACGCCGATATCGGCGATAATCTGCCGCGGATCGCCCGCAGCGATGTTGCAGTGCGCTTCGGCTACGTGCAGAACCCCGCCGATTCCTTGCGTTAGGTAATTTTCCTCTTTATAATCCGGCCTCTTTTTCGGGTCGGGGCGGCCTACGGGAGCTTGAACGGGGCCGCCCATTCGTTTCTGGAAACGCTAAAAACATGCCCACCGTCAACCAGTTAGTGCGTGACGGGCGCGTTGCCAAACGCGCCAAGTCGAAGGTCCCGGCGCTCGCCGGCTCGCCGCAGAAGCGGGGAGTCTGCACGCGGGTCTACACGACCACGCCCAAGAAGCCGAACTCGGCCCTGCGCAAGGTCGCCAAAGTGCGCCTCACCAACGGCTTCGAGGTGATCGGCTACATCGGCGGCGAAGGCCACAATTTGCAGGAGCACTCGGTGGTGCTGATCCGCGGCGGACGCGTCAAGGACCTCCCCGGCGTGCGCTACCACATCGTGCGCGGCTCGCTCGACACGCAAGGCGTGAAGGACCGCAAACAAGGTCGTTCCAAGTACGGGGCCAAGGCTCCGAAATCAGCATAACCGAGCGCTTAACTCATGCCCCGTCGTCGAGAAGTACCCAAGCGCGAGATCCTGCCGGATCCGAAGTTCAACAACGTCGAGGTGGCGAAGTTCGTCAACGTGCTGATGACGCGCGGCAAGAAGTCGGTCGCCGAGCGCATCATTTACGGCGCGCTCGACACCATCAAGTCGAAGTCCGGCAAGGACCCGCTGGAGGTCTTCAGCCAGGCGGTACAGAACGTCAAG
>CBDDSB010000019.1:0-129907 GCA_965233195.1 uncultured bacterium | reverse complement strand
GCCGCCAAGAAGTGGCACAGCGACAAATACTGGGACGACACCTAGAGCCCACCCGCAGACGCCTCGCCGAACTGCCGAGCGCCGACGTTGGAATTCATTGGCGATAGCGCTTGGCTCGGCGGTGCCCATGACGTCTAACGTGGAGCCCAGCGGCGCGCGCGGCACTGAGTTTTGCAAAGCACCGCCGCTTCGCGCGCGTCCGCCTGCGGCGCCAGGTTAGAACTCATGTGCTTTCACGATCGGCGCGGATCGTCTTCGTTGACCGGTGGAGCCAATACGCCATTAGAAACGAGAACAGGCCAGCAGCGCCGAATTCGACATGCGACATGAACCACCCAGCGAGGACCATTGTGAACCCGATGACGACCATGCAGTAACTCGCGATGCGCCCCCCTCTCGCCGTGAGCAGATGGTCAGTGTGCTTCTTTACGCGAAGAAGTCGCCATCCGACATACGCAAATGCGACACCGGGTACGACGAGAAGTACGACTATCAGCAGCGCCGCGAGTGGCCGAGGGAACCCGGGGCGTTCCACGTAAAGAGCGAGCACGGTGCCGACAACAATGAAGAGCGCCGCCCCAAGGAACAGGACGATAGCGAGCAAGATTCGCGCTGCCCTTGGTATCCGTACTTGGCTCTCTGCCTGGCGTTGAAGGTATCCGGCGCGCTCGTTCATGAGTTCTAACGTGGAGGTTTGCGGCGCGGCGAGCCGAGCCATTGATGAAGCAATGCGCTTGCCGCCGCGTCCGGCAACACCGCCATGTTAGGTGCCCTCGCTAGTCATGGGAGTTATGTGCGAGACATAACCTGTATCGTTCCGCCGATAAATACGGCAAGCAAGAGCATTAAGGAAACTACGAGATACCACGCAAATAAGCGATCGCCACGTTTCTGGTCGTCGACGCTTTCCTTCGAGAACTCACTTACTATTTCTTTGTAACGGCTTCGGAGGAGAAAACCGTGCAGGAACGAGACCCCCACGAAAACTCCGCCAGCGACCCACTTGGATCCGGAAAACAGTACCCCAAAGGTCGCCGGGAAAATGACGACCGGAATGAGAACAAGGACGAGCAGGTTCATCGACAGAATCAAGAGAACATAGAGGCCAGCGTTTGCCCAATGCAGGCCCAACTTGCCGTCTGCCCTCTTACTGTAGCGATAGCAGCGGTAATACAACCAGCGATAAAAGTGCGCTATGCCGGACAAGGGCACCTAACGTGAAATCATCAGAATCATTTCCGACTATCTTAGCCTGCGATAAAGACAGTCCTCGTCAACCTTTCCTCAAATCAGAGCGTTAGAGCGTTGTGGGCCTCTTGCGAGCTTTGATATCCCGATGAATCAGGGTCAGCCGATTGATCCGCCTAGGGAATCGGCGAGTGGTATGGACAAGAGGGAAAAACGGCTGATTGACCGGCTGCGCGAGGCGATCCGCAGCCGGCACTACAGCCGCCGGACCGAGAAGGCCTACTGGTACTGGGTCCGGTACTTCGTACTCTTCCACGGCAAACGCCATCCGGCCGGGATGGGGGCGGCGGAAGTGTCGGCGTTTCTGAGCTGGCTGGCGACCGATCGCGACGTCGCGGCGGCGACGCAGAACCAGGCCCTGTCGGCGCTGCTGTTTCTGTATAGGAATGTGCTCGGGGTCGAGCTGCCGTGGCTCGGCGATCTGGTGCGCGCGCAGCGGCCGGTGCGTTTGCCGACGGTGCTCAGCGAGGGCGAGGTGCGTCGTCTGCTCGCCTGCGTGCCCGAGAACGCGGGGCTCATGGCGGGGCTGCTGTACGGCGCGGGCCTGCGGCAGATCGAGTGTCTGTCGCTGCGCGTGAAGGACTTCGATTTTCCTTATCGGCAGATCATGGTGCGTGACGGAAAGGGCGCCAGGGATCGCGTGACGATGCTGCCGGAAAACCTGGTGCAGCCATTGCAGCAGCACCTGGGCAAGGTGAGGTTGCTGCACGGCCGCGATCTGAAGGAAGGTTTCGGCGAAGTGCGCCTGCCTCATGCGCTGGCGCGCAAGTATCCGCGCGCCGGGCGCGCGTGGGCGTGGCAATTCGCGTTTCCTTCGGCAAGCCGATCCGCCGATCCCGACGGCGGCATGATGCGCCGGAACCATGTGCATCCGGATACGCTCAGCCGCGCCGTCGCCCGCGCCGCGTTGCGCGCCGGCATCGATAAACGCGTGAGCTGCCACACGCTGCGCCATTCATTCGCGACGCACCTGCTCGAGCGCGGCTACGACATCCGCACGGTGCAGGAGCTGCTGGGGCATTCCGACGTGTCGACTACGATGATCTACACCCACGTCATGAACAAGGGGGCGCGCGCGGTAAAGAGTCCGCTCGATCGCCTGGCCGAGCCGGAGGCGCGGTACGCCTAGCGCGTTAAACCCAGGTGCAAAGCCCCATTTCGAACGGATGGGTCAGCAGGTCGTGGCGCGGGAAGACGCGGATGCGGTAGTCGAGGCGGCCGGCGAGGCCGGGCTTCATTTCGACTCGGTAGCGATGCTCGCCATGCCCCATGTCGCCGGCGTCTGCGAGCTCGTGTGAATGCTGCACCGGGCTGCCCTCGCGCGCGCTGCGCGCAAGAAGAAGCTCGACGCACACGTCGGCGGGCGCGAGGCCGTTCAGCTTGACGGCGACTTCGACCGGAATGGCCTCGCCGAACTGGATGCGCCCCTTGGGCGTGTCGATGCGCCGCGCGGCGACTCCGCTCCACGTGCCGCGGACTTTGGCTTTCCACGCCGACACGGTCTTCGCCGCCTCGTAGCCGTTCTGCGAATAGCGGTGCCCTTGGCGCGAGGCCGGGATGTAGTACTTCGAGACGTACTCGCCCAGCATGCGCGAAGCGTCGTAGCGCGGCAGCAGCGAGGCCATGGAGCGCTTGGCGATGCGGACCCAGCCCGGCGAGTAGCCGCCTTCGGTGCGGTCGTAGTAGAGCGGCATGACGCGGTCCTGCAGGATCTCGTACAGCGTGCGCGCCTCTTCCTGGTCGCGGCGGTGCGCATCCATCTCGGGCGAGGCCGGCTTGATTGCCCAGCCGTTCTCGCCGTCATAGCCCTCGTCCCACCAGCCGTCGAGGATGGAAAGATTGATGACGCCGTTCATTCCGGCCTTCATGCCGGAGGTGCCCGAGGCTTCGAGCGGGTGCACCGGATTGTTGAGCCACACATCCACGCCGGAAACCAGGCGGCGCGCAATGTGCAGGTCATAGCCCTCGAGGAACAGGATGCGCCCCGAGAACTCTTCCTGGCGCGACATGTGGGCCAGCGCGCGGATCAGCTCCTGGCCGGGCTCGTCGGCCGGGTGCGCCTTGCCGGCGAACAGGAACAGCACCTGGCGCGAGCGGTCCGCGAGCAGGCGGCGCAGGTTGTCGAGGTCGTTGAACAGCAGCGTGGCGCGCTTGTAGGTGGCGAAGCGCCGGCCGAAGCCGATGGTGAGCACGTTCGGGTTCGACGGGTCGGCGTATTTCAGCAGCCGCTGCAGGTGCGACTCGCTGCCGTGGTTGCGCGCGTGATTGAGCGCCACGCGATGGCGCACCATGTGGAACAGGCGCGCCTTGATGTCCTGGCGCACGCTCCAGAAGATGTGGTCGGGAATGGCGCGGATTTTTTCCCAGATGCCGGGATGGCCGAGGCGGTGCATCCACCCCACGCCGAGGAAACGGTCGAGCACCTCGCCCCATTCGGGCGCGAGGAAGGTCGCCACGTGCACGCCGTTGGTGACGTAGCCGAGCGGATTCTCGTCGGGCGCGACCTGCGGCCAGTAATCGTGCAGCAGCCGCGCCGAGACGCCGCCGTGGATGCGCGAGACCCCGTTCTGGTAGCGCGAGCCGCGGATCGCGAGCGCGGTCATGTTGAAGTCGCCGCCCGCCGGCGGGCGGCCGAGCCCGAGAATGTTCAGCTCCGGGAAAGAGCTCTTCACGTAGCTCGCGACCGTCGATTCCGGAAAATGGTCGTGTCCCGCCGGAACCGGGGTGTGCGTGGTGAACACCGTATTCGCCGCCACCGCCTCGGTGGCCGCATCGAGCGGCAGTCCCTCGGCGACGAGGCTGCGGATGCGCTCGAGCACCAGGAACGCGGCGTGCCCTTCGTTGATGTGCCACACCGTCGGCTTGTGGCCGATCGCCGCGAGCGCGCGCGCGCCGCCGACGCCGAGCACGAACTCCTGCTCGAGGCGCGTGACGCGGTCGCCGCCGTAGAGGCGGTGCGCGATGTCGCGGTCGCGCTCGTTGTTCTCCGGCAGGTCGGTATCCAGCAGGTAAATCGTGACGTGCCCGACCTTCGCCTGCCATACCTTGACTACCACCTTGCGCCCGGGAAACTGGATGTCGATCGTCAGGTCTGAACCGTCCTGGCGCCGCGTCGGCAGGATCGGCAGGTCGTCGAAATCCGAATCGTGGTACTCGGCGCGCTGGCGGCCATCGCCGTCGATGGTCTGCACGAAGTAGCCCTGGCGGTAGAGCAGCCCGACCGCGACGAACGGCAGCTGGAAGTCGCTCGCCGCCTTGCAGTGGTCGCCGGCGAGGATCCCCAGGCCCCCGGAATACGTCGGCAGGCTCTCGTGCACGCCGAACTCGGCGCAGAAGTAGGCCACCAGGTCCTCGGGACGGAAACCGCCGGAGTTCTGCTTGAACGGCGGTTCCGCGTGGTACGCGTCGAACGCCCCTAGTACCCGGGTCAACGAATCCAGAAATGCGGGATCCGCGGCCGCGTCGATCAGGCGCTGCTCATCGATGCGCTTGAGCATCGCTTTGGGGCTGTGGCCGACCGCGTCCCACAACGCCGGGTTGAGCTTGGCGAACAGCGCGCGCGTCGGCCGGTCCCAGCTGTAATAGAGATTGGCCGCGATTTCCTCCAGGCGCGCCAGGCGCTTGGGAATCCGCGGGTTGACCTCGAGGGAATACCGGGTGGGGGTCTGCACGAAGCGCAGGATTCTACCGAATCACTTGTGACTACCGAATCAGGGTTTCACCCGGCGCGAGGCGCACGATGTCGTGCAGCGCAAGCGGCAAGTCGCCGGGACGCGACACGGTCGAGATTGAAAAGCGCAGCACCACCGGCTCGCTGCCCTCGTTGGTGGCGATCGCCGGGGCCTGCACGAATGTGGTGCCCGCGGCGTCTACGTTGCTCGCGTCCAGCACCACGCTGCCGGTGACGATCCCCGCGGTGAATTCCAGCCGCGTATTCTTCGCATCGACGCCGTCGCGCACATGGGTGTTCAGGATCCGTACCGTGGAATGGGCGGCCTGGAGGTAACCGATGCGGGCGTGGCTGATCTGCACGTCCTGGCAGTGCTCGAGCACCACTCGCGTGTAGTCGCCGCTGAATTCCTGGTCGCGCTGCCCGCTGCAACGGCCGATGCGCTCGCCCTCGATCGGCTCGGTGCGCAGGGCGTAGGACTGGGCCGCGAACTGGCGGCCGTCGAGCTCGTCGATCAGCAGGGGATTGAAACGGTCGGGATATTGCACCTGCGGCGCGTGGCCCGCACCCTCGATCACCGTGAGGCGGGCGCCCGGGATGGTAGCGGCGAGCGCCTGGCCGGTGCGCAACGGCGCGATGGTGTCGTCGGCGCCCCAGATGATCAGGGTCGGCGCGACGATCCCGCGCAGCGATGCACTGAAATCGTGCTCGACCATCGCGAACGCGGCGATGGCGCTGGGATCGCCGCGCAGCATGCGCGCGCGAACGCCGGCGCGCTCGAGTACAAGGTCGCCGCGCACCGGCCAGTTTTCGGCGCGCAGCTGGATCGCGCGCACTACCGACTCGAACCACGGCGAATCCAGGCCGATGGCACGCTGGGCGGCGACGCGGCCGAGGAACTCCGCGTACACCGAGCGATGCAGCACGCCGGCGACGTCGACCAGCACCAGGCGGTTCACGCGGCTCGGATAGGTGGAAGCATAGGCGAGCGCCACGGTCCCGCCCATCGAGTGCCCGATGAGGGTGAACCGGCCGGCGATGCGCGGCGTGAGCACGGTGTCGAGCGCGCGCGCCAGGTTGTCGGGTGAATAGTGGTGGTTGCCCTTGTCGGAGTAGCCGAAGCCGGGAAGGTCCACCGCGTACACTGCGTAGCGCTGCGCGAGCGCCGGGATCACATGAGTCCAGTCGCGCGCCGCGGCCTTGCCCAGGCCATGCACCAGCACCACGGACTCGGTCGCGCCGGGCGGACCCGCCCGGTAGAGCGCCACGCGCCCGGCGAACATCGTCTCCGGAACCAGCTCGGCGGTGGCGCCAGGCGCCTTGATCCAGTCGACCGGAGGACTTGCCTGCACCGTGGTGGTGACCACCAGGCAGGCCGCAAGGAGGAATTTCAATTAGGGGATCGGGACCGCGGCGAGGAGCTGCGCGCCGACGTCGACGCGGCGCGCACTGTCGTGCGCGGGACGCAGGCGATGCGCGGCTACGCCCGGCATGATGGCCTGCACGTCCTCCGGGATCACCTTGTCGCGCCCTTCGAGCAGCGCCCAGGCGCGCGCCGAGTGCACCAGCGCGAGCGCGGCGCGCGGCGACAGGCCGGCGACATATTCCGGCGAGCGGCGCGTGTGCTCGACGATCGCCTGCACATAGTCGAGCAGCGCCGGCGCGACGTGGATTTTCTGCACGTTGGACTGCAGCTCCATCAGCTCGGCGGGCGACATGCACGGATCGAGCGTCGCCAGCATGTCGCGACGATCGGTGCCGGAAAGGAGCGCGCGCTCGGCGGCGCGGTCGGGGTAGCCGAGCTCGATGCGCATCATGAAGCGGTCGAGCTGCGACTCGGGCAGCGGGAAGGTGCCGACCTGCTCGGAAGGGTTCTGCGTGGCGATGACGAAGAACGGCGAGGGCAGCTTGCGGGTCTCGCCCTCGGCGGTGACCTGGTGCTCCTCCATCGCCTCGAGCAGCGCCGACTGCGTCTTCGGCGTCGAGCGGTTCACTTCGTCGGCGAGAATCACCTGCGCGAAGATCGGCCCGGGATGGAACTTGAAATTGCCGCTGTCGCGCTCGTAGATCGACACGCCGAGGATGTCGGCGGGCAGCATGTCGCTGGTGAACTGGATGCGCTGGAACTGCAGGCCAAGGGTCTTCGCCAGCACGTGCGCCAGCGTGGTCTTGCCCACGCCCGGCAGGTCCTCGATCAGCAGGTGGCCGCGCGCAAGCAGGCAGGCGAGGGCGAGGCGCACCTGCGTCTCCTTGCCCAGAATGATGTTGCTGGCGGCGCTGACCACGCGCTCGATCGGCGCCGTCACCACGCTCGACGGTTGGAATTCCGCCTTCAGCAGCATGCGGCGATTGTACTCGATGCGATAAGATGAAACCGCCATGCCAACGGCGTTCATCACCCATGCCGATTGCCTCAAGCACGATATGGGTGCGCATCATCCGGAGCGCCCGGCGCGGCTCACCGCGATCGAGGACCAGCTCATCGCTTCCGGCGTCGGGCAGCACCTGACGCGCTACGAGGCGCCCCTCGCCACCGACGAGCAGCTCGCGCGCGTGCATCCGCCCGACTATGTGCGCGCCATCCGCGACGCCGCGCCGCGCGCTGGCACGGTGCACCTCGACCCGGATACCGCGATGAACCCGTGGACCCTGCAGGCGGCGTTGCGCGCCGCGGGCGCGGCGGTGCTCGCCGTGGACCTGGTGCTTGAGAAAAAAGTCACAAGCGCGTTCTGCGCCGTGCGCCCGCCGGGGCACCACGCCTGCCGCGCGCGGCCGATGGGCTTCTGCCTCTTCAACAACGTCGCGGTGGCCGCGCGCCACGCGGTCCACGCGCACGGCCTGGAGCGCGTGGCGATCATCGACTTCGACGTGCACCACGGCAACGGCACCGAGGACATCTTCGAGGGCGACGACAACGTGCTGATGGCGTCCACCTTCCAGCATCCGTTCTATCCCTATAGCGGCACCGACGATCCGGCGCGCAACATGGTCAACGTTCCGCTCGCCGCCGGCTCGGGCTCCAGGGAATTTCGCGAGGCCGTGCGGGAAGCGTGGATCCCCGCGCTCAACGAGTACCGACCCGAGCTGGTGATTTTCTCGGCCGGATTCGATGCCCATGCCGAGGACGAGATGGCGATGCTGCGCTTCAGCGACGCGGATTACGCCTGGGTGACCGAGCAACTGAAGGCGGTCGCCGACAAGCACGCGGGCGGGCGCATGGTGTCGATGCTGGAAGGCGGCTATGCGCTGTCCGCGCTTGGCCGCAGCGCGGTACAGCACATCAAGGTGATGGCGGGACTCGCCTAGAAGCGTTCGAGCACTTCGCGCAGCGCTTCAGGCGACACCGGCTTCACCAGGTGCTCGTTGAAGCCCGCTTCGCGCGCGCGATCGCGGTCCGCCTCGCGGCCCAGGCCGGTGACGGCGATGAACGGAACGTCGCGGAACGCGAGGTCCTGCTTCAAGCGCCGCACCACGGTGTAGCCGTCGATCCCGGGCATGCTGATGTCGAGCAGCACGAGGTGCGGCGGGGCCAAGCGCGCCGCTTCGATCGCCGCCGCCCCGCCGTGCGCGACCTGTACCTCGCAACCCATCTGGCCGAGCAGCAGGCCGAGACTCTGCGCGGCGTCCACATTATCGTCGACCACGAGCACGCGGCGTCGCGCGCTGCCGGGCTTGAGGTAGGCGAGAAACGGGGCGTCGCCCGAGGCCGGTCGCGCCGACGATTCGGTGGCCGGCAGGCGCACGATGAATTCGCTTCCCTGGCCGGGTCCGCCGCTCTCCACCTGGATGGTGCCCGAGTGCATCTCGACCAGGCTCTTGGCGAGCGCGAGGCCGATGCCCAGGCCGCCCTGCGCGCGGTCGAGGGTGCGGTCCACCTGCGCGAACATGTCGAATACGCGCGGCAGCAGCTCCGCCGGGATGCCGACCCCGTTGTCGCGTATGGAGATTACCGCTTCGGTCACCGCGTCGCCGCCTTCGCCGCGCACCGAAAGCGCGATGCGGCCGCCGGGATCGGTGTACTTCGCCGCGTTGTTCAGCAGGTTGGCGAGCACCTGGGCGAGACGCACGAAATCGGCCTCTACCGTGAGCGGCTGCGCCGGCAGGCTGATTTCGAGCCTGTGGCGCGCGGCCTCGATCGCCGGCCGCGTGGTCTCGACCGCGCTCAGCACCACGGCGGCGAGCTCGATCGGCGAGCGGCGCAAATCGATCTTGCCGCGGCTGATGCGCGACACCTCGAGCAAATCGTCCACCAGGCGGATGAGGTGGGTGAGCTGGCGCTCCATCATGGCGCGCGCCTGCTCCGCGCTGTCGCTGCCGGGCTGCGTGATGCGCAGCAGGTGCAGGCCGGTGCGGATCGGCGCGAGCGGGTTGCGCAGCTCGTGCGCGAGCGTGGCGAGGAACTCGTCCTTGCGCCGGTCGGCCTCGCGCAGCTTGGCGGCACCCTCCTGCTCGGCGCGGTAGAGCCGCGCGTTGTCCATCGCGATCGCCGCCTGCGCGGCGATGCCGGCGACCAGGCGCTCGGCGCGCTCGGTGAACACCGCGCCCTGCTCGTGGCCGAAGAACAGGCCGCCAATCACTTCGCCCGAGCGCGAGATCACCGGCACCGCCAGGTAGCTGCGCACCGGCAGGTGCCCCTGGGGCATGCCGTGGTGCGGCCCGCTTTTGCCATAGCGCGCGTCCTGCGTGATGTCGTCCGCGCGCACGATCCCGCTGCCCTCGAAGGTCGGCGCGAACACCGCCGTTTTGCGCGGCATCGGGAATTTCGCGAACGCCTCGCGCGCCACGCCCGACAGCGTGTACAGCATGTACGCCTCGCCCTCGTTCTTCACGTTGTAGAAGAAGGCGCCGAACTGCGCGCCGCTCGCCTCGGTGGCGGCGTCGGTCACCGCCTGCACCACGCGCTCCAGGTCGAGCTCGGCGGCGAGCGTGCGGCCGACCTGGTTGAGGGTTTCGCGGTCGGTGACGTCGCGGAAGTACACCGCCACGCCGCCGCTCTTCACCGGCGAGGCACTGATCTCCAGCCAGCGCCGGTAGTGCGCGTAGTAGTACTCCATGCGCTCGCCGCTGCGCGTGCGCATCACGCGCTGGTACATCTGGTCGACCGGGTTGCCGACCGCGTGCGGGAAAGCCTGGTGCCAGGTCTTGCCGAGCACGTCATCGCGCCGCCGCCCGAGGATGCGTTCGCCGGCGGCATTCATGTACGTCATGCGCCAGTCCCGGTCGTAGGCGACGAAGCCTTCCATCAGCCCTTCCAGGTAGTCGGCGGTCTGCGCGTTGAGCTCCTCGACGCGCTTCTGCGCCGTGATGTCGCGCGTGAAGCAGCGGGTGTTCACGAACCGGCCAGCATCGAAGCGGGCGTTCGAGGTGATCAGCACGTGCTTGATCGAACCGTCGCGGCAGCGCAAGCGCGCCTCGTACTCGCTGATCGATTCGGCCGCGCTCAGCCGCGCCAGGATGTCGCGGATCACAGGGGCGTCGGCATGGAACTCCGCGATATTGCGGCCGACGTACTCCTCGCGCGCATAGCCGAGCAGGTCGAGCTCCGCCTGGTTCGCGCTGAGAATCGTGCCGTCCGCGCCCACCACATGCAGCGGCACCGCCGCATGATCGAAGAAATCGGCGAAGTCCGTCGCGGGGCTGTGCGGCATGCGCGGCTGAGCTATTTTGCGAGCGATGCCAGCACCGCCTGCAGGGCGGTGATGTCGGCAGGCTTGACCAGGTGATGGTTGAACCCGGCGGCCTGGGTCTGGCGCCGGTCGCTCTCCTGGCCCCAGCCGGTGAGCGCTACGATCAGCAGGTCGCGCGCGTCCCCGCGCGCCCGGATATTGCGCGCGGTCTCGTAGCCGTCCATGCCCGGCATGCCCAGATCGAGGAACACCGCCGCCGGGCGGAACGCGTCCAGCTCGTCGAGCGCGGCGCGGCCGTCGTTGGTCACGCGCACCTCGGCGCCGAGCAGCTTGAGCACCGCCGCCAGGCTGTCGGCGGCGTCGCGGTTGTCGTCCACCACCATGACGCGCGGCACGCCCGCGATGCTGCGCGCCGCCTGCGTGGCGGCGGGCGTGCGCGCCGCATCCTTGCGCGCCAGCGGCAGGCGTACGGTGAACTCGCTGCCGAGGCCTGCGCCCGCGCTGTGGGCAGCGACCGTGCCGCCATGCATCTCGACCAGGCTGCGTACCAGGGTCAGGCCGATGCCGAGGCCGCTCTTCGCGCGGCTGTCGCTGGCGTTGACCTGGACGAACATGTCGAAGACCAGGGGCAGCGCATCCGCCGCGATGCCGATCCCGTTATCGCGCACGCTGATCAGCGCTCCGGCGTCGTCGCGCTTCGCGATGATGCCGATGCGCCCGCCCGGGTCGGTGTAGCGCACGGCGTTGTTCAGCAGGTTGGAGAACACCTGGGCCAGGCGCATGGCGTCCGCCTCCACCGGCAGCGGCTCGGCAGGCAGTACGACGCTCAGCTCGTGGCGCGCGGACTCGATCAACGGGCGGCTGGTTTCGACCGCGGCCGTGATGACTTCCGCGAGGTCGACGACGCCCTTGCGCAGCTCGATCTTGCCGCGCGTGATGCGCGACACCTCCATCAGGTCGTCGACCAGGCGCACCATGTGGTTGACCTGCCGGTCCATCATCTCCCACACCTGGGACGCCGGCCCGGTGGTGCCCGAAAGCCGAAGCAGGCTCACGGAGTTGCGGATCGGCGCGAGCGGATTGCGCAGCTCGTGGGCGAGCGTGGCCAGGAACTCGTCCTTGCGGCGATCGGCCTTCTCGCGCTCCTGCATGTGCGCGCGCGTCTGGTACTGGCGTTCGCGCGCGCGCAACGCGCTGTGCACCGCGCTCGCCAGCGCGGTGACCCGCACCGGGCGCTCGAGCAAGGTGACGTTGCCGAGCGTGCGCACCGCGCGCTCCACCGCCGGGGAATCGGCGCCGGGGCGCGTAAGGATCAGTACCGGCAGATCGGACCATTGCGGCTGGCGCTGGATCAGATCGACAAGGCGGCTGTCGTGCGGCAGCGCTTCTTCCGCGACGAGGACGGCGGCTGCGCCGCGCTCCAGCTCCCTTGCCACGCATTCGAGGTCGGTGCACGCCACGCACACCACGACGTCCTTGCGCAGCATGGTTTCGACCAGCGACGCATCCTTGCCGACAGGCGCAAGGACCAGCAGCCGGCGCTCGAGGCGCTCGCCGGGCAGATCGCTCACGACTTGAGTTTCTTCTCCGGCACGCCGGTCAGCACGCCGCGGTAATCGCGCAACGGCTCGCCGATGTTGATGCGTCCGCCTTTCATGCTGAACTCGCGGATGGTGCGCTCGTGCTCGCCGCCGCGCATCTTGACCACCGAAATGGCCTGGCGGACCTCGCCTTCGGCCTCGAAGTAGCGCAGCAGCACCACCGTGTCGGCGAGGTAGCTCGCGTCGACCGGGGCGGTCATCTGGGCGCCCATCAGGCCGTGCTGCGCGGTGACCAGCATGCTCGCCACCCCGTGCTGGCCGAGGTACGTGAGCACCTCGTGCAGCTGGATGATGAGGAACTTCTCGTCCGGCATGGAGTTGAGGTAGCCATTGAGGCTGTCGATGACCACGATTTTGGCGTGGTGCTGCTCCACGACGCGGCGGATGGCATGCACGAATTCGCCGGGCGAGAGCTCTCCGGGGTCCACCGGCTGAACTCTCACCAGCCCGGCGTCGACGTGCTTCTTGAGGGGAATCTTCAGTCCTTCAAGACGGCTGAAAAGCGTATTGGGGCTTTCGTCGAAGATGAAGAGCGCGGAGCGCTCGCCGCGCTCCGCGGCGCGCGCGCAGAACAGGGCCGAGAGTGTGGACTTGCCGGTACCGGCCGCGCCCTGCACCAGCGTGCTGGTACCGCGCTCCAGCCCGCCGCCGATCAGCTTGTCCAGGCCCGGGAGGCCGCTCGGCAGGCGCTCGCGGCTCGAGGTGCCGCGGTGCTCGGCGGCCACCAGGCGCGGATAGACCTCCAGTCCGCCGCGCCGGATGGCGTAGTCGTGGTACCCGCCACGAAATTCCCGCCCGCGGAATTTCGTCACGCTGAGCCGGCGCCGGGGGGGTCCGAACGACGGCATCGTGTGCTCCAGCAGCACGGCGCCGTGCGCGATGCTCTGCACCTGCAGGTCGTGCTCCGCCGCGGTAAGGTCGTCGAGGAGTAATACCGTGCAGCGGCGCCCGGCGAAAAACTGCTTCAAGGCCAGGATCTGGCGCCGGTAGCGCAGCGGATTCCCGGCAAGCAGGCGCAGCTCGGACAGCGAGTCGAACACGATACGGCTCGGCTTGAGCTGGTCGACGTCGTCGACGATCTTCCTTGTCGTGTCGGAAAGCTCGACTTCGGAAGGGTGGAACACCGTGTATTGCTCGCTCGGCTCCAGGGTCTGCTCGGAGGGAACCAGTTCGCGGATCGAAATGCCGTCGAGCGCCCAACCGTGCGACGCCGCGACCGCGCTGATCTCTTCCTTCGTTTCCGAAAGCGTCACATAGAGCACCGGTTCGCCCTGGCGCACGCCTTCCATCAGGAACTGGAAGGCGAGCGTGGTCTTGCCCGAGCCGGGCATGCCTTCGAGCAAATAAAGGCGGTTCGGCGTAAGACCGCCGTTCAGGATGTTATCCAGGCCGGCAACGCCGGTCGCGGCAACAGCGGATTGCGTCATTTAGTTATGGAAGCGGAAAACGGCGAGTCTAGCGAATTCCCCGGCGCGCGATCACCGCTATAGCGCTTCCGACTACAGCACTAGGCTGTCACGACCGCCGTGCGTTCGAGAAGCGCCTGGGCGGCGCGCGTGAACGCTGCATCGTCCGCTGCGGATATCGGCAATGGCCGCGCATCCGTGAGTTGGACGAAATTGCGGTGCGAAGAGCGCCGGTACGCCGGGTCGTAATGCTCGACCAGCAGGCGGGCGACGAACTCGCGCCACGCGCCGCGCGCGGCGAGGCCTTTCCATTCGGTGATGCGTTCGCGTCCGTGCAATGCGACCAGGCAATCGAGCTGGCCATCGAGGCTTGCCCGGTCCGCGACGAAGTGCTCGTACTCCTCGAGCAGCAGCGAAACGCGAACCTGCAATTCGGTTTGCAACAGCACGCAAGGCGAGGCGCGCATGCGATCCATCAGCGCCTCCGGGACCTGGAGCTGGCCGATTTTCTTCGACTCGCCTTCGACGTAAACGGGCTTTTCAGTTTGAAGGTCTGAGATTTTCTGAAGAAGCAGGCTTTCGAACATCTTCTGCGACGGTTGCGGCCGGCCGGGGAGATTGCCGAGCACCGAGCCGCGATGCGCGGCGAGGACCTCCAGGTCGAGCACCTGCGCGCCGGCGGCGTTGAGCGCCGAAAGCAAGCGGCTCTTGCCGCTGCCGGTCGGGCCGTGGATCACGCGCCACTCCAGCTGTTGCGGGATTTCCTCGAGCTGCTGCACCACCCAGCGCCGATAGGCCTTGTAGCCGCCTTCCAGCGTGTCGGCGCTCCAGCCGATCTCGCGCAGGATGTGCGCCGCGGCGCCCGAGCGCTTGCCGCCGCGCCAGCAGTACACCAGGGGGCGCCAGGTCTGCTCCTTATCCTTGAATAAGTTTTCGACATGCCGCGCGAAGTTCTTGGCCAATAGCGCCGCGCCGAGCTTCTTGGCGTCGAACGCCGAGACCTGCTTGTAAAGCGTGCCGACCTTGGCGCGTTCCTCGTCGTCCAGCACCGGCGCGGAGATCGCGCCGGGGATGTGGTCTTCGGCGAATTCGGCCGGCGAGCGCACGTCGATAATTGCATCAAACTGCTTGAAATTCATGCTCAAATAATACGCTTATGAATGCACCCGAAAAAATCCGCCTCACCGAGTTCAGCCATGGCGGCGGCTGCGGCTGCAAGATCGCGCCCGCGATCCTTTCCGACATGCTGTCGACCATGCCGCTGCGCGGCTTGCCGCAGGAGCTCCTGGTCGGCACCGAGACCGCCGACGACGCCGCGGTCTATCGCCTGAACGACACGCAGGCGCTCGTCGCCACCACCGATTTCTTCACGCCGGTGGTCGATGATCCGTACGACTTCGGTCGTATCGCCGCCACCAATGCCATCTCCGACATTTATGCGATGGGCGCCCGTCCGATCATGGCGCTCGCGCTCGTCGGCATGCCGCTCGAGAAGCTGCCGGTGAGCGTGATCCGCAAAGTGCTGGAAGGCGGCGAGTCGGTCTGCGCGCAAGCCGGCATCCCCGTCGCTGGCGGCCACTCCATCGATACGCTCGAGCCGATCTACGGCCTGGTCGCGCTCGGGCTGGTCCACCCGGAGAAGGTGAAGAGAAACAGCTCGGGCAAACCCGGCGACGTGCTGATCCTCGGCAAGCCGCTCGGCATCGGCATCCTTTCGGCGCTGGTCAAGAAAGGAAAAATCTCCGCCGCGGGCTACGCGCAGATGCTCGACTGGACCACGCGCCTCAACACGCCGGGCGAAGCGCTCGGCGCCATGAACGAGGTGCATGCGATCACCGATGTCACCGGCTTCGGCCTTGCCGGCCATTTGCTCGAGATGTGCCGCGGCTCCGGCCTCGGCGCCGAAGTGCGCTTCGATGCGCTGCCGGTGATCAGCGAAGCTCTCGGCGCGCTCAAGCAGGGCGTCGCCACCGGCGCTTCGGACCGAAACTGGAAGGGCTACGGCCACGAAGTCGATTTCCAGGGCGAAGACTGGAAGCGCAAGCTGCTCTCGGATCCGCAAACCAGCGGCGGGTTGCTGGTGGCCTGCGCGCCGCAAGCCGAGAAGGCGGTAATGGAGATTTTCCGGCAGCAGGGCTTCGCCGAAGCTCGGGCGATCGGCCGCCTGGTCGCCGGACCGCCGCGGCTAGCGGTTAGGTAACGGCGGGTTAAGTAACGGCTTCAGTTCCTTCCAGACGCGCTCGAGCATCAGCGGCTGGGCGGATTCTGTGGGGTGCAGGCGATCCGGCTGGAAGAACTCGGGCTTGCCGGCGAAATCCTCGAGGATGAACGGCACCAGCGCAATGCGATGCGCCTTCGCCAGCTCGAGGTAGGCGGCCTCGAACGCCGAGGTGTAGACCTCGCCGTAGTTCGGCGGCAGCTTTACGCCCACCAGCAGCACGCGCGCGCCGGCGCTCTGCGCGTCCCGGATGATGGCGGCAAGGCTGGTTTTCATCTGCGTCACCGGCAGCCCGCGCAGGCCGTCGTTGCCGCCGAGCTCCACCACCACGACCGCGGGCCGATGCTTGTCGAGCAGCGGCTTGAGCCGCGCGCGGCCGCCGCCGCTGGTGTCGCCCGAGATGCTCGCATTCACGACGCTATAATCCAGCCGCTCGCGCTTCAGGCGCTCCTCGAGCAGCGCCACCCAGCCGCGCTCGCGCGCGATGCCGTACGCCGCGGACAGGCTGTCTCCCAACACCAGGATGGACTTTTCCGCCGAAGCCGCCGCGAAGGGCGGCAACGACAGGACGATGAACAACAATAGCGTGCTGACGGCGCGGGGCATCGGCAAAACCGTGAAAAGCGGGGCGAGCGACCTCGTTATTTTGCGCGAGATCGATCTCGAGGTCACGCGCGGCGAGGCGGTCGCCGTGGTCGGCGCCTCCGGCTCGGGCAAGTCCACGCTGCTCGCCATCCTCGCCGGTCTCGACACGCCGAGCACCGGCGACGTGACGCTCGACGGCGCAGCGCTCAGCGCGCTCGACGAGGATGCGCGCGCCCGGCTGCGCGCGATGAACGTCGGCTTCGTGTTCCAGTCGTTCCAGCTGCTCGCCTCGCTCACCGCGCTGGAGAACGTCATGCTGCCGCTTGAGCTTTCGAACGAAAAGCAGGCTGAAGAAATGGCCCGGCAGGTGCTGACCCGTGTGGGCCTTGGCGAGAGACTGCACCACTATCCGCGCCATCTTTCCGGCGGCGAGCAGCAGCGCGTCGCGCTGGCGCGCGCATTCGTCGTGCGGCCCAAGCTGTTGCTCGCCGATGAGCCCACCGGCAGCCTCGACGCCGATTCCGGCGCCGAAGTGATCCGCCTGCTGTTCGAAATGAACCGCGAGTACGGCACCACGCTGGTGCTGGTGACGCACGACGAAAGCCTGGCCGCACGCTGCGTGCGTATCGTGCGTCTTGCCGGGGGCAGGATCCTCAAATGAAGCAAGCGCTGAAAATGCTCGCACGCGATTGGCGAGCCGGAGAGCTGCGAGTTCTCGCCGCGGCGCTCGTCATCGCCGTCGCGGCGATCACCAGCGTCGCCTTCTTCGGCGACCGCATTTCGCAGGGACTGGCGCGCGACGCGCACCAGCTGCTCGGCGCCGACCTCGTCCTGGTGGCCGATCAGCCATGGCCGGGCGAGATCGCCGGCGAGCTGGAGAAGGCGGGCGTGCAGCGCGCGCAGGCGATCAACTTCATCAGCATGGCGTCGGCGAAGGAGGGCCAGATCGCTGGCGTGAAGGCGGTATCGGAGAACTATCCGTTGCGCGGGCGCCTGCGCATCGCCAAGGCGCCGGGCATGGCGGACGCGCCCGCCGAGCGCGGCCCCGCCCCCGGCACGGTATGGCTCGAGGAGCGGCTGGTCACCGCGCTCCAGGCGCCGGTCGGCTCGCGGGTCAAGCTCGGCCGCGCCGAGTTCACCGTCGCCGCGGTGCTGACACTCGAGCCCGAGCGCAGCACCAACTTCTTCAACATCGCCCCGCGGCTGATGATGAACATCGCCGATGTTCCGGCGACCGCGCTGATCCAGACCGGCAGCCGGGTTTCGTATTACCTGTATGCGGCGGGAAGCGCCGAGCAGATGCGATCGGTCGAGGCATCCTTGAAGCCGCGGTTGGGCCGGGGCCAGCGCATCGACACGCTGGAAACCGGCCGCCCGGAAGTGCGCTCGGCGATCGACCGCGCCGAGCGCTTCCTCGGCCTGACCGCGCTGCTCGCCGCGGTGCTCGCCGGCGTCGCCGTCGCGCTCGGCACACGGCGGTTCGTCGAACGGCACCTCGACGGCTGCGCGGTCATGCGCTGCCTCGGCGCGACGCAGGCGCAGCTCCTGCGGCTGTACGCCATTGAATTCGTGCTGTTGGGCGTCGGGGCCTGCGCCGCAGGCTGTCTGCTGGGCTACGTCGCCCAGGAAGCCATCGCCGTGGCGGTGGCGGAAGTGGTTCGCACCGAGTTGCCCGCGCCGCGCGTGCTGCCCGCGGTGCAGGGCTTCCTCGTCGGGGTGGTGCTGCTGCTCGGCTTCGCGCTGCCGCCGCTGGTGCAGTTAAAAAACGTGCCCGCGGTACGCGTGATCCGGCGCGAGTCGGGCGCACCCAAGCCCAGTGCAATTGCCGCGTATGCGGCTGGCCTCTTCTCGCTCGCCGCGCTCCTCGTCTGGCAAGCGGGGGACCTCAAGCTCGGCCTCACCGTGGTCGGCGGCTTCGCGGTTGCGGTGGCGGTTTTTTTTGTCGTGGCGTGGTTTTCCCTGAGACTGCTGACGGGACGGCGGGTGATCGCCCGCATGCCCAGCTCCATCCTGCGCTACGGCCTCGCCAACCTGCGGCGCCACGCGCGCGGCAACGCGGTGCAGATCGCGAGCCTGGCGCTCGGCCTGACCGCGGTTCTACTGCTGACCTTCACGCGCAACGAGCTGGTCGATGCGTGGCGGCGCGCCGCGCCGCCGGATGCGCCCAACCGCTTCCTGATCGGCGTGCAGCCGGAGCAGCTCGAGCCGCTGCAGGCCTTCTTCTCCGCGCACAACGTGCCGGTGCCGGACCTCTACCCGATGGTGCGGGGGCGCCTCGTGGCCGTGAACGGCGCGCCGGTGAGCGAGGCCGACTACAGCGAGGAGCGGGCGAAGCGCCTGGTCGAGCGCGAGTTCAATATTTCTTATATGAAGGACCTTCCTGGCCATAACCAGGTGGTGGAAGGAACCTGGTTCAGGCCGGATGAAAAAGCCGCGTCGGTGGAGCAGGGGATCGCGCAGCGTCTCGGCTGGAAGCTGGGGGACGAGCTCACCTTCGTGGTGGGCAGCGAGCGCTTCACCGCCCGCATCTCCTCCCTGCGCAAGCTGCGTTGGGACTCGATGAAGGTGAACTTCTTCGTCGTCACACCGCCGGGCGTGCTCGAAGGATTTCCCGCGAGCTTCATCAGCGCCTTCTACCTCCCGGCCGGGTCGGAACCGCTGATCAGCGAGCTCGCCACGCGCTTCCCCAACATGACGGTGATCGACGCCGCCGCCGCGGTGCGCCAGGCGCAGGGCGTGATCGACCAGCTCATCGATGCGGTGCAGTTCGTATTCCTGTTCGCGCTCGTCGCCGGCCTGCTGGTGCTTTACTCGGCGCTGGTCGCCACCGAGGACGAGCGCCGGCGCGAAGCCGCGGTGATGCGCGTCTACGGCGCCTCGCGCGCCCAGGTCACCGGCACCCAGCGTGCCGAGTTCCTCGCCATGGGCGTGATCGCCGGCCTGCTCGCCACGCTCGGCGCGGCCGCCATCGGCCAGATCCTCGCGCGCCGCGTGTTCGAGCTCGACCTGCCGCCCAGCCTCACGCTGTGGATCGCCGGCCCGCTCGCCGGTATCGCGCTGCTGTCGCTCAACGCCTGGATTTCCTCGCGCAAGGTTCTGCGCGCATCTCCCGCGCTCACGTTGAGAGACTCGATTTAGAATGAAGCATGGAAGTCGCCGCGTTTCTGCTCCTCGGACTGGCCATCGGTGCCATCGCAGGCTGGTTCCTGCGCGCCGGCAGAACTGGTCCTGACCTCGCCGTACTGAAACAGCGCGCCGAGCAGGCCGAAGGCCAGCTGCTTCAGGCCACGAAGCAGAAAGATGCGGCCATCGATCAACTGCGCGAGGAGTCCAATCGTCGCGCGTCCTTTGAGGCCGTAGCGAGCGGAATTTCTGACCTCCAGCGCGAAATCGAAGCGCGCAGCATGTCGATCGCGCAGCAGCAGCGCACCATCCTGGAGATCACCACCGAGAAGGAGTCGATCGCCGCCACGCTCGATGCGGAGCGCAAAGGCTTCAACGAGAAGCTCAAGCTGCTGGAGCAGGCGAAGACGGCGCTGAGCGACGCGTTCAATGCGCTGTCCGCCAATGCGCTGCGCAGCAATTCGGAGGAATTCCTCAAGCTAGCGCAGACCTCGGTGGCGCCGATCAAGGAGGCGCTCGGCAAGTTCGACGCCAAGATCCAGGCGCTGGAAGTGGCGCGCGAGGGCGCCTACCAGGGTTTGGTGCAGCAGGTGAGCCAGCTGCTGGATACCGGGAAGGAGCTGCGCTCGGAGACCTCGAATCTGGTGCAGGCGCTGCGCTCGCCGGTGACGCGCGGCCAGTGGGGCGAGATCCAGCTGCGGCGCGTGGTGGAAATGGCCGGCATGCTCGCCTACTGCGATTTCCAGGAGCAGGAATCGCTGCGTACCGAGTCGGGCATCGTGCGCCCCGACCTGGTGGTGAAGCTGCCCGGCGGCAAGACCATCGTGGTGGACTCGAAAGCCCCGGTGGCGAGCTACTTCGACGCCATGTCCTCGACCGACGAGGGCGAGCGCAAGCTGCGGCTGCAGGCCTTCGCCAAGCTGGTGCGCGACCGCGTCACCGAGCTCGGCCGCAAATCGTACTGGGATCAGTTCGACGAGACGCCGGAGCTGGTGGTGATGTTTCTGCCGGGCGACCATTTCTACAGCGCCGCGCTGCAGGAGGATCCGTCGCTCATCGAGTTCGGCGTGGACCAGAAGGTACTGATCGCGACACCGGTGAACTTGATCGGCCTGCTGCGTGCCATCGCCTACGGTTGGCGGCAGGAAGCAATCGCCGCCAACGCCAAGGAGATCAGCGACCTCGGTGCCGAGCTCTACAAGCGCATCTCCGACCTCGGCGGGCACTGGATCGAGCTCGGCCGCAACCTCGCGCGCACCGTGGAAAGCTTCAACAACGCTGTGGGCTCGCTCGAGTCCCGCGTCCTGGTGAGCGCAAGACGCTTCAAGGATCTCGGGGCCGCGCCTTCGTCGGGCGAAATCGACGTGGTCGAGGCGGTGGTGAAAACGCCGCGGCCGCTCAAGGTGCTCGACATCGGCTCCGCGAAGGACTGAGCCAGTCGGCGCCTGTAGCGGGGCGTGTAGCTGATCTACGACAGACAGCGCGCTGGGGCGCGGCGTAATATTCGCCGGGGGCAAGGGGCTCTAAAGGGGAGCTTGGAGAAGCTTTGCCGCTTTCGCTTAGATTCGTCGTACCGCTCGCGCTAGCGCTCGCCGCCATCGCCTACGCGGTGGTACCGCTGGTGGATCGCCTGACTTTCCAGTGGTTCGTGCGCGACCTCGACATGCGCGGCGCGCTGGTGGTGCAGGCGGCGCAGGAGCCGCTGGTCGAGCTGATGCGCAGCGGTCCGGGCGCGCGCCAGCGCGTGCTGCGTTATTTTCAGAGCATCGCGCAGGGCCAGCGGATCTACGCGCTCGGCTTCTGCGATCGCGCCGGCAAGCTGGCCTACGCCACGCCTGCCTATCCCGAGGCCGTGCGCTGTGTGCCCGGCGAGCGGCGCGACGCGCGCAATACGGTGCTCGAGCTTGTCGACGGACCGCTGCACGTTTCGGCGCAGCCCATCAGCGCGGATAACGCGATCCTGGGCGAGCTGATGATCGTGCACGACATGAGCTTCGCGCAGCGGCGCAGCGAGGACACGCGCAAGTACGTGCTCTGGCTGTTCGCCGCCATCGCCGCCGTCGTGGCGCTGATCACCGTGGTGATTGCCGAGATCAGCTGGCGCGGCTGGGTCGCGGGCCTGAAAGCCGTGCTCTCCGGCGGCATGCTGCTGCGCTCGCCGGCCGCGCTGCGCGCGGCCTCGCCCGAGCTGCGGCCGATCGCGCGCGACCTGCAGGCGCTGGTGAGCGACCTCGAGAACGAGCGCCGCTCGCGCGACGAGAGCCAGACCACGTGGGGGCCGGACGCGCTGCGGCGCATCCTGCGCCAGGACCTGAAGGGCGACGAGGTGATCATCGTCTCGAACCGCGAGCCTTACATCCACACGCGGCGCAAGGACAACGTGATCGAGATCCAGCGCCCGGCGAGCGGCCTGGTCACGGCGCTCGAGCCGGTGATGCGCGCCTGTTCGGGCACCTGGATCGCGCATGGCGCGGGCTCGGCCGACCGCGACACGGTCGACCGGCACGACCACGTGATGGTGCCACCCGACAAGCCGTCGTACCGCATCCGCCGCGTGTGGCTCTCGGAGGAGGAGGAGAAGGGTTATTACTTCGGCTTCGCGAACGAGGGTCTCTGGCCGCTATGCCACATCGCGCATACGCGTCCGAGCTTCCGCAAGCCGGACTGGGAGCATTACCAGACGGTGAATCGTCGCTTCGCCGACGTCGTCGCCGACGAGGCGCGCACCGACGACCCGATCGTGCTGGTGCAGGATTACCACTTCGCGCTGCTGCCCCGCATGGTGCGCGAGCGCCTGCCGCGCGCGACCATCATCACCTTCTGGCACATCCCCTGGCCCAACCCCGAGGCATTCGGCATCTGCCCGTGGCGCGAGGAAGTGCTGGAAGGCATGCTCGGCTCCTCGATCCTCGGCTTCCACACGCAGTTCCATTGCAACAACTTCTTCGACACGGTCGATCGCTTCCTCGAGGCACGCGTTGATCGCGAGACCTTCACCATCTCCTACGGCGGAGAGCCGACCGAGGTGCGCCGCTACCCGATCTCCATCGAGTGGCCGCCGAACGCGCTCGCGGTGCAGGCGCCGGTGCCGGAATGCCGCAAGCGCGTACGCGAGATGTGCGGCCTGTCGCCGGAGGTGAAGCTCGGTGTCGGCGTGGACCGGCTGGATTACACCAAGGGGATACTGGAGCGTTTCGCCGCGATCGAGCGCCTGCTCGAGCTCGAGCCGCGCTGGATCGGCCAGTTCTCGTTCATCCAGTGCGCGGCGCCGTCCCGCGTATCCATCGACGAGTACCAGAACCTCGACGCGCGCGTGCGCCAGGTGGCGGCGCGCATCAACGAGCGCTTTGGCCGGCCGGGCTGCCAGCCGATCGTGCTGAGGATCGAGCACCACGACGCCGCGCAGGTCTACGAGATGTACCGCGCCGCCGACATCTGCTACGTCTCGAGCCTGCACGACGGCATGAACCTGGTGGCGAAGGAGTTCGTCGCCGCGCGCGACGACGAGCAGGGCGTGCTGGTGCTCTCGCAGTTCACCGGCGCGGCCAGGGACCTGGCGGAAGCGCTGATCGTCAACCCGTACGACATCGAGCAGAGCGCCGCCGCGATGCACCTCGCGCTCACCATGTCGCCGGAAGAGCAGCGCGCCCGCATGCGTAGCATGCGTAACGTGGTGCAGGAATTCAACGTCTACCGCTGGGCCGGGCGCATGCTGCTCGACGCGGCGCGCATGCGTCACCGCAGCCGGGTGATGGCACGCGCGCGCGCCGCGCGGCGCCGCTCCGGGGTATCGTAGTAGTGCCGTCCGAAGTGCCCCCGCCCGCAGTGCCTCCTTATGCGCCGAACTGGGCCTTCTTCCTGGACCTTGACGGCACGCTGCTCGAAATCGAGGAGACGCCCGACGCGGTGGACGCCGATTACAGCGAGCTCGCCCTCGTCGGGCGGCTGGGCCAGGGGGCCGGCGGCGCGGTCGCGGTGATCAGCGGACGCGCGCTCGCGCGCATCGACCACATTCTGGCGCCGCTCGTATTGCCGGCGGCCGGCCAGCATGGCGCTGAGCGTCGCGACGCCCGGGGCGTGCGCCACCGTCACCGCTTTCAGGCGAATGTGCTGCGGCCGGTTGCGGTGGGCATCCGCAGCTTCGCCGCGCAGCACCACGGCCTCGTGTTCGAGGACAAGGGCGCGAGCATGGCGCTGCACTATCGACTGGCACCGCAACTCGCGGGGGCGGCGCAATCCATGGTGCGCGAGGCGGCCGTGCCGCTCGGCGAGGCGGTCGAGGTGCAGGAGGGCAAGATGGTGGTGGAGCTCAAGCCCGCCGGCTGCGACAAGGGCAAGGCCATCGCGCAGTTCATGCGCGAGGCGCCCTTCGAGGGGCGCGTGCCGGTGTTCCTCGGTGACGATGTCACCGACGAGTACGGCTTCCGCGTGGTGAACGCGATGGGCGGCCACACCATCAAGGTTGGCGAGGGCCCGAGCGTGGCGCGCTGGCGCATCGAGAATCCGGCGGCGGCGCGCGCCTGGCTACGGGGCTGGCTGGAGTCCGTTCATTAGGCTAGGGGTCGACGTCGGCGGCACCAAGATCGAAGTAGCCGTCCTCGACGCGGACGGCGGCGAGCTGTTTCGCCGGCGCATCGCCACGCCGCGGCGCGAATACGACGCGGCGCTGCGCGCCCTTGCCGAGCACATCCGCGCCGCGGACCAGGAAGCCGGGGGCGGGTGCACCATCGGCGTCGGCATGCCGGGCCTGATCGACCCGGAGAGCGGCGTGGTCGCCAACGCGTACAACACGCCTTACAACGCGCGTCCCCTCAAGCCGGACCTGGAGAAAATTCTCGGCCGCGAAACCCGCTTCGCCAACGACGCCAACTGCTTCGCCCTCTCCGAGGCGGTCGACGGCGCCGCGCGCGGCGGGCGCGTGGTGTTCGGCGCGATCCTGGGTACCGGCGTGGGCGGCGGCATCGTGGTCGAGCGCCGCGCGCTCGACGGCCGCCATGGCATCGCCGGCGAATGGGGACATACGCCGCTGCCCTGGATGACGAAGGACGAGTATCCCGGGCCGCTGTGCAACTGCGGCCGGCTGGGCTGCATCGAGCAGTTCCTCTCCGGGCCGGCGAAGAACCGGGAACGCGACGTGATCGGCGAGGAGGCGGCGATGGCGCGCTTCCAGGACCGGCTGGCGCGCGCCTTCTCCATGATCATCAACGTGCTCGACCCGGATCTGATCGTGGTGGGCGGCGGCATGTCGAAGCACGAGGAGATCTACACCAGCGTACCGCCGCTGCTGCGCAAATACGTCTATCACCGCGAGCCGCGAACGCCGATCGTGCGCGCAGTGCACGGCGATTCGAGCGGGGTGCGCGGCGCGGCGATGCTTTGGCCGGCTTAGTTGCGGGACAACGCCTTCTTGATCAGCTTCAGATCCTTCACCAGCTGCTCGAATGCCGCCTCCTTCTCCTCCTCCTCGCGAAGGCGCAGAAGGGCCGAGGGGTGAAAGGTCGCGAACACGTACGGCGCGAGCGGGCTCTCGACGAACTGGCCGCGCTGCACCGAGACCTTGAAGTCGCGCGAGATGATCGCCTTCGCCGCGGTGGATCCGAGCGCCACGATCACATGGGGTTGAATGTTTTCAATTTCTTTTTCCAACCACGGGTGGCATGCATCGATCTCGCGCTGCGCCGGGGTCTTGTGCAGCCGCCGCTTGCCACGCAGCTGCCACTTGAAATGCTTCACCGCGTTGGTGACGTAGAGGTGCTCCCGATCCACGCCAGCGGCCTCGAGCGCGCGGTCGAGGAGTCGGCCGGCGGGGCCGACAAAGGGCAGGCCCTTCTTGTCCTCCTCGTCGCCCGGCTGCTCGCCCACCAGCATTACGCGCGCCTGCGGGTCGCCGGCGCCGAACACCGTCTGCGTGGCATTGGCCCAGAGCGGGCAATCCTGGCAGCGCCGTGCCTCCTCGCGCAGTGCTTTGATCGAGTTCGCCATTAGGGACTTAGAATGCCCGGCTTGAAAAAAATTGCAGTGCTGACCAGCGGCGGCGACGCGCCGGGCATGAATGCGGCGATTCGCGCGGTCACGCGCGGCGCCCTGGCGCGCGGCTGGGCGGTGTTCGGGGTGCGCAACGGCTATGCCGGGCTGCTGGGGGGAACGATCGAGCCGCTCGCCGCGCGCGATGTCGGCGGCATCATCCAGTCGGGCGGCACGGTGCTGGGCAGCGCGCGCTGCCCGGAATTCGCCGAGCCCGCGGGCCGGGCGCAGGCCTTGTCCAATCTGCGCAAGAAGGCGATCGATGCGCTGGTCGTCATCGGCGGCAACGGCTCCCAGTCGGGATCGGCCAGCCTTGCGCGCGAAGGCTATCCGGTGGTCGGCGTTCCCTCGACCATCGACAACGACCTCTACGGCAACGACGTCAGCATCGGCTGCGACAGCGCCATCAACGTGACGCTCGAAGCCATCGACCGCCTGCGCACCACGGCGTCATCGCACCAGCGCGCCTTCGCGGTGGAGACCATGGGACGCAACTGCGGCTACATCGCGCTGATGTCCGGCATCGCCGGCGGCGCCGAGGTGATCGCGCTGCCCGAGCATGAGCTGGCGCCGGCCGACGTTGCCGAGCGACTGCGCGACGCTTATCGGCGCGGCAAGACCCACGCCCTGGCGGTGATCGCCGAGGGCGCCAAATGCGGCGTGCACGAGCTGATGGAGTATTACGGCGCCAACCGCAAGTCGATCGGCTTCGACCTGCGCGTCACGCGCCTTGGCCACGTGGTGCGCGGCGGCATTCCCACGGCCGCCGATCGGGTGCTCGCCACGCGTCTTGGCGCCGCGGCGATCGAGACGCTGGCCAGCGGCCGGCACGGCGTGCTCGCGGGGATCGTCAAGGGAGAGGTAAACATCACGCCGCTCGCCGAGATTACCGGCCGCACCCGCCCGGCGGATGCAAGCCTGCTCGAGCTGGCGCGCGTGATGGCGATCTAGGCGCGGTATTTGCTGCGAAGGAGCGTGCGCAAGCTCCTGGTGGTCACCGCGGGAATCGCGCTGCTCGTCGTCTTGTACGGAGCGGCGGGCTACTGGCTCGCCCCGGGCTACGTGCGCGAAGCGCTTGCCGAGCTCGCCGCAAGCAAGGGCCTCGCCCTCGAGGTGGGCCGCGTACGCACGAACCCTTTCGCGCTGAGCGCGGTGCTCGAAGGCCTTGCCGTGCGCGGGCCCGACGGCGTATCCGCCCGCGCGGAGCGCGCATCCGCGGATCTCGCTTGGGCGTCGCTGTGGCGCCGGGGCTGGATCGTGCAGGACCTGGTCGTCGAGAACGGCGAAATGCGCTACGCCGCGCGCGACCTCGTGATCGAGGGGCTCACGCTGCGGGCACGAGGTCTTTCCACGCTGGATGCTGCCGCGGGCACGTACGAGGCCATGGCGCGGGTCGCCGGCGGCGGCCAGATTGCGTCGCGCGGCACGGTGGTGCTCGAGCCGCTAAGCGCCGAAGGCACACTGACGGTCGGCGATTTGCGCGCGGCGCAGCTTCTCCCGAAGGTCGAGGGCCGGCTCGACGGCACTGCGCGCTACGTCTATGCGGGCGGGAAGCTTGCGCTGCACGACGTCGCGGCCCAGGCGAGCGTTCCGCCGCAGGGCAGGATCTCGGCGCAAGGCAGCCTCGGCATCGCGCCATTCCAGGCCGATCTCAAGATGCAGGCGCAAGCGGTGCCGCTCGCGATGGCCCAGCGCTGGTTGCCGGAGCAGGTCTCCTTGCGCATCCGCGCGGGGTCGTTCTCCGGCGAAGGTCGCCTCCGGCTCGGCGAAAAGACCGGCACCTACCAGGGCAGCGCCGCGATCGACGCCTTGCGGCTCGAGGAACGCGGCTCGGGCGCGCCGCTTCTCGGCTGGGAGCGCGCGGAAACCGAGGCCCTTAAGGTAGCGTTCTCGCCCCTGCGCCTCGAAATCGGCGAACTCGTGGCGCGCGCGCCGCAAGGGCGCCTGGTCATCGCGCAGGATGGCACCGTCAACTTCGCGGCCGTGCTCGCCGGCGACAGCAAGCAAAAGGGCGAACCGGTGCACGCCAGCATCGAGCGCCTGCGCATCGAAAAGGGCACGCTGCAGTTCGCCGACCGCTCACTCGCCAATCCTTTCGAGGTCACGATGCGCGACCTTTCGGGAACCATCACCGGCCTGGGCAATGCATCGAGCGAGCCGGCCCGCATCCGTCTCGCCGGCCGGGTGCAGCCCTACGGATCCGCGCGCATCCGCGGCACCATCGATCTCGACGCCCCGACCAAGCTCGCCGACATCCGCGCGGACCTGCGCAACCTGCGGCTCGAGGCCTTCAACCCCTATATCGCCAAGTTCGCCGGCTATCGCATCGAATCCGGGCGCCTGTCGGCCAACCTGCGCTACGAGCTGCGCGAAGGCCGCCTGGTGGGCACCAATCGGCTCGCGTTCGAAGAGATGCAGCTTGGCGAGAAGCTCGAAACCCGCGGGATGCTCGACGTTCCGCTCAAACTGGTGGTGGCGCTGCTCGCCGATTCCCAGGGCCGCATCGATCTCGACATTCCGGTGCGCGGTAACCTGAACGACCCGCAGTTCGACCTCGGCGCGATCGTCGCGCGCGCCGTCGGCAACGTGCTGCAGAAGATCGTCTCCGCACCGTTCCGCGCGCTCGCGGCGCTGTTCCGCGGCGCGGACGAAGGCGACGAAGCTGCAGGAAGCGTCGCCTTCCAGCCCGGCTCGGCCGCGCTCTCGCCGCCCGCCGAGGAGGGCGTCGCCCGGCTGGCGAAGGTGATTGCGGAGCGCCCGCACCTCGGCATCGACGTGCGCGGCGGCTACGATCCCGCGCGCGACCTCGAGGCGCTGCGGCTTCGCCGCGCGCGCGAGGAGCTGTCGCGCGCGGCCGGCGTGCGTGGGCCGCCCGATCTTTCCGACCGCAAGGTGGTGCGCGCGGCCGAGGCGCTCTACCTCAAGCGCATCGGCGACCGCGCCGCGCTCGAGGCTTTGCGCAAGAGCGAGGAGCGCTACGGCCGGGCGCTGCTGCAGAGGCTCGCCGCCGTTGTGCCGGCCGACGAGAAAGCGGCGCACGCGCTTGCCGGCGAACGCGCCCAGGCCGTGCGTGCCGCGCTCATCGACCATGGTGTCGACGCGAAGCGCGTGCGCATCGCCGAACCGGTGCCCGCGCAGACCGCAGAGCAGGGCGTGCCGACCGAGCTCATGCCGGTTGCATCCCGCCCTTGACCATGCCGGCGCGCGCGGCGTCGGAGCGCAGCAGCTGCATCAGGGCCAGCGCGCCGTTCGGATTGGCCGCGTTCAGCGGAATGCCGGCGGCGAAATGCGTCAGTTTTTGCAGCGGGTGAGGGAGCGGGCCGACGATGTCGATGCCCGGAACCGGCGCGAGCTCGCAAAGCTGCTGCACGCCGAGCTCCGCCTTACCCGCCGCGACCACCAGGCCGACCGGCCCTTTCTCGACCACGATGCGTTTTTTCAGCGAGATATCGAGGCGCTGCAGCAGCTCGGAGAAATAGATGCCGCTGGCGCCGACCTTGGAGTGCGCGACGGAGCTCGCGGCGGCCAATGCGCGCTTCAGCGCGTCGACCGAGCCGATGTCGGGTTTCGGCGCGCCAGCGCGCACCGCGATGCCGACGCCCGAGCTGCCCAGGGCGCGAACCTGGGCTACGGTGCCGCTGTTTCGCAATTCTTCCAGCGCCTCGGCGGTCAGGACCAGCAGATCCGCGCGCAGGTCTTTTATTTGCGCGAGAATTGCCTGGGTCGCGTCGAAGCGCAGATCCAGCCGCGATGCGAGCCGGCGCTCGAACGCCGGCCGGAATTCCTCCAGCACGCCTTTCAGCGCAAGGGAGCTCACGACCGTAATGCTTGGATCGCCCACCATGCGAGAATTTAAGTCATTTCAATGACCACCACACCGAATCGCAAGACGCAGATCGACGCCGTGCTCCTCAAGCTGCCGGGCGTGAGCACGAAAAAGATCAACGGCCTCGACGCCTATTTCGTCAATGACCGGATGTTCGCCTGCATCAGCGGCGACGGCATCGGCCTGCGGCTGCCGGCTGCGGCCGCCACCGAGGCGCAGTTCTCCAGGGACAACGTAGTGCCGTTTCAGCCGAAAGGGTTGCCGAGCACTCGCGAGTGGATCCAGATCAACCGCGCCGACGCCGCCGATTACGAGAAGGACCTCGACATCTTCCGCGCCTCGCTGGAATTCGTCAGCGCCGCGCGCGGCCGCTAGGCCAACCCTTCGAACAGCTGCACGCTGACCGCTTCGCCGGCCTTCACCGTGCCGCGGTCGTGCTCGAGGACGATGAAGCAGTTCGCTTCCGACATCGAGCGCAGCACCCCCGAGCCTTGCTGGCCGGTGGTGCGCACTTTCCACTCGCCTTGTTCTTTGAACAGGATGCCGCGCTGGTACTCGGTGCGGCCCGGCACTTTGCGCAGGCTTTCAGCCGAAAGCGCTTTCAACAGTGGAATCGGCGCGTCCTCGCGCCCGGACATGTGCAGCAACGCATCGCGCACGAACTGGTAAAAGGTCACCATCACCGCCACCGGGTTGCCGGGCAAACCGAAGAGGAAAGCGTCGCCGATCTTGCCGAAGGCCATCGGCCGGCCCGGGCGCATGGCGATTTTCCAGAACAGCACTTCGCCGAGCTTTGCCATCATCTGCTTGATGAAGTCTGCTTCGCCGACCGAGACGCCGCCCGTGGTGATGACCGCATCTGCCGAGGAAGCTTTCCTGAACGCTGCCTCGAGGTCCGCGGGATTGTCCCTGACGACACCCATATCGATCGCCTCGACGCCGAGCCGCGCCAGCATGCCGTGGACGGTGTAGCGGTTGGAGTCGTAGACCTCGCCTTCCTTCAGCGGTTGGCCGATGGAGGCGAGCTCGTCGCCGGTGGCGAAGAACGCCACGCGCAGCCGGCGTCGCACGCGCACTTCGCCGATACCGAGCGAAGCGATGAGGCCGACGTCGGCGGGCTTCAGCAGCTTTCCGCTTCCCAGCACCGCAGTGCCGACCTTCAGGTCTTCGCCGGCATAGCGCACGTTCTGCGCCTTCTTCTGCCCGGGCGGGATGGTGATGCGGTCGCCTTGCTTTGTTACGACCTCCTGGATGACGACGGTGTCCGCGCCCGGCGGCATCACGGCGCCGGTCATGATGCGCACGCACTCGCCCGCGCCCAGTTGCCCATGGAAGGGCTTGCCGGCCAGGGCGGCGCCGATTTCCCTCAGCGGTTTTTCGACATCCGAGAAGCGGATCGCATACCCATCCATCGCCGAGTTGTCGTGCGCCGGCACGTTGATGCGCGGCACGATGTCCTCGGCCAGCACCCGCCCCAGAATTTCCTTGGTGGGAACCTTTTCCGACTCGTTGATCGGGCGCAGGCACGCGAGGATCGCCTCGCGCGCCTTGTCGACGCGCAATGCGTCCGGGTCGTAGCCATCCAAACAGCTGACGGTCTGCGCGATGCTCATTCGCGCTTCAGTTCTTCCAGGGTATTGATATTGCGGAACGCATCGGCCTCGTCGTCAAAGGAAACCTCCACCACCTTGAGGGCGGCATACCACGCGTCGATCTTGCGCCCGCCCGAGGCGAGAAAGGCTTCCAGGCTTTCGCGCACGTCGCGCTTCATGAGTGCGAAGACGGGATGCGGTTGCGCACCGGTCTTGGCGACAGCGAGGTCGTGGTTTTTGAGGGAGGCCCGCAGGCGGTCCACGAGGTCACTCGGTAAAAAAGGCGAGTCGCACGGCACAGTGATCACTAGCGGATGCTTCGCGGCGTTGAGCCCGGCGTGCAGTCCCGCGAGGGGCCCGGCGAAGCCGCCGATCGCGTCGGACACCACGCGATGGCCATATTTCTCGTAGGTCGGCACGTTCTGGTTGGCGTTGATGATGATCTCGGTGACCTGGGGCGCGAAACGTGCGAGCACCCATTCGACCATCGGCTTGCCGCGCAGCGGCTGCAGGCCCTTGTCGACGCCGCCCATGCGGCTGCCTTTGCCGCCGGCGAGGACGATGCCGGTGATGCTCACGACGGTCCCCGGAAATGCGATGGCGGCGCGCCAAGCTCGCGCCGGAACATGGCGCTGAACGCGGAAGGGCTGTCGTAGCCCAGGTCGAGCGCGACGGCGAGGATCGGGCGGCCTTCGGCGATCCAGCCGAGCGCGCGCAACAGGCGCGCACGCCGGCGCCATTCGGCGAAGCTCATCCCGGTCTGGCGGCGGAAATGGCGGGCGAGGGTGCGCGCGGTGGTGCCGTGGCGCGCCGCCAGGTCTTCCAGGGTCGCCGGATCGTTCGGCGCTTGCATCAGGCGCGCGCAGATGGCGTCGAGCGGCGCGGTCTTGGGCATCGGCAGGTTGTAGGGCAGGCGCGGCAGGGCGGCAAGCTCGTCGAGCAACAGGCGCATGACGCGCCCCGCGGGACCGCGCTCCTCGTACTCGAGCGGCAGCTCGGTGGCGCGCAGGATCAGCTCGCGCAGCAGCGGCGTCACTTCGAACACCTCGCAGCCGCGCGGCATGCGCTTCGCCGCCGCGGGCTCGATGTACAGCGTGCGCATGTGGACTTCGCCGGAGGTCTTCACCCGGTGCGTCATCTTCGGCGGCATCCAGACCGCGCGTTGCGGCGGCACCATCCAGGTGGCCTCCTGCGTATCGACGGTCATTACGCCGCGCACCGCGAAGATGAGCTGGAAGCGCGGATGGCTGTGCCAGGGGATCTCGAAGGCAGGCGGCAGGTCGCGCGCCATCGCCCCCACGGGGCGGGGCACGTCCTGGTACGCATCCCCGCGAATCGGCTTCTGTCCCATTCTCGACAGGAATTGTCCGGCGGTCGCGTGACGGACGCAAGCCCCGCAGGTACGATGCCGGCATGAACCGCGGCGCGCTCGTTCCCTTCCTCAACATCGGTCACTTCGTCGACCACCTCGCGATGCTGATTTTCCCGGTGGTCGTAGTCGCGCTGGCGCGCGAATGGCAGCAACCATACGCCGAGCTCCTGCCGCTCGCGCTCGGCGGCTTCATCGCCTTCGGCGCCTTCGCGCTGCCGGCGGGCTGGCTCGCCGACCACTGGAGCCGCTACAAGATGATGGCGGTGTTCTTCTTCGGCATCGGCGGCGCGATGTTCCTGACCGGCTTCGCGCAGTCGTCGTGGCAGATCGGCGTCGGCCTGTTTGTCATCGGCATGTTCGCGGCGATCTACCACCCGGTGGGCATCGCGATGCTGGTCGCCGCCCCGGAAAAGATGGGCCGGGCGCTGGGCTGGAACGGCCTGTGGGGCAACCTCGGCCTGGCGGCGGCGGCGCTGATTTCCGGCGCGCTGATGGACTGGCTCGGCTGGCGCGCGGCGTTCTTCGTCCCCGGCGTGCTTTCGATGGCGATCGGCGCGGCGTTCCTCCTGCTGGTGCGCGATCCGGGCCCGGTGAAGAAGAAGTCGAAGACCATCGGCCTGCACATCGACCGCGCCACCATGACGCGCATTTTCGCCATCATGCTGATTGCCACTGCCTGCGGCGGCGTGATCTTCAACTCGACCACGATCGCGATGCCCAAGGTATTCGACGAGCGCCTCGCGGCGCTCACGCAGACCAGCCTCGGCATCGGCCTGCTGGTCGCGATCGTCTACACCATGGCCGCCTTCGCACAGGTGCTGATGGGCAGCCTGATCGACCGCTTCGAGCTCAGGCGCCTGATGATCGGCGTGGCGCTGGTGCAGATCCCGTTCCTCGCGCTCGCGGCGAATTTGCAGGGCTGGGCGATGCTGGGCGCCGCGCTGCTCATGATGCTGGCGATCTTCGGCCAGATCCCGCTCAACGACGCCATCGTCGGCAGATACGTGGCCGACGAATATCGCGCGCGCGTACTTTCCGTACGCTACGTCGTCTCTCTGGGCGTGGCGGCGGTCGCGGTGCCGATGATCGCGGTGCTGCACAAGACGCAAGGCGGCTTCAGCAACGTGTTCCTGGTGCTGGCGGTGCTGGCTTCGGGGATGCTGCTCGCTTCGCTGTTCTTCCCGTCACGCCGGGAAGTCACGCAAGCGCCGTCGGCTGCGGCGACGACCTGACGAGTCTTTCCTTCCCGGTGAACGCCAGGTAGTGCCGGCCGCTGGCGCGGCCCAGCATCGTCATGTTCACCTTGCTTGCGATCTGGTGGCCCATGTTGGTGAGTCCCGAGCGCGAAACCAGGAACGGGATGCGCATCTGCGCGCACTTGATCACCATCTCGGAAGTGAGCCGGCCGGTGGTGTAGAACACCTTGTCCGAGCCGTCGATCGCGTCGAGCCACATGAAGCCCGCGATCGCGTCCACCGCGTTGTGGCGCCCGACGTCCTCGACGAACATCAGGATCTCGCCGGCCGTGGTGGCGAGCGCGCAGCCGTGCACCGCGCCGGCCTGCTTGTAGATGGTCTCGTGCTTGCGCACCTTCTCGATCAGCACGAAAAGATCGCTGTCCTCCAGGAAGACATCATTGCGCAACTGGGTCTGGTCGATCTCTTCCATCAGGTCGCCGAACACGGTGCCTTGCCCGCAGCCGCTGGTCACCGTCTTCTTGTCGAGCGCCGGTAGCGGCTTTTTAGAATGGGTGGTGATGGCGACCGAATCGGTCTCCCAGTCGACCTGCACCGCGGCGATGTCGTCGATGGAAGGAACCAGCCGCTGGTTGCGCAGGTAACCGATGGCGAGCGCTTCGGGCGCGTGGCCCAGCGTCATCAGCGTCACGATCTCGCGCTTGTCGAAGTAGAGGGTGAGCGGATGCTCGCCGGCGATCGAGGTCGGCACCATCTCGCCGCGCTCGTTGTAGGCCTCCACTTCAAACGTGGCGGGCCGGGCCGCATTCGTCAACACAGGCTTTTTGCTAGCCGCCAATGTAGGACATCTCCACTTTGCGTTCCTTGGCGGTTTCAGCGGTGCGAATTTCGGAATAGCGGTCGGCGCGTCGTTGCCACACAGCGGCGATCTCGTTTCGTAACGCGTCATCGGACGCGCCGTTGCGCAGCAGGCTCTTCAGGTCGTGGCCCGACTGGGCGAAGAGGCAGGTGAAGAGCGAGCCTTCGGTCGACAGGCGCATGCGCGTGCAGCTGGAGCAGAAGGCCTGCGTCACCGACGAAATCACGCCGATCTCGCCCGCGCCATCCGCGTAGCGCCAGCGCTCGGCGACTTCGCCGGGATAGTTGGCGTCGATGGGCTCGAGCGGCCAGCGCGCGCCGATGCGCCGCACCACTTCGGCGGACGAAATAACGTCGTCCATTTTCCAGCCGTTGGTGCTGCCGACGTCCATGTATTCGATGAAGCGGACGATGTGACCCGTGCCGCGCCAGCGCTCCGCCATCTGCACCATGCTCTGGTCGTTGATCCCGCGCTTCACCACCATGTTGATCTTCACCGGGCCGAGGCCGGCGGCGGCCGCGGTCTCGATGCCCTCGATGACCTTGGCGACCGGGAAATCGGCATCGTTCATTCTGCGGAAAGTGGCATCGTCGAGCGAATCCAGGCTCACGGTGACGCGATCGAGGCCGGCCTTCTTGAGCGCGGCGGCCTGCTTGGCGAGGAGCGAGCCATTGGTGGTCAGGGTGACTTCCGCATCCAGCTCGGCCAGCATCGCCACCAGGCGGTCCAGGTTGCGCCGCACCAGCGGCTCGCCGCCGGTCAGGCGCAGCTTGTTCACGCCCAGGCCGACGAAGACGCGTGCGAGGCGCGCGATCTCCTCGAAGGTGAGGATGGCCTCGTGCGGCAGGAAGCGGTAGTTCGAATCGAACACCTCGCGCGGCATGCAGTACACGCAGCGGAAATTGCAGCGATCGGTCACCGAGATGCGCAGGTCGCGCATGGCGCGGCCGCGTGTATCCGCAAGGCGCCCGCCGGCAAAAACCGGCGCCGCGGAGCGGCCGGAATTGCGTTGGTCCACTAGGGGAATGACCTTGTTCATCAAGGGTTTTCTCTCGGAAAATCATAACAGAGCGCGTATAGTTCGGGCGTGGAAAAACCGTCCTTCGACATCGCGGTCGTGATGCAGCGCCGGCCGGTGAAAAGCCGCTGGGCCGACTCGATGTGGGAGCCGCACGGCGTGCTCGCCGACCCAGGCGGCGCTGCCCGGCTGCTGCGCGAGGCCGACGGGGTCACGCAATGCCTGTATCCCGGATTCAAGCTCGTGCTGCACAAGGATGAGCTCGAGGGCTACTACATGAACGTGTCCGCGCCCGAGCCGCGCGTGTTCATCCTCTGGCGGATGGACGGAGAGAACGCACTGCCGGTCGAAGTCACGGTGAGCTCGGACGAGGCGGCGCGCTGGCTCGACGGCGGCCACTCGGTCGACGGCGTGGCGATTCCGCCGGCGATCTTCGCGTGGGTGGGCGAATACGTCGAGAACAACTACCGGCCGCAACCACAGAAGCGCATCAAGCCGCGCTCGTTCCAGCATCCGAAGGATCGCGTCTAGCAATGGCTGCGGAAAAAGAAGATTTCCTGCGGCGTTGGTCGCGGTTAAAGAAGGAGACGCCGGCCGAGAAGCCCGTCGAGACGCCGAAGCCCGAGTTGCCGTCGATCGACAAGCTCACGCCCGAGTCCGACTTTTCCGCTTTCATGCACCCGAAGGTCGAAGACGCGCTGCGCCGCGTTGCGCTGAAGAAGCTGTTCCGCGGCGATCCGCACTTCAATCTGCCCGATCCGTTCGAGCCCAATTCGCGCGACTGGAACATCGCCGATCCGATCCCCGACGAGATGCTGAAGACGCTCAACCAGGCGCGCACGCTGCTGTTCAGCGACGAAGAGAGGCAGGAGCTGGAGAAGCAGGAGGCGGCTGCGGCGGCGCAGGCGCAGGCGCCGGCGCCGGAATCCGAAGCGCCACCCGAATCGCCACCCTCGCAGCCTGACGAGCCCGGGAAGCGGGATGCTTAAGGTCTGCAGCTGCAACCGCACCATCCCGCTCGACGCGAAGGCGCTCGCCGTCGCGCTCAAGTCGGGCGAGCCGCTCGCCGTGCACCACGAGCTATGCCGCAAGGACATCGGCGCATTCCAGGCCGCGCTCGGCAGCGGCGAGGACCTCACTGTCGCCTGCACGCAGGAAGCGGCGCTGTTTACCGAGATTGCGCAGAAGAGCATCAAGTTCGTGAACATCCGCGAGCTCGGCGGATGGTCCGGCGAGAAGTCCACCCCCAAGATTGCGGCGCTCATCGCGATGGCCACGCTGCCCGAGGCCGAGCCGGCGCCCGCGGTGGAGTTCGAGTCTCAGGGCAACGTGCTGGTGATCGGCCCGGCCGCCGCGGCGCTCGACTGGGCCGAGCGTCTGGCCGGGCAATTGGAAGTCAGTGTCCTCATTACTGCTGGAGGAGGAGAACTTCCGCTCGAAAGAAAATTCCCCGTCTGGTCGGGGAGGGTCGCGGGCCTCTCCGGCTGGCTCGGCGCCTTCGAAGTGGAGTGGCGCCAGGAGAATCCGATCGACCTCGAAGTCTGCACGCGCTGCAACGCCTGCGTGCGCGCCTGCCCCGAGGGCGCGATCGGCTTCGATTACCAGGTCGATCTCGCCAAGTGCAAGGATCACCGCGACTGCGTCAAGGCCTGCGGCAGTGTCGGCGCGATCGATTTTTCAAGAACGGATGTTTCGCGAAAAGACACGTTCGACCTCGTGCTCGACCTGTCGCGCGAGCCGCTCATCAAGCTCCACGCGCTGCCGCAGGGCTATTTCGCGCCCGGCGCCGATCCGTTGGAGCAGGCGCTCGCCGCGCAACAGCTTGCCGGGCTGGTGGGCGAGTTCGAAAAGCCGAAGTTCTTCCAGTACCGCGAGAAGATCTGCGCGCACAGCCGCTCCGGCAAGCAGGGCTGCAACGCCTGCATCGACGTGTGCTCGAGCGGCGCGATCCAGCCTGACGGCGACCACGTCAAGGTCGAGTCGCACCTGTGCGCCGGCTGCGGCGGCTGCGCCACCGTCTGTCCCTCGGGCGCCATGACCTACACCTATCCGAAGGTGCCGGACACGGGCGCGCGGCTGAAGACGGCGCTCGCCACGTACCGCGACGCCGGCGGCAAGGACGCCTGCATCGTGTTCCACGATGCCACCGACGGCCGCTCGAGCCTGCTTGCCTATGCCCGAAAAGGAAAGGGCTTGCCGGGGCGGGTGATACCGATGGAATGCTTCCATGTCGCCTCGATCGGCATGGACCTGATGCTCGGCGCGATGGCTTATGGCGCCTCGCAAATCAGCATCCTGGTGACTGACAAGACTGCAGATGCCTATGTGGCCGCGCTCACACGGCAGATGGGCTACGCCGAAACCATCGTCAACGCGCTCGGCTATGCCGGAAAACATTTCGCGCTGATCGAGAACCCGGCTGACCTGTGGGAATTAACGCCCGCCGCGGGTGTGGCGAAAGCGGCAAGCTTCAACCTGTCGTCCGAAAAGCGCACCACGCTGGACTTCGCGTTGGACCACCTGGCGCGGCATGAGTCGAAAACCATTCCGTTGCCTGCCGGCGCACCTTTTGGCGCGCTGGCGGTGAACAAGCAGACCTGCACGCTGTGCAAGGCCTGCATCGGCGCCTGCCCGGAGTCGGCGCTGATCGATGCCACCGAGACGCCCAGCCTGCGCTTCATCGAGCGCAACTGTGTGCAGTGCGGCCTGTGCGTGAGCACCTGCCCCGAGAACGCGATCACGCTGGTCCCGAGGCTGATGATCGGAAAAGAAGCCAAGGACTCGGTCACGCTGAACGAGGCCGAGCCGTTCAACTGCGTGCGCTGCGCCAAGCCGTTCGGCACGCGCCAGATGGTCGAGAACATGCTCGCCAGGCTCGGCGGCCATTCGATGTTCGCCGGCGGCACGCGCCGGCTGCAGATGTGCGGCGACTGCCGCGTGGTCGACATGGTGGAAAACAAGACCGAGAGCACGATCTTCGATTACAAGAAATGATTGCCCCCGAGGACGCGGCGCGCGCCAACTTCTACGGCCTGATCGCGCGCTTGTTCTACGCGCCGCCCGACGCACCGCTCATCTCGCAGCTGACGCAGGCCGGTCCGATGCAGCTTGAGGCCGAGCGCAACGCCGAAGCCGAGGCGCTCGCCGCGGCGTGGGGCGAAATGCTCGAGGCCTGCCGCAACGCCGAGCGCGAGGCGCTCGAAGGCGAGCACACCGAGCTCTTCGTCGGCACCGGCAAGGCGGCGGTCACGCCCTACCTGTCGCATTACGTCCTGCGCCACAGCAACGACAGCCCCCTGGTCGATTTGCGCGGGCAGTTGAGCGCATGGGGGATCGCGCGCCGCGAGGACGTGCCGGAATACGAAGACCACGTCAGCGGTGTTTGCGAAACGATGCGTTTCGTTATTGCAGTGCAGCAGCGGCCGCCCGAAGACCAGCAGGCTTTCTTCGCTCGTTTCGTCTACCGCGGCACCGCGGCCTTCTGTGACGCGGTAACCGCCTCCAGGCAGGCGCGTTTTTACCGGCCGGTGGCGCGCTTCGCGCGCACGTTCATCGAGGTCGAGAAAAGCGCGTTCGAGATGGCGGGATAAACTGGTTGAGAACGTTTCCCAACTTGTCCGGTAACTGCTCTTGTATCAAAGGAAATTGAGCGGTAAGGTCCGTCTGATTTCATCTATCTAGAGTGACCGTAAACCAGGAGGTCGCCGTGACCGAGAAGAAAGCCAAACTTTCCCGCAGAAATTTCCTGCTGACGGTGGGCGCCGGTGGTGCCGCGACCGCCGCGGCGATCGTGACGTCGAAGAGTACGCCCACCGCGAAAAGCGGTGAGGGCAAACGTGCGACGCGCGGCTATCACGCGACCGAGCACATCAACAACTACTACCGCACCACCAAGGTTTAGGGGGCCGCAATGCTTCTCACCAGAAAAGCCACCAGCCAGGCTGCTCCGCAAGGCCGCTTGTCTTGCACGATTCCGATCGCGAAGACGATCGACCGTCGCGCGTTCCTCAAGCGCTCGGGCCTTACCGTCGGCGCTGGCGCGGTCGTGTCGCAGCTGCCCTTCAACATGATCGGCGAAGCCGAGGCGCAGAACGAACAAGCCGGCAAGATCGAGGTCAAGCGCACGGTCTGCACCCACTGCTCCGTGGGCTGCGCGATCGACGCCGTGGTGCAGAACGGCGTGTGGATCCGCCAGGAGCCGGTGTTCGACTCGCCGATCAACCTCGGCGCGCACTGCGCCAAGGGCGCCTCGGTGCGCGAGCACGGCATCACCCACGACTCGCACCGCCTCAAGTACCCGATGAAGCTCGAGGGCGGCAAGTGGAAGCGCATCTCCTGGGAGGTCGCCTACGACGAGATCTCGCAGAAGATGCTCGACATCCGCAAGCAGAGCGGACCGGATGCGCTGTTTGTGGTGGGCTCGTCGAAGCACAACAACGAGCAGTCGGCGCTGCTGCGCAAGTGGGTCTCGCTCTGGGGAACCAACAACACCGACCACCAGGCGCGCATCTGCCACTCGACCACCGTGTCGGGCGTGGCCCAGACCTGGGGCTACGGCGCGATCACCAACTCGTACAACGACGAGCAGAACTCGAAGTGCATGATGTTCCTCGGCTCGAACGCGGCCGAGGCGCACCCGGTGTCGATGCTGCACACCCTGCACGCCCGGGAAAACGGCGCCAAGGTGATCGTGGTCGACCCGCGCTTCACGCGCACCGCGGCGAAGGCGGACATGTACGTGCGCCACCGCTCGGGCAGCGACGTCGCCTTCCTGTTCGGCGTGCTCTACCACGTGTTCAAGAACGGCTGGGAGGACAAGAAGTACATCCATGACCGCGTCTACGGCATGGAAGAGGTGAAGAAGGACGTGATGGCGAAGTGGACGCCCGACAACGTCACCGCGGTCACCGGCGTGCCCGAGGCCCAGGTGTTCGCGGTCGCCAAGACGCTGGCCGAGAACCGTCCGGGCTTCATCATCTGGGCGATGGGGCAGACGCAGCACACCAATGCCAACGCGGTGGTGCGTGCCTCGAACATCCTGATGCTCGCGCTCGGCAACGTCGGCCGCTCTGGCGGCGGCTGCAACATCTACCGCGGCCACGACAACGTGCAGGGCGCGACCGACGTCGGCCCCAACCCGGACACGCTGCCGGGCTACTACCCGGTCGCGGTGCCGGGCTCGTGGGTGCATTGGTCGCGGGTGTGGAACGTCGACCTCGACTGGCTGAAGAAGCAATATGCCTCCGAGGCGATGATGGCCAAGCCCGGCATGACGGTGTCGCGCTGGATCGATGGCGTGATGGAGAAGAACGAGGCCATCGACCAGGACCCGAACCTGCGCATGATCTTCTTCTGGGGCCACGCGCCGAACTCGCAGACCCGTGGTTCGGAAATGCTCGAGGCGATGAAGAAGCTCGACCTGATGGTGGTGCTGGATCCGTATCCGTCGGCGAGCGCCGCGATGTTCGCGAAGGTGCGCAAGGACGGTGCCTACCTGCTGCCGGTGGCGACGCAGTTCGAGACCGAAGGCTCGGCGACCTGCTCCAATCGCTCGCTGCAGTGGCGCGAGAAGGTGATCGACCCGCTGTTCGAGTCGCGCACCGACCACATGATCATGTACCAGCTCGCGGCCAAGCTCGGCTTCGGCGACCAGTTCGTGGGCAAGAAGGACGGCAAGCAGACCATCCGCCTGGTCAAGGGAAAGGGCGGTGAGGAGCCGTCGATGGAAGACACGCTGCGCAACGAGATCAACGCCGGCGCGTGGACCATCGGCTACACCGGCCAGTCGCCCGAGCGGCTGCAGGCACACATGCGCAACATGCACGTGTTCGACGTGAAGACGCTGCGCGCGCGCGGCGGCAAGGACGCCAAGACCGGCTACGACCTGACCGGCGACTACTACGGCCTGCCCTGGCCCTGCTACGGCCACGCCAAGATCAAGCATCCGGGCTCGCCGAACCTGTACGACACCTCGAAGCACATGATGGATGGCGGCGGCTGTTTCCGCGCGCTGTTCGGCATGGAGCGCGACGGCGTCAACCTGCTGGCCGAGGATGGCTCGTATCCGAAGGGCGGCGACATCACCACCGGCTATCCGCAGTTCGATCACGTGCTGCTGAAGAAGCTGGGCTGGTGGGACGAGCTGACGGACGAGGAGAAGAAGGAAGCCGAGGGCAAGACCTGGGCGACCGACCTCACCGGCGGCATCCAGCGCGTGGCGATGAAGCACGGCTGCCACCCGTTCGGCAACGCCAAGGCGCGCGCCGTGGTGTGGAACTTCCCCGACCCGATCCCGCAGCACCGCGAGCCGCTGTTCAGCCCGCGGCCGGACCTGGTCGAGAAGTACCCGACGCACGACGACGTCAAAGTGTTCTGGCGCCTGCCGACGCTGTTCAAGTCGGTGCAGCAGCAGGCGGTCAAGGACGAGGTGCACAAGAAGTTCCCGCTGATCCTCACCAGCGGCCGTCTGGTCGAGTACGAGGGCGGCGGCGAGGAGACGCGCTCCAACCCGTGGCTCGCCGAGCTGATGCAGGACTGCTTCGCGGAGATCAACCCGAAGGCCGCGGCCGACCGCGGCATCCGCAACGGCGAGTACATATGGGTCAGCACCCCCGGCAAGAATCCGGGCGGCGGCAATGTCCGGCTCAAGGTGAAGGCCAAGGTAACGGAAGGTATCGGCCCCGATACGATCTTCATCCCGTTCCACTTCTCCGGCTGGTGGCAGGGCGAAGACATGCTGCCCTTCTACCCGGAGGGGGCGGCGCCGATCGTGCGCGGCGAGGCGGTCAACACCGCTACGACCTACGGCTACGACCGGGTGACGATGATGCAGGAATCCAAGACCACGCTGTGCCAAGTGGCGAAGGCCTAAGGAGGATATATGGCGAGAATGAAATTTCTGTGCGACGCCGAGCGCTGCATCGAGTGCAACGGCTGCGTCACCGCCTGCAAGAACGAGAACGAGGTGCCCTGGGGGGTGAACCGCCGCCGCGTCGTCACCATCAATGACGGCGTGGTCGGGGCCGAGAAATCGATCTCGGTCGCCTGCATGCACTGCTCGGACGCGCCCTGCATGGCGGTGTGCCCGGTCGTCTGCTTCTACCGCACCGACGACGGCGTGGTGCTGCACGACAAGGACCTGTGCATCGGCTGCGGCTACTGCTTTTACGCCTGCCCGTTCGGCGCGCCGCAGTTCCCGCAAGCGGGTGCCTTCGGCCTGCGCGGCAAGATGGACAAGTGCACGTTCTGCGCCGGCGGGCCCGAGGCCGACCGCAGCGCGGCCGAGTTCCAGAAATACGGCCGCAACCGACTGGCGGAAGGCAAGCTCCCGGCGTGCGCCGAAATGTGCTCGACCAAGGCGCTGCTCGGCGGCGACGGCGACGTGATCGCCGACATCTACCGCGAGCGCGTGCTGCGCCGTGGCAAGGGCTCCGAGGTGTGGGGCTGGGGCACGGCCTACGGTCCCGGCAAGCCGGGCGCGCAGCCCCCGCAGCAGCAACAGCAGCCCAGCGGGACGCGTTCATGAGAACGGCATTGGTCCTGATCGCCTTAATGGGGTTGACCGCCTGCGGCGAGCGCGACCAGGTCATCGAGCCGCAGTCCGAGAAGCGTTACCAGGGCAAGCGCGACGGCAAGCCCTGGGACAGCGAATCGCCGATCGTGGAGCTGCGCGGCGGCAAGTGGACCAAGGGCAACCAGGCGAGCTGGGAAGACCAGATCAAGCAGCGCCAGCTCGCCCAGCACGAGCACAAACGCATCTACCAGTAGGCAGGTAGAGCGGCCCTCGAACAGGAGATTGGGATGAGGATTCTTTTTGTCGCGTTGGGGTTCGCGTTCGCGGCGGCGGCCGTAGCGCAGCAGGCGCCGAAGGACGACCCCGCGCCGGCCACGCCGGAGCAAAGCCAGCAGCAGCGGCAGCTCAGCCAGCCGGGCAATAACGCGGATGTCTGGCGCGAGGTGCAGCGCGGTGAGCCGAACTACACCAGCATTCCCGGACGCGAGATGAACGTGCTGATCCAGCCGCCGGCGCGATTCCTCGGGCAGGACGTGCGCGTCACCGCCGGTGAGGCCTGGCGGCAATTCCGCAACGGGCCGATGACCTTCTATGGTGGCTGGCTGGTCGTGGTGGTGCTGCTGATCCTGGCGGCGCTCTACTTCGGCAAGGGGCCGGTCAAGCTGCACGACCGGCCGAGCGGCCGGCTGATCCATCGCTTCAGCCCGCTGGAGCAGATCGCGCACTGGTCCACCGCGATCAGCTTCGTGGTGCTCGGCATCTCCGGCCTGGTGATGATGTTCGGCAAATATTTGCTGTTGCCGATCATCGGCTACACGCTGTTCGCGTGGCTCACCGCGCTGTGCAAGAACCTGCACAACTTCGTCGGGCCGTTCTTCATCGTCTCGGTGCTGATCTTCATTTTCCTGTTCATCCGCGACAACCTGCCGCGCGCCTATGACTTCAAGTGGTTCGCCAAATCGTGGGCCTACATCACCGGCAAGGAGCACGTGCCCTCCGGGCGCTTCAACGCCGGCGAGAAGGTGTGGTTCTGGGGCGGCGTGATCGGCCTGTCCATCGTGGTGGCGTGGAGCGGGGTAATCCTGCTGTTCCCGAACTTCGACCAGTCGCGCGCGGTGATGCAGGACGCGTGGATCTGGCACGCAGGCGCGGCCCTGATCTACATCGCCTTGTCGCTCGGCCACATCTACCTCGGCACGCTGGGGGTGGAAGGCGCCTACCAGGCGATGCGCACCGGCTACGTCGACGAGGTGTGGGCGAAGGAGCACCACGAGATCTGGTACAACGAAGTCAAATCGGGCAAGCGCCCGCAGGCCGCGGGCGGCGCAGTCCCCGCCGGGGCCCCCCACATGAGGGACGAATGATGAAAAAAACCATTGCCGTGCTGCTGGGCGGTCTGCTGATCGGCATTTTCGCCGCGACCCACGCCAAGCTGCCGTCGGCGCCGGCGAAGACCGATGCCGAGAAAACCGCGGAGGCGGACAAGGCCGCCGCGAGCAAGGCAAAGGACGCCGCCGATCTCGCCAAGGCGCAGGACAAGGCGGTCGCCAACTACAAGAAGACGAAGGGCGCCTCGATGGCGCCGGAGAAGAAAGCGCAGAAGTGAGGGCGGTTCTTCTCATCGGCCTTGCGGCGACGGTGCTGGCCGGCTGCGAGGCGATGCAGAGCATGTGGGGCGGCGGGGTGAAAGCTACCGCCAACCTCCAGCCGACCAAGGGCAGCACGGTGCGCGGCACAGCCAATTTCGAGCAGCGCGGCGACAAGGTGCGCGTCGCGGCCAACATCAGCGGCCTGCGGCCAAATGGCGAGTTCGGCTTCCACGTCCACGAGGCCGGCGACTGCAGCTCCGGCGACGGCATGAGCGCCAAGGGGCACTTCAATCCGTTCGGCAAGCCGCACGGCGCCCATGGCAGCGCGGAGCGCCACGCCGGCGACCTGCCGAGCCTGAAATCCGACGCCAAGGGCAACGCCAGCCTTACGGCGGACGTCGATACCATCTCCGTCGGCTCCGGCCCGGGGAACATCGTCGGCCGCGGCCTGATCGTCCACGTGCAGCCCGACGACTTCAAGACCCAGCCGACCGGCAATGCCGGCGCGCGCAGCGCCTGCGCGGTGATACAGCGACTGAGCTAAGGATTACTGGAGGAGGAGGGGCCGGAAGGGCGTCGCAAGGCGCCCTTCCGTTTTACGAGGCTCCCTCGACGATGATGAGCCGGCCTTTGGCGGCCTTCTGGCGCAGCTTGATCAGCGGCGCGTATTCCGCAGAGCCGTAAAACTTCTGCGCCTGCGCCATCGAGGGAAACTCGAGCACCACGATGCGCTTCGGATTCCAGCCGCCTTCCTTGGGATCCACCTTGCCGCCGCGCACGATGAACTTGCCGCCGTACTGCGTGACCACCGCCAGCACCTGCTTGCGATAGTCCTCGTAGGCCGCGGGGTCGGTGATGTCGATTTCGCCGATCAGGTAAGCACTCATGAGAGCAATCGTACCGCGATTCCCAGGGCGGCCATGATCGCCACCAGCTCGATCAGGCCGCGGTGCAGGACGAAGGTCACGGCGGCGGCCACCAGCGCGAGCAACCCGACTTTCCAGTCCATTCCCCAAAGGTCGAACGCGTACCACCGCAGCGGGCCGGCGCGCATTTCGATCACCTTGGGGAACAGCACGTGCAGCGCGAACCAGACGGTCAGGTTGAGGATCACGCCGACCACAGCCGCGGTGATCGCGGCTAGCGCGCCCGACAGGCGCTTGTTGGCGCGCAGCTGCTCGACGAACGGCGCGCCGGCGAAGATGAGCAGCATCGGCGGCACGAAGGTGACCCAGGTGGCGAGCGCCGAGCCGAGCACCGCGGTGGTCACCGGCGAGAACGGCTCCGGGCTGCGCCAGGCCCCGAGAAAGCCGACAAATTGCGTCACCTTGATCAGCGGCCCGGGCAGCGTCTCGGCGAAGCCGAGCCCGTCGACCATCTCCGCCGCCGTCATCCAGCCATGGGTCTCCACCGCCTGCTGCGCCATGTAGGCGAGCAGCGCGTACGCGCCGCCGAAGCTCACGACCGCCAGCTTGGAGAAGAACAGGCCGATGTCCACCAGGACGTGCTCCGTGCCAAGCGCCACGGCCGCCAGCGCTACCGGCGCCCACCAGAGCACCAGCCCGACCGTAGCCGCGAGCGCGGCCTCCCGCCAGCGGCCCGGCACCGGCGTTGCACCCCCGCCGGCCGCTTCGGTGGTGAAGAAGCCGATCGCCGCCGCGACGACCACGATGAGCGGAAACGGCAGATCCATGAAGAAGATGCCGACGAACGCGAGCGCCGCCAGCGCGATCAGCAGGCGCGTTTTCAGCGCACGGCGCCCGATTCGAATCAAAGCCTCGACCACGATCACCAGCACCGCCGCCTTGATTCCGAGCAGCGCACCGTCGATCACCGGGATGCCGCGCCCGAGGACGTAGAGCAGGCTGATCGCGAGCATCACCAGCGCGCCCGGCAGCACGAACAGGATCCCGGCGGCGAGGCCGCCGCGCACGCCGTGCAGCAGCCAGCCGACGTAGGTGGCGAGCTTCTGCGCCTCCGGCCCGGGCAGCAGCATGCAGAAGTTGAGCGCGTGCAGGTAGCGCTGCTCCTCGACCCACTTCTTCTCGTCCACCAGCAAGCGGTGCATGAGCGCGATCTGCCCCGCCGGCCCGCCGAAGCCGAGGCAGCCGATCTTGAGCCAGGTGCGGAACGCCTCCGCGAAGCTTACGCGCGGCTGCGGCACCAGGCGTACAGGGCGTCGTACATCACCATGCCGTGCTCCAGCATTTGGTGGTCATCCGGGAAGTTCATCGATAGGCCTTGTGAAATGGCCAGCAGGCCGGGTGACTGTGGTGCCAAGTCCAGCCGGCTGGTATCGGCGCCGCGCACGACGGTCGCCAGCGCGTCTAGCGCCGGATCACGCAGATGGAACTTTTCGACGAAGGCGTCGAAGCTGCAGTGCTCGCCGACGTGCGTGAATTCGACCTCGGCGACGTCGTAGGGTGTCGCGCTTTCTTTTTCCGCAACGCGCTTGACTTCGGCCGCGGGCACATAGAGAAACTCGGCACCGGGGTCGATGAAGCGGCGTATCAGCCAGGGACACGCGATGCGGTCAATTTTCGGCCGTTCACGGGTGACCCAGCGTGACGAACAATTCTTGGGTTTAGTGAAAAGATCTCCACCCATTTCGCGCCAGGCTTCGATCCCGCCTTCGAGATACTTCGCACCAAGCGCCGTGGCCGCGTTCTGGCTGACTTCGTGGCCATGGACGCAATACACCACGACGTTCGCGGTGCGCGGCAAGGTCTTCGACCAATCGGCGACCTTCGCCGGATCCCTTCTCACAGCCCCGCGGATGAAGTCTTGCGCTTCGAAAAAACGCTCGTTGCGCCGCACGTCGATAACGAGCGGCGGTGAGCTGCTGAGAAGGGATTTGCGAAGTTCGGCTGCGCTGATGCTCGCATCCATGCGCTCTCCTTGAGCAGAGTGTGCCGCAGAGCTTGGACGCGAGGCGTCTTGGTTTTGCCGGGAGCTGCGGTCCCGACGTAAGGCGAGTTGAGTCTAGTTCAACGGTCCATCGACGGCAAGCAGGTGTGTGCGCCACCCGGCAGCGAGATCACCTGCACCGACACGCCGTACAGGCGCTGCAGCGTATCGGCGCGGATCACGGCGCGCGGTGCGCCGATCTCGAGTACGCGGCCCTCGTCGAGCAGCAAGGCGCGGCGGGCGCACAGGAACGCGTGGTCGGGGTCGTGGCTGGAGAACAGGATCGAGATCCCCGTAGCGGCGAGCGCGGAAATCCGCCGCAGCACCCGCACCTGGTTGCCGAAGTCCAAGCTCGCGGTGGGCTCGTCGAGCACCAGCAGCCTGGGCTCCTGCGCCAGCGCCCGCGCGACCAGCGCGAGCTGGCGCTCGCCGCCGGAAATCTCCGTGACCGGCTTGTCCCGGAGGTGCGCAATTCCGAGCGACTCGAGGGCCCGCTCTGCCACGACCCCATCTCTTTTGGCAGGCGACGAAAAAATGCCCAGATGTGCCGTGCGTCCCATCAGCACGAATTCCCGCACCGTGTAAGCAAAGTAGCCGGCGTGCCCCTGCGGCACATAGCCGACGCGGCGCGCGATTTCGCTGCGGGAAAGGTGTTCCAGCGCTTGAGCGTCGAGACGAATGTTGCCCGCATGCTTCTCCAGCAACCCCAGCACGGTGCGGAAAAGCGTGGTCTTGCCGACGCCGTTCGGACCCAGCACGCACATCACCTCGCCGGCCTCCAGGGCGAAGCTCACGTCGCGCCCGATGGTGCGCCCGGGGAAGCCGAAGGCGAGGGATTCGACCGCCAGCACTACCAGCTCCTTCTGGCGAGGGCGAAAAGCCACAGGAAAAACGGCGTGCCGATCAGCGCCGTGAGCACTCCCGGCGGCACCTCGATGGTGGCGATGGTGCGGCACAGCGTGTCCACCGCTAGCAGGAACGCGGCGCCGAGCAGCATCGCGAGCGGCAGCAGCCGCCCGAAGTCCGGGCCGACCAGCAGGCGCGCGGCGTGCGGAATGAGAAGTCCGACCCAGCCGATGATTCCGCTGACCGCGACCGCCGCGGCCGTCATCAGGGTCGCGGCGGCCACGATGAGGGTGCGCAGCTTGCGCGTGTCCACGCCGAGCGCGCGCGCCTCGTCGTCGGGTAGCGCGAGCAGGTTCATGCGCCAGCGCAGGAGCAGCATCGGCGCGAGGCCGAGCAGCGCGAGCGGCGCGGCGACGGCGAGGTCACGCGGCGAAATGGCGGCAAGGCTGCCGAGCAGCCAGTAGGTGATCGCCGGTAGCTGGTTATAGGGATCAGCGAGATATTTGAGGAGCGCGATCGCCGAGCCGAGCAGTGTGCCGATCACCACGCCGGTGAGCACCAGCGCAAGCAGCGGGTCGTGGCCTCGCAGCCGCGAGCCGATGAGGTACACCATGCCGACCGCCAACAGGCCGCCGGCGAAGGCGAAGATCTGAACAAAAAATGCACCCAGGGACAGGAAGATCGCGAACACCGCCCCCAGCGCGGCGCCGGTCGAGACGCCCAGGATGTCGGGCGATACCAGCGGGTTGCGGAACATACCCTGGTAGGCAGTGCCGGCGGCGGCGAGCGCAGCGCCCACGATGAGGGCGGCCAGAACACGCGGACCGCGCACCTGGAGCACGACGGTTTCGACATTGGCGCCGACCGGCTGTCCCAGCAGAAGCGCGGTGATTTCGGAAAGCGAGACCGGGTAGCGCCCGACCGCGAAAGCGATGATGGTCAGTGCCACCAGCGCACCCGCCGCCAGCAGGTAGCTCAGCGAGCGGGAGTTCATCCGGCGAGTCTACGAGTTATGCGACGGCACCGCCGCATGAGCTGCCGGCACCCGCGGTGCAGCCGAAGCAATGGCGGCCGGTCACGATCGAGCGCTCGCGCAGACGCGCGGGGTCGAAATCACGGATGTGCAGCGCGCCGCCGCCGGCGTCAACGGCGTCGAGCTCGAGCATCTGGTTGAAGTCGCAGTCGTAGAGGCGGCCGTCCCAGCCGACCGAAATGGTGTTGCGGCACATGAGGCCCGCCACGGTGGCCGGGTTGTACGAGTTGACCAGCAGCTCCATATACGCCTGCAGGTTGCCGGCGGCCTCGAGCCATTCGAGGAAGCGCGAGATCGGCATGTTGTTGAGCGCGATCAGCGCGTCGAAAGTGACGCCATGGTTGACCTTCAGCCCTTCCTTCCAATCCTTCTCCATCGAGCTCTGGTCGCCCGCCAGGAAAGCACCGGCCGGGTTGTGTACCAGCACCAGGCGCCGCCGCGGGTCGCCCTTGCCGTAGCCGGCGGCGTTGAGGCGCCGCAGTGCCTCGATCGACTTCTCGAACGTGCCGTCGCCGCGCTGCAGGTCGGTGTTGCGCTTGCGATAGTGCGGCAGCGAGCAAACGATCTCGACCCCGCGCTGCGCGAACCAGCCGGGCAGGTCGCGGCACGGGCCGGTGAGCAGGATCGTCAAATTGCAACGGTCGATGACGCGCTTGCCGCGCGCCACGCATTCGTCCACCAGGTAGCGGAAGTGCGGGTTGAGCTCGGGCGCGCCGCCGGTGATATCGACCGTGGTCGCGGCGGTGCGGTCGAGCGCGGCGAGGCAAAGGTCGACCGTCTCGCGGCTCATCATCTCGGCGGTGCGATCGGGCCCGGCGTCGACGTGGCAATGGCGGCAAGTCATGTTGCACAGCTTGCCGACGTTGATCTGGAAGTTCTCAACCGCGGCGGGCCTGAGCTTCGCCTGGAAATCCGGAATACCGAGCCGCTGAAGGACCTGTAGCTGCTCCGCGCCCGAAGCAAGCGGCGACGCGCGCGATAGTAGCGACGTCGTCGCCCGCGGGCCGCTCAGCTTGCCGGTGTCGGAAGCGCCCACGTCCGGTCTACGCCATCACCTGCTTATGGACATGCTCGAGCATCTGCACGCCGTGCACCAGCGAGGCGCCGCCGCGGATCGCCGCCGCCACGTGCAGCGCCTCGGTCATCTGTTCCAGGTCCGCACCCTGCTGCAGCGATTCCTTGGAGTAGGCGTCAATGCAATAGGGGCATTGCACCGTGTGCGAGACGGCTAGGGCGATCAGCGCCTTCTCGCGCGCCGAGAGCGCCCCGGCCTTGAACACCTCAGCGTAGTAGTCGAAGAATTTGTCCGCGAGCTTCTGATTGCCTTCACCGATGGTGCCGAACTTCGCCAGGTGCTCAGGCTTGTAGTAGGAGTTCATGATTTCCTTGGTTGCAAACAAAAAGCCCGCCGCGCGGGCGGGCTTGCCATGCTAACGCGCGCGCTCAGGCTTTTATTTCGCGCGCCGTGATGGTGTACTTGAAATTGTCCGGATCCAGGCTGTCGAGGCGCTCGCGGCCGGTCTCGGCCTGGGGATACATGAGGAACCCGACCGCCGGCCCGCTGGAGCCGGGCAGCTTCACGTCGTGGGCCTCGTTGTAGGCCACCCAGTTCATCTCCCAGGCGCCGAACAGCTTCTCGCGCACCGGCGGCACCAGCGGATCGGCCAGTGTCGTCGGCTGGGGCTTCTCCTCGAGCACGACCTTGCGCACATCGGCAGGATCGATCGGCACCCAGCCGTAGCCCGTAAGGAACACCTCCGCGCGGCAGTGCTGCGCGCGCGTCACATTGGGGCTGCCGACGCCGAGGCTCCGATAGCCGAATTCGCTGCGCGCCACGCGCAGGCCGTAGACGTCCCGCGCCGGGATGTTCACCGCGCGCGCCAAACCCACGTAGAGCGCATTCAGGTCCGCGCACTTGCCGCTGAGGTCGCCGGTCTCGAGCATAGACTTGATGTCGCCCACGCCGCAGCCGCGCGTCTTGGGATTGCGTTGCGTGTTGTCGACGATCCAGTCGTAGACCGCGCGTGCCTTCTGCAGGTCGGTGCTCTTGCCGCGCGTGATCTCGTACGCGGTCTTGCGCACGATGCCGTCGGTCGGTATGAGCTCCGTCGGGGCGACGCTGAACTTCGCCGTCGCCGGATCGATTTTGATGTTGGGGTTGCGCTTGCTGAAATCGATCGCCCGGTTCTGCGTCGAGAAAGCGCTCACCACCTCGAGCAGCGGAGCTTTTTCGCTTGCACTCCATTCCGACACCACCATCGCGGCGCCGTACTTGCCGTCGCTCATGATCCGCGCAGAACCGTTGCCCGACCAGGTATTGCCGAGGACCTTCTGGTAGTCGCTCTCGACCGAGGGCACGGGTACCCACACGCGCGATGCGCCGGTCGGTTTGAGGATCTCCACGCGCGTGGTGACTTCGAACGTCCGCCAGCCCGCCGGCCGCGGATCGTAGGGCACCTGTTGCGCAGCAGCGAAACGGGGAAAGGAGCCGAGCAGCGAAGCCGCTGCGCCGGCCTGCAGGAATGAGCGCCGATGCATATTGCCTCCTAGGAAACCAATCCTACCGCGAGCGCTCGATCCACGACAGCGCTGCAGCGATCGACTCGTGCTCACCAGCGCGGGCGGGATCGTAGCCCGGGAGACCGCCCACGGCGCTTGCAAACTCCTTGCCACGCAGCGTGCGCAGAAGCGCTTGCGCCGGCGCCCCGCGCAACGTGCGCCGCGCGGCAGCCAGGAAATAGCGCTCCTTGGCGAGCGGCACGAAATCCAGGCGCAGGCGCGCTGCCGCGGCACGCAGGCCGAAGCCGGCGTCGGCCTTGCCGGCCGCGACTTCCTCCGCGACCCGCAGATCGGCGTTAACCGCGCTGTGGCGGGCCTGCGGCGGCCTGCCGGCAAAACGCACGCCCGGACGTGCGAGGTCGTTGACGCTGCGAATGCGTGTGCCCGGACGCACGATCAATCCCTGCTCGCGGGTGACGAAGTGCACCAGTTGATGCTTGCGTGGGTCGAGCCACTGCCCGAGCGCGGCTGCAGCGGCGGCTGCACGCGGCAGGGCGTCGGCGATGTGGAAGCCGGCGAGCTCGCATTCGTTCCGCGCCAGCCCGGCAAGGCAGTCCTCCGCCCCCTGGATGTCGATCTCGAGATCGAGTTGCGGCGCGCAGATTCGCGCGAGCGTGGTGAGCGCGAGGTCGTGGCTGGCGCGCACGCGCAGGCGGCCCCGGCCAGCCGGAAGCGCGCCGCCCAGCATGCCGCGCAATTCCGCGCGCAGGCGCTCGTACACCGGGTCGAGCGCGCTGCGGATGTGCTGGTCCGCATCGAGCACGCGGCGCCCGAGCTCGGTCAGCCGCGCGCCGCGTCCGCGACCCATGTCGACCAGCGGGCCGCCAAGGGCACGCGCACCTTCGCCAATCACGCCCCACGCATAGCGATACGACAGTCCGCAGCTGCGCGCCGCGTCGCGCAGCGAGCTGGCTCGCGCCAGGGCGGCGAGCAGGCGCAGCAGATCGCGTCCGTGCTCGCGCGGCAGGCCTTCGCCGGCGAGCCAGGCGGCGTCGAAAGCCGGATCCGAGAACGTATGAAGAGACATGCCTATTCAGTTGCCTCCAGCGGATGGATATAGTCTGCCACGAGGATGATCGATATGCACCACAAAGCATAATGGGCGACGCGCTCGGCTCGGCCGGTGCGCTGATCTGGTCGGCCGACCCGGCGCTGGTGGGCATCGTCGCGCTCAGCCTCGCGGTCAGCCTGACCGCGGTCGCGCTCGCCACCGTGCTCGGATTACCGCTGGGCGCGGCGCTCGCCGTGGCCCGCTTCCCCGGCCGCCGGCCGATCATCGTCCTGCTGAACGCCCTGATGGGCTTGCCGCCGGTCGTCGTCGGCCTCGTCGTCTACCTGCTGTTGTCACGCGCCGGTCCGCTGGGCAGTCTGGGATTGCTGTTCACGCCGGGCGCGATGGTGGTCGCGCAGACCATCCTGATCCTGCCGATCATCGCCGCGCTCTGCCGCCAGGCGGTGGAGGATGCGTGGCTCGAATACGAGGAGCAGCTGCGCTCGCTCGGGGTCAAGGGCACGAGGGCCGCGCTCACCGTGCTGTGGGACATCCGCTTCTCGCTGCTGACCGCGGTGCTGGCCGGACTTGGCCGCGCGAGCGCGGAAGTGGGCGCGGTAATGATCGTCGGCGGCAACATCGACGGCGTAACGCGTGTCATGACCACCGCGATCGCGCTCGAGACCTCCAAAGGGGATCTGCCGCTGGCGCTCGGCCTGGGCATCGTGCTCATTGCGGTGGTGCTCGCCCTGAACGCCGCGGCGTTTCTCGTCAAGGAAGCGGCCCAGCGCCGCTACGGATGATGCTTCCGCTGAAGCTGGAAGAGGTTTCGTTCCTCCATGTCATCAAACCGCTCTCGCTCGCGATCGAGGCCGGGCCGAGCACCATCATCCTCGGTGCGAACGGCGCCGGCAAAAGCGTGCTGATGCGCCTGATGCACGGCCTCCTGATCCCGTCCTCTGGAACAATCTTCTGGAACAGTGCCGGCAGGCAGGCAATGGTGTTCCAGCGGCCGGTCATGCTGCGCCGCTCGGTACGCGACAACGTGCTGTACGCGCTCAACGTTGCTCGCGTGGCGGATGCAGAGCGCCTGGCAAACGAGGCACTAGCCGAGGTCGGTCTCACGGCGGTCGCGCACCGCCCGGCCCGCATCCTTTCCGGCGGCGAGCAGCAGCGCCTCGCCCTGGCGCGTGCCTGGGCGCTGCACCCCGAGGTGCTGTTCCTGGATGAGCCCACGGCCAGTCTCGACCCCACCGCGACGCGCGAGATCGAAGCAGTGATCCGCGCCTTCGACGCTTCCGGCACCAAAGTCGTGATGGCCACGCACAATCTTGGCCAGGCCCGGCGGCTGGGCGACGAGGTGATCTACCTGCACCAGGGACGCGTGGTGGAGCGCGCGTCGGTCGAAAAATTCTTTGCGCAACCCGCCACCGCGGAGGCGGCGGCATTCATCAAAGGGGAACTGCCGTGGGTTTGATCCGAGCTTTGCTGCTGTTACTCGCGTGCGTGGCATGCACCGTCCAGGGACAGGAACGCTACATCACCGTAGCGTCGACGACCTCGACCGAGCAGTCCGGTCTGTTCAAGCACCTGCTTCCCATCTTCGAGAAGAAAACCGGCATCCAGGTGCGCGTGGTTGCCCTTGGCACCGGGCAGGCGCTCGACATGGGCCGGCGCGGCGACGCCGACGTGGTGTTCGTACATGCGAGGCCGCTCGAGGACAAGTTCGTCGCAGAGGGCTCCGGCGTGCGCCGCTACGAGGTGATGTACAACGACTTCGTGCTCATCGGGCCGAGAGCGGATCCGGCGGGGGTAGCCGGCGGGAAGGATGCGGTGAGTGCCCTGAGGAAAATTTTGGAAACAAAATCGGCCTTCGTGTCGCGCGGCGATCGTAGCGGCACGCACTTCGCCGAGCTGGAGCTGTGGAAGGCAGCCGGCATCGATATCGCCCGCGAAAAGGGAAGCTGGTATAGGGAGATCGGGCAGGGGATGGGGCCGGCGCTGAACACCGCGGCCGGCATGAACGCCTATTTGCTCGCCGATCGCGGCACCTGGCTCTCGTTCAAGAACCGCGCCGAGCTCGCCATCGCGGTGGAGGGCGACCGGCGCCTCTTCAACCAGTACGGCATCATTCTGGTCAATCCGCAGAAGCACCTCGGGGTGAAAAAGGAAATGGGTCAGGCATTCATCGACTGGCTGATCTCGAGCGAGGGGCAGGAGGCGATCGCGGCCTACCGCATCGGCGGTGAGCAGCTGTTTTTTCCCAACGCGGGGAGCTGAGTGGCGCGCTATCGCGGCCTGACGCTCCGGGTGCTGGGCAACCGTCTCCCGGCCATGGGACCGGGCAAGGCGGAGCTGATCGAGCGTATCGCCGCTACCGGCTCGATCTCGGCCGCGGCGCGCGCCATGGGCATGTCCTACCGGCGCGCGTGGCAGCTGGTGGAAGCCCTCAACAAGGATTACCGCGAGCGCGTGGTCGAAACCGCGGCGGGCGGCGTACGCGGCGGCGGCGCGCGGGTCACGCCCTTCGGTGCGCGTCTCGTCGCCGAGTTCCGCGCGATGGAGGAGAAGGCTTCCGCCGCCATCGCCAGCGATCTGCGGCGCTTCCAGCGCTATATTCCGTGATATACAACGCCGGTGGAAGAGTGGATCATCGCGCTGCTCGCCGTGGGTTTGCTGGTCGCGGCCTTTGGCTATGCCGCGGTCGGGCATGGCGGCGCCTCGGCCTACATCGCAGGCATGGCGCTCGTCGGCATCGCGCCGGCGGAAATGCGGCCGATCGCGCTGCTGCTCAATATCGTGGTTTCGTCGCTCGGCACCTGGAAGTTCTACCGCGCGGGCTTCTTTCGCTGGCGACTGTTCTGGCCGTTCGCGGTGGTGTCGATTCCGATGGCGTACCTCGGCGGCGCCATCACGCTGCCCGGAAACGCGTACAAGATTCTGGTCGGCGTGGTGCTGCTGTACGCCGCGTGGCAGCTGTGGCGCAGCGGCACGAGCGGCGAGGAAATGCGCGAGGTCCGCGAGCCCCCGCTTGGTTGGGCGATGGTGATCGGCGCGGGAATGGGGCTGCTCGCGGGCCTGACCGGCGTGGGGGGCGGTATTTTCCTTAGCCCGCTGCTGCTGATGCTCGGCTGGGCCGGGACCAAGCAGACTTCGGCGGTCGCGGCGCCGTTCATCCTGGTGAATTCGCTCGCCGGCCTGGCTGCCGTCTTCATCGCCAAGAGCGCAAGCCTGCCCGGCTATGTCGCGATCCTCGCGCCGGCGGTCCTGGTCGGCGGCTGGCTGGGGGCCGAGTACGGCAGCCGGCGCTTCGCCAATCCGCTGGTACGCCGGCTTCTCGCGGTCGTGCTGGCGCTCGCCGGCGCGAAGATGATCTCGGTATGAACGACGCGGGCCTAGTCGGTCTTGAGCAGCTCCTCGATACGCTCGATGAGTTGGGCGAAAGGCGCGTCCTTCGACACCGCCCGACGTCCCGCGATCTGCTTCTTCATGCGGTTCAGGTCGCCCGTGGTCGCGATTGCGGTGAGAAACAGCAGCGGGGTGAGCCGCAGCTCCTCGTCGGCGAACAGCGCTGCGGAGACCTCGCTACCGTCCATTTCCGGCATGTCGAAGTCGCAGATGATCAGGTCCGGCTCGGTCTCGCGTGCGAGCTTCAGGACGTTGCCGGGGATCTGAGTGGAGACGATGTCGTAGCGCGCGGCGAGCTTGGTCGTCAGGATGTCCAGCGCCAGCTCGTCGTCGTCGACGATCAGGATCTTCGCCCGCAATGCCATGGCTCGCCTCCTTCCCCGTACCGTCGTTATCTTAAATGAAGACCTTCGGGTTCGCCGGGTGGTCCGGCAGCGGGAAGACGACGCTGATCGAGCAGCTCATCCCGCGCTTCGTGCGCCATGGGCTGCGCGTGTCGCTGATCAAGCACGCGCACCACACCTTCGACGTCGACCACCCGGGCAAGGATTCCTACCGCCACCGCCATGCCGGTGCGTCGGAGATCCTGGTGACTTCCTCGCGCCGCTGGGTGCTGATGCACGAGCTGCGCGGTTCGCACGAGCCGTCGTTCGACGAGCAGGTGAAGCGTATCTCGCCCTGCGACCTGCTGCTGGTCGAGGGCTTCAAGTTCGCGCCGATCCCCAAGCTCGAGGTGTGGCGCGCCGAAACCGGGGAGGCGCTGCTGCACCCGAAGGACCCGCACATCGTCGCGGTGGCGAGCGATGCGAAGATCGAGACAAAATTGCCGCTTCTCGATCTGAACGACGTCGACGGCATCGCCCAGTTCATCCTGAAGAAAATGGAGCTGCGTTGAATCAGGGACTACTCTCGGTCGACGAGGCGCTGGCGCGGCTCCTCGCGGAAGCCAAGCCGGTGGCGGAGGTCGAGGACATCCCGACCCTGGATGCGACCAACCGCATTCTCGCGCGCGCGCAGACCTCGACCATGGATGTGCCGCCCATGGACAACAGCGCCATGGACGGTTACGCGGTGCGGGTCGCCGACGGTCTCCACCTCGAGGTGGTGCAGAAAATCATGGCCGGCGCCGTCGGCGAGCCGCTCATCGCCGGTACCGCGGCGCGCATCTTCACCGGCGCGCCGATCCCGCCGGGCGCCGACGCGGTGATCATGCAGGAGAACACGACGCCCGAAGGCAATCAGGTGGTCCTGAAGATGTCCCCGCAGCCCGGCGACTGGATTCGCCGCGCCGGCAGCGATGTGCGAAAGGGCGGCGAGATCCTGCCGGCGGGCAAGCGCCTGCTGCCGCAGGACACGGGACTGGCGGCGTCCGTCGGTATCAGCACTTTGCCGGTTTTCAGAAAAATTCGATTAGGGTTGTTCTTTACCGGGGACGAGCTCGTCATGCCCGGAGAGGCGCTGGGCCCGGGTCGCATCTACAACTCGAACCGCTTCACGCTGCGCGGACTGGGCGAGCTGTACGGCTGCGAGCTGCACGATTACGGCATCGTGCCCGACAGCCTCGAGGCGACGCGCGAGGTGCTGCGGCGCGCGGCGGCCGAATGCGACGTGATCGTGACTTCGGGCGGCGTGTCGGTGGGCGACGCCGATTACGTGAAGCCGGCGGTCGAGGCAGAAGGCAAGCTCCTCATGTGGCGCATTGCCATGAAGCCGGGGAGGCCTTTGGCATTCGGTTCGGTTCAAAAAGCGTTTTTCATCGGCCTGCCGGGAAACCCGGTCTCGAGCTTCGTCACCTTCCTGATCTTCGTGCGGCCGTTCCTGCTGCGCACCCAGGGCCTCACCGCAATCCACCCGAGGAGCATCGCCGCGAGGGCGGACTTCGAGTGGCTCGAGCCGGATGCGCGGCGCGAATTCCTGCGCGTAAAATGGAACGCGGAGGGCGGGCTGGATCTCTACCCGACGCAGGATTCGGCGGTGCTCACCTCGACCTCCTGGGCGCACGGGCTGGTGGACAATCCCGCTGCGCAGCCGATTCGCAAGGGTGAGCTCGTGCGCTTCCTGCCTTACTCGGAGTTATATTGGTGAAACTCGGGTGAAAGTAAAAATTCTGATGTTCGCGAATTTGCGCGAGAAGGTAGGCACCGGCGTCGAAGTCGTCGACCTGCCCGATTCCGCGAGCACGGTCGCCGGCCTGCGCCTGCACTTGATGAAGCGCGGCGGCCCGTGGCACGAAGCGCTCGCGGACATGAAGGTGGTGCGCGTCGCGGTCAACCAGGACATGGCCTCCGCCAACGCGCCGCTCAATCCCGGCGATGAGATCGCGTTTTTCCCTCCGGTCACGGGAGGATAAAAGGCAGCGGATGAAGATCTCGGTTCAGCAAGAGGATTTTGATCTCGGGCTCGAGGTTCTCGACATCCAGCAGGACAACCGCATCGGCGCGGTGGCGAGCTTCGTCGGCCAGGTGCGCGACGTGCCGATGACGCTGGAGCATTACCCGGGCATGACCGAGAACGCGATCAAGAAGATCGTCGAGGAGGCGCGCTCGCAATGGCAGATCATGGATTACACGGTGATCCACCGCTACGGCGACCTGCAGCCCAACGACCAGATCGTGCTGGTGGCAATCGCGAGCAGCCATCGCGGCGATGCCTTCGCCGCCTGCCAGTTCATCATGGATTACCTGAAGACACAGGCGCCGTTCTGGAAGAAAGAGCACCATCCCGAGGGCGCGCGCTGGGTGAACGCGCTCGAGTCCGACGACCAGGCCGCCGCGCGCTGGCGCGGCCTCAAGCAGCAGCGCTTATTGAAACCTGAGTGAAGCCCTGAGCTCATCGAGCTCGGCTTCGACCAAGGTCTCCTTTTCCAGCAGCTTCTGCGCCCAGCGCGCGAGCAGCGCTTTCTCGCGCGACAGGATGCCGAGCGCTTTCTCGTAGCAGGCTTTAACGATGTCGCGCACCGCGACGTCAATCTCGCGCGCGGTTTCTTCGCTGTATTCGCGGTGACCCGTGGGGAGGGGACCGCCCAGGAACGGCGGGCGCTCCTCCTCATAGGCGACGTGGCCGAGGTTCTTCACCATGCCGTAGCGCATCACCATGCTGCGCGCGATCTCGGTAACCTTGGCGAGATCATTGGCCGCGCCGGTCGAGAGGTGGTCGAACATCACTTCCTCGGCCGCGCGCCCGCCGAGCAGCACCGCCATCTTGTTCTCGAGCTCGTCGCGCGTCATCAGGAAGCGGTCCTCGGTCGGACGCTGCAGGGTGTAGCCGAGCGCGGCCACGCCGCGCGGGATGATCGAGATCTTGTGCACCGGGTCGCTGCCCGGCAGCGCCATCGCCACCAGCGCATGTCCGAGCTCGTGGTGCGCCACCACGCGCCGATCCTGCTCGCTCAGCACGCGGTTGCGCTTCTCCAGGCGGGCAATGATGCGCTCGATGGCTTCGTTGAAATCGGCCTGCGCCACCGCCTCGGCGCCGCGACGCGTGGCGAGCAGCGCCGCCTCGTTGATCAGGTTGGCGAGATCGGCGCCCGAGAACCCCGGCGTGATCGCGGCGATCTTCTCCAGGTCGACATCGGACGCGAGCTTCACCTTCTTGGCGTGGACCTGCAGGATCTGCAGCCGGCCCTTCTTGTCCGGGCGGTCGACCAGCACCACGCGGTCGAAGCGCCCGGCGCGCAGCAGCGCCGGGTCGAGGATCTCCGGGCGGTTGGTGGCGGCGAGCAGCACCAGGCCGGTGCTCGGGTCGAAGCCGTCGAGCTCGACCAGCAGCTGGTTCAGCGTCTGCTCCTTCTCGTCGTGGCCGCCGAGGCCGCCGGCGCCGCGCGCGCGGCCGAGCGCGTCGAGCTCGTCGATGAAGATGATTGCCGGTGCCTTCTGCCGCGCCTGCTCGAAGAGATCCCTTACGCGCGCCGCGCCGACGCCGACGAACATCTCGACGAACTCCGAACCCGAGATCGAGAAGAACGGCACGCCGGCCTCGCCCGCCACCGCGCGCGCGAGCATGGTCTTGCCGGTTCCGGGCGGGCCCACCAGCAGCACGCCCTTGGGAACGCGCGCGCCCAGGCGTCCATAGCGCTTCGGATCCTTCAGGAACTCGACCACTTCCTGCAGCTCGCCCTTGGCCTCGTCGACCCCGGCCACGTCGCCGAAGGTCACGCCGGTTTTCTTTTCAACGTAGATCTTCGCGCGGCTCTTGCCGATGCTCATGAAGCCGCCGCCGAGGCCGCCCTGCTGACTGGCCATGCGCCGCACCAGCAGGTACCAGATGCCGAAGAACACCAGCGCCGGCACCACCCACGACAGGATGTCGCGCAGGAAAGTGCTCTCGTGCACCTGGGTATAACTGACGCCGAACTTGGACAGCCGCTCCGCGACGTCGGGCTGGACGAGATTGGCGACTGCCACTTTCTTGCCCGACCCGTTGCCCTTCAGCTTGCCGGTGATGCGGCTGTCGGAGACCACCACCTCGTCGACCTTTCCTTCGGCAAGCAGCTTCTCGAACTCGCTATAGGGAACGACCTCGACCGTCTGCGCCGCCTGCCACCACTGCTGCAGGACGAGCATCGCCAGCAGGGCGAAGACCAGGTAGCCGATGTTGAATCGTGTGCTTCGTTCCATCAGGGCTGAAGTGGGGGCAACATCGTTGTTTTCCAAGCAAGAATCAGACTTGAAAGCGCTTGTCCAACCCCCATGTGCCAAAGGAACCAAACGTAGGGACTGACCATGCGCTTCGAAAAATTCACCACCAAGCTCCAGGAGGCCCTCGCCGAGGCCCAGTCGCTGGCGCTCGGCCAGGACCACCAGTACATCGAGCCGCAGCACCTGCTCGCCGCGCTTGCCAACGATCCCGGCATCGCCGGCCTGCTCGCCAAGGCGGGCGGCAACCTCACCGCGCTGAAAAAAGGCGTCGCGGAGCAAATCTCCCGGCTGCCGAAGGTGGAAGGCGCCCCCGGCGAGGTCCACCTCTCGCGCGATCTCACGCAAATGCTCAACGTCGCCGACAAGGAGGCGCAGAAGCGAGGCGATCAGTACATCGCATCCGAGATGTTCCTGCTTGCGGCCGTGCCCCTGCTGCAGGACTACGGCATCCGCAAGGGCGCCCTGGAAAAGGCGATCGAGGAAGTGCGCGGTGGAGAGAACGTGAGCGGACAAGCGGACGAGGGCCAGCGCCAGGCGCTGGCGAAGTACACCCTCGACCTGACGGAAAGAGCACGGCAGGGAAAGCTCGACCCGGTCATCGGCCGCGACGAGGAGATCCGCCGCTGCATCCAGATCCTGCAGCGCCGCACCAAGAACAACCCGGTGCTGATCGGCGAGCCGGGCGTGGGCAAGACCGCGATCGTCGAGGGGCTGGCGCAGCGCATCGTCAACGGCGAGGTGCCCGAGAGCCTGAAGAAGAAGCGCGTGCTGGTGCTCGACATGGCCGGGCTGCTCGCCGGCGCGAAGTACCGCGGCGAGTTCGAGGAGCGCCTGAAGTCGGTGCTGAAGGAGCTGGCCAAGGACGAGGGGCAGACCATCGTCTTCATCGACGAGCTGCACACCATGGTCGGCGCCGGCAAGGCCGAGGGCGCGATCGACGCCGGCAACATGCTCAAGCCCGCGCTGGCGAGAGGAGAACTTCACTGCATCGGCGCCACTACGCTCAACGAGTTCCGCAAGCACGTGGAGAAGGACGCGGCGCTCGAGCGCCGCTTCCAGAAGGTGCTGGTCGGCGAGCCGAGCGTGGAGGCGACCATCGCCATCCTGCGCGGGTTGCAGGAGCGCTACGAGGTGCACCACGGCGTCGAGATCACCGACCCGGCGATCGTCGCCGCGGCGGAGCTGTCGCACCGCTACATCACCGACCGCTTCCTGCCCGACAAGGCGATCGACCTGATCGACGAGGCGGCGGCGCGCATCAAGATGGAGATCGACTCCAAGCCGGAGTCGCTCGACCGTCTCGAGCGCCGCCTGATCCAGTTGAAGATCGAACGGGAGGCGATGCGCAAAGAGAAGGATGAAGCCTCACAGAAGCGCTTCGCCCTGATCGAGGACGAGATCAAGCGGCTGGAGAAGGACTACGCCGACCTCGAGGAGGAGTGGAAGTCGGAGAAGGCGGCGGTGCAGGGCACCCAGCACGTCAAGGAAGAGATCGAGAAGCTCAAGCAGCAGATGGAAGAGGCGCGCCGCAAGGGCGACTGGCAGCGCATGTCGGAAATCCAGTACGGCAAGATTCCGCAACTCGAGTCTCAACAAAAAAATACTCCGGTAAAAGGCAAGCTGCTGCGCACCGACGTCGGCGCGGAGGAAATCGCCGAGATCGTCTCGCGCTGGACCGGGATCCCGGTGTCGAAGATGCTGCAGGGCGAGCGCGAGAAGCTGATCCAGATGGAAGCCAGGCTGCACGAGCGCGTGGTTGGCCAGGACGAGGCGGTGCGCCTGGTCTCGGACGCCATCCGGCGCTCGCGCTCAGGGCTGTCGGACCCAAACCGCCCTTACGGCAGCTTCCTGTTCCTCGGTCCCACGGGTGTGGGCAAGACCGAGCTCTGCAAGGCGCTGGCGGCGTTCCTGTTCGATGCCGAGGACCATCTCATCCGCATCGACATGTCCGAGTACATGGAGAAGCACTCGGTCGCGCGCCTGATCGGCGCGCCGCCGGGCTACGTGGGATACGACGAGGGCGGCCAGCTGACTGAGCAGGTGCGGCGCAAGCCCTACTCGGTGATCCTGTTCGACGAGATCGAGAAGGCGCATCCGGACGTGTTCAACGCGCTGCTCCAGGTGCTCGACGACGGCCGCCTGACCGACGGCCAGGGGCGCACCGTGGACTTCAAGAACACCGTGATCGTGATGACCTCGAACCTCGGCTCGCAGCTCATCCAGAGCATGGTCGGCTCCAAGTACGACGCGATCAAGGCCGCGGTGATGGCGGAGGTGAAGAATCATTTCCGCCCGGAGTTCGTCAATCGCATCGACGAGGTGGTGGTGTTCCACGCCCTGGGCGAGGACCACATCAAGTCCATCGCGCGGATACAGCTACAGGTACTGCAAGCTCGCCTCGCGAAGCTGGACTACGGCATCGAGATCTCGGAGGCGGCGCTCGCCGAGCTGGCCAAGGTGGGCTTCGACCCGGTCTACGGCGCGCGGCCGCTCAAGCGCGCGATCCAGTCCGAGCTCGAGAACCCGCTGGCGAAGGCGATCCTCGAAGGCCGCTTCGCGCCGAAGGACACCATCGCCGCCGACTGGCGCGGCGGCAAGATGGTGTTCGAGAAAAAAGCGGTTACTGCGCGACGGGCCGCGTAATTACGGGCTGACCAGCTTCACCAACGCCTGGTAGTCCGCGACCGTGCCGTGACCGCCGGCGAAGCGCTCGGGCTCCAGGCCGGCGCGCTTCACCGTGTTCACCACCGACGCGAGGCCGGGGTTCGGCTTCGCGGGCAGCGGCGGGCCGGGCGTCCAGATGTCGGTGACGAATCCGAGCTTGGCGTGCGGGACCCAGCCCATCAGCATGCCCTTGGCGTGCGGGTTGTCCATGACGTAGACGATGACCTGGCGGCCGGCGCTGTCCGACATGACATGGCTTTCCGGCACTTCGAGGATCGGGTTCATGTGGAACGAGCGCGCGGGCAGGTCGGGATTGCGCGTCATCGGCGCGGACAGCACGCGGCGGAAATGCGCGCCCGCGCCCTGGCCGACGACCAGCATGCCGCCTTCGGCGAGAATGCCGCGCAGGCCGCCCGCGTGGTCCATGTGGTGATGCGTGAGCACCAGCGCGCGGATCGGCTTGCCCGGGAAGCGCGCGCGCGTCTGGCCGACGAGCCATAGCGACTGCGCGTCGGTGACCGGGGCGTCCATCACGATCAGGTGGTCGCTCATCTCGACCACCAGGCTGTTGTGCGTGCCACCCTGCACCTGGTGCACGCCCGGCGCTACTTCCTGAAGGCGCAAGCCCTGCGAGCCGCGCGTGTCGAAGCTGACGTTGTCCGAGTCCATGTAGGTGCCGATGAATTGCCGGCGGATCACCCACTGGTAGGGAACGTTGCGCACCGCGGGCTTCGCTGCATCAGCGCGGATCCCCTCGGGGACGGTGAAGCGCGCAGCGTCGATGCTCGGATTGAGTACGACGTCGGTGAAATTGCTGTCGATCACTGTGCGACCGTTGAGCTCGGTCTTGCGGTTCATCGCGATCTTCATCCCCCCGAAGTCGCGCCAATTCGACAGCACCTGATCGTAGGTCACGTCGCCCCAGATGTTGTCGTAGTCGAGCGTGCGAACGCGCGAGGGCAGTCCAGTGGCCGGATCGAACGCGACGATGAAGCCCTCGTAGGACACCGCGGGTTGGCCGTTGATGTCGGCTGCGGGCTGGACCTTGTCGGGACTTGCCTGCATCGCGCGCAGCAGCGGACCGATGGCGCCGCGGCGCCCTTCGCGCTGCGTGGTCGCCAGGCGCGCGCCCGACATCGAGTGCGCCGGCGGGCTCATCTTCATGTTCTGCGCGTTGCGCCCGTTGCTGTCGACGCCGAGCACGTAGCCTCCCTCGGGCGTGACGATCTCGCTGTAGGTGAAAGTGCGCGGGGCGGGGTAGGCGAAGTTCTTGACCCAATCAGTGCGGCTGGTGCGGCGCCCGACGTCCTGCGCGAACTCGAACGTTGACTCGGCCGCGAAGCGGGGATCACCCCCGGGGGCGTCGGACTGCTCGGGCTCCCAGTGCTTGACGTTGCCCTTGACCGAGATGGTTTTCAGGCTGGCGATGCGCTCGGTACCGCCGATTGCCTCGACCGCCCGGTCGACCAGGCTCTGCTCGCGGGTCGGGGTGGCGCAGGAAACGACGAGGGTCGCGCTGAACAGCGCGACAAGGGCATGCTTCATGGGGCTCCTCCCAGGATGGATGGACCAGCCTAGGCGAACAGGAGGGCGCTTACAACTATTCCGGTTTTTTCGGTGGGGTGCTGGCGCTGGCGCCGGCGGCGGCGCTCGGCGCGCCCTGCTGCGGGGCGGGCTGCGCGACGACGGCGTTGAATTCACGGCGGCTGATGCGGCCGTCGCGGTCGCGGTCGATCGCGATCCAGTTGCCATTCTGCGCGGCGGGAGCGGCGAGTTCTTCCTTGCTCAGGAAGCCGTCCTTGTTGCGATCGAGGCGCTCGAACAGGGACGCCTCAGGCTCGGCGCTCCAGGAAAAGCCGGGACAGAGGAGCAGCGCGGCGGCGAGCACCAGCCATTCATAGCGGGACAACGCGAACATCCGGCCACAATAGCCGGCGAATCAGGTCACTAGGTGCGCTGCGGCCTGAGCCGGTCAGCGCAGGGCGATATCGACGTCGGGAGGAAGCGCCAGATCGGGCAATGCGCGGATGCGCTTGGATTGCTGCAGCAGCTCTTCCCAGAGGCCTTCGGTGTCCTTGCGGAAGATGACTTCCAGGTCGGCGTTGGCCACCGACCACAGGCCGCGGTCGATCTCGCCGCGCAGCTCGCCCGGGCGCCAGCCGACATAACCGACGAAATAGCGCGCCTCGTTCGGCGTGGCCTCGATCACCTGGTCGATCGTATTGGCGCGGAAGGCGAGGTAGAGGTTCTTCATCAGCGGCACCGAGCCGCTGCCGGGGGCGTTGTCGGCGCGGACCAGCGCCACCAGGGCGCCGCGCGAGAACGGGCCGCCGTAGTAGACCGGGTCCATGACCTTCTTGGAAGGCTCGTGCTCCGGGAACAGGCTGCCGAGCGAGCGCCGGGTGGGCCGGTTCAGGATCACGCCGACGTGGCCGCCGTTGGGCGCGGGCGCGGCCACCAGCACCGTCTGCCGGTACTCGAGGTCGCGGAACGCCGGGTGGGCGATGAGGATGAGGGCATCGTCCTGGCCTTGTGCCCCGGCGAAGGGCGTGGCGACGAGCAGTGCGAGCAACGCAACAAGACGGAGGACGAAGCTCATGGGGTCAGTATACCCAAAGGCATTTCGCTTTCAACGCAAGGCAACATGGCCGCGGGCTTTTCTCGCCAATTCCTGCCACATTCCTGACGTGTCGTTGCGAAATACCAGCTCCGCGTTCGCCGGCAGCACGTACCAGCCGTCGCGCCGCATCTCGCTTTCGAGCTGTCCCGGCGCCCAGCCCGAAAAACCAGAGTACAGTCGATAGTTCGCTTCGCGCTGCCCTAGCAGCTGCTCGATGTTGTGCGGATGCATCGTCAGGTAGACGCCTCTGAGCACGGGGAACGCGGACGCCTCCGGCGCTAGCTCGGCGCGAAACAGCGCCACGATCACTTCACGCATCACCGGACCGCCGAAGTACAGCGTCTCACCGGTCTGCTCGTATTTCGCTGACGTTGGCCGGTTGAGGATCACGCCGACCGTGCTCGCGTCAGCCGCCTGCGTGACCAGCACCACCGTCTCGCGGAAGTTCGGGTCCAGGAGGTCAGGCTTCGCGATCAGCAGGATCGCATTGGGGCTCTCGGGTTGGGATTGCGCCATCGCTGCGGCGCTCACCAGAAAAACCAGCAAAAACCATCTCATGCCGCCAAAGTACGGAACGTGATCGAGTAACGCAATGCCTTGGTCGCCGGCACGCTGTGCTGCCATCGCCAGCGCACGTCGCCGCACAGCTGGTAGGCGGAGCGCGGCGCGAGGTCGAGCGACAGCACCGGGTCGCCGCGGCGCGGGGGATACGGCCGCAAGCGCATGCGGCAGGGCGCGCCGAGCGAGACGCCGGCGACCAGGTTGAATTCCGGCGAGTCGCGGTGCCAGCCGAGCGGCGTGCCGATACGGTACTCGTTGATCAGCATTTGCTTCAGCTCGCCGGCCTCGACGCCCAGCCAGCTCGCTACGCGGCCCGCGAGCGGTCGCAGGAAATCCGGCTTCGCGTCCTCCGGCCCCCAGCTCACGATGCGGCGCCGGGCGGTGTAGTCCCTGTAGCGCGCCTCCTCGAACGACAGTCGCCCGATCTCGTCCAGCAGACCGCTTTCTTCCTCGGGCGAAAGGTAATGGGCCTGGTAGACGAATCCTGGTGGGCCGGTGTGACTGCCGAAAAGCTCGGCCTGGTCGGCCTTCACCTCAGCTGAAAGCCTGGATGCCCGTCTGCGCCCGGCCGAGGATGAGCGCGTGGATGTCGTGCGTGCCCTCGTAGGTGTTCACCACCTCGAGGTTCACCAGGTGGCGGATGACGCCGAACTCGTCCGAGATGCCGTTGCCGCCGAGCATGTCGCGCGCGGTGCGCGCCACATCGAGCGCCTTGCCGCACGAATTCCTTTTCAGGATCGAAGTGATTTCCGGCGAAGCGCTGCCCTCGTCCTTCATCCGCCCGAGCCGCAGGCAGCCCTGCAGGCCGAGCGTGATTTCGGTCTGCATGTCGGCGAGCTTCTTCTGCACCAGCTGGTTCGCCGCCAGCGGGCGGCCGAACTGCTTGCGATCCAGCACATACGTCCTCGCGCGATGCCAGCAATCCTCGGCGGCGCCGAGCGCGCCCCAGGCAATGCCGTAGCGCGCGGAGTTGAGGCAGGTAAACGGTCCCTTCAGGCCGCGCACTTCCGGGAACGCGTTCTCCTCGGGGCAGAACACGTTGTCCATCACCACCTCGCCGGTGATGGAGGCGCGCAGGCCGACCTTGCCGTGGATGGCTGGCGCCGAAAGGTTTTTAAAATTCTTCTCTAAGACAAATCCCCGGATGTCGTCGCCTTCCTTGGCCCAGACGACGAAGACATCGGCGATGGGTGAATTCGAAATCCACGTCTTGCTGCCGGTGAGGCTATAGCCGCCCGCGACCTTCTTCGCGCGCGTCTGCATCGAGCCCGGGTCCGAGCCGTGATTCGGCTCGGTGAGGCCGAAGCAGCCGATCGATTCGCCGGTGGCGAGCTTCGGCAGATATTTTTCCTTGGTCGCTGAATTGCCGAATTCGTAAATCGGCAGCATGACCAGGGACGACTGCACGCTCATCATCGAGCGGTAGCCGGAGTCGACCCGCTCCACCTCACGCGCGATCAGGCCGTAGGAAACGTAATTTAAGCCCGGGCCGCCGTATTCCGCCGGGATTGTCGGCCCGAGCAGCCCGAGCTCGCTCATCTCGCGGAATATGGCCTCGTCAGTTCTTTCATGGCGAAACGCCTCGAGGATCCGAGGAGCAAGCTTTTTCTGGCAGTAGTTGCGCGCGGCTTCCCGCACCAGGCGCTCATCCTCGGTGAGCTGCTGCTCGAGCAGCAGCGGGTCGTCCCAGACGAACTGCGCTTTGACCTTCTTATCCGGAGCGTTCATGGAGGGATTTTACGCGCACCCTTCGGCTAAGATGCATCCTGCCTACGGTGGGGGACCGCGGACGACTGGAAGCCGATGCGCACCGTAGGGCCGGGAGCCTGCGAGATCCGGGTGCGCGACAGGGAAGGCGCGTTCCGAGTGCTGTACGTGGCGCGGTTCAGGAAGGCGATCTACGTGCTGGCGCGAGCGCGGTATCGGGACGCAAAGGCATTGGACGAGGAGTAGGTATGGCGAAGAAGGTGGGCAAGTCGAGCGGCAACGTGTTTTTGGACCTCGGGTTTCCGCCGCACGAGGCGTCGGTAATGCTGTTGCGCGCGCAGCTCGCGGAGGCGCTGCGCGTCTGGATGGAGAAAGAGGAGCTCACGCAGGCGCAGGCGGCGAAGCGGCTCGGGATCGCGCAGCCGCGCGTCTCCGACATCGTGCGCAACAAGGTCGAGCTGAGGTCGCTCGACTACCTCGTAGGGCTGTGCGCGAAGGCGAAACTGGACGTGGGATTGCGACTCGCGGGCTGATTTCCGGCGCCACGCAGCAAAACTGGGCCCCGCCTACGCGGGGAAGACACGTGCCATCGCTTACTGCACTCGCTCGAGGATGACGGCCAGGCCCTGGCCGACGCCGATGCACAGCGACACCGCGGCATAACGTCCGCCGGATTGCTGCAGCTCGCGGGCGACGGTGAGCGCAAGGCGCGCGCCGGAGCAGCCGAGCGGATGGCCGATGGCGATGGCGCCGCCGTTGGGGTTGACGCGCGGATCCTTGAGATCGATGTTCATCAGCTTCAGGCAGCCGAGCACCTGGCTCGCGAATGCCTCGTTGATTTCGATCACGTCCATGTCCTTCAACTGCAGGTTTGCTCTTTCCAGCGCCTTCGGAATCGCATAGGCCGGACCCACGCCCATGATGCGCGGATCGACCCCGGCGCTGGCGGCGGACAGGATCCTCGCCATGGGTTTTTTGCCCTTCTTTTCTCCCCACGCCTTCGATCCAATGATGAGCGCCGCGGCGCCGTCGTTCACGCCCGAGGCATTGCCGGCGGTCACCACGCCGCCTTCGAACAGCGGCTTCAACTTCTTCAGCGATTCCATGCTCGAGTCACGGCGCGGGTGCTCATCTGCGCTTACGGTGATTGTTTCCTTCTTCGAGGGCAGCGTGACCGCGTGGATTTCGCCTTTGTAGAACCCCTCGGCTTCGGCCTTCGCGTATTTCTGCTGCGAGGCGAGGGCGAACTCGTCGGCCTGCTCGCGCGTGATGCCGAAGTCCTTCGCCACGTTGTCGCCGGTCTCCGGCATGGTGTGGTTGCCGAATTGCTTGACCACTTTCGGATTGGGGAAGCGCGAGCCGATGGTGGTGTCGAACATCTTCACTTCGCGGCTGAAGGGCGAGTCGGACTTGCCCATCACGTACGGCGCGCGGCTCATGCTCTCGACGCCGCCGGCGACGTAGAGCTCGCCTTCGCCGCAGGTGATGGCGCGCGCGGCGTCGACCACCGCCTGCAGGCCGCTCGCGCATAGCCGGTTGACGGTGACGCCCGGCGTGGTCGGCGGCAGCCCGGCGAGCAGCGCGGCGAAGCGCGCGACGTTGCGGCTGTCTTCGCCGGCCTGCGTCACGCATCCCATCACTACATCGCTGATTTCCGTGGGCGAGACCTTGTTGCGCGTCACGACTTCCTTCAGCACCTCGGCGGCGAGGTCGTCGGGCCGCACGGGCGCGAGCTTGCCGGCATGGCGGCCGATCGGGGTGCGCAGTCCGTCGTAGATATAGGCGTCTAGCATTTCGAGTTACTCCGGGGTAAGCAGGGATACGCCGAGCGCCGCGCGGCACCGCAGCCAGGGGCTGGGGCGGTAGCGCGGCTCCTGATAGGAAGCATGCATTGCTTCGAGCACCGCAAGAATGCGCTTGGGGCCGAGGGCGTCGCCCATGGCCAGCGGGCCGCGCGGATAGCCGAGGCCGAGCGTGACGGCGCGGTCGAGGTCTTCGGGCGTCGCGATGCGCATCTGCACGATGTCGCAGCCGACGTTGACGATGTGCGCCACCACGCGCTGCGCGACGAAGCCGGGCGAGTCGTTGATCACCGATACCGGTACGCCGTCAGAGGCGAGCAGGCCGTGCGCCGCCTCAAGAACTTCCTTTCTGGTCACTGGATTCTTCATCAGGGTGCGGCGCTTTTTGAAGCCAAACAGCGGATCGACCGCTACCGTGCGTTGCGGATCGAGGCCCTGCTCGAGCGCGGTGGTAGTGGCGTCGGCGCCGAGCGGCGCGACGAAGCAGATGGTTTCCGGCGTCGGCTTGAGCTCGGGCTTCGCGCCCACGCTGATGAGCAGCTCCTTCAGCTCCGGAACCGCCCACACCGGTTGCGGCAGACAGGGGGGCGCCGAAGGTTCGGGAGTGCTTTCGGCAATGCCATCTTTGCCGTACCGGTACCAGCCCTGACCGGTCTTGCGCCCGAGCAACCGGGCGGCGACGCGCGGCTCCGCGAGGAAGGACGGGCGGTACTTGGGTTCCTCGTAGTACTGCTCGTACATCGACTTCATCACCGCATGCGCCACGTCGAGCCCGACCAGGTCCATGAGGCCGAACGGCCCCAGGCGGAATCCAGCCGCGTCGACCAGGATGCGGTCGATGGTGGCGAAATCGGTGACGCCTTCGGAGAGCACGCGCAGCGACTCGGGTACGTAGGCGCGGCCGGCATGATTGACGATGAAGCCGGGCGTGTCCTTGCAGCGCACCGGCGTGTGGCCGAAGCGCCGCGCCAGCGCGGTGAGCGCATCGCCCGCCCAGGGCTCGGTCAGCGTCCCGTCCACCACTTCCACGATCTTCATCACCGGGACCGGGTTGAAGAAGTGGTATCCCGCCACGCGCCCCGGCCGCTGGCAGGCCGCGGCCATCGCGGTGACGGAAAGCGAAGAAGTGTTGGACGCGAGGATACAGTCGGGCTTCACCACTTTTTCCAGCGCGGAAAAGAGCTGGCGCTTGGCGGACAAGTCCTCGACGATCGCTTCCACCACGAGGTGGGAAGGCGCCAGGCCCGCCACGGACTCCACGATCTCGAGCCGGCGCAGGGTCTTCTCGACGTCGGCTGTGGCCATGCGGCCCTTCTCCACCAGCTTGCCCAGGCTCTGGCCGATCGAATCCCTGGCCTTCTGCGCGGCACCGGGCTGGCTGTCGAACACCAGGGTACGCACGCCGCATTGCGCCAGGACCTGCGCGATGCCGCGGCCCATGGTCCCGGTGCCGGCCACGCCGGCGACGAGATCGCTGCGGTTGGAATCTAGCAAGCCCTTATTCTAGCGGCGGGGGGCGCGGCTATAATCGCGCGAGGAGAAGGAGGAGGATGCAATGAGGAGAATACTCGGGCTGGCGGCCGGGCTGCTGTGCGCGCTCGCAGCGCACGCGCAGACCTTTCCCGCCAAGGCCATTACGCTGATCTGCCCCTGGCCGGCCGGCGGGGGCACCGACCTGCACTTGCGCAAGCTGGGCGAGATCGCTTCCAGGCACCTGGGCCAACCGGTGGTGATCGAGAACCGCCCGGGCGGCAGCGGCATGAACGGGCCGGCCACCATGGCGAAGACCGCGAGGCCCGACGGCTACACCATCTCGCAGCTCGCCATTACCGCGTATCGCCTGCCGCACTTGCAGAAGGTGGACTGGGATCCGCTCGCCGACTTCAGCTACATCCTCGGTGTCGCGGGCTACACCTTCGGCATCGTGGTGAAGGCCGATTCGCCGTTCAAAACCTTCCAGGATCTCCTCACCTACGCGAAAGCGAACCCGGGCAAGCTCTCGTACGCCACGCCCGGTCCCGGAACCTCGCTGCACCTGGCGATGGAAGAGATCGCCGCCAAGGCGAACGTCCAGTTCCTGCACATTCCGTTCAAGGGTTACGCCGACGGCGCCATCGCGCTGATGGGCGGGCACGTGATGATTCAGGTCGACTCCACCGGCTGGGCGAAGCAGGTGGACTCGGGCGCGCAGCGCCTGCTCGCGACGCTCGGCGACAAGCGCACGCGCTGGAACGCGCCCACCGTCAAAGAGCTCGGCATCGATACGGTGTCGAATTCGCCCTACGGCCTGGTGGGGCCCAAGGGCATGCCGCCGCAAGTGGTGAAGGTGCTGCACGACGCCTTCAAGACGGCGATGGACGATCCGGACCACCTGAAGACCCTGCAGCAGCTCGACCAGGCCTACTGGTATAAGTCGACCGACGACTATGCCAAGTGGGCAGCGGAAACGCTGAAGGCCGAGCGGGCCACCATCGAGCGCGTGGGATTGCTCCTAAAGTAGGAAAGGAGGGCGTATGAAGTACCGCAAGCTACTTCTCGCTTACAACGGATCGCAGGAAGGCAAGCGCGCGCTGCTGGAATGCGCGGACCTCGCGAGCTTTCTGAAGGCCGAGACCCACCTGCTGGCGGTGGCGAGCATGCCGCCGAGCCTGTTCCTCACCGAAGGCTTCGTGCCCGAGGAGCTGCTCGAGGAGGAAAAGAAGCGCACGCAGAGCGTGCTCGACGAGGGCATTCGCACGTTGCGCGACCGCGGCTTCGCCGCCACCGGCCAGCTCGCGGTCGGCGAGCCGGTCGAGGAAATCTGCCGCCTCGCCAAGGGCATCGGCGCCGACCTGATCGTGCTCGGCCACAACCAGAACACGTCGTTCGCCGCGCGCTGGTGGAAGGGATCGGTCGGCGCATCGCTGCTCGACTACGCGCCCTGCAGCATCCTGATTGCGATGTCCAAGGGGTAAAAATTCCCAGCAGTCGCCCCCGCGACGGCGGGGGCCCAATCTCTTTTTGAAACGCATGGGTTCCCGCTTTCGCGGGAACGACCGTTTGCGCATTTTTTTCTCTAATACAATTCGGGCATGCTCAAAGGCAGGCTCGAAGATGACCGCATGCTCACCGGTCGGGGACGCTATGTCTCCGACTGGAACCTCCCCGGCCAGGCGTACGGCCATTTCCTGCGCTCGGATCGCGCCCATGCCGAGATCGTTTCCATTGATCAAGAAGAGGCTCTAAAAGCAAAAGGCGTTATCGCGATTTTCACCGGCGCGGACATCGCCGGCGTGCTGAAATCGCTCCCTGCCGCGCTGCCGGTTAAAGGCCGCGGCGGCACGGAGCTCATCAATCCCGGCCGGCCCGCGCTCGCGCACGGGCGCGTGCGTTTCGCCGGCGACGCGGTCGCGCTCATCGTCGCCGAGTCCGCCAGCGCCGCGCAGGACGCGGCCGAGCTGATCGTCGTCGAATACCGTGAGCTGCCGGCCGTGGTCGACGCTGCCGAAGCGCTCGCCGCCGGCGCGCCGCTGGTGCACGACGCGGTGCCCGGCAACACGGTGCTCGATTACGAATCCGGCGACGAGGCCGGCGCGCGCGCCGCGTTCGAGCGCGCGGCGCGAGTGGTGAAGATGGACGTGCACATCTCGCGGGTGGTGGGCAACCCGATGGAGCCGCGCGCCTGCCTCGCCGCCTATGTGTCCGATCAATACCATCTCTACACCTGCACCCAGGGCGTGGCGATCATGCGCAACCAGCTCTCGGCGGTGCTCGGCGTGCCGCCGGAGCAGATTCGCGTCATTGCCGAGGAGGTCGGCGGCGGCTTCGGGGTGCGCTTCAATCTCTATCCCGAGTATTGCGCGATGCTGTTCGCGGCGAAAAAGCTCGGCCGGCCGGTCAAGTGGACCGGCACGCGCTCCGAGGTGTTCCTGGCCGACGAGCAAGCGCGCGATGTGCGCTCGCACGGCGAGCTCGCGCTCGATGGCAATGGCCGCATCCTCGGCATGCGCTTCGACATGGTGTCCAACCTCGGCGCGTACCTCGCGCCGACCGGGCCATTCATCAACACCGTTGGCATCGTCAACTGCCTCTCCGGGGTGTACGACGTTCCCGCCACCTACGCGCGCATCCGGCTTGCCCTCACCAACACCGCGCCGATGGCGGCGTACCGCGGCGCCGGGCGCCCGATCATGTCCTATGCGCTCGAGCGCTTGATGGACCACGCCGCGCGCGAGCTCGGCATGGACCCGGCCGAGTTTCGCCGCCGCAATTTCATCCCCAACGACAAGTTCCCGTACAAGATCGCCGCCGGCTTCGAGTACGACTGCGGCGACTTTGCCGGCGTCATGGACAAGGCGCTGCAGGGTTCTTCGTGGCAATTGTTCGAACAACGGAAAAACGAATCCAGAAAACGCGGAAAGCTGCGTGGGCGCGGGATGGCAACATACATCGAGGCGACCGGCGCGGGCTTCGCGCCGCAGGATCAGGTCGAGCTGCGCTGGGATTGGGGATCCAATGGCGACTGCAGCATCACGGTGTATGCCCCCACGCACAACCACGGGCAAGGACACGAGACCACCTTCGCGCAATTGCTGTCCGGCGTGCTCGGCCTGCCGCTGGCGTCGTTCCGCCTGCGCACCGCTGGCCCGGAATTCTTTATCGCCGGGAACGCGACCGGCGGGTCGCGCTCGCTGCTCGCCGTGGGCAGCGTGGTGATGCTGGCCGGGCAGGAGATGGTGAAGCGCGGCCTCGCGCTGGCGGCCGAGCAGCTGGAAGCCGCGCCGAGCGATATCGAGTTCGTCAAGGGGCGCTATCGCATCAAGGGCACCGACCGCGCGATTGCGCTTACCGACCTTGCTAAAAAATTCTCTGCCGAAAAATCGCTGGACGTCGCCTACCAGAACAAGTTCGGCGCCACCTTCCCCAACGGCTGCCACATCGCCGAGGTCGAGATCGAGCCCGAGACCGGCGATACGCAAATCGTGTCCTACGTCGCGTGCGACGATGCCGGCAACATCATCAATCACCAGATCGTCGAGGGCCAGGTGCAGGGCGGCCTGGCGCAGGGCGCGGGACAGGTGTTCAGCGAGCTCGCGGTGTACGACGCGGCGAGCGGCCAGCTGCTCACCGGGAGCTTCATGGACTACGCGATGCCGAGGGCAGGGCTGGTGAACGGCCTGCAGCTGCTCGAGCATCCGGTGCCGACCAAGCTCAATCCACTCGGCGCCAAAGGCGTGGGAGAGGCCGGCGTCACCGGCTCAATGCCGGCGCTGATGAACGCCGTCGTCGATGCGCTGTTGCAAGCCGGTGTCAAGCAATTCGAGATGCCGGCGACCTCGGCACGTGTGTGGCAGGCGATCCAGCAGGCGCGCCGATAGGCAGGGTTCTTGCAATACGACTGGCCATGGACCCAGAACCCCTCAACAACGAAGAACGTCCGCGGCGCTCCAGCTGGTCCGCGGCGCTGTCGCAGCTCCCCGGATATCCGCGCGAGGAGCGCCCAGCGGTGCCGCCGCGGGAGCTGAGCGAAACGGCACGCACGGTGACGCCGATGAAGAGCGCGGACGACTAGAATCCGCGGGATGCGGCGCAGCATCGAGCGCATCCTCACCACGCACGTCGGCAGCCTCATTCGGCCGGCGCCGCTTTTGCCCTTTATCCGCGCGCGGCAGTCCGGCCAGCCTTACGACGAGCGCGCTTACGGTGCGTGCCTGGCAAGCTCGGTCGGCGAAGTGGTGCGCGCGCAGGCTGCCGTCGGCATCGACGTGCCGAGCGACGGCGAATTCGGCAAGGGCATCAGCTGGTCGCAATATGCGCTCGAGCGCCTGAGCGGTTTCGAGCGCCGGCCGGCGGCCAGCGGCGAAAGCCGGTTCGCGCGCGGCGCCGACCGCAGCCGGTTCGCCGAGTTCTACGCCGAGCTCGACGCGGCGAGCGGCCCGCCGGCGAGCGCCGGCGGGTCGGTGGGCGAGGCGGTATGCGTCGCCCCCATCCGCTACACCGGCCAGGCGGAAGTGCAGCGCGACATTGAAAACTTCAAAGCAGGGTTGAAGGCCGCCGGCGTGGCCGAAGGGTTCCTGCCGGTCGCCGCGCCGGCGAGCGTCATTCCCGACAAGCGGAACGAGCACTACAAGGACGACGAGGCGATGCTGGAAGCCATCGCCGATGCCATGCGCGTGGAATACCGCGCGATCGTAGACGCCGGGGTGCTACTGCAGCTCGACGATGCTCGCGCGGCAGTCACCTATGACCGCATGGTGCCGCCGGCGAGCTTTGCGGATTACCGGCGGTGGCTCGAGCTGCAGGTGGACGCGATCAACCACGCCACCGACGGCATCCCGACTGACCGCATCCGCTACCACGTCTGCTGGGGAAGCTGGCCCGGACCGCATACCACGGACGTGCCGCTGAAGGACATCGCCGACCTCGTGCTGCGCGTGCGCGCCGGCGCCTACCTCATCGAGGGTGCGAACCCGCGCCACGAGCACGAGTGGCGCGTGTGGGAAAAAGTGAAGCTGCCCAAAGGCAGCGTGCTCGTGCCCGGCGTCATCAGCCACGCCACCAACGTGGTCGAGCATCCCGAGCTCGTCGCCGAGCGCATCGTGCGCATTGCGCGCCTGGTGGGACGCGAGAACGTGCTTGCCGGCACCGACTGCGGCTTCGCGCAGGGTCCGTTCCATCGGCGGGTGCATCCGTCGATCATGTGGGCGAAACTGCAGACGCTCGCCGAAGGGGCGAAGCTGGCGAGCCAACAGCTTTGGAGCTAGAGCCTAGGCAGCCCTGAGGTCGCGCCAGCGCTTGCCGTAGCCGCGTTCGACCATGTGGAGGCGCGCGCTGCACGCGGCGAGCGCCGCACTTAGCTTGGTCTTCGCCTCGTTGCCGGCATCGCCGCCACGGAACAGCTCTTTGGCGTGCTGCACCAGGAGGTCGATCTGCTCCTGGAAGTCGGCGTCGTGGACCAGGAGGAGCGCGGCCCAGCACACCCGTCGAAATTCGAGCAGCGCTTCCTCGTCGGCGGATTCGCCGAAGCGCTTCTCCAGCATGCCTTCGAGGGTGGCGAGATGATTGCGGACCCTCTGGACGTCGGTGTTGGTCATGGCGTGCAGCAAGGTTCCATCACGCGCACCCGTTCGACAACTGGTAAACACAGGTTTTTGCCCCACCGGCGTGACGGAAATCACGCTGGGCCAAGAAACCTGACATCTCTTTCCATCAGCGCGCTCCGCCCGCCGCTGCGCGCGGATTTCTCGACTCGGAAATGAACGGCTCTCGCCGGCCGTCCAAGGGCGCCGCGTGGCCGTTCTCGTTTCGATAGTCGCGCACCCGACGGCGGCTGTCCTCGGCTCGCTGCCGCTGGGCACGAATCGCCGCGTAGTGTCGCAGCACGCCGATCACGCCGAGCGCGATCAGGCCCAGGCCGACGACGCCGAAAATCGCTCCGGCGTGCACGCGGCTCAGAACCCATATCAGCGCGGTGTGCGCAGGGAGGAGGGAATCCGGGCTCATCAGCCACGCCCATCCGAGCGCCGGAAGGAAGGCGAACGAATGCTCGGTGAGCAGCAAGCTCGCCGGAAGCGGAACCCAGGACCTTTGCTGGAACAGGGTAACGGCCTGCCAGGCGACCAGCCCGGCGAGGTACAGCACCGGCGCGAGGCCGACGATGGCCACCGTCGCCCACAACACCATCATTACTCTTGCCCGGAGGGGCGGAAACCAAGCGCTCATCAAATGCACTCCCGGATGGTTAGCCCCCCTACCTAGACAGGATGCCCGGTGTCGTCGCACGCCCGCTGGCGCGAGCACTAGCTCGATAGGACTATTGCCGTAGCTTCAAAGCCAGGGGCAGGGCCGCGGCACATAACGCGCACATGATCCAGAAACCGTGCGCGCCGGCGCGGGCATAGAGAAATCCGGACAGAAAAGTCAGCAGCGCGGTGGCGACACCGATCCCGAGGGTGCCGTAGACGGCCTGAGCAGTCGCTTCCAGGCCGGCCGGCACCACGTCGGCGATCAAGCGCATGCACGCGAGGTGGAGGAGCGCGAAGGTCATGCCGTGCAGCGGCTGGACCAGCGCCAGCGCGAGCACCTCCGAGGTCTGCGCCATTACGGCCCAGCGCAGCACGCCGGCAAGCGCGGCGAGCGCGATCGCGCCTGCAGGCGTGAGGCGCCTGATCAACGCCGGACCGAGGGCAAAAAACACCGCCACCTCCGCGAGCACCGCCAACGCCCATAGCAGGCTGGCCGTGGATGGGCTCACGCCCGCGGCGGTCCAGCGGATCACCGCGAACGCGTCGTGCATGGCGTGGCTTCCGAGGATCAGCGCGGCGACCAGCACCAGGTAACGGAAACGCGGCAAGCGCAGCAGCACGAGCACACTGCCCGCCGCAGGGCTTTGCCGCTCGTGGGCCAGCTCCGGAATCCGCGTCGCGGCGATCGCCGCGGCCGCCAGCAGAAGCGCCTGCGACCAGACGATCGCCTCCAACCCGAAGCCGCCAACCAGCTGTCCGGACAGCCCGATGCCGGCGATGAATGCCGCCGAGCCGGCGCCGCGGACCCAGCCGTACTCGAACTTCGCCGCCTTCGACGATCCGAGCGCCAGCGCGTCGGCGAGGACCGTCATCGGCGCGAGGAATGCCGCATGCAACAGCGTAAGCAGGAGGAAGGGCAGGAAGCCGTGCGCCGGCACGTAGGCGAGCGTCGCCGCAGCAGCGCTTGCGATGCAGACCACCAGCACGGCGCGCAGCGCCTGCAGGCGGTCGGCGATGCGCCCGGCGAGCGGTGCCGCAAGTAGACGAATCGCCGTCCCCGCGGCGAGCACCAGGCCCACCTGCTCCGGCGCAACGCCGCGCGAGTTGACGAACGCCGGGAGGAACGGCGAAGCGACGCCGTAGGCCGCGTACATGCCGGCATAAAGCAGTACGAATTTCGGCAGGGGATATTCCACTTGGCGTGCCAAAGGCTAGCCGGTCTGAGCTTGCTCGCCTGCGTAGCCTCGTGGGGTACCACGTGGACAGAGGAGCAAGTCCTGGAATGCCTGAGAACCTACAACGAGACCGGCGAGATCGACCCCGGGCTCTAGGCGGCGGAGGGTGCGGAGTCGGAGTAGCCGATTCTGAGCGGTTCGATCAGACGAATGATCTCTCTAACGTCGCACGGCTTTGCCAGGTAGTAATCAAAGCCGACCGAGCGACCCACACTGCGGTCGGTCGTGCTCGTCCAGATACCCGAGATGGCGATGAGCAGCGGGGCAAGGTTGCCGTGCCGCTGGCGCAGCTCGCGCGCAAGCGCATAACCGCTCGCCCCGGGCATATTGACGTCGGTGATCACCACGTCCGGCCTGAATAGGCGGCAGATATCCAGCGCGTCGTCGCCGCGCAGCGCGACGTGGACCTCGTTTCCGTCCTCGCGCAACACCAGTGCGAGAATGTTCGCCAGATCACGTTCGTCATCCGCAATCACCACGCGCAACGCTCTGCGCGCCGCGCCGCCGTGGTTCCCGCCGGTGACCACGTTAAGGATGGGTCTGGTTGTCAGGGTCAGGGTCCCGGATCCAGCGCCTTACGCTAGTGCATCGCTGTGGACATTGATAGTCGCGAACTCAACTACGGCACGTCGCGAGTCGGGGACGTGACGTAATACCCCTGATGCGTCCTCATAGCTCGACCCAGAGCGGCGCATGGTCGCTCGGCTTGTCCCTGCCGCGATGCGCGCTATCGACGCCGGTGGCCTTCAACCGCGGCAGGAGATTCGGCGTGAGCATCAGGAAATCCATGCGGAAGCCCGCGTTGCGGCGGAAGGCGGCGTCGTTCACCCAGAACGTATAAATGCGCTTGTCAGGATGCAGATGCCGCGTTGCATCGATCCATCCCTGCTCGAGGAGCCGGCCGAAGGCCGCGCGGGTTTCCGGCTGCACCACCGCGTCGAGCCGCCAGAACCATTCGTTGTAGATGTCGGCCTTGGTCGGGACCACGTTGAGATCGCCCGCCAGCACCACCGGCTTTCCGCAGGCCATCAGGGCACGCGCGTGCGCGTTGAAGCGCTCGAACCAGGCCAGCTTGAAGTCGAATTTCGGTCCGGGTTGCGGGTTGCCGTTCGGTAAATACACCGATGCAACGACGAGATCCCTGACCTCGGCCTCCAGGTAACGCGCCTGTCTGTCCAGCTCGTCGCCCGGCAAGCCGCGGCGGATCTCCGCCGGCTGCTCGCCCTTCGCGAGGATCGCAACGCCGTGATGCGAGCGCTGGCCGTGCCAAATCGAACCATAGCCCGCGTTCTCGAGCGCGGGCGCGGGACATTTCTCGTCGGTGGTCTTGATCTCCTGCAGGCAGACGATGTCGGGTCTTGTCTCGTCGAGCCATTCGAGCAGCCGCGGCAGCCGGCCGTTGACGCCGTTGACGTTATAGGTCGCGACCTTCAGGACGATCCGGCAATGCCGGTCTAATCTGCGCCGATGGCGTCCGCGAAGCGCGGATCGGCGGTGACTCCGTCGTATTGGAACAGGCTGCCCGCCGTGACGGCGTGCAGCTTCTGTGGATCAAGCTCGCACATATAGAGGGGCGTGCGGATGCCGCCGAGGTCAATCCAATCGAGCAGCGCGACGGGGCGGCCCCTCACGTACACAAGCTCGGATACGCGCTCGCCGACAGCGCTGCCAACGCGGTGGCGGTGCTTGACCTTCAATCCGGGACGCAAATCATGGCGCCGGTCCTTCGCTGGCATGGCGGACGGCATATTGCGCAGTACCGCAGCAAGTGCTGTGCCGCGTCATTGCTGGAAGAGAGACCCTAGCCCTCGCCCGGCTTTGCAACCGGATGTTCTTGAGGCCGGCGTCGTCGAACATACGACGCAGCAGGCCCGACCCTTTGGCGTCCCGATGAAAACGCCGTACCCTAAATGTCGATTTCACCTTCCAGTGGGACCTCGCCGTCCAGGTACTCGGCGACCGGCCGCAAGGCCGACACGACGAGGAGCGCCACGCTCGTCCAGGCCAGCGTCTCGGGCCTTAGCACCCATTCGGCAACGATGGCCGTCATGCCGGCCGCGGCGTGTAACCGGCGTCTCTAATGGCTTCGGCGATCTCGTCCTGCGAGAGCTGACTCGCCACGGCGACACGTTTATCCGCCAAGCGCACCTCGACCGTGGCCTTGCCGTCGGCCTCCTTGACTGCCTTGGTAATCGTGCTGGCGCAATGCCCGCAGGTCATGTCGTTTACGTTGAACTGATGCATACGATGTCTCCTGAGTTAGGTAGAAAGGCGCCAGCCTGATCCTTGCTACGGTGGGAGGGTCAAGAGTTGACCCTCCCATAAGGGGAGGGTTCACACTCTCCGCATGAAGACTGCCAGCCTCATCAAACTACCCATCGAGGGGATGACCTGCGCCTCCTGCGTGGCGCGGGTTGAAAAAGCCCTCAAGCGCGTACCGGGCGTCGCCACTGCGGAAGTTAATCTCGCGACCGAGACGGCTACCGTTCTCCTCGCCGAAGGCGCTGCTCCGGAAACGCTAGTGGACGCTGTTCGTGGCGCCGGTTATGAAACGCAACTCTCGCCGGTGCAGAAAGCGACCGTCGATCGCTCCTGGTGGCCTCTCGCCGTCGCGGCGGCGCTCACCGCACCCTTGCTGCTGCCGATGATTGCCGGCATCGCCAATGCCGACTGGATGTTGCCGGGCTGGCTGCAGTTCGCGCTGGCGACGCCAGTCCAGTTCTGGCTCGGCGCCCGATTCTACAAAGCGGGCTGGAAGGCCATCCTTGCGCGCACCGGCAACATGGACTTGCTCGTCGCGCTGGGGACGAGCGCGGCGTACGGGCTATCCGTGTATATGCTGGCCCGCCACTGGGATCATGAGCCGCACCTCTACTTCGAGGCTTCCGCGGCAGTCATCACGCTCGTCCTGCTCGGCAAATGGCTGGAAGGCCGTGCCAGAAGGCAGACGACTGAGGCGATCCGCGCGCTCCAAGCTTTGCGGCCGGAAACTGCTCGGGTGCTGCGATCGGGTAAGGAGGTGCAGGTACCCGTTGCTCAGCTTAGCGTTGGAGACCATGTCGTCGTTCGCCCGGGCGAACGGTTCCCCGCTGACGGGGCGGTCATCGAAGGGAGCAGCCATGCGGACGAATCCATGCTTACGGGCGAATCCCTGCCCGTGGCGAAAGCGTCCGGCGATGCGGTAACCGGCGGCGCGGTGAATGCCGAGGGGCTTCTGACCGTATGTGTCACCGCTGTGGGCGCTCAATCGACCCTTGCAAAGATAATCGAGCTCGTCGAGAGCGCGCAGGCCAAGAAAGCGCCGATCCAGCGCCTAGTGGATCGGGTGAGCGCAGTGTTCGTCCCAGTGGTGCTTGGCATCGCTTTGCTTACCCTCCTCGGCTGGGGGCTGACCACCGGCAATTGGGAGCAGGCGATCCTCAATTCGGTTGCCGTGCTCGTCATTGCCTGTCCGTGTGCGCTCGGCTTGGCAACGCCTACGGCAATCATGGCGGGAACTGGAGTGGCAGCGAAAAACGGAATTCTCATCAAAGACGCGGAAGCGTTGGAGAGCGCGCACGCGGTCGAAGTGGTCGCATTCGACAAAACCGGGACCCTGACCGTCGGCAGGCCGGCAATGGTGGCGTTCGAAGCTCACGCCGCTGATCGGGATTCCGTGCTTGCGCTGGCGGCCGCCGTGCAGGCGGGCAGCGAGCATCCCCTCGCCAAAGCGCTCGTCGATGCCGCCAAAGGGATGCAGCACGGGCGGGCGACAAAGGCAAAAGCGGTCGCGGGGCGCGGAGTGGATGCAACCGTAAACGGCAGACGCCTCGCGCTGGGTTCGGGTCGCTGGATGGGCGAGCTTGGCGTGGACCTCACGCCTCTCGCAGCGAAGGCTTCCGCGCTGCAGGCTAAGGGCCTTACGGTTTCCTGGCTCGCTGATGTGACCGATAAGCCTGTGCTGCTGGCAGCGATGGGATTTGGCGTTAACGCGCGGCCCGAAGCAGCGGAGGCCGTGCGGCAGCTACATGCCCGAGGCGTGCGCACGGTGATGGTGACAGGCGATAACGCGGCTGCTGCCGCCGCAATGGCGCGCAGCCTCGGAATCGAAGATGTGCGCTCGCAAGTGCTGCCCGAGGACAAGGCCAACGTGATCGTAGAGCTGCGCGGGCGCGGCCGCCGTGTGGCCATGGTAGGCGACGGCGTAAATGATGCGCCGGCGCTGGCCGCTGCGGATCTCGGTATCGCCATGGGCAGCGGGACGGACGTAGCCATGCACGCGGCCGGGGTGACCCTCATGCGACCGGACCCGCGCCTGGTCCCGGCGGCAATCGAAATCTCGCGCCGCACCTACGCGAAAATCCGCCAGAACCTTTTCTGGGCGTTCGCTTACAACGTCGTCGGGATTCCGCTCGCCGCCTTTGGCATCCTGAGCCCCGTGATCGCCGGCGCGGCAATGGCGTTGTCCAGCGTAAGCGTGGTGGCGAATACCCTTATGCTTAAGCGCTGGAACCCGGAGGGATCGGATGGGAAAGAGCGAAATGCTTGAGCACTCGGACGCCTTAAATCGCGGTCTGATGGACATCGGCCGCGCCTCCAAGGCGAGCGGCGTATCGGTGAAGATGATCCGTCACTACGAGGCGATCGGGCTCCTGCCGAAGGTGGCGCGCACCTTCGCGAACTACCGGGTTTACCGGGAAAGCGAAGTTCACACCCTGCGTTTCGTCCGGCGAGCGCGGGCATTGGGTTTCTCGATGGCGGACATACAGGAGCTGCTCGGCCTTTGGCAGAACAAGTCGCGCTCCAGCGCGTCGGTCAAGAAGATCGCCGGCAAGCACGTCGATGTGCTGAACCGCAAGATCACGGAGCTCAAAGCGATGGTGGATACGCTCGAGCACCTGACCAAGCATTGTCACGGCGATCACCGGCCGGACTGCCCGATCCTCGAGGACTTGTCCAAGTCGGCGTGATCGCATGGTCCTTACGCCTCACGTACGCAAGCTCGCCCTTACGGCGCATGTCACCTCTTCGGTAGGTTGGGTCGGAGCGCTGGCCGTGTTCTTCGCCCACTCACTTGCCACGCTGCTCAGCAAGGACGAGCAGGTGGTGCGAGCGGCATCGCTCGCCATGGGGCTGACGGCCTGGCTGGTGATCATGCCGCTCAGCATCGCCGCCGTTCTCACCGGGTTGATTCAGGCGCTCGGCACCGCGTGGGGCGTAGCCCGTCACTACTGGGTTCTTTTCAAGCTCGTGCTCACCGCCCTTGCGACCGGGGTGCTGCTACTCAAACTTCAGCCGATAAGCGACCTGGCCACCGCCGCCGGTCAAGTGGGTTTCTCCATAGCGGATACGGCAGCGCTGAGAACATCGCTCACGGTCCACGCCGCGGGCGGTCTGGTCATACTGATGGCGGCGCTTTGCTTGGCAATCTACAAACCCGCCGGCGAGATCCGGCGCGGCGGTCCGCTGCCGCGCTGGGCGAAGGTGTTCGGGGCGGTGCTGATCGCCTTAGCGGTGCTGCTATCCGGCATGGTGCTGGTCGGACAGCATGGGCCCGCCGCCATCCATTGACTGTCCTGATGACCATCGTAGTTACAAAGCGACACAGAAAATCTGCGCGGAGGCCCGCCGTAGCGCTAGACGCTCGAACCGGTCGGGTTAGAATGCCACCGTGGCTTTGAAGCTTCTTCGCCTGTTCGCTGTGGTAATCGCGATCGTCGTCCCGGTCCAGGGCATGGCGGGCGTGATCGCCGGAATGTGCATGGCGATAGGGCACCATGAAGGTATGCAAGGTGCGAGCGCAGAGGCGCACGACCACTCGAGCCACAGCGGCGAGGCGCACGATGAAACGCCGAGCGCCGAGGCAGCCGATGACAGCAAGTCCGCACATTGCGGACCATGCACGGCCTGCTGCGCGTCCGCGTCCATCGCCGGACCGGCACCAATTGCAATCCCCTCATCCCCGTCTACAGCACCTTACGTATTCGCGCAGTACCCGCCTCCCAGCGTTCCGCTGGAAGGCCTCGACCGACCCCCTCTAGCCCTCTGACGTCTGACTGAGCCGGCGTGCGCCCGTTGCGGCGCCGCTGTTCGCGCGCGGTATTGCGCCCCATGTCGATGTCGAGAGAGCTATGCAAAAGATTTTTCTTGTCGTGCCGGCGCTGCTGCTGGCCGCTTGTGCCGCCAGCGAGAACCAGAGCCGTCCAGAGGTAACGGATGCGCGGGCCAAGGTACCGGCGGTCGAGTTCCGCACCGCCTTCGAGGGTTATCGGCCGTTCGCAGAGCAAGAGCAGCAGGATTGGCGCAAAGCGAATGAAGAGGTAGGTGCGGCCGGCGGCCACGCCGGCCATCGTCCCGGCCAGGGTCCAGGTCAGCAAACGTCCAAACCGCAGCCGGGCAAACCGGAGGCTTCGGGCGGCCACGGGGGACACAAGTGAAGCTAATCATCGCGGCGATGGCCCTGCTTGGGATCACGGGTTGCGCCAGCTTGAGCGACGACGCGGGCTTTTCAAAAGTCGAGCAGGCCGTAAAGGAACGTACCGGCGCGGAAACCAAGTGGGCCCGCAGCTCGGCGGAGAGCGATACCGTGCGCGCTCGAGTCAAGGAGTTGCTCGCCCAGCCCCTCGGCCCGACCGAGGCGGTGCAGATCGCGCTTCTCAACAATCCCGGCCTGCAGGCGAGCTATGCCGAAGTCGGCATCGCTGAGGCGGATCTCGTTCAGGCGAGCCGATGGCGCGGACCGACATTCTCCTTCGCTCGGCTGCGGCGGCACGACGAGATAGAGATCGAGCGCGGCGTCTTTTTCGACGTGCTCGGCCTGCTCACGATCCCCCTGTCCACGCGCGCGGCGGATTCGCGCTTGCAGGCCACGCAGAACCGCGCTGCCGGCGAGGCTCTGAGGGTTGCCCTGGATACGCGCAAGGCGTGGTTCCAGGCCGTCGCGGCGCAGGAAACCGCCAAATACATGACGCAGGTGAAGGAAGCGGCGGAAACCAGCGCGGAGCTCGCGCGCCGCATGGCGGCCGTGGGAAATTTTCCAATGCTTACCTACGCACGCGAGCAGGCTTTTTACGCCGAAACGACGGCCCAGCTCGCGCGCGCCCGGCACAACGAGGTCGCCGCGCGCGAGCACCTGGCTCGATTGCTCGGAGTTTGGGGCGAGGACCTGGGCTTCCAGCTTCCTGACCGATTGCCGGACTTACCCAAGGAGCCGCGCCAAGGCGGCCCCGACCTCGAAGCGCAGGCGCTCGCGCAGCGGCTTGACGTGCAGGGTTCGCGGCGCGACGCGGAATCGCTTGCGCGCTCCCTCGGCCTGACGAAGATCACGCGCTTTGTCTCCTTGCTCGAGTTCGGCATCCTCAGCAACAGCGAAACCGGGCTGGAACGGCAGCGCGGCTGGGAGGTAGAGATCGGCCTGCCGATCTTCGACTTCGGCGGCGCGCGCATGGCGAAGGCGGAGCGTCTGTACAGGCAGGCGCTGAACCGCACGGTCGAGAACGGCGTCCAGGCGCGCTCTGAGGTGCGTGAAGCCTTTAGCGCCTACCGGACGGCTTTCGATCTTTCCCGCCATTACCGCGACGAAATCGTGCCGCTGCGCAAGCGCATCTCGGAAGAAGTGCTGCTGCGCTACAACGGCATGCTGATGAGTGTGTTCGAGTTGCTCGCTGATTCGCGCGAGCAAGTGACGGCGGTAAACGGCTACATCGAATCGCTGCGGGATTTCTGGATCGCGGAATCCGACCTGCAGATGGCGCTGACCGGGCGCTCGCCCGGCGGCATGCAACCCATGCGAAGCGCTGCGCCCGCGGGCGCGGCTTCCGCTGGAGGTCATTAAGATGAATTCCCGACGCAAGTTTCTTGCGGGCAGCGCGGCCGGATTCTTCGGCGCGGCGATGGTGTCGCGCGTGGGTGCGGCATCCCTACCCGAAGCCCCCATCCGTGAGAACGCGGAGATGGCGCCGCCGCTGTTTCCGAAGACCGGGCCGCAGTACAACCCAGTGGTCACGCTGAACGGCTGGTCGCTGCCCTGGCGCATGAACAACGGTTGGAAGGAGTTCCACCTGATCGCGGAGCCGGTGCGGCGGCAGTTGGCGCCGGGGATGACGGCGAACTTCTGGGGCTACAACGGCCAATCGCCGGGACCGACGATCGAGTGCGTGGAAGGCGACCGGGTGCGCATTTTCGTCACCAACAAGCTTCCCGAGCATACGACGATCCATTGGCACGGCATCCTGCTGCCCAATGGCATGGATGGCGTCGGCGGGTTGACGCAGCCCCACATCGGCGTCGGCAAGACCTGGGTCTATGAGTTCCAGATGAAGCACTCGGGGACGTTCATGTACCACCCGCACGCCGACGAGATGGTGCAGATGGCGATGGGAATGATGGGCTCGCTGGTGGTGCACCCGCGCGATCCAAACTTCAACCGCGTCGATCGCGACTTCGCCTTCCTCACCGCCTCATACGACATCGAGCCCGGCGCCGCGACGCCGAGGGTGGCGGAGATGACGGACTTCAACCTGTGGACCTTCAACAGCCGGGTGTTCCCCGGAATCGACCACCTGGTGGTGCGCAGAGGCGACCGCGTGCGCGTGCGCATCGGCAACCTGACCATGACCAACCATCCGATCCACATCCACGGACACAACTTCAGCGTTGCCTGCACCGACGGCGGATGGGTGCCGAAGGGTGCCCGCTGGCCAGAAACGACGGTCGACATGCCGGTCGGCGCGCTGCGCGCGATCGAGTTCGTAGCCGACAACCCGGGGGACTGGGCATTCCATTGCCACAAGGCGCACCACGTGATGAATGCAATGGGTCACGACGTGCCGACGATGATCGGCGTCGACCACCGCGGAGTTGCCGAGCGTATTACCAAGCTGATCCCGGACTACATGCTGATGGGTGAGCGCGGCATGGCGGACATGGGCGAGATGGAGATGCCGCTGCCGGACAACACGCTGCCCATGATGAGCGGCAACGGCCCGTTCGGTGCGATTGAGATGGGTGGCATGTTCACCGTCGTGAAGGTGCGCGATGGACTCGCACGCACCGACTACAAGGACCCGGGCTGGTACAAGCACCCCGCCGGCACGGTGGCTTACGAGTGGAGGGGCGAAGTTCCGGCAGCGACGCGCCAGCCCCCGGCGCCGCCCGGGGGTGCTGAATTCCGGGCCAAAAAACCAGCCGGCGGCCATGCCGGACATTGACGTCGTTCAAACTAAGAGGAGCACGAGCATGTTGAAAGTATCCATCGCAGTAGCTGCAGTAGTCCTTGCCGCGAGTGGTATCGCGCACGCGCACGGCGAAAAGCCGCACGCGTCCAAGGGAATCGACTATTCCAAGGTGGAGCAGCATCCCTTCGGCCGTGCCGCCGACCCGAAAAAGGCGAAACGCACGGTGCGCGTGGAGATGGTTGACCAGATGCGGTTCCTTCCGGCCGAGGTTACGGTGAAGCGCGGCGAGGTCGTGCGCTTCGTGCCCGTGAACAAGGGGCAGGTGCTGCACGAAATGGTGCTCGGCACGATGGACGACCTCAAGAAGCACGCCGAGCTGATGCGCAAGCACCCGGGAATGGAGCATGACGAGCCGCACATGGCACACGTCGCGCCGGGCAAGCAAGGCGAGATGGGCTGGCAATTCACTAAGGCGGGCGAGTTCTATTACGGCTGCCTGATTCCGGGCCACTTCGAAGCCGGCATGATCGGCAAAGTAGTCGTCACCCAGTAGGCGATCGCGCGGCTTGCGAGCATCCGCCACCATGAAACGAAGGACCTGGGCAATGGCTGCTATCTCGAGGGCGCGCCACGTGAAGGCGCTTTCCGTGGAGCAGATCAAGGAATACCTGGCCGGGGCCGACATGGGTTACTCGAAACCGGCGGAGATCTACGATTTCCCCAGTCCGGGGCACGTCCTCAAGTTTGCCGAGGAGATGGGCCTCTCCGTGGAGCAGCGCGAAGCTGCGCAAGCACTGCTGGATCGGCACAAGGCGGAAGCGCGGGAGGCTGGCGCGCGATTCGTGGATGCAGAGTGCGAGCTGGAAATGCTTTTCCGGCTGCGCAAAGTGCAGTCCGCGGGCCTCGCATCGGCGGTGCGCCGGCTGGCAAGAGTGGAGAGCGAATACCGGCTGCTGCACCTCGAAACGAACCGGCGCATGCGGGCGCTGCTGACCGCAGAGCAGATCAACCGTTACGCCGAACTCCGCGGCCGCAGTCCCTCGGAGCTAATCAATCCTTAACCATGAATGGAGACTCAAGATGATCAAGACATATGCTGCTGTTGTCCTTGCCGCCGCGGTACTCGCACCTTTTGCCTATGCCGATGACGCACACCACAAGAAGGGAGCCGCTGGAGCAACCTCGAGCGCGGCCGCCATGGTCGACGGCGAGATCCGGAAAGTCGACAAGGATGCGAAGAAGATCACCATCAAGCACGGTCCGCTGCAAAGCCTGGACATGCCGGCGATGACCATGGTGTTCCAGGTCAAAGACCCGGCGATGCTCGACCAGGTCAAGGCGGGGGACAAGGTGAAATTTCAGGCCGAGAAAGTCGGCAGCGCATTCACGGTGACGAAGATCGAACCCGCCCAGTGACCGAGTAGCCGTGTTCCGCGCAAAGCTTGCACGACGTTTGCATCGGCACGCCGGGCTGCGGATGTTTCGCATGTTCTCCAAGCTGTTGCGGCCCGAGCGCCCGCTCGAGCGCGCGAAAGGCGTAGACCTTCGCCTGCTGCGTGAGACCGATGTGCTGGCGCTGTGCAGCGACCCTAGCCTGGACCTGCGCCATGACAACGTCGCGGCGGCATACGCACGCGGTGATGTTTGCGTCGGGGCCCTGGAGGGGGAGGCAGTCGTGGGGTATTGCTGGCTTGCATTCGCTCCGGTGCCGCATCTTGATGGAGTCTGGGTCAAGTTCGCCCAATCGGTGGGATGGACGTATAAAAGCCTGGTCCGACCGACCCATCGAGGGCGCGGCCTCGCCCCGGCGCTGTACCGCTTCGCCGACGCGACATACTTGGAGCGGGGACGCACCTACTCGGTCATCTGCGTCGAAAGCCACAATCGACCGTCGATCCGCGCGGCATTGCACGCCGGCTACGAGTCCGGCGGTTATGGCGGCTATCTGCGCGGCAAGCGCCTCCGGGCTTGGTCTTCACCAGCGGCCCGGGAGCGCGGAGTTTCGTTTTTTCTACCGGCGCCGGTGCGCTGATGACTTCAGTCCGCGCTTGACCTTGCCACCGTGGGAGAGTTCATAGTGTCAACGCCTTTCACCCCGGAGCTGAAAGCAGGCTGAGTCATGGACCACCGAGCGCACGAACACCATCACCAGGGCCATGCGGGTCACGCCCATGCGACCGCGCCGGCCGCCCCCGCGCCCGCCCACTTGGGCGCGCAGTACACCTGCCCCATGCATCCGCAGATCGTGCGCGACGCGCCGGGAAGCTGTCCGCTTTGCGGAATGGCGCTGGTGCCGATTGCTGGCACTGGCGAGGCTGACGACAGCGAGCTGCGCGATCTCACCCGCAGGTTTTGGGTCGGCACGATTCTCACCACCCCGCTTTTTCTGCTGGCCATGGCGCCGATGATCGGGATCATGGAGCCCTTCGGCCTTGCGCCGCGTGCGCGCGGTTGGGTCGAGTTCCTGCTGGGCACGCCGGTGGTGTGGTGGGTGGGCTGGCCGATCCTGAAGAAGTTCTGGCTGTCCCTGAAGCACTGGGCGCTCAACATGTACACGCTCATCGGCCTCGGCGTCGGGCTCGCGTACCTTTTCAGCTTGGTCGCCATCTTTTTGCCGGAGCTGTTCCCGCAGGAATTCCGTGAGCACGACGGCGCGGTGGGAACTTATTTCGAGGCCGCGGCGGTCATCGTCACGCTGGTGATCCTCGGCGATCTTCTGCAGGTTCGCGCCATGGGCCAGACCAGCCAGGCAGTGCGCGATCTGCTGAAGCTCGAGCCCAATATGGCTTGGCGCCTGCGTCCCGACGGCACGGAAGATCAGGTCAAGCTGGATCAAGTGAAGGTAGGCGACCGCCTGCGCGTGAAGCCGGGCGAAAAGGTGCCGGTGGACGGGACGGTGCTCGAAGGGTCGAGCCGCATCGACGAATCCATGGTCACTGGCGAGCCGGTTCCGGCGGCGAAGCGTCCAGGGGACCGGGTGACCGGCGCGACCATGAACGGGTCCGGATCCCTCGTCTTTCGCGCGGAGCGCGTTGGCGCCGACACGCTGCTCGCGCGCATCGTGCACATGGTTGGCGAGGCGCAGCGCACGCGCGCGCCGATCCAGCGGCTCGCCGACTTGATCGCAGCCTACTTCGTGCAGATGGTTGTGGTCATCGCCGTGGTGACCGCGCTGGTATGGGGGTTCGTCGGCCCCGAACCGCGGCTTACCTACGCGCTGGTGAACGCGGTTGCAGTGCTGATCATTGCTTGCCCATGCGCAGTTGGTCTGGCTACACCTATTTCAATGACGGTGGCAATGGGGCAGGGCGCGCTCTCCGGCATCCTGTTCCGCAACGCCGAGGCAATCGAGCGCATGCGCGGCATCGACACGCTGGTGGTGGACAAGACCGGGACGTTGACGCTCGGCCGTCCGGCGCTCACCGACTTTCTATCTGAAGGTATGCCGGAAAACGAGGCGCTCGCCCTGGTCGCAGGAGCCGAGCAGTTCTCCGAACATCCGATCGCCACGGCGATCGTCGAAGGCGCCAAGGCGCGCGGCGTCGCGCCCGGGGCCGCTCATGACTTCGACGCGGTCAACGGCCTCGGAGTGCAAGCAAGCATTGCGGGCAGGAAAATTCTCGTGGGCAGCCGGGCTTACCTGGCGCAAGCGAACATCGACACCAGCCGCTGGGAGCACCGGTCCGACGCATGGCGCGCCGAGGCCAAAACGGTGGTGTTCTTTGCCGTGGACGGCAAGGCCTACGGCATGGCGGCGGTTGCCGACCCCCTCAAGGAAACGACGCCAGAAGCAATTGCCAAGCTGAAAGGCGAGGGCATTCGCATCGTGATGCTGACGGGGGATGGCAAGCGCACAGCCGAAGCCGTAGCGCGCCAACTCGGTATCGACGAAGCGATCGGCGAGGTGCTGCCCGAGGACAAGGCGAAGCATGTAAAGCGGCTGCAAGCCGAGGGACGCAAGGTCGCCATGGCGGGCGACGGCATTAACGACGCGCCGGCGTTGGCGCAAGCCGATGTGGGAATCGCCATGGGCACCGGCACCGACATTGCCATGGAAAGCGCCGGGGTCACGCTGGTCAAAGGCGACCTGCGCGGCATCGCACGCGCGATCCGGCTGTCGCACGCCACGATGCGCAACATCCGCCAGAATCTTTTCTTCGCTTTCGGCTACAACGCGCTCGGTATTCCGCTCGCCGCCGGCGTGCTTTATCCCGCGTTCGGGCTCCTCCTGTCACCGATCTTCGCCGGCGCCGCCATGGCGCTGAGCTCCGTGTCCGTGGTGATGAACGCGCTCAGGCTGCGGCGTTTTGGCCTATAGGCAGGCGCAGGACCGTTTTTTGACATCGTGCTACCCTAGGCGGGTCTTATGAAGCTGCGAGGATTCATTGCTGCGCTCCTTACGTTCTGGCTCATCCTTGGGCCGGTGGGGACTGCGCTGGCCGCGGCTGCACCCACGCCATGCGAAAGCATGGGCAGCACGAGCCAGTCGTTGCCCCATGGAGACTGCTGCGGCGACACCATGGATGCGGCGTCGTGCTTGAGCGCTTGCTTAGCGACGTCCCCCGTAGCGGCGGCGCCCGAGCAACAGCTACAGCGGCCGCAGCTAACAGAGTCCAGCATCCCTAGCCTTTCCCTCCGGTACGCGACACTGCTCGCGCCGCCGGATATTGCCCCCCCGAAAACCTTCGTTTCCTGATCGCCCGGTCGGCTGACCGGTAGGGCCCCGCTCGCGCGGGCGGTCCCCCATGCGGCACTCGGAAACTGGAGGGCAGTTTGAATACGTATTCGAAACACTGGCTCGTCTTCGCGGGCGCGCTCGCTTTGGCCGCGCCGGCGCTCGCGCAGGTACTGACGCTGGAAGAAGCGCTGAAGATCGGCGAGGCGCAGTCGCCCCGGTTGGCGGCGCAACGCTCCGCGGTCGTCGCCACTTCCGAGCAGGTCGGGCGCGCGCGCGAATTGCCGGACCCGAAGCTTCGCCTCGGCATCGAAAACCTGCCCGTCAGCGGTGCGGACCGGTTTCGCTCCAACAGCGATTCGATGACCATGCGCGCGGTTGGTGTGATGCAGGAGTTCCCCAACTCGGCCAAGCGCGAGGCGCGCAACCTGCGCGCCGAGCGCCAGCGCGACGTCGAGAGCTCGGGACTCGGCGCGCAACGCGCCACCCTCGCGCGCGACGTCGCGGCGGCGTGGCTGGACGTCTTCTACGCGGAGCGCTCGCGCGGTGCGCTGGAACGACTGCTGCGCCAATATCAACTGCAGGTGGATACGCTCGCGGCCGGTGTGGCACGCGGCAGACAGGGCACCGCCGAAGCCTTCATGGCGCGCAGCGCGCTCGAGCAGGCGAATGACCGGATCATCGAGCAGGACCGCATCATCGCCCGGGGTCGAATCGCCCTCGCCACGCTGATCGCCGAGGACGCGAAACGTCCGCTCGCCGCCGCGCCCGACACGACCGTTTTTGCGCACCCGCGCGAGCACCTGTTGTCGCGGCTGGACGAGCATCCGGACCTTCGGCTGCAGGAGCAGCGGGAGGCGCTGGCCCGCGCGGAAGTCGACCTCGCGCGCAGCACCGCAAAGCCGGACTGGGCGCTGGAGGTCGGCTATGGCCACCGCGCGCCGGCATTCGACAACATGCTGACGGTGATGATCAGCATGGATCTTCCCTGGCAGACCGGCCGGCGGCAGGACCGCGACATCGCCGCGCGTCTCGCCGAGCTCAACCAGGCGCGCGCCATGCGTGAAAACGCACGCCGCGTGCACGAGGCCGAAGTGCGCGGCTGGTTCGCGGATTTCGATACGGCGGAGCGTCGTATCGAGCGTTTCGAGCGAACGCTGCTGCTGCTCGCGCGCGATCGCTCGGCGGCGGCGCTCGCGGCATACCAGGGTGGGCGCGGCGACCTTGGCGGGGTGCTGGAAGCGGAACGCGCCGTGACGGAGACGGAGCTCGGCCTGAACCAGGTCCTCGCCGAGCGCGGCAAGGCATGGGCCAATCTGAATTACCTCTATCCGCAAGGGGCGCTCCGATGAGAGGCGCATGGATCGCGATCGGGGCCGTCGTCCTGATCGCGGTCGCTGGCTTCGGCGGCTATCGCCTGGCGCATCAGCGCATGGCCGACACGCCTGCAGCGCCGCAGGACACCTCGGGAAAGCAGGTGCTCTACTGGTACGACCCGATGTACCCGCAGCAAAAGTTCGACAAGCCGGGCAAGTCGCCTTTCATGGACATGCAGCTCGTGCCGAAGTACGCGGGAGAAGCCGCCGACGCGGGCAGCGTATCCATCAGCCCGCAGATGGTGCAGAACCTCGGCGTGCGTACGGCGCAGGTGAAAAGCGGCGCGCTCGAGCAGCGCTTCGAGGCCGTCGGGTCGGTAGCCTACAACGAGCGCGGCGTGGTGCAGCTGCAGGCGCGGGCGGCCGGATTCGTCGAGCGCCTGCATGCGCGCGCGCCGCTCGATCCGGTCAAGAAGGGTGCCCCACTGGTCGAGATCCTCTATCCGGAATGGGCCGCGGCGCAGCAGGAGTACCTGTTGCTCCGGAAAAGCGCCGCGCACGAAATGCCCGCGCTTACGCAAGCCGCGCGACAGCGCCTCCTACTGCTTGGCATGAGCGCGGCGGAGGTCGAGGTCCTCGAGCGGGAAGGCACCCCGCGCGCGAAGATCACCCTGCATTCGCCGATCAGCGGCGTGGTTGCGGAACTCGGGGTACGGGAAGGCATGACCGTAATGGCGGGCACGCCGCTGTTCAGGATCGTGGATCTCTCCACCGTCTGGGTGAACGCGGAGGTGCCTGAGGCGCAGGCCGCCTGGCTGCGGCCCGGCAGTCCCGTCACCGCGCGCGTCGCGGCCTACCCGGAAACCACCTTCGAGGGGAGGGTTGGGGCAATCCTGCCCGAGGTGACGGCGGTGACGCGTACCCTGCGCTCGCGCATCGAGCTGAAAAATCCGGAGTCGCGCCTGAAGCCGGGCATGTTCGCGACGCTCGTCTTTCGCGGCGAGCGCGGCAAGGATGCCGTGCTGGTGCCGAGCGAGGCGGTGATCCGCACCGGCTCGCGCGACGTGGTCATCGTCGCGCTCGGCGACGGCAAGTTTCGCGCTACGCAGGTCGAGGTGGGCGCGGAGGCCGGCGGCCAGTCGGAGATCCGCAAAGGCTTGAGGGAGGGTGACAATGTAGTTCTCTCCGGCCAGTTCCTCATCGACTCCGAGGCGAGCCTTGGCGCCACGCTCTCGCGCCTGGAAGGTGCGCCGCAGCAGCCCGAGGCGGCGTCGCCGGCGCGGGCGCATAAGGGCCGCGGCAAAGTGAAGGAGATCGACGCCCAGGCCGGGCGCGTGGAGCTCGAGCATGAGCCGATTCCGGCGATGCAGTGGCCCGCGATGACGATGGGGTTCATCACCGAGGACAAGGCGCAGCTCTCAAGCCTTAAAAAGGGCGACCTGGTCGAGTTTGAGGTCAGACCAAAGCCGGACAACGAAGGCAACTATGTCGTTGCGAAAATTGCGAAGGCAGGTGGCAAGTGATCGCCGGCCTGATCCGCTGGTCCGTAGCGAACCGGGTCCTCGTCCTCATCGCCACGGTGCTGATCGCCGCGTGGGGTGTGGTTTCGCTCCTGCGAACGCCGCTCGATGCGATTCCGGACCTCTCGGACACCCAGGTGATCATCCGGACGCCCTTCCCCGGGCAAGCGCCGCGCATCGTCGAGGACCAGGTCACCTATCCGCTCGCCACGACGATGATGTCGGTGCCGGGCGCGAAGACCGTGCGCGGCTACTCGATGTTCGGCGATTCGTTCGTCTATATCCTGTTCGAGGACGGCACTGATCCCTACTGGGCGCGCTCGCGCGTGCTGGAGTACCTGAACCAGGTGCAGGCGCGCTTGCCCGCAGGGGCGAAGCCGGCGCTTGGTCCCGACGCGACGGGGGTGGGCTGGATCTACCAGTACGCGCTCGTCGACCGCACGGGGCAGAACGATCTGGGCCAGCTGCGCGCGTTGCAGGACTGGTTCCTGCGCTATGAGCTCAAGGCGGTGCCAGACGTTGCCGAAGTCGCCGCCATCGGCGGCATGGTGCGGCAGTACCAGATCGTGCTCCAGCCGGAGCGCCTGCGCGCGTACGGGATCACCCACGGCCGTGTCATCCAGGCGGTGCAGAACGCCAACAAGGAGACCGGCGGCTCGGTGCTCGAGCTCGGCGAGGCCGAGTACATGGTGCGCGCGAGCGGCTACCTCAAGACGCTCGAGGACTTCGCCAGCATTCCGCTCACCACGACCGAGAGCGGCACGCCGGTGATGCTGAGAGACGTGGCCCGCATCCAGATGGGCCCCGAGATGCGCCGTGGCATCGCCGAGCTGAACGGGGAGGGCGAGGTCGCCGGCGGCGTGGTGATCATGCGGCACGGCAAGAACGCCCTCGAGACCATCCGCGCCGTCAAGGCGAAGATGGAGACGCTCAAGGGCAGTCTGCCGCGCGGCGTGGAGATCGTCGAGACCTACGACCGCTCGGGACTTATCGAGCGCTCGGTGCGGCACCTGGCCGAGAAGCTGGTGGAGGAATTCATCGTCGTAGCGCTGGTGTGCCTCCTCTTTCTTTTCCATCTGCGCAGCGCCTTCGTCGCCATCGTCACGCTGCCGCTCGGCATCCTGGCGGCGTTCATCGTCATGCATTACCAGGGCGTGAACGCCAACATCATGTCGCTCGGCGGCATCGCCATCGCCATCGGCGCGATGGTGGACGCCGCAGTGGTGATGATCGAGAACGCCCACAAGAAGCTCGAAGGAATCGACGTGTCCGGCGAGGAGCGCTGGCGACTGATCGCCGATGCGGCGGTCGAAGTCGGACCGGCGCTTTTTTTCTGCCTGCTCATCATCACGCTGTCGTTCGTCCCGGTGTTCGCGCTGCAGGCGCAGGAGGGACGGCTCTTTTCGCCGCTCGCTTATACCAAGACCTACGCGATGGCCGCCGCTGCCGGCCTTTCCGTGACCTTGGTGCCGGTACTGATGGGCTACCTAATCCGCGGGCGCATTCCCCTGGAAAACAAGAATCCCCTCAACCGACTGCTGATTGCCGCCTACCGCCCACTTCTCGCCGGGGTGTTGAAGTTTCCCAAGGTCACGCTCCTGGTTGCGCTCATCGCGGCGTTGTCCATTGCCATACCGCTTTCGCGCCTGGGCAGCGAGTTCCTGCCTCCGCTTGATGAAGGCGACCTGCTGTACATGCCGTCGGCGCTTCCCGGAATATCGACCGGCAAGGCGGCGCAACTTCTGCAGCAGACCGACAAGCTGATTGCCACCGTACCGGAAGTGAAGAGCGTGTTCGGCAAGATCGGGCGGGCGGAGACCGCCCCCGACCCGGCACCGCTCGAGATGGTGGAAACGGTTGTCCAGCTCAAGCCGCAGAGCGAATGGCGGCTCGGCATGACGGTCGAAAAGCTGGTGGCGGAGCTCGACAGCCTGGTGCGCCTGCCGGGCCTTTCGAACATCTGGATTCCGCCGATCCGCAACCGCATCGACATGCTCGCCACCGGCATCAAGAGCCCGCTCGGCATCAAGGTGGCGGGAAACGACCTCGCCGAGATCGAGCGCGCGGCGAGCGATATCGAGCGCGTGGTAAAGGATGTGCGTGGGGTGTCCTCGGTGCTCGCCGAGCGCGTGCGCGGCGGGCGCTACATCGAGGTCAAGATCGACCGCGCTGCGGCGGCGCGCTACGGGCTGTCCATCAACGACGTGCAGTCCGTAGTCTCGGCGGCCATCGGTGGCGAGAACATCGGCGAAACGATCGAGGGCCGTCAACGCTTCCCGATCAACGTGCGTTATCCGCGGGAGCTACGTGACTCGGTGGAAAAACTGCGCGCCCTGCCAATCGTTACCGAGCGCGGCGCGCAAATCGCGCTTTCGGCGGTTGCCGTGCTCGAGATCGCGGACGGCCCGCCGATGCTGCGCTCGGAAAATGCGCGACTCACCGGATGGATCTACGTCGATATCCGCGGCCGCGACCTCGGCTCCGTAGTCGCCGATGCCCAGCGCGCCGTCGCCGCCCAGGTGAAGCTATCGCCTGGCACCTCGCTTTCGTGGTCGGGCCAATTCGAATATCTCGAGCGGGCCAAGACGCGCCTGGGGCTGGTAGTGCCCTTCGTGCTGCTGCTGATCCTCGTGCTCCTGTACCTGACTTTCCGCCGGATGGACGAGGCGCTGCTCATCATGCTCACCCTGCCGTTCTCGCTTGTCGGCGGGTTCTGGACCCTCTACGCGCTCGGCCATCACCTGTCGGTCGCCGGTGCGGTGGGCTTCATCGCCCTTGCGGGCGTGGCAGCGGAATTCGGCGTCGTGATGCTGATCTATCTCCGGCAATCCATTGACCGCCACGGCGTCGAGCGGCTGATGGAAGCGATCGACGAGGGGGCGGTGCAGCGCGTGCGCCCGAAGGCGATGACGGTCGCGGTGATCCTCGGCGGTCTCGCGCCCATCATGTGGTCGCAGGGCACCGGCGCCGAGATCATGCAGCGCATCGCCGCGCCGATGATCGGCGGCATGATCACCGCGCCGCTTCTTTCAATGTTCGTCATTCCCGCCGCGTACCTGCTGATGCGCAGGCGCGCCGCGCGAAAGTCAACCCCGCAGTCAAACTCTGAAAGGAAGTACGCATGAACCTCAGGAAGATCACCATCAGCGCCGTGCTTGCAGCCTCTATCAGCGCCGCCTACGCCCAGTCCGGCAGCATGAAAGGCATGGATATGAAAGACGGCGACATGGGCATGAAGGGCATGGACATGAAGAAGGACAAGAAAGCCGCTGCGGGCACGGTGCACAAGGCTACCGGCAAGGTCACCAAGGTCGACCAGGCGAGCGGCTCGGTAACCATCGCCCACGGGCCAGTGCCGAGCATGAACTGGCCCTCGATGACCATGAGCTTCAAGGCGAAGGAGAAGGCGATGCTGCAGAAGGTGAAGCCGGGCGATCAGGTGGAGTTCAGCTTCGTGCAGTCCGGGAAGGATCACACCATCACCGAGATCAAGTGAAACGCAGCACCCGGCGAGGGGAATGATGGCCACCGTTCGCGCATGACGAGCATGGCGACGCGCGTTCTGCTGTTGTTCGCGCTCGCGACGACCGTGAACTATGCTTGGGAGCTGGCGCAAACGCCGCTCTATGCCGGGGCCGCCTTTCCCGCCGCAATCTGGCACTGCTTCGTCGCGGCGCTGGGCGATGGCTTGTTGGTCCTCTTTATCTTCGCCGTCGTCGCGGGCGTTTTCGGCACGGTCGACTGGTACCTGCGCCCAAGCGCGCAAAGTTATGTTGCGATGGCGGCGGCCGGTCTGGCCTTGGGCTTCGCTGTCGAATGGTGGGGCCTGCACCTCGCCCGGCGCTGGCAATACTCGGAGCTCATGCCGATCATTCCGGGTACGGGCATTGGCGCCGTGCCGGTGCTGCAAATGCTCCTACTGCCGCCGGTGATATTCCGCTTGCTTCGTCTCGCCGGCTATCCGCGTGCGTCGCCTGCGCCTTGACGACCCGGCGGTGATGCCCCCTGGTCGCGCGGCCCGGTGCGCCGCAGGATCTTCACGAGCAGAACAACGATAGTGACGAGCAGCCCGATCACGAGCACCCAGCCGAGAAGGCCGAGACCCATCATCCAGCCCATCATCGCTCCCATCCCGTCCATCTCCATCATGCGGGAAGCTGTCCTCAGTGCGCCGGTACGCCGGCGCGCGCTCCTTGGCGCGAACCCGTCCGCGCCGACGCCATCCGGCGGCATTCCTCGGCGCAGCGGCGGGAGAACTTGGCGCACTCCTGACAATGCGGCATCTGGTGCTTGGCGCATTCCTGGGCGCAGGCATCGCAAATGGTCGCGCAAACCTCGCAAATCTCAGCCGCAAGCTCGCTGCCGCGGGCCATGTAGCCGACCGCCAGCCTGCATATTTCGGCGCAATCGATGTCGAGCTGGATGCAGCGCGCCATGGCGGCTACATCCTTTTCCTTCAGGCATGCGCTCGCGCAATCATTGCAGGCGAGGGCACAATCATTGCAGGCGTCGATGCACGCCTTGAACTGCTCATGAGCCATGGTCGTCTCCTTTGAAAAGCTTGCGCGCATCTGGCGCCCGCCTGGGTGGGACACCCTTCCACGAGTCGCGTTCCAGCAAAAGGCGAAGCGTGGCGCGTATTTGGGCTGCAGTTCTGGCGGCGGTTGCGACATCGACCTTCGCGCAGGGACTGGTGCCCGAGCGCTTTGCACCGAACGAAGGCCGTGTGTTGGAAATAGACAAGCGCGCCCGGGAGATCACCATCCGGCACGGTTATCTGCCGGAACTCAGCATGGAGCCGATGGCCATGATTTTCATCGTGGACGATGTCGCGATCCTCGATCGCGTAAAGACGGGCGACCGCGTGAGGTTCAAAGCAGGCCTGGTCGGCGGCCGCTTCGCGGTCATTGCGATCCACCCGGTTACCACCGCAAAATAACGCGCCCCATGAAGCGCATGCTCGAAAAATTCGGCACCGGCGGCGCGGTCATCGCGGCGCTCGCATGCCCGATCTGTTTTCCGAAGCTGGCTCTTATCGGCGCGGCGCTCGGGCTTGGGGTATTGGCGCCATACGAGCGATACATTGCCTTGGCCGTTCAAGCGCTATTTCTTTTGGCGCTCGCGGGCCAGGTCTTCGCATTTCGCGCCCACCGCAACAAATGGCTCCTTGCACTCGCCATCGCTACAGCAACCACGTTGTTCGTCGGCTACTACATCGTCCCATCCAGCATCCTTCTGCAACTGTCATTGCTCGGCCTGGTGGTCTCCAGCGTCTGGCACTTTTTTGAGGTGAGGCGGTGTCGGCGTTGTGCCGACGAGCGTGCGTCGCCGATGCGGGCAATACGCGATGGATGATGCGAGATCTAGTCACTGGCCAGGACCAGACCCGGCTGTGCCACCGACGCGCGACGCACCTTCTGGCAGAATGCGCGTCTCAAGATCCGCCTGCACCTGCTAGGCCGGAGGAGATTAGTGAGGCGGAACTTCATAAGCGCTGTGTTAGCCAGCATCGCGGCGTCGATCGCGCTGGGCGCGTCCGCGGCGACGGCGTTCGAAAACGGACACGCCGAAGCCGAGACTCATCTGCAGCGCGCGCTTGAGCTGGTCGCCGCCGGCCGGCTCGACCAGGCGATCGGCGAGGTCGACAAGCTGGTCGCCCGCTACCCGAACTTCCGCCTGGCCCATCTCGTCAAGGGAGACCTTCTCCTCGCGCGCACCCGACCGATCGACGATTTCGGAAGTGCGGCGCCGGCGTCGGAGCGGCTAAAGGAGCTGCGTGCCGAGCTCGCTGTCCGTGTTCGCGACAACCGCGAGCGCCCGCCCGCCAATCATGTACCGCGGTATCTCCTGCAGCTCGACCGGGCGCAAAAGCATGCGATCGTGGTCGATACCAGCCGCGCGCGCGTCTATGTCTATGAGAACGCGGGCGGCACGCCCCGGCTCGTACGCGACTATTACTCAACCATCGGCAAACACGGCATCTCCAAGGAGCGCGAAGGCGACAAGAAAACGCCGATTGGCGCGTATTACGTCACCTCCCATATTCCCGGGAAGAAGCTGCCGGACCTGTACGGCTGGGGCGCCTTCCCGATCAGTTATCCCAACGAATGGGACCGCAGGCTCGGCAGAACCGGCCACGGCATCTGGATTCATGGCGTGCCATCGGACAGCTATGCGCGGGCGCCGCTCGCGAGCGATGGATGCGTCGCGCTTGCCAATCCGGAGCTCCAGGAGCTTGCCGACCGGTTGCAGCCTGGCGTGACGCCGGTGGTGATCTCCGAGCGGGTGGAATGGCTTTCGCCCGAGGCCTGGCGGGCAGAGGCGCATGGTTTCGGGCGCCAGCTCGAAGCGTGGCGCCGCGATTGGGAAAGCCGCGATACAGACCGTTACCTTTCCCATTACGCCCGCGGCTTCCGCAGCGACGGCATGGACCTCGCCGCATGGAGCGCCCATAAGCGCCGCGTCAATGCGGCGAAGAAATGGATCAAGGTCGAGCTTGAGGCGGTCAGCGTGCTACGAAGCCCCGGCCGCGAGCCGCTCATGGTGGTGACCTTCGATCAGGACTATCGCTCGAGCGGTTTGTCTCAGCGCGCGCGCAAGAGACAGTACTGGGTGCAAGAAGACGGACGCTGGAAGGTCGCCTACGAGGCGGTGCTCGGCCGCGCAGTGCTGAGGATGCCGGAGTCCTACCCCGGCCGCCGCAGCTGACGGCGACCTCCAGCGATGTGCTGACATGAATAACCGAAGGTGGCTGCGATGAACCGACGTTCGCTGCATTGGACTCTTCTTGGCGTCCTGCTTGCGGCGTTCATCTATCCCGCGGCCGGCCAATCGCCGGGCATCGACAAGTCGCTGCTCATCCGTTTCCATTCACCGTCGCTAGGTCAGGCCGGGGCTAAGGTCGACATCGTCGAATTCTTCGACCCGGCCTGCGAGGGATGCCGCGCGATGTATCCGCTTGTGAAGCAGATCCTCGAAGAGCACCCCGGCCGCGTGCGACTCACCATCCGTTACCTGCCATTCCACAGGGGCGCGGACCAGATCGTGAGATTGCTCGAGGCGTCGCGGCGCCAAGGAAAGTACGCGGAGACGCTGGACCTGTTGGTGGCTACTCAGCCGCAATGGGCCGTCAACCACGTCGCGCGTCTCGACTTGGCGATGAAAGCCGTGCAGACGATCGGTCTGCAGATGGAAAGACTAAAGGCCGACATGGAAGCACCACAGATTTCGGAGCTAATCAAGCAGGACATGCGGGATGCGGTGACGCTGAAGATCAGCCGGACGCCCGAGTTCTTCGTCAACGGAAAGGCGTTGGTGAAGCTAGGGGACGAGGAGCTGCGGGCTATGGTGCTTAAGGCAATTGAGGAGTCCTATGGCGTACCGAGGGCGAAGAACAAATAGGAGTTAGTGGGACTCGTGATGGGCATGAGTATGGTGCGCGAACTCCTGCTCGCAGGCCGCGGCCTCGACCTGGATCGTTGTGTGCATCAGCTTGAATCGCTGTTCCAGCATGCGCGCCGCTGCTTGCAGCACTTGCTGCTCCTCCGCGCCAGGATCGATGACGGCGTGAACAGTCAGGCTGTTCTTCCCGCTGGTCAGCGCCCAGACGTGCAGGTCATGAATGCCCTGTACCCCCGGCACCGCAAGAAGCGCCTGCTCTATGTCGTCCAGCGCCATATCTGAAGGCACTCCCTCCAGAAGGATATTGAAGCTCTCGCGCAATAACTTCCAGGTTCGCGGGAGCACCCAAAGGCCGATGGCGACGGCCACCAGCGCGTCAACCCAGGTCCAGCCGGTGATGTAGATCACGACCGCCGCCAAGATGACGCCGAAGGAGCCGAGAGCGTCAGCCCAGACTTCCAGGTATGCCCCCTTCATGTTCAAGCTTGATTCCGCTCGGTCCCTCAACAGGTGCATGCCGAGCAGGTTGACCCCAAGGCCGACAAAGGCGATTCCGAGCATGCCGAGCGGCTGGACCTCCGGCGGCGTGCGAAAGCGCGAATAACCCTCGTACAGAATGTACGCGGCGACGAAAAACAGCACCACGGCGTTCAATGCTGCGGCCAGGATCTCGAAGCGGGAATAGCCGAAGGTGCGCTTACGGTCAGCCGCCCGTTTGCCGATGCGGATGGCGGCGAGCGCGATGGCGAGCGCGGCTGCATCCGTGAACATGTGTGCCGCGTCGGATATCAACGCCAGGCTGTTGGTCAGCAGGCCGCCGACAACCTCTGCAACCATAAAGGCCGTCGTGAGGCCGAAGACGATCCACAGGCTCCGTTCGTTGGCCCTGCCGGCGCCGTGGTCGTGGTTATGGCTCACGGATGCGATTGGACACCTTGCACCCGGTGTAAGGTCAAGGGTCAATTGACTCTGTAGCAGGTGCAGGGTTTGAAATAGGCCGCAATGCATGCACGTTTCCTGGTCGGGTTGGCGGTAGCCGCCCTACTGCTCGCAGGCTGTTACAGCCGCCACCAGAAATTCAGAAGCGCGGACGTAACGGGTGCGGATTGGGGGAAATCGCTCGCGCTTACCGGCCATGACGGCAAGGCAAGGACGCTCGCGGACTTCAAGGGTAAGCTCATCGTCCTGACATTTGGCTACACCAACTGCCCGCAGATTTGCCGCACGACCCTTGCCGACATTGTCCAGGTGGTCGGCGCAATGAAAGCCAGGGGCGATCGAGTGCAAGTCCTATTCGTCACGCTGGACCCAGCCCGCGACACGCCGAAGGCGCTGGCTAGATACCTCGCGGCATTCCACCCGCGATTCATTGGGCTATACGGCCACGCGGCGGTGACCGAGCGCGCCGCGAAGGAGTTCAAGATTGTCTACACCGCGCGAAACGGGTATGTCGCGGAACACAGCGCCCAGAGTTATGTGTTCGACACCGACGGCCGGCTCCGCTTAGTGATCAAACCGGAGCGCATCGGGCCAGATCTTGCGCACGATCTTGAGGAACTGATGCGCGAAGCGCGCAAAGGCGGGCGGAAAACATGAGGCAGAACCTAGCGATTGCTGCGCTGCTGGCCGCGATGGCGATGCTCGCATCGTGCGGCAAGGAGACGTCCAAGTTCAAGAGCGTCGACGTTACCGGAGCAAACTGGGGCAAGGAGCTTGCCCTTACGGGACATGACGGGAAGGTACGCACCCTCGCCGATTTCCAGGGCAAGGTCGTGGTACTGACCTTCGGTTTCACGCACTGCCCGGACGTGTGTCCGACCACGCTCGCCGAGGCCTCTCAGGCGCTGAAGCAGCTCGGACCGGATGCGAAGCGCGTCCAGGTGCTCTTGGTGACCCTCGATCCCGCGCGCGACACGTCCGAGGTGCTGTCTAGATACGTCACGGCGTTCGATCCGAGCTTTCTTGGCCTGTCCGGCGACGCCGCGGCCACGAAGCGGGTAGCGGAAGAGTTCAAGATTTTCTACGCCGTGAGCAAAGGCCAAACTCCGGGCAGCTACGCGGTCGACCATAGCGCGCAAAGCTATGTCCTCGATGCGAAAGGCCGGCTGCGTCTTTTCGTGAGTCAGGCGCGGCTCGGCGAGCATCTCGCCGACGACTTGCGCACGCTGCTGCGCGAGGACGGGTAGCGTGCGAGCGCTATCCCTACTTGGGTTCGCAAGCGCGCTTCTGGTCGGGCTTGCCGACCAGGCGAGCAAGGAGATCGTCCGCGCAAACCTCGCCTACGGTGAAGTGGTTCCGATCACCGGGTTCTTCAACCTCGTTTACCACCATAACCGCGGCGCTGCTTTCGGCATGTTCGCCTCCGGCAGCACGGTGCTGCTGGCGTTTGGGGGCATAGCAATCGTCGTCATCGGGGTACTGCTGGCCCGGATCCACCGGGACCGTTGGGGCGCCGCCGCCCTCGCACTGATGCTCGGGGGCGCGGCGGGGAATGTGATCGATCGCCTGCGGCACGGGGCCGTGGTCGATTGGCTCGACTTTCACGCCGGGGGGTGGCATTGGCCGGCGTTTAATCTCGCCGATTCCGCGCTGCTCGCAGGTGTCGCGGTATATTTGCTCGGTGACCTCCTGCAACGAGGGCGTGCTCCCAGTCTTGAGGGACGAACCGACGGATAGTCGTACCAGGCGCACCGCAGCACTGGCGTTTTGCGCATTGCTTTGCATGGCACCTGCCGCTGCCCAAGATGCCCATCCTGCGCCGGTCGACGGCGCCTGGTGTTTCGACGTTGTACAGGTCCGCAACGCAATTCATATCGTTACTGGCGACCTCCATTCGCAGAATGCCTCGCTGTGGTATTCGCGCTCGGAGGACGATGGATATCGTTGGGTCGGGTCTGCGCGCGTGGACCGGGGCCTGCCGGCGCCGCAGCCCTTCATGCTGGAACATCATGCGCGGCTTGTAGCGCGCGGGAACGAACTGATTGCCGCCTGGGGCATAGCGGGCGCCGCCGGCGTAACAGGTCCGACCGCGTTCGTTGTCGTCTCATCAGATAAAGGACGTAGATGGCGTTCCGGCGCGGATCCAGCCGACCCGGCGATCAACACGCGACGCTCGCAACCCGTCATTGCAGGGCGTGAGGCCGGCAAATGGCATGCACTAGTCCGAACAACCGTTGAAGGTGGAGGTCTCTACTATTCGCCATCAGACGATGACGGCAAGTCTTGGGGACCGGCATTCAACCTGACCGGTGGCAAGGTGGGGGAGTTGGACCTTGTGCGTGCGCCCGACGGCATGCTGGCTGCCGTGTGGGACGAGGCAAGCGGCCCTGAATCGACGATCTTCTACGCCCTGTCCCTTGACGATGGGAAGAGTTGGGGTCGTCCGGTGCAGCTTTCGGGCGGCGGAAGCCAGGCCACGCATCCGCGGATCGTGGTTACGAAGGAGGGGTATCTCGCCCTGTGGCTGGAGAAGTGGGGTAATACCGAGCGCGTAGTGCAGCGAGGTTACATCGGCGTTCAGCACCGGCACTAGTAGCGCGCTCAGGCGGCCTGTACGGCCTTTGGGGCGACCCATAGGACAGAGCGCGCAAGACTTCGGGTGCGGCAGACGGAGCAATCGTGAACCGTAGGGACTTTCTCTCGCTGGGTGCGCTCCCGCTTGCGCCCGCCTGGGCCTCCGAGCCGGGAGGAAAGTTGGTTCTCGGCCAGGCACGGCAGGCACTCGTTGGCGCCGCTCATCCAACGACGACGGTGTGGGCCTACAACAAGACGGTCCCGGGCACCGAGCTGCGCTTCCGGCAGGGCCAGCGCCTCAGGGTCGAGGTAGAGAATGCGCTGCATGTGGAGACGACGGTGCACTGGCATGGCGTGCGCCTACCGAACGCCATGGACGGCGTCCCGCACCTCACCCAGCCGCCGATCGCCGCGAAGGGCGGCCGGTTCGTGTACGAATTCGACCTGCCCGACGCCGGCACGTTCTGGTACCACCCGCACTGGCAGAGCTTCGAGCAGGTGGGGCGCGGCCTGTACGGCGCGTTGATCGTGGAGGAGCGCGAAGCACCGGCGGTCGATCGCGACGTGGTGTGGGTGCTTTCCGACTGGCGCCTCGACCGCAAGGCCAGCATCGTCGAGGACTTCGGTAACCGAATGGACGCGACCCACGCCGGCCGCATCGGCAACACGGTGACCGTCAACGGAGCCATCCGCGAAAGCTATGCGGTACGAGCCGGCGAGCGGATCCGACTGCGGCTCATCAATACGGCCAACGCGCGGATTTTCGGGCTCGGCTTCGAGGGTCACGAGCCATGGGTGATCGCCCTCGACGGTCATCCGGTTGACCCTCACCGAAGCGAGCGAGTCGTGCTGGGACCCGGTATGCGCGCTGATTTGATTCTCGACTGCACCGGCGCCTCCGGCAGCCGCCACCGCGTGGTCGACGACTTCTATCCGCGGCGTGGCTATCGCTTGCTCGATCTAACGTACTCCAAGGAGGAGGTAGTCAGGCGGCAATTGCCGCTAGTGGCGAAGCTCCCGCCGAACCCGGTGGCGGAGCCGGATCTCGCTAGCGCGGAGCGGCACCGCATACGATTCGAGGGCGGGATGATGGGCAACATGCCGCCGATGCAGCCAGGTCAGGCGATGGCCTGGACGGTGAACGGCAAGTCGATGCCTGAAGCCAGCCACAGCCACGAGCCAATCCTTAATCTTTCCCGCGGTCGTTCGTACGTGATCGAGCTCGCGAACGACACGCAGTGGCACCATCCGATCCACCTCCATGGGCATACGTTTCGCGTGCTGTCGCGCGGCGGCAAGCCCAATCCGCGCCGGGAGTGGTCTGACACCGTACTGCTCGACCCGCGCTCTCGCGCTGAGGTGGCGTTCGTGGCCGACAACCCCGGGCACTGGATGCTTCATTGCCACATCCTCGAGCACCAGGCGAGCGGGATGATGGCGGTAGTGCGCGTTGGGTAGAGAGATGAAGCGAACCTTCGCGGCCGGAGCTTTGTTCGCCGCCCTCGTGCTCACCTGGTTCTTGTGGCCGGTGCCGCCGCGGCAGGAGGGCGAGGATGCGAAGCACAAGCATGGCGGCCAACCCGACGAAGTTGTCGACGCGGAAGTGCTCGCCATAGACCCGTCGTCGCGGAGCGTAACGCTACGCCACGGGCCGATCACTCACCTGGGACTATCGCCCTCCGTCATGACATTTTGGCTCGCCGATGGTTTACCCACGCATCCCATTCAGGTGGGCGATAAGGTCACCTTCCAACTTTCGAGCGGGTCGGTGCTGACGGTGATGAGTATCACGCCGGTCAAATAACCGGATACCGGTGGGTTGCGCCTCCACCGATATGGGCACGTAGTCCACGCCCCGAAACGTGTGCCAGCCTCATTGCCCCTTTTGCTCAGAGCGCAGGAGCTGACGGAGCTCGTCGACGCTGCGTACGGAATCCCAGTTGGCCGGTCCGAATCGCCTGCCTAGCTCGCGTCCCTGCGGATCGATGAGCAGCGTCATCGGTAGCCCCTTGGCGCCAAGCTGAAACGGGACGCGCGCCGAGGCGTCGATATAGAGATCGAGCGTTCTCACCCCGACATCGGCATAGAACTTCTGCACTACATCCGTGCCCTTCTGATCCACGGACAACGCGAGCACCTGAAATGCCGGCCCGCCGAACTTGGATTGCAGGCGGTCGAGCGCCGGCATTTCCTCCCGGCACGGCGCACACCACGTGGCCCATACGTTGAGCAGCACCGTCCTACCGCGGAATTCGGACAGCGAGCGTGCCCGCGAGCTTCCGTCCACGAATTGAAGGTCAGGGACCGGCTGTGCATTCCAGGAAGGTGCAAGCGCGATGCATATCCCGACGACCAGCGCGATTATCGCGACAGAACCGGCGGCGAAGCGCAGCCTCACGGGTGCCCCGCTATGGCTTCGCCGGACGGTCAGGCTCCGACGGCCGGCTTCGCTTCAGGATCTGCACCAGCTTTACCGCAGGCGCAGAATGCGCACAGCGCCAGATGCGACGACCGCCGCAATAATGGCTGCGATGACTAAATCGGGCAGGCGAGAGCCCGTCCAGGCGACCAGCCCGCCGGCAAGGATGACGCCCATGTTCGCGATGACGTCGTTGGTTGAGAAAATCCAGCTCGCCTTCATGTGTACGCCGCCTTCGCGATGGCGGGAAATCAGCGCCATGCATGCCACGTTGGCCGCGAGCGCCGCAAAAGCGACGACGATCATGTAGCCCGGCTCCGGCTCGCTGCCGACGACGAAACGCCGAACGACTTCGGTTAGCGCGCCGAGGGCGAGCGCAAGCTGCAACCACCCGCTGATATGCGCTGCGCGGCGCTTCAGATCTTTGGATCGGCCGACGGCGTACAGGGCAATTCCGTACACCGCCGCGTCGGCGAGCATGTCGAGCGAGTCGGCGAGCAACCCAGCCGACGAAGCGAGCCAGCCTGCAACGTGCTCGACGACGAACATCGTGCCATTGATTGCGAGAAGGATTTGCAAGGTCCGGCTCTCGAACCGGTCGTCATCGGCACCGGCGGCAGGCACATCCTGGCCAGCTTCCGAACCCTCCAGCCTCGCGCCCAGGCCAAGCCGCTCGAGCCGGTCGCTAATCCTTGCCGCATTGCCCTCGTGAAACACGGCCAGTCGGCGCGCAGGAAGGTCGAACTCCAACTTGCGAATACCGGCGACTTCGTCGAGCGTGTCGCGCACCATCTGCTCCTCCGCCGCGCAGTCCATTTTGGGAACGCGGTACCGGGAGACGGTCATCATCGCGCGATTAAAAACCCTAAAGCGGGTATAAGGTCAACCGCAGGATTGAATCGTGTTTCCCGCTTCAGAAAGCTCGCACGGGTGCGCGGCGCACCTCGCGGCCCACCTTTCACGCTGCCGGATTACCCAGCGGTGACCGGCGCGGGGCGGCGGGAATCGGGTTGGGCGCCTGCTGCCCACTTGGGCCAGTTCTATTCCATCAGCAGTTCACTTTGCCTGCCTCCCAAAGTGCTCCTGGCGTATTCAAGTCTTCGCGGCGGTCCCTTACCGACCGTGCAGCCAAGGAATTCATGTTTTCGCGTGGTACGCGGTCGCTTTGGCGTCCGCGGCGCAGTAGTCGTTGTGCTCTTCGCCGCATGGGGTGCCGCCATAAGCGGTCCGCTCACGCTTCAGGAGGTTTGGAGTATGGCCGAAGCGGCAAACCCGGCGCTGCGGTCCGCGCAGGCGGTGCTTCACGGGGCGGAGGGTCAACTTGCGGAGTCCCGGGCATTGTTTTGGAACACCCTCAAGCCGCGGCAGCTGTTACTGGAGGTATCGAATAAACCGCCACCGGCTCGGACAAACCCCGTACCGCGATAGTGCCCACCGCGACGAGCTTCGCGCCGGGCAACACCTTGGCCGTCGCCGCTGAAAGCAGCAGCGAGGTGCCGTGCTCTTTGCAGAGCGCCTCGAGCCGGGCGGCGAGGTTCACGGCATCCCCATGCACCGTATAGCTCTGGCGACCGCCGCCGCCGACATTGCCGGCGACGAGTGAGCCCGTATTGATGCCGATACGCACCCGAACCCGCTCGCCGGCGAACTCGCGCTCGGCGACGCAAGCCAGAATCGCCCGAGCCGACTGGAACGCGTTGGCCGCATGCCTGCTGTCCTCGACGGGAACATTGAACGTTGCCAGCACGGCATCACCCTGGAACTGCGTGACGATGCCGTTGTGCGCGCCGATAATCTGCGTCACTTCGTCAAAATAGGCGTTGAGGATTTCCACGGTGCGCGCCGCGCCGGCGCGCTCGGTCATTGAAGTGAAGCCGGCGATGTCTGCGAACAGCACCGTAGCCTGCCGTTCGACCGGCGTCAGCGCGCCGCGTCCCGCCACCATGGCGTTCACGATGGTCTGCGGTACGAAACGCCCGAAGATGCTCGACATGGTGTGGTGGTCGCGTTCCGCTTCCAGCTGGCGTCGCAGCGTGGTGCGCGCGCGCCACATGACGACGGCAATCAGGAATGCGACCACCACCAGCAGGACCGCCTCCTGGATCCGGCCGCCGAGGCCGCCGAACCTCGGATCGAGCACCACCGCCATGATCTGCTCGGCCGTCGGATTGTTCGGGATCTCGCTCCAGTTGCGCACGCCGTCAACTTGGTTCGCCACATGCCAGAAGGCGGCCAGCCAGCCAATGGCGCCGGCAATGCCAGTCCACGCCACCATCGCGGGTGAAAAGCTGAATGCCGCCACGCCGAGGATGACGTAGTAGAACGGAAACACCGGAGCGCGAAATGTCATGACCGCTGGCATTTCGGCGGCGGACGGGTAAAGGGGCTGCGTCGCGACAAGCGCAGACACGATGGCGACGTCGAGCGTAATGAAAACGTACTTGACCCACCGCCTGTCGAAGCGCGTGCCGATCAAGGCGTAGTGTGCGAGGCCCAGCACGGCGAAGAGCGACAGGACCAGCACGTAGCCGAGGGCCCTGGTCGGGTCGTCCGCGCGTGTGCTGATCAGCCAGACGCCGAGCAGGGCGAGCGCAGCGATGCGGCCAAGGCTTGCGAGCTTGAGCCCGCTCTGCTCGGCCCGCAGAAACATCTCATCGGTACTTAGAACGGGTATGGCTAGTTGCCGGCGGCAGCGGCTAGCGCCGCTTGATACGAAGGCGTACCCGGCGCGGGAATCGTCCAGAAGTAGACGCTGCGCGTCCCGACCTTCAGCGCCTGCTCCGGCTTCCAGCTTCCCATGTCGAATGCGTGCGAAACGACGCGCGTACCCGGCTTGACCTCTTTCAACAACTTCGGCAACAGCTTGAGGTTCAACGTGGGCAGCAGGTAGAGCGTGATGACGGTCGCATCGCTCAGATCGGATTCGAACAGGTCTGCGTTGACGAAACGCACGCGGTCGCCGACGCGCGCCTTGCGCAGGTTTTCGTTCGCTTCCTTGATGCGCTCGGGATTGATATCGATGCCGATGCCGCGCGCGATCCCGTACTTCTGCGCCGCGGTGATCGGAATGCGGCCGTCACCCGACCCGAGGTCGTACAGCACGTCACCTTTGCCGACCTTGGCCACCTTCAGCATCGCGTCGACGACATCCTGCGGCGTCGGCACGAAGATCACGTCGGGGGCGCGCAGCTCCTTCTGCGGCGCTGCTGCAGGCGCTGGCTGAACGGCGGTCTGCGCGCAGGCGGAGAGCGCAACCACCAGGAGAATTGAAGCGCATGCAGTAGCTCGCAACATGAGGTGTCCTTATTCTATTTCGCCGGTTGTTCTTTGCCCGCTGCTTGCGGCTTTCTCTCGCGCCAGTAATGCTCGGCGATGGTGTTGTACGAGGGCGCGGTGGTCAGGCGCGAGCTCACCACCTTCGAGGCGTAGGCACGCTGTGAATCGTAAACCTTGCGGAAGAACGGATTCTTGCCCGCTTCCTCCTTGGCGATCTCGTCCCAGCTCTCGAGCATCTTCTTGAGGATGTCGTTCGGCGTGCGGTGGATCCGTACCCCGTGCTTGGTCTGCAGCTCGACCAGTGCGTCGGCGTCGAGGCGATTGCGCCGGTTCTGCGAGCGCAGCGTGGCTTCGATCGTGGCCGCCTGCACGATCGCCTGCAGATCCGGGCTGAGCCCTTTCCACACGTCGCCGTTGATCAGGATTTCGAGCAGCGAGAGATCGTGCGACGACTGGGTGTAGAAATGCTTCCACACCTGGTGAAAGCCCATCATCATGTCGTCGCTCGGCCCGACCCACTCCGCGCAATCGATCACCCCGCGCTGCGCCGAGGGCACAATCTCGCCGCCAGCCATGTTCACGGTCGCCATGCCCGAGCGTGCGAACACCTCGGCCGAGATGCCGGTCTGGCGGCACTTCAGTCCCTTGAAGTCCGCCCAGCTCTTCACCGGCCGCTTGAACCAGCCGAGCGCCTGCGGCCCCGCCGAGGTCATTGGGATCGGCACCACGTTGCGCTGCAGGACGACCTGGAACAGCTCGCGGTAGAGCTCCATGCCGCCGCCGTCGTAGAGCCAGCCCATGTAGTCGAACCCGTCCATGCCGAACGGGCCGCCCGGGGTGACGCCAAAGAGCGCCGCCGCGCGGTTCTTGCCCACCCAGTAAGCGGACGATGAATGCGCGCCGTCGATCACCTTCTTGTGCGTGGCGTCGAGCACCTCGAAGGCGGGCACGATGGAGCCCGTGGGGATCGGGATGATTTCGACGCGCCCGCCTGACATGACCTTCACGCGCTCGGCGAAGAACACCAGGTTATCGGCGAACGTCCCCTTGGGCGGAAACGCCGATTGCATCTGGATCTTGGTCTGCGCGGCGCCGGGCACGGCGAACGCGAACAGAAATGCGCAGAGAAATGCGAACAGCGGTCTTTTCATGGCGTCCTCCCTGGGGTCAGTATTATGGTCATACAACCCCGAAAAGAGGAGGGCGCATGAAGCTCGCCGGAAAGGCCGCGTTCGTGACCGGCGGCGGCGCCGGCATCGGCGCCGCGATCGCCGATGCCCTGGAGCGCGAAGGCGCGAAAGTCGCGCGCGTCGACATCGACGGCAAGACCGCTTACCCATGCGATGTCGCGGACCGCAAGGCGGTGTTCGCCACGATGAAGCGCTTCGTCGCCGAGGCCGGCGGGCTCGACATCCTGGTCAACAACGCGGTGTACTTCCACTATGCCCGCCTGGTGGATATGCCCGAGGACAAGATCCACCGCATGCTTGACGTCGGCATCAAGGGCGTGTACTGGGCCACGCAGGCGGCCACGCCGCATCTGATCGCGCGCGGCGGCGGCAGCATCATCAATCTTTCGTCGGTCGCGGTGTCGTTCGGCATTACGAATGCTTCGGTCTATACCTCGATCAAGGGAGCGATCGACGCGCTCACCCGGCAGCAGGCGGTGGAGCTTGCGCGGCACGGCATCCGCGTCAACGCCATCGCGCCCGGGCCGGTTTCCACCCCGGGCGCGAACAGCGTGATCGACGCCGCCGGCTGGGAAAAGCGCCGCACCAAGACGCCGCTGCAGCGCCTGGCCACCACCGACGAGATCGGCGCCGCCGCCGTGTTCCTGGCCTCCGACGATGCGCGCAGCGTCGCCGGCGTGACGCTGAAAATCGATGGCGCGATTACGGTGGTAGGGCCATGACGTCATTTCCGCTTCTCGAACACGTCCTTGGCCACAGGCAGCGCGGAGAAGACGTTGGGCCAGCCTACGTAGAAGGCGAGATGCGTCAGCGCTTCGGACGCTCGGGCCTGGGTAAGCCCGTTGTCCATTCCGAGGTTGAGGTGGCTCGAAAGCTGCGCCCCCTGGCCCAAAGCGATCAGCGAGCTGATGGTGACCAGGCTGCGATCTCGCGGGGCGAGGTCCGGGCGCAGCCAAAGGTCCAGGAAAAGGACCTCGGTCGTGTACTGCACGACTCCAGGGGACACGTTGCCGAATTGCTCGCCGACGCGCTTGGCACGCTCCGCCTCCCATTTCTCATTCGGCGGAAGTAGCTTGGGCGACACCTGTGCCAGCTGTTCGCTTCGGACGCCGCGCTTTGCGAACACATCCTTGGTCACGGCGACCGCCGACATCGCGTTGCCCCTGCCGGAATAGAACGCAAGATGGGTGATGAGCTCTGAGATCTCCGCCGGCTTGACGCCATTGTCGAGCGCAACGTTCAGGTAGTGCGGCATCTCATCCGTGTGGTTGCGCGCGACCAGCGCCGCGAGCGTCACGATGCTGCGGTCGCGCGGCGAAAGGCCGGGCCGCTTCCATACCTCGCCGAGCAAACGCTCCTGCGTGTACTTCTCCAGAGCGGGCGCCACCGATCGCGCGTCCTGGGCGTGCACCGCCCATGAGCCAACAGCGCCGTATTGCTCGTCGGTGACTTTTTCCATCCACTCCACGTTCTTGCCGTCGCGCGTCCCGCTCAGCGCGAGGTGTGTCATTCCCGTCGTCGGAGAAGCTCCGTGCCAATGCTTGACGCCGGGAGGACACCAGACGTGATCGCCCGCCCGGACCTCGACGATAGGTCCACCCCATTCCTGTGTGCGACCCACGCCGTGCGTGACGATGAAACGCTGACCGGCGGGGTGCGTATGCCAGTTCGACCGCGCGCCCGGCTCGAAGGTGACGTATCCGCCAGAATACGGCGCGGATTCGTTGGCCGCGAACAGCGGGTCGACGCGAACGTTGCCGGTGAAATACTCGGCGGGGCCTTTCGTCGAAGGCTGCGACCCTGCACGAGTAACTGTCTGCGATGTCTTGTCCTGTGCCATAGCGCCATGCATGGCCAGGATGGCCGTCGCGACCACGACGAGCGCGATAGGCGGTCTCACAGCGGCATCTTCTCGATCAGCTTGTCGAGCGTGAGCGGGTAGTCACGCACCCGCACGCCGGTGGCGTTGTAGACGGCGTTGGCCACCGCGGCCGCAGCGCCGCAGATGCCAAGCTCGCCGACGCCCTTGGCCTTCATCGGCGAGGAGATGGGATCAACCTCGTCGAGGAAGATCACCTCCTGATGGGGGATGTCGGCATGCACCGGCACCTCGTACATCGCGAGGTCGTGGTTCACGAAGTAGCCGTAGCGCTTGTCCACCGCCAGCTCCTCCATGAGCGCCGCGCCGACGCCCATCACCATCCCGCCGATCACCTGGCTGCGCGCGGTCTTGGGATTGAGGATGCGCCCGGCCGCGCAGACCGCGAGCATCCGCCGCACGCGCGTCTCGCCGGTGGCGGCATCGACGCCGACCTCGACGAAGTGCGCGCCGAAAGTCGCTTGCTTGAAGCGCTTGTCGAGGTCGCCGAACTCGATCGTGTCTTCGGCGACGAGGCCGCGATCGCCCGCCGCCTCGGCGAGCGGGATGCTGCGCGAGCCTGCCTGGACCTGGCCGTTCGCGAACACCGCTTCGTTCGCATTGAACCCGACCTTCTGCGCCACGGCCTCGCGCAGCTTCACGCAGGCCGCATAGACGCCCGAGGTTGAGCTGTTGCCGCCCCACTGTCCTCCCGAGCCGCACGAGACCGGGAAGGACGAATCGCCGAGGCGCACGATGACGTTTTGCACCGGCACGCCCATCACCTCGGCGGCGGTCTGCGCGATCACCGTATAGCTGCCGGTGCCGATGTCCGTCATGTCCGTCTCAACGGTCACCATGCCACGCCGGTCGAGGCGCACGCGCGCCGCGGATTTCATCACCAGGTTGTCGCGATAGGCCGTGGCTACACCCATGCCGACGAGCCAGCGCCCGTCGCGCACGCGGGCGGGCTGCGCGCTGCGCTTGTCCCAGCCGAATCGGCGCGCGCCCTGCCGCAGGCACTCCACCAGCTGCCGCTGCGAAAACGGCGGATGCGGATCGTGCTTGGGCTTCGGCGCGTCGGCCTTGGACTGCGGATCGGCCGATTGCGGCTTGGCCGGAGGATTGTCCGGCACCACCTGCGTGTCGTTCACGATGCGGAACTCGACCGGATCCATGCCGAGCTTCTCGGCCATCTCGTCGATCGCGATTTCCAGCGCCGCCAGGCCGGGCGCTTCGTTAGGGGCTCGCATCGCGTTGTGCTCGGGCAGGTCGAGCGTGACCAGACGGTTGGACGTCATGCGGTTGGGTCCCGCGTACAGGGACCGGGTTTGCACTGCCGCGGCCTCCGGACTGCCGCCCGGGAGGTTGGCGGACCAGCTCTCGTGGGCGATGGCGGTGATCTTGCCGTCCTTCGTCGCGCCGATGCGGATGCGCTGCATGGTGGCCGAACGGTGGACGGTATTGTTGGGCATGATGGCGCGCTCCAGCACGACCTTCACCGGCCGTCGCGCTGCACGCGCGCCGAGCGCGGCCAGGACCGCATCTGCGCGAATCCACAGTTTCCCGCCGAAGCCGCCGCCGATGTAGGGCGACATGAGCCGCACCTTCTCCTTCGGGATGCCGAGCGTCTTCGCGATGTCCGCCGTGCTCCACGCGACCATCTGGTTTGCGGTCCAGAGCGAGAGCTGGTCGCCGTCCCACGCGGCAACGGTCGCGTGCGGCTCCATCATCATGTGCGACTCGTGCGCCGTGGTGTAGCTGGCGTCGAGCTTCACCGGCGCAGCGGCAAACGCGGCGGCGAAGTCACCCACCTCGCTTTCCGCGGCGCTGCCAAAGCTGTCGGCGGGCTTGGATTTGTCCTTCATCGCGGAGAGCTCATACGCGCCCTTCGCCGGCGCGTATTGCACACGAACAAGGTGGGCCGCCGCGCGCGCCTGCTCGTAGGTGTCCGCGACGACCAGCGCGATCGCCTGGTGGTAATGCTGGATATTCGGGCCGCCCAGCAGCAGCGCGGTGTTGAAGTTGCCCTTGTCCAGCTTGCCGGCGTTCTGGGCGGTCACGATCGTGATGACGCCGGGCGCCGCCTTGGCGGCGGAGAGGTCCATCGAGGCGATGCGGCCCTTGGCGATCGCCGACGGCACGATGTAACCGTATGCCTGGTTCGCGACCACATCGTGCCGGTCGTTCGCATACGGCGCGGTTCCGGTGGCTTTGAGCGGGCCGTCGATGCGATCGACGGGCTGGCCGACGACCGTCAGTTGATCAATGACGTTCTTGGTGGCGGGTTGGTCGAATTTCATGGCTCAGCCTTTCGCTTCCGCGAGCACCGAGGCGAGCGTGCGCTCGACCAGCGGCACTTTGAATCGGTTCTCGTGCGTCGTGCGCGCGCCGGCGACCAGCGCGGACGCGACGGCCTTTGCGCCGCGCGGCATTTCGCGCTCGGCGGCCTCGACGCGCCAGGGTTTGTGCGCCACACCGCCCAATGCGACCCGGCCGGTCCCGTCGCGCTGCACGATCGCGGCGACCGAGACGAGCGCGAAGGCGTAGGAAGCGCGGTCCCGCACCTTGCGATAGAGGTGCGTGCCGCCAAGCGGCTTGGGTAGCCTCACCGCGGTGATCAGCTCGCCGGCTTGCAGCGAGTTCTCGACGTGCGGGGTGTTGCCTGGCAGCCGGTGGAATTCGGCGACCGGAATGGTGCGCGCCGTGCCGTTCGGGCGCACGGTTTCCACCGTCGCGTCGAGCGCGCGCATCGCGACCGCCATGTCGCTCGGGTGCGTGGCGATGCAGGCGTCGCTCACGCCGACGATGGCGTGCTGCCGGCTGAACCCGCCGATCGCCGCGCAGCCGCTGCCTGGGCGCCGCTTGTTGCATGGCTGGTTGGTGTCGTAGAAGTAGGGGCAACGCGTGCGCTGCAGCAGGTTGCCCGCGGTGGTCGCCTGGTTGCGCAGCTGGGCGGATGCGCCGGCCACCAGCGCGCGGGTCAGCACGCCGTAGTCGCGCCGCACACGCGCATCGGCCGCGAGATCGGTATTGCGCACCAGCGCGCCGATCTTCAGTCCGCCTTCCGGCGTCGGCTCGATCTTGTCGAGGCCGAGATCGTTGATGTCGACAAGGTGGGTCGGCGTCTCGATCTGCAGCTTCATCAGGTCGAGCAGATTAGTGCCGCCGGCGATGAACTTGGCCCCCTTGATGCGGGCCGCCGCGGACGCGGCCTGCGCGGGCGAGCTCGCCCTTTCGTAGGTGAACGATTTCATCCTGTAACTCCTCGCTTTATTCCTGCTATCTCGGCGATCGCTTCCTGGATGTTGGAATAGGCGCCGCAGCGGCAGATGTTGCCGCTCATGCGCTCGCGCAGTTCGGCATTCGTGGCCTCAGGCCGTGCGTTCAAGTCGGCGGTTACATGGCTCGGCACGCCCGCCCTGACCTCCTCGAGCATCGCCACCGCCGAGCAGATCTGTCCCGGCGTACAGAAACCGCATTGATAACCGTCGTGCTTCACGAAGGCCGCCTGCATGGGGTGCATGTTCTTGGGCGTGCCCAGCCCCTCGATGGTGGTGATCTCGTGGCCTTGCTGCATCACCGCCAGCGTGAGGCACGAGGTCATCCGGCGGCCGTCGACGAGCACCGTGCAGGCGCCGCACTGGCCCTGGTCGCATCCCTTCTTGGTGCCAGTGAGGTGCAGCCGCTCGCGCAGCGTGTCCAACAGCGTGGCGCGTGGGTCGACCATCACCTGATGCTCGGCGCCGTTGACGCGTAGGAGCACGTTCACGCTCGAAGCCGCCGCCGGCTTTGCCGCCTGCGCGACGGATTGCGCCTCAGCGTCGGACAGGAGTGGTCCAGCGGCAACCGCGCCGCTGGCAGCGGCGGATGCCTTAAGCAACTTTCGTCGCGTGGGATTGAACGTAGTCATATGAAACTCCTGGGTTGCCGAAGAGAAATGCGTTTTGCAAGCAATACGCCGGCCCGGACAGATTCACCGAAGCATCGACAAGGCGTTAACAGCTTCCGCGCTTTCCGAGGGCAAATCCGCGAGGGCGTGGTGCACCTGAAGCGGAAGATCGGGCACCGCAAAGCGCAGGGAGAAGTAAAGGGTGAAGACCAGCGCCAGCACAACGATCAGCGCCGTCACCGAAAGGCTTCGATCGCTCTCATCGAGGGATCTGTTGATGGGGTGTTCCATGCCGGACAAGTTAGCAAGCGGTGGCTCGGTTGATTAGATGGGACAATCGGCATGGACTCATGACCGGAGTTCATGAATGCGCCGAGAGAACGTCAGCGATCTATTGGCCTTCCTGGCCGTCGCGCGGGAGCGCAGCTTCACCAAGGCGGGCGCGAAGCTGGGCGTGTCGCAATCCGCGCTGAGCCACACGATCCGCGCGCTGGAGGAGAGGCTCGGCCTGCGCCTGCTGACGCGCACCACGCGCAGCGTTTCGCCGACCGAGGCCGGCGAGCGCTTGCTCGCGAGCGTCGGCGGGCGCTTCGAGGAAATCGAAGCCGAGCTCGAGGCGCTAAGCGAGCTGCGGGACAAGCCAGCCGGCACGATCCGCATCACCGCCGGCGAGCATGCGGCGTATTCCGTGCTGTCGCCCGCGCTGGCGAAGTTCCTGCCGAGCTATCCCGACATCAAGGTCGAGATCCACGTCGACTACGGGTTTGTCGACATCGTGGCCCTGCGCTACGACGCTGGCGTGCGGACCGGGGAGCAGGTGGCGAAGGACATGATCGCCGTGCCCCTCGGGCCCGATATGCGCATGGCAGTCGTCGGCGCGCCGTCCTATTTCGCGAAACGGCGCTTACCGAAAACGCCGCAGGACCTGACGGAGCACAGTTGCATCAACCTTCGCATGCCGACCTACGGCAGCCTGTACGCCTGGGAATTCGAGAAAGGCAAGCGCGAACTGAAGGTGAGAGTGGATGGGCAACTCGTGGTCAACACGATGAAGCAACGCCTGGATGCCGCGTTGGCGGGTGTGGGCCTCACCTACATGGTCGAAGACGTGGTCCAGCCTTATGTGGCGCAGGGTACGCTGGTTAGAGTCCTTGAGGACTGGTGCGCGCCTTTCGCCGGATACCACCTCTATTACCCCAGCCGCCGGCAGTCCTCGCCGGCGTTCAAGGTGCTCGTCGACGCGTTGCGCTATCGAGAGTGAGCGAGCTACCTAGCCTTGCCCGGCGACCAGCCGTAGGCCTTCACGCAGGCGCCGCCCATCAGCATGGCGCGCTCGGGCTCGCTCAGGCGGTCGGTTCTGAGGAACGGTTCGACCGCCTGCTCGTAGTTCACCACTGCGAAGGCACGCGTCCAGTCCGTGCCCCAGAGGCAACGCTCGAAACCCCAGGCATCGAACAGCCGTGCGAGCGGATCCCAGATGTCGGGAAACGGATAGGGCTGGCGCGAGAGCGTGCAGGCGCCGCTCACCTTGATCAGCGCGTTGGGACGCTTCGCGAGCGCGAGCACCTTCGGCAGGTCGGCCCAGGGCTCGGGCGGGGCGGGCGGCGTGCGCGGCTGGTGGATCGCCATGTGGTCGATGATGAAGCGGGTATTCGGATGGCGGTCGATGAGCGTCGCGCCCGCCTCGAGGTTTCCCCAGAAGAGCACATTGACCGGAAAGCCGTGCCGCGCGGCTTCACGCGCGATGCGGTCGAGGCCGGGATCGTCCGGCCGCAGGCCCGCTTCCCGCGCCGTCATCATGATGCGCACGGCGACCGCGCCCGGCTGCTTCTTCCATTCGGCGATCACCTCGCCGACCGCCGGTTCCGCGGGGTTGACCGGCTTGATGAGCGCGAAGCGTCCGGGGTGCTTGCGTTGCACCTCGACCGCATAGCTCGCGTCGTACTGGTAGAGGGAAAAGGCCGAGATGAAGATCGCGCCGTCGACGCCGACCTTGTCCATCGCGGCGACCATCTCGTCGCCGGTGACGTGGGGAGGCCAGTTCGGCACGCTGTGCCAGGGTCGCCGGGGCGTGTTCGCTTCGTAAGCGTGGACCTGCGAGTCGATGATCGGCATCGGCGATAATTTACCGCACCCTACAGCAGAGATTCGGCATGTTCCGCGACGGTCCGCTCACCCGCAGGGCGCCGGAAACGATCCACTACGGCACGGGTTGTTGTGCGCTCGGGGCGCTGCTGGTCGCTTCGAGCGAGCGGGGAATCGTCACCATCATGGTGCGGGACACGCAATCGCGGCTAGTCCGCGACCTCGGCGCGCGATTTCCCAAGGCGAACCTGGTGCGCGACGAAAAAGGCAGCAAAGCCACGGTCGGGAAAGTCGGCCGGTACATCGCCGCGCCGTACCGGCCATTCCGTCTGCCGCTGGATATCCGCGGCACCGATCTGCAGCAGCGCGTGTGGAGCGCGGTGCGCAAGATCCCGTTCGGCGAGACCTCCAGCTACTCGAAGATCGCCGGGGTGATCGGCGCGCCGAAAGCGATCCGCGCGGTCGCCGGCGCATGTTCGCGGAGCTGGTTCGCCTTTGCGGTGCCCTGCCATCGGGTATTGCACACCGGGCGCCCCCGCAAAGGCCGGCAGTACGACTGGGTGGAGTACGAGGGGAAGCTCGCCGCGAAGCGCTAGCCTATATTTGGGAGGCTGTCGTGATAGGACGACATTTGGCTGGTTTGTCAACGCTTCCCGACTTTTTCCGTCGCCCGCCAGCGACATACAACCGGGTCAACCTGGCAAACAATGCAGCATGAGCCAGACTGGGCCCATAGCACTTCCCGCCAACGGCGATGGCGCGCCCTCCGAGACCCGCTCGCTGCGGATCCTCGTCGCGGACGATGACCACGACGCTACGCTTACCTTGGCATTGCTACTGAAGGACGAAGGTCATGACGTGCGGATGGTCCATTCAGGGCGCACGGTGATGGGGGCAGTGATCATTTTCAATCCAGATGTGGTGATCCTCGACATCCACATGCCGGGTCCGAGCGGCTGGGAAGCTGCTAAAGCGATACGCGAGAGGCGGGGACACGGCAGGCCGGTGCTTATCGGAATCAGTGGCCGATACAAAAGTCCCGCCGCTACGCGCCTTTCCGAAATCTCGGGCTTCGACCATTACCTTCTGAAGCCATATGATCCCAACAAGCTCCTTGCGTTGCTAACACCGCTCAGCCTGCCGGAACCTCGCGCGTCGTCCTGACGCGCGGACGCAGCTTTTAGGACTTTCGCGCGCGCCAATAGACATAGCCGCGTACGAGGATGCGATAGTGACCGTCACGGGTACCCCTTCGTGGAGACGCGAGATCAGCCCTTGAAGCGAGCTTCCCGCCAGGCTAGCGCCGCCTTGAGGCCTTGCTCACGTGCCAAATCCATGAAGCTTTTCTTGTCGGGCGAGCCGGCGGACTCGATGCCGTGGTCGATGTCGAGGGCCGTGTCCAGCGCGTCGCGCATGCCTTGGATTTCGTAAGTCCGGTTCAAGGCCTTCTTGGTGTCGCGCACGAGCTCGGGGTCGATGACCGCGATGTTTCTGGCGATGCGGAGCGCGGCGGCGAGGTGCTCGCCCGGCTCAACGACGCGGCTGACGATACCGAGGGCGAGGGCGCGCTCAGCATTAACGGAGTCGTCGCCCGTCAGGAGGATGTCCTTCGCGGCCTTCGGGCCGACCATCCACGGCAGCAGGAGGGTGACGATGCCGGCGCCGAACTTGAGCTCGGGCTCGCCGAAGGTTGCGTCGCGCGAGCACACGGAGATATCGCAGGCGAGCGCCATCTCGAACGCGCCGGCCATGCACGGGCCATGAATGGCCGCGATGGTGGGCTTGGCGCAGTCCCAGAAGCGCATCGTGGTGGAAAAGTCGAGGTCGAGGATCTCGCGCCACACCTGCGCGCCTTGCGGGTTGCGTGTCATCTGCTCCTTGAGGTCGAAGCCCGAGGAAAAGCCGCGCCCCGCGCCGCAGAGCACGATCGCGCGCACATCGGGGTCGGCCTCGAGCGCGTCCATGGCGTCGTTGATCTCGAGGAGCATGTTCTTTCCGAGCGCGTTGAGGCGATCGGGCCGGTGCAGCTCGAGCTGCGCGACGTGGCCGTCGCGGATCACGCGGATCGATTCGTATTTGTTCATCGGGTGGACGGCCTCCCCGGCCGGGACAAGCTCGTTTGCCTCCAGCAGCGCGGCGAAGCGCCCGCGGTCGGCCTTGCCGGTCCGCCCCGCGGGAAGCTCGCGCGCGAAGTAGAGCACGTCGGGCTGTTTATATCGCTCCAGGCGCGCGGCGAGGAACGCGTACACCTCCGCCGGCGTAAGGTCCGCTTCATTTTTCTTGTTTCGCGGCACGATCAGCACGTGGATGCGCTGGCCGAGGCGCTCGTCGGGGCGGCCGATGGCGAGCGCCGCAGCGACCTTCGGATGCGCGCTGCACGCGAACTCGATCTCGAGGGGCGACACCTTGTTGCCGCCGCGGTAGATGAGCTCCTTCTTGCGGCCGGCGATTTCCACTATGCCGGGCTCGCGCTCGCGCGCGAGGTCGCCGGTGGCGAGCCAGCCGTCGCGGATCGGCGTGAGCGCGGGCTCGTCGAGGTAGCCGCTCATCAGAAACGGGCTCGAGATGTTCAGCTCGCCGATCTCGCCCTGCGGCACGGCCTTGCCGTCGCTGTCGAGGATGCGGAAGCGCACCCCCGGGGAAGGGCGCCCGATGCAGCCGGCGTAGCGTTCGGCCTCGTGCGCCATGAGGAAGAAGTCGCACGTCGACGTTTCAGTAAGGCCGTAGATGTCGATCAGCTCTGCCGGGCGGAACAGCGCGCGCAGCGTAGCGCCGAGGCCGGCGCCCAGCGTCTCGCCGCCGATGAGCACCTTCTCGAGCGCGCCGGCTGCGGCGAGGCGGCGGGCCTGCGCCTCGAGCTCGGTCGCAGCAACGTCGAGGATCAGGCTGCGCATCATCGTCGGCACGACCGCGACGCGCGTAGCGCGCTGGTCCTCGAGATCTTTCAAAAAGCCGCCCGCCGCGAATATCTCGCGCGGGAGCAGGCAGCCGCCGTGCAGGAGCGTGAGCAGCGCGACCCAGATGCCGAAGCTGAAGGTGATGTTGAGGACGAGCAGCGTGCGGTCGGGCGAGCCCTCATATTTTCCAAATTCGAGCAGGCTCTGGATCGCCTCGAGCTTGCCGACGAACGCGCGATGGGAGAGCACCGCGCCCTTCGGCATCCCGGACGAGCCCGAGGTGAAGACGATGAGCGCGGCGCCGTCGAGGATGGGGCGCGGCGGCGGCGGTGCGTTCGAAAGGACATTGAGAAACCTGTCCCATTCGAATCGAGCGCGTGTCTTGGAAACGACGTGGGCGATCGAGCCCGGAGGAGAAGAGCGATGGACGGGCACGACCACGCCGCCGGCCAGCCAGACGCCGGCATACGCGGCGAGGTCGAGCGGCTGGTTGGAGATGCGCACGTGCACCGGCTCGTTGGCGGCGAGGCCGGCGCGAGACAGCGCATCGCGCACCGAGCCGGCGGCGGCGAGGAAATCCTCAAAGCGCATCCCTGGAAAGGCCTCGCGCGCGGCAAAGCGCTGCGCAGCCTCAGCGAGGAGCGTTCCGAGATTCAGGCGCGTCGCGAGATCGAGAAGCTGGGCGGCTGGCGCAGCGACTGCGCGACGACGCAGTAGCGCTCAGTCAGCTTGAGCAGCGTGGCGATCTGGTCTTCCGTCGCGTCGGTGTCGAGATCGAAGCGCAGGCGGATGGTCTTGAAGCCTACCGGCGCGTCCTTCGCCACGCCGAGCGTGCCGCGAAAGTCGAGGTCGCCTTCGGCATGAACGCTGCCCTTTCTCACGGTGACGCCAATGGCGGTGGCGACGGCGCCGAGCGTGACGCCGGCGCAGGCGACGAGCGCCTCGAGCAGCATGTCGCCCGAGCACGCGCTCAGGCCATTGCCGCCGGTGGCGGGGTGCAATCCGGCCGCGGTGAGCGCCTTGCCCGTCTGCACGCTGCACGTAATGCCGTCGCCGAGCGCGCCGTCGGCCTTCAGCGTGATGACGGCCGCGTCCGGCGTCTCCCGGTACTTCGCCTTGAGCGGCGCCTGCAATTCCTTGAGCTGTTCCGTGTCCATGCAGAAATCATACTCGTGTAGTTGCGGGTTAGTCCGAAGCCTGACCACGGCCTCCTGCTCGCTGCGTTCCTGGAAAGGTTGGGCAGGCCCGAGAAGGGGTAAGTCAGGAAAGGCGCTTGTCGAACAGGACGCTAATGATCGTATCAACGTCCACTCCTTTACGGGCTTGACCAGATACGCGTCGAAGCGAACCGTCATGCCTTCGTCCCTAGGCCTTGCCTCCCCGTAAGTCGAGAGGGCAACCAGCCGCCTTCTTGACAGGGTAGCAGGACGCACGAGCGGCGAACTAACCACCAGTGATTCGTCGGACGAAGGCTCTCGTCGAACACCGCGATGGCAAGCTGCGATCCTCGACGCTACAATCCCGCCGCCGAGATGTATACCGAGACAGCGATGGACAAAATCGTTTCGAGTTCAGACACGCCTGAGCGCAAGGGCGCGCCCACCCCCGACCCTCAACAGCCGCTCGCAAGTCCGCGGTCGCTGCGCATCGTCGTCGCGGACGATGACAAGGACACCGTGAATACCTTCAAGGTGATCCTAGAGGACGAAGGCCACACTGTGCGCCCGGTGTACAGCAGCACGGAAGTAATGGCGACGGTCCGGAACTTCGAACCCGACGCTATCATTCTCGATATCTCCATGCCCGGGGAAAGCGGTTACTCGTTAGCGAAACAAGTTCGTACTTGGTTTAATACCTACCGGCCACTGCTGATCGCGATCAGCGGTATCTATATGAACCCGACCGATGTATTGATCTCCCAAGCGATCGGCTTCGATCACCACCTTACGAAACCGTGCAACATCGACGAGCTCCTAGCAATACTGGAGCCGCGCACACGGACGCGACGGTGACCCAACGAGCCAGGGACTGGAATCAGTAGCCGGGGGCGACGGTTCTGCCCGTCGATTCGCGCAATCAAGCATGGATGGCCAGCAACTTTATTTGAGTTGGCGATCACCCGAACATATAAGGCAGCGTAGTCACTGGGTACGATACGGCCCAGACCAAACGAATCGCGCCGCATCCTCAGCCCGTCCATCAGCCTCGCCGATCTCGTAACAGCCTCCTACCCCGTTCGGGTAGCAATAAAGAACCCAACGGTCGTCTAACACTTCCCGCAGGAATTGAACTGCCTTGCGGATACATTCGACGACGTGGTCTGGCGCGTCCGGGGTGCCCCGGGCTTCAGGCGTGAAATGCTGATGCGTGATGTCGCCTATGAAGAACGTTATTTCGTCGTCGGCGAACGAGACGACAAGATCTCCAACTTCGCTGCTCCGGGCCGGAATGCGAAGCGTGCCATCAGCATCGCGCTCGAACCTGACCGATGCTGAATGAAGGGCTTGAACAAAGTCATTGGCAAGAGGCGACATTGAAATGCATCGCTCCACGGCTATGGCCGGCTTCACCTCAGTGCAGTGAGCTCACGATAATAACTTCAATGAGGACGCTGCGATCGCCATGCCAGGCCGCGATGGCTTAAGCCTGCGATACCGAGGAATTCTTCAGCTGATTCAATCCGTCAGAAGCGACTTTGCGCGCCGGCGCTTCGCCCGCGATGTTCGAACAAAACGCGGAATTGCTGGACTGCTCGCCCCGCTTAGAGACCTCAGCCCGGACAGTAATTACTTCCGGGCGGCGAACTCTGCCAAAGCGATCGTGAGCAGCCTTAGCTTCACACCTGGCATCGTAGAACGGCCCGCTATCCACGCTTCGAGCACCGTGCTGTTGACGCCCAAGCGCACCGCGAGCTCTTCACGTCCAAGCAAGTCGCTCGCGCTAGCTAGCACTCTCTGAGCGGTTTGGTCGGGCATCGGTTACGAATGTATCAGAGCGTCATGGCGAATGCGCGGGCAGGAAGTCACACTGCCACGTTGTTGTGGACCTCTAGCCATCGAAGAAGACCTCCATTGCGCCGATCGGAGTCCTGCTGAACTCGCGTGCGCGCTTGATCCGGTACGCACGCCCATCTGCGGCCGTGATGCCGCGCGAAAGATCGATGAGCTTTTGAGGACGGAGCGGATTTCCATCTGCGTCCTGGACCACCATGACTCGCGGCTGCAGGCGCTTGCCCGGATTTTGCGCGACGACAGTGCCGACCTCGCCGCCGTTCAATTCCACCATGCTGCCGAGCGGATAGATGCCGATGCAGCGGATGAATTGCTCGACCAGATATGTATCGAACAAGGTACCGCGCGCTTCGTAGAGCACCTTCAGCGCTTCTGAAGGCGATATTGGCGCTGCATACGGTCGCCGCGCGGTCAGCGCATCGAATGTGTCGACGATGCCGGCTATGGAGCCGATCATGCCAATGTCATTACCTTTGAGCCTCCGTGGATAGCCGCTGCCGTCGAGGCGCTCATGATGGAGCGTCGCCAAGTCGGCAAGGCGCCACGGCAATCCTGCCGTGCCGCGCAGTATTTCAGCCGAGTGTTCGACGTGCTTCTGGGCGATCTGATACTCAATGGGGATCAGACGGCCGGGCTTTTCCAGCAAAGCGGCGGGCATCTTAACCTTGCCAACGTCTTGCAATAGGCCGACGTAACCCAGAAGCACGATGTCCTCGCGTGACATCTCGAGGAAGCGGCCGAAGGCCGCCATGTAGATCGCAGAGTCCATTGCGTGCGACTCGATGTAGTCACCTTTTTCCCAGAGCTTGCTGAAGAGCAGCATCGCGTCCGGATTGCGCATTACGCTCTCGGTGATGAGGGTTACCGCCTCGGCCAGCTTGTCCGCGTGGAGCGTCTTACCAGTACGCAGAGCCAAGAGGGCCTCGCGCACCACGATTCCGGCCGCGCCGTAGCTCGCCGCCGCGCTCGGGTATTCCTCCTGAACGGTCGCAATTTCATTCCAGGGGAATTTGCCACCTGGCGTCAGGTCGACCTTTGCTCTTGTACGAGGCGGAACAGTGTCCGTCTCCGGCGTGCCGATGTCGCGACGATCGGGGTCTACGAATACGACCCTGCAATATCTGCCCAGGAGCTCCAGCTCCTCGCGCGCCTTCAGCACAAAACCCTGAAACTTAAACGGCGTCTCGGTCCACGGACGATCGAGTTCGGCGACATACATGCCGAACTGCAACTCTGCGATGGTCATTCGTTTTTTCAAGGGTCGCCCGTCTCTGCGCCATCGACAGTACGCGGCTCACCGGGCTTGCTATGCGAATACTTCGGTACCTAACGATTTTTGACCCCCGCCGTCAACAGTGAAAATCCGTATTGGCGAGAGCGATATGCGGCCAGCCGTGGGCGTCCCAACGTCGCTCGCATTCCTCGATCAGCCTGCAGGGCGTCGACGGAATGGGTCTGGCACGCACGACTGCGCGAGCACTTATGCGCGGCCGTTACTTAAACCCTCCGCGCGTCTGGTCGCCTGCCTTATTGAGGATGGCCGAAAGCCGGGGCATTTTGACTTCCGGCATGTTGACGGCGCCGCTCATCCAAGCGTCAAGCAGTGGTTCGGGAACATTCAAAGCAACAGCAAGCTTTTCTTTCCCGTGCAAAAGCTTTGCGGCGCGGTGCAACAGGGTCTGCTTGATGTTGAAGGTCATTGTGAGCCCGCTTCTATGGTGATGCGAGCCCGCTAACGGGCCGCTACCCATTGCGAGATTACATCCTTTTGCACCCACTTCTAAGTAAACAGTTAGTCTGCTTTGACAGGAGGATGTGATATGGCTTTGTGCCCGCCGTGCGAAGCGCTCAACGGAAAACCGGGGGACATTGACCCGCACGACGACCTGCGCGGTCAAGATCACAGCCTGATTGGGGGAGGCGTAAAAGAGACTTACCGCTGCCGATGCGGTGGCAAGTTCGAACGTTTCGTCGCCAGTAAAGCCTCCGGGAACCAGTCGGGCTCTTGGAAGTTTCTTAACAGCCCCGGACGCTAGCTATGTTCGAGCGGCGCTGGTTCGTATTGTGATTCATATCGACAGGTCAACTGCGCCAGTTCCCATAGCGAACGGCAACCTTCACAGAGACTGCGTCGATAGCGCAGAGCCGCCCGGGGACGTATGGACACCGCGCATGCGGTAAGTGGTGGAGGCGGCGGGAATCGAACCCGCGTCCGTAGACCATCCACAGTCAGGACTACATGCTTAGCCTGGTTCTTTAGTGCTTTCGCCTTGCGCCCGCCAACCGGCAGGCTGACGCTTAGCTAGCCGCTTCGACGGATCCGCCGGGCGAAGCGACCACACCCGGAAGAGAGGCTGATGTGAATGACGCTGCACCGGTCGTTACGGGTTGCCCCGTCCTTCCCGGCCTAGCCCATCAGCAAGCTAGTGCAGCGTCCAGCCGGTGTTAGGCGGCTAGAGCGAAACGCTCGTCGTTGGCGTTTGTAGTGTTTCCAGAATGGATTTACGAGGTGATCTGGTCCTCGGCATGCCCTGCGCT
>CBDDSB010000018.1:0-123939 GCA_965233195.1 uncultured bacterium | reverse complement strand
CGCTTCATCAGCTTGTCGACCATGATTTTCTCGGCGCGGAACTTGTCGCGCCGGTGAACCAGGGTCACCTGCTTGCAGATGTTCGCCAGGTAGAGGGATTCCTCCACGGCGGTGTTGCCCCCGCCCACGACCAGCACGTCCTGCCCCTTGAAAAAGAAGCCGTCGCAGGTGGCGCAGGCCGAAACCCCGCGGCCCATGTACTTCTGCTCGGAGGGCAGGCCGAGGTACTTGGCCGTGGCCCCGGTGGCGATCACCAGGGCGTCGCAGGTGTAGGTCCCGGCGTCGCCTTCCAGGACGAGCGGCCGCGCCGCCAGCCGCACGGTGTGGATCTGGTCGGAAATGACCTCGGTTTCGAAGCGCTCGGCGTGCTTCTGGAAGCGCTGCATCAGGTCGGGCCCCTGCACGCCGTCGGCGTCCGCCGGCCAGTTATCGACGTCGGTGGTGGTCATCAGCTGCCCGCCCTGCGCGATGCCGGCGATCAGCACGGGTTTCAGGTTGGCGCGCGCGGCGTAGACCGCGGCGGTATAGCCGGCGGGGCCCGAGCCGAGGATCAGCAGCCGAGCATGTCGTGTCGTCGTCATTCGCAAAATGCTAACATTTGCTCATGGCTACGACGGTCTCTACCGCGGTCCTCAAGGCCGTTCCGCTTTTCGCGAGCTTTCCCGAAGAGCAATTGCGCATGCTCACCACGGTGGTCACGCGCAAGAGCGCGCCGCGCTCGACCACCATCATGGCGGGCGGTGATCCCACCGATTCCCTGTACATCGTGCTCTCCGGCCGCCTCAAGGTCATGATGAGCGACGCCGAGGGCAAGGAAGTGATCCTCAGCATCCTCGGTGCCGGGGAAATCTTCGGCGAGATGGGCTTGATCGACGACGAGCCGCGCTCGGCCACGGTGGTCGCCATCGAGCCCTGCGAGCTGCTGTCGCTCGCCAAGCGCGACTTCAAGAAGAGCCTGGCGGAGAATTTCGAAATGTCCATGGCCGTGATGCGCGGCCTGGTCAAGCGGCTGCGCGAGGCCGACCGCAAGATCGGCAGCCTGGCGCTGCTCGACGTCTACGGCCGCGTCGCCCGCCTGCTGCTCGACATGTCGGAGAACGTCAATGGCGAGAAGGTGGTCACCAAGCGCCTGCCGAAGCAGGACATCGCCAAGATGATCGGCGCCTCGCGCGAGATGGTGAGCCGGGTGATGAAGGACCTGCAGACCGGCGGTTATATCGAAATGCGGGGCTCCACCATCGTGGTGCGCGACTCGATCATGCTGCCGGAGTAACGGGGAAAACCCGGGAGTACACCTGGCCGTAGCAAGCAAAAGCGCACCCCTGCCGGCCAAGCTGGCGGGCCTGCTGCGCGAGGCGAGGTGGTTGCTCCTGATCGGCGCCGGGCTGTACCTCCTGCTGATCCTCGGGACCTTCCAGCGCTCGGACCCGGGCTGGTCGCACAGCGCCACCGACGCGGTGGTGCGCAACGCCGGCGGCGCCTTCGGCGCCTGGCTCTCGGACCTGCTGCTCTATCTGTTTGGACTGTCGGCTTACTGGTGGGTGGCACTTTGCCTGTACCTCGTGGTGTGGGGCTACCGGCGCATGGACGGCTTGCGCCTCGGCGCCGCGCTCGGCGGGTTTTTCCTGCTGCTGGCCGCCAGCGCCGCGCTCGAGCAGTTGCGGCTGCACAGCCTTGCCGCCGAATTGCCGCTCGCGCCCGGGGGACTGGCCGGCGACGCCGCGGCGGGCGCGCTGTCGGGCATGCTCGGCTTCACCGGCGCGACGCTCGCGTTGCTGACCCTCGCCGCGATCGGCTGGAGCTTTTTCATCGGCGTCTCGTGGCTGACCATTTTCGAAGTCCTCGGAACCGGGCTGGAAAAGGGCTATGCCGGAGCACTGGGGGCCTGGGAGCGGCGCCGGGACCGTAAGCTCGGCAGCCGGGCGCGCGTGGCGCGCGAAGTCGCCGTCGAGACCGACAAGCGCCGCGAAGAAAACCATCCACCGCTGCGCATCGAGCCGCCGGTGGCCGAGATCAAGAAGTCCGAGCGCGCGCAGAAGGAAAAGCAGGCGCCGCTGTTCGATCATTTGCCCGATACCCCGCTGCCGCCGCTCAAGCTGCTGGACGAGGCGTCGCATGGCGGGGAAACGGTTTCGGCCGAGACCCTGGAGTTCACTTCGCGCCTGATCGAGAAGAAGCTGTCGGATTTCGGCGTCGCGGTGAAAGTGCTGGCCGCTTATCCCGGGCCGGTGATCACGCGCTATGAGATCGAGCCCGCGGTGGGGGTCAAGGGCAGCCAGATCGTCAACCTGGTGAAGGACCTGGCGCGCGCGCTGTCGGTGGTGTCGATCCGCGTGGTCGAGACCATTCCGGGCAAGTCGTGCATGGGCCTGGAGATTCCGAACCCGCACCGCCAGACCGTGCGCCTGACGGAAATCCTCGGCTCCGAGGCGTATCACTCGCTGCATTCGCCGCTCGCGCTGGCGCTGGGCAAGGACATCGCCGGCAACCCGGTGGTGGCCGACCTGCAGAAGATGCCCCACCTGCTGGTGGCGGGCACCACCGGCTCGGGCAAGTCGGTGGCGCTGAACGCCATGATCCTTTCGCTGCTCTACAAGTCGGAGCCGCGCCACACCCGCCTGATCCTGATCGACCCGAAGATGCTGGAGCTCTCGGTCTACGCCGACATCCCGCACCTGCTCGCGCCGGTGGTGGTCGACATGAAGCAGGCGACCAATGCGCTGGGCTGGTGCACCGCGGAGATGGACCGGCGCTACAAGCTGATGAACTGGATCGGGGCGCGCAACCTGTCCGGCTTCAACCACAAGGTCACCGAGCGCAAGGTCGAGGATCCGTTTACCACCAAGTCGAACGATCCCGACGCCAAGGCGCCGATCCTGCAGCCGATGCCGCACATCGTGGTGGTGATCGACGAGCTCGCCGACCTGATGCTGGTGGTCGGCAAGAAGGTGGAAGAGCTCATCGCCCGCCTCGCCGGCAAGGCGCGCGCCGCCGGCATCCACCTGGTGCTCGCCACGCAGCGGCCCTCGGTCGATGTGATTACCGGCTTGATCAAGGCGAACATCCCGACCCGCATCGCGTTCCAGGTCTCGTCCAAGGTCGATTCGCGCACCATCCTCGACCAGTCGGGCGCGGAGACGCTGCTCGGCATGGGTGACATGCTTTACCTGCCGCCAGGCAGCGGCCTGCCACAGCGCGTGCATGGCGCCTTCGTCGCCGACCACGAGGTCCACAAGGTGGTGGAGCATTTGAAGTCGCTGGCGAAGCCGGAGTACCTCGAGGAAGTATTGGAGCCCGAAGTCCCGGAAGAGGCCGCCGTCGATGGCGTGCCGGCGGGCGAGAAAGACCCGTTGTACGACCAGGCTTGCGACATCGTGCTGCGCACGCGCCGGCCGTCGATCTCGCTGGTGCAGCGCCATCTGCGCATCGGCTACAACCGCGCGGCGCGCCTGATCGAGGACATGGAGCGCGCCGGCATGGTTTCGCCCATGCAGTCGAACGGCAACCGCGAGGTTCTGGTACCCGCGAAGGCGGAGTAGGTCGATGCGGTTCTTTCTGATTTTCCTCCTTGCATTCGTTTCCTCCGTGGAAGCGGCGGCGATCGACCGCTTCAAAGGCTTCGTGCGCGGCACCCAATCGGCGCGCGGCGAGTTCGAGCAGAAGGTCTACGACCGCAGCGGCAAGCCGACCCAGGAGTCGAAAGGCAGCTTCGTGTTCCAGCGCCCCGGCCTGTTCCGCTGGCTGTATGCCAAGCCGGTCGATCAGGTCATCGTCGGCGATGGCGAGCGTGTCTGGATCCACGATCGCGACCTGAACCAGGTCACGGTGAGAAAGCTGTCGCGTGCGCTCGGCTCGACGCCGGCGGCGCTGCTCGCCGGCTCGGCCGACGTCGAGAAGGCGTTCGACATGTCGGAAGCCGGCAGCAAGGACGGGATCGAGTGGCTCGAGGCCAAGCCGCGCGAGGCCGAGGCGGGATTCGCCCGCGTGCGCATGGGCTTCGACGCCAACGGTCTGCGCGCGATGGAGCTGTTCGACCACTTCGGCCAGACCACGCACCTGCGCTTCCTCAACCTGGTGCGCAACCCGAAGGTGGATGCGTCCGAGTTCCGCTTCCAGCCGCCTAAGGGCGCCGACGTCCTAGGGGAAAAATGAGCGATCTGTTCGGCAAGCGCGAGCCAGCCGCTCCGCTCGCCGACGCCCTGCGGCCGCAGTCGCTCGACGAAGTCGTGGGCCAGCGCCATCTGCTCGGGTCGGGGAAAGCGCTGCGCCTGGCCTTCGAATCCGGTAAGCCCCACTCGATGATCCTGTGGGGACCGCCAGGCTCGGGCAAGACCACGATCGCCCGCCTCATGGCCAAGGCGTTCGACGCCGAGTTCGTTGCGCTCTCGGCGGTGTTCTCGGGGGTGAAGGACATCCGCGCGGCGATGGAGACCGCCGAGAAGGAATTGGCGCGCAGCGGCCGGCACACCATCCTGTTCGTCGACGAGGTGCACCGCTTCAACAAGGCGCAGCAGGACGCCTTCCTGCCCTACGTCGAGCGCGGGCTCATCACCTTCGTTGGCGCCACCACCGAGAATCCGTCCTTCGAGGTGAACAGCGCGCTGCTGTCGCGTGCCGCCGTTTATGTTCTGGAACCGTTAAGCGGCGAGGACCTCGCAGAGCTGCTGTCGCGCACGAAACTGCCAATCGATGAAGAAGCGAAAACGCGGCTCATCGGCTTCGCCGATGGCGATGCGCGGCGCCTGCTGAACGCGGTCGAGATCCTCAACAACACCGGCGTGCGGAACATCGACGCCGCTTTCCTGGAGCAGACGCTGGCCAAGAACCTGCGGCGGTTCGACAAGGGCGGCGAGCAGTTCTACGACCAGATCTCGGCGCTGCACAAGGCGGTGCGCGGCTCGGACGCCGACGCGTCGCTTTACTGGATGGTGCGCATGCTCGACGGCGGCGCCGATGCGCTCTATGTCGGTCGGCGCCTGGTGCGCATGGCGGTGGAGGACATCGGTCTCGCCGACCCGCGCGCGCTGCGCGTCGCGCTCGACGCCTGCGAAACCTATGAGCGCCTGGGCAGCCCTGAGGGCGAGCTCGCGCTCGCCGAGGCGGTGCTCTATCTCGCGGTGGCGGCGAAATCGAACGCGGTGTACGAAGCCTATAATGCCGCCCGCGCCTTCATCTCGAGCGACGGCACCCGGCCGGTGCCGCTCCATATCCGGAACGCCCCCACCCCCATGATGAAGAACCTCGGCTACGGCAAGGGATACCGGTATGCGCATGACGAAGCCGACGCCTATTCCGCGGGACAGACCTATTTCCCAGAGGGCATGCCCGCGGTCGAGTGGTACCGGCCCACCGAGCGCGGACTCGAAGGGCAGATTCGCCAGAAACTCGACGAGCTGAAGAGCAAGAAATGATCGACATCCAGTTGCTGCGCAAGAACCCGCAGGACATCGCCCGGCGACTCGCGACGCGCGGCCCGGGCGCGTTCGACGCCGATCAGTTCGAGCGCTTCGAGGCCACGCGCAAGCAGTTGCAGTCCGCGGTGCAGGAGGCGCAAGCCTCGCGAAATCGGATCGCCAAAGACATCGGCCAGGCCAAGGCCAAGGGCCAGGACGTCTCGGAGCTGATGCGCCAGGGCGAGAAGCTGAAGTCGCTGCTCGAGGAGTCCGAGCAGCAGCTGGTCAAGCTGCAGGACGGCTTCCAGGATCTGCTCGAGCGCATCCCGAACATTCCGCACGAGTCGGTCCCGCTCGGCGCCTCCTCCGCGGACAACCGTGAAGAGCGCCGCTTCGGCGATCCGCGGAAATTCGATTTTCCGGTCAAGGATCACGTCGACGTCGGCGCCGGACTCGGCGGCATCGATTTCGAGACCGCGGCCAAGCTCGCCGGCGCGCGCTTCGTCATGATGAAGGGCGAGGTCGCCCGCCTGCACCGGGCGCTCGCGCAGTTCATGCTCGAAGTGCACACGCGCGAGCACGGCTACACCGAGGTCTATGTTCCGTACATGGTCAGCGGCGAATGCGCCAACGGCGTCTCCAGCCTGTCGAAGTTCAAGGACGATCTGTTCAAGATCGAGGGCCGCGACCTCTACCTCATTCCGACCGCCGAATATCCGGTCACCAACTTCGTGCGCGGCGAGATCGTCCCCGCCGAGAGCCTGCCGCTCAAGTTCGTGTGCCATTCACCGTGCTTCCGCTCCGAGGCCGGCTCCGCCGGCAAGGACACGCGCGGCATGATCCGCAACCACCAGTTCGACAAGGTCGAGCTGGTGCAGATCATCCATCCGGAAAAGTCCTACCAGGGCCTGGAGGAGCTGACGGCGCACGCGGAATCGATCCTGAAGCGGCTCGAGCTGCCCTACCGCGTGATCTCGCTTTCCACCGGCGACATCGGATTCTCGGCAGCCAAGACCTACGACCTCGAGGTCTGGCTGCCTTCGCAGAACGCCTACCGCGAGATTTCCTCGTGCTCCAACTTCGAGGCGTTTCAGGCGCGCCGCATGCAGGCGCGCTATCGCGCGACCGGCGGCAAGCCGGAGCTGGTGCATACGCTGAACGGCTCAGGCCTGGCGGTCGGGCGCACGCTGGTGGCGATCCTCGAGAACTTCCAGAACGCCGACGGCTCGGTGACCGTGCCGTTCGCGCTACGTGCGTTCATGGGCGGGCAGGAGAGGCTCCAGCGCCGCGCCTGATAAAATCCGCGTTTCGCATTTGCGTTCCGACCGCGGAGAGATGGCAGAGTGGTCGAATGCGGCAGACTCGAAATCTGTTGTACGGTTATCCGTACCGGGGGTTCGAATCCCTCTCTCTCCGCCACTTCCCAAAATGAGATGGGCGCGCTTGGCTGCCGCGCGCCCATCCAGTGAAGCCTGGTTTTTCTTAGTTGTATTCGAAGACGTTGCCGTTCACTTTGCTGAACGGGATGGCGGCGTGCATGTCGCCGTAGACCAGCGTGGAATCCGCCGCGGCGGCGACGCTGACTTGGGCGACTTCCGCGTTGCTGACGCAGCCGGCCGTGGCGAAGGCAACAACCAGAAGCGCTGCGCGAACGATGCTTTTCATGACTGTCTTTCTCCCTCAGGTGGTCTCAAAGTTGAGACGCATCCAACTTACGCCCGAAGCGAGGCGCTGTGAGAGTTGCGGACAAGTTTTGAAACCCCGCGGGTGACGCAGTTGGCGGCATCCCCCGGGGCTCTGGCACTTTCTGACCGATTTAATACTTTGCGATCTTTACTCGTGCTTTAACGCGCGCCGGATCACGTCGACGATCAGGTTCTTCGTATAGGGCTTGGTGACGTAGCCGTCGGCGCCCAGCACCAGACCGCGCCCGATATCGGCCGCATCGCTCTTGGCGGTGAGCATCACGATCGGCAGCGAGCCGAGCGCGGGGTGGCGCCGCATCCTGGCGAGCACATCGAAGCCGTCGCCGTCGGGCAGCATCACGTCCAGCAGCAAGAGGTCCGGGGCGCCCTCGTCGACGATCGCCTGCAGAAAGCCATTGACCGAGTTCGCGACGCGCACTTTGTATCCCGCCATCGACACGCGCAGGTCGGCCAAGGCAAGCTGGTCCGGGTCGTCTTCGACGATCAGGATCACGGTTTCTGCGGGCGACTTGAGCGCGGCAGGGCGCCGTCTCAACCGATCCGCGGCGAGGTAGGCGCCGGTGCGCGCGAGCGCGGCGCCGGCTTCCTTGGCCGCCTTGCCGAGCTCGGTGCGATCGAAGCCGAGTGTCTTGTCGGACCCGGGCGCGGCGAAGTCGTCCTCGCGCCCTTCGCCTTCGGGCACCAGCTCGATCATGCCGAGCTCTTCCAGCTCGGACAGCCATTCCTCGAGCATCTCGGCCGGAAACACTTTCGCCAGGGTCTCCGGAGCGCTGCCGTGGAGGTCCATCATCCACAGGATGCGCCGATAGTCGGCGGGCACGGCCGCGTCCTCGCCCTCCCAAGCTTCGCGCCCGGCGGCGGTGAGTCGGTAGATGCGAGCGGCCATGCGTCACTCTAAACTAACTGCCACCCCATGAATCCCACTCCGCTGCAGGTGCAGTTCGATCCCTCGTCGGCGCGCTTCGGCGCCTCGCGCTCCCAGAAACGCCTCGAGGACGACCGCCTGCTGGAGGGCAAAGGGCTGTTCAGCGACGACCGTGTGTTTCCGCGCCAGGCGTGGATGGTGCTGGTGCGCTCGCCGCACGCCCACGCCCGGATCCGCTCGATCAACCTGGAAATCCCCGGAGTGATCGCCGCGTGGTCGATGGCGCAGCTGCTCGCCGACGGCGTGAAGCACATTCCGTTTCCGCCGCTGTTCAAACGCGCCGACGGCTCGCCGATGGCGGCGCCGCCGCGCACGCCGCTTGCCGAGGGCAAGGTGTTCTACGTCGGCCAGCCGGTGGCGGCGATCGTCGCCGAGACGCGCGAGCAGGCGCAGGACGCCGCCGACCGCGTCGTCGTCGACTATGAAGATCTGCCTTGCGTGGTCGATCCGCGCAAGGCCATCGAGCCGGGCGCGCCGTTGCTGTGGGAACAAGCCGGCGGAAATGTCGCCGCTGAAGCGACCTATGGAAATCGAGAAGCGGTTGAAAAGGCATTCTCGGGAGCCGCGCACGTGGCGCGCATAGAGCTGCACAACCAGCGGCTGAATGCCATGGCGATGGAGCCGCGCTGCGCCATCGGCGTGCACGAGGCCGGCCGCACCACTCTGTACACGCAAAACCAGACGCCCACCGCGGCCCGCGACCTCCTCGCCACGGTGTTCGGCGCGAAACCGGCCGAGTTCCGGCTGGTGAACGGCGATATCGGCGGCGGCTTCGGCATGAAGACGGGGCTCACGCCGGAGGACGCGCTGGTCTGCTACGCGGCGCGCAAGCTCGGCCGCCCGGTGAAATGGCGCGCCGAGCGCAGCGAAGAATTCCTCGCCGCGCACATGGCGCGCGACCAGCACTACACGGCGGCGCTCGCGCTCGATCGCGAGGGGCGCATCCTCGCCCTGCGCATGGAGATGCTGGCCAACATCGGCGCGGTGCCGGTCGGCTCCTCGGCGATGATCCCGCTCGCCATGGTCGCCAAGGTGGCGACCTCAGCCTATCGCGTGCCGGCCGTCGACTATCGCGTCAAAGGCGTGCTGACCAACACCATGGCGACCGGCGCGTATCGCGGCGCCGGCCGCCCGGAAGGCAATTACCTCATCGAGCGGCTGATCGAGAAGGCCGCGCGCGAGATGGGCATCGACCGCGTCGAGCTGCGCCGGCGCAACCTGCTTACGCCTGAAGAGCTCCCCTACAAAACGCATGTAGGCGAGACCTACGACAGCGGCGACTTCGCCCGCATGCTGCAGGGGGCACTGGACGCCTCCGACTGGAACGGCTTCTCCAAGAGAAAGAAGGAATCTTCCAGCCGAGGCAAACGACGCGGATTGGGCCTTGCCGTTTACCTGGAATGGACTGGAGCGTTACCCACGGAAACCGTGGACATCGAAATCGACGCTGAAGGCACCGTGACCATTTTTTCCGGCACGCAGGCGATGGGGCAGGGGTTAGAGACCACGTATACCCAGCTCGTCACGGAACTGTTCGGCATCGTTCCCGGGAAGGTGAAGATCGTGCAAGGCGATACCGATCGCGCCAATGGCGTGGGCAGCGTCGGCTCGCGCTCGGCGTTCGTCGGCGGCTCCGCGGTGGTCGCCGCCGGGCGCAAGATGATCCGGCAATGCCGGGAATCCGCAGCCGAGGCGCTCGAGGCCGCGCCCGCCGACCTCGAGCTGCGCGGCGGGCGCTTCCACATCGCCGGCACCGACCGTTCGCTCGGGCTCGGCGAGCTCGCCGCGCGGCAGCCGTCGCGCGTGATCCGCGTTTCCGCGACCGAGACGCCATCGACGCCGTCGTGGCCGAACGGCGCGCAGGTGGCCGAGGTAGAGATTGATGGCGAGACCGGCGAGGTGACGCTGGATGCGCTCACCAGCTGCGACGACATCGGCCGCATCATCAACCACGCCATCGTCGAGGGCCAGATCCACGGCGGCATGGCGCAGGGCGCGGGCCAGGCGCTGTGGGAGCAGGTGCGCTACGACGACGCGAGCGGCCAGCTGGTTTCCGGCTCGCTCATGGACTATTGCGTGCCGCGCGCCGACCAGCTGCCGGCGCTGCGCGCGGGCTTTGACGAGAGCGTGCCGTGCAAGACCAACCTGCTCGGCGTCAAGGGCTGCGGCGAGCTCGGCACCATCGGCGCGGTGCCGGCCGTAGTCCATGCGGTGCTCGATGCGCTGGACGTCGCGCACCTCGAAATGCCACTGACCGCGGAAAAGGTGTGGCGGGCGTTGCCGCGTGAACCGCAGTGATCGCAACCGCGTCCTTCACTACGCGATCCTGGCGTCGCTGGCCCTGCACGCGGTGCTGCTGCTCGGCCTTCCGGACCTGATCAGCGGCGCGCGGCACGCGGCCAGTTTGCCGCCGAAGATCATCGCGCGGCTGATGGCGCCGGAGCCGATCCCGGTTCCAGCACCGCCGCCGCAGCCGCCGCCGCAGGCCGCGCCCGCCGTGCCGCCGCCGCAGCCGAAGAAAAAACCGCCCGCTCCGGTGCTCGCGAAGCCGGCGCCCGAGCGACCCGTGCAGGTGGAGTCGTCGCGCGCGCCGGAGCCGCCTGTTCCGCCCGCGCCGGTAGCAGAGCCTGCGCCGGCTCCGGCCAAGCCCGCGGAGGAGGTGGTAACCGCCGCGCCGGCCGCGCCGGCGCCAGCAGCGCCGCCGGTGGCTAGCGCACAGATGCTCGAGGAACAGTCAGCCGATCGCTACCGCATGGAGCTGATCGCGGCGCTGAAGCGACACCTCAAGGACAGCTATCCGCCGCAAGCGCGCGACAACAACTGGGAGGGCGACGTCCTGCTCGGTATCGTGGTCCGGGCGAACGGCAGCGTGTCGATCAGCGTGAAGCGCGGCTCGCGCTTCGGAGTTCTCGACCAGGGCGCGCTCGCCGTGATGCGGCAGGCGAGCCGGGAAGTGCCGGTGCCGCCGGCGCTACGCGGCAAGGAGGCGCCGCTCAAGGACCTAGTGGTGCAGTACCGCCTGACTGACTAGTTTTCAGGCCGGAAGGCGACCACGTGATCGACATCCAGGCGGATGCCGATCTTCTCGCCCAGCGCGTGGTTGTGGTGACTCGGCACCAGCGCGAGGACCTTCTGGCCGCTGGCGAGGCGCAGCGTATACAGGATCTCGGCACCGCGGAACGCCTTATGCACCACCTCCGCCTGGGTCGGCGCCGCGTCGTCGTGCACCACGTCATCCGGCCGCAGCAGAACTTCGAGGCTCTGCAGTCCCTGCGAATCGCCCTGCAGCACCCCGAGCTCGATCTGCAGCTGGCGGCCGTTGAGCGCCTTCGCCGGCAGGAACACGCCCTGGCCGACGAAATCGGCGACGAAGCGGTTGGCGGGGCGGTGGTACAGGTTGTACGGGTTGTCCCACTGCTGGATGCGTCCCTGGTGCAGGACGCCGATCTCGTCGGCCATCGCGAACGCTTCCTGCTGGTCATGGGTGACGAGCACCGCGGTCGCGCCGCTCGCCTTGATGATGTCACGCACTTCTAGCGACAGGCGCTCGCGCAGGTCGACGTCGAGGTTGGAAAACGGCTCGTCCAGCAGCAGGAGCTCTGGGCGCTGCGCGAGCGCGCGCGCAAGCGCGACGCGCTGCTGCTGCCCGCCGGAGATCTCGTGCGGATATTTGTCCAGCGACGCGGAAAGGCCGACCAGCTGCGCGAGCTCCGCCACGCGCGCCGCGCGCTCGTGCGCCCGCGTGGCGTGGAGCCCGAAAGCGATGTTGCCGGACACCGGTAGGTGGGGGAACAGCGCGTAGTCCTGGAACACCATCCCGACCCGCCGCTGCTCGGGGGGCAGCATCACGCCGCGGCCCGAAACCACCTTGCCGGCAAGGCGGATCTCGCCTTCGAGGATGCCCTCGAAACCGGCGATGCAGCGCAGCACCGTGGTCTTGCCGCAGCCGCTCGGCCCGAGCAGGCAACCGATGGCGCCGCGCGCGAGCGCAAAGCTCAGGCCACGGACCACTTCCTGATGGCCGTACGCGTGACGCAGGTTTTCGACTTCCAGCAGCATGGTCGATTATAGTAATCGTTCTCATTCATAAGACGAAACGAAGCTCTTGAATTCAAAGACCTTGGGCCTGCTCGGGGGCGCGGCAGTGTTCGTCGCCGCGCTGCTCGCGCTGCCGGTGGTCTTCGTCGGTGCCAGCTTCCTGGAGGGCGCCAGCGACGCGTGGCGCCACCTCGCCGCGACCGCGCTGCCGCGCTACGTGGGGAACACCGCGATGTTGTTGGTCGCCGTGGCGTGCGGGGTCGTTTCGATGGGTGTGGTGAGCGCCTGGCTCGTCACCGCGTACCGCTTCCCGGGTCGTGGTCTGCTCGAATGGGCGCTGCTTCTGCCGCTCGCAATGCCGGCCTACGTGATGGCTTACGCCTATACCGACTGGCTGCAATTCAGCGGACCGGTGCAGTCGGCACTGCGCGGGCTTACCGGCTGGCAGGCGCGCGAGTACTGGTTTCCCGAGGTGCGCTCACTTGCCGGTGCGGCGGCGATGCTTTCGTTCGCGCTCTACCCTTACGTCTATCTCATCGCCCGCACCGCGTTCCAGGACCTTTCGCGCAGCGCCATCGAGGCCGGGCGGCTGGCGGGCTACGGCGCCCGCGGCGCGTTTCTGCGTGTCGCCGTGCCGCTTGCGCGCCCCGCCATCGTTGCCGGCGCCACGCTTGCGTTGATGGAGACGCTGGCCGACTTCGGCACCGTGTCGTATTTCGGCGTGGAGGTGTTCACCACCGGCATCTTCAAGACCTGGTTTTCGCTGGGCGACAGCATCGCAGCGGCGCAGCTCTCCGCCTGCCTGCTCGGCTTCGTCGTGGTGCTCCTCGCGCTCGAGCGCGCGAACCGCGGCCGCGCCGCGTATTACGGCATGGCGCCGCGCAAGGCGCGCGCCCATCGCCTGCGCGGCGGCCGCGCCGCCATCGCCTTCGCCGCCTGTGCGGCACCGGTGTTCTTCGGCTTTGCGCTGCCGGCGCTGCTGCTCGGCGGCCTGGCCTTCGACGAAAGGATTGCCGCGGGCCGCCTGATTTCGCTGGCGGCGAACAGCTTCGGCGTGGCCGCGGTCACCGCGCTGATCGCCGTTGTCATTGCGTTGGTGATGGCATATGCGGCACGCCTCACGCGCAGCCCGCTGGTTCCCGCGGCGAACCGCCTCGCCGGCCTGGGATATGCCGTCCCCGGCGCGGTGATTGCGGTCGGCGTGCTGGTGCCCCTCGGCCGCCTGGACAACGCTCTTGCGGGCTGGCTCGAGCAGGCGTTCGGCGGGCGCTTCGGCCTTCTGCTCACCGGGACCATTGCGGCCCTGGTGTACGCCTACCTGGTGCGGCTATTGGCGGTGGCGCTGCAGACCACGGAGGCCGGCCTGGCGAAGATCACGCCGAGCATGGAGGACGCGGCGCGCTCGCTGGGCGCGACGCCCGCCCGGGCACTCGTGCGCGTGCATGTGCCGCTGCTCGCACCGAGCCTGGCGACCGCGGTGCTTCTGGTCTTCGTCGATGTGCTGAAGGAGCTGCCGGCCACCATCGCGCTGCGGCCATTCAACTTCGACACCCTGGCGATCGAGGCCTACAACCTGGCGAAGGATGAGCGGCTGGCCGAGGCCGCCCTTCCTTCGCTCGCGATCGTTGCCGCCGGACTACTGCCGGTGATCTACGTTTCGAGGCGCTACTTCCAGGCCACGCGGTCGTAGAGTTTCTGGGAGTTCGGCTGGTTCTTGCCGAGCACCGCGACGTTCAACTGGTCGCGCTTGAACTCGCCGAGCTGCTTCAGCACCGGGTTGTCGATCCTGACATTTGCCACCACCGGCCACTCGTTATTGCCGTCGGCGAAGTAGCGCTGGGCTTCGTCGCTCGCCAGATACTCGAGGAACTTGATAGCGGCCTGGCGGTTCGGCGCGTTCTTCAGCACGCCGGCGCCGGAGATGTTGACGTGCGTTCCCCAGGTGGCCTGGTTCGGGAAGACGATGCCGATCTTCTCGCCCACCTGCCGCTCGTCCGGCTTGTCGGAGCGCAGCAGGCGTGCGTAGTAGTACTGGTTCGAAACCGTCACGTCGCACTGGCCGGCCGCGACCGCCTTCAGCTGGTCGGTATCGCCGCCCTTTGGCTCCTGCGCCAGGTTGGCGCGCACGGCCTTCGCCCAGGCTTCGGCTTTGGCTTCGCCCATATGGTCGATCAGCGCGCCCAGCAGGGAGAGGTTGTAGATATTGGTGGAGGAGCGCATGCATACGCGCCCTTTCCACTTCGCATCCGCGAGGTCTTCGTAGTTGCGGATCTCGCTCGGCTGCACTTTCGCCTTGTTGTAGGCGATGACGCGCGCGCGCGTCGAGAAGCCGTACCAGAGGCCGCTGGGCTCGCGCAGGTTCGCCGGGATGCGCGATTCCAGCGTCGCCGACTTCACCGGCTGGAACAGGTCCATCTGCTGGGCGCGCCACAGGCGGCCGGCGTCGACGGTGATCAGCACGTCCGCCGGGCTGCGGGCGCCTTCGTTGCGAATGCGTTCGATGAGCGGGTCTTCGCCGCCCTCGATGCGGTTGATCTTGATGCCGGTGGTCTTGGTGAAGTTGGAGTACAGCGCCTCATCGGTCTGGTAGTGGCGCGAGGAGTACAGATTCAGTACCTGGTCCTGCGCCGATACCGAGCCCGCGAAGAGGCTCGCGAGCGCGAGGGCAATCCCTTTGAAAACAGTCATGTCAGCCTCGAGTGAGAAGATGCCCTAAATGATAGGGACTCTCATTCTGGCTTGTCAACGAGAATTATTCTCAGCTAAAACGTCGGCGGATCCAGGCGGCGGGCACCGTCGAAGCGCTGGCGCCAGTAGGGGGTCATGACGTTTTCGACGCGCACCTTCGCGCCGGCGCGCGGCGCATGCAGGAACCGGCCCTCGCCCAGATAGATACCGACGTGGGAGTAGGGCCGGTTGCGCGTGTTGTAGAACACGAGGTCGCCGGGCTCCAGTTCCTTGAGCTTCATCACCGGCATGCCGACCCTTCTGAGCGCCGCGGTGCCGGGCGGGAGCAGCACGCCCCATGCGCGTTCGAAGACGTGCACCACCAAGCCGCTGCAATCGAAGCCGGTGTCCGGCGAGCGCCCGCCCAGGCGGTATTTCACGCCGACGGTCTGCAGCGCGTGGACCAGCGGTCGATCGCGGTCGCTGGTCGCACCGTCATGCCAGGCGCGAGCGGGCACGGCCGCGGCGCACAGGGCAATCAGGCAAATGAGCAGGGCTGGTCTCATAATCGGCGTAGACGCGCAGCAGGATGGCGCGTTGATACGACAGGCATGAACCTTCGCTACCTAGTCCGCTTGGGGCTCGCCGCGCTGCTCGGCGCCGTGTTCCATGCCGCATTCGCGCAGCAAGCCCTTGAAATCATTCCGCTCCGCCACCGTACGGTGGACCAGGTGCTTCCCGCGCTGCAGCCGCTGCTCGAGCCCGGCGCCACGTTGAGCGGCAGCCGCGGCCAGCTCTTCCTGCGCGCCAGCGCGTCGAACGCCGAGGACATCAAGCGCGCGCTGGCAGCGATCGACCGGCCGGCGAAGCGCCTCCAGATCTCGGTGCGCTTCGACGACGCGCTCGAGCGCGACCGCCGCGACCTCGCGGCCTCGGGGAGCATCGGCACCGGCGGCGCGCGCATTGGCGTCAGTGCGCAGGACTCGCGGCGTACGGCGGCCGAGCACGTCGACCAGCGCGTGCAGGTCCTCGAGGGCTCACAGGCAACGATCTTCGCCGGCCGATCCAATGACTATCAGGACCTGGGCAGCGGCTTCGCGGTCGTGCCGCGGCTTGCTGGCAGCGGCGTGACGCTCGAGATCGTGCAACAGCGTCCCCACCAAGCCGCGTCCAGCACGATTAACGCCCGGCTGGGCGAATGGGTCGAGCTTGCCGGCATCTCGCAATCCACCGGCCGCGACGACCGCGGCATCGCCTCGGCGAGTGCCAGGCGCACCGGCGAGTCGCGGCGCGTCTGGGTCAAGGTGGAGGCGCTCGACTGAACGCCGGGCTGCAACACGCGTTTGCCGCCGACGGAGCGCTCGCCGCGGCGATCGACGGCTTCAAGCGGCGGCCGCAGCAGCTCGAGATGGCGCAGGCGATTCACGATGCGATCGAGCGCACCGCGGTGCTGGTCGCCGAGGCGGGCACCGGGACCGGGAAGACTTTCGCGTACCTGGTTCCCGCGCTGCTTGCCGGCGGCAAGGTCATCGTCTCGACCGGCACCAAGACGCTGCAGGACCAGCTCTTCGATCGCGACCTGCCCGCGGTGCGCAAGGCGCTGGGGGCGGGCGCGAGCGCCGCGCTGCTCAAGGGTCGCTCCAACTATGTCTGTCTGTACCGCTTGCGGCGCAGCGCCGCGGCCGGCGTGGCCTCGCGCGAAGAGGCGAGCCAGCTGCGGCGCATCGAGCGCTTCGCCGCCGGCTCCGCGACCGGCGATCGCGCCGATCTCGCCGACGTGCCGGAGGACGCGCCGATCTGGGCGCATGCCACCTCGACGCGCGACAACTGCCTGGGCCAGGGCTGCCCGGACTACGGCGATTGCTTCGTCATGCGGGCGCGCCGCAACGCGCTCGCCGCCGACGTGGTGGTGATCAACCATCACCTGTTCTTTGCCGACGTGGTGCTGCGCGACGAAGGCATTTCCGAGCTGCTGCCGGCGTGTAACACGGTGATCTTCGACGAGGCGCACCAGCTGCCGGAAACGGCGCGCCTGTTCTTCGGCGAGACCGTCTCCAGCACCCAGCTGGTCGAGATCGCGCGCGATGCGCGCGCGGAGCTGCGCGCCGCCGGCGGCGCGTCGCCCGAGCTCGAGGCGCTCGCCAATCGCATGGAGAAAGCGGCGCGCGATCTGCGGCTGGCGCTAGGCGAGAGCGCGAGCCGGCTGTCCTGGAGCCAGGCGCTGCACCTGCCCGGCTTCGCCGACAGCCTCGAAGTCCTGCAGCGCTGCCTGCGGCAGTTCCAGGAGCCCCTCGAGGCGCAGGCGGAGCGTTCCGAAGGCCTGGCTGCGTGCGCACGGCGCGCGGCGACCGCGCGGGCCACGATCGCGCGAATGCGGGAAACCGAGGCCACCGAAGAAGTGCGCTGGGTGGAGGCGTTCGCGCACGGCGCCCGCCTGCATGTGACGCCGCTTTCCTCGGCCGAGCTTTTCAGTCGCCAGATGGCCGATCATCCGCGCGCCTGGATCTTCACCTCGGCCACGCTCGCGATGGGAGAGGAGTTCGGTCACTTCACGCGCGAGCTTGGCCTTGGCGAGGCGCAGACGCGGCGCTGGGCGAGCCCGTTCGACTTCCCAAACCAGGCGCTGCTTTACCTGCCGAAAGGCCTGCCGGCCGATCCGAACGATGCGGCGTTCACCGACGCCGTAGTCGATGCGGCGCTACCGGTGATCGAGGCCAGCGGCGGACGCGCGTTCCTTCTTTTCACCACGTTGCGCGCCCTGCGCAAGGCGCACGAGCGGCTGCGCGGCGCCTTGCGCTATCCGCTGCTGGTGCAGGGCACCGGCTCGCGCAGCGAGCTGCTCGCGCGCTTCCGCTCGCTCGGCAACGCGGTGCTGCTCGGCAGCCAGTCGTTCTGGGAAGGGGTCGATGTGCGCGGTGAGGCGCTCTCGGTGGTGGTGATCGACAAGCTGCCGTTCGCCCCGCCCGACGATCCGGTGCTCGCGGCGCGCATCGAGGCGATCCGCGCGCGCGAGGGCAATCCGTTCACGGAGCTGCAGCTGCCGCAGGCGGTGCTGCAGCTCAAGCAGGGCGCCGGGCGCCTGATCCGCGACGAGACCGACCGCGGCGTGCTGATGCTGTGCGACCCGCGGCTCGTCTCCAAGGCCTATGGGCGGCAGATCCTGAAAAGCCTGCCGCCGATGAAGCCTACGCGGAGCCTGGCCGAGGTTGCAGACTTCCTTGGAGCTCGTCCTCGACGTGAATACGGATGATCTCCTCGAAACTTCGATCGGCGCGGAAACCGAGCGCTGAGGCGCGGCGCGCGTCGAAGTTCTGCGGCCAGCCGTCGACGATGCGCATGATGGTGGCGTCGGGCTCGCGCCGGATGAGGCGCGCCGCTTTGTCGCCGCCGACCTTGCGCAGTGCCTCGATCTGCTCGCCGACGGTCGCGCTGATGCCCGGCATGCTGAGGTTGCGCCGGGTCCCAAGCTTCGCGCTATCGAGGTTCGCGGCGTGCAGCAGAAAGTCGATGGCCGCGCGCGGCGAAGCAAACCAGTGGCGCACGGTTTCCGGCACCGGCAGCACCGCTTCCAGGCCGGCGAGCGGCTCGCGGATGATGCCGGAGAAGAAGCCCGACGCCGCCTTGTTCGGCTTGCCCGGGCGCACGCAGATTGTCGGCAGGCGGATGCCGATGCCGTCGAAGAAGCCGCGCCGGCTGTAATCGGAGAGCAGGAGCTCGCCGATCGCTTTCTGCGTGCCGTAGCTGGTGAGCGGCGCGTTCAGGAACTCGTCGCCGATCGCCTGCGGAAACGGCGAGCCGAACACCGCAATCGACGAGGTAAAAACCAGCCGGGGCTTGTACCCGTTGCCCACCTTGCGCACCGCCTCGAACAGCCGCCGCGTGCCGTCGAGGTTGATGCGGTAGCCCTTTTCGAAATCCGCCTCGGCTTCGCCGGAAACGATGGCCGCCAGGTGAAAGATGAGGTCCGGGCGCGAGGCGACGAGCTTTTCAGCCTCTCCTGGCAGCGAGAGATCGGATACCGCAGAACTCCCTGCGAATGGTACGACGTCATGCAGGATCAACTCGCCCGCGCCGTCCTTTTTCAAACGCGAGGTGAGCTTGCGGCCGATCATGCCAGCCGCACCGACGATCAGGGTCGTCTTCATTTTTCCTGCCTCACCATTCGGGATCCCAGAGCCGCCACCAGGGCACGTCCTTGCGGTCGCCGCCGGGCTTGAGGTAGCGGCTGTCGGGGAAGTTGCTGCGCATTACGCGATCGGCGGCGTCGCGCAGGTCGCTCATGCCGAGCCGGTCGTACGCCAGCACCAGCACGAACACCGCCTCCTCGATGGCGGGCGCCTGGGCGTAGTGACGGATGGCGTATTGCGAGCGGTTGGCCGCTGCCAGGTAAGCGCCTCGCTTCATGTAGTAGCGGGCGACGTGCACTTCGTGGGAGGCGAGCGCGTTGACGAGGTAGCGCATGCGCAGGGTCGCGTCCGCGGCGTACTTCGAGTCGGGGTAGCGCCCCACCACCTCCCTGAAGGCGTTGAACGATTCGCGCGACGATTTCGGATCGCGGTCGCTCATGTCGGGCGTGGTCAGGTTCGAAAGGATGCCGTACTGGTCGTTGAAGTTGATCAGCCCCTTCAGGTACCACGCGTAATCCGCGCTCGAGTGGTTCGGGTACATCTTGATGAAACGGTCTACCGCCGCCACCGCCGAGGCGCGCTCGCCGTCCTTGTAGTGGCAGTAGGCGATCTCGAGCTGCGCCTGCTGTGCGAAGCGCCCGTAGGGATAGCGTGCCTCGAGCTTCTCGAGGTACTTCACCGCGCGCGGCCAGTCTTTCGACGACATGGCGTCCTTGGCTTCGCCGTAGAGGCGTTGCGCGGACCAGCCAATGGTTTCGTCTTCGGTGCTGCCGGCGCAGCCGAAAAGGCAGACCGCCGCCAACAGGAAGTAAACTGGGATGCGAAACATGCGGAAGAAAAATTATAACGCCAGCCGTAGGGCCGCCACCGCCGCTTCCGACTGGGACGCTGGCCTCGCCGCGCCGATGACGGCCAGCGTACCGACCACGCTTGGCGGAATGCGCCTGGACCAGGCGCTCGCGCGCCTGTTCCCGCAATATTCGCGCAACCGGCTGCAGGCCTGGCTCAAGTCCGGGCACATCACCATCGACGGCAGGCGGCTGGACCCGAACCACGCTGTCACCGGCGGCGAAGCCGTCGCGCTGCAGCCGCCGCGTGTGCCTGACGCAGCCGCGCCGCAGGCGCAGCGCATGCCGCTCAAGGTCGTGTTCGAGGACGCCGCGTTGATCGTGATCGACAAGCCGGCGGGCCTGGTGGTGCATCCCGGCGCCGGCCAGCCCGACCGCACGCTACTGAATGCGCTGCTCGCGCACGCGCCCGCACTCGCCGCGGTGCCCCGCGGCGGCATCGTGCATCGCCTCGACAAGGACACCAGCGGCCTGCTGGTGGTGGCCAAGACCATCGAGGCCCAGATATCGCTGGTCAAGCAGCTCGCCGATCACAGCATGCGCCGCGTCTATCTCGCCGTAGTGCAGGGCGACCCGCCGGCGAGCGGGGTGATCGACGCGCCGGTAGGGCGCGACGTGCGCGCGCGCACGCGCATGGCGGTGACCGATCGTGGCAAGCCTTCACGCACCAACTACCGGGTACTCGAGCGCTACGGCCATGCCGCGCTGGTCGAATGCCGCCTCGAGACCGGTCGCACCCACCAGATCCGCGTTCATTTCCAGCACCTGCGACATCCGCTGGTCGGCGACGAGACCTATCGGCGCGGCACGCGCCACGGCATCGACTTCCCGCGTCAGGCGCTGCACGCCATCGAGCTGACCCTCGTCCATCCCACTACCGGCAAGGCGGCGAGCTGGTCGGCGCATTTACCGCGAGACATGAAGCGGCTGATCGACGGGCTGCGCAAGTGATTCGGCCCGAATGGGCGGCGCCGCCGCGCGTGCGCGCGCTCGTCACTACGCGCGACTTCGGCGATCTGGCCGACGAGGCCGCAAGGCGCAAGCTGCGTGCACTGCTTCCCGCCGAGCCCGCGTGGCTCAAGCAAGTCCATGGCACGCGGCTGGTCGATCTGGACCGTGACGTTGAACGCGAGGCGGATGCTGCCCTGACGCGCAAATCCCAAACCGTGTGCATAGTCAAAGCCGCCGACTGCATGCCGGTGCTCTTCGCCGATGTGGATGGCACCACGGTCGCAGCCGCACACGCCGGGTGGCGCGGTCTCGCAGCCGGTGTACTGGAGGCGACGGTGGATGCGATGCGCGTGCCGCGGCAAAAGCTGCTCGCCTGGCTCGGCCCGGCGATCGGGCCGCAGGTGTACGAGGTTGGGGAGGACGTGTACCGCGCGTTCTCCGGCTATCCGCAGGCCTTCGTGCCGACGCGGCCCGGCCACTGGCGCCTCGACCTCTATGCCGTGGCGCGTGCCAAGCTGAAAGGATTGAATGGCGTCAGCGGCGGCGACTTCTGCACGTATTCGGAGCGTGAGCGTTTCTTCTCTTTTCGCCGCGAGCGCAGCGCCGCGCGCATGGCCGCCGCCATCTGGCTAGAATCCACACCCCCATGACGCTTGCCTGGATTCTTGTCGCGAGCGTCGCCGGCGGCACGCTTTCCGCCGGCCTCGCCGCCCTCGCCCTCACACTGCGCGCGAGCTGGATACCGATGCTGGTGTCGTTCGCGATCGGCGCGCTGCTGGGCGCGGCATTCCTCGAGATCATCCCGCACGCCTTCGAGCAGGGGGAGCCCCACCAGGTGGCGTTCTCCATCCTCGGCGGCATCTTCGGCTTCTTCGTGCTGGAGAAGCTGCTCCTCTACCGCCACTGCCACACCGAGCATTGCGAAGTGCACGATGCGCATGACCATGGGCGCAGCGGCACACTGATCGTGGTCGGCGACAGCGTGCACAATTTCGTCGACGGCGTGCTGATCGCCGCCGCGTTCCTGCAAAGCACCGAGCTCGGCGTGGTGGCGGCCGTCGCGATCATCGCGCACGAGATCCCGCAGGAAGTCGGCGACTTCCTCATCCTGCTGCACTCCGGCTACTCGCGCGCGCGCGCGCTCGCGATGAACCTGCTGTCGTCTGCCGCGACCGTCATCGGCGGCGTAATCGGCTACTTTGGCCTGCAGCTGGTCGACGGGCTCGAGCCCATCCTGCTCGGCGTGGTCGCCGCCAGCATGATCTACGTGGCGGTGGCCGACCTGATCCCCGGTTTGCACCGCCGGCCGGAGCTGCGCGACACCGCTTTCCAGGCCCTGCTGATCGCCCTTGGAATCGGGGCCATCGCGGCGGTCGGTGCGGTGGTGCCGCACTAGGCAAAAAGGACTACACCGTCAAAGGGTTAAGAATCATTTGACGGCGTCCGTTGTGCGTCGCAAAATCGCCCGGCGATGCAACCCGGGTCTCCCGATGCCCTACTGGCCGCAATCGCCAGCTCGAGCAACGAAGTAACGCAGGGCTGGATGCGGATCATGGCGGGCGCGCCGGCCGCAACGGCCGCCCTTCCCTGGGGCGATCCTTCGCTGCAACGAAGCTACTTGGACAAGCAGGCGCGGCTGTGGAGCGCGCTCGCTTCGGGCAAGCCGGAGACCCTGGCCTCGCCCGAGCCGGGTGACCGGCGCTTCGCGGCGAAGGAATGGCGCGAGAACGCTTATTACGATTACCTGAAGCAGTCCTATCTGCTTGCCGCGCGCTATGTTGAAGGGCTGGTCGAGGCGGCGGCGCTCGATCCGCAGGCGAAGGAACGCGCCCGCTTCGCCGCGCGGCAATGGATCGACGCGATGTGCCCGGCGAACTTCCCCGCCACCAACCCCGAGGCGTTGCGCGAGGCGTTCGCGACGCGCGGCGAGAGCCTGACGCGCGGCCTCGCCAACTTGCTGGGCGACGTGCACAAGCGCCGCATCAGCCAGACCAACGAGACCGCGTTCGAGGTCGGCCGCAATCTCGCGGTGACGCCCGGCGACGTGGTGTTCGAAAACGAGCTGATCCAGCTGATCCAGTACCAGCCCACCACGGCCCAGGTCGCGGCGCGTCCGCTGGTGATGATCCCGCCTTGCATCAACAAGTTCTACATCCTCGATCTTCAGCCCGAGAACTCCTTCGTCGCCCACGCGGTGGCGGCGGGTCATACGGTGTTCATGGTGTCCTGGCGCAACGTCGAAGCGGAGCAGGGAACGTTCAGCTGGGACGATTACCTCGAGGACGGCGTGTTCGCTGCGCTGCGCGTGGCGAAGGAAATCGCCAACAGCGACCAGGTCAACGCGCTGGGCTTCTGTGTGGGCGGGACGCTCCTGGGCGCGGCGCTTAGCGTGCTTTCCCAGAAAAAAGACGCGCTGGTTTCGAGCGCCACGTTTCTTGCCGCGATGCTGGATTTCACCGAGCCCGGCCAGATCGGCCTGTTCGTCGACGAGACCAGCGTCGCCACGCGCGAAGCGACCATCGGCGCGGGCGGAATACTGCCGGGCCACGAGCTGGCGTTCGTGTTCTCCAGCCTGCGGGCGAACGACCTGGTCTGGCCGTACGTGGTGAACAACTATCTGCGCGGCGGCCAGCCGGCGGCGTTCGATCTGCTGTACTGGAACTCCGACAGCACCAATCTGCCGGGGCCGATGTACTGCTATTACCTGCGCAACACGTACCTCGAGAACCGGCTGCGCGAGCCAGGTGCTCTCACCAATTGCGGCGTGCCGGTCGATCTTGGCAAGGTGAAACTGCCGATCTTCGTGCTCGCGACGCGCGAGGACCACATCGTGCCGTGGCGCTCGGCGTATCGCACGCTCGGCCTGCTCGGCGGCGACGACCAGACCTTCGTGCTCGGCGCCAGCGGGCACATCGCCGGCGTGGTCAATCCGGCGGCAAAGAATCGACGCAGCCACTGGATCGGCACGCCTTACCCGGCAGATCCAGAGCAGTGGTTTTCGAAAGCGACTGAACATCAGGGAAGCTGGTGGCCGCTCTGGTCGCAATGGCTCGGCAAGCGTGGCGGCGGCACCCGCAAGGCCCCGGCAAAGGCCGGCAACGCGAAGTACAAGCCGATCGAGCCCGCGCCCGGTCGTTACGTCAAGCACCGGATTCATTAGGAGGCAGCAATGGAAGAGATCTATATCGTCGGCGCAGCGCGGACTCCGATCGGCAAGTTCGGCGGCAGTCTCGCCAAGACGCCCGCGTCCGACCTTGGCGCGCTGGTGATTCGCAAAGTGCTGGAGCGTGCCGGCGTCAAGCCGGAACAGGTATCGGAAGTGATCATGGGCCAGGTGCTCACCGCGGGCGTCGGCCAGAACCCGGCGCGCCAGGCGGCGATGAAGGCCGGCCTGCCGGAGATGATCCCTTCCATGACCATCAACAAGGTGTGCGGCTCGGGCCTGAAGGCGGCGATGCTCGGTGCGCAGGCGATCGCCAACGGTGATTCCGACATCGTGGTTGCCGGCGGGCAGGAGTCGATGAGCCTTTCGCCGCACGCGCTGATGGGCTCGCGCGACGGTTTCCGCATGGGCGACGCCAAGATGGTCGACACGATGATCGTCGACGGGCTGTGGGACGTCTTCAACCAGTACCACATGGGCGTCACCGCCGAGAACGTGGCCAAGGAGTATGCGGTCACCCGCGAGGAGCAGGACGAGTTCGCGGTCAAGAGTCAGAACAAGGCCGAGGCGGCGCAGAAGGCGGGGCGCTTCAAGGACGAGATCATTACCGTGGAAATTCCCTCGCGCAAAGGACCGGTGATGTTCGCCGACGACGAGTATCCGCGCCACGGCGCGACGCTCGAGGCGATGAAATCGCTCAAGCCTGCGTTCGACAAGAACGGCTCGGTGACCGCCGGCAACGCGTCCGGACTCAACGACGGGGCCGCTGCGATCGTTCTGTGCAATGCGAAGAAGCTGAAAGAGCTCGGGCTCAAGCCGCTGGCGCGCATCAAGGCGTTTGCTTCGGCGGGCGTCGATCCGAAATACATGGGCATGGGGCCGGTGCCGGCATCGAAGCGCACGCTGTCGCGTGCCGGATGGCAGCCGAAAGACCTGGACCTGATGGAGATCAACGAGGCCTTCGCCGCGCAGGCGATCGCGGTCAACCGCCAGATGGGCTGGGACACCGTTAAGGTGAACGTAAACGGCGGCGCCATCGCCCTCGGCCATCCGATCGGCGCCTCGGGTTGTCGTGTGCTGGTGACACTGCTGCACGAAATGCAGAAGCGCGATGCAAGGCGGGGCCTTGCGTCGCTGTGCATAGGGGGCGGGATGGGAGTCGCACTCGCAGTAGAGCGCTAGAGTCCGCGTGAATGCCGAACGTTAGACAAGGAAAATGAGAAAAATGGGAAATCAAGCAGACGTAGTTCAGCGACCGGAAGCGTGGCGGGAAGACTCGACGCCAGTCACGGCCCGAATCGCATTCATCTCCGGCGGCATGGGCGGCATCGGCAGCGCAATCTGCCGCCGTCTCGGCCGTCAGGGACACACCGTGATCGCCGGATGCCTGCCGGGCTACGAGAAGAAGGGCGAGTGGCTCGAGCGCATGCGCCGCGAGGGCTACCGCGTGCACGCCGCCGAGGGCGACGTGTCGGATTTCGAATCGTGCACCGCGATGTTCGAGCAGGCGCGCTCGGTGGTCGGGCCGATCGACATCCTGGTCAACAACGCCGGCATCACGCGCGACTCGGTGTTCAAGCGCATGAGCGAGGCTGACTGGATGGCGGTGATCAACACCAACCTGAACAGCGTGTTCAACGTGACGCGGCAGGTGATCGACGGCATGAGCGAGCGCGGCTGGGGCCGCATCATCAACATCTCCTCGGTGAACGCGATCAAGGGCCAGTTCGGCCAGACCAATTACTCGGCGGCGAAGGCGGGGATGGCCGGGTTCTCGAAGGCGCTGGCGCAGGAAGTCGTGCGCAAGGGCGTGACGGTGAACACCGTGTCGCCCGGCTATGTGGAGACGGACATGGTGATGGCGATCCGCCAGGAGATCCGCGACCAGATCGTGGAGTCGATTCCGATGGGGCGGCTGGCGAAACCCGAGGAGATCGCGGCGGTGGTGGCGTTCCTCGCGTCGGAAGAGGCGGGCTATATCACCGGCGCCAACATCTCGGTGAATGGCGGCATGCACATGATGTAGACTCCGCTCTCCCGGCGAGGGGTGAGGAGGCAGTCATGGCAAAGCAGCGCGTCGCCGTCGTCACTGGCGGCATGGGTGGTCTGGGCGAGACCATCTCGACCAAGATGGCCGAAGCGGGCTACCGGGTGGTGGTCACGTATTCGCCGTCGAACACCAAGTACCGCTCCTGGCTCGAGGAGATGAAGGGCCGCGGGTTTTCGTTCAACGCTTTTCCGGTCGACGTCGTCGACTACGACGATTGCGCGCGCGTCTGCGCGCGCATCCAGTCGGAATGCGGGGCGATCGACATCCTGGTGAACAACGCCGGCATCACCCGCGACATGACGTTCAAGAAGATGAGCAAGGGTGATTGGGACGCGGTGATGCGCACCAACCTCGATTCGTGCTTCAACATGACGAAGCAGGTGATGGACGGCATGGTCGACCGCAGCTGGGGCCGCGTGATCAACGTCTCGTCGGTGAACGGCCAGAAGGGCGCGTTCGGCCAGACCAACTACTCCGCGGCCAAGGCCGGCATTCACGGCTTCACCAAGGCGCTCGCGCTGGAAGTGGCGCGCAAAGGCGTCACCGTAAACACCATCTCGCCGGGCTACATCGGCACCAAGATGGTGACCGCGATCCCGAAGAAAATCCTGGACTCGAAAATCCTGCCCCAGATCCCCATCGGCAGGCTCGGTCAGCCCGACGAGGTCGCCGGGCTGATCATCTATCTGTGCTCCGCGGAGGCGGCGTTCGTCACTGGCGCCAACATCTCCATCAACGGCGGCCAGCACATGTATTAAGGAGTAGACTCAGAACGATGGCCTCCTCCCCGCCAACGCGCGAGCCGAAGACGGAGAACCACCTCCGGCTGATCAAGAAGTACCCGAACCGGCGCCTGTACGACACCAAGACGTCGAGCTACATCACGCTCGCCGACGTCAAGCAGATGGTCCTCAAGCAGGAAGACTTCCAGGTGGTCGACGCGAAGAGCGGCGAGGACCTCACGCGGCAAATCCTGCTGCAGATCATTCTCGAGGAGGAGTCGGGCGGCGTGCCGATGTTCTCCTCCGAGCTGCTGTCGCAGCTGATCCGGTTCTACGGCAACGCCATGCAGGGCCTGATGGGCACGTATCTCGAGAAGAACATCCGCGCCTTCCAGGACATCCAGAAGGCGCTGCAGGAGCAATCGACCCGCATGTACGGCGACAATTCGCGCGCCTCGCAGGAGCTGTGGGCGCAGTTCATGAACCTGCAGGGCCCGGCGATGCAGAGCCTGATGCAGGCGTACATGGAGCAGAGCCAGAAGGTGTTCGCGCAGTTCCAGGACCAGATGCAGAACCAGACGCGCAACATGTTCTCCGGCCTTTCCTTCCCCGGCTTCTCCCAGACCGGCAAGAGCGATCCTGACAAGCCCTAAGGTTGGGTTCGTTTCCCTAGGCTGTCCGAAGGCGCTGGTCGACTCCGAGCGCATCCTCACGCAGCTGCGCGCCGAGGGCTACGAAACCGCCAAGGACTACGCCGGCGCCGACCTCGTCATCGTCAACACCTGCGGCTTCATCGACGCCGCGGTCGAGGAATCGCTCCAGGCCATCGGCGAGGCGCTCGCCGAGAATGGCAAAGTGGTGGTGACGGGATGTTTGGGTGTCAAAGAAGAAATAATAAAGGCCAGGCATCCGTCGGTGCTGGCGATCACCGGCCCGCACGACACCCCCGGCGTGATGAAAGCAGTGCACGCCCATCTGCCCAAGCCGCACGATCCATACACCGACTTGGTTCCTGTGCAGGGCATCAAGCTCACGCCGCAGCACTACGCCTATCTGAAGATCTCCGAAGGCTGCAACCACCGCTGCACGTTCTGCATCATTCCCTCGATGCGCGGCGACCTGGTTTCGAGGCCGATCGGCGAGGTGATGCTGGAAGCGGAGAACCTGGTGAAGGCCGGCGTCAAGGAGCTCCTCGTCATCTCGCAGGACACGAGCGCATATGGCGTCGATGTGAAATACCGAACAGGCTTTTGGCAGGGTCGCCCGCTCAAAACAAAGATGGCGGAACTGTGCAAATCGCTGGGTGAGCTCGGCGTATGGGTGAGGCTGCACTATGTGTATCCCTATCCGCACGTCGACGAAGTAATTCCGCTCATGGCCAGTGAAAAAATCCTGCCGTACCTCGACGTGCCGTTCCAGCATGCGAGCCCGCGCATCCTGAAACTGATGAAGCGCCCGGCGAGCGCCGAGAAGGTGCTGGAGCGCCTGCGCCGCTGGCGGGCGATCTGTCCCGAGATCACCGTGCGCTCGACCTTCATCGCCGGCTTCCCGGGAGAAACAGAGGAAGACTTTTCCCAGCTATTGTCCTTTTTGGAGGAAGCCCAGCTCGACCGCGTCGGCTGCTTCGCCTATTCCCCGGTGGATGGCGCCGCAGCCAACGACCTACCGGACGCGGTGCCAGAAGAAGTCAGGGAATCGCGGCGCGAACGGTTTATGGCTCTCCAGGAAAAAATCAGCCGCGAGAAACTGAAGCGCAAAATCGGCAAGACGATCAAGGTGCTGGTGGACGAGCCGGGCGTCGGCCGCTCGAGCGCGGACGCGCCCGAAATAGACGGCGTGGTCCGGTTCAAGGGCGCTCATTTGCCAATTCGGCCGGGAGAATTCGTGGAAGTGACGATCGATCGTGCGGATGAGCACGATCTCTACGGGAGACTGCAATGAGCAAATTGGAAAGTACGCGAGACGTCGTCGTTGTATCGGGCGTGCGCACCGGCATTGGCGACTACGGCGGCGCGCTGAAGGAGCTCGCGGCAACGAAGCTGGGCGCCGTGGCGATCCGCGAGGCGGTGGCGCGCGCAAAGATCGAGCCGGCGCGCGTCGGCCACGTGGTGATGGGCAGCGTGATCCACGGCGAGGCGAAGGATATGTACCTCTCGCGCGTCGCGGCGATCGAGGCCGGCATCCCGGTCGGCACGCCGTGCCTGACCGTGAACCGCCTTTGCGGCTCGGGGCTGCAGGCCATCGTCTCCGCCGCGCAGCACGTAATGCTCGGCGACTGCGAGGTCGCGGTGGCGGGTGGCGCCGAGAGCATGAGCCGCGCCGCTTATTTCCTGCCCGCCGGGCGCTGGGGCCAGCGCATGGGCGACGCTACCGTGGTCGACGCCATGACCGGCGCGCTGCACGACCCCTTCGGCCATGGCCACATGGGCGTGACGGCGGAGAACATCGCGGCCAAGTACGGCTTCACGCGTCAGCAGCAGGACGAGTTTTCCATTTCTTCGCACAAGAAAGCGGCCCGGGCGATCGAAGCGGGCTACTTCAAGTCGCAGATCGTGCCGATCGAGCTGAAGACGCGCAAAGGCGTCGAGCAGTTCACCGCCGACGAGCACGTGCGCCCGGCGGCGACGATGGACGATCTCGCCAAGCTGAAAACGGTATTCAAGAAGGACGGCACCGTCACGGCGGGCAACGCCTCGGGGATCAACGATGCGGGCGCCGCGATTGTCATGACGTCTTCTGCTTTCGCAGAGAAATCCGGGTTGAAACCAATGGCGCGCCTGGTTGCCTACGCGCACGCCGGCGTCGAGCCGCAGGTGATGGGCCTTGGGCCGATTCCGGCGGTGAAGCGCGTGTTTGAGAAGGCCGGGCTGAAGCCCGCCGACATGGATGTGGTCGAGTCGAACGAAGCGTTCGCGGTGCAGGCCATGGCAGTAACGAAGGATCTCGGCCTGGATCCGGCGAAGGTAAACTCGAACGGTGGCGCCGTCGCACTGGGCCATCCGATCGGCGCGACCGGCGCAATCCTCACGGTGAAGGCGCTCTACGAGCTCGAGCGCACCCAGAAGCGCTACGCGCTGGTGACGATGTGCATCGGTGGCGGGCAGGGAATCGCCGCGATCTTTGAACGCATGTAAGGTTTTACAGGAAGTTTTCGGCTATCCCGCGTTTCGCGGGCACCAGGCCGAGATCATCGAGCATGTGATCGGCGGCGGCGACGCGCTGGTGCTGATGCCGACCGGCAGCGGCAAATCGCTGTGCTACCAGATCCCGGCACTGCTGCGCGAAGGCCTCGGCGTGGTTGTGTCGCCGTTGATCGCGCTGATGCAGGACCAGGTCGCGGCGCTCGCCGAGCTCGGCGTGCGCGCGGCGTTCCTCAACTCGAGCTTGACCGGCGCCGAGGCGGCCGAAGTGGAGCGTCGTGCGCGGCGCGCCGAGCTCGACCTGCTGTACGTGGCGCCCGAGCGCCTGCTCACGCCGCGTTGCCTCGACCTGCTCGCACAGACGCGCCTGGCGCTGCTGGCGATCGACGAGGCGCACTGCGTGTCGCAATGGGGCCATGACTTTCGCCCGGAGTACCTGCAGCTCGCGGTGCTCGGCGAGCGATTCCCCGGGGTGCCGCGCATTGCGCTCACCGCCACCGCCGATGCGCAGACGCGCGCCGAGATCGTCGAGCGGCTGCAGCTCGGTAACGCGCGTGCGTTCGTGTCGAGCTTCGACCGGCCGAACATCCGCTATCGGATCGTCGAGAAGGACGATGCGCGCCGCCAGGTGCTCGATTTCATCCGCGCCGAGCATGCCGGCGAGGCGGGCATCGTCTATTGCCTTTCGCGCAAGAAGGTGGACGAGACCGCGGCAGCGCTCGAATCCCAGGGCATTGCCGCCCTGCCGTACCACGCGGGCATGGAAGCCGATGCGCGCCGGCGGCATCAGGAGCGCTTCCAGCGCGAGGACGGCATCGTGATGGTCGCTACCATCGCCTTCGGCATGGGCATCGACAAGCCCGACGTGCGCTTCGTCGCGCACCTCGACCTGCCGAAGAGCGTCGAGGGCTATTACCAGGAGACCGGCCGCGCCGGCCGCGACGGCTTGCCGGCGGATGCGTGGATGGCCTACGGGCTGCAGGACGTGGTGCAGCTGCGGCGCATGATCGACGAGTCGGAAGCCGGCGAGGCGCAGAAGCGCATCCAGGCCGGGAAGCTCGATGCCATGCTCGGCCTTTGCGAAACGGCCGAGTGCCGGCGCGTTCGCCTGCTCGGCTATTTCGGCGAGGCCGCGGCGTCCTGCGGCAACTGCGACAACTGCCTCGACCCGCCGGCGACCTTCGACGGCACGCTGGCGGCGCAGCAGCTGCTCTCCTGCATCTATCGCACCGGCCAGCGCTTCGGCGCCATGCACGTGATCGACGTGCTGCGCGGCGAGGCCACCGCCAAGGTCGTGCAGCGCGAGCACGAAAAGCTGAGCACCTTCGGCATCGGCCGCGAGCGCAGCGGCCGCGAATGGCGCGCGATCGTGCGGCAATGCATCGCGCACGGCTTGCTCGAGGTCGACCACGACGCCTATGGCGCGCTGCGACTCGCGGGCGAAAGCCGCGCGGTGCTTCGCAGCGAGCGCAGCGTAGCGCTGCGCACATGGCGCGAGCCGAAGCGCGCCGCGCGCGTGCGCAGCGCTGGGGAAGCGCTAGGGGGACCGGCGCAGGAGCTGTTCGAGCGCCTGCGCGCCTGGCGCGTGGAGGCGGCGCGCCGCCACGGCGTTCCGGCGTACGTGATCTTCCACGACGCTACATTGAGGGAAATCGCGCGCACCCGCCCGCCGTCACTGGAGGCGCTGCGCGGCATTTCCGGCATCGGCGCGCGGAAGCTCGAAGCGTACGGCGAGGACATCGTCGGCTTGGTGCGCGCCGGGTGAAAGCGCGGTCCCGGCTGGCGAAACACCGGGCGCAAAGGGTTTCTGCTTCAAGCATTTGAAGCGTGCTGGGCGAGGCGCCGCGACTCGCCTATGCTTGCCTCATGGACGTGCCCGGAATCCAATCGCTCTGCCTCGAGATCCGCAGCAAATTGCTGGAGCGCCGGCAGCGTCTGGCCGAGGAGATCGGCCGCCATCCACGCCCGATCACCGCGTGCGACGTTCACTTCAATCGCTTGCTCGAGGAACGCGCTGAGGTTTCCGCGGCGCTCGACCGCTTCGACGAATTCGTCGCCTCGCTGCGCGGTTAGACTCGCGTTGCATGCGCCGCAAACTCCGCCTCGGACTCGCGCTCGGCTCGGGTAGCGCGCGCGGCTGGGCGCACATCGGCGCCATCCGCGCGCTCGAGGAGCGCGGCATCAAGCCGGACATCGTCTGCGGCACGTCGGTCGGCGCGCTGGTCGGCGCCGCCTATGCGGCGGGCGAGCTCGACCGGCTGGAAAAGTGGGTCACCGGCCTCGCCTGGACCACCGTCGTGCGCCTGATGGACCTGACCTGGCGCGGCGGCCTGATCCGCGGCACGCGCCTGTTCACGCTGTTCGGCACGATGCTCGCCGACCGCGAGATCGAGGAGCTGCCGATTCCTTATGGCGCGATCGCCACCGAGCTTCATTCCGGGCGCGAGCTGTGGCTGCGCCGCGGCAAGCTGCTCGAGGCGGTGCGCGCTTCCTGCGCGATGCCCGGGATCCTCACGCCGGTGCTGCGCGACGGCGCGGTGCTGGTCGACGGCGGCCTGGTGAATCCGGTGCCGGTGTCGATGTGCCGCGCCCTCGGCGCCGATCTGGTGGTGGCGGTCGACCTGAGTTGGGGCAAGCTCGGGCCCTACCGCCGCAGCAAGGAGCGCGAGATCGCGCCGCGCGAAGAGCCCAGCTGGATGGGCCGGCTGGCGCCGAAATGGGTCCAAGGCAAAAAGAAAGACCCTTCCATCGTGGAGCAGGAGGAAGTGCCCTCCATCCCCTCGATATTCAACGTCTTCCTGACCTCGCTCGACATCGTCGAGATGCGCGTCGCCCGCAGCCGTCTCGCGGGCGAGCCCGCCGACGTGCTGATCACGCCGCTGCTGCCGGATTTCGCCACCATGGATTTCCACCGGGCGGAAGAGGCGATCGCCGAAGGGCGCGCGGCGGTGGCGCGGATGGGGCCGCTGCTGGAGCAGATCCTCCGCTAGCTCTCGGGCCGCATGTGCGGGAACAGGATGACGTCGCGGATGCTGGGGCTGTCCGTCAGCAGCATCACCAGGCGATCGATTCCGAGGCCGCCGCCGGCGCACGGCGGCATGCCGTACTCGAGGGCGCGAATGTAGTCCGCGTCGTAGTGCATCGCTTCCTGGTCGCCGGCGTCCTTGGCCTTGGCCTGCTCGAGGAAGCGTGCCGCCTGGTCCTCGGGGTCGTTGAGCTCCGAGAAGCCGTTGGCGATCTCTTTCGCATCGATGAAGAGCTCAAAGCGGTCGGCCACCTCGGGGTCGCCGTCGCGCCGCCGCGAGAGCGGCGATACCTCGGCGGGGAATTCGGTGACGAACGTCGGCTCGATCAGGTGCTTCTCGGCCACGGCTTCGAACAGCATCAGCTGCAGCGCGCCCCAGCCCTGGTGCTTCTCGTATTGAATGTTTAATGAGTCGAGTTTCTTTGCGAGAAAAGCGCGATCGCGCAAATTCCCCTCGACGCCCTGCTTGCGAATCGCCTCGGGAATCGGCAGGCGCGCGAATGGCTTGCCGAGGTCGAGCGGCTTGCCCTGGTAGGTGACGGTGGCGTCGCCGGCGGCCGCGCGCACCAGGCGCTCGGTGGAGGCCATCATGTACTGCCAGTCCTCGTAGGCGCAGTACCACTCGAGCATGGTGAACTCGGGGTTGTGGCGCGTCGAGATGCCCTCGTTGCGGAAGTTGCGGTTGATCTCGAACACGCGCTCCATGCCGCCCACGACCAGGCGCTTCAGATACAGCTCGGGCGCGATGCGCAGGTAGAGCTCCATATCGAGCGCGTTGTGGTGCGTCTTGAACGGCCTTGCCGCCGCGCCGCCGGGGATCGGCTGCATCATCGGCGTCTCCACCTCGACGTAGCCCTCGGCGTACAGCGTCTCGCGCAGGGTGCGGATGATTTCTATTCTTTTCAGAAATACATCCTTCACCTGCGGGTTCACGATCAGGTCGACGTAGCGCTGGCGGTAGCGCATCTCGTGGTCGGCGAGGCCGTGGAACTTCTCCGGCAGCGGCTGCAGCGCCTTGGCGATGAGCGCGATCTTCCTGGCATGCACCGTGAGCTCGCCCTTCATCGTCTTGAACAGGTGCCCTTCGACGGCGACGATGTCGCCTAGGTCCCAGTGTTTGAACTCTTCGTAGCCCGCGACCTCCTGGGTGATGTAAGCCTGGATCCGGCCGGATCCGTCCTGCAAGGTGGCGAAGCTCGCCTTGCCCATCACGCGCTTCAACATCATGCGTCCGGCGACCTTGGCGGGCGCCGCCGCCTTCTCCAGCTCTTCCTTGCTCGACGCGCCGAAGCTGCGATGCAGGCCGGCGGCATGGTGCTCGCGACGGAAGTCGTTCGGATAGGCGACGCCCTTCGCGCGCAGTGCCCTGAGCTTCTCGCGCCGCTCTTCGATCAGTTTGTTGTCGTTGTCATCCATTCCTACACCCCTTGCTTCAGGCTCGCGCTGATGAAATCGTCCAGGTCGCCATCGAGCACCGTCTGCGTCGCGCCTTTCTCCACCCCGGTGCGCAAATCCTTGATGCGCGACTGGTCGAGCACGTAGGAGCGGATCTGGTGGCCCCATTCGATGTCGGTCTGCGCCGCCTTGAGCTTGTCCGCCTCGGCGTGGCGCTTGCGCAACTCGAGCTCGTAGATGCGCGACTTGAGCATGGCCATGCATTCGGCGCGGTTGCGATGCTGCGAGCGGTCGTTTTGACTCTGCACCACGATGCCGGTCGGCGCGTGGGTGATGCGCACCGCCGACTCGGTCTTGTTCACATGCTGGCCGCCGGCGCCGGAGGCGCGGTAGACGTCGACGCGCAGGTCGGCGGGGTTGATCTCCACCTCGATCGAGTCGTCGACCTCCGGGTAAACGAAGACGTTGGCGAACGAGGTGTGGCGCCGCCCATTGGCGTCGAAGGGTGATTTGCGCACCAGCCGATGCACGCCGTTCTCGGTGCGCAGGCTGCCGTAGGCGTAGTCGCCGCTGATCTTGAGCGTGGCGTTCTTGATCCCGGCCACTTCGCCGTCGGACTGCTCCAGCACCTCGGCGCGGAAGCCCTTCTTGTCGCAGTACTTGAGGTACATGCGCTCGAGCATCGAGGCCCAGTCCTGCGCCTCGGTGCCGCCGGCGCCGGCCTGGATGTCCATGAAGCAATTGTTCGGGTCGAGCGGGTTGGAGAACATGCGCCGGAACTCGAGGTCGGCGACGTCCTTCTGGATCTTCTCGATGTCGGAAAACACCGAGAGCAGCGTGGCGTCGTCGCCCTCGGCGCGCGCCATCTCGAACAGCTCGCGGGCGTCTCCCAGCCCCGAGAGGATCGCGCCCAGCCGGGTGACCGTGGCTTCGAGCGCCTTCTTTTCCTTGCCGAGCTCCTGGGCGCGCTTCTGGTCGCTCCACACCGCCGGATCGGCGAGTGCCTGCTCGACGGCGATCAGCCGTTTCTGTTTGCCCTCGAGGTCAAAGATACCTCCGCAGCTCGGCGGACCGGGCGGCCAGGTCCTTGAGCAGGGCGTCGATCTGATTGAGGCGTTCGGCTTCCATTAGCGGGTCTCGCTCCGGTCTCTCCAGTAGAGGACCTCGCGCCGGAAGCGCGGTTCCGCCTCGATGCGCTCGAGCGGCAGCACCAGGTTCTTGCTCGGGATGGAAACGAAGGCCTTCTGCAGGCCGCCGTGCGGGGTGGAGAGGTAGAAGTACACCTCGTCGTCGGGCCGCTGCACCGTGAACAGGATGAATTCGAGCATGCCGTCGGCGGAAATCTGCGCGATGCGCAGCTCGTCGTCGGTCTTGAAGCCGCGCTGGCGGGCGGCGAGCAGCTCCTCGCCCAGCAGGCGGGGAATCCCCATCGCATCGGCGACGTCGGCGCCGATGTAGCCCTCGCGCCCGTGGTCCTTCAGCCAGCCAACGATCGCCTGCAGGCTTTCCTTGTCGGGCGCGTTTTCGCGCGCCACCGGGTTCACGGCCGAAGCGGCCGCGCACACCGCGCTCAGCACGGCGAGCAAAAACAAACGCCGCATGTCTCCCATTGCTGCCCCCCTTTTCTGACCGCTAGTGTACTTGGTCAGACTCGCTTCGCGGCGTATTCCTCGGCGATCTTGTCGTCGAAAAACGAAGTGGGGTTCGGCGCCGCCATGAAGCGCCGGTACACCTCCGGATACACGCCGCCGTACTGGAACACCTGGCCATTGGACATTTCGACCTCGAGCGTGCGCGTTTTCTCGTCGTAGCCGACCGAGCGCAGCTTGGAGGAATTGACGCGCTTGCGCTCCATCAGGCTTTGCTTACGGTAATTTTTTCACCCGACTTGATCCCCGACAGTCCCTTCGCGTCACCACTGAGGGTGCCAAGCACGTTGCAGCGGCTGGCAAGCTTCGGGCGTTCATCGGTCGAGATTGGCGTGCGCCCATAGGGCAGGGCGAGGGCGTTGCCCTCGGTCCAGAAACAAACGGTACCGGGCTCGACGATTTGCCTTGCGTCGGATTCGAGCTTGGCGCTCACCGGCGTGGTGAAGTAGACCTCTTCGCCCCAAGTCTGCGCGCGCGACTCGAAGGGCAGGGCCGCGACCAGGGCCTTGGCTGTTGGCGTGTCCTTCAGCACCACGTCGAAGCTGGTGGCGCCGGCGCTGATGCGCAGCTTCATCCGCCCAGCGTCGCGCTCCACGGCGACTTGGTGCCGCCGCTGTCGACGGTGCCGTCGATCTGCTTGCCTTTCACCTGCCCGCTGAACTCGCCGCGGCGGCCGGCGAGCTTGAAGGTCAGGCGATCGCCACGCAGCTTCACATCCTCCATCGGGAAATCCTTGCCGTCGAGGCGCACGCTGCCGCTGACGCGCGTGAGCTGCTGCTTTAGCGAAAGCGTGGCCGCCTGCTTGCTCATTGCCGGTGGCATCTGCGCCTTCCAGCTGCCCGCGACCTTGGCCGGCACGATGTAGAGGTAGATGAGCGTGGTGGTCACGCCGCTGATCTGCACCTTGTCCTCGAGGTCCATCTGCACGTACTTCTCCGGGATCCAGCCGGTCAGCGGGTAGTCGTGCGACACGATGCGAGTGCCGGGCCGCAGCTCGGACAGGAACTTGTCCTTGAGCAGGTTCACGGTATCGGGCAGCAGATACATCGTGATCACGGTGGCCTGCGACAAGTCGGTCTTGAACAGGTCCTGCTTCATGAACTTGACGCGCTCGGCGAGGCCCTCGTTCTTCGCCGCCTCGTTCGACTTCCTCACCAGGTCGTCCTTGATCTCGACGCCGAAGCCGCGCGCGCCGAATACCTTGGCCGCGGTGAGCACGATGCGCCCGTCGCCCGAGCCCAGGTCGATGAGGAAGTCCTCGGCGCTGACGTCCGCGTAGCGCAGCATGTCCGACACCACGCTTTGCGGCGAAGGCACGTACGGGCCGGCGTCCTTGATCGGTTGCACGTCCTGGGCGCCTGCCGTGGCCGCGGCAAGCGCTAACACGAGGGGGAAAAGCTGCTTCATTCGAAGTGCTCCACGTTGAGCTGGATGTTCTTCAGGCCGTTGAACTCGTTGACGCTCAGCCGGTAGGCGGCCCGCACCTGGGCCGGGAGCGGATCGAGCGCGCCGAAGCGCATGGCCTCGATGCGCCGGCCGTGTTTCACCAGCATGAGCTTGAGATGCCGCTCGCCGACTACGCGCTGGTTTTCGACGGCGAATGTATCGCAGAACACCGGCTGCGGAAAGCCCTGGCCCCAGATGCCGCCCTCGAGCATGCGCGCGACGTCGAGCGAGAAATGCATGGAATCGAGCGCGCCGTCGGTCTCCACCACGCGCAGGCGCGCGCTCGCTGGCAGCAGCTCGTCCACGGTGCGCTCGAACTCGCTGGCAAAGCGCTCGTAATCGCCGGCGCCGATGGAAAGGCCGGCCGCCTGCGCGTGCCCGCCGAAGCGGCGGATCAGGCCGGGAGCGCGCTTCGACACTACGTCCAGCGCGTCGCGCAGGTGGAAGCCCTGGATCGAGCGCCCGGAGCCGCGCAGCACCGGCTGGCCGGCTTCTTCGGCCGGCGCGAAGCAGATCACCGGGCGGTGCAGGCGGTCCTTGAGGCGGGAAGCCACGATCCCGACGACACCCTGGTGCCAATCGGCGTTGAAGAATGTGCCGCTTTCATGCGCGCTGATTTTTTCGATGGCTTCGACAGCCTGCTGCAGCATCCCGGCTTCGATGTTGCGCCGCTCGCGGTTCAGCCGGTCTAGCTCCTGCGCGCAGTTGGCCGCGCGCGCCTCGTCGTCGGTGATCAGGCATTCGATGCCGAGGCTCATGTCGGCGAGCCGGCCGGCGGCGTTGAGGCGCGGACCGGCGACGAAGCCGAGGTCGAAGCTCGACGCGTCCGCGGCCGGGCGGCCTGCGGCGCGCAGCAGCGCCGCGATGCCCGGCGCGCCGCGCCCGGCGCGCAGGCGCTTCAGGCCCTGCGCCACCAGGTTGCGGTTGTTCGCGTCGAGCGGCACCACGTCGGCGATGGTGCCGAGGGCGACCAGGTCGGTGAGGCCCGCCAGGTTGGGTTGTTTGATGTTCTCGAAATGCTTCCTCGACCGCAGCTCTGCGCGCAGCGCGAGCATTACGTAAAACATCACGCCGCAGCCGGCCAGTGCCTTCGACGGGAAGTCGCACCCCGGCTGGTTCGGATTGACGATGCACGCGGCGGCCGGCAATTCGGGACCGGGCAAATGGTGGTCGGTGATCAGCGTGTCAATGCCGAGCGCTTTCGCGCGCGCCACCCCCTCCACGCTGGCGATGCCATTGTCGACGGTGATGAGAAGGTCTGGTTTGCCGCCTCTGTGACCTGAGGCGGCAACGTCGACCAGCTCCGGCGTCAGACCGTAGCCGAGCTTGAAGCGATCGGGCACGAGGTACTCGACCCTGGCGCCGAAGGCCCGCAGCGCGCGGATGCCGACCGCGCAGGCGGTGGCGCCATCGGCGTCGTAGTCGGCCACGATCAGCAGACGTTTTTGCTGCTCGATCGCATCGGCAAGCAGGCGCGCGGCAGCGTCCACGCCCTTCAGCGCCTGCGGCGAAATCAGACCGTCGAGCCCGTAGCTCAGCTCGGAAGCGGTGCGGATCCGGCGCCCGGCATAAACGCGGGCGAGCACCGGGTGGAGACCGGCGTCCAGCAGCGCGCGGCGATCCGACTCGACGTAGGCCCGCTCGACAATTTTCATGCGTAGTGCTCGACCGGCTTCTTGGTTCGCCAGAAGCGGCGCAGGTCGCCGCGAATGGTCTCGAAGCTTACCTCCTCGGTGCCGTCCAGGGCATGAAGCGTCACCATGCCGACGCGCCCGGCGCGCAACGCGGCGAGCAGCGGCGCGAACCAGTCGCGCTCCAGGTCGGCGAGGGCTGTCTCGCGCGCGTCGAGCAGCGCGAGGTGACGCCCTTCCTCGGGCAGCCGGTCGAGCCATTCCGCCGCGGAGCCGGGAAGAGGGCGGTGGCGGGTGTCCGCCAGGCGGGCTGCGCCACGCACCGCCGGATCGGCAGCAGCGACCGATTGCCAGCGGCACTGCGCGCCGCGCGGCGCCCGGCCGGCGCCCCAGAACCGCAGGCTGTTGATCGCCAGATCGCCGCGCGCCTCGCGCGCTTCGTTCAGCGGATGGGCGTGCAGCAGCATCTGCACCTCGTTGAGCAGCGCATCGTTGAGCGCCGCGTCATTCACCAGGCGCGTGCACCAGTGGCGCGGCTCGCACGCCCGAAACTCGAGCTGCGCGACGAAGTGACGCGAAAGGGCTTCGCATAAGGCGTCGGCCTCCTCGCGCTGCACTTCGAACGTCTCTCCCGCAACGGTGGCGAAATGGTCTCGATAGAGTCGCAGATGCATCGGGTCGGCGCGTGCCCAGGTGGCGTCGCCGGGATCGCCGCCGCATCCCAGCAAAGTGAGCGCGCCGGCCGGGAACGGCGCGTCGCCCAGCTCGAAGGCCTCGCTCAGCCACGCTTCCAGGCTGCGCCCCGGTGCGTGCAGCCGGCGCCCGCGGGCGAGCAGCAGTTCAAGCGCGGCGAAGCGCGCTTCGGCGCTGCCGCGCAACAGGCCAGGGATCGCGAGCTCGCAGTGCATCAGGCGGCGAGCGGCACGACGCGTACGCCGCGCTTGCCGAGATGCCGCGCGAGGATGCGGTAGTGGTCGTAGTCGAAGCGCGGTCGCCGCTCTTCCAGCAGCTCGGCGACCTCGCTGTCGCAGCTCGCGGTGCCCAGGTAGCACCAGCGGTCGAGCACGTGCACCTCGGTGGCGTCGCGCCCGCGGTCGTGCTCCACCACGCCGAGCGGCCCGCGATGCGGCCAGGCGGCGCTTTTCAGGCCGGCGAGCGCAGCGGCCACCCGCGCATGATGCACATGGATGTTCTCCTTGCCGGCGCACACACCCGCGCACCGGCCCATCTGGTGACGCAGGCACGCGCCCTGGCGCTTTACGTCGAACCCGAGTGTTTGAAGGCAGAGGCGATGCTCATCGGCGGCGGCGCGTAGTGCCGCCATCGCGGCAGGGCGCGAGCGCCAAAGCCCGTACACGAAGGGCAGCGTCTCCTCATCGATCTCCTCGCCGCGCGCCAGGCGCAGCCGCCGGCCGTCGAAGGCGAAGCCGCAAAGCTGGCCCGGGCGGCGCAACTGGCGGTTGTAGACCGGGTCGAGGTCCTTGACGAGCGCGGCCTCGCGCAGCAGCGCGCCGAGCTCGCCCGCGGTGCGCTGCCACTCGATGCGCCGCACGCGCGGCGTCCAGCTCGAGCCGGCGATGAAATGCTGCAGCACGCGCGAGCGCATCGCGCGGCTTTTGCCGATGTAGAGCGGTGGCGCCGCGCTTTTCTCCTCACCATCGTAGAAAAGATAGACCCCCGGCGCGTCCGGAATCGCGTCGACGGCGCCGCGATCGAGGTGCGGCGGCAACGTCGGCTGCCGCGACACCTGGCGCGCGGCAACCTCGAGCACGTCCTCTCCGTGATCGGCGGCGGCGACACAGAGGAACTGCCACAGCGCCGCAGCGTCGGGCGCGGCGCGGTGGCGCGCCTCGCATTCAAGGCCGTGGCGCTCGATCAGGCTGTCGAGATCATGCGCGCGCTCACCGGGATAGAGCCGGCGCGAAAGCCGCACGGTGCAAAGCGTCCTGGCGAAGTATTTCAGGCCCGCGCGGTCGAATTCGCGCCGCAGGAAGCCGTAGTCGAAGCGCGCGTTGTGCGCGACGAACACGCGGCCGGCGAGGCGTTCGTACAACTCGCTGGCGATGTCCGCGAAGCGCGGCGCGCTTTCCACCATCTCCTGCGTGATTCCGGTGAGCGCCTGGATCGATCCCGGGATCGTGCCGCCGGGATTGACCAGCGTGGACCATTGCGCGGTAAGGGCGAAGCTGCTGACTTCGAGCACCGCGATCTCCGTGATCCGATCACTCGCCGGATCCGAGCCGGTGGTTTCGACGTCGACGATGGCGAGCGGGCCGTTCATGGACGTTTATACAGTAGCGCACTTTGGCGACCGGCGGCTGTCTAAAATTCGATATGCGTTTCGGCACCGCACTTCTTCTGGCCGCCGCCAGCCTTGGCGGCTGCACGCCCATGCAATGGGTAAAGCCGGATGCGGCCGCCGAGCAGGTGCGCGGCGACGAGCAGGCCTGCCGCGTGGCGGCGGCTCGGGAGGCGAGCTACCACAGCTACTGGTACCAGCACCGCATGCAGCCGGTGGTCGTCGCGCCTGGCCAAGTCATCTGGCCTTCCGGCACCTTCGTCGATCCCTACGCCCAGCAATTCCTCGACGAGAACCGCCTGGCGCAGTTCTGCATGGAATCGAAGGGTTATCAGCTCAAAGAAGTAACGATCCATCCTTCGCCAGGCGGCGCAGTTTCCGGTAAGCCGTAGTTCGCTTTTTCGCGCCGCCAGCCCCAGGCGGCCTGCACCGCGCAGATCAAGGCATCGAGCGTATCTCCGGAACCGTCGTCGACCGCGCTTCGCTCGATCGCGGCCGGGCCTTCGAGCCGGATACCCAGCGGTTTGCCGGCTGCGAGCGCACGCACGATCGTCCTGCGCGCGCGCTTGCGGGCCGGTGTGTGCTCGCTGCGCGTATCGCTCTTGTAGGACTCCCGGATGCCGAGCTGCTTGCGCGCAAGCAGGCCGGGATACGCCTCCAGCGCGACGCGGGAATCACCGAGCGTCAACAGCGCGGGGATGTGGACCCCCGCGGCAAGCAGCCGCGGCGCGCCTTCATGGAACATGAGCGCGACTGGCGGGTTGACGAGCTTCATCGGGCTCGACGAGCCCGCGGGCAGGTCAGTCGCCCGGTGCGCGTACTTGCTTCCGGGCTGGCGTGAATTGCGGTAAGCGTCGAACGTGGCGCGCAATTGCGCGCGAGTAAGGGAAGCACAGTGCGTCACCAGTGCTCGCCAGTCCGCCGGCCAGCCAAGGTCGCACACTAGTTCGCGCGGCAGGCTGAAGGGAAAATCGAAGCCGCCGATCCACGGGCCGGGGCGCGCGAGAAACGTTTCGAACGCACTGAAGCTTTCCAGTCTTTCAACGTTCTCGATGACGAGGCGGTTCTTCTTGAGCGAACCCGCGGCCACGGTGATCGCCTTCGCCCGGCGCGGAGCGCAAGTGAAGTCGATGCCGTAGATCCTCACCGCAGCTCTTTGCGCAGGGCATCGAGCGCGCTCGACTGGTAGCCGCGGCGCCGCACGAGCATGGTGCGCGCGTTGGCGATCTTCGCCGGCAGCGGGTGCACCGCGAGCTGCGCTTCCATGCCGCTCGCGCGCAGCACCGAGCGCGGCACCACGGCAATGCCGCACCCCGCCGCGGCGCAAGCGACGATGGCGTGATAGGAGCCGTACTCCATGACGCGCTCGGCCACCATGCTCGAGCGGCCGAGCCAGGCCTCGAGCCGGCGGCGATAGGCGCAGCCGCTGGCGAAGGCGAGAATGGTCGGCTGGTGCAGATCCTTCGGCGTCGCCACCCGCGAATGGCCTTTGGGCGTGATCAGCACCAGCTCTTCGACGAACGCCGGCTCGGGCGCGAGGTTACGCGCGGAGAAGGGCTCGGCGATGAACGCCGCGTCGAGCTCGCCGCGCAGCACGCGGGCCGCGAGTGCTGCGGTGGTGCCGGTGGCGAGCTCCAGGCGCACCCCAGGGTTCGCCTTATGGAAGCGCGCGAGCACCGGCGGTAGGCGGGTGGCGGCGGTGCTCTCGAGGGCGCCGAGCTTCAGCGCACCCTGCGGCGCGATTCCTTTCACCGCGGCTTGCGCCTCGCCGGACAGCTGCAGCAGCCGCTGGGCGTAATCGAGCAGCACCTTGCCTTCGGCGGTAAGCACCAGCCGGCGGCGTTCCCGGTTGAAGAGCTTGGTGCCGAGCCTCGCCTCCAGGCGCTGCACGCGCGTAGTGACGTTCGATTGAACGCGATGCAGCGTGCTCGCGGCACGCAGGATGCCGCCCTGTTCCGCCACCGCCTTGAAGATCCTCAGCTCGACCAGGTCCATGGTTCACCAAAAGAGAATGGGATGTTCTTGATTATTCACTTTGCAGGAACGCGGGGTCAATCTACACTGGATCCATGAGCTTTCTCGGCAGCGAGCTGCCCCTGATCCAGGCGCCGATGGCGGGCGTCCACGGCGCGGCGCTGGCGATCGCGGTGTGCAAGGCGGGCGGCCTGGGCTCGCTGCCGTGCGCGATGCTGACGGTCGAGGCGATGCGCAAGGAGCTGACGGCGATCCGCGCAGCGACCGACCGGCCGTACAACGTCAACTTCTTCACTCACACGCCGCCGGCGGCGGATGCACGCCGTGAAGCGGCGTGGCGCTCGGCGCTCGCGCCGTACTACCAGGAATACGGCATCGATCCGAACGCCATTCCCGCCGGACCGGGACGCGCCCCGTTCACTGCCGAGGCGGCAGACGCGCTCGCGGAATTCAAGCCGGCGGTGGTGAGCTTCCATTTCGGCCTGCCTTCGGCTGCCCTCGTCGAACGCGTGCGTGCATGCGGGGCGAAGATCCTGGCTTCGGCGACCACCGTTGACGAAGCCGTCTGGCTCGAAGCCCACGGCGCGGATGCGGTCATCGCGCAGGGTGTGGAGGCGGGCGGGCACCGCGGTAACTTCCTGACCGATGACTTGAGTACCCAACCTGGCACTTTCGCGCTGGTGCCGCAGGTCGTGCGTGCAGTGAAGCTTCCCGTGATCGCCGCGGGCGGCATCGCCGACGCGAAGGGTGTGGCTGCTGCGATCAAATTGGGCGCGGCGGCGGTGCAGGTTGGAACCGCTTACCTCCTATGCCCGGAAGCGACCACCAGCGCGGTGCACCGCGCCGCCCTGAAGAGCGAGGCGGCGCGCAATACCGCGCTCACCAATCTCTTTACCGGCCGTCCGGCACGCGGCATCGTCAACCGCCTGATGCGCGAGCTGGGGCCGATAGGCGCCGCCGTCCCCGCATTTCCGCTCGCGACTTCGGCGATCGCACCGCTGCGTGCCAAAGGGGAAGCCCAAGGCAGCGGCGATTTCTCGCCACTCTGGTCGGGGCAAAACGCCACCGGCTGCCGGGAGATTCCGGCGGGCGAGCTTACGCGGGCGCTGGCCGCGGGGTTGTAACCACGATCTCGTCGTAGCCGCGGCCGACGAATTGCAGCAGGCAGAACCCATTGCCCCATGGGTCGGCGAGCAGCGCGAGGTGTCCATACGCATGCGTCGTAGCGTCCCGTTCCAGCGTAGCTCCCGCTGCCAGGGCGCGCGTTACCGCGGCGCGGATGTCGTGCACCACGAAGTCGAGATGCACCGGCGTCCAGTGGCGTCCATAGTCGCGTTTGCCGTTCGCCACCGGTGAGATCGGCGTTCCCGCCGCCTTGGGCAAAAGATAGATCGGCGCCGCCGCGCCGATAAGCTCGATCCAGCCGTCGAAGCGGCGCCCGACGGTGAGGCCGAGGCCCTCGCAGTAGAAGCGCGTCGCCTTGTCGAGGTCGTCGACGTCGATGTTCACCAGCAGTCCGGTGACGCTCATGCCACGCGCTTTTCGAACAGGGCGCGATGCTTGCCTGGGCCTTTGAAGTCGCGCGTGACGGGCAAGCCGTTCGCTTCGTCATTTCCGACGAGCAGCGCGAAACCGTAGCGCGGCCAGACCCACGCAGCGGGATTTGCGGGGTCAGTGCTGAGCCAGACGCGCCGACAGCCGTGGCGGCGCGCTGCCCCGGCGACGGCCTCGAGCAGGCGTCCTGTTACACCACGGCCGCGCATTTCTTTCCGCACCGCGACTTGGTCGACGTAGACCTCGTCCGCCTTACTTTGATTGACGCAGGCCAGCACACCGCCCGCGAGAGCTCCATCGGAGGACGCAATGAAGGACGTCGTCCCGAAGCAACATTGCCACAGCCAGTAATCCGTGGACTCGGGCAGCCAAGGCCGGCCTTCGCGCATGACGCTGGCGACTTGCTCGAGGGAAAAGGATGTTAGAGGCGCTACGTCCATCAGGAGATTGCCTCCAGTTCCGTTGCCGACAGATTGTGGATCCGGCCGAAGCCGGCGACGAAGCGGGCGTCGCGCGGCGTGATCTTCCAGAAGGAGAAGTCGGCCAGGTCGAAATTGATCGCTTGCTCAGGGAAGCGCTTCAGCCAGGCGTCTCTTGGACCCTCCTTGAGCTGCGCCGCGTCGCCGCGCACCGTCACTCGCATCAGCGTGAACGGGTCGGCGCGGCCGTCGTCGGTCTCCGCCACTGACAGCGCGACGCGCGCGTCCTGCATCATGTCCTGCGTATGCCAGGCGAGGCGGCTGACGTGGACATACAACGCCGAGAAATCGCGCTCGGGCATGAACAGCGTCATCGAGACCATCGGCGCACCGCCGCGCAGCGTTGCGAGATGCGCGGTGCGCTCTTTTGTAAGCAACCGTTTCAGCAGCCCGGCGGTCTCGGCGTCCACTGCGTTGATTGTAGTATTCTCGCGCCTCCCCAATGCGATACGAGCTCATGGTCGGGCTGCGCTATACGCGCGCCCTGCGCCGCAACCGCTTCATCGGCGTCAATTCCGCGGTGTCGATGATCGGCATCGCGGTCGGCGTGTGGGCGTTGATCGTGGTCCTGTCGGTGATGAACGGCTTCCAGAAGGAAGTGCGCACCCGGATCCTCGGTGTGGTCTCGCACCTGCAGATCCTCGCCGAAGATAACCGCCTCACGGACTGGCAAAGCGTCGCCAAGATTGCCGCGCAGCATCCGCGCGTGGTGTCGAGCGCGCCCTTCGTGCAGGCGCAGGCCATGCTGTCGAACGGCCAGTCGATGCGCGGCGCGGTGGTGCGCGCCATCCTGCCCGACGAGGAAAACAAAGTCGCCGACCTGGCGCAGCACATGCGCGCCGGCTCGCTCGACGCGCTGCGCGCGGGCGAGTTCGGCGTGGTGCTGGGCGCCGACCTCGCGCGCGCGCTCGGCGTGCTGCACGGCGACAAGATCGCGCTGATCGCGCCGCAAGGCATCGTGACCCCGGCGGGGGTGATCCCGCGCCTGAAGCAGTTCACCGTGGTCGGCGTGTTCGAGGCCGGCCTGGTGGACGCGGACTCCGGCCTCGCGCTGGTCCATATGCAGGACGCGCAGACGCTCTACCAGATGGGCCCGGCGGTCAGCGGTGTGCGCCTCAAGCTGGACGACCTGTTCGCCGCCCGCACCGTGGCCTACGAGCTGCTTTCCAAGTTGCCGCCAAACGTGTTCGCCTCCGACTGGACGCGCAGCCACGCCAACTTCTTTCGCGCCGTGGAAATCGAGAAGCGCATGATGTTCCTGATCCTCGGCCTGATCGTGCTGGTCGCGGCGATCAACATCATCTCCACCCTGGTCATGGCCGTGATCGACAAGCAGGCCGACATCGCCATCCTGCGCACGCTCGGCGCCGCGCCGCGCTCGATCCTGCAGATCTTCATGGTGCAGGGGATGGTGCTTGGCGTCCTCGGCACCCTCGCCGGGGTGGTCGTCGGCATCATCACCGCCCTCAACATCGACGTGATCGTGCCGGCGATCGAGCGCGCGTTCAGCATCAAGTTCCTGTCGAAGGATGTTTATCTCATTCCGGACCTGCCCTCCGACCTGCAGATGAACGATGTGGTGTCGATCGCGTTGATGGCGCTGGCGCTGTCCTTCGTCGCCACGCTCTATCCGAGCTGGCGCGCGGCGCGCACCAATCCGGCCGAAGCGCTGCGCTATGAATGAAGCGGTAATTGCTTGCCGGGACCTGAAGAAGACCTATCAGGGCCCGGCACCGGTGCCGGTATTGCAGGGCGTGTCGCTGGAAGTACGGCCGCGTGAGCGCATCGCCATCGTCGGCCGCTCGGGCTCGGGCAAGTCGACGCTGCTGCATCTTCTCGGCGGGCTGGATGCCCCGACCTCGGGCACGGTGCTGATCGAGGGCAAGGCATTCAGCGAGATGAGCGAGGTCGAGCGCGGCCGCGTGCGCAACTCCACCCTCGGCTTCGTCTACCAGTTCCATCACCTGCTGCCGGAATTCACCGCCGTCGAGAACGTGGCGATGCCGCTGCTCATCCGTCGGGTCGATCGTCCGGAGGCGCTGGCGCAGGCCGCGAAGATCCTCGGCGAAGTCGGGCTCGGGGCGCGCCTGGAGCACCAGCCGGGCGAGCTCTCCGGCGGCGAGCGCCAGCGCTGCGCCTTTGCGCGCGCGCTGGTCACCAACCCGGCGTGCGTGCTCGCCGACGAGCCGACCGGAAACCTCGATTCGCATACCGCCGACGAGGTGTTCGACGCGATGGTGCGTCTCTCCGCCTCGCACGGCACGGCCTTCGTCATCGTCACCCACGACAGCGATCTCGCGGCGCGCGCCGAGCGCGTCTACGAAATCACCGACGGGGTGCTGCAGCCCAGGTAGGCGAGCGTTGCGTCTCTGGAGCCTGCATCCGAAGTATCTCGATGGCCCTGGGCTGGTCGCGCTGTGGCGCGAAGCGCTGCTGGCACAGGCGGTGCTGCGCGGCAGGACGCGCGGCTATCGCCATCATCCCCAGCTCGCGCGCTTCCGCGACGTTGCTTCACCGTGCGGCGGCATCGCGCAGTATCTGCGCGTAGTGCACGCCGAGGCTCTGACCCGTGGCTACGCATTCGCTCCCGGGAAAATCTCGCGCGCCCGCTGCCCGGACCTCATTGCCGTGCGACGTGGACAGCTCGACTACGAATGGGAGCACCTGATGCGCAAGCTGAAGGCCCGCGACCCGGGGCGCGCGCGAGAGCTGCAAGGCATCCGCCGGCCCGAGGCGCATCCGCTGTTCAGGATCGTGCGCGGCCCGCTGGAGGAATGGGAACGGAAGTAGCAACTACTTCCTTGGAGGCCGGTGGACGCTTTGATAAGGTGTGTTGCGTCATGCCGGATACGACAAAACGACGATTGCTACGCAAGGGTGCCGACTTGCTCGGCCGCGTAGAACTGGCGGCGCTGCTGGACGTTCACGCGAGTTTGCTCGAGGCCTGGATCAGTGGGCACGCCAGCATGCCGGATCGCCAGTTGCTCGCCCTCACGCACCTTCTTGACAAGGTCGCCCGAAAATAGCGTCAACGTTGGAACGCGTACCTCCTAATCTCCCGAACACGTGTTCCCGCCTGATCGCCATGGCGGTGTCTTTCGTCGGCGAAGCACAATCGGTGGCGTTGGAGATGAAGTGCACCAATGCTGACTTCCTGGAGTACTGCGCCGGCCAAAAGGAACCGACACTGGCCGAGCTAGATCGCTTGATTGGCTTGATCATCCGCGAGCAGGCGAAACTGAAAGCCGGCCGCTAGCTGGGCTCGACCTTCAGGACCTGTGCGGCCAGCACCTGCCTGTAGAACTCCGCATCCCGCAGCGCGCGCCAGAGCAGGAATCCGTCGCTGCTTCGCTTCACCAGAAACCGCAGGACGAGCGCGGCGATGAAGACGCCCACGCCCGCGATCACGTAACCCACCAGCGCCAGCGCTACACCCAGGCCGAGGATCGGAAGCATCACCAGCGGCAGCATCGCGCGGCCGGCGACGAAGCGGGCTGCAGCCTCGCGGTCGATGTGCACGCGCAGGCGGCCCTGTTGATAACCGGCGACGAACTCCTCGTGCGTCATGCGCCGCCCGTCCGGCGCCGCGCGCGCGCACGCCAGGCGGCGACGACCCAGCCGCGCCACCCGAGCCGCACGGCGACGTAACCGATCACCGCCAGTGTCGAGGCCAGCGCGAGCAGCCCGACGCCCAGCGGCTTGCCCAGCGCCATCATCCATTCGCCGAGGGCACGCAACGAGCCGGGCAGGTCGCTCCAGTCCATGGCGAACGGCGCGATGAACGGGCCCTGCTCGCCGGGAAGCAGCCACCGGCCGTACGTATAGGCGAGGAGATAGAGCGGCACGATGGTCAGGGGATTGGTGTAGAGCGTCACAATCAGCGCGACCGGGATGTTCTTGCGGCAGGGAATCGCGATCAGCAGCGCCGCCAGCATCTGCAGCGGCCCGGGCACCAGCCCGCACGCGAGGCCGATCGCTACCGCGCCGGGCACCGAGTGGCGGTTGAGGTGCCACAGGTTCGGATGCTGCAGCCAGCCGCCGAACGCGGCCACCATGCGGCTCGAACGTACGGCCTCGGGGTCGGGCAGGTACTTGCGGAAGAACTTGCGGGGCACGTCAGGCGGGCGTCATCTCGGAGCGGCTGCGCGCGTTGATTGTAGATGACCCTGGCCGCATTGGCCTTCGCAGCCGGCGCCGCGGCGCTCCAGCTGCAGGCTGACCTGCCGCCAGTGGCATGGGTCGCTTTGATGATTCCATGTATCGCGGGCCTGTACTGGCGGCCGAAGCTCGTGCCGCTCTTCACGTTCACGTTGGGATTTCTGTGGGCCGCCGGGCTGGCGCACCTGCGCATGGCGGACTGGCTCGCGCCGGAGCTCGAGGGCCGCGACCTCGATGTGGTGGGCGTGGTCTCGAGCCTGCCGGCCGTGGGCGCGCGCGTGGTGCGCTTCGAGTTCGAGGTCGAATCTCAACCCGGCGGCGCACGCCTGCCGAAGAAGCTCCTGCTTTCCTGGCATCGCACGCCATTCGCTGAGGAAGGCGCGGCAATGCTCGAGCAGGCCGTGCATCCCGGTGAGCGCTGGCTGTTCACCGTACGGCTGCGCCGCCCGCACGGCCACGTCAATCCCTACGGCTTCGATTACGAAGCCTGGCTGCTCGAGCGCGGCGTGGGAGCGACCGGATACGTCCGGCAGAAGGGCGAGCGCCGGCGCGTCGGCTCCAGGAATGGCATTCTCGATCATGTGGAAAGAGCCCGCGAAGCGGTGCGCGATCGCTTTCAGGCCGACCTCGGCGCAACGCCGGCAGCCGGCATCCTCGCGGCGCTAGCGGTCGGCGACCAGCGCGCGATCTCGGCGGAGGAATGGCGCCTCTTCAATCGCACCGGCGTCACGCATCTCATGAGCATCTCGGGATTGCACGTGACGCTGGTCTCCGGCCTGGCGGCGTGGCTGGTGGCCTTTGGCTGGCGCCGGGTGCCCGCGGCGGCGCTGCGCTTGCCTGCGCGCAAGGCCGCGGCCGCAGCCGCGATCATCGCGGCCCTGGGCTACACGCTGCTCGCCGGATTTGCCGTGCCGGCCCAGCGCACGTTCTACATGGTGGCGGTGGTGGCCGCGGCATTATGGTGCGGACGCATCACCTCGCCGTCGCGCACGCTCGCGCTGGCGCTCGTCGTCATCGTCGTTGCCGACCCGTGGGCGCCGCTCGCGCCCGGCCTGTGGCTGTCGTTCGGCGCAGTCGCGCTCATCTTTTACGTTGCCCAGGCTGGCCCGCGGGTCTTGCAGTGGATCCGCATGCAATGGGCGATCACGGTCGGGCTCGCGCCCGCGGCGCTGCTTCTCTTTGGGCAGGTCTCGGTCGCCGGCCCGCTCGCGAATGCCGTGGCCATTCCGGTGGTATCGGTTGTGGTTACGCCCCTTGCGCTCATGGCCGCGGTGCTTCCCTACGCGCCGATTCTGGAAATCGGATCGTGGCTGGTCGAGTGGCTGCTGGCTTTTCTCGAATGGTGCGCGGCGCTGCCGGGCGCGTTGTGGCAGCAGCACTTGCCGCCGGTCTGGGCCGCGGCGGCGGCGATCGTCGGCGCGGTCTGGCTGCTCGCGCCGCGCGGCGTGCCCTCGCGTGCCGCGGGTCTTGCGCTGATGGCGCCCGCGTTCTCTCTTGCGCCGCCCGCGCCCGCTGCGGGCGAAGCCTGGATCACGGCGCTCGACGTCGGACAGGGGCTCGCGGTCGTGGTGCGCACGGCGGGCCACACGCTGCTCTACGACGCCGGGCCGACATACGGGCCCGAGGCGGACAGCGGCGGGCGCATCGTCGTGCCGATGTTGCGCGGCGCGGGACTCGAGCGGCTGGACATGATGATCGTCAGCCACGAGGACACGGATCACCTCGGCGGCGCGTTGAGCGTCCTCGAGACGCTCGAGGTGCGCACGCTGGCTTCATCCTTGGCGCCGGGTCACGCGCTCAATACTCTGGTGCCCGAGGCGATTCGCTGCGCCGCCGGGCGGCGCTGGGAATGGGACGGGGTGCGCTTCGAGTTCCTGCACCCGCCACCGGGCTGGGAATCCGCGCGTCGCAACAACCAGAGCTGCGTGCTGCGGGTGGAAGCCGGTGGAAGCGCGATGCTGCTCACTGGGGATATCGAGCGCGCGGCGGAAGATTTTCTGGCCAGGAATGCTTCACTCAAGGCCCACGTTCTTCTGGTCCCGCATCACGGCAGTCGAACCTCGTCCAGCGAGGCTTTCATCGAAGCCGTGGGGCCGCGCTGGGCCATCGTGCCGGCGGGCTACCGTAACCGCTTCGGCCACCCGGCGCGCGAAGTGCTCGCGCGCTACGAGGGGGCGAAGGTGAGCGTACTGCGCACGGATCTGGGCGGCGCAGTCAGCGTCGTGCTGAACCGCGACGCCACCCAAGTGCGAGCGCAACGCACCCTGCATCCCCGCTATTGGCGGTTGCATCGCCACCCCTGATGCGCGCGTATAGAATGGTCTCGCGGGGCTCTCCCGCGACCGAGAGGAGTGGGGACCATGGCTAAGAAAGGCAGCGGCACCGTCTATCGCGTCACCGAAGTCATCGGCACCAGCGCGAACTCGTGGGAGGACGCGGCGCGCAACGCGGTCAACACCGCCGCCGGCACCTTGCGCGACCTGCGCATTGCCGAGATCGAGAAGCTGGACGTGAGGATCGAGGACGGCAAGATCGTACAGTTCCGCGCGCGCCTCGCGCTGTCCTTCAAGTACGACAGCTGATCGCGCGTGTTCACCGCCGTCGTGCGCGTCACCGGCGCCGGGCGTCTCGAGGATTTCCGCGAGCGCCTGCGCTGGCTGATGGTGCGCGACGCCGACGGCGAGGACTACACCGAGCACCACGTCCCGGGCACGCTCGAATACCGCTTTGAGCCAAAGCGCGGGATTCCGTTTCCGGCGTTTACCGCCGCCTCGAGCGAATTTCCCGAGCTGCAAGTCGAGGCGGAATGGGAGCGCGACGGCGTGCGCGGCCGCGCGGTGATCGAGAACGGCCAGCTCACCGAGCAGCAGAGCGCGCGGCTCGGCGAGCCGCTGGTGGAGGTCAAGGTGGGTGAGGCGGGCCGGCTGGAGATCGCTGTCACCTGCGCCAGGGCGCAAGACGGGAGCCTCATCGGTTACGCGGTCACCGACGAGCGTCATACCTATTTTCGCTGGCTTGGCGACCGCCTGGAGCTGCTCGATCCCGAGGCGCCGGACGCGGCGCTGGAGGACGCGGCGTTCCGCTTCGTCGACGAATGGATCTGGTACGACGAGGAAGAAGCGGCGCTCGAGCGCGTGCGCTACGCGAACTACGGCTTCCCGGTGCGCGGCGCGAACCTGAAATCCGACAAGCTCGCCCTGCTGCGCGCGCGGGGCGGCGCCTATTCCACGCTGGATGACCAGGCGCGCGCCGCCCGAGCCGCCATCGTCGAGAAATGGTTGAACAAGTAGACGGGCAAGATCAACAGCAGCCGCGGCGCCGTTCGGTGCAGTGCGCGTCGGCCGCGGGCCTGCACCGCATGGCGTATCGCGAATGGGGCGACCCGCGCAACCGGGAGGTCCTGGTCTGTGTGCACGGCCTCACGCGCTCGTCGCGCGATTTCGACGAGCTCGCGCGCACGCTGTGCTCGCAGTTTCGCGTGGTTTGCCCCGACGTTGCCGGGCGCGGCGACTCCGACCGGCTCGCCGACCCGAAGCTCTACACCTGGACTCAGTACGTCGCTGACATGGTCACGCTGATTGCCCGGCTGGATGTCGAGGCGGTGAACTGGCTCGGCACCTCGATGGGCGGCTTGGTCGGCATGGCGCTGGCCGCCCAGCAAGGCAGCCCGGTGCGCAAGCTGATCCTCAACGACGCCGCGCCGGTGATCGCGAAGAGCGCGCTCGAGCGCATCGGTTCCTATGTCGGCGCAGCGCGGGTGTTCGCGAGCCTCGAGGAAGCCGAGCAGCACGTGCGCACCATAGCGGCGCCTTTCGGCGAGCACAGCGATGCGCAGTGGCGCACGCTGGCCGAGACCTGGGTACGCAAAAACGAGGACGGTACCTGGCGTCCGCACTACGATCTGCGCATCGCCGAAGCCTATCGCGCTACCCTGCCAGAGAAGGACCTGGAGCTGTGGCCCCTGTACGATGCCGTGCGCTGTCCTACGCTGCTCATCCGCGGCGAGCGCTCGGATGTCGTGTCCCGCGAAACCGCCGAGGCCATGGCGCGCCGCGGCCCCAAAGCCAGGGTCGTCGAGTTCAAAGGCATCGGCCACGCGCCGACGCTGCTGCATGCAAATCAGATCGCGGTCGTCCGCGATTTCCTACACCAAGGAGAACCGTCGTGAAAAAGTCGCTATTGCTTCTCGCAGTCCTAGCTACGCCCGCGTTCGCGCAGCAGTCCACGCTCGACTCGGTGCGCTCCAAAGGCTATGTGCAGTGCGGTGTGAACACCGGGGTCGCCGGCTTCTCGGCGCCCGATTCAAAGGGCGTGTTCCGTGGCATCGACGTCGACGTGTGCCGCGCGGTCGCTGCCGCGGTGTTCGGCGATTCGAACAAGGTTCGCTATACGCCGCTCACCGCGCAGCAGCGCTTCACCGCGCTGCAGTCGGGCGAAGTGGACATCCTGTCGCGCAACACCACCTGGACCATCACGCGTGACACCAGCCTCGGGCTGAACTTCGTCGGTATCAATTACTACGACGGCCAGGGTTTCATGGTGCACCGCCGCCTCAACGTGAAAAGCGCCAAGCAGCTGAACGGCGCCACGGTCTGCGTGCAGCCGGGCACCACGACGGAGCTCAACCTCTCCGACTACTTCCGCACGAACAAGATGACCTTCAAGCCGGTGGTGATCGAGAAACTGGATGAAGTGCTGAACGCCTACTTCGCCGGCCGCTGCGACGTCTACACCACCGACCACTCCGGTCTGATCTCCACGCGCGCCACGCGCGCGCCGAAGCCCGAAGAGCACGTGATCCTGCCCGAGATCATTTCCAAGGAACCGCTCGGGCCGGCGGTGCGCCACGGCGATGACCGCTGGTTCGACGTGGTGAAGTGGTCGATGTTCGCGATGGTCGAGGCCGAGGAGATGGGCCTCTCTACGAAAACCATCGACAAGGAGGCCGCCAGCACCAACCCGAACATCCAGCGCTTCGTCGGCGCCACCGGTGACATCGGCAAGATGCTCGGCATCGACAACAAGTGGGCGCTCAACATCATCAAGCAGGTGGGCAACTACGGCGAAAGCTTCGACGCCAACCTGAAGCCGCTTGGCTTCGAGCGCGGGCTCAACCGGCTGTGGAACCAGGGCGGTTTGATGTATGCCCCTCCCATTCGGTAGATATGCGCGATAAGGCTCAGCGTTTCCGGCAGCTCCACGAGAGCTGCTTCGTCATCGGCAACGCCTGGGACGCGGGCTCGGCGCGCATCCTTGCCGGGCTCGGCTACCAGGCGCTCGCCACCTCGAGCGGCGCGCACGCCGGCACCCTCGGCCGTCGCGACGGCATGGTGACGCGCGACGAGGCCCTGGCGCACGCCAAGGCCATCGTCGAGGCCACCGAGCTGCCGGTGTCGGCGGACTTCGAGCGCTGCTTCGCTGACGAGCCCACTGCCGCCGCCGAGACCATTCGCCTCGCCGCCGGCGTCGGTCTTGCCGGCTGCTCGATCGAGGACGCGACCAAGGACAAGGTCTACGACTTCACGCTCGCGGTGCAGCGCGTCGCCGCCGCGGCCAAGATCGCACGCTCGCATGATGTGGTTCTTACCGCCCGGACCGAGAACTTCCTGCGCGGCAAGCCCGACCTCGAGGACACCATCAAGCGCCTGCAGGCGTATGAGAAGGCGGGCGCGGATGTACTAATGGCGCCCGGCCTTCCCGACCTCGAGTCGGTGCGCAAGGTGTGCGCCGCGCTCTCCAGGCCGTTCAACTTCATGGCCGGCATCAAAGGCAAGTCGTTCAGCGTGCCCGAGCTGCAGGCCGCCGGCGTCAAGCGCGTGAGCCTCGCCACCTCGTTGTGGCGCATGGCGATGAGCGGCGCGATCGAGGCGGCGCGCGAAGTGAAGGAGAAGGGCAGCTTCGGCTATATGGACCGCTCGCTCAGCACACCGGACATCGCCAAGTTCATGCGCGAATAGCTGTCGAATATCTTCGACGGACTGTCGTCTTCTGCCGCATACGATGAACGATGCCCGCGGCGGGCGGTCCAGCCTTGATGAAGAAGCGCGCGCATCCAATGCCCCTGCCGGACGCCCGGCAGGCGGGGCCCTATCGTGCCGTCCGCCAGGCCACGCTCGACCTCGTGGCGCCGCTGTCGGCCGAGGACTGCGCCATCCAGTCCATGCCGGATGCAAGCCCGGCGAAGTGGCATCTCGCGCACACCACCTGGTTCTTCGAAACCTTCGTGCTGCAGCCGCACGTGCCCGGGTACCGCGTCTTCGACGCGGCCTATGGCTATCTCTTCAACTCGTACTACAACGCCATCGGCAAGCGCCACCCGCGCCCCGAGCGCGGCATGCTGTCGCGACCGTCGCTGGATGAAGTGCTTGCTTATCGGCGCCACGTCGACGAGTCGATCCTGGCCGCGAAAGCACTGCCAGCCGGATTGCTCGAGCTGGGCTTGCACCATGAGCAGCAGCACCAGGAGCTGATCCTCACCGACCTCAAGCACCTGCTGTCGCGCAATCCGCTCAAGCCTGCCTATCAGAAGACGTGGCCGCTCACGCCGATCCGCGCGCGCGCCCGCAGCTGGCTCCCTATCGCCGGTGGCTTGCACGAGATCGGGCACGAAGGCGCGGGCTTCGCATTCGACAACGAGACGCCCCGTCATCGCGTGTGGCTCGAAGACTTCGAGATGGCCTCGCACCCGGTTACGCACGGCGACTTCGTCGACTTCATCGACGATGGCGGTTACCGCCGCCCGGAGCTATGGCTCTCGGCCGGGTGGGACATGGTGCAGGCGCGCGGCTGGCAGGCCCCCGAATACTGGCAACTTCGCGACGGCGCATGGCACACGTTCACTCTGCATGGCTTGGCCCCCGTCGACCGCAACGCGCCGATCTGCCATGTGAGCTTCTTCGAGGCCGAGGCGTTCGCGCGCTGGGCCGGCGCGCGCCTGCCGACCGAAGCTGAGTGGGAAGTGGCGGCGCGCGGCGCATCGCTTGCCGGCAACTTCCTCGAAAGCAGCGCGCTGCACCCGCTCGCGTTGCGCGAAGAACCGGCGCCCCAGACGCTGGCACAGGCTTTCGGCGACGTGTGGGAATGGACGCGCAGCGACTACGCTCCCTATCCGGCCTACCGGCCCGCGGCCGGCGCAGTGGGCGAGTACAACGGCAAGTTCATGTGCGGGCAATACGTGCTGCGCGGCGGCTCCTGCGCCACGCCGGCCAGCCACATCCGCGCCACTTACCGGAACTTCTTTCCACCTGAGGCGCGCTGGCAGTTTTCGGGGCTGCGCCTGGCGAGATAGCGACGACGCGCTAGTCGACTTATTTAGTCGACCTTCGCGCCCACCTCGCGCACCACCTTGCCCCATTTCGCGAGCTCGCTCTTCACGTAGGCGGCGGTCTCGCCGAGCGGTGCCGCGGTAACGTCGAACGCCAGCGCTTCCATGCGCTCCTTGATCTGCGGATCGTTGGCCGCGCGAACGATGGCCTCGTTGAGCTTTTGCGCAATTTCCGGTGACGTTCCGGCCGGCAGGAAGAAGCCGACCCAGGTGTAGTCCTCCATTCCCGGGTAGCCCAGCTCGCCGAGCGTCGGCACGTCGGGCAGCGAGGCCACGCGGCGCGCGGCGGATACCGCCAGCGCGCGGATCTTTCCGGCCTTGATATGCGGCAGCGGCGCCGAGCCGGCGATGACGCCCACCGGCGGTTGCCCACCCAGCACCGCGGCGGCGGCGGGACCGCCGCCTTTGAACGGAATGTGCGTGATGTCGACCTTGGCACGCAGCTTGAACAGATTCTCGCCGGTGAGGTGCGGCGTAGTGCCGTTGCCCGCGGACGCGAACGCGAGCTTGTCGGTCTTCGCCCTCGCGATCAGCTCGGCCAGCGTCTTCGCCGGAAAATCGGCGTGCACCACGACGAAGTTCGGCTGAGAGGCGACGATGGCGAGCGGGATGAAATCCTTCTCGCCGTCGTAGCCCGCGTTCGGGATCAGCGTCGGGTTGACCGCGTAGGCCGAGGAATGCGCGAGGATGGTGTAGCCGTCGGGCGGCGCTTTCGCGACGCGCGTCGCCGCCATGTTGCCGCCGGCGCCGACCACGTTCTCCACCACCACGCTCTGGCCGAGCGAGTCGGAAAGCTTGGGTCCCAGCAGCCGCGCGATGATGTCCACCGGCCCGCCTGGCGGGAACGCCACGGCGACGCGGATGGGTTTGTTTGGATAGGGTTGAGAAAGAGCCGCGGTTGCAAACAGTGCCGCAACCAATCCAAGAAATCGTTTCATGGTCATTTGATCGCCAAAGGGTTGGTGGGTGAACCAACGGCGCCGGTAATAGGAAGCGCCGGCGCGACGAACAGGAACTCGTAGACCTTGTCGGCGGCGCAGTCCTCGGCCAGGTCCTTGACGTAGAAGATCTCGCCCATGGTCATGCCCATGATCGGGATGGTGATCCAGTGCCAGGGCTGGTTGATGCTGGCCTCGCTCTCGTTCGGGCGCACCTCGCAGCCCCAGGTGTCGCTGGCGAGCGCGGCGAGCTCGGTGCGCTGAATCCATTCCAGCGTCTCGAACGAAAAGCCGGGCGCGTCGCCGCCCGGGTAGCCGTCCCAGCTGCCGGCGGCCAGCTTGGCTTCCATTTGCCCGGTGCGCACGATGACGAAGTCGCCTTTCCTCACTTCGACCTTCTGCTTTTTCGCAGTTTCATCCAATTGGGCGGTCGTAATGGCGTGGCCATCGGGGAGGATGTCCATGCCGAGCGCGCGCGGCACGTCGAGGAATACGCCGCGGCCGACCATCTTGTTCTTCGTCTTCTCGATGCCGCATTTCTGCGCCCCGGCCGAGGTCACCTCGCGGCAGTCGTAGCCGTTCCACATGTTGTTCTCGTAGAAGATGTGGCCCAGGCCGTCCCACTGCGTGCCGCACTGCAATGGCATCACCACCATGTCGTCCGCGGCTCTGATCCCGCGGTGGTCGAGCACGCCGGAGTACGCGTCGGTGCCGGTGCGCAGCATCGTGTGCAGCGGGTTGATGCGGCCGAGCGCCGGGTACTTGCTCTTCGCGCCCTGCGGGCCATGGTTGTCGAAGTTGAGCGCGAGCGAGATGACCTTGCCTTTGCGCACCAGGCGGGCGGCCGCGACGATGTCTTGCGCGGTGGTGTGGTTCAGCGTGCCGATCTCGTCGTTCGGCCCCCAGCGCCCCCAGTTCTTGTACTTCTCGGCGGCCTTGCGAAGATCGTCTCGGGTAAGCTTGCGCTCGGTCATGGTCTGGCGCTCTGCGAGGGGGAAGCGGATAGCCTATCAGGCAGCGGCGCTTGGCGGCGCGGTGCTGGTGGCGTGGTTTCTCATTTCGAACACCATGACCAACCTCGAGGAGCGGCGCATCGCGAGCGGCTTCGGCTTCCTCGGGCGCGAGGCCGGCTTCGAGATCGGCGAGTCCGCCTTCCTGCGCTACGGCGCCTCCGACACCTACCTGCGGGCGCTGTTCGTCGGGCTCACCAACACCCTGGCGGTCGCGGTGATCGGCGTGGTGCTCGCCACTTTCCTCGGCACCGCGGTGGGCCTTGCCCGCCTTTCGCGCAATTTCCTGCTCAGAACCCTGAGCGCGGCCTACGTCGAGCTGGCGCGCAACGTTCCGCTGCTGGTGCAGCTCTTCTTCTGGTACGCGGTGATCACGGAGGGCATGCCGCACGCGCGCGAAGCGCTCTCGCCGCTGCCCGGGGTGTTCCTGTCGAACCGCGGCATCTTCTTCCCCACGCTGTCCAGCGTGCCCGAGCTGCAGGGCTTCAACTTTACCGGCGGCGCGGCGCTCACCCCGGAGTTCGCGGCGCTGCTCATCGGGCTCACGGTCTACACCGCGGGCTTCATCGCCGAGATCGTGCGCGCCGGCATCCTGGCGGTCGACCGTGGGCAGGTCGAAGCCGCGCATGCGCTCGGCCTGTCGCGCGCCCACACCACGCGCCTCGTCGTGCTGCCGCAGGCGCTGCGCGTCATCGTGCCGCCGATGACCAGCCAGTACCTCAACCTCACCAAGAACAGCTCGCTCGCGGTCGCGATCGGCTACCCCGACCTGGTGTCGATCGCCAACACCACGATGAATCAGACCGGGCAGGCGATCGAGGGCATCGCCATCATCATGGCGGCGTACCTGACGATCAGCCTTTCGATCTCGGGCTTCATGAACTGGTACAACGCGCGGATCGTATTTCGATGAGGTGGCTGCGCGACAACCTGTTCGGCAACTGGGCGAGCACGGCATTCACGCTGCTCCTGCTGTACCTACTTTGGAAAGGCCTGCCGCCGCTCATCGACTGGGCGTTCCTCGACGCGGTCTGGCGTCCAGACCCCCAGGCGTGCCGCGCCACCGAGGGCGCCTGCTGGGGCTTCATCGCCGAGAAGCACCGCTTCATCCTGTTCGGCACCTATCCGTACGAGCAGCACTGGCGGCCGGGGCTCGCCAGCGTGATCCTGATCGGCCTGTGGGTGTTTTCCGCCATCCGCTTGTTCTGGAGGTGGTGGCTCCTGCTCGTCTGGCTTTTTGGTTTATTGATTATTGGAGGCTTGATGTGGGGTGGCGCGTTCGGCCTGCCGTACGTCGAGAACGAGCGCTGGGGCGGGCTGATCCTGACCTTGCTGCTCAGCACCTTCGGCGTGGCGCTCGCCTTTCCGCTGTCGATCGTGCTTGCGCTCGGACGGCGCTCCGACCTGCCGGTGATCCGCGCCCTGTGCGTCGGCTACATCGAGCTGATCCGCGGCGTGCCGCTGATCTCGGTGCTGTTCATGGCCTCGGTGATGCTGCCCCTCTTCCTGCCCTCCGGGGTGACGATCGACAAGATGGTGCGCGCGCAACTCGCGATCGTGATGTTCGCGGCGGCGTACCTGGCGGAAGTGATTCGCGGCGGGCTGCAGGCGATCCCCAAGGGGCAGTATGACGCGGCGCACGCGCTCGCGCTGCCCTACTGGCGGCGCACCTGGCTCATCATCCTGCCGCAGGCGCTGCGCATCTCGGTACCGCCGCTGGTCAACACCTTCATCGCGCTATTCAAGGATACTTCGCTGGTGCTGATCATCGGCCTGTTCGACCTGCTCTCGACGATCAAGATCTCGCTCACCGAGCCGGCGTGGAACGGTTTCGGCATCGAGGCGTACGTGTTCGCCTCGCTGGTCTACTTCGCCTTCTGCTTCGCCATGTCGCGCTACAGCAAGAGCTTCGAGCGCTCATGATCGAGATGAGCAAGGTGAACAAGTGGTTCGGCGCGTTCCACGCCCTGAAGGACGTCGACCTGACCGTCGGCCGCGGCGAGAAGGTGGTGGTGTGCGGGCCTTCGGGCTCGGGCAAGTCGACGCTCATCCGCCTCGTTAACCGGCTGGAAGAGCACCAGAGCGGGCGGGTGGTGGTCGATGGGGTGGAGCTCACCGACGACCAGCGCACCATCGACCGCGTGCGCCGCGAGGTCGGGATGGTGTTCCAGAGCTTCAACCTGTTCCCGCACCTCACGGTGCTCGAGAACCTGACACTCGCGCCGATCTGGGTGCAGCGCGTGCCGCGCAAGGAAGCTGAGGAGACCGCGATGCACTTCCTCGCGCGCGTGCGCATTCCGGAGCAGGCCGGCAAGTATCCGTCGCACCTCTCCGGCGGCCAGCAGCAGCGCGTGGCGATCGCAAGGGCGTTATGCATGAAGCCCAAGCTGATGCTGTTCGACGAGCCGACGTCGGCGCTCGATCCGGAGATGATCAAGGAGGTGCTCGACGTGATGGTCGAGCTCGCGCGCGAGGGCATGACGATGATGGTGGTGACGCACGAGATGGGCTTCGCCCGCACCGTCGCCGACCGCGTGGTCTTCATGGACGGCGGCCGCGTGGTGGAAGCCGCCCCGCCGGCGGAATTTTTCAGCGCGCCGAAAACCGAGCGCGCCAAGCTGTTCCTCAGCCAGGTACTCGGACACTAAAGGGAGAATCACATGAGGTTGTTGCTGCTCGCGTTTGCGCTCCTGATTGCCGGAACGGTTACGGCCCAACCCTATCCGTCGCGCACGGTGCGCATCGTGGTCCCCGCGACGCCGGGCGGCGCCATCGACCTGATCGCGCGCACGCTGGCCGAAAAGATGACGACCTCTCTCGGCCAGGCGGTGGTGGTCGAAAACAAGCCGGGGGCATCGAACAACCTCGGCACCGACTTCGTTGCCAAGAGCCCGCCCGACGGCTACAACCTGGTGATCGTCGCCTCCAGCCACGCCACCAACAAGTGGCTGTTCAAGCAGATGGCGTTGGACCCGATCAAGGACTTCGAGCCGGTGGTGTACACGCACGTCGTGCCGCTGCTGCTGGCGGTGCACCCGTCCGTGGGCGCAAAAACGGGAGCATGACCAAGACCAAGATGCAGCACGTGCCTTACAAGGGCAGCTCGGCGGCGCACCCCGATCTCCTCGCCGGTCGCACGGCGATGATCTTCGACACTGTCACCGCGATCCGCGGCCACGTGAAATCCGGCGGGGTGCGCGGCATCGCCGTGACCACCGCGAAGCGCTCGAGCGCGATGCCCGAGCTGCCGACGATCGCCGAGTCCCTGCCGGGCTACGACGCCAGCACCTGGGGCGGCATCCTGGCACCCGCCGGCACGCCGAAGGAGGCGGTCGCCAAGCTCAATTCCTCGATCAATGCGGCCTTGAAAATGGAAGATGTGCGCTCGCGCCTGATGGGCGCCGGGATCGAAATCCAGGGCGGCACGCCGGAGGCGTTCGCCGAAGTGATCCGCATCGAGGTCGACAAGTGGGGCCGCATCGTCAAGGAGGCCGGCATCCAGCCGGAATGACTATTTTTCGAAGATGAACAGCAGGTAGGCGAGGAAGAGCAGGAGATGGACCGCACCGAGCAGCACGTTGGTGCGCGGGCTGGCGAAGGTCAGGATGCTGACCACGAGCGTCAGCGCGAGCAGCGTGGTATCGGCGGCGTCCAGCCCGAGGACGATGGTCTGGTCGGTGATGAAGCCGATCGCGAGCACCGCCGGTATGGTGAGGCTGATGCTGGCCAGGACCGAGCCCAGCAACAGATTGACCGAACGCTGTAGCTGGTTCGCGAGCGCTGCGCGCGCCGCGCTGAGCGACTCCGGCGCGAGCACCAGCACCGAAACCAGGAAGCCGCCGAGCGCCGCGGGCGCATGCAATACGTGGATGCCGTAATTGATCGGCGCCGCGATCTGCTTGGCGAGCAACAGCACCGCCACCAGGTAGAGCAGGAGCAGGGGAATGTGTAGCGTCAGCGAGCCCGTTGCGACCGACTCCCCGGGCAGGGTTTTCTGGTCGACGAAGTATTCTCGATGGCGGACGTTCTGAATGGCAAGGAACACGCCGTAGAGCACGATCGACATGATGATGAAGAAGGACGACTGCACCGGCGAGAGGGTCGGGCCGGGTGACGACACGGTAAAGTTGGGTAGCACCAGACCGAGCACCGAGATCGGGATGATGACCGCCAGGAACGCGTTGGCGCCCTGCAGGTTGTAAGTCTGCTCGTGGTAGCGCAGGCCGCCGAGCAGCAGCGATAGCCCGACCATGCCGTTCAGCACGATCATCACCACCGCGAACATCGCGTCGCGCGCGAGCGTGGCGTTGCCGGTGCCACCGTACATCACTGCCGCGATGATCGCGACTTCGATCCCGGTGACCGCGAGCGTAAGGACCAGCGTGCCGAGCGGCTCTCCCAGCTTGTGGGCGATCGCCTCGGCATGGCGCACCGCTGCGAACGAAGCGAGCAGGATCACGCCGAACAGCCAGCCCGACATCAGCCCGAACCACGGCGCGCTCGACAGGTCGGCCAGCCAGCCGGCGCCGAACGTCAGGAACAGCGCCGTAGTGAAGATCGCCGCGCCGAGCGGCCATTCACGCTTCAGGAATCCGCGCATAGCGCGCGAATTATGCGGTCGGGCCGGGCTGGGGGCGGACCGAATAGACCGCGATCGGCTCGGATTTGCCGCGCAGGGCCACCGGGCCGAATGCCTGTACGCAACCGGGCGGAATCAGATCGCGCACCGCAAGGTAGAACTCGCCGGACACCAGCGCCTCGCCCATCTGCGCCATCTGCATCAGGCGCGCCGCAGCGTTCACCGCGTTGCCGATCATGGTGTAGCTCATGTAGTGCGCCGAGCCGACGTTGCCGATGACCGCCGGGCCGCGGCAGACGCCGATGCCGACGCCGGTCTCGATGCCGTGACGCGCCGACCAGCCCGCCGCTACCGCGCCGACGCGCGCCAGCATCTCCTCGGCGGTGCGCCAGGCGCGCTGGGCCGCGTCGGGCTGCGCGAACGGCACGTTGAAGCCCACCAGCAGGCAGTCCCCCGCCATGTTGAAGATGGTGCCGTCGTTGCGGTAAGTCGCGTCCGTCAGCACCGAGAAGTACTCATTCAGCATGTCGACCACCAGCTCGACGTCGAGCGTTTCGGTGATGCGGGTGAAGCTGCGCAGATCGGCGAACAGCGCCACGACGTCGGCGCGCTGCGGCCGGGCCGCGAACGGCGCCGCGGCATCGTTGATGATGCCCTCGGCCAGGCGCGGCGACACATAGCGCACAAAGGTCCTGCGCAGCGCCTCGCGGTGCGCCTTCGCGGCGAGCGTGTTGCGCAGCCGCAGCGCGAGCTCGCTCGGGTCGACCGGCTTGCGCAGGAAATCGGTCGCGCCGAGGTCGAGTGCCCGCAGCTTGGTCGCGGCATCGTCGGCCGAAGTGAGCACCACCGTCGGGATGTGCCTCAGCACCGGGTCATTGCGCATGGCCGCGAGCACTTCGAACCCGCTCACGCGCGGCATGTTGAGGTCGAGCAGCAGGACGTCCGGCAGCTCTCGCAGCAGCATGGCGACGGCGCCCGAGGCGTCCGTAGTCGACAACAGCCGCCGATAGCCCGCGCCCTCCAGGAATGCCTGAGTGAGGTCGATCAGCAGCGGGTCGTCATCAACCATCATGACGAGCGCATCGCCCATGCCACCGAGCGCGAGGCGCTTCGCCTCAGCGGGCAACTTGGTGTTCATGGAGGTGGATTGTCAGGTCTTCACCAGCCACTCGTGCTCCCGGGCATTGTGAAATTTCCAGGTGCGGCGCGGACCGGCCATGACATTCAGGTAGTAGAGGTCGTAGCCGTGGATGGCCGCGGTCGGGTGATAGCCCCGCGGCACCATCACCACGCTGCCGTCCTCGACCACGAATCGCCTCGTCGAGCGAGCGATCGTCGGTATAAACACGCTGGAAGGCGAAGCCCTGCGGCGGGTTGAGACGGTGGTAGTACGTCTCCTCGAGCAGCGACTCCATCGGCAGGTTGTCCTGGTCGTGCTTGTGCGGCGGGTAGCTCGAGGTGTGTCCGCCCGGCGTGATCACTTCGACCACGAGCAGAGAGTCCGCCGGCGCCGTTTCCGGAAGGATGTTGGTGACATAGCGCACGTTTGTCCCCTTGCCGCGCAGGCCCAGCATCACGATGCCGCGACAATAGGGGTCATACCTTTCTACTGTCTTTTCTATCGCGCGCCACGCTGCGGCGCTGGTCTGCGGCTCGAGCTTCCACCAGTCAGGCTTGATGCGGAGCGCGTAGAGGCGCGCGAGCACCGCGGCCACCGTGCCGTCGGCGAGCGGCCCGTGCTTGCCGGCGATGATTTCGATCAGCAGCTCGCGGCCGGCGGTGCGCGCCGCCTCGTTCACCCGCCGCAGCTCGCGCTCCTGGCGCGCTTTCAGTTCTTCATCGTCGTCCGGGTGGTAGAAGCACAGGCATTTCACCGTGTGCGTGACCGGCCATTCGGAGAAGTTGAACGGCTCGAGGTCGAGCGGACGGGAGCCGGGCTTCTCCACCGGGCGGGCGAGCCACAGCCCGGCCTTGGCCGCCTTGTACAGCGCTCTCTGTCCATAGGTCGAGTCGAGCAGCATGCCGAAGCCGGGTTGGCCGCCAGATACCTTGATCGTTGCCTCTACTGCAAGAAGCTTGAACCGCTCCAGCCGGTTACGCGGCGCGCCGTGCCGGTCGGCGAGGGCCTCGAGCTGCGCGCGATGATCGATCGCCAGCGCCATGAGCGAGTCGGGCTGGCTGCGGCGCGTGGTCGCCCAATGAAGGTGGTTGATCGCCGCGTCCTTGCGCAGCGCGCGATGCTCGCTGCCATGCTCCAGGAAGTGGCTGAGCTCGGCCCAGGTCGGATACTCCGGCGAGCACAGCAGCCGCGACACCGCAAAGGCGCCGCACGCGTTGGCCCAGGTGGCCGCGGTCGCGAGCGGCTCGCCTTTCAGCCAGCCGCGCAGAAAGCCGGACATGAACGCATCGCCGGCGCCAAGCACGTTGTACACCTCGATGGGGAATCCCCTGCCGACGATGCCGTTTTCCAAACCGGTGATTTCTCCTTCGTAAACGATGCATCCCATCGGCCCGCGCTTGAGGACAATGATCGCGCTGGACAGCGCGCGGATCGCCTGCAGCGCCTCGAGCACGTCCTCGGCGCCGGCGGCGATCATGATCTCCTCCTCGGTGCCGACGATGAGATCGCAATCGGCGAGGATGCTCTTGAGTTTTTGAGAAACCGAATCCGATTTCACGTAGCGCTCGAACCCCGCCGCATGGCCGGTGAGGCCCCATAGCGTAGGGCGGTAGTCGATGTCGAACGCCACTTTGCGGCCGTAGGCCTTGGCGATGCGGATCGCCTTGCGCTGCGCGGCGTCGCTGTTTGGCCGCGAGAAGTGGGTGCCGGTCACCACCACGGCGCGCGCCGAGGCGATGAAGGCCTCGTCGATGTCGTCCTCGGACAGCGCCATATCGGCGCAATCGGTGCGATAGAAAATCGTCGGCGAAACGCCCTCGTCCTCGACTGCGAGCAGCACCAGCGCAGTGAGCCGTTTCGGATCGGTGCGGATGCCCGCGGACGCCACGCCTTCGCGGCGCATCTGCTCCAGGACGAAGCGCCCCATCTGCTCGTCGCCGACGCGGGTGATCAGGCCCGCCTTCAGTCCAAGGCGCGAGGTGCCGATCGCCATGTTGGCCGGCGACCCGCCCACCGACTTGGCGAAGGTGGCTATGTCCTCGAGGCGCGAGCCGATCTGCTGCCCGTAAAGATCGACCGAGCAGCGTCCGATGCAGATGACGTCGAGATTCAGGATTTCTTAGCTTAGCACTCCGGAAACCGTCGCGCGCCCGGCCCGTCGTAGGTCGGAATGAACTCGCGCGGGATCGGACCCTTGTTCCGTCCGCCTTGCTGCGTCTGCTCCCATGCGTGCGCGAGGATGCCGACCGCGCGCGACAGGCAGAACAGACCGCGCGCGAGCGGCGCCGGGAAGCCCAGCTCGGCATAGATGACGGCGGTTGCACCGTCGATATTCATCGGAATGCGCTTGCCGCCCTTGCGGGCGGCGAGCACCGCTTCGACCGCGCGGCCTATGCGCGCGAAGCGGCCGTCGACCACTCCGGCGCGCGCCGCTGCATCGACGAGCTCGAGCAGGCGCGGCGCGCGCGGATCGATGGGATGAAAACGGTGACCGTATCCGGGGATGAACTTGCCGCGCTGTGCAGTGAACTCGGCAAGCGCCGCATCGACCGCCGCGCCCTCGGCTTCGCCGAGCGCCTGGCGCTCGGCGATCGCCTGGAAAAGCTCGACCGTCTGCTCGCCGGCGCCGCCGTGAACGTCGCCCAGGACGTTGAGCGCGGACGCGATCGCGTTGTTGAGACCGACGCCGCAGGTCGCCGCCATGCGCGCGATCGCGATGCTCGGCGCCTGCGGCCCATGGTCGACCCCGGCGGTGAGCGCCGCCTCGAGCAGCTCGCCCTGCGCGCGGCTCGGCAGCTCGCCGCGCGTCATGAGCCAGATCATCTGCGCGAAGCTGATGCGCCCGATCAGCTCTTCGATCGGATAGCCGCGGAAGCGGATCACCCCGGGGCGCATCTCGATGATCGCGGTGCGCCACCAGTCCTTGGTCAGAGCTTCTGCATCCGTCACTTCAGGTATGCCGGCGATGGTGAGCGATGTTGTGCAGCTGCATCGCGGTGGACGGGATGCGCTCGCAGGCGCGAAATGCGTGGTAGAGCGCCGCTTCCACGTCACCGGCTTCGGCGGGAACCGCCTGCAGGCTGCGCCAGCGCACCCATTGCCGGCCTGAAAAGTTGCGCACAGCCAAGGCGAGCACCTCGGAGCGCCGCCATGGCGAGAGGTCGCCGCCGGCCAGCTTCCAGGCTCTCCGCAGCCAGTAATCGCGGCACGCGCGGCGCAGCGCGCCATCCTTCCAAGGCAGCCGCAGGCAACGTTCCAAAGGCAGCGCGCCGCCGTTGGCAAGAAAGGCGGCAAAGCCCTTGCTCAGCCAGTCGAGGTCTTGCGCGCCGATGTGGCCGCTCGCGACGCGCTGAGCGCGCTCGAACTCCTCCTGCAGTGCCGCGCCTTCGTCGACTGCGCGCACGGTTTCGGGCAGCGGCAAAGCTGCCGGGTCGTTCAGCATTTTTCTTCCTCCTCTCCCTGTACTTCTACTGCTTACTGCTACTGCTCACTGCTGCTACTTGTCCGCACGTCCTTCATAGCCGTCGCCACGTGAGAAACCTGGCGACCGGGCGAGTAAATGTCGTTGATGTTCCAGTGCCCGCCGGTCGGCACCGGCTCGTTCAGCATGGCGACGTCGATCACGCAGGGCCGGCGCGAGGCAATCGCGCGCTCCAGTGCCGGCTTGAATTCCTGCGTCGCGCGGATCTGCACCCCGTCGGCGCCGTAGGCGCGCGCAATTGCTGCGAAGTCCGGCGAGTAGGGCTTGCCGTCCTTCTGGAACACGCAGCCGAAAGCGGTCCCGTAGTGCGCCATCTCGAGGCCGGCGATGGTGCCGAACGCATAGTTGTTCATCACCACCCACACTACGGGAATGTCGGCTTCCACCGCGGTGGCGAGCATCGCCGGGTTTTGGCCGAAGCCACCGTCGCCCACCAGCGCAACGACGGTGCGCTCGGGGCAGGCCAGCTTGGCGCCCAGCGCGGCAGGGGCGCCGAAACCCATCGTCGCCAACCCGCCGGGAGTAAAGATGCTGCCTGGCGTATACACCGGGAATTGCTGCCCGACGCCATTCTTGTTCCAGCCCACGTCGGTAGTGATGAGCGCGTCGCGCGGCAGCACCTCGCGCACTTCAGCAAGGATGCGCTCTGGCCGCATCGGGTAGGCCGCGTTGCGGATATGCGCCTCGTTGCTTTGCGCGAAGGCTTTGCGATAAGCGGAAATCTCCTTCACCAGCGCGTCGTTGCGCCGACCCGCAGGGTGCAGCTGCTTTGCGACGCGCAGCAGCACGCGCAGCGCCTGCTTCAGGTCGGCGACCGCGCCCAGCTCGACGGGGAAGTTGCGGCCGATCTCGGCCGGGTCGATGTCGATCTGGATCAGCCGGGCCGGCGGAATCTGGAAGGTGAAGCGCGCATCCCAAGAGCTGCAGTCGGCTTCGGCGAAGCGCGTCCCCAGCGCGAGCACGCAGTCGGCCTCGCGGCACTTGCGGTTGATGAATTCGGTTCCCCAGAACCCCGTCATCCCCAGCGTCAGCGGATGGTCATCGGGCAGCGCACCCTTGCCCATCAGGCTGTGCGCGACGGGAATCGAGAAATGCGCGGCCAGCTCACGCAACTCATCGGCGGCGTCGGCGAGCAGTACGCCGCCGCCGGCATAGATCACCGGACGCGACGCGCTCGCGAGCGCTTCCACCATGCGGGCGGCGGTCTGGTCGTCGATCGACGGTTTGTGCAGCACCTTGCTGTGATGCGCGAGGCGCTGGAACAGGGCGGGATCGGCCGGCTTCGAGAAGATGTCCATCGGCACCGAGACCAGCACCGCTCCAGGCCGGCCGCTCGCGGCGAGCTGGAACGCCTTGTCGATGATCTCGGGGAAGAGATCCGGGCGCTCGACACGCCAGGCGCGCTTCACGAACGGTCGGTAGATCTCGTGCTGCGAAGCGTCGGCGTGCAGGTTGACTTCCTGGTGCGGATGCTTGCCGTAGTAATGACTTGGGACGTCGCCCGCGATCACCACCATCGGGATCGAATCCAGCGCAGCGTTGGCCACCCCGGTCGCAGCGTTGGTCAATCCAGGCCCGAGGTGGCTGAGCACCACCGCGGTCTGGCGTTTCGCGCGCGCGTAGCCGTCGGCCATGTGCGCCGCGACCTGCTCATGCCGCGTGTTGATGAACCGGATCGAGCTTTTCGCCAGCTCGGCCAGCACCGCAATGTTGGTATGGCCGCACAGGCCGAAGACGTGCTCGACGCCGCGGGCCTCGAGGTACTTCACCAGCTGATGGGAGACCAGGTCGCTTGCCTCCACGCCCGGAATTGCCTTGAGATCGCGTGGCTGATTCATCTCGCTTCTCCTTTACCTTAGACCGCCCCGGCCTGCTGAAGACGACCGATCTCCGCGCTGCTATAGCCGATGGCGTTCAGTATCTCCACCGTATGCTCGCCGAGCTGAGGCGGCGGCGCCGACACCGCCGGATCGCCGCCCGACAGCTTGAATCCGCAGCGCGCGAGCGTGATGCTGCGCGCCACCCCCGGCACGTTCTCGAACACCTGGAGGAACTCGCGTTGCTTGATCTGTGCGAGTTCCAGCGCTTCGGGCACGCTAAGAACCCGGCCCGCCGGCACGCCGACGCGATTCAGCGCCGCTTCCCAGTCCGCCGCGGACTTGTGCGCAAGCGCCGTCTCGAGCTCGCGGGTGAGTGCGGCCCGGTTGCGCTTTCGGCATTCGCGCCCGGCAAAGCGCGCGTCGGCCACCAGGTCCTCGCGTCCGACCGCCCGCGCGAGGGCCTCGAACTGCTCCTGCTTGTTCGCGGCGATGTTGAGCAGGCCGTGTTGGGTTCGGAAGGTGCCCGAGGGCGCGGCGGTGAAGTTCTCGTTGCCCAGCGCGCGCGGCATTACGCCGGCGATGAGGTGGTTGGACACCACCCAGCCGAGGGACACGATCGCCGAGTCGAGCATCGCCACGTCGATGATCGCGCCTTTGCCCGTGCGCTCGCGCCGCACCAGGGCCGCGGCAATCGCGAACGCGGCCGTGAGGCCGCCGATGCTGTCGGCCACTGGATAGCCGGCGCGCAACGGGCCGGAGTCCTCGTCTCCCGTGACGCTCATCATGCCTGACAGGCCCTGAATGATTTGGTCGTAGGCGGGCGCGTCTTTCATCGGGCCATCCTGGCCGAAGCCGGAGATCGCGCAGTAGACGAGCGATTGGTTGAACTCACGCAGCTCGTGGTAGCCAAGCCCGAGCCGGTCCATGACGCCAGGCCGGAAGTTCTCCACCAGCACGTCGGCAGTGCGCACCAGGCGGCGCAGAACCTCTTTGCCGGCCTCGGCCTTGAGGTTCAGCGTGATCGATTTCTTGCCGCCGTTCTGCGCCAGGAATGACGCCCCCATGTGGCGGGCGTTGAGCTCGGGGTCGGCGCCGAGCTGGCGCGCGAGGTCGCCGGTCTTCGGCACCTCGACCTTGATGACCTCGGCGCCCAGCAGCGCAAGTTCGTAGGCGCACAGCGGGCCGGCGAGCACGTTGCTCAGGTCAAGCACGCGGATCCCGGACAGGGCCTGGGTCATTTCGGGATTAGGCATGCGCATCGACGATGATGGCCGTACCTCCGCAGCTGCCCGGATGCTTGCACCTTCCTCCCCCACGTATTACCCAACATAACACTATTCCATTTCACGAAACGCTCGCAAGGGGTCGCTGACGGCGCCGAGAAAGCCGCCGCCCGGTGGCGGCGCACGTCGTGGCGTGCGGTTGCGGCGCGCCGCGCAACCCGCCGGAGGAACGGACGAGCCGGCGGCGCTGGTATACACTCGTCCCCTCTGAAAACCACGCTCAAAGAACGATTCCGCCCAGTGCCTGCCGCCGCCGGAGTTGCCGCCGTCGATCGCGCTCTTACCATCCTCGACGCCTTTACCGATAACGACCGCAAGCTCACGCTGGCCGAGCTTGCCAAGCGGACCGGCCTCTATAAGAGCACGGTGATTCGCCTGGCGAAATCCCTGGAGAGGGCGCGCTATCTGCTGCGCTCGGAGGACGGCACCTACCGCCTGGGCTCGAAGGTGCTATTGCTCGGGGCCCTCTATCAGAAGAACTTCGGCACGGCCGACATCGTGCCGCAAACGCTCAGGCAGATCGTGGAGGAGCTGCACGAGGGCGCTTCCTTCTATGTGCGCGACGAAGCCCAGCGCCTGTGTCTGCACCGGATCGAATCGCCGCGCGCGGTGCGCGATTCCATCCACGTCGGCGACCGGCTGCCGCTCACCGTAGGCGCCGCCGGTCACGTGATCCTCGCCTTCAGCGGGCTGAGCGGGGAGCGCTACGACCAGATCCGCAAGAACATGTACGCCGCCTCATTCGGCGAGCGCGACCCGGAAACCGCCGCCGTCGCCTGCCCGGTGCTCGGTCCGGACCAAAAATTCATCGGTGCCCTCAGCGTTTCGGGGCCGAGGTACCGCATCGAAGGGATGGGCGTGCAAAGCATCCTGCCGGTGCTGTTCCGCCATGCGCGCAGCCTGTGCCGCGTCCTCGGCGGCGACCCGGATGCGCCGCCGTTCGCCGCCTGGTCCAAGCCAGTGAAAGCGCCGCGCGCCGCGCATTCGCCCGGCGCCCCGAAGAGCTATCGGGCGCCGGCCAGCGGAGCCCGCGCCGGCCGTTAGCGCCGTCTGCGGGGTTGATCCCCGGTCGTTCTATCCAGAAGAACGATGTTGTATTTTCCCGGCCGCACCAAAGCAACCACCCGCTGACGTTTTGGTGGACCCGCTGCTATATAGAACCCGTTAGGGGTTCCCAAAGAACACACCGAGGAGAAATCATGATCAGGGAAGAAAGAACGATGCGCGCACGCGCAGCGAGGGCCTTGGCGTCCGCCTTGGTCTTATTGGGGAGCGTTTCCACCGCGGCGCTGGCGGCGGACAACGGCGAAAACGATCGCAAGCTGGACACGAGCAGTGGCTTTACGCCGGACATGAACGACCCGGCGATCGCAGGCGACCCCGACTACGGCGTCTGCCGTGGTACGGATTCAAAGTGCTACCACAATTGGGTGGCCAATCGCGAGAACAAGGTGTTGATCTACTCACGCACGGCCGGCCCGCGGCACGCCAACATACAGCCCGCGCTTCTTGCTGGCTTGAACCCGCCGCTTGATCCGGTGCGTAACGTCGCGCAGCGAGCGCTGATTGCGTGGTTGGCGGAGCAAAAGCCCCCGGTGCAGGCCAACTGGACCGAGGACGTCAACACGCTCGCCGGCCAGTTGGGGCCGGGCTCGGACTACAAGGCGGTGATCTTCCTAAGCCCGACTCGTGACACGCTGTGGAAGCACGGCACGGCGGTCGCCCCGACCTCGGCGGTCAATACCAGCACCAACGCGCACCTCGATGCCGCCAAGACGGCGTTGCGGCAGTTCATGCGCAGCGGCGGCGGATTCGTAGGCATCCACAACGCGTTCGGCACCGAGTACAACTGGCCTTACTACGAAGGGTTGCTCGGCAACGCCAATTACTACAACCACGGCCGGGACCAGGACGGCACAGTCCAGGTGGTGGCACAAGACCCCTCTACCGCCGGCTTGCCGAGCACTTGGCTTTTTCGTGATGAGTGGTACAACCTGAGGCCGTTCCCGACGAAGGTGAAATTTCTTCTCACCGTCGACGCGTCGAAGCTGGTCGTGAGCAACGACCATCCGGGTCATGGCAAGTTCCACCCCGTGGCGTGGTGCCAGTACTATGACGGCGGACGGTCGTGGGTCACGACGCTCGGGCATGATCCAGCGTTCGCGCAAGGCTCCACCTTCCCGGGCGGGGCCGAGTTCAAGAAGCTGATCGTCCAAGGCATCCTGTCGGCGATGGGCAATACTGAGTTCTGCACTCCCGACCACAGACAGCGTTAGCAAGTGATACCGGCAGGCTGGCGACGCCTGCCGCTCGGACAAGCGGCCCGGACCCACGACAGTGGCTCCGGGCCGTTTTGCTTCAACCGGGTCCCAGCACCGGATGCCTTCTACGACCATATCGGGGCGACGGATATCAACCGCCCGTGGGAACCTGAGGACCTAAGCGCAACGGCATCAAGCGTTACCGGTCCGGCAACCGGGAGCTAAAAATGCAACGCCCCGCAATTGCGGGGCGTTGCCACACGGGGAACTACGAGGGGCCGTGGCCCCTGGCGTTTGCAGATCTTGCTACTTGGTGACCCTCACGAGCGCCGTGGACGTCAGCTGCTTCTGCTGTCCTTCATGGATGAAGTTCGCCATCAGCACCAGGGGAACGGAGTCGCCCTGAGGAATGTTGTTGTCGATGTCGGACTTCCTGAACTGTGCTGCCAGCATCCCGTCCTCCACGTTCGTCGAGACCGCGTCGAACAGCGTGGTGCTCAGCGGCGTCTTGAGCTGGACGCCGCCGTCGAGGGTATAGCCAGCGGGAATCTTGAAATGCGCGGTGACGACGCCGTGCACGTCGGTGAACAGACCCGAAGCCGAACCGAGATCCAGCGTCCGCGGCGTAAAGCGCAGAGCGTTGGGCACATCCTGCGGCGGCAGGTAGACCACGACCTTGCCGGTCGGCCGGGGATCGGTACAGTCGTTGAAGAAATATTCCCCGGCACGAGCGAACGTGTACTGGAAGCTCTCGCCCGGATTTAGCTTGGGATTGAACAACCCCTCGAAGAACTGGGTCGCGCAGTGCGGCTTCTGGTTGGGGAAGAGTGGGAAGGTCGCTGCCCCCGGGTTCAGGAACGTGACCGTCGTGCCCACCGGAACGCGCATGTGCGTCGGATTCATCCCGGCCGCGTTGACACTATCGCGGTTGTCTTGAGTGGCGACGTCCGTCCTGGTTCTACGCGCAAGATAGACGGTGTTGTTCACCGAACTGCCTTCCACGGCGTTCCCACTGACCGGCCGGCGAATCGTCAGCGGCGCCGGCGTCGGATCCTCGCTGCTCCCCGAGGCCGTCTTGTACGTACCGCCCAGCTTGAATGCCCACAGGGAATCGCCTTCGGTGACGGAATTGCCATAGGGAATCCCGGTGCCGCCGGCGAAGACGGCGACGTACTGCTCGCCGTTGATCGAGTACGTGACGGCACCTCCACTCATGGCCGCGCCGGTCTGGAAGCGCCACAGCTCCCCGCCCGTCACCGCATCGAGCGCGAGGAAATTGCCGTCGAACTGCCCGATGAATAGCAGGTCGCTGGCCGTCGTGAGCGGCGCCTGGCCGTGCGCCAGATCCTGACCGAGGTTCTTGTTCCAGCGAACGAGGTTGGTCGAGGCGTCGAGGGCCACGAGGCCGCCGGTTTGGTATTGCCCGATGGCGCGCATCCCGTTGCCGCCCGCGCCGCGCCAGTGCGCCGAGGGGTTGACGCCGTATGGGACGTAGTAGAGGCCGAGCTTCTGGCTGAACGAATGACCGGACCAGTCGGCGCCACCGTTCTGGCTTGGGGTCGACAGAACCGGCAGATCCCAGTGCGGGTCAGCCAGGCAGCCCTTGCGGTGAGTCGCTCCATATCCCGGCGGATAGGTCACGAAGGGCTTGTCGGGGTCCAGGTAGTTGGGCTCCGTGTAAACCAGCTGCCCCTGAGCATTCGGCTGATACCCGTTGTAGTTCGGCACCGCGCGACTTGGATCGCCCGGGATCTCGGTGCCCAAGGCCTGATACACCACACACTGTGGAATCCATCCCCCTTGGACCGGATACGGCTGCGTCGTTGGACTGTTCTGCCTCGAGTCCGTCGGGACCGGCCTGTCCTCGACTCCCAGAAGCGGGGATCCATTCGTGCGATCGAGCACGAACGTCATGGCCGACTTGGAGCCGTTGTAGATCGCCTTGCGCACTTGGCCGTTGACCAGCACGTCCGCCAGCAGGGGCGCATGGGTGTTATCCATGTCCCAGATGTCATGGCGCTTCGCCTGGAAGTGCCACTTGTATGCGCCGGTCTTCAAGTCCAGCGCTACCAGCGAATCGGAGAACAGATTATCGCCGGGGCGTAACTCGCCATCCTGGGACGAGCGGCAGCTCCGAACGTTGCCAAAGGTCCAATAGACCATGCCGAGCTCGGGATCGATCGCGGGGTGCATCCACGGATTCACACCGGCAGTCAGCGCGCAGGCGTTGTTGCTGTTGCCATCCGGCGTTTTCCAGGTGCCGGCGACGTCGGTTGTTTTGCCGTTCACGTCGGTCACCGTTCCATGGTCGCCGGCTCCATAGAACGACCAGACAAAGCTGCCGTCGCTGGATCGCAAGGCGATCGCTGCGCCGCGGCTCCCATCATTGGTGCCCACATGCACCAAGCCGTCGTGATAGACGGTGGCGACCTTTTCGATATTGCCGAGAGACGCGCCGCTAGGGTGCCTGGGCTGTACCACCCAGACCTCCGCGCCCGTGTCCTTGTTCAGGGCGACGACGCGATCGCCGTCGGCTAGCGTGTACACCTTGCCGTCGCCGACCGAGACGCCGCGACGCGTGCCGATGGTGCCGAACGCCGTCGGCGTCCACTTCCACTTGGTGGCGCCACTGGCGCCATCGACGGCGATGACACCCCCGCTCGGCGTGTCGAGATAGATCACGCCGTCGACCACCAGCGGCGTGGTCTGCTGTCCCAGCTCATTGGTAGCCGGCGCCGAAACGTGCGTTCGCCATACCGGCCCCAGCTTCTTGACGTTCGCCTGGCCGATCTGCGTCAGCGCCGAATAGCGCTGGTTGCCGAGGTTGCCGCCGTGGGTGGGGAAGTCTTTGTCGCCGGGCGTGCAGCACCCGACGGCCGCGGGTGGCTTGTCTTGCGCATGCAGCAGCGGCGGCAGCGCGACGACCCCGGCCGCGATCAGCGCCGACACCATGAGGGTTGGTTTCATTCGACTTGTCTCCCGCGTTTTTGGCGGAGTTCTGTCTGGTAGAACTCCATTCCAAAAACTTTAGGAGTCCCCGTCCGCGCGGTCAACGTCGGCGGCGATTACCAAAGCAAATGGCGGGTGCTTCTTTGGTTACGCGCCAGGCTGCACGAGGCTCACGGTGTGCGCCTTCGGCGTCCACACGGGGACGCGTTTGCCGCCGGCGTCAGTCGCGTTCACTTGCAGAGCGATGTCGGTGGAGGCCGGCGTGTCCGCCAGCACCTTGAAACGCAGCTGCGCGCGTGGCGTGCTGCCACTCGGTACCTCGATCACCGCGCGTCCCACCGGCCGGGGCAGGCCCGCCCCGACCATGCTCAGCACCTCCGGGTCGTAGCCGACTTCGACGGTGGCCTTGAGCGCGCCGGCGCCGGGTAGAACAACGTTGACTACAAATTCCTGACCAAGGATGACTTCCGCGGGCATGTCGACCTGCAATTCCAACGGGCGGCTTGGGCTGGCGGCGGCGGCGAGCCCTGGTGGCACTTCGGCCCCGGCCTGATACATCATCACCTGCCGGGTGCCGAGCGGCAGGTAGCGCAGCACGGCGTGATCCCGCTCCACGGCCTCGACCGAGTACATGCCTTCCAGCGTGTCGCCCGGGCTGACCATGAAGCTGTGGTCCTGGCGTTTCAGGTAAACGAAGGTTTTTCCCTGCACCACGCCGCTTCCGTCGTACTTGTAGGGCAGGGGCGGTGCTTTCGGCGCCTGAACCAGCTCAGGCAGAGGCTCCGATTTTTGAGGTGGCGGCGGGGGTGGCGTGTCGAAAAGATCGCGCGATCGCGGAGGGAGGCTGCGCCGCTCTGTGCGCAGCTCGACCGGGTTTGGCGGTTCGGTCACTGCGACAACGCGGTGCCCTGGGGGCGCTTCTACGGCGGCTTCCGGGGGCGGGACAACGCTCCACGCGAGGAGCCCGGCGAGGGCCGCGATTGCGAGGGACCATTGCAACTTGCTCATGCTGGTCGATCAGGATTGCAGACGGGCAACAAAGCAGCTACCCCCCGCGCGTTTTGTCCCGCCACCCGGCTACTTCTCCTTGAGCATCTCGACCAGCGCGCGCAGCGCGGCGGAGTAGGAGCGCCAGCCGAGCCCTTCGACGGTTCCTTTGGCGGCCGGCGAAATGATGGAATGCCCGCGCCACTCCTCGCGCGCATGCCGATTGGTCATGTGCACCTCGATCACGGGGAAGGCCATCGACTTGATCGCATCGTGCAGCGAAACCCCGAACTGCGTCAGTCCGCCGGGGTTGAGGATCGCGCCCGCGGCGCTGTCGATATGCTTGTGCATCATGTCGACCAGCTCGCCTTCGTGATTGGACTGGAAGAACACCAGCTCCACCTGGAGCTCCTTCGCCAGCTGTTCCAGTCTTTTTTGAAGATCGGCGAGCGTCATGCTGCCGTAGATGTGCGGCTCGCGGCGACCGAGCAGGTTCAGGTTCGGGCCGTTCAGGACCAGGATCTTCATTTTCTTTTCCAATTTTTTTCGAGGTTGGCGACCAATGCCGGGCTGAAATGACAGTATGCCTGCTCCCGGGCGTAGACCCCCATGTAGCGTCGGAACGCGTCCAGCGGTTCTTCGCCGGCTCGGAATGCGCGGCGATTGCCGGCGGCGCTGACGAGTCCCGAGGAGGTCAGCTTTTCAACAATGGCCGCGAGCGCATCGTCCATCTGGTTCAAAGGCACGATCTCGTCACAAATCATGCGGCCCTCCGCGCTGTCGCAGTCGATGCGGCGCTCGGCGAGGATCGCCTGGCGCGCGATGCGGTCGCCGACGAAGCGCGGCAGGCGCAGGTTGGCGGCCCCCGGCACGATGCCTTCCTTGCGCGCCGGCAGCGTGAGGTACGCGTCCTGCGCGGCGATGGTGTAATCCATCGTCAGCAGGATCTGGCAATGCCCGCCGATGGCGAAGCCCTCGACCGCGGCGATCCACAGCTTTTCTGTCGAGGCAACCTCGGGCGACTGATCCTGCACCGCCAGCCCACGGTAAAGCTTGTTGACGAAGCCGAGGTCGCGAATCAGGTACCACAGGTAGCGGATTTTTCCTTCGTAGAGATGCGTCAGGTTGATGCCCGCGCCGAACAGGCGCCGCCCGGCGTGCTTGGTATGGGTGACCACGTCGCCGCGCAGTACGCATACTTCGGTCTTTGGGTCGAGCAGCGCGAGGTCGACCGCCATCTCGGTCGCCTCCAGCGTGGTCTCGTCCTCCGCGTTCAGGTAGCGCGGGTTGCGGCTGGTGAGGATCGAGGCCTTGCCGTGGCGCTTGAGATGCACGGCGCCCAGATCGAGTTCGCCAGTACGTTGGTACTCCTCAGCCTTTTCCTGTGAATCACTTCTGGGTAGCAGCATGGCGTGGCACAGGTGGGTCCCGGCCACGGGGTTCGACAAGATCTCGGCGAGGAACAGGCCCTGTGCTCTTTCCAGCCCCTGCTTCTGTTTCAAGGGCAGGCGGGCCTCGGCGGCGAGCGCCTCAGCGGAGGGGAGGGCACCCTTTTCCGCCGCCAGGCGGCAAAGCTCGTCGATGCGCAGGAAGCGCGTGCGCGCGGCGGTGAGCTCGTCGTAGATCCTTAGCGATTGCATGCGGTGGTTGCTTCAACGTGCGGCCCCGCGCAGCGGCAGGCTGCGCCGCGACACCTGGTCGGTCAGCCATTTTACCGAGCGCCGGGCGCGCTCGGCCACCACGGCGTGCGGCAGTTGGGTGTAGTCGTCGTTGAACACCTCGAAGCTGTAATCGCCGCGGTATCCCAGGCGGTCGAGGGTGCGCACCAGCGCTGACACCTCCGCGCCGTGCACGCCTTCGCCGGGGAACACGCGGAAATGGCGCGCGGTGTCGATGCGCTCCTCGCGCGAGCGGATTTGCTGCCACATGAAGTCGGCGAGCTGCACCAGGAAGATCTTGCCGACCACGATTTCCTCCAGCCGTTCGGTGCTGGTGCCGGTGGCGAGGATGTGGAACGAGTCGATCGCCAGGCCGAGATTGGCGCGGTCGGCCTCGGCGACCAGGTCCCAGGCCTGCGTGTACTCGCTGACGTGCCGTCCCCAGGAAAGGGCCTCGTAGGCGATGCGGATGCCATAGGGCACCGCCAGCATCGCCAGCTTCTGAAGGTCCTTCTTCAGGGAATCAAAATCGGCGGTGGCGTGCGAAGAAGTGGACGAGCACACCAGCAACACGCGCGCGCCGAGGTCGTGGCACATCTGCAGCATCGCCTTGGCGATGTCGACCTTGTACGCGTGCAAGTGGCCCGACAGGCCCTCGAAGTCGCGCAGCACCTGGAAGCCGGTGACGCGCAGGCCGCTCCTGCGCACGGCCTCGATCGCCGCGGGCGCGCCGCCGGGATGGCCGGCGAGGTCGTTGGCGTTGAGCATCACCTGGGTGAAACCGGCGGCGCGGATCGCCGCCAGCTTGGCCTCGAGCGGCCCGGCAAGGGTAATCGTGTCCATGCCGAAATGATCGAGGTTCATGAAGCTCGACTTTGACCCTTAACTTCAAGGTGACTGACGACCAGTTCGAAGGTGACACCGCCGAGATACACCTGGGTGAGCGCGCCTTTCTCGCTCGGCTGCACCGGGCCGCGGTCGACGAACACCACGCCGCGGTCCTTGAGCGCCTTGGTGGCCGCCGGCACGTCGGGCGCGCCAAGGCCGATCCGCACCAGCGCCTCCTCCCAGTGGATCTCATCGGCGCCCGGCGGCGGCTCGATCAGCTGCAGGTAGAACTTGTGGCACGGACTCTCGAGCAGCGTGCCTTTCGGCAGCACGCCGAAGTATTCGCCTTCGGGCAGCACCGAGAAGCCGAACAGATGGCGGTAGAAATCGACCCAATCGCGCGTGCGGTCGCCGTAGATGCTCTGCACTACGCCGAAGTAGTGCAGGCCGGCCACCGCCGGCGGCTTGCGGTTGGCGTTGGGCTCGAACACGAAATCGACGTCGTAGATCGAGAAGTCCTGATAGCGGTCGACGAAGTAGAGCAGGCTGTCGCCGACGCCGTGGATCCCGGGAATGTTGAGCTCCATGGCCGAGGCGCGGGTCGGCATTTCCCACGCGCCCATGGCGAGCGCGTGCGCCCAGGCCTGGCCGGCGTCGCGCACGCGCAGCGCGAGCGCCTTCAGCTCGGGGGCGGCTTCGCTCACGCCGTGCGAATTGACGATCAGGTTCATCGTCCCCTGGCGATAGAGCGTGACCTCGCGCGAGCGGTGGCGCGCCACCGGCTGGAAACCCATCTTCTGCACCACCGCGCCCAGCGCCTGGGGCTGCGAGGTCGCGAACTCGATGAACTCGATCCCGTCGATGCCCACCGGGTTGGATGGTTCGGGGAGGTGCTCGGCGATGGTCATAACGGGGTTGTTAAGTTATCCTAACAGCCCTGTTAATTCCAGGCATGCGATGAAAGCGAGCGAAGCAGCCGCGCTGCCCAGCGTGCGCGCGGCGATGCGCAAGCCCAAAGCGCCCGAAGCGAACCGCGCCCGCATTCTCAAGGCGGCGATCGACGAGTTCGCCTCGCGTGGCTTCAAGGGGGCGAGCATGGATGCCATTGCATCGCGCACGCACACCACGCGCGCGATGATCAATTATTACTTCGGCGGCAAGGAAGAAATCTACCTCGCCGTGCTCGAGCAGGTCTATGCGGAGATCCGCGAGGCCGAGGGCTTTCTCGATCTCGAGCACTTGACGCCGGTGAACGCGATCCGGCGCATCGTCGAGTTCACCTACGACTACTACCTGACGCATCAATACTTTGTGCGCATCGTGGTGGCCGAGAACCAGGCCAGAGGCCGGCACTTTCGCAAGTCGAAGGCGATGCGCACGCTGAATCGGCCGATCATCGATTTGCTGGCGCGGGTGATCGAACGCGGCCAGGCCGAGGGCAGGTTTCGGCGCGACGCGGGCCCGCTCGAGGTGCACATGGCAATCGCCGCCCTCGGCATGTTCAACGTCACCAACCAGTACACGTTCGGCAACATTTTTCAGCAGGACATGGGCGCCAAGGGCGATGTCGGCCGCCGGCGCAATCTCGTGGCCGACCTGATTCTCAGTTACCTCACCGGAGAAAAGTCATGAATCTCAAGTTTGATCGTCGCACCGCACTGAAAGCGGGGGCAGCGCTAGCTGCCTCTGCGGCCTTACCCGCCTGGGCGCAAGCCAAGCCGATGCGCTTCGCTGCGGTCTTTTCCGACAAGGACATCCGGGCCGACATGATCCGCATGCTGGCCAAGGACGTCGCGGCGGACTTCACGATCGAGCCGCATTACATGGGCTCGCTGTTCAAGCAGGGCACCGAGCTGGTCGCCTTGCAGCGCGACAACCTCGAGATGGCGAACATCGCGCCGCAGGACGTCTCGAAGCAGATCACCGCGTGGTCGATCCTGACCTCGGCGTACCTGTTCCGCGACGCGAACCACCTGTTCAACTTCTGGTCGAGCGACCTCGGCGCGCAGTACAAGAAGCAGGCGGAAGAGCAGGTGAAGATCAAGATCCTCGGGCCGACGTTCTTCGGCACGCGGCAGGTTGGGCTGAAGCCGAAGAAGAAGATCAACACCCCGGCCGACATGGCGGGGATCAAGCTGCGCATGCCGCCGGGCGACGCCTGGCAGCTTCTCGGCCGCTCGCTGGGCGCGAACCCCACGCCGATGGCCTTCGCCGAGACTTACACCGGCCTGCAGACCGGCGCGGTCGACGGCCAGGACAACCCGCTGCCGAACGTCAACGCGGTCAAGTTCTACGAGGTGATGTCGCAGATCGTGATGACGTCGCACCTGATCGGCTACGACCTGCTGTGCATGAACTTGAAGCTGTGGAACTCCCTGCCGGCGGCGAAGCAGAAGTCGACGCAGGCCGCCGTGGACAAGGCGCTCAAGTGGAGCACCGACGAGCACCTGAAGCGCGAAGGCGAGCTGGCCGATACCTTCAAGAAGCAGCACGGCCTGGAGATCTACACCCCCGACGTCGCCGCCTTCCGCGCGCACGCGCAGAAGATCTACCTGGCCTCGGACGAAGCCAAGGAGTGGCCCAAGGGGATGCTGGAAAAAATTGCCGCGGTAAAGTAGTCGCCAGACGAGCGGGCGCGCTGCAATGCGCAAAGCGGGAGCGTGGCTGCGGCGGCGGGCGGAGAACGTCGCTGCGGCCATGCTCGCGGTGATGTTCGCCGCGTTCATCATCCAGATCGTTTTCCGCTACTTCTTCAATTTTCCCACCGGCTGGAGCTCCGAGCTCACGGTGGTCATGTGGCTGTGGCTGGTGCTCTGGGGCGCCGCCTTCGTGCTGAGGGAGGACGAGGAGATCCGCTTTGACCTCATTTCCGGCGCGGTGGGACGGCGCGCGCGCATCGCCATGGGAATCATCACCGCGCTAGGGCTCGTGATTCTGTACGGCTTGTCGCTCAAGCCATCCTTCGATTACGTCGCCTTCATGAAGGTGGAGAAGTCCTCGTATCTCAAGATCCGCATGGACTGGTTGTTCTCCATCTATGTGCTCTTCCTGGTCGCGATGATCGTGCGCTACCTGTGGCTGCTGTCCCGGCTGTTGCGCGGCAAGGACCCGGGCGCGCCCGGGTCCACGCAGACGAGCTCCGGGCTTTGAACCTCACCAGCCCGTTCTCGCTCGCCGTGCTGGCGATCGTTGCGCTCAGCCTGCTCGGCCTGCCGATCGGTCACGCCATGATCGCCGGCTCGGTGCTCTACCTGTACGTCAAGGGCGTGGACATGGGGACTGCCGCCGAGCAGCTGCTGAACGGCATGTACACGAGCTACGTACTGCTCGCGATCCCGCTCTTCATCCTCGCCGCCGAGTTCATGAACAGCGGCAGCATCATGGACCGGCTGCTGCGCTTCTGTAACGCGCTGGTCGGCCGCTGGCGCGGGGGCCTCGCGCAGGTCAACGTGTTGCAAAGCATCGTGTTCGCCAGCATGTCGGGCTCCGCGCTCGCCGATGCGGCGGGCAGCGGCAAGATCATGCAGACGCTGATGACGAAGGACGGCAAGTACCCCGCGAGCTTCGCCGCCGCCCTGAGCGCCGCTTCTTCCGTCATCGGTCCGATCATCCCGCCGTCGATCCCGCTGGTGCTCTATGCGCTCGTCTCCGACACCTCCATCGGCTACCTGTTCCTCGCCGGCGTAATCCCGGGGCTGCTGCTCGGCGCGGTGCAGATGGGCCTGATTGCTTTTATCGCGAGGCGGCGTAATTTCCCGGTGGAGGCCGCCGTGCCGCTGCGCGAGCTGCCGCGCGTCACGTGGGAAGCCCTGCCCGCGCTGTTGATGCCGGTGATCCTGCTGGGCTGTCTTTACAGCGGCATCACCACGCCGACCGAGGCTGCGGCCGTCGCGGCGCTTTACGCGCTGCTCGCTTCCGCGCTCATCTATCGCAGCATCGGCTGGGGAGACGTGTATGTCTCACTGACGAAAAGCGCGCGCATCACCGTCTCCATCGGGATGCTGATCGCCGGCGCGCTGGTCTTCAACTACGTCATCACGGTCGAGAACATCCCCAAGACGCTGGCGGCGATGCTCAAGGCCTACGAGCTCTCGCCGCTCGCCTTCCTGCTAATCGCCAACCTGGTGCTGCTGGTGCTCGGCTGTTTCCTCGAGGGCACCACCATCCTGCTGATCATCGTGCCGGTATTGCTGCCCACGGCGCAGGCCCTCGGCATCGACCCGGTGCACTTCGGCGTGGTCGCAGTCGTGAACATCATGATCGGCTTGATCACCCCGCCGTACGGGCTGTTGCTCTTCATGATGGTGAAGATCGCGGAAGTGCCGCTCCGCGATCTCGTCCGTGAAGTGATGCCGTTCCTCTCCGTGATGATCGGCGCGCTGGCGCTGATCACCCTCGTGCCCGACCTGGTGCTGTTCCTGCCGCGACTGCTGGGCTATAAAGGCTGACATGCTGGGCAAGGCCGCCGTCGCCATGTGGTGGGACATCGCATCCGAAGTGCGCGCCGAGTGGGAGGACTGGCACACGCGCGAGCACATGCCCGAGCGGCTTGGCATCCCGGGCTTCCTGCGCGGCACCCGCTGGATCGCCGAGTCCGGGCAGCCGTCGTATTTCGTTCTTTACGAAGCCGAGCGCCTGGAGACGCTCACGGCCGGGACATACGTGGAGCGACTGAACCATCCGACGCCGTGGTCGCTCAAGATGATGCCGCACCATCGCAACATGGTGCGCAGCCTGTGCGAGGTTCGGGCGACCTGGGGCGGCGGGGTGCCGCAGACACTGGCGACGATCCGTTTTTCACTCGCATCCGATTTGCCCAAGCTTCCGCAGGGCCAGGGCCTCACCAGCGCGCATCTGCTCCAGTCGGTGCCGATGGCGACAACGCCACAAACCACGGAGCAAAAGATTCGCGGTGGCGACGCGAGCGCAGACTGGGTGTTGTTGATCGGCGGCTACGCTAGCGAAGCCGTTAAAGCGGCCGTTGCAGCGCTGCCTTCCGGGATGACGGCCGTGTTCTATCGTCCCGCGTTCAGCCTGATGCCTAGGGACTTCAAGCAGTGAAGCTTCTGCTTGGTCTGATCGGTGCAGGCATCCAGCGCTCGCTCTCGCCTGCGCTGCAGGAGGAGGAAGCGCGCCAGCACGGGTTGCGGGTGCATTACCAGCTCATCGATCTCGGTGCCGCGGGTGCTGGTACCGATGCCCTGCCAGGCCTTATCCAAGCCGTGCGGATCATGGGCTTCTCGGGGCTGAACATCACCTATCCGTGCAAGCAGCTCGTCATTCCGCTGCTCGACGACTTGTCCAAAGAGGCACGCGCCATCGGCGCCGTCAACACGATAGTGCGGGAAGGCGAACGCCTCGTCGGCTACAACACCGATGCCTCGGGGTGGGCGTGGGGTTTCAAGCGGGCGCTGCCGAAGGCCGACTTGTCTCGCGTTGTGCTGCTCGGCGCCGGCGGAGCAGGTGCGGCAGTCGGATATGCCGCGCTCGGGCTCGGGGTATCGGAGCTGACGATCTTCGATCTCGATCCGTCCCGGGCCGCTGCGCTGGCCGACAACCTGCGCGGTAATTTCCGTGATCGGAAGATCACGCCGGCGAAAGATCTGCAAGGCGCGATGCGCCCCGCCACCGGGCTCGTCCACTGCACGCCGAAGGGCATGACCGGGCACGCGGGGATGCCGCTCGACGAGTCGCTGCTGCGCCCTTCCATGTGGGTCTCCGAAATCGTCTACGTACCGCTCGAGACCGAGCTGCTCAAGGCGGCGCGGCGCGTGGGTTGCGCCACCGCCGACGGTGGCCACATGAACGTCGGCCAGGCGATCCGCGGCTTCAAGCTTTTCACCGGGCGCGAGGCCGATGCGGCGCGCATGGACGCCCATTTCCGCAGGCTGGCGGCGTGAAACGGAAGATCGGTCTTGCGGCGCTGACCGTGCTCGAGCTTTCGCCGCAGGAGCAGATCTCGGTGGCGGCGCAGGCGGGCTACGACTTCGTCGGCTTGCGCCTGATTCCGGTGTCAGGACAACCTCACCAGCACGCAGTGGATGTGCCGGCAATCCAGAATCGGCTCGCCGCGACCGGCATGAAGGTTCTCGACGTGGAAGTATTTCGACTCGACCCGGAAACCGAGGTCGGCGATTACGAGCCGATGCTTGCCATCGCCGCGCGCTTGCGCGCGACTGATCTCCTGGTCCATGGCGCGGATTCCGACCGCTCGCGTCTTGCGGACAACTGGGGCCGCCTGTGCGACCTCGCTGACCGCTATGGGCTGGCGGCGAACATGGAGCCCATGCCCTGGGTAGCGATCAGCACCATCGCGAAGGCGAACCGCATCCTCGAGCTCGCACCGCGGGACAACGCGGCGGTGCTGCCCGACGCGATCCATTTCTTCCGCGAGGCGAACCGTCTCGAAGACCTCGCGACGACGAAGAGCCGGTACCTGCAATTCTGCGATGCGCGCGCCGAGCGGCCGAAAAGCATGGAGGAGATCCGGCGCCAGGCGCGCGAAGATCGCCTGATGCCGGGCGAGGGCGAGCTCGATCTGGCCGGGCTGCTCGCGGCGTTGCCGCCCGATGTGCCGATCTGCCTGGAGATTCCCTACGCCAGGCCGATGCCGCCGCTGGAGCGCGCCCGGCTGGCGCTGGCCAAGACAAGCTCGTTGCTCTTGGAAAAGAAATAGATGGCACGGCCCGTGCGGCGCATCGTCACCGGCCATCGCGCCGACGGCCGCTCGACGGTACTGATCGACAGCGCGGCGCCGAACGTGAAGCAGCGTCAGGCCGGAAACGCGTCCACGTTGCTTTGGGTCACCGACGAGTCGCCTGCCGGCGTATCGGGCGATGCCGACGGTGCCGCGCGCGAAATCGGCGTGCCCCCGCCGGAGCGCGGCAGCATCTTTCGCATCGCCGAGTTTCCGCCCGGATCAGGCGAGGAATTGCGCGACAACGAAGCGCTGCTGCGGGACTTCGGCATCGGGGCGGATGTCGCGCGCGGCCATCCGCCGCGCCACCTGGCGATCCACCGCACGCGCACCATCGACTACATCGTCGTGCTCGAGGGCGAGATCGACCTCCTGCTCGACGATGGCGAGGTGCGCCTCGCGGCGGGCGACGTGGTGGTGCAACGCGGTACCAACCACGCGTGGCTTAACCGCGGCGCGGCGCCTTGCCGGCTCGCCATGGTGTTCATCGACGCGCAGGAGCCGGACGTGCTGTGAGGATCGGGCTGATCGGCGCCGGCCAGTTCGGCCGCAGGCATCTCGAGACCATCCGCAACGAGCCGCAATGCGACCTCGCCGGCGTGGCCGATCCCGCTTGGCAGGGGGAGAAAGCCTACGTTGATTACCGCGAGATGCTCGAGCGGGCGAAACCCGACGGCGTGATCATTGCCACGCCGAATGCGCTGCACGTGCCGGCCGGACTCGCCTGCGTGCAGCGCGGGATACCGATCCTGGTCGAGAAACCGATCGCCGACACGGTCGCCGCTTCCAATGAGCTGGTCAGCGCCGCGGAGCACGCCCGCGTACCACTGCTGGTCGGCCACCACCGGCGCCATAACCCGATCCTCGAGAAGGCGCGGGAAATCGTGCGGGGCGGCGGCATCGGCCGGCTCACCGCGGTGGCCGCGCTGTGGCTGCTGCAGAAGCCAGCGGACTACTTCGACGTTGCCTGGAGGCGCGAACCCGGTGGCGGGCCGCTGCTGATCAACGCGATCCATGACATCGACGATCTGCGCTACGTCTGCGGCGAGATTGAGGAGGTGCGCGCATTGGTTTCCAACACCACCCGGGGTTCAAGGTGGAAGACACGGCTGCAATAGCACTGCGATTCGCAAACGGTGCATTGGGCACGCTGACGGTATCAGACGCGGTCGCCTCGCCCTGGAGCTGGGAGCTCGCTTCCGGCGAGAACCCGGTCTACCCCAGGCAGGAAGCGAGCTGCTATTTCTTCACGGGAACGAAGGGCGCGCTCTCCGTGCCCGACATGAGCTTGTTCTCCTACGGCGAGAAGAAGGGCTGGACCGCGCCGCTGGCGAAGAGAACCATCGAGGTGCCGCGCGAGGATCCGCAGATGCGGCAGCTCCGGCACTTCTGCCGCGTGGTCCGCAGCGAAGAGGCGCCGCGCATAGACGGTGCCGATGCGACGCGCACCCTGGCCGTAGTGGAAGCGATCCGCAAAGCCGCTCACTTTTGACGCGGATTTTTCAGCCCGGCGTCCGGCGCGCGCCAGCTTCCGGAGCGGACGTCGCGCACCAGATTGACAAGACTCTTGGCGGCGTTTTCGACCAGGACGAAAGTATCGGGTTGCTGGTCCAGCTTGTCGTGGCTGGTCGCGTAAGGCTCGTAATACCCAATCAACGTATCGACGGCTGCGGAGGTCCCGGCCTGGTGCATGCCGATGCTCGAGAGCCATTCCACCAGCGCCTCGCGCACGCCTTCATGACCTTGGGAGTCGCCGTGCGCGATCACCGCGAAGGCGCGGCCGGCGAGGTGGCGCGGATACGGCCAGCCGGCAAGCTCCAGGGCCTTGGCTGCTGCCGGGTCCTTGCCGCGCGTGGTGGTCGGATCCGGATTGCCGCCGTCGGCGCAGACCAGGCGGTCCATCATCAGCTTCAGGCTGGCCGGCGCCTGGTACCAGTGCACCGGGCAAAGGATGAACACCCCGTGCGCGGCCACCCAGCGTGGATAGATTTCGGCCATCCAGTCGTTGGTCTGGCCCATGGCATGGTTCGGATAGCAGCTGCACGGCCAGTGGCATAGCGGCATCGCTGTCGAGACGCAGGCCTTGCAGGGGTGGATCACCTTCCACGGCTCGTCGGCGAGATGCGAGACATCGAGCAGGTCGATTTCGAAACCCGCCTGCGCCTCGATGGTCTTCGCCGCATGGTCGGCCAGGCGGCGCGTCTTCGACGCTTCGCCGGGGCAGGTGTGCTCGCTGCGCGTCGCACCGCTCACGATCAGAATTCGTGAGGCAGACGCAGGATTGCCTTGGCGCTTCTGGGCGGCGTGGATGGCATTGCGTGTCTCCAACCATTCCACCGGGAGCTTGAAGGCGGGATCGGAAAATTCCGGCCCGGCGGCCTGCGTGCGCGGCGACTTCCGGTATTTGATGTACCCGTCCCACGCGATCTCGAACACCTTGTCCAGCTCGGACTGCGCTGCATCGAACGCCGGATCATAGAAGCGCTCGAAGAAGCGCCGGCGGAACTCCGCGCGCGTAAGGGGTACGTACTGGGTGAGTCGGCGCACGGTAGTCATGAGGGATCCGTCATGAAGGGTCCTGTTTGTAGAAAAGGCGCAGCTGGTCAAACACCTCGGGGTAGCGCCGCCGGGTCTCGGCGGGGTCCTTGAAAAACGCCTCGCTGATGACGGCAAAGAATTCCGAGGGATGCTCCGCGGCGTAGGGGTCGAGCCATGTCTCGCGCTCCCGCTCCACCGCATCGCAGAAGCCCTCGTAGGCGTCCTTGAATGCTTTCAGCCAGGCAGCGCGCGACATCCCCACATGCAGCGGCGGTACGCCGTCGGCGGCGCCGCTCAGCATGTCGAGCTTGTGCGCGAACTCGTGGATCACCACGTTCATCTGTGGGTCATTCGCTGCTGCGTCCCAGGACAGTACTACCGGGCCGCCGGGCATCGCCTCGCCGGCGAGCTCGTCGTCCCATTCGTGCACCACGCCATGTTCGTCGGTCTCGGTGCGGCGCACACGGAAGTCGCCGGGATAGACCACGATGCCGGTGAACCCGGCGTACCAGTCGAGCCCGAGCTCGAGCACCGGCAGGCAGGCCTGCGCGGCGATCGAGAGGCGCATCGCGTCAGTCACTTCGAGCTCCCGGGCGCCGACGAACTGTTTCTCGGCGAGAAACAGCAGGCTGAGCTCTCTCATTCTGGATGTCTGTGGAATGAACCGCAGCCGAGCGGTCGCCTGCTGCCACAGAACATCGTCGATGCGGTGCTTGCGCAGCACCCGCTTGCGGCGCCAATTGGTCAGCCAGCCCATGCCCGTAAAATACCGCATGGTTTCCGTGGTGCAGCTTCATCCGCTGTCTGGCGCGGCGGCGCTCGAACCGCTCGGCGGGGGATTACCGCCGTCGGAACGCGCGCTCATCGCCCGCGCGCTCGAGGTGGCGGAGCCGCTTTACGCCGGCCAAGTGCTGTCGACCGGCGAGCCGGTATGGGCGCACGCTCTGGGTCTCGCCGGCAACCTCGCGGCGGTCGGCGTGGACGCAACAGCGCGCGCCGCCGGAGTGCTGTTCGCTGCACCGAAATATCTCGGTGAATCCGATGGATTGAGCCAGCAGTTCGGCGAGGAGGTCGCCGCGCTGGCGACCGGCGTGGAGAGGCTTTATCAGCTGCGTCTGGCGACGCGCGGCACGCCGAGCGAGCAGAACGAGATCCTGCGCAAGATGGTGCTCGGCATGGCCGAGGACGTGCGCGTGGTGCTCATCCGGCTGGCGAGCCGGACGCAGACCTTGAGATGGTTCTCGAAGAACGTCACGGAAGAGCGCGCCGCCTATGCCCGCGAAACGCTCGATATCTACGCGCCGCTCGCCAACCGGCTGGGCGTATGGCAGCTGAAATGGGAGCTCGAGGACCTCTCGTTCCGCTTCCTCGAGCCCGAGCTCTACAAGCGCATCGCCGGGATGCTGGATGAAAAGCGCCTGGAGCGCGAGCAGTACATCGCCGGCGCAATGAAGACGCTGGCGCAGGAGCTCGGCGCGGTCGGCGTCAAGGCGCAGATCACCGGCCGGCCCAAGCACATCTATTCCATCTGGAACAAGATGCGCGGCAAGAGCCTGGATTTCAGCGAGGTGTACGACGTGCGCGCGTTGCGCGTGATCGTGCCGGAAGTGAAGGATTGCTATTCGGCGCTCGGCGTGGTGCACAACCTGTGGCAGCCGATCCCGAAGGAGTTCGACGACTACATCTCGCGCCCCAAGGGCAACCTGTACCAGTCGCTTCACACCGCGGTGATGGGCCCGCGCGGCCGCACGCTGGAAGGCCGCACGCTGGAAGTGCAGATCCGTACCGAGGAGATGCACCGCCAGGCCGAATACGGCGTCGCCGCGCACTGGCAGTACAAGGAAAAAACCAAAGCCTCGAAGCAATTCGAGCAGAAGGTGGCGTGGCTGCGGCAGCTCCTCGCCTGGCGCGAGGAAGTGCCGATCAAGAAACCCGAGCTCGACGATGTCATCTACGTGCTCACGCCCCAGGGCCGGGTGCTTGACTTGCCGGCCGGCTCGACGCCGATCGACTTCGCCTACGCGTTGCACACCGACCTCGGCCATCGCTGCCGCGGGGCACGGGTCGACGGCCACATCGTCAAGCTCGACACGCCACTCGCCAGCGGCCAGCGCGTCGAGATCGTCGCGGCAAAGACCGGCGGTCCCTCGCGCGACTGGCTGAATCCGGAGCGCGGCTTCGTCCATAGCGCGCGCGCCCGCCACAAGATCCGCCAGTGGTTCAACGCCAAGGCGCTCGCCGAGACCGTGGCGGCCGGGCGCGCCGCGGTGGAGAAGGAGCTGCGCCGCGAGGGCGCGACGCACGTCAGCCTCGAGTCGCTCGCCACCAAGCTCGGCTTCGCCAAGCCCGACGAGATGTTCGCGGCGGTAGCGCGCGACGAGGTCAACCTCCGGCAATTGCAGGTCGCGCTCAAGGGGGCGGAGACCCCGCCGGTTGCCCCGCCTGAGATAAGGAAAAAGAAGGCCCCCGCCGGAAAAGCGTCCATGCTGGTGGTCGGCATGGGCGGCCTTGCGACCCAGCTCGCCAAATGCTGCAAGCCGGTGCCGCCGGATGCGATTCGCGGCTTCGTCACGCGCGGCAAGGGCGTTTCCATCCACCGCGAGGATTGCGCGGGCCTGAAACGCCTCACGGAGGAGCATCCCGAACGCGTGATGGAAACGGCGTGGGGCGAGACCGATTCCGTCTACACCGTGGACATGGCGGTGACGGCGACCGACCGGCGCGGGTTGCTGCGCGACATCGGCGACGCGCTCGCGCGGGAGAAGATCAACGTGACCGCGGTGCGCACCCAGACGCGCGAGGAGCTCGCGTTCATGCGCTTCACCTTCGACGTAGCCAACGTCGCCCAGCTGCAGCGCGCGCTCGCGCTGGTCCGGCAGCTCAAAGGCGTGATTCGCGTGGCGCGGGGCTGATCCGCTAGAATCGATTCACAACAAGGGAGGGAGACCATGAACCATTCCGCGATGCTCGTCGGCCGCATCCTGCTTTCGCTCGTGTTTCTGATCGCCGGTTACCGCAAACTGATGGGGGTAGCGGCCAGCGCCGGCTACTTCGCCAAGCTCGGCTTCCCGATGCCGGAGGTGCTGGTCTGGGTCGCGATCGCGGTCGAGCTTGGCGGCGCGATCCTGCTGATCGTCGGCTGGAAGACGCGCTGGGCGGCGTTGCTGCTCGCGCTCTTCACGCTCATCGCCACTTTCGCCGCGCACCGCTTCTGGGAGGTCGACCCCGCGCAATACGCCAACCAGCTGAACCACTTCCTCAAGAACCTGGCGATCGTCGGCGGCATGGTGATCCTGGCGGCGACCGGTCCCGGCGCGCTCAGCGTGGACGGCCGGCGCCGCTCATAAGAGGACGATCAGCAGCCAGACCACACCGGCGTTGACCAGGGAGAGCATCACCGCGGCGGCGCCGATGTCCTTGGCGCGTTTCGCCAGGCGGTGATTCTCGAAGGAGATGCGGTCGACGGTGGCCTCGATCGCCGAGTTGAGCAGCTCAACGATCAGCACCAGGATCAGACAACCGACAAGCAGCGCGCGCTCGACGCCGGTGTCGCCCAGCCACAGCGCGAGCGGCGCGAGCACCGCGAGCATGACCAGCTCCAGGCGGAAGGCGACTTCGTGCCGCGCGGCGGCGGCGAGGCCCGAGAACGAATACTGGATCGCGGCGAGGATGCGCCGCACGCCGGTTTTCCCCTTGTGCGGGCTCTCTTCTACGTGGGAATCCCGAGCGTGAACAGCAGCTCCTCCTGAGCGGAGCGGCGACGGCCGCGGCGCGGCTTGAGTCTCTCATATCCGCCTTCGCCGCTCATCACCCAGGCCTGGCAGTTGTCGTCGAGGTAGGCCTGCAGCCCCTCGCGGATCACGCGGCGCTTGAGCGCGGCGTCGAGCACCGGGAAGCACAGCTCGATGCGGCGGAAGAAATTGCGGTCCATCCAGTCGGCGCTGGCGAGGTAGACGTTCTCGGCGCCGCCGGCGTGGAAGTAGAAGATGCGTGTGTGCTCGAGGAAGCGGCCGATCACCGAGCGCACCCGGATGTTTTCCGACAGGCCCTCGACGCCGGGCTTGAGCGCGCACACCCCGCGCACCATGAGCTCGATCTTCACGCCGGCGGCGGAGGCCGCGTAGAGCTCCTCGATGATCTGCGGCTCGAGCAGCGCGTTCATCTTGGCGATGATGCGCGCCGGCTTGCCGTCGGCGGCCTGCGCGGCCTCGTTGCGGATCGCGGCGACCACGCGCTTGTGCAACGTGAACGGCGATTGCCAGACGTGCCTCATCTTGCCGGCGCGCCCGAGGCCGGTGAGCTGCTTGAACACTTCGTTCACGTCGGCGCAGATCTCCTCGTTCGCGCTCAGCAGGCCGAAGTCGGTGTACATGCGTGCGGTGCGCGGGTGGTAGTTGCCCGTGGCGAGATGGACATACCTTTTCAGGACTTTCTTCTTGTCGTGCTCTTCGCGGCGCACGATGAGCGACATCTTGGCGTGGGTCTTGTGCCCGACCACGCCGTAGATGACATGGGCGCCGACTTCCTCCAGGCGCGCAGCCCAGTTGAGGTTGGCCTCCTCGTCGAAGCGGGCCATGAGCTCTACCACCACCGTGACTTCCTTCCCCTTGCGCGCGGCATCGACCAGGATTTCCATCAGCTCCGAGTCGGTGCCGGTGCGGTACACCGTCTGCTTGATGGCGAGCACGTTGGGGTCGTTTGCCGTGGTGCGGATGAAGTCGATCACCGGCAGGAAGGACTGGAACGGGTGATGGAGCAGCACGTCCTGCTTCTTCAGCACTTCGAACATGTCCCCGGAGTCGAGTGCGGGCGGCAGTCCGGGCTGGAACGGCGGGTACTTCAGGTCCGGGCGCGCCACCTGGTCGGGCACTTCGCGCAGGCGGTAAAGGTTGACCGGGCCGTCGACCCGATAAAGGTCGGCGTCGCGCAGGCTGAACTGCTGCAGCAGGAATTCCACCATGCGCTGCGAGCAGTTGTCGGCCACTTCGAGTCGCACCGCGTCGCCAAAGTGCCGGTGGAAGAGCTCGCCCTGCAAGGCGGTGTGCAGGTTCTTGATCTCTTCCTCTTCGACGAACAGGTCAGAGTTGCGCGTCACGCGGAACTGGTAGCAGCCCTCGACATTCATTCCCGAGAACAGCTCGCCCATGTGGGCGTGGAGGATCGAGGACAGGAACACGAACGCGTACTGGGCTTCGCCGGCGAGCGCCTGCGGCAACTGGATCACGCGCGGCAGCGCGCGCGGCGCCTGCACGATCGCCGCGCCGGAATTGCGGCCGAAGGCGTCGGGTCCGGCAAGCTCGACCGCGAAGTTCAGGCTCTTGTTGAATACGCGGGGAAACGGATGCGCGGGATCGAGGCCGATCGGTGTTAGCACCGGCAACAGCTCGCGGAAAAAGTAGTCGCGAATCCAGTGGCGCTGCGCCACGCTCCATTCCTCGCGTTTCGGGAACACGATGCCTTCGGCGGCGAGCGCCGGCAGCACGGTCTGGTTGAGGAGCTGGTATTGCTCGGCGACCAGCGCGTGCGCTTCGCGGCTCACCGCCTCGAACACCTCGGTGGGCGCGCGGCCGTCGGGGCCCGGCTCCGGCAGCCCGAGCTTGATCTGCTCCTTGAGTCCCGCCACGCGGATCTCGAAGTATTCGTCGAGGTTGGACGAGACGATGGTGATGAAACGCAGCCGCTCGAGCAGCGGCACCGTGTCGTCCGCTGCCTGCGCGAGCACGCGGCGGTTGAACGCGAGGAAACCCAGCTCCCGATTGAGGAACTGCGCCGGGAGCGAAAGTCTGCGGTTCATTCGGGGGGGGGGGGCGGAAACTGAAAATTCTACCGCCCCTGTGCGACCGAAATATGACCGTCATGCAAAGGAAATAACCCTGCAATGCTGGGTAGTTAGCGTGCGCATGGTCATGACGGACCATACTTCGAAGCATTACGAGGGGGCGCTGGACCACGCACGGGAGTTGCTCAACGTGATGGGCGCGCGCGTGGAGCGGCAGCTTGCCGACGCCATTGAGTGCCTGCAGACCGGGTCGCCGGCGCTCATCGCGCAGATCCTGCGCCATGAGGCCGTAGTCAACAGCCTCGAGCGCGAGATTGACGAGTTCACCAGGCAGATCATCGCGCGCCGCCAGCCCGCGGCGCGCGATTTGCGCCTGCTGATGGCGCTGCTCGGCGCCACCACCGACCTCGAGCGCGCCGGCGACGAGTCGAAAAGATCGCGCTCTATGCACGCAGCATCTTTGCCGCCGGCCGGCCGCTGCTCGCGCGGGTCGGCGACGTGTGGCCGCTCGCGCACCTGGTGCGCAGCATGCTGCACGAGGCGCTGGTCGGCATCGAGGCGCTCGATCCAGGCTCGGCCGCCGCGCTGGTGCGCCGCGACCTCGAGGCGAACGAAGGCTTCCGCGCCGTGCTCCGCCGGCTTGCCCGCATCATGGTCGAGGACCCGCGCACCATCTCGGCATCCCTGGACGTCCTGTTTGTCGCCAAATCGCTCGAGCGCATCGGCGACCACGCCAAGAACATCGGCGAGCACGTGGTGTTTGCGGCGATGGGAAAAGATGTGCGCCACACCAGCGTGCAGGAGCTGGAAAGACTGGTACAGGGATAATCGATTCTGCTAAGTTCGGTCGATGGCGCGTCACGATACGCTGGCGGCGGTCGACCTCGGCTCCAACAGCTTCCACCTGCAGATCGGTCGCGTGGTCGACGGCCAGATCTACCCCCTGGACTCGGTGCGCGAGGTCGTGCGCCTGGGCGCGGGCCTGACCGCCGAGAAGCGCATCGATCGCGCCACCCAGGCCAGCGCGCTGGAAGCGCTCGCCAAGTTCGGCGAGCGCCTGCGCGGCTTCCCGCGCCCGGCGGTGCGTGTGGTCGGTACCAACGCGCTGCGCGTGGCGAAGAACTCGCCGCAGTTCCTGCGAGAGGCGCGCGCCGCGCTCGGCTTTCCGATCGAGGTGATCTCCGGCCGCGAGGAAGCACGCCTGATTTACCTGGGGGTTGCGCACTCGCTGCCGAAATCCGCCCAGCGGCGGCTGGTGATCGATGTCGGCGGTGGCTCCACCGAGTTCATCATCGGCACCGGTTTCGAGCCGCAGCTCACCGAGTCGCTGTACATGGGCTGCGTCAGCTTCAGCCTGAAATACTTTCCGGAAGGCAGGATCGACAAGTCGCGCATGAAGGCGGCGGAGCTCGCCGCGCGCCAGGAGCTCGCCGCGCTGGTCGAGGAGTACCGCCACGCCGGCTGGGATGAAGCGGTCGGCTCTTCCGGCACCGCGCGCTCGATGGAGAACATCCTGCGCGAAAACGAGTTCGCCGCCGAGGGACTCACGCGCGAGGGGCTCGACAAGCTGAGGAGCCTGCTCCTCAAGCATGAAAAAGCCGATCCCGACCGCATCGCCGGCCTGCGGCCGAACCGCGCGCCGGTGCTGCCCGGCGGCGTCGCCATCATGATCGCGGCGTTCGACGCACTCGGTCTCGAATCGATGAAGGTGTCCGATGGCGCCTTGCGCCACGGCGTGCTCTACGACCTGCTCGGCCGCGTGCAGCACCGCGACATGCGCGAGGCGACGGTGGCGCAGTTCATGCGCCGCTATCACGTCGACGCGGCGCAGGCCGAGCGCGTACGCGCGCTGTCCCTCAAGATCTACGACGCGCTATCGCCCGGCGCCGAGCGCGAGGACGACGCCGACCGGCTGATGCTGGAGTGGTCGGCGCGGCTGGCGGAGATCGGCCTCTCGATCGCGCACGCCGCGCATCACAAGCACTCGGCTTACGTGCTGTCCAACGCCGACATGCCCGGCTTTTCGCGCATGGAGCAGGCGCGCCTCGCGCGCATCGTCATCGCCCATCGCGGCAAGCTCGGCAAGGTGCAGGACGCCGGATTCGAAGCGGCCGACTGGCGCCTGGTATTCGCGCTGCGGCTGGCGTCGCTCATCCTGCGCAGCCGCACCGATGCGCGGCTTCCCTTCCTGCGCGTCGCCGCCGACGCGGGCGGCTTCGACCTCGACCTGCCTCAATCCTGGCTGGATGACAATCCGTTGTCGGCCGACGCGCTCGAGGCCGAAGCGCGCCACTGGAAGGCGGTCGGCATGAAGCTCGAGGTAAGCGGACTGTCCGACAAGAAAGTCTCGGTGCTAAAGCAAGTCCGGTGAGACCACGGCGCGCACCACGATCTGGTCCTTCTCGTCACGCACGCGATTGCTCATCCACCATAGCGCGCCCTTCTTGACGCTGAAACTGCCGGACGCGCCGAGCAAGTAAGCGAGCGCGCGGCCGAGGTCGGGCTGATGGCCGACCACGACCACCGCGCCTTTGTAATCCGGCCAGCCGCACGCCTTCACGATCGCCGCCGGCGCGGCGCCCGGCGCGAGCGTGCGGTCGGTCTTGATCGGCGCGCCGAGCGCCTCGGCGGTCTGCTGCGCTCGGGTGGCGGGGCTCGAGAGCAGGATGAAGCGCGCCGGCATGCGCTGCAGCAGCCACTGCGCGACACGCTCGGCCTGCTTGCGGCCTTTTGCAGTCAGCCGGCGCTCGAGATCGGGCACGCCGTCTTCGGCTTCTGCATGACGCCAGAGGATGAGATCCATCGTAAAATTATCACCTACTAGGCGCGTAGCTCAGCTGGTTAGAGCACCACCTTGACATGGTGGGGGTCGTTGGTTCGAGTCCAATCGCGCCTACCAAGATATCGAGCGTGAGATGAAGGTCCGGACTTTCGTCTTTGTCCTGCTGGCCGCATCGACGACGGCCTTCGCGCAATTTCCGTCGCGCGCCATCACCATCCTCGTGCCGATTCCGCCGGGCGGCGCGCCTGACATCGCGGCGCGCGTGGTCGCGGCCAAGCTTTCGGAGAACATCGGCCAGGCCGTGGTGGTGGAGAACCGGGCCGGCGCCAACGGCAACATCGCCACCGACCTCGTGGCCAAGGCAGCGCCGGACGGCCACACGCTCGGCCTGCTCGCCGACAGCCAGATCACTATCAACCCGCACCTGTACAAGATGCCGCTCGACACCCTGCGCGACCTCACGCCGGTGACACCGGTGGCGGTGAACCAGTTCGTGCTGACGGTGAATCCTTCGCTGCCGGTGCGCACCTTTCCGGAATTCGTCGCGTACGCGAAAAACGCCAATCCGCCACTCGCCTACGCTTCGGGCGGCAACGGCAGCCAGCACCACCTCACCATGGAAATGCTTAAGCAGCGCGCCGGGATCAATCTGCTGCACGTACCCTACAAGGGCGGCGCGCCCGCGGCGACCGCCACGGTGGCGGGCGACACCATGGCGATGTGGTCGGGCAGCTCGAACGCGCCGCAGATCAAGGCCGGCCGGCTGCGGCCGCTCGCGGTCTCGGGCGCGCAACGCTCCGCGCAGTATCCGGAGCTGCCGACCATCGGCGAGTTCTATCCCGGCTTCGAGAACTCGATCTGGCTGGGTTTGTTTGGCCCCGCGAACGTTCCCGAGAATGTGCTGGTGAAATTGCGCGCTGAGCTCAAACGCGTCCTCGAGGCTCCGGACGTGAAGGAAAAGCTTAACGCCGCGGGCGGGCTGGATCCCTACGTCGCATCGCCCGAGGAGTTCACGGCGCTGATCAAGCGGGATTACGCAAAATACGCGCAGGTCGTAAAAGAGATCGGTATCAAGCTGGACTAGATCTTCGCGCGCTCGAGCGTCTCGGGCGCGAACAGCTCTGCGACCTTCACCCGACGTCGGCTGACGCCCTGTTCAAAGCCGTACTGCAGGAACGCTTCGAGCGTCGGCCGGTTGCGCTCGATGCCGTAAGGCCAGGAATCGCCTCCGGCCAGCGCCTGCCACTGGCGCGCATGGTCGGCGATCCACGCCACCGGTACCTGCGAGGCGCCGACGTCGGCCAGGCGCTCCAGGCTGCGCTGCTTGGCTTCTTCGAACGCCTTGAAAAGATTCATCGCGATCCAGCGGTCGCGCTCGTACGCATCGCGCGTGAGTACGACGACGTGCATGATCGGGAAGATGCCGGTCTTGCGGAAGTACTCGGCCTCGAGTTCGCGATGATCGGAAAACAGGCGCTTGCCGCCGGGATCGCGCGCGGAGATGGCCGCGTCAATCTCGCCGGCGGCGAGCATGCCGGCGAGGGTGTGCTCCGGCATCGGTTGCACCCGCACTCCGGGCGGCAGCCGCAGCTGGATCTTTTCCACCCGGCCGGGCTCGCGCACGCCGGCCTGGCGCCAGTCGATCGAGGCGAGGTCGACGCCGTACTCGTGCTGCAGCAGACCGCGCACGTAGATCCCCGCGGTCTGGGCCCATTCCGGGATGCCGACGCGCTTGCCCTCCAGGTCCTTCGGCGTCTTGATCTTCGAGGACTCGCGGACGTAGATCGCGGAATGGCGGAACACGCGCGAAACGAAGACTGGAAGCGCGATGATCTCGGGCCGGTCCTCCGCCATGAGTGAGATCACCTTGCCGAAGGACATCTCCGACACCTGCCATTCGCGGAACTTGGTGAAGCGGAAGAAAATTTCCTCGATCGAGAGCTCGAGCAGCAGCAGCTCGATGCCCTGCGGACGCAGGTCGCGCACATGGTCGTAGGGGCCGAGCGCGGCGGAGAGACGAAGGTTCATCGTGATAGTATGCAAGCTCTCTCAGCAATGCCCAACATCCGTCTCCCCGACGGCTCGTCGAAGTCGTTTCCCGGACCCGTCACCGTAGCCGAGATTGCCTCGTCGATCGGCGCGGGCCTCGCGCGCGCGGCGCTCGCCGGCAAGGTCGACGGCAAGCTGGTGGACACCGGCTTCCGTGTGGAGCGCGATGCGGCGGTGCAGATCGTCACCGAGCGCGATCCCGAGGGTGTCGACATCATCAGGCACTCGACCGCGCATTTGCTTGCGCATGCGGTGAAGGAGCTGTTCCCCGACGCGCAGGTCACCATCGGGCCGGTGATCGAGAACGGCTTCTACTACGACTTTTCGTACAAGCGGCCTTTCACGCCGGAAGATCTCGCGGCCATCGAAAAGCGAATGACGGAGATCGCCAGGAAAGATCTTCCCGTAGAAAGAAAAGTCATGTCGCGGGACGAGGCGGTCGCCTTCTTCCGCGAACAGGGCGAGAAGTACAAGGCCGAAATCATCGCCTCGATTCCCGAGAAGGACACCATCTCGCTCTACGGCCAGGGGAACTGGATCGACCTGTGTCGCGGGCCGCACGTGCCTTCCACGGGCAAGCTGAAGACCTTCAAGCTGATGCGCGTCGCCGGTGCCTACTGGCGCGGGGATTCGAAGAACGAGATGCTCCAGCGCATCTACGGCACCGCCTGGGGCAAGAAGGAAGACCAGGAGGCGTATCTTAAGATGCTGGAGGAGGCCGAGAAGCGCGACCATCGCACGCTCGGCACCCAGCTCGACCTCTTCCACATGCAGCCAGAAGCGCCGGGCCTGGTGTTCTGGCATCCGAAAGGCTGGGCGCTGTGGCAGGCGGTCGAGCAGTACATGCGCCGCGTCTACCGCGACAACGGCTACCAGGAGGTGCGCGGACCGCAGATTCTCGACCGCAGCCTGTGGGAGCGCACCGGCCACTGGGAAAACTTCCGCGACAACATGTTCACCACCTCGTCGGAGAACCGCGACTACGCGGTGAAGCCGATGAATTGCCCGGGACACATCCTGATCTACAACAAGGGCGTGCGCAGCTACCGGGATCTGCCGCTGCGCTACGGCGAGTTCGGCTCCTGTCATCGCAACGAGCCCTCCGGCGCGCTGCACGGATTGATGCGAGTCCGGGGCTTTGTGCAGGACGACGGCCACATTTTCTGCACCGAGGCGCAGATCCTGCGCGAGTGCGTCGATTACACCGTGCTGCTGCAGAAGGTCTACAAGGACTTCGGCTTCAACGACATCATCTACAAGGTCGCGACGCGGCCGGCGAAGCGCATCGGTTCGGATGAAAGCTGGGATCGCGCCGAACAGGCTCTTCAGGAAGCATTGCAGAAATCAAACGTCAACTTCCAGCTTTCGCCCGGCGAAGGGGCGTTCTACGGCCCGAAGATCGAGTACTCGCTGAAGGACGGCATTGGCCGCGTGTGGCAATGCGGCACGATGCAGGTCGACTTCAGCATGCCGGGCCGCCTCGGCGCCGAATATGTCGGCGAAGACAATGCGCGCCACACGCCGGTGATGCTGCATCGCGCGATCGTCGGCTCCTTCGAGCGCTTCATCGGCATCCTTATCGAGCACTACGCCGGCGCGTTCCCGCTCTGGCTCGCGCCGCACCAGGTCGTGGTCATGAACATCACCGAGCGCCAGGCCGAGTACGCCGCGCGCGTAAGAAATCAACTAGTGAATCAAGGGTTTAGGGGTATTTTGGATTTGCGGAACGAGAAGATTTCTTATAAGATCCGCGAACATAGCCTGCAGAAGCTGCCCTACCAGCTGGTGGTCGGCGACAAGGAAGTGCAGGCTGAAACGGTGGCCGTGCGCACGCGCAGCGGCGAAGATCTCGGTGCAATGTCGCTCGAGGCCTTCATCGCCCGCCTCCAAGCGGAGGCGAAAGCGCAGTAAGCACGGCCAATTTTTTCAACCTACGAAGGAGCTTTTCACACATCGCACTCGAAAGATCGCAGCGCATCAACCGGGAAATCACCGCCCCGGAGGTGCGCCTGGTAGCGGAAAACGGTGACCAGCTCGGCATCAAAACGACCGTGGAGGCCCTGCGGCTGGCCGAGGAGCAGAACGTGGACCTGGTGGAGATCGCGCCGCTGGCGAACCCGCCGGTCTGCAAACTGATGGACTACGGCAAGTTCCGCTATCGCGAGCAGAAGAAGGCGCATGAGGCGAAGCTCAAGCAGAAGCAGATCCAGGTCAAGGAAATCAAGTTCCGGCCCGGCACCGACGAGGGCGACTACAAGATCAAGCTGGGCAAGCTGATCCAGTTCCTGGATGAAGGCGACAAGGCGAAGGTGACCCTGCGCTTCCGCGGCCGGGAGATGGCGCACAAGGAGTTCGGCGAGCGATTGCTCGAGCGGGTGCGCAAGGACCTCGATGCCGTCGGCGTAGTCGAGCAGTTCCCCCGGCTCGAGGGCCGGCAGATGGTGATGGTGCTGGCGCCGAAGAAGAAAGGTCCGCCGCCGCCAAAAGCGAAGGCGGAGAAGCCGAAGACGGACAAGCCGGAAAAGCCGAAGGCGCCGGCGAAGGTTGCAGCAAAGCCTGCTTCAGCATAGCGGGCTACTAAAAGGGTGATGGCCGTGGCTGTTGAAGCGTCCCCGCATAGGCGGGGACCGCCCGGCGTCATACGAAAAGAGAGAGACGTATGCCTAAGATGAAATCCAAACGGGGCGCCGCGAAGCGCTTCAAGGTGCGCGCGAGCGGCAGCATCAAGCGCGGCGGCGCCTACAAGCGGCACATCCTGACCAAGAAGAGCACCAAGCGGAAGCGCCAGATGCGCCGGCGCAGCGCGGTGAACCACACCAACACCGCGGCAGTGCGCTCCATGCTGCCGTACTCGTCGTAAGGGGGCCGCCATGCCAAGAGTCAAGCGTGGAGTCACGGCGCGCGCGCGCCACAAGAAGGTCCTCAAGCAGGCGAAAGGCTTCCGCGGCCGCCGCAAGAACGTCTATCGCATAGCCAAGCAGGCGGTGATGAAGGCCGGGCAGTACGCCTACCGCGACCGCCGCAACAAGAAGCGCACCTTCCGCGCGCTGTGGATCGCGCGCATCAACGCCGCGGTACGCGAGCTCGGCATGAGCTACAGCGTATTCATGGCGGGGCTGAAGCGCGCCAACATCGAGATCGACCGCAAGGTGCTGGCGGATCTCGCGGTGAGCGACAAGGCAGCGTTCGCGCAGATCGCGAGCCAGGTGAAAGCCAGCCTGGCGCACTGAAGTTGCAGGACCTCGACAGTATCGTCTCGCGCGCGCTCGCCGGCTTCAGCGCGGCGGGCGACCCCGCGTCCCTGGAGAATGCCAAGGCGCGGTACTTGGGCAAGGCGGGCGAGCTCACCGCGCTGCAGGCCTCCCTCAAGTCCGCTCCGCCGGAGCAACGCCGCGAGCTCGGCGCGCAGTTCAACGCGGCGAAGCAAAAGATCGAGACCGCGCTGGAGGCGCGCCGAGGCGAACTGGCCGAGGCGAAGCTCGCCTCCAAGCTGACCGAGGAGGCATTCGATGTCTCGCTGCCCGGCCGCGGGCGCGGCGGTGGCGGCGTGCATCCGGTGATCCGTACCTGGCAGCGCATCGAGGAAATCTGGCGCTCGATCGGCTTCGAGGTCGCCGACGGGCCCGAGATCGAAACCGACTGGTACAACTTTACCGCGCTCAACAACCCCGAGAATCATCCGGCACGCTCGATGCAGGACACGTTCTACGTCGAGCTGAAGGACAAGGACGGCCTGCCGCTGCTGCTGCGCACGCACACCAGCCCGATGCAGGTGCGCTACGCGCGCATGCACAAGCCGCCGATCAAGGTGATCGCGCCGGGACGCACCTACCGAGTCGATTCCGACGCTACGCATTCGCCGATGTTCCACCAGGTCGAGGGCTTGTGGATCGTCGAGCACATCAGCTTCGCCGACCTGAAGGGCGTGTACACGGAATTCCTGCGGCGCTTCTTCGAAAACGACGAGCTCGAAGTGCGCTTCCGGCCGTCGTTTTTCCCGTTTACCGAGCCGTCGGCCGAGATCGACATGAAATTGAAGGGCAGATGGCTGGAGATTTCCGGCTCGGGACAGGTGCATCCGCAGGTGGTGCGCAACTTCGGCCTTGATCCCGAGAAGTACATCGGCTTCGCCTTCGGCTCCGGCCTCGAGCGCCTGACGATGCTGCGCTATGGCATCGACGACCTGCGCCTGTTCTTCGACGGCGACCTGCGCTTCCTGGAGCAGTTCTCATGAACGTGCCGGAGAGCTGGCTGCGCAGCTTCTGCAATCCGAAATTGCCGGGGCAGGAGCTCGCCGACAAGCTCACCATGGCCGGCGTGGAAGTCGAGAGCTACGCGCCGGTCGGCCCGAAGTTTTCCGCGCAGCTATCCGACGTGGTAGTCGGCGAAGTGCTGTCGGTGGAGCGCCATCCGAACGCGGACAAGCTCACCATCTGCAAGGTCAAGGCCGGCAAGGAAACGTTTCAGGTGGTGTGCGGCGCGCCGAACGTGCGCGCGGGCATGAAAGCCCCTCTGGCGAAGATCGGCACCAAGGAAATCCGCGGCGTCGAAAGCCGGGGAATGCTGTCCTCGGCGCGCGAGCTCGGCCTGTCCGACGACCACTCGGGGCTGCTCGAACTGCCGGCAACCGCAAAGCCGGGTGCCGATGTACGCGCCGTGCTTGGCCTGGACGACCACGTCCTGACCCTCAAGCTCACGCCGAACCGCGCCGACTGCCTTTCGGTGCTGGGAGTCGCGCGCGAGGTTTCCGCGCTGACCGGGGCGACCCTGGAACTACCCTCGCTGAAGGCGGTTGCGAAGAAGAGCAACGAAAAGCACCCAGTGCGCATCAGCGCGCCTGAGGGTTGCGGGCGTTTTGCGGGGCGGGTGATCCGCAACGTGGACGCCAGAGCGGCGACCCCCGCTTGGCTGCGGGAGCGACTGGAGCGCGCCGGGCAGCGCTCGATCTCGGCGCTGGTCGACGTCACGAATTACGTGATGCTCGAGCTCGGCCGGCCGCTCCATGTCTACGACCTGGACAAGCTGCGCGGGGCGATCGACGTGCGCTGGGGGAAGAAGGGCGAGAAGGTCCTGCTGCTGAACGAGCAGGAGGTCGCGGTCGACGAGAGCGTGCTGTGCATCACGGACGACTCCGGGGTCATCGGCCTGGGCGGCATCATGGGCGGCGAGACCACCAAGGCGGACGAGGGCACGAAGAACGTGTTCCTCGAGTCGGCCTTTTTCCATCCCGACGCCATCGCCGGCCGCGCGCGGCGCTATAACTTCTCGAGCGACGCCTCGCATCGCTTCGAGCGCGGCGTCGATTTCGCCAATAACGTCGACGGCATCGAGCGCGCAACCCGCCTGATCCTCGACATCTGCGGCGGCGAGCCAGGTCCCACGGTCGATAGCGTGGCGCGGCTGCCCGAACGCAAGCCCGTGACCATGCGCGTCGCGCGGGCGCAAAAGGTGATCGGCGTGCCGATCGCGGCCAAGGACATGGCTTCCGTGTTCAAGCGCCTGAGCTTCGACCACGCGTTGAAGAGGGATTCATTCACCGTCAAACCGCCCTCGTACCGCTTCGATCTCTCGATCGAGGAGGACCTGATCGAGGAGGTGGCGCGCCTCTACGGCTTCGAGCGCATCGAGGCGCATCCGCCTCGCGTCGCTGCGCGCATGCTGCCGGTGACCGAGGGCCGAAGGTCGCTGCACGCTTTGCGTGAGCGCCTCGCGGCGAGCGCTTACCGCGAGGTGATCAACTTCAGCTTCGTCGAGCCCGGGTGGGAAGCGGATTTCGCGGGAGTCGCCGACCCGATCCGCCTGCTGAACCCCATCGCCAGCCAGCAATCCGTCATGCGGACGTCGCTGATTGGCGGCCTTATTTCCAACACCAAATACAACCACGCTCGCAAAGTCTCCCGCATCCGGGTCTTTGAAGTCGGCCGCGTCTTCCTGCGCGATCCGGCGGCGCCCGACGGCCCGCTGTCGGTGGGCGGCCTGCGCCAGCCGATGCGCATCGCCGCGGCGGCGTACGGGCCGGCGAGCGAGCAGTGGGAAGCCGCGCCGCGCGCCGTGGATTTCTTCGACGTCAAAGCCGACCTGGAAGCCTTGATCGCGCCGCTTAGCGCGCGCTTCGAGGCGCAACCCCATCCGGCTTTCCATCCGGGACGTTCGGCGCGCGTGCTGGTCGATGGCACCGCGGCGGGATGGATCGGCGAGCTCCATCCAAAGTGGCAGCACAAGTGCGGCCTGCCCCAGGCGCCGGTGCTTTTCGAGCTGGACGCCGAGCCGCTGCAAAGGCTGGCCTTGCCCCGGCCGGGGGTGCCTTCGGACCAGCCGATCGTAGTCCGGGACATCTCGATGCTTTTCCCGCTGGAGACCCCGTTCCAAGCGGTCTTGGACGCCGTCGGAGCCGAAAAACCGGCGATTGTGCGCTCCGTCGGCGTGCTCAGCGTATTCCGCGGTGCGGGTGTCCCGGCTAACCTAAAAAGCCTTGCGTTCCGGGTAGTTATGCAAGATACTGAACGAACCCTTACGGATGCGGAGGCAGACGCTGCCCGCGATGCGCTGGTCGCCCTGCTGAGGCGCAAATTTGCCGCAAGTCTCCGAACATAAAAGGGAATCAGGGAGCCCGTGATGACGTTGACGAAGGCCGAGCTGGCCGACCTGCTATTCGAGAAGGTCGGGCTGAACAAGCGCGAGGCCAAGGACATGGTGGAGGCGTTCTTCGAGGAGATTCGCGGCGCCTTGGAGCGCGGCGAAAGCGTCAAGCTTTCGGGGTTCGGCAACTTCCAGCTGCGCGACAAGCCGCAGCGTCCGGGCCGCAACCCGAAGACCGGCGAGGAGATCCCCATCAGCGCCCGCCGGGTCGTGACGTTCCATGCCAGCCAGAAGCTGAAGGCGATGGTGGAGAAGGCGCGTCATGGAGCCAAGCCGCAAGAAAGCTGACCTGCCGCCGATCCCGGCGAAGCGCTACTTCACCATCGGTGAGGTAAGCGAGCTTTGCGGGGTGAAGCCGCACGTGCTGCGCTACTGGGAGCAGGAATTCACCCAGCTTAAGCCGGTGAAGCGGCGCGGCAATCGCCGCTACTACCAGCATCACGAAGTGCTGCTCATCCGGCGGATCCGTGAGCTGCTGTACGAGGAAGGCTTCACCATCAGCGGGGCGCGCAATCGCCTTGACAGTGCCCGCGGGGGTGACAATGGCCGCATTGAACCTGAAGAAAAAGCTGAACCGCTTGCGCGCGAAGGCCGCCTTCCCCAGGTCGGCGTCGACGTAGCCGCGATCAAGCGCGAGTTGCGCGCCGTTCTCGACCAGTTGCAGGGGTAAAATTCCGGCCTCATTGTCCCGATCTCCGTGTAGCGCAGCCTGGTAGCGCACGTCCTTGGGGTGGACGGGGTCGCGAGTTCAAATCTCGCCACGGAGACCATAGCTTTATCCAAACCCCGGCATCGGCAAATACCATTGGCTCGGCCGCAACGCGCCGCCTACGATGCCTCGATGGACACCGGAATCTCCCCGAAAGACCGCGCCGCGATTGCCAATGGGTTGTCGCGCCTGCTTGCGGACACCTATGTCGTCTACCTGAAGACGCATAACTTCCACTGGAACGTCGAAGGTCCGATGTTCCAGACGCTGCACCAGATGTTCATGGAGCAGTACACCGAGACCTGGAACGCCATCGACCTGGTCGCCGAGCGCATCCGCTCGCTCGGCCGTTACGCGCCGGGCACCTACGCCGAGTACCTGAAGCTCGCGCGCCTGAAAGAGACGCCCGGCGTTCCGAAAGCCGAGCAGATGGTGAAACTGCTGATCGACGGGCAGGAGGCCATCGTGAAGACCGCGCGGGAGGTGCTGCCGCTCGCCGAGGGCGCTGACGACCAGCCGACGCTCGACCTGCTTACGCAGCGCATGCAGGTGCACGAGAAGAACGCGTGGATGCTGCGCTCGCTGTTGAAGAAGTAGCGAGTTTTCAGTCCCAGGAATAGCGGTAGAACAGGCCGCCGCCGCTCGAGGTGCCGGTTTCGGCGCGCAGCGTCCAGCGCCGGCCGAGCGCGTAATCGAGCTTGATCAGGTTGCTGGCCACCGCGCCGATTCCCTGCTCGTAGCTGATGTAGACCCGGTCCGACAGCCGCTTGCCGACTGCGACGACCCGGTCCGTAAGCTCGCCGCTCCCGCGCAACGCGATCTCGTCCAGGCCGAAGCGACGCGCGATGCGGCGATCGAGCGGCACCGAGTCGCCGCCGGCAAGCAGTGCGCCGGCCGCCGCCTGCAGCAACCCGAGGTCGGCCTGGGTCGCGCCGCTCGGCGCCCGGCCGAGCACCAGCCAGGACAGCCGCTCGCCTTCGGGCACCGGTGGCTGCGACACGAGCTGCACGTTAGGGGTGCGCACCGTGCCGCTCACTTGCACTCCGGCTTCCACCGCCTGGTTGCGGCGCCACGCCGTGATTTGCAGCGAGGGATTGTCGATCGGGCCGTCGAAGATCACCACGCCGGGATCGACCTGCAGCGTTTGACCATAAGCGAGGAAAGTGGCGTTGACCGCGTGCAGGCGTCCGTGGGCGCGCAGCTCGCCGTCCTTCGTGGTGGAGAGGTCGACCAGCCCCGCGACCTTCCCGTCGAGGCCATAGGCGCGCACCACCAGGTCGCTGCCGAGGTCGAGGCGCAAGTCGAGCGCCAGCGGAAGCTTCATCTTGGCCTTGGGCGGTGGCCGGTCCTGCCCGAGCACGACTACGTCATCGCCGAGCGTTGGCAGGCGATCACGCTGGAATTCGAAGTGCCCACGGTCGGCGCGCAGCTCGCCCTTGAGCGAGGCGCGCTCGCCGTCATACGTGAGCTCGCCGTCGCCTGACGTCACCAGGCGCATGTCCGGGCGATCGAGGATGCCGAGCTTTTCCGCGCGCCAGCTGATCTGCGCCGTGCCCGTCCGGCCCAGGGGCAGCGTGCCGCTCGCGGTGAAGCGGCCTTCGCCTGCGCGCACCACCAGGGACTCGAGCCGCAGCCGATCCCCCTCGAGCACCGCGGCGAGGGTGCCGTCCTTGAGCGCGATGCCGTACGTGGGCAGCTCGAAGCTCAAGGCTTCTCCGCTCAGCGTGCCATGGATCACCGGCTCCTTCAGCGTACCGGTGGCGCGCAGCGTGGCGCTGAGGCGGCCGTCCACGCGTGCCGCGTCGTCCAGGAACGGACGCGCAAGCGTGCGCAGCTCCGCGAATTCGACTTTGCCCTGCACGGCGAGCGCCGGCATCACCTCACCCTGCAGGACGATGCGGGCAACGCGGGCGACGATGTCCGCGCTCGAGGTGGTGCGCCCGCCGGCGAAGCGCGCTTCCAGGGCGGCGCTCTGCAACCCGAGATCGATCGCGCCGTCCGGTCCGGCAAGGCGCAGATCGCCGGCCGAACGCCGTAGCCGCACCACGCCTTCGATCTGGTCGGTTTTCCCCAAGTTCCAATCGCCGTCGATCAGCAGCGTGGCGCTCAGCCGATCGTCCAGGCTCGCGGCGACGATGAGCCATTGCGCCGGCAGTCCGGCGACCTCTCCGCTCGAGGCGAGACGCTCGGGCGACCAGGCGGCATCGCGGATCAGCAAGCGGCCTTCACCCAGCTTCGCCTCCAGCCGGCCGAGCTCTACGCGACCGGGGGCGATACGCAGCGGTGCGGGCGCGCCGGTGAGCTCGAGCGGATGCTCGCCCGAGTTGCGCAGCGCCAGGATCTCGCCGATCCAGCCGCGCGAGCCCATCCAGCCGCCGCGTAGCCGTGCCTCGACCTCGAGCAACAACTCGGGGGCGCGCGCGGTGATGTCGGCCTCGTGAGCGGCGAGCGTGCCCGCCGCCTTGGCGGTGACGTGCTGGAGCTCGAGGCCGCCAGGCAGCTGCAATGTTTCCGCCTGCGCCGAGAATGCCACGCGTGGATTGTCGATTCTGCCGGTGAGCGTTCCCTGGGCGCGCAGGCTCCCGCCGATCGGCGCGAACTCCTCCAGGCGAGGCGCGTCGAGCGTGAACGCAAGCGAGTCTCCCGGCCGGCCATAAGCGCCGCGCGCCGTCAGCCGGTTGGCGCCCAGCCGCAGATCGGCGTCGGCTTGTGTCACGCGCTCACCGGTGATGCGCGCGCTGCCGGCGCTGCGGAAGGTGTGCTCGTAGAGCGTGCTGTCCTGCAGATCCCACTTCAAGTCGATCTGGCGCGGATTGAGCCGGCCGGCCGCGATCACTGCACCCGAGAGGGAACCCGCGGGATAGTCACCGATCTTCGCCGGATCGAAACGCTGCACCTGGAGCCGCGCGTCGAACGCCATGGTGCCGTCGAGGCGTACCTTGCCGGTGCCGCTGACCTCGCCGCCTTCGGCGAGCGCGCGCAGCTCGCGCACCTGGAGCTCGTCGCCAATGCGCACGATCTCCGCGGTGAGGCCGATGCCTTCCTGCGTGAGGCTGCCGCGCGCCCACTGCCGCTCGCCATCGATGCGCAGTTGCAGCGGACCGCTCAGCGCGGTCTTGCGCAGCCGCGTGTGCATCGCGCGCAGATCGACGGCGGAGGCCACCAGCTTGGCATTGACGGAGGAGGGCTGCAGCTCGGCGTCGCCGCTCATCATGCCGCCGCCGTGGAGCGCAGCGCGCGCCTGCGACAGGCGCATCGAGGTGAAGTCGGTGAGAAATCGCGTCTCCAGCCGCACCACCGGCACGCGGCCGGCGTCGAGCGCGCCGGCGGCCCCATTGCTCGCCGAGAGCGTGCCGGCAAACGCTCCACCGGCGGTGGGCGCCGCCTTGAGCGAGGCGCTGAGCGCGGTGTGCGGCAGGCTGGCGTCGAGGCGCGCGAGGTCCACCGGGCCGGCCTGGCCTTCGACCGACTCCAGCTTCTGCGGCAAGAAAGGAGTGATGACCGCGTGCGCCTGAGCCGGCACGCCCGCCACCGTCGCGCTCGCCTTGGCCTCGATGCGCTCGAGGGTGCCGGCGAGCTCGAGCACACCGCGCGCCGGAAAGCGCTCGTCGGGGTAGTAAAGCGAGGCGGAAAGCGCCACCTTTTCGCCGACGATGGCCTGCGCGATCACCACTTCGCGCACCACGTAGCGGGCGTCGCCGCGGCGCACGATGACTTCGTCAACGCGGGCGTCGCCCAGATGAAGGCGCAGCGGCAGCTCGGGCGCCTTCGGCGCCGACTGCGTCTCGCTCGGCAACAGATCGATCTGCAGCGACGCGATCCGCAGCGGCTCGATCGTCAGGCGGCCGCCGAGCAGCGCGGCCAAGTGCGCGCGCAGACTCACTTGGTCCGCCTGGATGCGCAGATCGTCGGCGGTGTAGACCAGCCGGTCCGCGGTCATTTCTCCCGCCAGCCGCCCGCGCAGGTTATCGAACGCGAGCTCTTTGCTTGCCTGCGCCGCGGCCCAATGCAGTCCGGATTCGGTGCCTACCAGCCAGCCGAACGCGGCCAGCGCGACGACCAGCATGGTCCCGAGGACGGCGAGGGCGGCGAAGAGCCACTTCATCTCAGAACGTATAGCCGACGGAAAAGTGGATCCTGAATTCGCTGGTCTCCTCACCGTAGGCGAGGTCGGCGCGGATCGGCCCGATCGGCGTGCGGAAGCGTGCCCCGAGCCCGTAGCCTAGCGCGGGATTGAAGCTCGTGCCCTCGTCCCAGGCGTTGCCGGCGTCGACGAAAGTCGCGAGGCCCCAGGATTCGCCGATCCAGTGCGTGTACTCGACCGAGCCGACGGCGAGGCGCCGGCCGCCGACGATCGCGTCGCCCTGGCGCACGCCCAGGCTCTCGAAGGCATAGCCGCGCACCGTCTGGTCGCCGCCGGTCCGGAACAGGAACGTGGTGGGGATGCCCGCGCGCGTCTCGGCCGCGACGACGCCGGCCTGGCCGCGCATCAGCAGATCGCCGCTGCGGCCGATGGCGAGCAGCACCGACGCGCTGGCGAACACCCGCAGGAAGCGCTGCGAAGATAGGCCCGGCAGGCCGCCGCCGACCTCGACCGAACCGAGGAAACCCTCGCGCGGCAGGACCAGGTCATCGGTTTCGCGGAACGCGTGGCGATAGCCGAGGTAGAGCGCGTGCCGGTTGTCGGTGACGTCGGCGGCCACGCGCTGCTCCTCCAGGTGCGCCGAGACCAGGATCGCGGTCGGCGCGAGGCGCACGTAGCGGTTGAATGCCATGCCGACCGCCAGCTCGCGGGTGGTCTCGTTCTGGATGTCCTGCTGCCGGGCGCGCGCGAAGATGCTGTTCCAGCGTGCCTCGGGTCTGGGCGGAGAGTCGAAATCGAACTGCACCTGCTGCGTGTTCTCGTCCACCCGCAGCCCGGTCTTGAAGCGCCACGCGGAGTCGAAGATGTCCTGGTTGCTGTAGCGCAGCTCGACGCGCGGCCCGGCGTCGGTGGTGTAGCTCACGCCGGTCTCGATGTCCTGCGAGGAGGCCTCGATCACCGCCACGCGCAGCGGTGCGGCATCGGCGAGCAGCGGATGGGTGTCGATGTCGGCCTGCACGCTGGCGAAATAGCCGCTTTCCAGCAGGCGCCGCTGGTAGGCGATCACCAGGTCTCGGTCGTACGTGGCGCCCGGCTTGATCGGGCTCAGGTTCTCGGCCACCGCGTCCGGGTAGCGCTTCAGACCGGTGACGCGCACCGGGCCGAAGCGGAACGCCGGGCCGCTCGCCAGCTCGATCTCGAGACGCGCCTCGCGCGTCACGGGATCGATCACGGCGCGGCTGTCGGCGACGCGTGCCGCGGCGTAGCGCCAGCTTGCCAGCTCGCGCGCGGCGAGGCGCTTGGCGGCGTCCCAGTCCTGCTGGCGAAACGGCTGCCCGCGGCGCAGGCGCCAGTTCTCACGTACCTCCTTGAACCGGTACTGGGCCTCCCGGTCCTGGGTGGCGGGGCCGCTGAAGCGGATCTCCACGTGGGCGACGCGGGTGCGCAGGCCGGCCTCCACCTTGAGCGTGACTTTCCATTCGGGCGGCGTCTCGTCGACGCGCGTTTCCACCTGCGCCGAGAAGTAGCCTTCGGTCGCCGCGGCCTCGCGCGCCTCGCGTTCCGCGTCCTTGACGAGCCGGCGCAGCTGCTCCGGGTTCATCTGCGGGTCATTCTGCCAGCGCGCGAGGTTAAGGCCCTTGCGCAGCGTGGCGGCGAGCTCGCGCGGCGCCTCGACTTCGAGGCGGTAGCGCAAGCCCTGCGCGTCCACGGCTTGCGCGAGAAGCAATGCCAGCAGGGCCGCTGCTACGCGCACGCCCGTTAGACAGCGGGCATCGGGTCTGTTCAAATCCAAGAGGGTGAGAATCTTAGTTTCCAACGACGACGGCTACTTCGCGCCGGGCATTACACTCCTTGCCGAGGCCCTGCGCCGGTTGGGGGATGTCACCGTCGTTGCCCCGGAGCGCGACCGCTCCGGCGCCTCCAACTCGCTGACCCTCGACCGGCCGCTGACCGTTCGCCGGGCGCCGAACGGCTACTTCTCGGTGAACGGCACGCCCACCGACTGCGTGCACATCGCCGTCACCGGCCTGCTCGACTTCACGCCCGACCTCATCGTGTCCGGCGTCAACCTGGGTGCCAACATGGGCGACGATACGATTTATTCCGGCACCGTCGCCGCCGCCGCCGAAGGCTACCTGCTGGGCATCCCCTCGGTCGCCCTTTCGCTCACCAGCAAGGCCGGCGAGCATTTCGAGACCGCGATCGGCGTCGCGCTCGAGATCGTCGGCCGGCTGGGGCGCGCGCCGTTCGGCGAGCCGGTGCTGCTCAACGTCAACATCCCCGACGTCGAAGCCGCGCAGGTGCGCGGCATCGAGGTCACGCGCCTGGGCAAGCGGCACAAGGCGGAGCCGGTGGTCAAGCTGCAGACCCCGCGCGGCGAGACCGCGTTCTGGATCGGTCCGGCCGGCGGCGCGCAGGACGCCGGCCCGGGTACCGACTTTCACGCGGTGGAGGCACATCGCGTCTCGGTCACGCCGCTACGCATGGATCTCACGCACCAGAACCAGCTCGCCACCGCGCGGGAATGGCTGCAACGTTGAAAAACACCGCGGGCATCGGCATGACCTCGCAGCGCACGCGCGCACGCATGGTCGAGCGGTTGCGCGAGCAGGGCATCGGCGACGCGCGTGTGCTCGCGGCCATGGGGTCGGTGGCCCGGCACCTGTTCGTCGAAGAGGCCCTCGCCAGCCGCGCGTACGAGGACACCGCGCTGCCGATCGGCTTCGGCCAGACCATCTCCCAGCCTTATGTGGTGGCCAGGATGGCGCAAACGCTGCTCGCCGGAAGATCGCCCGGAAAAATCCTCGAGATCGGCACCGGCTGCGGCTACCAGGCCGCGGTGCTCGCGCAACTCTTCCCCGAGGTGTACTCCATCGAGCGCATCAAGGGCCTCCACGAGCGCGCGCGCGCCAACCTGCTTGGGCTGCGGCTGAAGAACCTGCGCCTCGCGCACGGCGACGGCTACGCCGGGCTGGAGAAGGCCGCGCCGTTCGATTCGATCATCCTCGCAGCGTCGCCGCGCGAAGTGCCGGATGCCCTGCGTCGCCAGCTCGCGCCCGGTGGGCGCATGGTATTACCGCTCGAATCCAAAGGCACGCAACGCCTCGTGCTGATCGAGCGCAACGGCCGCGGCTTCCTCGAGTCGGTGCTCGATGCGGTGCGCTTCGTCCCCATGACGGCGGGCAAGGCATGAGGGTTTTCCTGCTCATCACCACCTTGGCCGCGCTCGCCTGGGGCTGCTCGCCGGCGCGCGGGCCCGCGCCGGTGGAAGACCGCCGCGCCACGCGGGTGACTACGCCGGCCGCAAAGCCGCCCGCGCCGAAAGCGCCGACGACCGGCGGGGCGCCGGTGGCAACCGCAGATGCCTTTTACACCGTGAAGCGCGGCGACACGCTCTACAGCATCGCGCTCGAGCACGGCGCGGATTACCGCGAAGTCGCGCAGTGGAACTCGCTCGACGATCCGTCCAAGCTGAGCGTCGGTCAGGTGCTGCGCGTCACGGCGCCTGCGCAGCAGGCGGTGCAGATCGGCACCGGGCCTGCGGGGTCGGGAAAAATCGAATCGCGACCGCTCGGCGGCGCGCCCGGATCGAAGCCCGCGGCAGAACCGCAGAAACCGGCGCCGCGCGAGGAGCCGCGGCTGCTGGAGGCGCAACCGATGCAATTCGCCTGGCCGGCGAAGGGCAAGGTGCTCGCCGGCTTCGCCGAGCCGCGCCGCAAGGGAATCGACATCGACGGCAAGCTCGGCGATCCGGTGATCGCAGCGGCGGCCGGGCGCGTGACCTACGTGGGCAGCGGCATCCCGGGACTGGGCAAGCTGGTGGTGATCCGCCACGACCAGGGCTACCTCACCGTCTACGCGCACAACAAGGACATCCTGGTGAAAGAGCAGCAGAGCGTGACGCGCGGCCAGAAGATCGCCGAGCTCGGCGCGAGCGACGCCGAGCGCCCCAAACTCCATTTCCAGATCCGCAAGGGCGCGGCCGCGGTCGACCCGCTGCTCTACCTTCCGAAGTCGTAGTTCTTCCGCAGCTCGCGCGCCAGGTCGGCGACCGCGGCGGCGTAGAACGCGCTGCGGTTATAGCGCGTGATGACGTAGAAATTGCGCAGCCCGACGCGGAAGTCGCTGGGCCGCTCGGCGCTGGCGAGCTCGATCAACACCACCGGTGCGCCGGCCGGCTGCGGCGAATCGAATTCGATCCCGGCTTCGCGCAACGCCAGCAGCGAATGCTTCGGCTCCAGGCCTGCGGCGAACGGCCGCCAGGCGTCGCCGGCGACGCGCGCTTCGATCAGCACGTCCGCATCGCGCTCCCAGCCGTGGACCTTGAGGAAATTCGCCACGCTGCCGATGGAGTCGACGCGGCTTTTCTGCAGGTCGATGCGCCCGTTGCCGTCGAAATCGACGGCGTAGGCCCGCGTGCTGCTCGGCATGAATTGCGGCAGGCCGATGGCGCCGGCGTACGAGCCTTTTACCGAGAACGCATCCACGCCGGCGGCGCGCGTGAACAGCAGGTACTGCTCGAGCTCGTTGCGGAAGAAGTTCGCACGCGGCGGGTAATCGAAAGCGAGCGTGGTGAGCGCATCGACCACGCGCCAGTTGCCGGTGTTGCGGCCGTAAAAGGTCTCGACGCCGATGATCGCCACCACGTATTCCGGCGGCACGCCGTATTTCTTCTCGGCGCGCTCCAGCGTATTGCGGTACTTCTTCCAGAACTCCAGGCCCTCGTTCACGCGCCGCTCGGTGACCATGGCGGTGCGGTATTCCTCCCACGTCCGTACGCGCTCGGCCGGGCGACTGATCGCCTCGAGTACGGGTTGCGCGCGCTGCGCTTTCCGGAACACGCGCTTCAGCTCGGCCTCGACGAAGCCGTGGCGCTTCACCAGCTCGCGCATGAAGGCCTGTACTTCGGGACGCTCGGCATAGGAGGCCCACGCCGTGGCGGGGAAAAGCAGCAGCAGCAGGAAAAGGCGAATCAAAGCTCGCGCACCAGCTTGCGCAGGCGCGTGGCGCCGCCGGCGCTCGGCTGCGCGCCGTAGCGCAAGCCGATGTACAGCGCGCCGATGCGCAGGATGCTGGTGCGCGCGGCCGGGATGGCGCGCGCCGCGCGCGCGGCGTAGTCGCGCGGACCCTCGTGCGCCGCGCGTTCGACGCCGCGCTTGGCGAGCTTCTGGCAGAAAGCGCGCCACGCGCGCTGCACCGGGTCGGGGCGCGCCAGCCGGCGCAGCGACCAGGCGAGCAGGAGGAGCGTCATCACGCCGAGGAAGCTGAAGAGCGCCGCGGTCAGGGTGCGCCAGTCGGCGTCGCGGATGCCGGCCAGGCTCATCAGCTCGCGCTGCCGTTCCGGGTTGTAGCCGAGGACCCACACGTTCCATTTGTGGGCCACCGCCTCCCAGCGATCGCGCACGCCGCGCAGCCATTCGAGCTGCGGGCGCATCATCAGCGGCAGCGCCGCGCTTTGCGGCACCGCACGGGCAAGGCCGTTCTCCACCCGCCCCGGCACCGCGGCCGCGGTCGGGTCGATGCGCACCCAGCCGCGCGCGCCGAGGAACACTTCGGCCCAGGCGTGCGCGTCGGACTGGCGCACGGTGATGATGTTGTCCACCGGGTTGAGCTCGCCGCCCTGGTAGCCAGTGACCACGCGCGACGGGATGCCGGCGACGCGCATCAGGAATACGAACGCCGAAGAGAAGTGCTCGCAAAACCCTTCGCGCGTGACGAACAGGAAGTCGTCCACCGAATGGCTGCCGAGCAGCGCGGGCTCCAGGGTGTAGGCGTAGCGGCCCTGCCGCAGGAATTCGATGGCGCGCGCCAGCACCGCCTCGTCGCCCGCGGACTCGGCGCGCCACTGCGCGGCGAGCGCGGTGGCGCGGGGGTTGAATCCGGCCGGCACGCGCAGCGCGCGACGCAGGTTGCCGTCGTTGTCGCCCCCCGGCGGCTCGGGCGCGATGACCGAGGCCAGGTCGTAGCGCAGGCGGGCGCGCACCGGCGAGTTGGAGATCACCTGGCCGTCGTGGCTCATGCGTGCACTCTCCGGCAGCGTGGCGGCGGTCTCCAGCGCGAACAGCCAGTGGCGGTTGTGCGGCTCGATCACCACCTCGTAGCGGTAGGTGGCGCGCCCGCCGCGCGGGGGTGTGAAGTCGACCAGGTAGTTCGGGCCGAGCGTCCAGGTGCGGCCGTCGAAATTCCACAGCACCGGGCCGCGCCAGTAACGCAGCGCCGAGGGCGGCGAACTACCCTGGAATTCGGCGCGAAAGGCGATGGCGTCGGATTGCGCGAGGCTCGCGAGGTTGCCCGGGCTCATGGTGTCGGACAGCCCGGTCATGCCGGCATACGCATCCTGCGGCAGGCCCCACAGCGGGCCTTGCACGCGCGGGAACAGCAGGAAAAGAACGAGCGCGGCGGGCGCCGCATGGGCGAGGAGCAGGCCGGCGGTGCGCACGTTATCGCGTAGCGCGCGCTGCGGCGCGCTGAAGCCGATGAGCGTGGTCGTGATCAGGACCAGCGCCACGCAGGCGAGCGCGGCCATCGGAATCGTTTGCGTGTAGAGGAAATTGGTGATGATGAGGAAATAGCCGAGGAACCCGGCGACCGCGGCATCGCGGTGGCTGCGCGTCTCGAGCAGCTTCAGGCCCGAGAACAGCATCAGCAGCAGGATGCCGGATTGGCGCCCGAACAGCGTGCGGTACTCCAGCCACACGCCGAGCATCGCTACCGCCGCGACGCCGAGCACCAGCCAGCGCGACGGAAGCGGCGCGCGGTTGAGCACGAAGTAAAGGCGCCAGCTGTACAGGAGTAGCGTGAGCAGCGTAAGCCACCACGGCGCGCGCAGCGCATGCGGCGCGATCACCAGCACCAGCGAGGCGATGAGCCACGTCAGGTCGCGCGCGGTGACTTGGCGCAGCTCGGGCGCCAGGGGATGCGGCGTCATTTCACGCCGTAGAGCGCAAGCGCGTGCAGGCAACCGGCGCGGTGCGCGTCGCCGCGCCCGGGCGCGATCTCCACGCCGGGCAGGCGCAGGCCGTAGTGCGCGCCGGCGCGGTCCGCGGCGAGGATCCAGCCAGCCAACCGGGACAAGATTTGTTCCAACGTCAAACTATGGGGAAGCAGCCGGGCGTCGAGCCACAGCTCGGCCGCGGCGTCGCCCGCGAATTGCTTGGTGAGCAGCTTGTCTCTGCGTGCCACCGCTTTCCAGGCGATGTGGCGCGGCGAGTCCGAGCTCTGGTAGTCGCGCAGACCGGCGAAGTCGTCGCTGCCGGGCGTGGGCGCGTGGATCGCGCCGGCCATTGCCTCGCCGGTAAAGGGCGGCAGCGGTGAGCGCTCCGGGCGCGGGTACACCAGGCAGCGCGCCTCGGGCTCGATGTAGCTCCACGCGCGGAACAGGCCCAGCGGGAAACGGGTCTCGAGCATCACGCGGCCGAGCGGCAGCCAGCCGCGCCGCGTCGCCGGCGCGGCGAGCACCGCTTCGGCGATACCGCCGGCCGGGACGTCCACCACGAGTTGCGAGCCCGAGGCGACGTGGCGCGCGAGGATCGCGGGACGATCGAACGCGCCGCGGCCGTCGAGGTAGAGCCGAAACTGCGCCGACTCGCCGGCGAACACCGGCTCGGCGCGCCCGGCGCTGATGGCGATGCGCGCGAGGTTGCGCGCGGTATGCACCATGCCGGCGACGCCGAGCCCCGCGAGCAGGAAGGTGAGCGCGAAGCCGAGCGAGAGCGCGTAGTTGATCGAGCCGACGAGCAGCACGGCCAGCACGCCGGCGAAGATCCAGCCCAGGCGCGCGGGCACGATGTACACCCGCCGGTGGACCAGCACCACGGTGCCGCGCTCGGGCGGGGTGAAGCCATAGAGCCAGTTGGCGAAGCGCGGATGGCGCTCGAGGAGGGCGGCAATCACGTCAGCGCCTCCTCATGCGGTCGGCCCGTCGTACTTCCAGCGCCCGCGCCAGGCGGAAAGCACCAGGTTCGGATATTCCGCCTTGCCGAGGCTGCCGTTGTAGCGGCCCAGCGCGCGGAAATAATCGCCCTTCTCGATGTCGAGGTAGTGCCGCAGGATGGCGCAGCCGTAGGCGAGGTTGGTCCGCAAGTGGAACAGATTATGGCCCGGTTGCCCGATGAGGTTCACCCAGAACGGCATTACCTGCATATACCCGCGCGCGCCGGCGCGCGACACCGCGTACTTGCGGAAGGCGCTCTCCACTTCGATCACGCCGAGAACCAGCTGGGGGTCGAGGCGCGCGCGCGTCGCCTCGTACTGCACCGCGCGCAGCAGCTCGAGGCGCTGCTGGCGGTCGGGGATGCGCCTTTCCAGGCGCTGGTCCATCTCGGCGAGCCAGCGCTGGCCGTCGGCCGCGGAACGGAAGTGCATGGTCGCGGGCGCGCGGTCGGCAACCATGCGCGACAGGCGCCCGCGCACGCTGTCGGCGAGGGGCTCGTAGATCTGCGCCCCTCCGAGAGCCGCGATCGGCCAGGCGAGGAGGAGAAGGAGGGAGAGAAGCGGGACCCTCATCGAGCGGCGAGCCGCTCCTTCAGGAACGCCACCACGCCGGCGAGCGGCAGGTCCTGGGGCTTCTCGTCGCAGCGTCCCTTGTACTCCGCGTTGCCGGCGGCGAGCCCGCGGTCGGACAGCACGACGCGGTGCGGAATGCCGATCAGTTCCATGTCGGCGAACAGCACGCCCGGCCGCTCGTCGCGGTCGTCCATCAACACATCGATGCCTTCTTCCAGCAACTGCGCGTGCAGGCGGTCGGCGGCCTCGCGCACCTGGTTGCTCTTGTGGTAGCCGATCGGCACCAGGGTGGCTTCGAACGGCGCGATCGGCGCCGGGAACACGATGCCGCGCGCGTCGTGGTTCTGCTCGATCGCCGCCGCGACGATGCGCGTGACCCCGATGCCGTAGCAGCCCATCTCGAAAGGCTTCCTTTCTCCGCCTTCGTTGAGAAAGGTGGCGCCCATCGCTTGGGAATACTTGGTGCGCAGCTGGAAGATGTGCCCGACCTCGATGCCGCGCGCGATCTCGAGCGTGCCCTTGCCGTCGGGGCTCGGATCGCCAGCCACGACGTTGCGGATATCCGCGACCGCCGGCTCGGGAACGTCGCGGCCCCAGTTCACGCCGGTGAGGTGGAAGCCTTCCTCGTTGGCGCCGCACACGAAGTCGCTCATCGCCGCGACCGCGCGATCGGCCAGGACTTTCACGTTCTTTATGCCCACCGGGCCGATATACCCCGGCTTGCAATGCAGTGCGGCGACGATTTCCTTTTCGGAAGCGAAGCGGAACGCGCCGATGGCCTTCTGCGTCTTGATTTCGTTGAGGGCATGGTCGCCGCGCACCAGCAGCAGGTGGAAAGTCGCATCCTGCATCACGGCGATCGACTTCACCGTCCGCTGCAGGGCAACCTTGAGCAGCTGCGCGACGTCCTCGCACGTGGCCTTCCCGGGCGTGGCCACTTTCTTCATGGCTTCCGCGGGATCTGCGCGCTTCCCGGTAACGATGCCCTCGGCGAGCTCCACGTTGGCGGCGTAGCCAGACTGCGGGCAGAAGGCGATCGCGTCCTCGCCGGACTCCGCGAGGACGTGGAATTCATGCGAGCCGGTGCCGCCGATGGCGCCGGTGTCGGCAGCGACGTCGCGGAACCTGAGGCCGAGCCGGGTGAAGATGCGCGTGTAGGTGTCGTGCATGTTGCGGTACTCGCGCTGCAGGTCGGCGTAGTCGGCGTGGAACGAATAGCCGTCCTTCATCACGAACTCGCGCCCGCGCATGATGCCGAAGCGCGGCCGGCGCTCGTCGCGGAACTTGGTCTGGATCTGGTAGAAGTGCACCGGCAGGCGCCGGTAGCTCTTCAGCTCGGCGCGCGCGAGCTCGGTGATCACCTCCTCCGAGGTCGGCTGGATCACGAAGTCGCGCTCGTGGCGGTCTTTCAAGCGCAGCAGTTCCGGGCCGTACGCCTGCCAGCGGCCCGATTCCTGCCAGAGCTCGGCCGGCTGCACCACCGGCATGACCAGCTCCATCGCGCCGGCGCGGTTCATCTCGCTGCGCACGATTTCCTCCACTTTGCGCAGCACGCGCATGCCGAGCGGCAGCCAGGTGTAGATCCCGGCCGAGACGCGGCGGATGATGCCGGCGCGCAGCATCAGCCGGTGGCTGACGACTTCGGCCTCCGCCGGCACTTCCTTCTGCGTGGAAATGAAGAATTTTGATGTTTTCATGGAAGCGCCACTAGCGTTGTCTTTGTCAGTGGGCTGTGGAAAAATCGTCGGAGATTCTAACTTGAGGCGTGCTGCGGTGCTCGACAAGGAAGGCTACCGGCCGAACGTCGGCATCATCCTGGCCAACCAGAAGAACGAAGTCTTCTGGGGCAAGCGCGTGCACCAGCACGCCTGGCAGTTTCCCCAGGGCGGCATCAAGGGCGGCGAGACCCCGCTGCAGGCGATGTACCGCGAGCTCGAGGAAGAGATCGGCCTGCAGCGCGCCCACGTGCGCATTCTCGGGCGCACGCGCGAGTGGCTGCGCTACGAAGTCCCGGAGAAGTGGGCGCGCCGCCAGCGCGAGGCCAAGGGCGCCTGCTACCGCGGCCAGAAGCAGATCTGGTTCCTGCTGCGCATGGTGGGTCGCGATTGCGACGTCAAGCTGCGGGCGAGCGGGCATCCCGAATTCGATGCCTGGCGCTGGCACGAGTACTGGGTGCCGCTCGACCTGGTGATCGATTTCAAGCGCGAGGTCTATCGCGAGGCGCTGAGCGAGCTGCACCGCTATCTCGCCGCCGACCGGCGCAGCGGCGCCGCGGCGGAAGCCGGCCACTAGCCAGCCATGATCGCCAGGGACTCGCTGCTGTCGCTCGAGGCCTATGCCCGCGAGCGCACGGCATTCCGCGCCAGGGTGATGGAGCACAAGAAGGTGCGCACGCTGCACATCGGCGGCCACGTCACGCTGCAGTTCGAGGACGAGCTGCTGATCCGCTACCAGATCCAGGAAATGCTGCGCATCGAGCGCATCTTCGAGGACGCCGGAATCCAGGGCGAGCTCGACGCTTACAACCCGCTGCTGCCCGACGGCGGCAACTGGAAAGCGACCATGTTCATCGAGTATCCCGATGTCGAGGAGCGCCGGCGCATGCTCGCGCGCCTGAAAGGCATCGAGCGCCGGACCTGGGTCCAGGTCGAGGGCGGCGAGCGCATCTACGCCATCGCCGACGAGGACCTCGAGCGCGAAACCGAGGAAAAGACCGCGGCGGTGCACTTCGTGCGTTTCGAGGTGCCGCCAGGGGCGCGCGAAGCGCTGCGGCGCGGGGCGCGCCTCACCATCGGCGTCGACCATCCCGAGTATCGCGTCTCGGTCGAGCCCTCGCCGCAGCAGCGCGCGGCCTTGCTCGCCGACCTTGCGTGACGGGCGCCATGGACCACGCGGTCGTCTGGGCGGTGATCGGGCTGGTGCTGGTCATCGTGGAGCTCCTCACCGGCACGTTCTACCTGCTTATGCTCGGCATCGCGGCCTTCGGGGCGGCGCTTGCGGCATGGCTCGGGCTCGAGTTCTCCGGACAGGCCATCGTGGCTGTCGCTATCAGCGCGATCGGCTGCTACGGGGTGCACGTTTACAAGGCGAGGAACCGCGCGCAGCAGATGGCGCCGATCGATGCCGGGATGCCGGCGAGCTTCGAGAGCTGGCTCGATGTCGGCGCGCGCCTCGCAAGGGTGCGGTACCGGGGGGCGAGCTGGGAGGCTCGCGTTGAAGGTCGGGAAGCGATCGAGCCGGGCGCTATGCTCTATGTGCTGGACACCGACGGTAATACGCTGCGCGTAGCTAAGAATCGGCCGGCTTAAGGCCTAGAGGGAGAGGAAATGTTCTGGAAGCTCGCGATTGCAATCGGCGCGGCCGTGGCAGCGTCCTTCGTCCCGGTTCTGGCCAAGTACTGGTTCTGGATCCTGCTGCTCGGCCTGGTGATCGCCTTCGTGATCGAGGGCGTGCGCATCGTGCCACAGCAGAGCGCGTGGGTGATCGAGCGCCTCGGCCGCTTCCACGGAACGCTCGAGCCCGGGCTGAACCTCATCATCCCGTTTCTCGATCGTGTCGCGTATGTGCACTCGCTCAAGGAGGTGCCGCTCGACGTTCCGGAGCAGATCTGCATTACCAAGGACAACACCCAGCTCACGGTCGACGGCATCCTCTACTACCAGGTCACCGACCCGCGGCTCGCCTCGTACGGGTCGTCGAACTACGTCGCCGCGATCAGCCAGCTTGCCCAGACCACGCTACGCAGCGAGATCGGCAAGATGGAGCTCGACAAGACCTTCGAGTCGCGCGACGACATCAACCGCCAGATCGTGCATTCGCTCGACGAGGCCGGGCGCAACTGGGGCATCAAAGTGCTCCGCTACGAGATCAAGAGCCTTACACCCCCGGAGACTATCTTGCGGGCCATGCAGGCCCAGATCACCGCGGAACGTGAGAAGCGCGCGCTGATCGCGAAGTCGGAGGGCCAACGCCAGGAAGAGATCAACCTTGCCGACGGCGAGAAGCAGGCCGCGGTCCTCAGGTCCGAAGGCGAGAAGCAAGCCGCGATCAACAAGGCGCAGGGCGATGCGACGGCGATCCGCGTGATTGCCGAGGCGAACGCGGCCGCGGTGCGGGCGGTGGCCGAGGCGATCGGCGACAAGGGCGGCATGGACGCGGCAAACCTCAAGGTGGCGCAACAATATGTCGACGCTTTCGCGCATCTTGCGAAAGCCTCCAACACCTTGATTCTTCCGGCTAATGCCGGCGACGTGGCCGGAATGGTGGCCACCGCGATGACGGTGCTCCACAAGACCCGCCAGGAGCAGGCGGCCGCCAAGGTCTGATGTAGCGATAGTCCTACCGGACTACGGCGAAGTGACTACAGGAGGATGGAAAGATCCATGCGGAAGTCGCATGATCCCTACCTGTGTAGAGCAGCTTCTACACCGAGCAGGTCGGTGGCCAGCACGCTGTTAGCAGCCCCAGCCCGAGAGACCGAGCGGCTCAAGCCCGGTCCACGGTAGGGCCAAACAAAGTGTAGTCGCTGCTTGATCGCCGCTTGAGAGGCAGTTCCGGAGGGCGCAGCTAGCGGCTGCGC
>CBDDSB010000017.1:0-281441 GCA_965233195.1 uncultured bacterium | reverse complement strand
CATATTGGGCATGGAAAAGGGGTCAGGACCCTTTTTGGGCAAATGGGGTCAGGACCATGGGACTCCCGGCCCCTTTTTCGATAAAAGGGTCCTGACCCCTTTTATCCATAGTTGAAGCGCCGCGCGGCGAGCATCAATGCCTGCTCGAGCAGCAGGCCGACCACGCCGATGGTGAAGATCGCGATCATGATGTGCTCGACCTTGAGGTTGTTCCACTCGTCCCAGACCCAGAAGCCGATGCCGACGCCGCCGGTGAGCATCTCGGCGGCCACGATCACCAGCCAGGCCACGCCGATCGAGAGGCGAACGCCGGTGATCATGTAGGGCAGCACCGCGGGAAAGAGGATTCTGGTGAACACCTTCCACTCGGAGAGGTTCAGCACGCGCGCCACATTCAGGTAGTCCTGCGGGATCTGGCGCACGCCGACCGCGGTGTTGACGATCATCGGCCACAGGCTGCAGATGAAGATCACCCAGATCGCCGCCGGGTTGGCGGCCTTGAATACCAGCAGCCCGATCGGCAGCCAGGCGAGCGGCGAGACCGGCTTCAGCAGCGCGATGATCGGCGCCGCCATGCCCGAGAGAAAACGGAAGCGCCCGATCATGAAGCCGAGCGGGATGCCGACCAGCGCCGCGAGGCCGAAGCCGATGCCGACGCGCTTCAGCGACGAGAGCACGTTCCAGCCGATGCCCTGGTCGTTCGGCCCCTTGCTGTAGAACGGATCGGCGAAGATCTCCGCCGCCGCGGCGCCGACCGTGGCCGGATCGGGGATGCGGCCGCCGAACTTGGCGATCGCCGCCCAGGCGGCGATGAACACCGCGAGCCCTGCAACGCAGGCGACGGCCTCGATCATCCATGGCGGTGCAACCGCACGCTTGTAACCGGTGTCGTACCGCTCCATGGCCACGGGAGGAGGCGGCGGCTTTGCTTGAGGAAGCGCTGCGGCATTCTCCTTTCGCAGGGCGATCGCGGGCACCTAGGCCACCCGGATCTTGAAGGTGCCGGCGTACTTCTTCGCGTCCTTGCCGTCCCACACCACGCCGTCCATCAGCTTCGCGGTGCGAAACGAATCCTTCGGCACTGGCGTCTTGGTGAGCGCCGCGGCCTGCTGGTAGATGTCGATGCGGTTCACCTTCTGCGCCACCGCGAGATAGTCGGGGTCCTCCTTCAGCAGGCCCCAGCGCCGGTGCTGGCTCATGAACCACATCCCGTCGCTAAGAAAGGGGAAGGTGACGTAGCCGTCGTTGTAGAACTTCATCGAGTTCGGGTCGTCCCAGACCTTGCCGATACCGTTGTCGTAGCGCCCGAGCATGCGCGCGGTGATCACGTCCTTGTCCGCGTTCACGTACGACTTGTCGGCGACGACTTCGGAAGTCTTCTGCTTGTTGCTGATCGACGAATCGATCCAGCGTCCGGCGTCGATCACCGCCGCGGTCATCGCGCGCGCGGTGTTCGGATGCTTCGCGGTGAATTCGGCGGTGCAGCCGAGCGTCTTCTCCGGGTGGTCCTTCCACAGCTCCTGCGTGGTGTTGGCAGTGAAGCCGATCTTGTCCATGATCGCGCGGTAGTTCCACGGTTCGCCGACGCAGAAACCGTCCATGTTGCCGACGCGCATGTTGGCCACCATCTGCGGCGGCGGCACCACGATCGCCTTCACGTCCTGGAACGGATGGATGCCGTGCGCCGCGAGCCAGTAGTAGATCCACATCGCGTGCGTGCCGGTCGGGAAGGTCTGGGCGAACGTGTACTCGCCTTTTTCCTTCCTGATCAGTGCAGACAACGTCTCGCCGTCGCGCACTCCCTTCTCATACAACTTGCGCGAGAGCGTGAATGCCTGGCCGTTGTGGTTCAGGTTCATCAGGATGTTCATGTCCTTCTTCGGCCCGCCGATCCCCATCTGCACGCCGTAGATCAGGCCGTAGAGCACATGCGCGGCGTCGAGCTCGCCGTTCACCAGCTTGTCGCGCACCGCCGCCCAGGACGCTTCCTTCGAGGGGACGATCTTGATGCCGTACTTCTTGTCGAACTCCATCACCGAGGCCATCACCACCGACGAGCAGTCGGTGAGCGGGATGAAGCCGATCTTCACTTCCTTCTTCTCCGGCGCATCCGAGCCCTGCGCCCGAGCACCGCTGCGCACCGCGTCCGGCACCATGCTCATCAGGCTCGTAGCGCCTGCGGCCTTCAGAAAATCGCGCTTCTTCAAATCGCTTCCCCTTTGGAAAACAAAAAGGCGTTGGACGCCGCTCGCGCGGATTCCGAACGCCTTTGTTCGTGTGGACGCTTCGTTGCGTCCGTTACGCCCTACTTCGCAAGTGCTATGCCAGCCGCCTCGCGTTGATTTTCAAGGATATTTCCAGAACGGCGTGCACCGCCGCGGTGCGGAATTCGGGGTCAGGGTCGCAATTAAGTGCGCGCGTAATTACGACCCTGACCCCGAATTCAGAAGGTCCGCAGCGTCGACGATGCGCTGCGCGACTTCGCTCAGCTTCAGGTTGCGATCCATCGCAGTTCTTCGCAGCGCGGCGTAGGCCGCTTCCTCGTCGAGGCTGCGGCTCTTCATCAGCAGTCCCTTGGCGCGCTCGATCAGCTTGCGCTCGGCGAGCTTCGAGTTCGCCTCGGCGAGCTGGCCGCGCAGGTCCTGCAGTTCCTCGAAGCGGGCGACCGCGACGTCGACGATTGCCTTGATGCGATTTTGATCCAGGCCATCGACCACGTAAGCGGACACGCCGGCGCGGGTCGCGGCACGGATGGTCGCGGGCGTGCCATCGCTGGCAAACATCACCACCGGCCGCGGCGTGTGCCGGCTCACCATGACCAGGTGCTCGAGCACATCGCGGCTCGGCGAGTCGGTGTCGATGACGATCACCTCCGGTTCGAGCCGCTCGATGGTCTTCAAAAGTGTGAGCGGCGATGTAAGCGATGCAGTGACTTCGTAGCCCGCAAGCAGCAAAGCTGCACGCAGCACCTCGGCCCGCTCTGCCGATTCATCGACCACGAGCACACGCATCTGCGCCATGGTTCGCAAGGCCTATGCCACGAGGATTTCCCTTAGGAATCAATGGAGCGCAAACGCAATCGGCACCGCCATGGGGCGTGCAGCCGCGGCGCTGCACCATGCCGGCCACCGCGCTGGCACGCGCATTGCTGCTCGAGTTTCATCCCAGGAGGCAACCACCATGAGATTCGCGCAAGTGACCAGAGATGTAGCCGATCAACTCAACGAGGCGTCCGAGCGCTATCAGGTGCCGCAGCGCCTGCGCTACGCCGGCGAAACCGCCCGCGAAACCGCGCGCATGGCGAGCGAAACCGCCCGCCGCGGCGCGCAGCACGCCTACCACATGGCGCTCGAGCATCCGCGCACCTCCGCGGCGGCGGGAATCATCCTCGCCGCGGCGATCGTCGGCGGCGTGCTCTGGTACATCTTCGGCACCGAGAGCAATGAGCCGCGCCGGACTCGCCGCGTCCGCGCCGGAACAGGCCGTAAACGCGCCAAGACCACACGGGCGCGCGCAGCAGCCCAGTAAAATCGGGGGGTGAGAGAACCCCAAGCCAAAGCAGTCCACCTCAAGGATTACACCCCGCCGGCGTTCCAGGTCGACACAGTCGACCTGGACGTCACCATCCGCGACGACCACGCGCTGGTTCGCGCCAGGCTGGAAATACGGCGAAACCCTGCCGGGCCCGCTGCTGCTCCCGCTTCTGCTCCCTTGGTCCTGGACGGCGATGAGCTCGAGCTGGTCTCGGTCGCCGTGAACGGGAAGCCCGTTGAGCACACCGTAGCGGAAGAGAGCCTCACCCTCCCCCAGGTCCCCGACGCGTTCACGCTGGAAACCGTCAGCCGGATCTGCCCGCAGAAGAACACCAAGCTCGAAGGCCTGTACGCGACCCGGCACGGCTTCGTCACCCAGTGTGAAGCGCAGGGTTTCCGGCGCATCACCTGGTTCATTGACCGTCCGGACGTCATGGCGCGCTACACCACCACGGTGCGCGCCAACTATCCGGTCTTGCTATCGAACGGCAATCTGGTGGCCTCGGGTCCGGGATGGGCGCGCTTCGAAGACCCGTTTCCGAAGCCTTCGTATCTGTTCGCGCTGGTCGCGGCCAACCTGGAGGTGCTGCGGGACCAGAACCTCTACATCTACGTCGAGCCGGGCAAGCTCGACCAGGCGGGCTGGGCGATGGACTGCCTCAAGCGCGCGATCGCGTGGGACGAGAAGCGCTTCGGCCTGAAGCTCGATCTCGACGAATACAAGATTGTCGCGGTGGGCGACTTCAACTCCGGCGCGATGGAGAACAAGGGCCTCAACATCTTCAACACGCGCTACGTGCTGGCGCGCGCGGACACCGCCACCGACGTCGATTACCTGAACATCGACCGCGTGGTAGCGCACGAGTACTTCCACAACTGGACCGGCAACCGTGTCACCTGCCGCGACTGGTTCCAGCTTTCCCTGAAGGAAGGGCTGACGGTGTTCCGCGACCAGGAATACGGTGCCGACACCTATTCGCGCGCCGTGACGCGCATCCAGGAAGTGCGCTCGCTGCGCGCCAACCAGTTCCCGGAGGACGCCGGGCCGATGAAGCACCCGGTGCGCCCGCAGTCGTACCAGGAGATCCGCAACTTCTACACCATGACGGTGTACGAGAAAGGCGCGGAAGTGGTACGCATGCAGCATACGCTGCTCGGCGAGGAGAAGTTCCAGGCCGGCATGCAGCTCTACTTCCAGCGCCACGACGGCCAGGCGGTGACCTGCGACGATTTCGTGCAGGCGATGCAGGACGCTTCGGGCATCGACCTCACCCAGTTCAGGCGCTGGTACGACGTTGCCGGCACGCCGGTGCTCGACTGCGTCGGCAAGCACAAGAACGGCAACTTCTTCCTGCACGTGAAGCAGTCGATGAACCCGCCGTTCCACATTCCCTTCACGGTGAAGATCGGCGAGCACGAGGAGGTCCTGTCCCTCAAGGAGCGCGAGCAGACCTTCACCTTCGAGAACGCGTCGACGCCCGCTCCGTCGCTGCTGCGCGGCTTCTCGGCGCCCGTAATCCTGAACTATCCCTACGAGGAGGCCGAGCTGCTCGGCCTGATGGCGAACGACGACGACCCTTTCAACCGCTGGGAGGCGGGACAGCGGCTCGCGTGCACGATCATCCTCGAGAAGGGCGGCATCCCGTCGCAGGCCTTCCTCGACGCCGCGAACAACGTGATGGGCGATGGCGATCCGGCATTCGTCGCCGAGGCGCTCGCCCTGCCGGCGGAAACCTTCCTCGCCGAGCAGATGGAAGTGGTGGACCCGGAGCGGCTGCACGAATCGCGCAGCACGCTGCGGCGCGCGTTGGCTGCGCGTTTGAAGGAGGAATTTGTTTCCGCGTACCGGGAGAATCTCACCACCGGTTCTTATTCCCCGGATGCCCGCTCGATGGGCAGGCGCGCGCTGCGCAACCTGAGCCTGGGCTACCTCGCCGAGCTCGGCCTGACCGGCCTCGCCTACGAGCAGTTCCGCAACGCGGACAACATGACCGACTCGATGGCCGCGCTCTCCACGCTCGCGAACTTCGACACCCCCGAGCGCCAGCGCGCACTCGACGCGTTCTACGAGCGCTGGAAGGACGAGCCCCTGGTCGTCGACAAATGGCTCGCGGTGCAAGCCGGTTCACGGCTTTCCAGTACATTGAATATGGTAAGGCAGCTGCTGAAGCACCCGGCGTTCGACATCAAAGTGCCGAACAAGGTGTACGCGCTGATCCGCACCTTCGCCGCCAACCACGTGCGCTTCCACGCCGCGGACGGCGGCGGCTACGAATTCCTCGCCGACCAGGTGATCACGCTCAACGCCCTCAACCCGCAGGTCGCGGCGCGCATGGCGCGCGCCTTCGACCGCTGGCGCAAGTTCGACGCCGGCCGGCAGGCGAAAGCGCAAGCAGCGCTCGAGCGCATCCGCGACGCCAAGGGCCTGTCCAGGGACGTCGCCGAAATCGTGAACAAGGCTTTGGCATGACCACGCTCGTCGCGGCGACGATCGTCTTCCTCGCGACGCACTTCATCACCAGCACGCCGCTGCGCCCGGTGATCGTCAGCCGCATCGGCGAATGGCCTTACCGCGGTGCGTATTCGCTCATCGCTCTAATCACGCTGGTGTGGATGGGCTGGGCGTACGGGAACGCACCACGTGAGCTGTTGTGGACTCCCTGGCGAGAGGCCGCGTACGTCCTCATGCCCATTGCTTTCGTCCTGCTCGCTTGCGGCTACGGCCGTAATCCGACGATGGTCGGCGCCGAGAAGCTGCTGAAGAGCGAGGATCCGGCGCGCGGCATGATCCGCATCACGCGCCACCCGATCATGTGGGGAATCATGCTGTGGGCGGCGGCGCATATCATGGCCCGCGGCGATCTCAAGTCGCTGGTGTTCTTCGGAAGCCTGCTCGCGCTCGCGGCGATCGGCAGCTTGCTGATGGATGCGCGGAAGAAATCCAATCCGGACTGGCCGCGCTTCGCCGCCGTGAGCTCGAACCTGCCGTTCGTCGCCATCGCCCAGGGCCGCAATCGCATCCGCTGGCGCGAGATCGGCTGGATACGGCCAGCCGCCGGGCTGGCCGTGTTCTTCCTCGTGCTACTGGTGCATCCCTAAGCCTCGGCGGTCGTCGGGTCCATGATGTTGCGTACCTGCGTAATGCGGTTGGCGGGGAAGCCGCCGCACTTCGCGTGCTCCTCGATGATCTTGGGCGAGGCCGCGTTGTAGACGCAGTACAACTTGTCGTCCGTCACGTAGGTCTCCACCCACTGGATCTTGTGCCCGCCAAGGGTCTGAATCACCCCATTGGACTTCTGTGCCACCTGCTGCAGCTGCTCCCGGCTCAGCTTGCCCGCGCCCGGCAGTTCCCGCTCGATCACGTATTTCGGCATGGCCTCTCTCCTCTCCGTTTTGACATACCGCGGGTATGTAAATAGCATACCGGCGGTATGGAAGTCAACGGCCAAGCGGAGGAAGAAGCAAAGGACGCGCGCGCGGCGCAGGGCGCGGCGACCGCGAAGACCCTGCGCCGCCAGGCACGCAAGCTGTTCACGAAAAAGGGCTATACGGGCGTCAATACCGAGGAATTGGTGGAAAGCGCGCGCGTCACCAAGGGCGCGCTCTACCACCACTTCGCCAACAAGAAAGAGCTCTACCACGCGGTGGTCGAGGACGTGGAACAGGAACTGGTCGAGAAGCTGGAAGCGGCCGGCGCCGGGCGCAAGCCATGGGACCGGCTCCATGCCATGTGCCGCGCTTACCTCGACTCGTGCCGGGACCCGGCTTTCGCCCGCATGCTGGTGCTGGAAGCGCCGGTGGTGCTTGGCTGGAAGACCTGGTGCAACCTCGAGCAGAAATACGAAGTCGCCGCCTTTGCGCGCTGCTTGGAGGAAGCGAAGCGCGCAGCCGGCGCGCTCAGCGAACCGGCGGAGACGCTGGCGCAGGTCATCCTCGGTGCGCTTACGACCGGCGCGCGCGTGATTGCGACCTCCGCAGATCCGGACAAAGCCCGCGCCGAAGTGGAACGCACCATGGACCGGCTGCTCGCCGGCCTACGCTCCACCGCCTAGCTTTTTCTGCACCCGGGCGTCGAACTTCGCGACGTTGACCACCACGCGCTCGTGCGTGCCGTGGCCGATGAGATCTTTCTGGTCTCTTGCTTCAACCTTGAAGAAAACCGTCCTGCCCTCCACGCGCGTCACCACGGCGGAAGCGATGACCTTCATGCCCACCGGTGTAGCGGCGACGTGGTGCACATCGAGGTGAATACCGAGGCTCTGGGTGCCCGCCTCGAGAAGGTGCTCGATTGCTTTTAGCGCCGCGGCTTCGATCAGGTTGATCATCACCGGCGTGGCGAGCACGCGCACCTTGCCGCTGCCGATGCTCGGCGCGGTGTGCTCTTCGCCCACCACCAGCTCGGCCGTCCCGCTCGCGCCGGGCCTGATTTCCATTAGGGCATGATACGAGACATGAATCCCCGGGTCCTGATCCTCGGCTGCGGCTTCGCCGGCTTGTGGGCGGCACAGGCGCTGCGCAAGGCGCCCGTCGAAGTGACGGTCCTGGACCGCACCAACCACCACCTCTTCACCCCGCTCCTCTACCAGGTCGCCACGGCAGGGCTTTCGGCGCCGTCGGTCGCCGGGCCGATCCGGCACATCCTCGCCGGACAGCGCAACGTGACGGTGCTGCTGGGTGAAGCAAGAGCCATCGATATCAATAGCAAGTCCGCAGTCCTCGAGGATGGCAGCCGCATTCCGTACGACAAGCTCATCGTCGCCACCGGGACGACGCACAGCTATTTCGGCCATGACGAGTGGGCGCCGTTCGCGCCCGGCCTGAAGACCCTGGACGATGCGCTCGAGATCCGCCGCCGCGTGCTCATCGCCTTCGAGCGCGCCGAGCGCGAGTCCGACGCCGCGCGGCGCGCGGCCTGGCTCACCTTCGTGGTGGTCGGCGGCGGTCCCACCGGCGTCGAGCTCGCCGGCACCTTCGCCGAGATCGCGCGCCATACGCTGCACGGCGAATTCCGCCATTTCGATCCGCACAATGCGCGCGTGGTGCTGGTGGAGGGCACCGATCGCGTGCTGCAGGCCTATACGCCGGACCTGTCGCTCAAGGCGCAGCACCAGCTCGAGCGCCTTGGCGTAACCGTCTGGGTGGGCCGCATGGTGACCGGCGTGGACGCGGACGGCGTCTCGCTGGGAACGGAACGGCTCGCCTCCAGAACCGTGGTCTGGGCCGCCGGGGTTGCCGCGTCGCCGCTAGGCAAGAGCCTGGGGGCTGCGCTCGATCGCGCCGGGCGGGTGCGCGTCGCGCCCGACCTTACGGTGCCCGGCCATCCGGAGATCTACGTCGCCGGCGACCTCGCCTCGATCGACGGCGTGCCGGGCATCGCGCCCGCGGCGAAGCAGATGGGGCGGCACGCCGCAAGGAACATCATCGGGGAGATGAAGGGCGAACCCCGCAAGCCCTTCCACTACCGCGACTACGGCCAGCTCGCCACCATCGGCCGGAACGCCGCGGTGGCGATGCTGGGCAAGGTCAAGCTCTCGGGCTTCCCGGCCTGGCTGGTCTGGCTGGTCGCCCACATCTACTTCCTCATCAACTTCCGCAACCGCCTGATCGTGATGATCGACTGGGGCTGGGCTTACCTCACCTACCAGCGCTACGCGCGCATCATCTTCGGCAAGAATTCCGGGACGGAGAGAAGTTCGGGGACGGAGCACTAACTCCGAAAGCTGCGCCAGCCGTGGAGTTAGTGCTCCGTCCCCGAACTTCGATTTACTTGACCTCGATCACGCCCTTCATGCTCGGGTGCAGCCCGCAGATGTAGTTGTACTCGCCGGGCTTGTCGATGGTCAGCGCGGCCTTCTGCCCGCGCAGGAAGACTTCGGTCCTCGGCCCGCCAGCGACCGTGATCTGGTGCGGGGTGTCGTCGCTGTTGAAGAAGGTGAGCGCTTTGCCAGCCATCGCACTGATCTTCGCCGGCAGGAAAGCAAATGAGGCGATGTTCACATCTCCCTTTTGCCCCTTAACGAGCGTCTGCGCGCCGGGGAATGTGTTGTTCAGCTTGGCGAGCGAGATGACGAAATCCTGCTTCTCGTGCGGCAGATGGCAGGTGAAGCACGCTTTGTTGTTGGCGTTGGCCTTCGCGTTCGGCAGGCCGTCCGGCGTGAATACGGCGTATTCCCAGTCGCCGTTGCGCGGCCAGTCGGCCGGATAGTCGGCGCCGAAGCCTTTGCGCTTTTCCATCACCGTGTGGGCGAGGATCTGGTTTTTCATGAAGCGGCCGTTGGCGTCCTTGAGCGGATTGCCGCTGGCGTCCTGGTGCACGCTCCATTGCACGAGCGTCAGCACCGTGCCGTCGGGGATCGGCCTGCCTTTGCGCACCGCCTCGACCGCCTCGGCCGGAGCATAGAGCTCGCGGTATTGCTTGCTGTCCGGCCGGTCGAGCGTCTGGTAGAGCACGCCCTTCAGGTAATCGGACGGAAACTTGATCTTCTCGGGTCCGGCGAATGCCGCCGTGGACGCGAGTGCACCGAGCACCAGCAGAATCTTTCTCATGGTCCTCCTCCCTTTAGTCATTCCAAAGCCAGGCCGCACCCCGTACCCCGCTCGAGTCCCCGTGCACCGGCGGCACCAGTCTGGTCGCCACTTGGTCCGAGAATACATGCCGCCCCCACAAGCGCGGCACTTGAGTGTACAGGCGCGCCACGTTCGACATTCCACCGCCCAGCACGATTACCTCCGGATCGAGCACATTGATGACCGAGGCCAGTGCGCGCGCCAGGCGCTCCTCGTAACGCGCCATTGTTTTCTCATGCAAAACCACCTGCTCCGGCGCGAGCCGCTCCCCGGTTACCCGCTCATGGTCGCGCGAAAGTCCCGGACCTGACAGATAGCTCTCGATACAACCGGCGCGGCCGCAATAGCAAGGGGGTAAAGGAAAATCCTGATTGACGGGCTGCGGCAAGGCGTTATGTCCCCACTCACCGGCAATGGCGTTCGCGCCGCGGATGACCTTCCCGTCCACCACGATGCCACCGCCAACCCCGGTGCCGAGGATCACGCCGAACACCACCGGCGCGCCCTTTCCCGCCCCATCGGTCGCTTCCGACAGCGCAAAGCAATTCGCGTCGTTCTCCAGCCTGACGGGGCGGCCGAGCGCCGCTTCGAGGTCCTTCGCCAGCGGCTTGCCGATGAGCCAGGTCGAGTTGGCGTTCTTGATCAGCCCGGTGGCGCGCGACTCGGCTCCCGGAATCCCGATGCCGACGCTGCCCTCCCCGATCTCGCGCACCAGGGACTGCACCGCGGAAATCGTCGCCCCGTAGTCGCCGCGAGGCGTGGGGATGCGCTTACGAAAGACCTCGCGCCCGGTCGCATCCAGCGCCAGCGCTTCTATCTTGGTGCCGCCGAGGTCAATCCCTATCCGTGAGCGCGTCACGGTGGAAAGTTTAGGTCGGTTTGGCGCGTGGCCCTGAGATCAGCAAGCCAAAAGGCGCCTGCGCGAAAACCGGGGGGCGGCGGATCGCCGCCCCCGGTGAGAGCATCTCAGGCGCTGAGCTACAGTCCGCCCGTCGCCCGCAGCTTGGCTGCCATGGCGCAGAGCTCGACCACACCCATGTAGTTCATCACCCGCCGTTGGCCGATGTAATACGGATTGGGCACGTCCTGCCGAATGCTGTCCGTCTTCTCGGCACGTCCATGGTCGTAAAACTGATTGCTGTGCCGGTTGTCGTCGCCGTGCAAGGCGCGAAGGGCGAGCGCGGTATGCGACTTGAAGTACGCGTTGTCGAACTCGGTGTGATTCGACATCAGCGCGTTGGCCCCGTAAGCCGCTGCCGCCTGGGCGAACTTCCTGGCCGAAGCGATGTACTGGTCGTAGACGGCGGGATCCGGGTTCGTGAACGAGATCGCGGTGCCGCCGGGATAGGCGACGCGGATCGGCTGGCCCTTGTCCTTGAACTCGAACAGGAACGACAGCGTGCCGGGAGTGTGGCCGGGCATGGTGACGATCTTCACGGATACGTCGCCGACCGTAATCACGCGGCCGTCGGTGCCGTCATTCTGCGGCCCGAATCGGGTCGCATGCGGGCCGGTGCGGGCCAGCACGCCCGGCCAGTCGCCTTCGCCATAGACGATGGTGACGCCCGGGATGGCCGCCTCGGTCAGATGCGCGCCGCCATCATGGTCGCCATGGGCATGCGCATAGATGGCATAGCGAACCTTGAACGGGTTGAGGCCCAGGGCTCGCAGGCCCTCGTGGATCTCAGCCTCGGTCGCGTAGTCGAAGTTGCCGTCGATGAGGATGATCTCGCCCGTATTGGCGACCAGCGCGTAGGTGTTGTGATTCCTCGTGCCGAGGAAGTAGAGGTTGTCGCCGATCTTCGCCGGCGGGGAATACCAGTTCGGCTTTGGCGGCGTACCGCCCGGCGGCGTAGGCAGAGTTGTGGTGGGAAAGGTGGCGGGATTGACTGTCGGCACGACACGAGTGGCCGCCGTGGCCCCCGGTAGGCACAGACGCATGAAAGTGCCCGCCCAGTCAGTGCCCGCCAGGTCCTTGGCCGACCTCTGCAGAATATCGACAGTCTGCCCCATCGCAGTGCCTGCGGTCAGGGCACAAAACACACCACAGCTGATTGAATGCTTCAACATCGTCGATCCTCCCCTAAAGTTGAAGAAGCTTGCCCGATGAATTTAACCGCTGCGCCGGAGTAAACCTATTCGACTTCGTTCTGAGCTCTCTCCAGGCAATCATGAATCGGCGCGGGTCTCCCTGAGATCAGCCAGCCGAAAGCGCATTACCGACTAAGGTTCCCCCCGATGGCGGACGAGGGCTCGCACGAGCAGACTGCCGTGCTTCGGGGGTTGCCATGTCCACGCCGGAAGCGAGGCGACGGTTGCTCGAGCAGGCGGCGACACGGCTTGGCGGCGTAGAACAGCTCGCGAAAAAGCTCGGCGTGACTCAACGAGCGTTGAAGCTTTATGTCGACGGTGCCGCACCGCTTCCCGACGCCCTGCTTCTTCGGCTGGTTGACCTGCTTTCGGAGCGCAGATCCTAGGGCGCGCTCACGGCGCGCTTATCTGCTTCAGATTTACGAGACACCGGCAGGATCATCGGCACGCTGCGGCGGTACTGCTCGAAGCTGCGGCCGTGAGCCGCGGCGAGGTCGCGCTCCTCGAAGAAGATGCCGATGAAAATGTAGCCGGTGGTGGCGATGGCGAACAGCAGATGCCCCATGGTCATGTGCGGCGTCGCCCAGAAGGCGATCAGGAACCCCAGCATGATCGGGTGGCGCACGAAGTTATAGAACCCGCGCGTGACGAAGGGCACCTCGGTGTAGTCCGCGCCGCGGACGCGCAGCCACACCTGGCGCAGCCCGAAGAGGTCGAAGTGGTTGATCATGAAAGTCGACAGCAGGACGATGGTCCAGCCCAGCGCGAACAAGACATATAGGGCGATGCGGCCGACCGGGTCCATGACATCCCACACCACGCCGGGAATCGGCCGCCACTGCCAGTAGAGCAACGCCAGCGCAAGGCTGGCAAGCAGGACATAAGTGCTGCGCTCGACCGAGTGCGGCACGATGCGGGTCCACCAGCGTTTGAACCCCGGCCGCGCCATCACGCTGTGCTGCACGGCGAATAGGCCCAGCAGCAGCACGTTCACCACGATCGACTCCAGCAGCCCGGTGGGAGCCCCGGAATCGATGGTCTTGGGCACGGGCAAGTTGCCGACGAACGCCGCGGCGTAGAGGAAGACGACGAGAAAGATGAAGTAGCTGATGGAGCCGTAAAGGAAAGCGAGCGCGCCCATGTAGTGACCCTCCGTTAGCGCCCTATCGTGCCGGAGGGACGCGAGCGTCGCTTGGGGCACTGGTCCCGGCGCGCGCCGGGCGAGGCTTGAAAAGCTAGGACCGCCGTCCCAGACCCTGCTCCCGAGCCAGGACGATGGCCTGCGCGCGGCTCTCGACGCCGATCTTGTCGAAGATGCTGGTGATGTGGTTGCGTACCGTCTTTTCGGACAGGTCCAGGCGTGCGGCGGTCTGGGCGTTGTCGAGGCCCTGTGCGATGTACTCGAGGATTTGCGCCTCGCGCGGGGTCAGCGTCGGGAAGCGCTTTTGCTCCCCTGCGCCAGGCGCGCCCGGTACGAAGGCATTCAGCTCATCGAAGAACTGCTTGAACGCGGGCTCCTGCTCCAGAAGGATATGGTTGTGCGATTCGAGCGGCACGAAGCGCGCGCCCGGGATGGTGCTGGCGATCGAGCGGCCCTGCTCGAACGGGCAACGCAAGTCGCCGCGCGCGTGCACGACCAGCGTCGGCGAGCGCACATTGGGGAGTGAGTTGGAAACATCGAGCTCCCACATCGCGCGCAGCAGCCGTACCGCGTCGCGCGGGGTCGCCGACACGCGCTGCAGCTCGCTCAGCGAGTGCAGCTGCTCGAGCGTCGCGCCCGGCATGAACTGGCTCGCGAACATGTGGCGGTACGATGCGTCGTCCTCGCGGCCCCAGCCGGTCTCGACCAGCTTGAGCTGCGCCTCGAGCTCTTCCATGCGCTCGGGTACCCGCTTGAACCAGCCGCGCGCATAAGAGCCGAGCAGCACGAAGTGGCTGACGCGCTCCGGATGGCGCACGGCGTATTCGATGCCGATCGCCCCGCCCTGCGAATGTCCGAAGAGGGCGAAGCGCTCGAGCCCAAGCGCGTCCACCACGGCCTCGAGATCGCGCACGAAGGTTTCGAAGGAGATCATCTCCAGGCCGCGATCCGACAGTCCGCAGCCGCGCGCATCCATGCGAACCAGCCGGTGCCTTTTCGACAATGCGCTGATCCACGGGCGCCAGATCGGGCTCTCCCCCTCGTACTCGAGGTGCGTAAGCCAGTGCTGCGCCTTGACCAGCGGCGGCCCCTCACCGGTCACCGCATAGGCGATGCGGGTGCCGTCGAAGCTCTTGCAGAACCGGATCTGCTGCTGCACCGGCGGTGCTTACGCCACGGCCTCGAACTTGAGCCGCTTGATGCGATCCATGTTCGTCCCCTCGATGCGGATCAGCCGCGTGGGCCCGCGGCGCCGCGGCGAGTGCAGGTCGCCTTCGTTGTACAGATAGGCAACGCCCGGCGTGAGCTTGTAGGTGCGCACGGAGCGCGCCTTGCCGGGCTTGCCGTCGGCCGCGGCGGCCACCAGCTCGTAGTCCGTCATCTCGGTCTCGCCTTCGGCCTGGCCATAGATCGCCCAGGACGGCCCGTGGTCATGCGGCGGCGAGTCCTTCGGTCCTTTGTAGCTGTGCGCGAGCAGGCAGAAGCCGAGATCCGGATCCTCGTAGAGGATCTGGCGCTCGGGCGTGGCGTCGTCGAGGTTGGCGTCGACGAACGCCCGGTCGCGCAGCAGCTGCTCGAGCCGCATGCAGATCTGCCGGCGCCCGGAGGGGCCCGGCTCGGAGCGCAGGATGGTGCGGCACTCGGCCGCGAACTGCTGGAGGGTCGTGGTCATGTCGCTATTATCTTCGGTTCAGCGTCCAGTCGAAATCCAGGTACTTCAGCTTCACCGCGCCCTGGCGCGCGTCGATCAGCTCGACCGACGGTTCGTCGAGGCGCGCGACCACGAAGTCGAGCGCGCCGCTCTCGCCGCCGAAATCGTCCCGGTACCATCGGAAGATCGCCGGCACCTTGACGCGCGCGCCTTCGTCCTTCACGCGCACCGTCGCTCTCACGTAGGCGCGCGCCGTCTCCTCGAGCTCGAGGTCGAGGCGCTCGCCGTGAAGCACGCGCAGCGGCGGCGAAGAGCGGCACGCGCTGTAGAGCGCGAAATGAAGGCGCTCGTCGAAAGAGAGCGGCACGTAGGCGAGGCGCGGATCGGATTTCTTCATCGGGGCGGCGTACTTGCCGTACTTGGGCACGTTGCCGCGCAGCAGCCCGTGCTCGATATCGTCGAGCGAGTAGCCATGGGCCCCGACCTTGACCCGCGGCCGCTCGAAGAAGCCCTCGACGTCGCGCACGCTGCGCGCGCCGGTCATCTCGGGTGCGTCGCGCAGCACCACCGCGTTGAACACGTTGATCCAGAACGCGGTCTGCGCCGGGATGTGCGCGCGCCGGGCGTCGAAGGACCCAAGGACGGCGAGGCACGCGGCCAGCCGCTCGCGCTCGGCCGAGCGTGCGAGCGCGTCGTAGTCGCACGCGGTGCGAGCGGCGTCGAAATGCGCCGCCTCGACGCCCTCCAGCGCCTCGACCAGCTGCCGGTCCAAGCCGCCCTCCTTACGGGCGATAAGATACCGCGCGATGCGGGCCTTCGGCAGCTTTGATTACGTCATCGCCGGCGCGGGAAGCGCGGGGTGCCTGCTGGCCAACCGCCTTTCCAGGGACGCGAGCAACAACGTCCTGCTGCTGGAAGCCGGCGGCCGCGACGACTGGTTCTGGATCGATATCCCGGTCGGCTACCTGTACACCATCGCCAACCCGCGCACCGACTGGTGCTACAAGACCGAGCCCGACGAGCACCTCGCCGGGCGCTCCATCCATTACGCCCGCGGCCGGGTGCTCGGCGGCTGCTCCTCGATCAACGCCATGATCTACATGCGCGGCCAGAAGGAGGACTGGGACCACTGGGCGTCCCTGGGCAACCGGGGATGGTCGTGGGACGATGTTTTGCCTCTGTTCAAGAGCCTCGAAGACTATGAGCACGGGGCCGTCGACGGTTACGGCGCCGGCGGCGAAGTGCGCGTCGAGGACCCCCGCGTGCGCTGGGACATCATCGACGCCTGGCGCGAAGCCGCCGCCGAATGCGGCATCCCGCCGGTGAAGGTGTTCAACCGCGGCGACAATTTCGGCTGCGCGTATTTCCAGATGAACCAGAAGCGCGGCCGGCGCTGGAGCGCGACCAACGCTTTCCTGCGGCCGGTGATGCATCGGGCGAATCTGACGGTCATGACCGGGGCCCACGTCCTCGGGTTGAATTTCGACAATAGAGACTGCCAGGGGCTCAACTTTCTCCATCGAAAGGAGATCTTCGCCGTAGAAGCGCGCAGGGAAACCATCCTGGCGGCCGGCGCGATCGGCTCGCCGCAGCTACTACAGCTTTCGGGGGTGGGCAATGGCGGGCATTTGAAACGCCATGGTATTTCCGTAGTGCATCACCTGCCGGGCGTGGGTGCAAACCTGCACGACCACCTGCAGATCCGCATGCAGTACAAGGTGAAGGACGTGAAGACGCTGAACGGCATCGCCAACAGCCTGTGGGGCAAGGCGGCGATGGCGCTGGAGTACTTCGCCTTTCGCACCGGACCGCTCACCATGCCGCCGTCGCAGGCCGGCGCGTTCGCGAAAAGCGACCCGTCGCAGCCGACGCCGAACATCGAATGGCACGTGCAGCCGCTCTCGCTCGACAAGTTCGGCGATCCGCTGCACAGCTTCCCCGCCATTACCCCGAGCGTATGCAATCTCCGGCCGGCTTCGCGCGGCTGGGTGCGCATCAAATCGCCCAATCCCGCGGATTACCCGGAGATCCGGCTGAACTACCTGCGCGAAGCGGAAGACCGGAAGGTGGCGGTGGACGGCATGCGCTTCACGCGCAGGATCATGGCGAGCAAGGCGCTGGCGAAGTACCAGCCGGAGGAATACCGGCCTGGGTTGGAATTTGATTCTGACCAGGAGCTTGCCAACGCGGCAGGACAGCTGGGCACGACGATCTTCCACCCGGTGGGCACCTGCAAGATGGGGAAAGACCCCATGGCGGTGGTGGACGACGAGCTGCGCGTGCACGGCGTTTCCCGGTTGCGTGTCATCGACGCCTCGATCTTTCCGCGTATAACCTCCGGCAACACCAACGCGCCGACGTACGTCATCGCGGAAAAGGGTGCGCGGGCGATCTTGAAACTTTAGAACTCGCCCTCACTCTAAATGGCCAATAAAAGACAAGTCATCACACGGAGAACAAATTCATGAAACGCATGGTCCTCTTCCTCGCCACCAACATCGCGGTCCTGGTGGTGCTGTCGGTGATCATCAACATCTTCGGCCTCGACCGCTGGCTGACGGCCGAAGGCATCAACTACACCTCGCTGCTCGTGTTCTCGGCGGTGATCGGCTTTGGCGGCGCGATCATCTCGCTGCTCATCTCCAAGTGGATGGCGAAGATGAGCACCGGCGCGAAGGTGATTGACGGCTCGGAAGGCACCAGCGAGTTCTGGCTGGTCGAGACGGTGAAGAAGCTCGCCGCGAAGGCCGGGATCGGCATGCCCGAGGTGGCCATCTTCGAGGGCGCGCCCAACGCCTTCGCCACCGGCGCGTTCAAGAACTCGGCGCTGGTCGCGGTCTCGACCGGGCTCCTTCAGTCGATGAGCAAGGAAGAAGTCGAGGCGGTGCTCGGCCACGAGGTGGCGCACGTCGCCAACGGCGACATGGTCACGCTTACCCTGATCCAGGGCGTGCTGAACACCTTCGTCGTCTTCCTCTCGCGGATTGTCGGAATGATCGTGGACAAGGCGATCTTCCGCACCGAGCGCGGCGTGGGGCCGGGCTTCTTCATCGCCTCGCTGATCGCGCAGGTCGTGCTCGGCATCCTCGCCTCGATGATCGTCGCCTGGTTCTCGCGCCAGCGCGAGTTCCGCGCCGACCGCGGCTCGGCCGACCTCCTGGGCACGCCGCAGCCGATGGTGGCCGCGCTCGCCCGCCTGGGCGGCCTGCAGACCGCGGAGCTGCCGCAGTCGTTCAAGGCGTCAGGCATCGCGCCGGGGGTCTCGAAGCTGGCCGGCCTGTTTTCCAGCCACCCGCCGATCGAGAAGCGCATCGCCGCCTTGCAGGCGCGCGGCTGAAGTCCGCGCTGCGCTAGCGCTCCTCCAGCAGCAGCGTCTCGATGTCGTTCAGGACGGTGCGCGGGTGCAGGAAGTTGGAACTGTAGATTTCGCGCACGTCGCCGTCCGCGTCGATCAGGAACACTTTCAGCACGTGCGAGAGCTCGCGCCGCGGCTTGCCGTTCGAGCGGTCGACCGTGGTAACGATGTCCTGCCCGAAGCCCTCGACCAGCGGGATCAGCTCGCGCGCCGAGCGCGTGGTGAGGAAATACCAGCGTGGTCGTGTTCCCTTGTCCACGGCGCGGCTTCCGGCGTAGTCGCGCATGACATCCGGCGTGTCGCGCGCCGGATCGAATGACAGCGTGACGAAGCGCACCTTGCCCTGGAGCTGCGGCCGCGCTTCGATCGCTTCGCCGAGCGCCTCGAACACCCGATAGGCGAGCGGACAGCCGTCGGGGTCGGTGCACGTGGTGTAGATGAAGCCGAGGAGCGTGATTGCGCCGCGCGTGTAGCGCGAGAGCGGCGCCGTGGTGCCGCTCAAGCCGACGACGCGTCCGTCGGGGGCTGGCATGATCCGATGCAGCACGTAGCTGCCCGGCGCCGGCGGCTCGTACTCCAGCGCGGGCAGCAGCTCGACATGATGCGCAAGTGCCGGCGCCGAAAGCAGGGCTGCCAGCACGGCAAAGCGCTTCACTTGGCCTTCGATGGCTCGTTGACCGCGCGCGAGCCGAGCTTCATGTGATGCGCGCGACCGAGCTTCTGCCCGGTGAAGTCGATCTCGAACTTCTGCGTGAGCTCCTTGCCGTCCCACGCAAAGCCGCGCAGGAACTGCTCGTTGTCATCGCCGCCCTTGTCCCAGTTGGCGAGCAGCGAAGAGGTGATGTAAAGGCGCTTGCCGTCCCAGCTCTGGGACACCATGTTGACCTGCTTTCCGGTGACCTTTTCGTAGGTCTGCTTCGGCGCCTCGGGGTTCGAGAGATCGAAATAGCGGGTCTTGCCGTCCATGAACGTATTGACCCACAGGCCCTTGCCGTCGCGCGTGATGCTGATGTCCACCGGCAGAGGGATCTTGGCGGGATCGCCGATCGTTCCCACTTCCTTGGCCACCCACTCCTTGCCTTCCTGCTTGACCAGCCAGAGCTTGGACGTGAGCGCGGCGGCGGTGATCGCCCAGTTGTCCTGGGGATTGAGCGACCAGCGGATCTCGAGCGGCGCGCCGGGCACGCTGAACACCTTGGTTGGCTTCATCGCCTTCAAATCCCACGCCACCATGGTGGCGCCGAACTTCTTCATCGCCTCGGCATCGCCCATGAGCTGCCCGATCGGGCGCATGTAGTTGGCGTACCCGGTGAAGCTCGAGGTGAGCAGAAGGTTTTTCCTGGGATTCACGGCGAGGTCGTAGCCGTAGCCGTCGCCGCCGCCATCGGTGGGCATGGCATGCGAGGCCAGGAACTTGCCCTTGTTGTTGTAGAGCGCCATGCCGGTACGGCCGCCCTTGTCCTGCGTATTCGACAGCGCCTGCACCAGCATCCGGCCCGGCATTGCATAGTAGGTGTGCGGCCCGAGCCAGCCGGACTTCTCGCCAAGGTCGGCGATGGTCTGCACGATCTTCGGTTTCGCCGCATCGGTGGCGATATCGAATACCCAGATGCGATTGTCCGCGAGGCCGCCGGCCCAGATGTGCCGCCGGTCGTCGGTGAAGCCCATGTGGTGCGCCTCGACGCGCGCGCCAATGGAAACCGAATGGATCACCTTGCCGTAGCGCTTCGATTTCGGATTGACGTCGACGGTGACCAGCTTGTCCGAGCCGTCACCGAGTCCCTCGACGCCCAGCGTCCAGACGTAGACGTAATCCTCCTGCCCCTTGATCAGCTTCGTCATATACGGCGAGTTACAGGTCTCGTCGGCCTTGGCGACAAACGCGGCGCAGGCGAGGATGAGGGTGGCGATTACGGACGAGCGAAGCATGGATGCCTCCGTGTGGATACAGAAACGTTTTTCAGTGTACGCGCACGCGCGCGCAGAACGTAGAGCAACAAAAGCGCGAGGACCAGCAGGTTCGCCACGCCGGCAGCCGAGGCGTTGGCGAACGATACGAAGTAGTCGCCGCAGAGGTCGTAAAACAGGCCTCCCTGCCATGCGCCGAGCGCCATGCCGGTCCAGCCGAAGAACATCACCACGCCGAGCGAAAGGCCGGTCTTGCCGGCCGGCGCGTATTCGCGCGCGCAGGAGAGGAATGAGGTCATCGCGCCGCTGAACACCAGGCCGAACAGCGCCGAGAGAACGTAGAGCTGCGCGCCGCTCGCGGCGTAGGGAAACAGGAACGCAAGCGCAGTCTGGCCGGCGGAGGCCGTGATGTAGGTCTGCAGGCTGCCGAACCGGTCGGAGAGCCGGCCGAAGCCGATGCGTCCTGCCATGCCTGCCACCATCATCACGGCGAGCAAGCCGGCGGCTTCGCGGCCGCCGAGACCCCGGTCCGAGCCCAGCGTGACAACGTGCACCAGCGGCGTGCCCATGCAGACGCAGCAAAGCAGCGCCGCGAGCGAGAGCAGCGCGAGCAACCGGACTGCCGACGGGCCGCCGCCAGCGCCGGGGCGTGCGTTCCCCGCGACCGGCGCGTCCCGCAACAGGAGCGCAAGCGGCACCATCACGGCGATGAAAAGCAGCCCGAGGATCCAATACGCCTGGCGCCAGCCTTCCGTGACGATGAGATAGCGCGCAAAGTACGGCACCAGCCCCTGCCCCGCGGCACCGCCGGCGGAGACGATGCCGATGGCAAGGCCGGGATTCCCGGTAAGCCACAGGCTGGCGAGACGGTTGAGCGGCGCCATGATCGCCCCGATTCCGACCAGGCCCATCACCGCGTGCAATACGTAGAGCGCAGGCGTGCTCTGAAGTCCGGACAGCAGCATGAAGGCGATGCCTGGGACCAGCGCCCCAAAGAGCGTCACGCGGCGCACCGGCAGCCGGTCGGCGAAATGTCCCATCGCGATCCCGCCCAGGCCGGTCGCCACGGTCGCCACCGAGTATGCCGCCGCGACGTCGGCGCGCGGCCACGCGAACTCGGCGGCGATCGGCTGGAGGAACACCGCGACCGTGCCGACAGCACCGAAGGCCATCGCCACCATCGCGGTGCACACCGCCACCATGAGCCCTGCAGAATTCACCACGTCAGTCTGCGCGGCATTGCGCCGCCGCGCCCGGGACCACGGTCCCGCTTCCGTTCATTCGCCTGAGAACAAGTAGTAGTCCGCGCTGTATGGCACGCGGGCCACGCCGGGCGCATCTGAAGAGCATGGTGGTCTCCTCCGGTTGAAATGGAATCGAGAAATTCGGCGATTACGCCATTGACGGCGTCACGGTGCGTGACCGGCAGCATGTGGCCGGCACCCTGCACCACCCGGAACTGAGCCGCCGGGAGCGCGTCGCGCAGGCGCTTGACCACGCAGCGCGAAGGCAGCGTGGTGCAGCCGCCCTGCAGCAGCAGCGTCGGCAGGTCGATGTCCTTCACGTGCTCGATCCCGGCCGGCTCGTTGAGCAGCGCGTGGAAGTCGAGCACTATTTTGGTGAGCTGGAGGGCAAAAGCGGCGCGCTTGTCCACCGGCATCGCGGCCCAGGATCCGGGGCCGCTCCAGTAGTCCACGAAGCGGCTTAACGCGTGCATGTAGTCGCCGTTGGCGAGCATGGTTCTCGCATAGCTGGCGACCGCACTGATCTCGCGCAGCGCAGCGGCGTCGAACTCGTCGCCGCTGCGCAGCAGGTGGAAGGCCGAAGGCTCGATCAGCGTCAGGCTGCGCAGCAGCTTTGGCCGCGTGCGTGCGATATGCAGCGCTACCGCGCCGCCGTAGGAGTGCCCGACGAGGTGAGCCGGCTCCTCGAGGGCGCCGAGGATGCTGCGGATCGCGGCGGCTTCCTGCGCCAGGCAGAACTCGGCACGGCCGGCCCACGGCGCGCTCGCGCCGTAGCCGATCAGGTCGGGCGTGATGACTCGGTAGCGCCCGGCCAGCTTCGTGGCGAGCGAGCGCCACTGCGCAGCGGAAGAGCCGCTGCAGTGGAGGAGGACGATCGGTTCGAGTTCCATGACCGGTACGTTCGCAGCACGCGTGCCAGTCCACGGGTCATGCAAAAACAACCACTTGGGACTTCAGAAGGCCGCCAAATCCGACGGCCCGTCAAATGCGACGGCGGCGGGGAGGGGTAACGGGGGGAACCTTGGTTCCCCTGTTCCTAGTTTGGCTTCTTGATCTCGAGCTTGCGGATTCTGCCCCGCAAAGTGCTGGGATTGAGGCCGAGGATGCGCGCGGCGCCGCGCTCTCCCTCGATCTGCCAGCCCGCGCTTTCGAGCACGCGCACGATGTAGGCGCGTTCCATCGACTCGAGCGTGCCCTCGACCGCCGCCACCGGGCGTTCCTTCGAGGCCGAAAATACGTCCCGCCCGTCCAGCAGCGCGCCGCCGGACATGATCAGCGCGCACTCGATCACGTTCTCCAGCTCGCGGATGTTCCCCGGCCAGTCGTGCGCGACGGCCCGCTCGATGAACGCCGGCGATACTGCCTCGAGCTCGCGCCCGAGCTTGCGCGCGGCCTTCTGCGCCAGGTGCTCGACAAGCCTCGGTATATCCGCGCGCCGCTCGCGCAGCGGCGGTAGGACGATGGGAAACACGTTCAGCCGGTAATAGAGGTCGCTGCGAAAGCCGCCCGCGGCGACCTGGGCCTGCAGGTCGCGGTTGGTGGCCGCGATCACGCGCACGTCGGCGCGCAGGCTCCTGCTGCCGCCGACGCGCTCGAACTCGCGCTCCTGCAGCACGCGCAGCAGCTTCGCCTGCGCCTCGAGGGTCAGCTCGCCCACCTCGTCGAGCAGCAGCGTGCCGCTCTCGGCGAGCTCGAAGCGCCCGCGGCGCTGGTGCAGCGCGCCGGTGAAGGCGCCTTTCTCGTGGCCGAAGAGCTCGCTCTCCACCAGCTCGCGCGGCAGCGCCGCGCAGTTCACGCTGACCAGCGGCCGCTCGCGGCGCCGGCTGGCCTCGTGGATGGCACGCGCGACCAGCTCCTTGCCGGTGCCGGTCTCGCCTTGGATCAGTACCGTGCTGTCGGCGGGCGCGACCTGGGCGATCCGCGCACGCACCTGCGACAAGTCGCCCACCAGGACATCGGAAATCGCAGTCGTGGGGGCCGCACGTATTTCCCGATGCAATGACAGATGGCTTCGGATCCGCGCCAGCAGCTCCTCCAGGTCGAAGGGCTTGGTCACGTAGTCCACTGCGCCGGCGCCGAAGCCGCGCACCTTTTGGAAGGAATCGCTCAGCGCGGTGAGGAAGATCACCGGGATCGGCCGCGTGGCCTCGGCCGCCTTCAGCCGCCGGCAGGCTTCGTAGCCGTCGATCCCGCCCATCATCACGTCGAGCAGGATCAGGTCAGGTTTCTCCTTCAGCGCGATCTCGATCGCCCGCTCGCCGCTGCCCGCCGAGCGCGTGCGGTAGCCGGCGTCGCCCAGCTCCTGCTCGAGCAGGTCCAGGTTCGCCGGCTCGTCGTCGACGATGAGTAAAGTGGCTTTCACGCCGGATACCGCAGCGGGAGCGTGTGCGTGAACGTGGAACCGTTGCCCAGCGTGCTCTCGACGCCGATGTCGCCGCCCATCAGGCGCGCGAGGCGCTGCGCGATGGCGAGGCCCAGGCCGGTGCCGCCGTGCGCGCGGTTGATGCTCGCATCCACCTGCTCGAACTCCTCAAAGATCAGTCCGAGCTTGTCGCCCGGGATGCCGATGCCGGTGTCGACGACGGCGATCGCGACCGAGCCGTTGTCGGCCTGCGCCTTGAGCCGGATCGTGCCGCGCTCGGTGAACTTCGCCGCGTTGCTGAGCAGGTTGAGCACGATCCGACGCAGCTTCTCCTCGTCCACGTACATCGAGGGCAAGCCGCCGTCGAACTCCTTGACCAGCGCCACCCGGACCAGCGGCTCGACGGTGCGCAGGCACTGCTCGAGCACCGGCGCGAGCGCGACCTCGCCCGGCTGGATCTCGACCCGCCCGGCCTCGACCTTGGACAGGTCGAGGATGGCGTTGATCAGCGTGAGCAGGTGCTGGCCGCCCGCCTGGATCTTCTCCAGGTTCTCGAGCTGCTTGGGCTCGAGCCGCCCCTGGGAATGGCGCGCGACGATGCGGGCGAAGCCGATGATCGCATTGAGCGGCGTGCGCAGCTCGTGCGACATGTTGGCGAGGAACTGCGACTTGTGCCGGCTGGCGATCTCGAGCTGGCGGCTCTTGTCCTGTATCTCCTTGAAGAGCCGCGCGTTCTCGATGGCGATAGCGGCCTGGTCGGCGAACGTCTTGAGCAGCGCAGTCTCTTTCTCGGAAAACGTGCTGACGCGGTCGCGACCGACAAAGATGCTGCCGAGCGCGCGGCTCTCCCAAAGCACCGGCGCGAAAATCACCGACCTGATGCCGATCGCCCGGCAGCCTTCCCGGGTCGCGACGGGCACGTCTGCGCCGTGTTCCGTGTCGGGGTAATGGACTATGCGGCGCTCCACGATCGAGCGTCCGGGCGCAACCGGAAAAATCCGCTCGAATTGTTCGCGATGCGGGCCGTGGTAGGCACCGATGCGCATCATGTTGTCCTCGCCCAGGAGATTCAGCCCGACGATCGTGCCGGCAAACAGGCGCTGGCAGCTCTCGAGGATCTTGTCGAACACCGGGCCGGTGTCGGCGATCGAGCTGCTGATCACGTGCAGAACTTCGCCGGCCGCCTTTTGCTGCTCGAGCGCCTCCCGGGTCTCGTTGAAGTGGCGCACGTTCTCGATTGCGATAACCGCCTGGGCGGCGAAGGTCTCGACCAGCACGATCTGCTTGCCGGTAAAGGGCCTGACCTCGGCGCGCCACAGGGTGATCACGCCGGCCAGCGCGCCTTCGCGGAACATCGGCACCGACAGCGAGGTGCGCACCTTCTCGCGGCGCTGCGCCTCCGGTGGGGATAATTCCGGGTCGTTCATCAAGTCGGCGGTGTGGATCGTGCGCCGTTCGAGCGCGCAGCGCCGGGTGGTGGTCTCGCGCGAAGGCCGCACCCCGCCGCTGCCCAGGAAGCGCGAGAACTCCGGCGAGGCGTTGAGGTGCGCGACGTTCCTCAGCAGCTCGCCGTCGAAGGTGAACACCGCTGCGAAGCTCGCCTCGCACAGGCGCGAGGCGTGCGTGAGGATCGCCTCGAACACCGGCTGCACGTCGGTCGGCGAGCCGCTGATGACGCGCAGGATCTCGGCAGTCGCGGTCTGCGCCTGCTCGGTGCGCTTCAGCTCGGTGATGTCGCCGGTGGAGCCGACCATGCGCAGCGCGCGCCCGGCGCGGTCGCGCACCGCGAGGCCGTGCGTGCGCGCCCAGTGCCAGGTGCCGTCGCCCGAGCGGAAGCGGTAGTCGCATTCGAAGCGCTCGGTCTCGCCCTTCAGGTGCGCCACCGTGGCGTCGCGGAAGCGCGCGTAGTCATCGGGATGGATGCTCTTGCGCCAGCGCTCCAGGGTGAGGCGGCCCGGCGACAGGCCGAGCAGGCGCTGCATCGACTCCGAGGTCCAGAAGCGGTCGCGCGCGAGGTCCCATTCATAGACGCTCTCGTTGATCGCGCCCATGACCATCTCGTAGCGCTGCCGCACCGCATTCCCGGGCGTCTTGGCCTTTGGCATCGCTACCCAGCATACGCCCGAGGCGGAAGCTTCTACAATCGGCGCCTTTCGATGAACGCGCTGCTCGCCTGGTACTTCATCGCCGTCTGGGGCAGCGGCTATGTGTTCACCAAGGCCGGGCTGCAATACGCGCCGCCTTTTACTTTCCTCACGCTGCGCTTCAGCTTTGGCCTGCTTTGCCTCATCCCGGTGGTCCTGCTGTGGAAGCCGCGCTGGCCGAGCACGCGCGCCGGATGGGCGCACCTGGCCGTGGTCGGCCTTTTCATGCACGTGGCGCAGCTCGGCGGCAGCCACTACGCCCAATACCTCGGCATGTCGGCCGGCGTGGCGGCGCTCATCCTCTCGTGCCAGCCCCTGCTTACGGCGTTCTTCGCATCGCGCTACCTCGGCGAACGGCTGAAACCTGGCCAATGGCTCGGCGTGTTCATCGGCCTTGGCGGCGTGGCGCTGGTTGTCTGGCACAAGCTCGACATCCGCGAGCTGCGTCTCGGCAGCCTGCTTGGCTCGCTGATCGCGCTGGCGAGCGTCACGATGGCGACGCTTTACCAGCGCCGCTTCGCGCCGCAGGCCGACCTCAAGGCGGCGGCCGTGATCCAGTTTGCGACCGCGGCTGCCGTGGTGGCCCCGCTGGCGGTGGCGATTGAAGGGTTCCGCTTTACCAGCAGCTGGGTGTTGTGGGGCTCGATCGGCGTCCTGGTGATCTTCACCTCGCTGCTCGGCTTGAGCGCGTTCTACTACCTGCTGCGCCACGGCGGCGCCACCCGCGTGACCAGCATGATGTACCTTCCGCCGGTGTTCGCCGTGGTGCTGGAGGCCGCCTGGTTCGGCGTGGTGCCGAGCGCGCTGGCGCTGGCCGGCATCGCGGTCACCTGCGCCGGCGTGGCCATGACCGTCTGGAGACCGAGCTGGAAATCGTCACCTTCGTAATCCTGAATGCCCTGGGCCACCTCGCATTCGTCGGCGCGAGGATGACCACCACGCTGTTCGCGCTCGAGCTCGGCGCCTCGGAGCTCACCACCGGCGTGCTGATGTCGCTGTTCGCGCTGCTGCCCGCGGTGCTCTCGGTGAGCGCCGGGCGCCTGATCGATCGCGCCGGCCCGCGGCGCCCGCTGCTGCTGTCGTTCGCCGCCCTCGCCTCGGCGGCGGCCCTGCCCTTCTTTTTTCCGTTCCTCGAAATTCTTTACCTTTCCACCACGCTGCTCGGCGTGGCGTTCATGTACGTGCACATCGCCATGAACAGCGTGTTCGGCGCGGCCGGCTCGCTCGAGCAGCGCGCGCTGAATTTCAGCTGGCTGGCGCTCGGCTTCTCGATTTCGAACTCGATCGGCCCGCTGGTCGCCGGCTACGCCATCGACGGGCTGGGGCATGCCGCGGCTTTTCTAGTACTGGCCTTTTTCCCGCTCGTCGCGTTCATGCTGCTGTGGATGCGCAAGCGCCCGCTGCCGCGCCCGGAGCACGTGCCGCTCGCGAAGAACGCCCGGGTGCTCGACCTCCTGCGCATCCCGGGCCTGCAGCAGACCTTCTGGGTGAGCCTGCTGCTCGCCACCGGCTGGGACCTCTATACGTTCCTCATCCCGCTCTATGGCGCGCGCATCGGCCTTTCGGCCGCGTCGATCGGCGTGATCCTTTCGACCTTCGCGGTCGCCACGCTTACGGTGCGCCTGGCGATGCCGCTCCTCATCCGCAGGGTCAGGCAATGGGCGGTGATCTTCGCTGCTCTCAGCATCTCCGGCGCCTGTTACCTGCTGTTCCCCTGGGCGCAGAGCGTGCCGCCGCTCCTCGTGCTGTCGTTCGTGCTCGGCCTCGGCCTCGGCAGCGCCCAGCCGGTCATCATGTCGCTGCTGTACGCCGCGTCGCCGCCCGGCCGCCAGGGCGAAGCCGTCGGTTTGCGCACCTCGCTGCTCAACGGCAGCCATACGATGATCCCGCTCGCTTCGGGCGCGGCGTCCACCGCGGTGGGGATGGCGCCGGTGTTCTGGGTGCTCGCCGCCTGCCTGCTCGGCGGCGCCTGGTTCGCGCGAAAACAGATTAAGTAGAATCGGCCCCCATGAGACGCGTAACCCTTTCCCAGTTCCTGGTTTCGCGCCAGCGCGAGCGCAACCTGATCAATGCCGACCTGCGCCTCCTGATCGAAACCATCGCCCGCGCCTGCAAGGCGATCAGCACCCGCGTCAACAAGGGCGCGCTCGCGGACGGGCTGGGCTCGGCCGGGAAAGAGAATGTCCAGGGCGAGGTGCAGAAGAAGCTGGACGTGCTCTCGAACGAGATCCTGCTCGAAGCCAATGAATGGGGCGGCAACCTGGCCGCGCTCGCCTCCGAGGAGATGGAGGAGCCGCGGCCGATCCCGACGCACTACCCGCGCGGGGAGTACCTGCTGCTGTTCGACCCCCTGGACGGCTCGTCGAACATCGACGTGAACGTCTCGGTCGGCACCATCTTCTCCATCCTGCGCTGCCCGAAGCTGGCCGACGGCAAGATGTGCGAGCCCAACGAGGCCGCCTTCCTGCAACCGGGTCGCAATCAGGTGGCGGCGGGCTTCGCGGTGTACGGCCCGACCACGGTATTCGTGCTCACCGTGGGCGACGGCGTCTACGGCTTCACCCTGGATCGCGAGACCTACACCTTCGTGCAGACCCACCCCGAGATCCGCATCCCCGACGACACGCAGGAGTTCGCGATCAACGCCTCGAACATGCGGCGCTGGGAGCCGCCGGTGAAGCGCTACATCGACGAATGCCTGGCGGGGACGGACGGCCCGCGCGGCAAGGACTTCAACATGCGCTGGGTGGCGTCGATGGTGGCCGACGTGTTCCGCGTGCTGTCGCGCGGCGGCATTTTCATGTACCCGCGCGACGCGAAGAACAAGGAAGGGCGGCTGCGCCTGATGTACGAGGCCAACCCGATGGCGTTCATCGTCGAGCAGGCGGGCGGCGCGGCGACCGACGGGCGCACGCCGATCCTCGACCTCAAGCCCAAGGGGTTACACCAGCGCTGCGCGGTGGTGCTGGGCTCGAAAAACGAAGTCGAGCGGGTCGCGACGTACTACAAATAGAAGACCCCTCGCGGGGGGCTACAAATAGAAAGGGCCCCTTGCGGGGCCCTTTCCGGTACTCCTCCCGAAACCTTATTTCAGGTGTTTGCTGACCAGCTTGGTCATCTCGAACATCGACACCTGGCCCTTGCCGCTGAACACGGTCTTGAGCTTGTCGTCGGCGTTGATCATGCGGCGGTTCTTCTTGTCCTGAAGGCCGTTGCGCTTGATGTAGCCCCAGATCTTCTTGGTCACCTCGGTGCGCGGCATCGCGCCCGAACCGACCACGGCCGCGAGCGAGGCGCTCGGGGTCATCGCCTTCATGAAGGCGGCATTTGGCTTGCGCTTTTTGCCCGCCTTCTTTGCTTTTTTCTTCGCCATCTCGGTTTCTCCTCTGAAACTTTTGAACTGCGTGAAATTGAAATTTAGGAAGATTCGATCCCGGTTCCCCCGCCGCGCGAAGCAGCGGTGACGTGAAGATGCCGAAGAAGCTATCGCGTGTCAACGATTTTCAGAGGGAGATTGGCTTCGTTTCCCTCGGCAGTCGGCTTTCCGCCACGCCGCCGACGGTAGAATCGCCGAATGAACATCGCGGATCTGCGGCAGGAATACATGCGCGCCGGGCTCTCGGAAGCGCAGGCCGACGCCGATCCGATCCGGCAATTCGAGCGCTGGTTCGAAGACGCGCTGCGCGCCAAGCTGCCGCTGCCGAACGCGATGACCCTCGCGACGGTGACGCCGGCAGGCGCGCCCTCGGCCCGCATCGTGCTCCTGAAAGGCGTCGAGCAAGGCGCTTTCCTCTTTTATACCAACTACCTCAGCCGCAAAGGGCGCGAGCTCGAGCAGCGCGCGCAGGCCTGCCTGCTGCTGCTCTGGTCCGATCTCGAGCGCCAGGTGCGCATCGACGGCGTTGTGCAAAAAGTCACCTCGACGGAGTCCGACGCCTACTATGCGACGCGCCCGCTCGGCGCCCGGCTCTCCGCCTGGGCGTCGGCGCAGAGCGCAACCGTCGCCACGAGGAAAATCCTCGAAGACGCGATGGAACAGGCACGTCGCCAACATGGAGATCAGCCGCCGCGCCCTGCGAACTGGGGTGGGTATCGCGTCGTGCCGCAGGAAATCGAGTTCTGGCAGGGCCGTGCGGATCGCCTGCACGACCGTCTGCGATATCGTCGCAAAGGCGACCTTTGGGCCATTGAGCGACTCTCTCCCTGAGGCGGCGATTCGCCTGCTGCGCGGCGCCGGACTCGAGACCAGTCCGGTCGAAGCGCTGAGCGGCGGCGTGTCCTCGGAGATCTGGAAGGTCGGGAACGTGTGCGTCAAGCGAGCGCTTCCGCGCCTGCGCGTCTCCCAGCGCTGGGAAGCGCCGGTCGAGCGCAACCGCTACGAGCGACTCTGGCTCGAGACCGCCGGCGAAGCGGCGCCGGGTGCTGCGCCGCGTGTTCTCGCCAGCGACGATCGCGCCGGCTTATTCGCGATGCAATACCTGCCGTTGCCGGTGTGGAAGGAGCGCCTGCGGCAGGGCGATGCCCGCCCGGCTTTCGCCGCGCAAGTCGGCGCCACGCTCGCCGCCATCCACTCCGCGACCGCGGGCCGTCCGGAAATTGCCGAGCGCTTCGCCACCGACGCGATCTTCCATTCCATCCGCCTGGAGCCGTATCTCGTCAGCACCGGGATGGCGCATCGCGACCTGCAACCACAAATTCAGTCCCTGGTTCAGCGAACCGCGCAAACCAAAGTCTGCCTGGTGCACGGCGACGTCAGCCCGAAGAACATCCTCGTCGGCAGCCGTGGACCGGTGTTTCTCGATGCGGAATGCGCCTGGTACGGCGATCCGGCCTTCGATCTCGCCTTCTGCCTGAACCACCTGCTGCTGAAATGCCTCTGGAACCCGGCCGCGCGCGGCGCATTCCTTGAGTGCTTCGATTCGCTCTCGGCGGCCTATCTGACCGGGGTTCCCTTTGAAAACGTGGAGCGTCGCACCGCCACCCTCCTTCCGGCGCTGCTTCTCGCCCGCGTAGACGGCAAGTCGCCTGTCGAGTATCTGACGGAACCTCAGCGCCAGCTCGTCCGCGGCATCGCGCGCGAGCTGATCCCGACCGCAACATCACTCCAACAAATTCGCGACGCATGGCAAAGATCCTCGACGTAAAAGGCCGCCAGGTCTGGGATTCGCGCGGCCGGCCGACGGTCGAGGCCGAGGTGATCGTCGGCCGCGGCACCACGCCGCTCGCCATGGGACGGGCGATCGCGCCCGCTGGCGCCTCGACCGGCGCCGGCGAGGCGAAGACGGTGGAGCCGCGCGAGGCGGTGCACAACATCCAGACCCGAATCCGCGACGGCCTGCGCGCCCTCAGCGTCTCGGACCAGGCGAAGATCGACGGGCGGCTGATCGAGCTCGATGGAACTGCGGACAAAAGCCGGCTGGGCGCCAATGCCATGGTCGCGGTTTCCCTGGCTTGCGCGCATGCAGCTGCTTTGGCTTCTAAGAAACCTCTTTGGCAATACCTCGCCGGCGAACGGCGCGTGGCGCTGCCCGTGCCGCAGATCCAGATCTTCGGCGGCGGCGCGCACGCGCGCGGGCGCTGCGACTTGCAGGACTACATGATCATCTGCATCGGCGCGGGCAGCTTCGCCGAGGCGCTGGAGTGGACTTCGCAGGTCTACGCCGCCGCCGGCAAGCGCCTGGCGAAGCGCGGCGCGCTGCAGGGCGTCGCCGACGAGGGCGGCTACTGGCCGGCGTTCAAGACCAACGAAGAAGGGCTCGCCGAGCTGGTGGGGGCGATCTCCGATGCCGGCCTCGAGCCCGGCGCCGACGTGGCGATCGCGCTCGACATCGCCGCCAGCCAGCTCTACCGCGGCGGCAGCTACCACCTCGCGCTCGAGCAGCGTTCTCTCTCTGCCGAGCAGCTACACGCCATGCTGCTGCGCTGGATCGAGCGCTACCCGATCGTATCGATCGAGGATCCTTTCGCGGAAACGGATCATCTGGCCATGCAAGCGTTTACGAAAGCGGCGGGCATACAGGTGGTTGGCGATGACTACTTCGTAACAAATGCAGCGAAAGTAAAAGCGGCCGACGGGGCCTGCAACACGGTGCTGCTGAAGCCCAACCAGGTCGGCACGGTCACCGAGACGCTGGCGTGCTGGGACGCTGCGCGCGCGGCCGGCTACCGCGCCATCGTGTCCGCGCGCTCCGGCGAAACCGAGGACGTTTCCATCGTCCACCTTGCCGTCGGCTGGGGCGTGCCGCAGCTCAAGGTGGGCAGCTTCGCGCGCTCCGAGCGCATGGCCAAATGGAACGAAGCCCTGCGTATCGAGGAAGCCCTCGGCGCCAAGGCGCTGCCCTTTCCGGCCCGCAAGCTGTTCAAATAGACCGAAACAGCGTTTTGGTGTCGTATAAATCGCTAACGTTGGGGGCGAACGATGCCGGCAACGGTGTCAGGAATTGACTGTCGTCGGTTAAAATGCGGCCTCCCGGTTGCCAGAAAATTCACAGCAAAAATGAAGATGGAACGCCCGCAGGCGCGCTCTCTGCCCAAAGCGCCGACCGGTATTCCCGGTCTGGATGACATCACCGACGGCGGGCTGCCTCGCGGGCGGCCGACGCTCATCTGCGGCGGACCGGGCTGCGGCAAGACATTGCTCGCCGCCGAGTTCCTGATCCGCGGCGCCACCGAATTCGACGAGCCGGGCGCGCTGATCACCTTCGAGGAAACCGGCGAGGAGCTGGCGCAGAACGTGCGCTCGCTCGGCTTCGACCTGGACGCGCTGGTCGACGCGGGGAAGATCGCGATCGATTACATCCGCGTCGAGCGCTCCGAAATCGCGGAGACCGGCGAGTACGACCTCGAGGGACTGTTCCTGCGCCTTGGGCTCGCGATCGACTCGGTCGGAGCCAAGCGCATCGTGCTCGACACCATCGAGTCGCTGTTCGGCGGCTTCGAGAACCAGGCGGTGCTGCGCTCCGAGCTGCGCCGCCTGTTCCGTTATCTGAAGGACCGGGGCGTCACCGCGGTGATTACCGGCGAGCGCGGCGAAGGCTCGCTCACTCGCCAGGGCCTCGAAGAATATGTGTCCGACTGCGTGATCCTGCTCGACCATCGAGTCATCGAGCAGACCTCCACCCGGCGCATGCGCATCGTCAAATACCGCGGCACCACCCACGGCACTAACGAGTACCCGTTCATCATCGACGAGGAAGGATTCTCGGTCCTGCCATTGAGCGGCCTGCAGCTCGACCACGCGGTTAGCAACGAGCGCTTGTCGAGCGGCATCCCGGCGCTTGACGACATGCTCGATGGCAAGGGCTACTACCGGGGCTCCTCAATCCTGGTGAGCGGTACGGCTGGCACCGGTAAGACCAGCCTGGCGGCGCACTTCGCACAGCAGACGGCAAAGCGTGGCGAGCGCTGCCTCTACCTCGCGTTCGAGGAGTCCCCGCAGCAGCTGATACGAAACATGCAAAGCATCGGCGTCGACCTCGAGCCGCACGTCAAGAAGGGCACCCTGAGGCTGCATTCCTCGCGCCCGACGCTGCACGGCCTGGAGATGCACCTGGTGCAGGTGCACAAGATGGTTTCCGAATTCAAGCCTGCGGCGGTAATCATCGACCCGGTCAGCAATTTCATCACCAGCTCGACCGCGATCGAGACCCAGGCAATGCTGCTGCGGCTGGTCGATTTCCTGAAGGCGAACCAGATCACTGCGTTCTTCACGCACCTCACCAGTGGCGGCAGCGCCGTGGAGGCCACTGACGTCGGCATCTCGTCGCTGGTCGACACCTGGCTGCTGGTGCGCAACATCGAAATCGGCGAGGCGCGCACACGCGGACTTTACGTGCTCAAGTCGCGCGGCATGCCGCACTCGCACGAGATTCGCGAATTCGTCCTCACCAGCAAGGGAATCCAGCTCAAACAATTTGCCGGCAAAGCCGGAAAGGCGAAGACAAAGAAATGACTCCCGCGAACGGCGCTGCCGGCGAGAAGTGGAACCTGCGGCTCTATACCGCCGGCCAGAGCCCGAAGTCGCTCGCCGCGCTCGACAACCTGAAACGCGTGTGCGAAGAGCACCTCGCCGGACGCTACTCGATCGAGGTGATTGACCTCCTGAAGAATCCGCGCCTGGCGAAGGACGACCAGATCGTCGCCATCCCGACCCTGGTGCGCAAGCTCCCCGAGCCGCTGCGCCGCATCGTCGGCGACTTGTCCGACACCGAGCGCGCCCTGGTCGGCCTGCAGCTGCGGCCGCAGAAGTAAACCCCGGAGAGCGATATGGAACCGATTAACGCCGATTTCGAGAAAGAGCTCGAATTGCTGCGCGAGAAGCTCGCGGAAGCTGAGGATGTGCGCCGCGCTATCACGCGCGGAGAGGTCGACGCCTTCGTCGTCGGCCCGGGCGGCAGCGGCCGCGTGCTGCTGCTGGCCAATGCCTACCAGCGCTACCGGCAGCTGGTCGAGCGCATGCAACAGGGTGCGGTCACCGCCACCGCCAACGGCCAAATTTTGTTCGCTAATCAGCGCTTCTCCACCATGCTCGGTGTGCCGCTCGCCCAGCTCTATACCGCGCCGCTCGAGAGCTACGTCGGCGTAAGCGACCGCGCGCGGCTGAGCGCCTTCCTGATGGTCAGCGCGCGCGAGTCGCAGGTCGAGGTCGAGCTCAGCCGGCGCGACGGTTCCACCATCCCGGTGCGCATGTCGCTGGCTTCGTTCGCCGACGGCTATGCCTCGCTGCTCGTCACCGACATGCGGCCGCTGCAGTGGCCCTCCCTGGCAGTCGACGCCCTCGACTCCATCCGCACCTCGCTCGAGAAGCTGAATCAGGATCTCGCGCCGGACGCCGCAGCGCGCGGCTCGCTGCGGAATATCAGCGAGGAAATCAACGGCTTGGCCCGCATGATCGACGAGATGATCGACGTCGAAGGGCGCAGGGACGCCAACCGGAAGGGGTAGCTTTCACGCTGGCCCGCTAGACGGGCTAGCGATTCGCCCTACGCACTTTCGCGATGCCCCAAGCGGTATCGCGAGCCGTGATCGAAGTGCCGCGCCAGCGGCGCATGGTTCGGCAGCGCACAGAGCGAGCAGCCCTGCTCCCGTAGAGTCAGCGCCGCGTCGTTTTGACGCCCGCGCGGGAGGTCATCAGCATGAGGCTGGCTCAATTCATCACCGAAAACATCGAGGAGATCCTGGTCGAGTGGGAGGCGTTCGCCGCGTCGCTGCTTGCGCCCGGGCAGGAGATGACGCCGTTGGCGCTGCGCGATCACGCGCGGCAGATGCTGCAGGCGGTCGCGGAGGATATCGAGACCAACCAGACGGACCTCGAGCAGGCCTACAAGTCGCAAGGTTTCGTGCCGATCGCCGAAGCCAGCCACACGGCGGCGATGACGCACGGCGCCCTTCGCCACCTTGCGGGGTTCGATCTGCGCCAGCTCGCCGCGGAATTCCGCGCGTTGCGGGCGAGCGTGCTTCGGCTGTGGCTGAGGCGGGGCACGCAGGACCACACCGCGTTCTACCAGATGACGCGTTTCAACGAATCGATCGACCAGGCGCTCGCCGAGTCGATCGCCAACTATTCGGATGAAGTGGCGCGCTCGCGCGACACCTTCCTTGCGATCCTGGGGCACGACTTGCGAGACCCACTCTCGGCCATCGGCAACTCCAGCCTGTACCTCGGGGCACCGGGACTGCTGCCCGGCGGAGCGCCGCTCGAAGCGGTCAGGCGTATCAATCGCAGCGCGGCGAAGATGAGCGCCATGATCAGGGACCTGCTCGAGTACACGAGGACGCGCCTCGGCCGGGCGATCCCAATCTCGCCGAAGGCGGGAAGCATGGAGGAGATCTGCAGCCTCGCCCTGGACGAGATCCGCGCCGCGTACCCGGAGAGGGTTTTCCGGCTGGAGACCTCCGGCAACCTGAAAGGGCGGTTCGACAGCGAGCGCCTGCAGCAGGTGCTCTCGAACCTGCTGAGCAACGCGGTTCGCCACGGCGAGCCGAGTCACCCGATCACACTTGCCGCCAGTGGCGCACCAGACCACGTCACGGTGCAGGTTAAAAACCGTGGCCACCTCATCCCCGCGGATCACCTGCAGGTGATCTTCAATCCGCTGGTGCAGATCCCGTCTGGGCTGGTCAGCCCGGACGGCGGTGCCTCCAACAGCCTGGGGCTCGGCCTCTACATCGCCCACGAGATCGTCGCCATGCATGGCGGCACGATCGTCGCGGAGTCCTCGCAGGAGAACGGCACGGTATTCAGCGCGCGCCTGCCGCGAGCTCCGGTCCAGGCTCGCCCGGAAGCCCGGCCTTAACCCCTCTCACGCCGGCCGCAGGCCGTCGGCGGACAGCCGGTAGCGCCGGTCGCAGCCGGCAGCCGCGGCTTGGGAATGCGTGGCCAGGATCGCCGCCGCGCCTCGTTCCTTCACCTGAGCCCGGAACAGCTCCAGGACCTGCCTAGCTTTCTCCGGATCGAGGTTCCCCGTCGGCTCATCCGCCAGCACCAGCTTCGGCTCCCCCACCAGCGCACGCGCGATGGCCACGCGCTGCAGCTCGCCGCCGGACAGCTCACGCGGCGGACTCGCCTCGCGGCCGGCGAGGCCGACGGAGGCGATGGCCTTTCTTGCCTTTTCGGGGCTGGGAACTCCTCTCAGGAGCAACGGCAACGCGACGTTCTGCTCCACCGTGAGCTGCGGAAGCACGTGGAAAGCCTGGAACACGAAGCCGAAGTGGTCGCGCCGCAGAAGCGTAAGGGCGTCGTCGTCCAGCGTCGCGAGATCCTTTCCTTCGAACACGATGCTGCCCTCATCCGCAGTTTCGAGACCCGCGATGACATTAAGCAGCGTCGACTTGCCGATGCCGGAGTCGCCGATGATGGCCACATACTCGCCGGCGGCGACCTCGAGCGAAACGCCGTTAAGGACGATCCGCTCGCCAAAGCGCTTGGTGACCCTATCGAGTCTGAGCACCCCGTAGTCTAGTTCGGGCGAGCTCGCGCAACTTGAAGCGCTGCACCTTGCCGGTCGGGGTGCGCGGCAGCTGATCCATGAAATGGAGGCGCTTGGGGTGCTTGAAGCGCGGCAGGTGTTCCGCCGCCTTCGCCAGGATCTCGCCGCTCAATTTCTCATTGGCGCTGTTTCCCGGGCGAAGCATCACGTAAGCCGCCGGAATGGTCGCGCCGGTGTCGTCGGCCTCCGCGATGACGGCGGCTTCAAGGACTGCGGAATGGGTCGCGACCGCGTCCTCGACTTCGCCCGGCGACACCCACATGCCGGAGCACTTGAAAAGATCGTCGCTGCGGCCTTCGAACCAGAAGAAGCCCTGTTCGTCGCGCCGGTAGACATCGCCGGTGCGCACCCAGCCGTCGCGGATCGACTCCGCCGTCTTCTCGGGCTTGTTGAGATAATACGGAATCGCCGAGCCGCCGCGCACGTGCAGATGCCCACGGCCGGCGCCCTCCACCACGTTGCCGGCGTCGTCGGTCAGTCGGCATTCATAACCGTCGAGCACCAGCCCGGAGCTCCCTGGCCGGTTGCGGTCGCGGTAGTTATGGATGAACGCGTGCAGCAGCTCGGTCGTGCCGATCGTCTCGAGGATCTCGGTGCCGGTGAGGGCCTTCCATTCGTTCCAGGTGGCGAGCGGCAGCACCTCGCCGGCCGAGACCGCGAACCGCAAGGAGCTCGTGTCCAGCTCGTTCCCCTGCCGCACGTGCTCGAGCAGCATGCGGAATACCGTCGGCACGCCGAAGAAGATCGTCGGCCGGTGCTTCGCGAACACTTCGCTGATGACGGCGGGCGACGGCCGCTCGCTCAGCAGGATGGTCGAGGCGCCGCCGCCGAGCGGGATGGAGAGGCTGTTGCCCAGGCCGTAGGCGAAGAACAGGCGCGGCACCGAAAACAGGCGATCGTCCGGCTGGAGCTGGTAGACCTTGTGCGCCACGCTTTCCACCGTCCATGGCATGTGGCCGTGGCGATGCACGGCACCTTTCGGCTGGCCGGTACTGCCGGAGGTGTAGAGCACCAGGCACGGCGTGTCGCGCTCGAATTCACCAAGGGGCGCCGGGGCCGATTTTGCAAGATCTGAACCGAAGATCATTCGAGGCGCACCGGCGGCCCTGGCGTTCTGCTCGTGCTCGGGCGTGACGATGACCAGCTTCGCCTCGCTGTCCTTGAAGACATACGCCAGCCCCTCGGCAGGAAGGAGCGTGCTGCAGGGCGCTGCGATCGCCCCGAGCCCCATGATGCCGAGGAAGGCGACGATCATTTCCGGCGAGTCGCTCATCACCAGGGCGACGCGATCGCCGGCCTTGATGCCGTGCGCCGCGAGCGCGCCGCGGCAGCGCGCGGCGGCTTCCTCGAGCTCGCGGTACGTCAACGTGCGGTCGCGGAAATAGATCGCCACCCGGTCCGGGCTTCTCCGCGCGTGCTCGGCGATGTAATCGACTATGCTGCGTTTCATATGAAGGAAAATCTGCGCGAACAGTACGAGAAAGCGCAGGAGCTTGGCAAGCCAGCCTTCCTCGAGCGCCCCTACTTCGGCTCACCGGGCGCGCCGGCGCAGGCCGAGACCAACGCGAGCCAGATCTGGGGACACATCAACGCCGGCTACCTGATCGCGTACGAGTACACGCGCTGGTGGAAGGAATCCGCGGCCCTGCGGAATAGTGCAGTTCTCGGCGACTGGAGCTGGCTCAACAAGACGCGCATTACCGGCCGCGACGCCAGCGCGCTCATGAACTATGCGACGGTGAAGGATTTGGCGAAGCAGGCGGTCGGCCAGGTGATGTACACGCCGATGCTGAGCGCCGAGGGCAAGGTGGCGATCGAGGGCCTGACGCTCAAGCTTGCCGAGAACGAATACCTCTTCACCCAGTCCGCCGGGTTGAAATGGCTCGAATTCCTGCGCGCGAAGACCGGCATGAAAGTCGAGCTGCAGGATGTCACGCCGGACTACACCTGCTACGCGCTGCAAGGGCCTCGCTCCACCGAGGTGCTGGAGGCGCTGACTGGCCAAGCCTGGAAAGATCTGCGTTTTTCCCGTTTCAGAAAATTGAGAATTTTTGAAAGCGAAACCCTGGTCTCGCGCCAGGGCGTCACTGGGGAAATCGGCTACGAGTTCCTGATGCGCACCGACACCGGGCGCGCGCACGAGCTCTGGCGCAAGATCCGCGAGGTGGGCCGCGACTTCGGCCTGCGCGAGCTCGGCTTCAAGGCGCAGCTGGTCGGCCATACCGAGACCGGCATTGCGACCGTGATCCGCGACTTCATTCCGGCGCGCGGCACGCCCGACCAGCTGCGACGCATGCTGCGCCACTGGATGTCGGCCGAAGAGCATGCGGCGCTGGACTGGGACGTGTCCGAGCATCTGTGCTCGCCTGCCGAGCTCGGCTGGGCCCACACCATCGACTTGAGGAAGAAGCAATTCCATGGGCGGGACGGATTAGTCAATGAAACCCCTCGCCGTCGCCTGGTGGGCCTGGAATGGTCGAGCGAGGACATGGCGAAGCTCTTCGCCGCGCAGTTCGGCGATGCGCCGGCCGCGCCGCCGCCCGACCTGCCGTATGGCCAATTCCGCGTCTCGTTCCTGAAGATCGTCGAGGGAGGCTGGGCCTCCGGCTATGCCTACAGCCCGACGCTGCGGCGCATGATTTCGCTCGCCCGGGTCGACCGCGGCATCGCCGACGGTGCGCAGGTGCGGGTGCGCTGGGGCGGTTTTTCCGACGAGCCGGTCGCCCTCATCCGGGCGAAGGTGGTGCCTCTGCCCTTCATAGGGCGACGTAGGGAAGAGGACCTCAACGGCAGATAGAAGGTTCTTGCGTTATCCTAGTATTTTCCCGAGGAGGAAAACTCGTGCGTAAACTCATTCTCGCGGCGATCGCCGCGGCGCTCGCCGTTTCGGTGGTCTCTACCACCCCGGCGCAGGCGCAGCAGCAGAAACTCAAGATCGGCTTCATCAGCACCTTCTCCGGCCCGCAGGGCGTGATGGGCGAGTTCATGAAGGAGGCGGTCGAGGTCGCGCTCGACCAGCTCGGCCGCAAGGTGGGCGGGCTCGAGACCGAAGTGATCTACGGCGACGACCAGTTCAAGCCCGACGTCGGCCTGCAGGTGGCCGAAGAGATGCTGAAGAAGCACCAGGTCGACTTCGTCTCCGGAATCATCTGGTCCAACGTGATGATGGCGGTGGTGCCGGTCGTCACCGGCGCGGGCAAGATCATGGTCGGCACCAACGCCGGCGCCAGCCCGCTCGCCGGCTCGCAGTGCAACGAGCTTTACTTCAGCACCTCCTGGAACAACGACCAGACGCCGGAGGCGATGGGCAAGTTCCTGCAGGACTCCGGCATCGACGACATCTACGTGCTGGCGCCGAACTACCAGGCCGGCAAGGACATGGTGGCGGGTCTCAAGCGCTACTACAAAGGCAAGATCGTCGAAGAGGTCTACACCAAGATGGGCCAGCAGGATTATCAGGCCGAGATCACCCAGCTGCGCTCGAAGAACCCGAAGGCGGTGTTCGCGTTCTATCCCGGCGGCATGGGCATCCAGTTCCTGCGCCAGTACGACCAGGCCGGCCTGCGCGGCAAGATCCCGCTCTACACCGTCTACACGGTCGACGAGATCTCCATCCCGGCGGTGAAGGACGCGGCGGTCGGCATCTACGAGACGCGCTACTGGAGCCCGGACCTGAAGAATCCGGCGAACGAGAAGTTCGTCAACGACTACAAGAAGAAGTACAAGAAGCTGCCGGTGTTCTACGGCGCGCAGAGCTACGACGGCATCATGCTGATCGACTCCGCGGTGCGCGCGGTCAAGGGCAACGTGAAGGACACCAAAGGCATGGTGGCGGCGATGCGCAAGGCGGATTTCAAATCGCTGCGCGGGCCGTTCCAGTACAACGTAAACCACCACCCGATCCAGAACTTCTACCTGCTCAAGACCGAGAAGCTGAAGAGCGGCGACATCGAGATGCGCATCCAGAAAACGGTGTTCGAGAAGCACAAGGACTCGTATTACCAAGACTGCAAGATGAAGTGGTGAGCAGCTAGGCCACTCCGGGAAAGGGCGCGACCAGCGCCCTTTTTTATTCATGAGCTTCGCCCTCCTCTTCGAGCAGCTGCTGAACGGCCTGCAGTTCGGCGTGACCCTCTTCCTGATGGCGGCCGGCCTCACGCTGGTGTTCGGCATCATGAACTTCATCAACCTGGCGCACGGCTCGCTTTACATGGTCGGCGCCTATCTCGCGCTTGCCGCCGCGCAATGGACCGGCTCCTACCTGCTCGGCGTGCTGCTCGGGCTCTGCGGCACGCTCGTGGTCGGCATCATCGTGGAGCTGGTTGCGCTGCGCACGCTCTACGACCGCGATCACCTCGACCAGGTGCTTGCCACCTTCGGGCTGATCCTTTTCTTCAACGAGCTGGTGGCGATCCTCTGGGGCCGGGCCGCCCAGTTCGCCTCGGTGCCGCCGTTCCTCGCGGGCCACATCGAGCTCTTCACCGGATCGAGCTACCCGCTGTACCGCGCGGCGATCATCGTGGTCGGCTTCGTCACCGCCGTGATCCTCTGGTATGTCGTCACGCGCACCCGTGTCGGCATGCTGATCCGCGCCGGCGCGACCAACCGCACGATGGTGGCGGCGCTCGGCATCAACATCCGCCTGCTCTACACCCTGGTGTTCGGCTTCGGCGCCGCGCTCGCCGGGCTGGCCGGGGTGATGGCCGGGCCGATCTACAACGTCCAGCCCGGCATGGGCGAGCTGATCCTGATCCAGGTGTTCGTGGTCATCGTCATCGGCGGCATCGGCTCGATCCGCGGCGCGCTGGTCGGCTCGATCATCGTCGGCGTGGTCGACACTATCGGACGCGCGTTCCTCAAGCCGGCGCTGAGCGCCTTCATCTCGCCGACCGCGGGCGAAGCCGCCGGGCCGGCGCTGGCCTCGATCCTCATCTACCTGCTGATGGCCGGCGTGCTTACCTTCCGGCCGCAGGGTCTCTTTCCCGCGCGGGGATGATGAGGACCCGGCTCATCTTGTGGGGCATTGCCATCCTGGTGCTGCTGGCGCTGCCGCCATTCGTCATCGCCATCGGCCAGCCGTTCTATCTGGACCTCGTGCGACGCATCCTCATCCTCGCCATCGCGGCGGTGAGCCTGAACCTGATCCTCGGCTACGGCGGCCTGGTGTCCTTCGGCCATGCCGCGTACCTCGGCATCGGCGCGTACACGGTCGGCATCATGGGGTTCTATGGCCTGACCAGCGGATGGCTGCAGTGGCCGGTCGCCATCGCGGCCTCCGCCGTGGTGGCGCTCGCCATCGGCGCGGTGTCGATCCGCACCAGCGGCATCTACTTCATCATGATCACGCTCGCCTTCACGCAGATGCTCTATTACCTCGGCATCTCGCTGGAGGAATACGGCGGCGACGACGGCATGCGGCTCAAGGCGAAGAGCGACTTCAGCGGCCTGGTCGACCTGCGCGACCCGGTGGCGTTCTATTACCTTTGCCTGGTTTTGATGCTCCTCGCCGTCTATTTGGTTTATAGAATCGTAAATTCCAGATTCGGCATGGTGCTGCGCGCGAGCAAGTCCAACGACGCGCGCACGCGAGCGATCGGCTTCTCGCCCTACCCGTACCGCCTCGCGGCCTTCGTCATCGCCGGCGCGATGTGCGGCCTCTCCGGGGCGCTCTATGCCAACCATACGAACTACATCACGCCCGGCCTGATGAGCTGGCAACAGTCGGGCGACATCATGTTCATGGTGATCCTCGGCGGTATGGCGAGCACCGCCGGGCCGGTCCTCGGGACCTTCGTGCTTCTCATGGTGGAGGAGCTGCTCAAAGGCTGGACGCAGCACTGGCAGGTGATCCTCGGCCCTCTGCTCATCCTGTCGGTGATTTTCTTCCGCCGCGGCCTGGCGGGAATTTTCTACAAACCCGATGCTTGAAGTAAGAGGACTGACCAAAACCTTCGGCGCCTTGCGCGCGACCGACGGCATCGACTTCCACGTCGCCGAGGGCGAGACGCACGCCGTGATCGGCCCCAACGGCGCCGGCAAGACCACCTTCATCAGCCAGCTCGCCGGCAACCTGCGGCCCGATGCCGGCAGCGTGCGCTTCGCCGGCGCCGACATCACCAACCTGTCCGCGCCGCGGCGCGCGCGCATGGGACTTGCCCGCTCATTCCAGATTACCAGCGTCTACCCGGAGTTCAGCGCCCTCGACAACGTGGCGCTCGCGGTGCAGGCGCATTCCGGCCATAGCTTCCGCTTCTGGCGTACCGCGCGCGGCGACCCGGCGCTGGTCGAGCCGGCGAGAAAAGTGTTGGACGAGGTTGGCCTTTCCTCAAGGACGGACGTGCTCGCCGCCAACCTGGCGCACGGCGAGCAACGCCAGCTCGAGGTGGCAATGGCGCTTGCCACCGGTCCGCGCCTCCTGCTCCTCGACGAGCCGATGGCCGGCATGGGCACGGAGGAATCACAGCGCATGATCGCGCTGCTGCAGAAGCTGAAGCAGAAGAAGACCATCATCCTGGTCGAGCACGACATGGACGCGGTGTTCCGCCTCGCCGACCGCATTTCGGTGCTGGTCTACGGCAAGGTCATCGCCACCGACTTGCCCGGGAAGATCAAGATGAACGCGGACGTGCGCAAGGCGTACCTGGGCGAGGAAGCGTAGTGCTCGAGGTTCGCGACCTGCAGACCTCGTACGGACGCAGTCAGGTCCTGTTCGGCATTTCGCTCGACGTGCCCGCGTCGCAGGTGGTGAGCCTTCTCGGCCGCAACGGCATGGGCAAGACCACCACCGTGCGCTCGATCATGGGCATCACGCGGCCGCGCTCCGGCACTATTTCCTTCGAACGCAGGCAATTGAACGGCCTGCCTTCCTATCGCATCGCCCAAGCGGGCCTCGGCCTGGTGCCGGAAGGACGACAGGTCTTTCCAAACCTCACCGTGCGCGAGAACCTCGTGGCCACGGCGCGCAAAGGCCCCTGGACGCAGGAACGCGTCTACAAGCTTTTCCCACATCTGGAGGCGCGCAGCGGAAATTACGGCAACCAGCTCTCCGGCGGCGAGCAGCAGATGCTCGCCATCGGCCGCGCACTGATGACCAATCCGCGCCTGCTCATCCTCGACGAAGCGACCGAGGGCCTCGCTCCTCTGATCCGCGCGGAGATCTACCGCTCCATCCAGAGCCTGAAGGCCGAAGGGTTGTCGATCCTTGTCATCGACAAGGACGTGAAGGCGTTAACCAGAGTGGCGGACCGCCATTACGTGCTGGAGAAGGGCCGCGTGGTATGGAGCGGCACCTCAGCCGAGCTCGCGACGGACGCCAACGTGCAACACCGATACCTGGGGGTGTAGACTTTTTCATATGGGAAATCTCGCGACCCCTGAATTCCTGATCGCGCGCTGGGGTGAGCTTTGCCGCGATCCATCGCTCGACGACCTGCCCTACAAGATCGAGCTGAACGCGGCCGGCAAGATCGAGATGAGCCCGGCGAGCAATCGCCACGGCCGGCTGCAGGGAGAGCTGTTGTTACAGCTCGGACAACAGCTTCGCGGAGGCTGTGTAATCTCCGAGTGCTCTCTTTTCACGACCATCGGAATTCGCGTGGCCGACGCGGTCTGGGCATCCGCTGAATTCATGCAGGCTTTCGGCGAGATCACGCCCTACATGCGCGCGCCCGAGATCTGCGTCGAAATCCGGTCCCCTTCCAATCCCGAAGGTGAGAGGGAAGAAAAGACCGGCGCCTATTTTCAGGCCGGTGCGCTGGAGGTCTGGATCGTCGGCGAGGACGGCAGCATCCGATTCTTCACTTCCGCGGGAGAGCAGGCGAAGAGCGGCTTCCCGGTGAGCATCAAGCTTCCCGCCCCGAGCAAATGAAGCGCGAGAATGTCGTCGGCCGGGCGAACGTCGAGGACACGCCGGAGCTCGAGGCCTACTACCGCGCGCTCGAAGGCGAAGAGCTCGGCGCCCTGTGGAACGTCGCCAATGAGATCGAGCCTTGGTACCCGCAGCCGAAGTCCGTCCCCACGATCTGGAAGTGGAACAAGGTCGAGCCCTTCGTGCGGCGCGCGGCCGAGCTGGTCTCGGCCGAGAAGGCCGCGCGGCGTGTGGTCATGCTGGTGAATCCCGGCCGCAAGGAATGGAGCGCCGCCGCCGGCCTGCTCTACACCGGCGTGCAGGTGATGAATCCCGGCGAGTTCACGTCCGCCCACCGCCACCAGGCGAGCGCTCTGCGCTTCGTCATGGATGGCAAGGGCGCTTACACGGTGGTCGATGGCGAGCGCATGACGCTCGGCGCGCGCGATTTCGTGCTCACACCGAACGGCACCTGGCACGACCACGGCGTCGAGGCCGACGGCACGCAGTGCACCTGGCAGGACGGTCTGGACATTCCGCTGATGAACTCGCTCGATGCGAATTTCTACGAGGTGCATCCACAGGTGGTGCAGACACCGGGGCATCTTTCGCGGGACAACTGGACAAAGCCGTACTCGCCTGTCTTCCTTTACAAGTGGGATGAGAGCTACTCACGCGTCAAGCGCGAAGGAACCTACGAGTACCAGAACCCGCTGACCGGCGGCTCGGTGATGCCGACGATGGGCGCGCGCCTGGAGCTCATCAAGGAAACCAAGCGGAAGCGCCACACCGGCAGCCTGATCTACCAGGTCGCCACCGGCCGCGGCTGGTCGGAGATAGGAGAAATGAGTGCCGGTAAGCGCTTCGAATGGGAAGAGAAGGACATCTTCTGCGTGCCGTCGTGGGCGCCGTACCGCCACGGCGCCCATGGCGAAGCGGTGCTCTTCTGCTTCAACGACATTCCCGCCATGAAGGCGCTCAGCCTCTACCGCGAAGAATGATCAGCCGCGAGCAGAACGAGCTGATGACACGCATCGGGCCGGGCACGCCGGCCGGCAAGCTGCTGCGCCGCTACTGGCAGCCGGTGGCGCTGGTGGACGAGCTGCAGGGCGAGCGCCCGGTGAAGGCGGTTCGCCTGTTTTCTGAGAACTTGGTTTTATACAAGACACAGAATGGATACGCGCTGATGCAGCGGCACTGCCCGCATCGGGGCGCGGACCTCGCCTTTGGCCGCATCGAGCCCGACGGCCTGCGCTGCTCGTTCCACGGCTGGAAGTTCGACGCCGCCGGCAAGTGCATCGAGACGCCGGCCGAGCCCGAGAGCAGCCGGCTATGCGAGCACATCAAGACCGTGGCCTATCCGGTGGTCGAGAAGAGCGGCATTCTCTTCGCCTACCTTGGCGAAGGCGCAGCACCGGCGTTCCCGCAGTTCGACTGCTTCGTCGCGCCCGATGCCTACACCTTCGCTTTCAAGGGATACTGGGACTGCAACTGGCTACAGGCGCTCGAGGTGGGCATCGATCCGGCGCACGCCTCCTGGCTGCACAAGTATTTCGAGGACGAGGACACGGCGGGCAGCTACGGCAAGCAGTTCCGCGGCCAGCCGGCGGATTCGGACCTGCCGATCAGCAAGGTGCTGCGCGAGTACGACCGTCCGGAGATCCGCGTCGAGCGCACCGAGTACGGCATGCGCCTTCATACGCTGCGCAAGCTCAGCGAAGCGCAGACGCACATCCGCGTCACCAACATCCTTTTCCCGCAGGCCTTCGTCATTCCGATGAACGCGGAGATGACGATCACGCAGTTCCATGTTCCGGTCGACGATACCGGCTGCTACTGGTACTCGATCTTCACCAGCTTCGGCGCGCCGGTGGACAAGGACACGATGCGCAGCCAGCGCCTCAAGACCTATCCGGCGCCCGACTACAAACCCATTTATTCACGGGAAAACTCCTGGGGGTTCAACGCCGAGGAGCAGAAATTCAAGACCTTTACCGGCATGGGCTTCGATATCAACATCCACGACCAGTTCGCCTGCGAGTCGCCCGGCGTAATTGCCGACCGCACCAAGGAGAACCTCGGCACCACCGACAAGGGCATCGTGCTCTACCGCCGGCTGCTGTTGGATGCGATCAAGAGGAGCGAGGCGGGAGAGTTCGTTGTTGGCGTCAACGGGTCTGGACCTCCTGCCATAGATGGAATCGGCCCGACTGCCCGGATCGACGAGTACTGGAAGGAATCCGACGAAACGCGCCGTAGGCGTTCTGCCTGGGCCGCATGAAGTTTCCCGAAGGCATCAAGGCGGTCCGCTTTTCCTTTGCCGATCAGCACGGCGTGCTGCGCGGCAAGACGCTGTCGGCATCCGCGGCCGGAGCCGCCATGGAGCGCGGGGTAACGGTCACCAGTACCCTGCTGCTCAAGGACACCGCGCACAAGACCGTGTTCCCGGCTTTCACGCCGGGCGGCGGCCTCGGCTTGGCCGAGATGCAAGGCGCGGCCGACATCCTGATGGTGCCCGACCAGTCCACTTTCCGCGTCCTGCCGTGGGCGCCGGACACCGGCTGGTTCCTGTGCGACCTCCAGTTCCCGGACGGCCGGCCGGTGCCCTTCAGCACCCGCAGCCAGCTGCGCAAGGCGCTGGATCGGCTGGAGAGCGTCGGCTATGAATTCGTCGCCGGGCTCGAAGTGGAATTCCACGTTTTCAAGATCACTGACCAGCGCCTTCGGCCCGAGGATGCCGGGCAACCGGGCACCCCGCCCGAGGTCGAGCTGCTCACGAACGGCTACCAGCTGCTCACCGAGCACAAGTACGACCAGCTCGATGGCGTGATCCGCGTGCTGCGCGACGGCCTGGCGGCGCTCGAGCTCCCGCTGCGCTCGTTCGAGCTGGAATTCGGGCCGAGCCAGCTCGAGTTCACCCTTGCGCCGCGCGTCGGCATGGCAGCCGCGGACGCCATGGTTTTGCTGCGCAGCGCGGTGAAGCAGATCGCGCGGCGTCACGGCTACCACGCCACCTTCATGTGCCGGCCCAAGCTGCCGAACGTGATGTCGAGCGGCTGGCACCTGCACCAGTCGCTCACGCGGAACGGCCTCAACGCGTTCACCTCCGACAAGGAGGACCTCTCCGACGCCGGCAAGTACTACCTCGCCGGGCTGCTCGCCCATGCGCGCGGCGCTACCGCGTTCGCCACCCCGACCATCAACGGCTACAAGCGTTACCGCCCGTATTCGCTCGCTCCCGACCGCGTGATCTGGGGGAAGGAGAATCGCGGCGCCATGCTGCGCGTGATCGGCGGGCCGCGCGATCCCGATACGCGCATCGAGAACCGCATCGGCGAGCCGGCGGCGAACCCCTATCTCTACTTCGCCTCGCAGATCTACAGCGGCCTCGACGGCATCGAGCGGCGCATGCCCATGGTGCGCCCGGCCGACACGCCCTACGAAGCCAAGGCGGATTTTCTGCCGCGCACGCTGGAAGAGGCGCTCCAGCATCTCAAGTTCAACAAGGCGCTGCGCGACGGATTCGGCAGCGCCTTCATCGACTACTACTGCAAGATCAAGGAAGCCGAGATCGCCCGCTTCAACCTCGAAGTGAGCGACTGGGAGCACCGCGAGTACTTCGATTTGTTTTGAGGAGGCGTTTCCATGCAAGAGCGCGAGCTGGGCCGGTCCGGAATAAAAGTATCCGCCGTCGGCCTGGGGCTGATGTCGATGTCGGGGATCTACGGCAACGCGAACGACGACGAGTCGATCGCCGTTATCCGCCATGCCATCGGCAAGGGCGTCACGTTCCTCGACTCCGCCGACATGTACGGCTGGGGACATAACGAGACCCTGCTCGGCAAGGCACTCAAGGACGGATGGCGCGGCAAGGCGCTCGTCGCCACCAAGTTCGGCCAGGTGAAGCAGGCCGACGGCAAGCAGGGCGTCGACGGGCGGCCGCAGTACGTGATGCAGGCCTGCGAGGCGAGCCTGAAGCGCCTCGGCATCGACGTCATCGACCTCTACTACCAGCACCGCGTCGACCCGAACACGCCGATCGAGGACACCGTCGGCGCGATGAAGCGCCTGATCGAGCAGGGCAAGGTACGGGCGCTCGGGCTGTCGGAAGCCAATCCGCAGACCATCCGCCGCGCGCACAAGGTGCATCCCATTGCGGCGGTGCAGAACGAATATTCGCTGCTCTACCGCAACGAAGGCGAAGAGACGCTCAGGACCTGCCGCGAGCTCGGGATCTCGCTCGTGCCCTACGCGCCGCTCGGCCGCAGCATGCTGACCGGGACGGTGCGCGGAAAGGCCGACCTGCCGGAAGGCGACCGCCGCCTGGCGCACCCGCGATTCCAGGGCGAGGCCCTCGACAAGAACGTCGAGCTGGTGAAGCGGCTGGAAACCATCGCGCGCGAGAAGCGCTGCACCGTGCCGCAGCTCGCCCTCGCCTGGGTGCTCGCGCAGGGCAAGGACATCGTGCCGATTCCCGGCACCAAGCGGCGCGAGCGCATCGACGAGAACCTGAAGGCGCTCGACGTGAAGCTCTCCCCCGAGGACCTCAAGCGCATATCGGAGGCGGCGCCGCCGGGCGCGGGCGCCGGCACGCGCTATCCCGCGGACGGAATGAAACGCGTGTACCTCTGACAAGCTCCGCCGCGGCACGGTGGCTCGCGCTCGCCACCATGTGGTCGCTGCAATACATCTTCATGCGCGTGGCGGTGCCGGTGTTCGGCATCGCCGCGGTGGCCGAGGGGCGCGCCGTGTTTGCCGCGCTGTTCCTGCTGCCCTGGGTGGCGTGGGTCGCGCGCGAGCGCATCGGCCTGCGCGAGCACTGGCGCGACCACCTCGTGATCGCAGTGGTCAACAACGTGCTGCCGTTCGTCTGCTTCGCCTGGGCGGCGACCCAGCTGCCCGCCGGCTACCTCGCGATCATCAACGGCATGGTGCCGCTATGGACCGCGCTCATCGCCGTGCCGGTGCTGAAGGAGCCCCTCGGCGCCAGGCGTATCGCCGGCTTCGCGCTCGGCGTGGCGGGCGTCGCGCTCATCGTCAACCTCGGCCCGGTCGAGCTCGGCTGGAAGACCGCCCTCGCCGCAGTGGTCGGAATCGCCGGCGCCGCATTCTGGGGCTGGGCGGGAATCCTGATCAAGCAGCGCTCCAACCGCGTGCCGGCGATGGGCCTGGCGGCCGGCTCCATTACGTTCTCTGCTTTGCTGATGATGCCGCTGTGGATCCAGGTGCCAGCCGCTACAAATTGGACCTGGCAAGGCGCCGCGGCGCTGATCGCGCTCGGGGCCGTGTGCAGCGGGATCGCCTACCTGCCGTTTTTCACGCTCATTCGCGACATCGGCCCGTCGCGCACGCTCACCGTCGGACTTGCGGTTCCGGTGCTCGGCGTACTGTGGGGGTGGCTGCTCCTCGATGAAACAGTCACGCTCGGCATCCTGGCTGGCACCGCGCTGGTGCTCGCCGCGCTCCTTTTGGTTCTGCGCGCCCGCGATTGACAGCGTCGAAACGCTTTCGCCAGAATGGTCCACAAACCAGGCCTTTCAACTGCTCCCTCGGAGGAATCCATGAATACGCCGTTGCGGATCGCTGTGCTGGCTACGTGCTTTGGCTTCGTCCCCGTGTGCGCGCTTGCTGACTCCGATTCGGACCGTGGCAGCAATCCGCACGGTAGCGCCTTCAAGCTGTTCGGCAATGCCAAGATGACGCGCGATCCGGAAAACCGGGAAAACATCGTGCTGCGACTCATCAGCGAGGGTGCCCCGGGGTTCGCGGCCACCGGTGCCTATCGTGATCTGCGGCACGTGAAGATTTGGCACCTCGATCATCAATTGAGCTTCAAGCGCGCTTTCGTCGCGCCGAACACCTGCGACGGCGGCTCCCCACGCATCCAGCTGTTCATCGATGCGAACGGCGACGGCCGGTTCGAGCAGGCGCCCGCCGGCCCGGACTTCGTCGCGCACGGCCATGTGCGGCCACCCTTCGCCGCTTGCGAAACCAGCTTGCCGACGCCGGTGGACAACGGGCCCTCGCCCTCGACTCTGCTATGGCGCTTCGAAGACCTCACCGATGAGCTGATTCGATGGGAGATCACGCCCGGCGGCGTGCTGCCGATCGGACCGATTGGCGGGGCGGGGGCGGCCAACTGGGACACGCTGGAAGCGGCGATCAGCACCGCGTTTCCGAACCACCAGGTGCTGCGTGCGATGCTGGTCGAAGACTTCAATGCCACCGCAGGTACGGCGTACTACGACCTTGTGACCGTGCTCGAGCTGACGTTGGGCACTAAGGGGCAGGAGAAAGCGCCGAATCCGGGACACGGCCGCGACGACGACGATGCCGACGACTGAACCGAGAAGCCCCGCCTAGACGGGCGGCGCTCCGCGTCCACGGTGGGTTGCGACGCGCCGCTTCGTGCGGCCGGTCCAGCCAGTCATGCGAAGTTCATCGGGCTGGAACATCGTAAGTCCCCATCAAGTCGTCGACGACCTTGTGGAACCCTTCCCAGGGTGCCTCGCGGAATGAGTGGTTGCGCACGATGAACGAGGCGCCGGCGTAGAACTTCTCGTACTGCAGATGACGGCCGGCGAACTCCGAGCCGATCAGGTCCCAGGCGAGCTTGTAGAGCTTCATGCGCTCGAGCGCGCCGAGCTGCGGCGTCTGCCAGTAGGTCTCGAACATCTGCCTCAGCTTCGGCTCATGCATCACCGTCACATCCGCGGGCATCTGGAAGATGCCGCCGCCGCACAGCTCGCGCAGCGCCTCGATGATCGACGAATGGCTCTCGGTGCACCAGTTGAGCGCGGCGTACATGTAGCGGCGGTTGAAGGTCTTGTACCCGGCCGGCCAGTCCTCGGCATCCTGGATCTGCCCCGCGATCATGCCGCCGAGCGCGGCTTCGAGCGCCGCGAATCGCCCCAGCACCTCACGCACCGCGGGCACCTCGTTCGCGCCGGAAGCCTGCGCGATCTTGCTGGCGAGGCCGACGATGAGCTGCATCTTGGCGTGGAAGCGCACGTTCGACTGGTGATTGCCATAGCAGTGACCCGGCGTCTTGATGTAGACCTCGCGCGCCAGCACCGCGTCCATGTGCACGAAGACCCGTTCCCAGGGCACCTTCACGTTCTCGCACATCACCATCGAGTCGGTCTCGTCGAAGCGCCAGGTGAGCGGGTTCTCGAACTCGCTCGGCGCGTGGCGCTCGTATGCCTTGCGCGACCACAGCGTGACCCCCGGCGCGTTGACCGCAATCGCGCAGGTGATCGACTCGGCCAGCTGGTTCGGCGCCAGCGGGATCAGGTTGCCGATCCAGATCTCGTTGGCGAACACGGCGCCGGTCGCGAGCATCTTCATCCCCGAGATCGTCACTCCGCTGTCATCCTCCCTCACCACGCGCAAGGTCGGCACCGGGATGTTCTGCTTGACGTAAAACTCCGGGTTGCGCGCCGCCTGGGGCGGAATCACGGCGTAGACGCTGTAAATGTCCTCGCGCCGCATGTGATCGTAATACTTGATTAGGTTGTCAGAAAATTTTCCAAAAACGGCAGCGTTCATCGCCATGCCCGTGACGAAGCTCGACACGTGGTCGGGCGAGCGGCCGAGCAGGCCGTGGCTCATCGCGGCGATGGCGCGGTGCAGCTCGGTCCGCTTCAACAGATCGGCGGCGCTGCGCGCGCGGAGGAAGTAACTGCTGAAACGCTCACCACCCTCCTCGAAACTGAAACGCGGGTCCGCGCGCTTCAGGTCGTAGATCGCCGCCATCGAGCGCGCGCCATTGCGGAACGCGGGATGCGTGGTGACGTCGTCGACCTTCTCCGCGCCGATGTAAACCACGCGGCCATCGCGCAGCGACGCGAGGTGCTCAGCTCCGGTCTTGAGCATAGTAGTGAATCTCGTGCAGGATGCAGCCGCCACGGGAGGTGAACGGGCCGTGGTGCACGCCCGGGGGCCGGCAGGCGTAGGTCGGCGCGAAGCATTGCTGTCCGCCCTTGCCCTGCTTGTCGTTGCCGACCACCAGGTCGCCCTGCACCAGGTACACCTCTTCCCAATGGTCGTGCACGAAGGGCTCGGTGGAAAAGGCGGCGGGCTCGATCTTCAGCAGGCGGGTGCGGCTGCCGCGCTTGTTCTTTTCGTCGAGGTCCGACGCCAGGATCTTCTGATAGAACCCCGGCGGATACCCCGGCGGCACTTCCCAGCCGCTCTTCAGATCGACATTCACGAATTCCAGGTGCTGTTTCGGCTTCATGCCGCCTCCGCTTCGTGGATCAGGACGCCGGTCATCGCGACCGCCCGGTCGCCGCAGGCGACCAGCTTCGCCGCAAGCGCGCGCAGCTCGCGGAAACGCTTCTGGTCGAGGAACTCGAACAGCACGTCGTTGATGCGGCGCTGGTAGGGCGCCAGGCGCTCCAGGAGCTGCAAGCTCGTGGAATTGAGTTTGAGAAGCACCCGGCGGCCGTCGGCGGGATCGGAAGTCTTATCGAGGATGCCGCGTTCGGCCAGCTTGTTGGCCTCGATGGTAATGAACGCGCCGGAGCGGTGCAGGCGCGCCGCCACCTCGCCGATCGACAGGCCATCCGCGCGGCTCACCAGCATCAAAATTTCGTACTGGACGCCGGAGACGCCGGCGATGGCGGCGAAGGCGTCCCGGCAGGCGTCGAGCTTGTGGCCGTAAGCGATCAGGTCGTGGACCAAACCGCGGAACTCGGCGTCCGAGCCGCGCGACAGGAGCGCGGCGCGCGATACTGTCGGGGGTGGACTCTTTTTGCGGGTACGAGCCATGGAACGGCAAATCTTCCGCCGCGCAATTACCTTTGTCAATTAGCTTTCTAAATGGCTGAAAAAGACCTGCGGCGGGCGCTGGCGCTGCTCCAGGAGGGCGACTGGCAGGCCGCGCATCTGATCGTGCAGGAGGACGAGGAGTCGCGGCTCGCCTGCTGGGCGCACGGCATCGTGCACCTGATGGAAGGCGACGTGCCGAACGCGCGCTACTGGTACCGCCGCGCCGGCCGCCCGCTACGCGACGGCGTCGTCGTCCAGGACGAGGTCGCGGCGCTCAGCGCTTCGCTAGAAGCTTGACGAACTCCTCGCGCGGCATCGGCTTGGCGAACAGGTAGCCCTGCGCCTGCTCGCAGCGCAGCAGCCGCAGGAAGGTCGCCTGCTCCTCGGTCTCGACGCCCTCCGCCACCACGGTGAAGCCCAGCGAATGCGCCATCTCGATGATGGTGCGCACGATGGTGGCGTCGTCCTTGTTCTTCGCCATGTCCTTGACGAAGGAGCGGTCGATCTTCAGCGAGCTCACCGGGAAGCGGTTGAGGTAGGCGAGGCTGGAGTAGCCGGTGCCGAAGTCGTCGATGGCGATGCGCATGCCGGCGTCGCGCAACGCGCGCATCACGCGGATCGCATGCTGCGGATCCTGCATCAACTGGCTCTCGGTGATCTCCAGCTCGATCAGGCCGGGATCGATGCCGACGCCGGCGACCAGCGCCTTGAAGTGCGAGTCGAGGTCGGTGCGCCGGAACTGGCGCGCCGACAGGTTTACCGCCACCGGCGCCACCGCGAGCCCGGCCGCCTGCCACGCCTTCAGGTCCTCGCAGGCGCGCCGCAGCACCCAGTCGCCGACCGCGACGATGAGCCCGGTCTCCTCGAGCACCGGGATGAATTCGACCGGCGATACCAGGCCGCGCGCGGGATGGTTCCAGCGCAGCAGCGCCTCGGCGCCGGTGACGCCGCGCGTCTTGAGGTCGACCTTTGGCTGGTAGACCAGGGCGAACTCCTCGCGCTCCAGTGCGCGGCGCAGCTCGGCCCCCATGTGCGCCCGGGCGCGCGAGCGCTGATTGATCTCGGCGGTAAAGAACTCAAAAGTGTTGCGCCCCGATTGCTTGGCGCGGTACATGGCGGCGTCGGCCGCGCCGATGAGCGTGTCGGCGTCGGTGCCGTCGCCCGGGAACACGGCGATGCCGACGCTCGCGGTGACGAACACCTCTTTGCCCGCGACCTGGAAGGTGGCGCCGAGGCGGTCGATGACCTTCTGCGCGACCAGCGCGGCGTCCTCCAGGTGCGCCATGTCGGCGAGCACGATGGCGAACTCGTCTCCGCTGATGCGCGCCACCGTGTCGCCGTCGCGCACCGTCTGCTGCAGCCGCAGCGCGACCTCCTTCAACAGCTCGTCACCGCCGGCGTGGCCGAGGGTATCGTTGACCGTCTTGAACCCGTCGAGATCGATGAACAGCGTCGCGAGCGGTACATCGCGGCGCTTGGCTTGCACGATGATCTGTGAAAACCGGTCGGCGAGCAGCGTGCGGTTGGCGAGCCCGGTCAGCGGGTCGAACTGCGCCAGGTAGGCAAGGCGGTTCTCGCTGTCGATGCGCTGCAGCGCGGTCGACAGCACACTCGCCACCGCCTCGGCGAAATTCAGCTCCTCGGCGGCAAACGCGTTCGGCGTCTTGTACGCCGCGCACAGCAGGCCGCGCACGCCGCTTTCTCCGCGCACCGGCAGCAGCGCCGTGCTGCGCAGTCCCTTCGCCCACGGGAACGGCAGCCGGGCGCCATCGACCACGGCGCGCGAACCCGATTGCATGGCCTCCATCACCGGCGAGCCGGGCGGACACGGCATGGTGGCTGGCTGCGCGGCCGCGTCGGCCACGCCGACCAGCGCGCGGCTGACGAGCGCGGCGGCGCCCGGCTCGGGCTCCAAGTAGGCTACCGCCTCGGCGCCGAGCGCCTCGAGTACCGCCTGGACCGCCCGCTCGATGAGCTCGGCGGGCTGCCGCTGCGCGAGGGCGAGCTGGCCGAAGCGCGCTATGCGCTCCTGGTATTTCAGCACTTGCGCCTGCCGCTGGTCGGCGCGCAGCCGCTCGGTGAGATCGCGCGCGGACGCGACGACGATCGGCCCCTCGCCGGTCTCGACCAGTCGCCGCGTGAATTCCACCGGGAACACCGAGCCATCCTTGCGCCGGCAGGCGGTGATCTCCATATCGTCGCCGCCGCCGGGCTCGCGTTCCAGGCGCTTGTAGTCCTGCAGGATGCGCTCGCGCGGGCGATCGACGCGGATGTCGCCGACCGTAAGCTTCAGCAGCTCCTCGCGTGAATAGCCGAAGGTGCGGCAGGCGGCCTCGTTGAAATCAATGTACGCGCCGGTGCGTGCGTCGACCAGCAGCACCGGCTCGGCGGCGGCGTCGAGCGCGGCGCGAAAGCGGCGCAGCCTGCCCTCCTCCGCCTTGCGCTTGGTGATGTCGCGCGAAATGGTGACGATGATCCAGCCCTCGCCCGAGCGCAGCGCGCGGCGGAATAGCTCGCTCCATCCCGTGCCGCCGTCCTTGCGGGCGTAGGCCGCTTCCACGCGGACGCCGTCCGTGCCGCGGGCAATCACCTCGTCGTATTCGCGCTCGAGCTCCTCGCGAGACTTGGTGAGCACTTCGTGCGGCCCCATCGCCAGGAGCTGCTCGCGCGTATAGCCGAGGGCCTTGCAGCCGACGCGGTTGACGTCGAGGAAGCGCATGGTGGTGCGATCGGTCAGGTAAATCGCGTCGTGCGCCATGTCCATGGCCGCACGGAAACGCTGCAGGTCCTGCGAGCGACGCTGCTCCTTGCGCTCTGCCTTCTTGCGCATCAGGAACTGCCCGACCTGGCTGCCGATCACGCCGACCGCCTGCAGCAGGCGCGCGTCGGGCTCGCGCACGTCTTCGCTCGAGAAGCTCATTACGCCGAGCGTCCGTCCGCCCGACGTGATGGGAAAGATGAAGGCGCCGCCCCGCATCGTGCCCTGCAAGGAGCCGGAGGCGCCTGCTTCCTTGCTTACGTCCTTGACCCAGAGCGGCTCGCCGGACTCCCAGACCTTCCCGGAAAGCCCCTGTCCGCGCCGATATTCGGTGCGCTGCGAGCGCTCGATGAACTGCTCCACCCCGGGCCGCGGCTTGGCCCAGGCGCTGCTGAAGCGCAGAACGCCGGCGTCCTCGTGGACCGCGAAGTAGCGCCCCGCCGGCCAGCCCAGGGACTCGCAGAGGCTGCGCAGTACCGCCTCCAGTCCAGCGGCGGCCGTCTTCGCATCCGCCAGCGCCAGCGTGACGGCGTGCTCCAGGGCGAGCAGAGCCTCGTCGCGCTTGCGGGCGGTGATCTCCTTGCCCACCCCGCGGTAGCCGACGAAGTGACCGGCCGCGTCGAACATCGGCTCGCCGCTGACCGTGACCCACGACACCGTTCCGTCCGCCTTGATGCGGCCGAGCTCGAGGTCGTGGAACGGCCGGCGCGCCTCGAGGTCGGCGCGATGCGCGGCCCAGTCGGCTTCCGTCATGTTGAAGTACTGCCGTTCCCAGCGCCGCTTGCCGACCATTTCCATGCGACCGGAATCGACGCGGGCTCCTGTGCCGGAGACCGCGGTGAAGCGAAATTCGCTGTCCTGCTCCCAGTACAGGTCTGACGACAGGCCCGCGAGGCTGCGGAAGCGCGCCTCGCTTTCGCGCAGAGCCATCTCGGCGGCGATACGCTTGGTGACGTCCTTCGCCACGCCGCGATAGCCGGTGAACGCGCCGTTCGCGTCGAGGATCGGCTGACCGTCGACGCTGACGTAGCGCACTTCGCCGCTTGGCGGACGGCGGCACAGCAGAAGGTCGTGGAACGGCTGCCGCGCCTCAAGCACCTGCCGGTGCTCGTCCCAGGTCTGGCCGAGGATTTCCGTGCGCGGCAGCTCCCAGCGGCGCAGGCCGATGTGCACTTCCGCCGTGATTCCGGCGCGCGCCTTGCTCTGCCCGCTGGTGCCGACGAAGCGCAGCTCGGCATCCTGTTCCCAGTACCAGTCGGACGACAGCTCGGTGAGCGCGCGGAAGCGCGTTTCGCTCTCGCGCAGCGAGTGGAAAGTGCGCGCCTGCATCGCCGCCAGCCGCACCAGCCGCGATAGCGTGTCCTCGGTCAGGTCCGCCTTGTGCAGGAAGTCGTACGCGCCGTTGGCGAGCGAGGCCTCGCGCAGCGAGGGGTTCAGGTCTGAAGTGATCGCGATCACCGGGCAGCCGACGACGCGCACCAGATCACCGACGGTGATGGCGCCGGCCGAATCGGGCACATGCAGGTCCGCGATGACCAGGTCCACTTCGGATGTGGCAAGGAAGGCGAGCGCTTCGGCCAGCGTGCCCGCGGTGTGGAATTCAGGTTGCGGGGACTTGATGCGCCGCAGATACGTGCCAACGATTTCCACGCTGATCAGGTCATCCTCGAGCAGCAGGATGTGGACGGTCTGCCGCCTCTCCCGATTCCTGAATTCCGGCTCTCTTATCACCCCCGCCCCCTGCCAGCAGAATGCGCCGCCGAGCCCCTCTACGCTATGGGAAATTCCCTACAAAACAGCCCGATGCGAAAAGGTCTGCAAGGATGTTGTCAGGATAGCCCCTTCATGGCAAGCCATAACGCCCGGACCTCGGCCAGTTCGACGCCGTTAGTGATGAAAACCAGCGCCGGCTCGCCACCCGACTGGGAAGGAGAAGCGGGGCGCAGGCGGTCGAAAACGTGCCGCACCCCCTGTACCGCCACCAGCCCCTCCTCCACCGGCACGAAGCCCTTCACTCGCAGCAGATCAGCGCCGCGCAGCTCGACCAGGGTCGAGAGAAAACGCTGCAACAGCTCGCGCCGGACTGGCTGGTCGAAGCGCAGCGCAAAGCTGCGGATGGCGCTGTTGTGCCGGGCGGGCCGAAAAACGTGGTCTGTCCCTGGTTTTACGGTGAGCAGCGCGGCGGGATCGACGTCGCCGAACTCGGCCCGGATGCAGGTGACGCTGGAATTGAGGTCGCGCACTTCGGCTTCGGCGCTCGTCGTATCGCCCGCACGGTCGACCTTGGACAGCACCACGACATCGGCCGCGGCGATCTGCGCCTGCGCGATTTCGCCGGACACTTTCCTGGATTCAAGATCGGCCGCATCCACCACGGTCACGATCGGTCCGAGCTTGAAATCGCGCGCCAGCGCCGTGTCGGCGTAAAGCGTCTGCGCGACCGGTCCGGGATCGGCCAGGCCGCTGGTCTCGACGATGACGCGGTCGAAGCCGGCGATGTCGCCGCGGCGCCGCCGCATCGCCGCGCCGATCAGCGTTTCCTCGAGGTCTCCGCGCAGGTGGCAGCACAGGCAGCCGTTGGGCAGCGCCACGGTTCTCTCGGTTGAACCTTCCACCAGGAGATGGTCCACCGCCACCTCGCCGAATTCGTTCACCACGACCAGCGAGTGAGGAACGGCGCAAACCAGTTTGTTCAGCAGCGTGGTCTTCCCGCTGCCGAGAAAACCGGTGACGACGACGACCGGCGTGCGGCCGTCGGGAGTCACACGTTCATTTCAAGCACGTACAAACCGCCGCCGCCGCGATCCACGGTGAAGACGATGCCGCGGTCGTCGACGAACACGTCGTTCAGCTGGATCTGGCCGGTCTTCGACTTCTCCGGCGAAGGCGGCACGTAATAGGCGATCTCGCGCGGCGAATACGGGTCGCTCACGTCGTAGGCGCGCACGCCGGCATTGAAGAAGGTGCCGAGCACGATGTCCTCCGAGCGCCAGGCGCCGGGCACCGGTGGATTTTCATGCAGGTTATGCGCGCCGAAGCGGCCGCCTTTCGTCTTGAAGGCGTCGACCGGCGGCGCCGGCAGCGTGGACACGCTGACGAGATTGGTCTCGTCGCGGCCGTCCAGCAGCCAGACCAGCTTGGGCCAGTCAGCGCCATTGTCCTGCACGCATTCATCGCTCACCACCAGCAGGCCGCGCCCGAAGAGCGGCAGCACGGTGTGGTTGAAGCCGTTGTACGGCGGCGAGTTGGTCCAGTGCGACAGCAGCTTCGGCCGCGCGCGATCGGCGATGTCGAGCACCATGACGCCGCCGTCGATGTAGGCGAGGTAGCAGCGGTCGGGGCGCTCGGGATAGACGTTGGTGTTGTGCGCGCGAAAGCCGGCGTCGAACTTGGCCGGCAGGCGCTTCGGCGGCGGCGCATCGTCGCCGTCCATGGTGCCCGGCAGGTGCCAGCGCCCCACCGCCACCGGCTTCGACGGATTCGCCACGTCGATGATGCGGTAGACCTGGTCGTCCTTCGGGTTGCGCGGCTTGAGCTGCGGGTCGGCGCACGCCATGTGCACCGTCTTGCCGTCGACGAACCACAGCTGGTGGCAGCCGCGCGAGTGCGGGCCGGAGGCGTCGAAGGTGGAAATGGATTTTGGTTTTTCAGGCGTACTGATATCGAATAGCTCGAAGCCCGCCGGTTTCAGGCCGAACTTGGTCACCTGGTAGGCCACCGCCATCAAGTCACCCGCCACTTCGAGCGAGTTGGAGCGCATCTGGGCGTGCGGCAAATCGGTCTGCACGATGACCTTCGGCGCGCGCGGATCGCTGACGTCGACCGCAGTGAAGTTCTTCGGCGCGCTCTCGTGCGCGAGCCACAGCACGCGGCGCCCGTCGCGCGCGAGCTGCATCGACATGCCCTCGCCCATGCCGCCGAAGCCGTTGAGCGTGTGCTGCGCGAGCAGTTTCATGTTGAGGAACATGGGCCCTAAGATATCATTTGGCGCCATGCGACTTGCGTTCATAGCTCTTTTCTCCGCGTGGTGTTTCGCTGCCCACGCATGGCCGACCAAGCCGGTTCGTCTCGTCGTCGCGTACCCGCCCGGCGGCGGCATCGACGTGATGGCGCGGCAGATTGGCGAGAAGCTGACGGCGGCGTGGGGGCAGCCGGTGGTAGTGGAGAACAAGCCCGGCGCCAACACCATCCTGGCGACGGACTCGGTGGCGAAGTCGGCCGCGGATGGCCACACCATCCTGATGACCACGGACGCCACCTTCTCCATCAATCCGCACCTGTACGCCAAGCTGCCGTTCGACACGCAGCGCGACTTCATCCCGGTCACGATGCTGGTGCTGCTACAGCAGCTGCTGGTTGCGCATCCGGCGGTGCCGGCGAATACGCTGCAGGAGCTCATTTCTCTAGCGAAACAAAAGCCAGGTTCCATCAATTACGCCTCCTACGGCAGCGGCAGCCAACCGCACCTCTCCGGCGAGATGCTGAAGAACAAGGCAGGCATCGACCTGGTGCACGTACCGTACAAGGGCATCTCGCTCGCGGTGCCGGCGGTGATGGCGGGCGAAGTGCAGCTCACCTTCGCCGGGATCGCGACCTCGATGCCGCAGCTCAAGGCCGGCCGGATCAAAGCCATCGCCATCGGTGGAACGCAGCGCTCACCGTTGCTGCCGCAGGTGCCGACGTTCAGCGAGCTCGGCTATCCGGAAGTCGAGACGCACGCCTGGTTCGGCTTTTTCGTGCCAGCAGGCTCGCCCAAGGAAGCCGTTTCCAGAATTCATCTCGATGTGAACCGCGTTCTGCAAGACCCGGACTTCCGCCAGAAGCAGCTGATCGAGAAAGGCTACGAGGTCGTCGGCAGCTCGCCCGACGAATTCGCCGCCTACATCCGCAAGGACAGCGAGAGCCGCGGCCGCGCGGTGAAGATCTCGGGCGCGAAGGCGGAGTAGCCTGGACACGATCCACGTCGGGCCCGCGCCGCGCCTCGCCGTATCCGTCGCCGGTCATGGCACCCTGCTCCTCTTCCTGCACGGCATCCGGGGGAGCCGGCGCCACTGGGCGCGGCAGATCGAGTTCTTCTCCCCTCGATTCAGGGCCGTTGCGTGGGATGCGCGCGGCTACGGCGATTCCGAGGACTATGAAGGCGCGCTGCAGTTCGATGAGCACTTCACCGCGGACGTGGTGCGCGTCGCCGACCATTTCAGAGCGGAAAAGATGCACCTGGTGGGCCTCTCCATGGGCGGGCGCATCGCGCGCAACTTCGCCTTGCGCCACCCGGATCGCCTGCGCTCGCTGGTGCTGGCTGGAACCAGTCCGGGTTTCGATGCGCTCTCCGGCGCAGAGGTAAAGCGCTTCGTCGCCGAGCGGCGCAACGCTACGCCGGAAAGCGTGCGCCGGCTGCTCGGCAGCCGCGCGGTGGCCGGGGCCTACGAGCAGTTGCTCGAAAGCGTTGAACGCGTGCACCAGGCTTCGTTCGAGAAGACGCTCGAAGCCTCGGTCGCGCAGGACCGCGCGGCGCCGATCGAGCACATCAAGGTGCCGACGCTGGTGATCACCGGCGACGAGGACAAGGTCTATCCGCCGGCGATGGCGAAGGACATCGCGCGGCGCATTTCCGGTGCCGAGCTGATCACGATGCAGGGGGTTGGCCACCTCAGCAATCTCGAGCAGCCCGACGAATTCAACCAGGCAGTGCTGGATTTCCTCATCCGACAGGAGAAGCATTCATGACGCAGAAAAGAGTCGCCCTCGTCACCGGCGCGGGCTCGGGCATCGGCAAATCCGCGGCGCTTGCGCTGCTGAAGGACGGCTATTACGTGGGCCTGGTCGGCCGGCGCAAGGACATGCTGGAGAAAACCGCCGCCGAGTCCGGCGCCAGGGAACGCGCCATGGTGCTGCCCGCGGATATCACCAAGGATGCCGAGGTGAAGCAGCTATTTTCGGAAATCAAAAGCAAGTGGGGACGTCTGGACGTCCTGTTCAACAACGCCGGCATCGGCGCACCGGCGGTGCCGATGGAGGATCTGCCGATCGAGAAATTCCGCGAGGTGGTGAACATCAACCTGGTCGCGATGTTCATGTGCACGCAGGAGGCGATCCGCATCATGAAGGCGCAAAGTCCCAAGGGCGGCCGCATCATCAACAACGGCTCCATCTCGGCGCACGCGCCGCGGCCGATGTCGGTCGCCTACACCTCCACCAAGCACGCCGTCACCGGCCTGACCAAGTGCATCTCGCTCGACGGCCGCAAGAACGACATCACCGCCAGCCAGCTCGACATCGGTAACGCGCTCACCGAGCTTGCGGCGCGCATGGCCAACGGCGTGCCGCAGGCCGACGGCTCGATCAAGCCCGAGCCGCTGATGGACGTGAAGCACGTCGGCGACGCGGTGCTGCACATGGCCAACCTGCCGCTCGACGTGAACGTGCAGTTCATGACCATCATGGCGACGAAGATGCCCTTCGTCGGGCGCGGCTAGCGGCCCTATTTAGCGGGCAGGCTGGCGCACTTGTAGTAGGCGACCTGCGCATCCTTGAAGGTGTTGATGTTGACGCCGCCGATGCTGGTATCGGACGGCGGCATGACGTGGGCGTAGTTGGCTCCGCGGCCCGGCGCGGCTTCGACCGCCGCCGCAGTGACCCGCTGCGTGGCGCCGGCTTTATCCATGTTGCCTTTCATTCCCCAGTCGTGCCGCTCCTGCGCCAGCTTCTGGCAGTGGTAATCCGCTTTGGGTTCGGCCTGACCGGCCATCACGCGCTGTCCGGACTTCGCCTGGTAATCCTTGACTGTCAGCTGGCCGATCGTTGAGCAGGCGCTCAGCATTCCGGCAAGAACAACGATGGTCATACGATTTTTAGACATTTTGCTACCTCCCTTGACGCCAGCGTACCAGCGAGCCGGGGGCCGACCTATGCCTTACGTCACGGCGCACTTTAGTGCGGTCGCTTCGGCAGCACATGCACGCGCTCTTCCGGGTCGGTAATGACCGGAAACACGCGGCTCGCGACTAGCCAGGAGACTCCGAATGCGATTAGCCCGGCGGCTTCGCCGTAGAAAATCAAACGCTCTACCTTTGCGCTCAGGCTGTTGTCGGTCAAGCCGTCATACGCAAGCACGACAACCGCGAGCACGATGACTGCCCCGCAAACCAGGTAAATCGCCGCCCGCCCCCGGGCCTCGCGATAAGGCTTGGTCAGTGCGCGCCGGTAGAAGATCCAGCAGAACACCGCCAGCATGAGGAACATAACCGCGGCGGAAATGAAATGCACGTAGGGGATGATCTCGTTATTCCTTCCGCAATCGCACGGAAACATCGCCACGAACAACGCTGCAATCGCCGCGATCTTGGCGAGGACCATCTCCTCCGGCCAGTCCAGTCCGTTGTAGGCCACCAGAAAGGCGCTGATCGCGTAAAGAAAGCCGACGAAGATGTCGCGCGACCAGCCTTCCTCGTAATAGGACTCGCTGATCGACGCGAGCGGCCCGGAAGAGAAGTAAGAGGTGAGCCATGCGAGCGTGAGCGCGATCACGCCCACGATCAGCTTCATGATGTGGTTGTCGATCTCCGGCTTCGAGATTTCAGTGGCCATGCCCCTCCGAATTGGGATGGCGGGATAAAACCGCTATACCAGCTCGCGGATCCAGGAGGCGGTGCGTACCGCACCGCCGAAGCTGTAGATGTGAACGCCGACGACGTTGCTCGGCTCGCGCTGCAGGCTGTAGCGCGCCAGGTTGACCAGCTGCTCCAGCGGATCGGAGTGCGTGACGAGCTGCGCGATGCCGCTGCCGAGGTTGCGCAGGGCGCGCAGTGAGGCGCTCACGCCGCAGCGCTGGGCGTAGCGCGCGAGCGCGACCGGGTCGGTCGGGCCGGCGACGCCGACGTAGATCGATACCTCCGGGGCGCTGCGCGCGAGCTGCGCGCAGTACTCGACGACGCGGCTCGGCGCGAAGGAGAACTGGGTGACCACGTACAGGCCGAGGCCCTGCTTCGCAGTGAGCTCTTGTTTGCGTTTGAAGGCAGAAGCCAGCTGCGCGGCGGGAATGCGCGGGTGACCTTCCGGATAGCCGGCGACGCCGATCTCGCGGATGCCGGAGTCGGCGAGCAGGCCGGACTCGAGGACCTGCAGGCTGTCGGTGAACGGCCCTTTTGCCTTCGGCTCGTCGCCGCCGAGGAGCAGCACGCGGTGCACGCCGTGCTTTGCGACGGCTTCCTTCAGAAAGGCGCGGAACTCGTCCGCGTTGAGGATCCTTCTCGCGGAAACGTGCGGCACCGGGTCCAGGCCGGCGGCGCGGATCGCCGCCACCGCCTCGAGCGTGCGCGCGAGCGGCAGGCCGGGAAGCGAAGGCACGTAGACGCACGTGTCCTTGGGCAGGAGCGCGGCGATCTGCGCCGCGCGGTGCATGTCGCGCGGCATGAGCTCGAGCGAGCCGCCGATCAGCAGCTCGGACAGGCGCGCCCGGACGCCCTGCTCAATCGCGCTTGCGGGAGACGACATACGACTCATCGAGGAACCAGAGGCTGCCATGTTTTTGTAGGACCTCTCGCGTGGCGTCAAGGTAGCGGGTGTCGCGCAGCACTTCCGAGAGCCGCAGGTCGTCGATCTGCGCGACGTAGATCGCGGCGTTCCAGGCGGCAAACAGGGTGGAGGTGCCGATGCTCGCCGAGATCTCGCTCGGCAGGGTATGCATCTCGTAGCGGAACGAGGCGCGCGCGTCGGCGTACGCGTTGAAGTTGTAGCGCCGCGACTCTTTGCCGAGCTCGGCCTTGGTGGCGCGCAGGATGTCGTGGCGGCTCTGGGTATACGGATTCTCGCCCGGCCACACCTTCTGGATGATCTCCAGGCCGGGGTCCTCGCCGTGCGAGTGGATGCCGAGCAGCCGGCCGCCCTTGCCGAGGGCGCGCACCAGCGGCGCTACCACCTTCTGCGCCTTGAACTCGAGCGGCGCGCGCAGCCGGTAGGGCTGGGAGGCGATCACCATGTCGTACTCGGCCTTGCCTTCGCCGCGTTTCGGGATCACGTCGCTCAGGAGGAAGCGGTAGTCGTCACGGTAGATGACGAGCGCCGTGGGATGGTCGTAGATCGGGTTGCCGGTCTTCGGGCTGTGCCGCGCCTGCCAGTTCTTGGCGAGGAACGGCTCGAGCTCCGAGATCTGCTCGGCGAAATCGTGCGCCGTGGTGCCGGTGAGCGCGAGCTCCTCCCACACCATGGAAGTCGCCGCCGGCACCGAGCGCGGCGTAAGCCACGGCGCCTCGGTGTAGTACATGTTGGTGACGACGAGCACGGTCGCCGGATGCTCGTAGAAGCGGTCGACCATTTTGCGCAGCGAAAGGCGCACATCCTCTAGGCTGATCTCCTTGCCGACGATATAGAACGGCACCGTCGGGAAGCGCCGGTGCATCTCGCGCATCACGCGCGCGAGCACCGTGCCGTCGCCCATGCCCGCGTCGAACAGTCGTACCGCCGGCGGGCGCGGATGGATGTGGCCGAGCTCGAGCCCCACGCGCTTCGCCACCACGTCCTTCTCGCTGCAGGTGTTGACGAACAGGAGGTACTTCTGCCGGTTGTCGAAGAAGCGGAAGTTCTTTTCGGGCGGCGCGTCGCGCGACTGCGCTGCCGCCGGCTGGATGGCGCGAGCGCCGCCGGTACCACTAATGAGCGGCAGCAGCTCGGGCGGCGATTCGCCGGCACTCGTCGCGCCGTGCTTCACCATGAACTGATTGACCCGCTGCAGGGTCTCAGGGGTAACCCGCGCACCGTCCCGCAGCCGCGCGACGAACTTACCGTCGTTCACGGCGCGCCGGCCGAACGTAGACTCGGCCATGCCCGTGCGCCGGCAGAACTCAGAGATGCTGCCCAGCAGGCTGCCGCCTACGGCAACTTCCATCACTCCTCCTCTCCCGCATAGTGGGCATGGTCTTGTGGGATGACAACCACAGATGGTTATGGGAAGTATCCCACTATGAATAAACAACAACTTAGCGTTCTGTCGTTGATCGGCAATACGCCGATGGTGGAGGTCCGACGGCTGGGGACGGGCCCTTGCCGGCTGTTTCTTAAGCTGGAAAGCCACAACCCGGGCGGCTCGATCAAGGACCGCGTTGCGCTCGCGATGATCGAGGCCGCGGAACGCGACGGGCAACTGCAGAAGAATTCGCTGATTGTCGAAGCCACGGCGGGAAACACCGGCCTCGGCCTGGCGTTGGTGGCGGCCCAGAAAGGCTATCGCCTGCTCATCGTCGTGCCGGACAAGATGAGCCAGGAAAAAATTTTCCACCTCAAAGCGATGGGCGCCGAAGTGGTGTTGACGCGCTCCGACGTGACCAAGGGCCACCCCGAGTATTACCAGGACTTGGCCGCCCGCCTCGCGCGCGAGAAGAGCGCGTTCTATGTCAATCAGTTCGGCAATCCGGCGAACCCCAAGGCGCACGAGGAAACCACCGGCCCGGAAATCTGGGCGCAGATGGATCACAAGGTCGATGCCGTAATCACGGCGGTCGGCACCGGCGGAACCATCACCGGGCTATCGCGCTACTTCGAGCGCGTGTCGCCGGGGACGGAGATGGTGCTTGCCGATCCGGTGGGCTCCATCGTCGCCGACGTAGTGAAGACCGGAAAGCCCCCGGAGAACATCGGCACCTGGCTGGTCGAAGGGATCGGCGAGGACTTCATTCCGCCGGTGTGCGACCTCTCGCGCGTGAAGCAGGCCTACAGCATCCCGGACGCGGAGGCGTTCGCCGTCTGCCGCGATCTGCTCAAGAAAGAGGGAGTCCTCGCCGGCACCTCCTCCGGCACCCTCATCGCCGGCGCGCTGCGCTACTGCCGCGAGCAGAAAAGCGCCAAGCGCGTAGTCACGCTGGTCTGCGACAGCGGCAACAAGTATCTGTCCAAGGTGTACAACGATTACTGGATGCTGGACCAGGGCTTCATCAAGCGCGAGATCTACGGCGACCTGCGCGACCTCATTTCGCGCCGCCACCAGGAGCACGCGGTCGCTACGGTCAACGCCGACGAAACCGTGCTGGCGGCACACCAGCGCATGAAGCTCTACGACGTCTCGCAGCTCCCGGTGCTCGCAAACGGCAAGGTGGTCGGCATCGTCGACGAGCAGGATGTTCTGATCGAGGTGATCGACAACCCCGCGCATTTCCGTGAGCCGGTGACCGAGGCCATGGAGAGCCACATCGTCACCGTGGCGCCGGACGCTTCGGTTGCGCAGCTCATGGATATATTCCGGCGCGGCATGGTGGCGATCGTGGTCGACGGCGACGAGTTCCTCGGGCTCATCACGCGCATCGATCTTTTGAATTGGCTGAGGAGAAGAACCTAACCATGAAGTTCGAGACCAAAGTCATCCACGCCGGGCAAGCACCCGACCCGCGCACCGGCGCAGTGATGACGCCGATCTACGCCACGTCCACCTACGCGCAGTCGAGCCCCGGCGAGCACAAGGGCTACGACTATGCGCGCACGCGCAACCCGACGCGCGACGCGCTCGAAGCCTGCCTGGCGGAGCTCGAAGGCGGCCACAGCGCCTTCGCGTTTGCTTCGGGCATGGCGGCGATCGGCACGGTGCTCGAGCTGCTCGACTCCGGCGCGCACGTGGTGGCGATGGACGACCTCTACGGTGGCAGCTACCGCATCCTCGAGCGCGTGCGCAAGCGCTCGGCGGGCCTCAAGGCGAGTTTTGTGGATTTGAGTGTCCCCGGAAACCTGGAGAAAGCGATCACGCCGCAAACGCGCATGATCTGGGTCGAGTCGCCGACCAATCCGCTGCTGAAGATCGTCGACCTGGCGGCAATCGCCAGCATCGCGAAGAAGCACAAGCTGATCTCGGTATGCGACAACACCTTCGCCTCGCCGTGGATCCAGCGCCCGCTCGAGCGCGGCTTCGACATCGTCGTGCACTCGACCACCAAGTACCTCAACGGCCATTCGGACGTGATCGGCGGCGCCGCCATCCTGCGCGATGATTCCCTGAGGGAAAAACTCGCTTTCCTGCAGAACGCGGTGGGCGCGGTGCCGAGCCCGTTCGACGCCTTCCTCACGCTGCGCGGCATCAAGACGCTCGCCGTGCGCATGGAGCGGCACTGCGGCAACGCGATGCACGTCGCGGCATTCCTCTCGAAGCACGCCAAGGTCGAGCGCGTCATCTACCCGGGCCTGCCCAGCCATCCGCAGCACGCGCTCGCGGCGCAGCAGATGAACGCGCGCTACGGCGGCATGGTGACCGCAGTCCTCAAAGGCGGCGCGGAGGGTGCACTGCGCGCTTCGCGCCGCTTCCTCGAGCGCTGCCACTTGTTCACCCTCGCGGAAAGCCTGGGCGGGGTGGAGAGCCTGATCGAGCATCCGGCGATCATGACCCACGCCTCGCTGCCGGAGGACGTGCGCGCCGACCTCGGTATCGACGAAGGCCTGGTACGCCTCTCCGTCGGCATCGAGAGCGTGGACGACCTGATCGCCGAGCTCAACCACGCCCTGGAATAGCGATGAAAATCGGCGACCTCGAGATCAACCGCCTGGGCTTCGGCGCGATGCGCCTGATCGACAACGACAACATCTGGGGCGAGCCGAGCGACCCCAAGCATGCGCATAAAGTGTTACGGCGGGCAGTCGAGCTCGGGGTGAACTTCTTCGACACCGCGGAGAGCTACGGGCCGCAGACCGACGAGACACTGATGGCCGAGGCGCTGCATCCGTTTCCGAAAGGCTTGGTCGTCGCCACCAAGTGCGGCCTGGCGCGTCCGAGCCCCGGGCGCTGGGATGCCGACGGCCGGCCGGAGAAGATCCGCAAGGACCTCGAGGGCAGCCTCAAGCGGCTGCGGGTCGAGCGCATCGACCTGTGGCAGCTGCACACCATCGACCCCAAGGTGCCGCTCGAGGAATCGCTCGGCGTGATGGCCGACGCGCAGCGCGCCGGCAAGGTGCGGCACATCGGCGTGTCGAACTTCAACGTGAAGCAGCTCGAGCGCGCGCGCAAGGTCGCCACCATCGTCTCGGTGCAGAACCGCTACAGCATGGATTACCGCAGCTCGGAAGACGTTTTGTCTTTTTGCGAGCGACAGGGAATGGCGTTTCTCCCCTGGTACCCGCTCGGTGACGGCTCCGCGCTCAAGCTCGCGCGAGTGAAAAAAATGGCCGAGAAACACAAGGCCACGCCGGCTCAGGTCGCCATCGCCTGGCTGCTCGCCAGATCGCCGGTCATGGTGCCGATTCCGGGTACCGGCTCGATCGCGCACCTCCAAGAGAACGTGGCCGCGGCGAAGCTCAAGCTGTCGAAGGAAGACCTCGCCGCGCTCGCATGACGCAAGCCTGGCTGCCCTGGCTGTTGCTGCTGCAAGGCGTCCTCGCGGGGGTCGATACCCTGCTCAACCACGAGCTGATCGCCCGGCTGCCGCAGCGGCAGCAGGCGCGCACCGAAGTCGGCATCCACGTGTTCCGCGAGGTGATCTGGACCATCCTGCTTTTCGGCCTGGCCTGGTTCGCCTGGCATGGCGCCGGCGCGGCCGTCATCGCGGCGCTACTGGCGGCCGAGGTGCTGGTCACGGCGTGGGACGAGTTCGTCGAGAACCGCAGCCGCGTGCTGCCGCAGAACGAGCGCGTGCTGCACGTCTTCCTCACGCTCAACCTCGGCGCCATCATCCTCGTCCTTGCGCCCCTGCTGGCCGAGTGGGGTGCGCGTCCCACTGCTCTCGTGCCCGCGGGACACGGCATCCTTTCCGGGATCATTTCGGTATTTGCGCTGTGCGCTGGAGCTTGGGCGGTGCGCGACGCCCTCGCTTGGCTTCGCTTGCGTCGTGGTAGTGTTATCGCAGGAGGAATGACTCAATGATTCGTCTGCTCATCGCGCTGTCCGCCCTGGTCTTCAATCTCCCGGTGGTTGCGCAGGAAGCGTATCCAAACAAGCCAATCCGCATCCTCGTCGGCTACGCCGCGGGCGGCGGCAACGACATCATCGTGCGCGTGATGCAGCCCGAGATGCAGAAGGGCCTGGGCCAGCCGGTGATCGTCGAGAACAAGCCCGGCGCACAGTCGATCATCGCCGCCGAGCTCGCGGCGCGCGCGGCGCCCGACGGCTACACCATCTTCATGGGGCCGAGCGGGCCGATGACCATCAACCCCGCGACCTACTCCAAGCTGTCCTATTCGCCGACGCGCGATTTCGCGCCGATCTCGATGATCTGCTCGTTCCCGCTGCTGGTGACGGTCGACGCCAAGCTGCCGATCAAGGACGTGAAGGAGCTGATCGCCTACGCCAAGGCCAATCCCGGCAAATCGAACTACGCCTCGAGCGCCGGCATCTTCCAGATCGCCACCGAGATGTTCAAGCAGCGCACCGGCGCCGCGATCGAGATGATTCCCTACAAGAGCAGCGGCGAATCGGTGCAGGCGGTGATCGCCGGCCAGGTGATGATGACCATCGTCGATCCGCCGCCGGCCACCGGCGCGCTCAAGGCCGGCACGCTGCGCGGGCTCGCCGCCACCTCGCCGAAGCGCCATCCGTCGTGGCCCGACCTGCCGACGATGGCCGAGGCCGGCGTGCCCGACATGGAAGTGCCGGTGTGGACCGCGTTCTTCGCGCCGGCGAAGACGCCGCCGGCAATCGTCGCGCGCCTGCAGAAGGAAGTGGCGCGGGTGGTGCAGACCGAGGAAGTACGCGGGCGTTTCGCCCAGATGGGCCTCGACCCGGTCGGCGGCAGCCCTGAAGACCTGGGCCGGCAGGTCGAGCGCGACATCGCGAAATGGACCGCCGTCGCCAAGGCGGCGAACATCAAGAACGACTAGAGCCCGCCGCGACCCTCGTAAGTCCTACGGCAACTCGCATCAGGTTGCGCTCGCGAGTATCTCCGCCGTTTGCGTTGAGGCGTATTCCACATGCGGGGATGTGCAGACGCTTATCCACTTCTTTGGCTGGCCCGATGCGGACGCGACACGTGCGCTAGCGCGAATGGTGCGATCCGCCCATTGCATGCTGTCACCGAAGTAGCGATGAGCCGCCAACTTGGCGGCTAGGTTACCGTATTGCTCGTCGAGCGGAACCTTTTTTCTTGAGCATCCTCGCAGAATCAGCATGCCATCGGATACGGTGTAGATGAGGCGAGCGTTGATATTTGGAAACGGACCTTTTCTGTCGACGTACTCAGGCCGCACCACGCCATGGTCGCCTAGTCTAAGCGGTAGCCCACGTCGCCACGCACCCATACCGACGTCACGCCACATGCCAAGCTCGAGACGGCGCACAAGAACCTCTCCATTCTCCGGAATGGCTGAAAGGTCTTCAGGAACGCTGGAGCCAATCAAAGTTAGGGACCTTGGTTCTATCACCCGGTAAATTGCAGCGAAGAAGTCCAGCACAGCGCCGCGAAGATTGCCAAGCTGATCTGATCGAATTCGTTCTAGATTGATTACCACGTCGAGCTGCGACGCGGCGACCTTGGTTTCTGCGAGCAATTCAACCAGAATGCCTACAGTGTTTTCTGGAAGCTCAAGATCGTCAGCGTACAAACGAGCACCGAGGCCGTTGCGCAGTGCCACCACCGCGTCAATGAAAGCCTTACGAAAATCTCCAATTCTCTCAAGCGAGGTAGTAGGAACGACATCAACGCCTTTGTGATGTAGGTACTTGTAGAAAGCCGTGATGGGATGTCCTCGATCCCACCAACCAGACTCCTTCGGAATCGCATCATATATTTCAACAAACGCTGGACCCCTGTACCTCCAGGTATCGGCTATGCGGTCCGCAGCCTCTACCAATCTAGACTCTTGATTGCCGTCGGTATCGTCTCTTCGTCGTACAACTTCGAAATACGGCATGGTCCGATTAACAGCATCCTGGCTTACTCGAAGGAGTCCGCCAGTCTCTCCTTCGAGGACCCGCGTGACTACCGTGTACGGACGGAGCGCCATTTCTACACCCCCAACGCCTTTCCTACGTGCCCATAGCCGACCATAGATGAAAGGGCTCTGTAGTTGCCACTTTCTCGTCGAATCCGTCCCGCAACAATAGCGGGGCTGATTTTCAGTTCTGTAGCAAGACTATTAATAGCCTCTATTGATTTGATTCGCGACGCTTCACTTCTCCTCCATGCACTGGGAGGAATGAGCGCGTCGCGCGCAACCTTATTTGCCTCTACTTCCTTCTCGTCATTGTCAAATGGCTTCTCGGTATCGTCCACAAACGCTTCGCCTGGACGACGGAGATGATGCAAGACGTGCACACACTCGTGAAGGAGCGTAAACCAAAAATTATCAAGCCGGTCATGCCTAAGGCTAAGCCCAATAACTGGTGTGCCGTCGACGTCGATTGTCGCCGCGCCATCGAGAGCCGTGCCAGGCAGATGCCTTTCCACAACGACCGCTACGCCATGCTTTGCCAGATACTCTGTTGCCAGCCTCGGGCCATCCGCATACCAGCTGAGCTTTACCAGTTCACTTAAGAAATCATCCGTCAAAGATTCTCGATTGAACCGGGCTCGCATCTCTGCACTTTCCCTGGCCCTCAATACAACACGAGCAAGCCATAGTCTGATCGCATATACATTTTTAGACTTCAGCAAGGACGGATGAATTGACGATTTAAGGTAGCTCGGGGCCAGGTTAGATGTTCCGAGCGCTTCGAACAGCTGGCCAACGATTCCCTTCGCCGAACCTGTAGTAACCCTCGAGCCTGCAACCCATCCGCGCTTCACGATTTCGCGGACGAGATCCAAGGGCGGATTCTCGTCTTCGACATTTGCGCCGCGCGCTTCGTCCTGACCGAGCAGTGACTCGACTGGGATTTCCAAAAATGAGCTCAGCGCCCGAATCATCGGAATAGTGAGTCGCCGCTTCCCTGAAAGAATTTCAGACACTCTGCTTTTCGAGCCCAAGATCGGTACCAAATCCTGCTGACGTAATCCTCTTTGCTCCAAACGGAACAAGATTGCATCTACTGGGTTCGGCAGCGGAATCCGATATCTGTCCTTCTCATAGGCTTCGACAAGGAAAGCAAGAAGCTCGAGTCGCCTGCCCTCGTGCGACGAAGGAGCGGGGTCCTGCCCAATCAGGCTCTCGATTTCCGAGACATAGTCTCGGTACTGCGCTTCTGACTTGATCACTGACAATTCAGAAATCATCGTTGTCATCGCTTTGAGTACTCTGCGTGCGTGCCAGCCCACTTCACCATGACCACACCGGTCTGATATGCAACAAACAATTCAACCCGGTAAGAATTGCCCTTGACGTTGATGATCACGGTGTTATCGGCCAAAAAGCTTGCACTCCTGTATCGATCCTTAATGTCCTGCGGTTTCTTCCAGTCGGCTTCTTCGATCTCTTTCACCAAGCTTGAGCATGCAGATCTCGAATCCGCATGGTTCTTGGACAGTTCGTCCAAGATGTCGCGGCCTATTAGCTTCATTAAATGCCCTCTTTATTGCTCCCTCCCTTGGGCTTTGGCGCGTTCCCAATTTGGGAACTATATCATACGGGAGAAAATATATTGGGAACTTTCGGCCCGCAAATAGCGAGTCGAGCCACTGCAGGCTCCAAAAGGGGCACTAATCTGGGACTTCGGCCGCCGGCCGCCGGCGCGACCGCTAGGCGATGATCTGGCGGGAAATCTTGAGTCTCGTCTCGCCCATGTCATCGCCCCGCAACTCCCGTAGCGCGTAGCGCGCGAACTCCGACGCGACATCCTTTCGCCAGTAGAGATCCAAGTCAGCGTTGTCCATCGGCTTAGCACGGGTGGCGACTAGCTTGGCAGCCTCGTCGATCACTTCGTCGGTGAGCTTCTTGCCCTTCAGAAACTCGCCGGCTTTCTCCACAAGGAATGGGCGCGAGGCAACTGCCCCGAGCGCAATTCTCGTGTTTCCGGATGAATCCGTTGCCGCCGCCACACCGAGCACGGGAAAATCAAACGCGCCGCGCCGGCGCAGCTTCCAATAGGTGCTCCTCGCGGTCTCGGGAATACGAACTTCGGTCAGGATCTCGTCGGGCTGCCGCTTGAGGTAATCGATGCCGTCGTTGTTGTAGAAGTCCTCAACCGCGACCTCTCGGGACCCCCTTGAAGACATCAGCGTCAGCCGCGCGCCGAGCGCGATCAAGGCCGGCGCACAGTCGGTCGAGGACGCGGCGACGCAGCGCTTGCTCGCGGTCGCCACCCAGCAGATGTCGCCGTCCTTCTTCAGGCAGAAGTCGATCGCCTTGCGCCACTCGTAATTCTGGTTGTAGTAGTTGCAGCGCGTGTCGAGGCACAGATTGCCGCCGAGCGTGCCCATGTTGCGCAGGTGCACGGTGGCCACCTGGTGCGCGGCCTGGCGCAGCGCGGTCGGTGCTTTCGAATTGACGATTTGCGTGAGCGTCAGACCGGCGCCATACGCGGAGCCGTTCTTTCTCAATTCTGAAACCCCGGTGAGCGAAACCAAAACCTTGGGCGCCATCTGGCGGCGCTTCATGTTCGGCAGCAGGTCGGTGCCGCCGGCGATCAGCATGGCGTCGGAGCCTTCCCCGGCGAGGATGCGCGTCGCCTCGGCGAGCGTCTTCGGCGCGCGGTACTCGAACCAGGGCAGGCGCATCATGCGGCGCCCGCCTTGATCCTGGTTTTCTCATGGCCCTTGGAAGCATTTCCATCGCCGCCTTCCCACGGCGGTGCCACGATGACCGGCTCGGGATAGGGCACGCTCGGGAACACCGTGGGCCCAATGCGCGGATCCTTGCCCGCCCGCTTCAATTCCAATGCGCGCAGCACCTTGTCCGGCGTGATCGGCAGCTCGTCGATACGCACACCGACTGCGTCGTAGATCGCGTTGGCGACCGCCGGCATCACCGGCAGCAGCGGCCCTTGGCCAACCTCCTTGGCGCCGAACGGGCAGTTCGGATCCGGGTCTTCAATGAGCACGGTGTCCACTTCCGGCATGTCGAGCGAAGTAAGGCTCTTGTATTCGAGCAGCGACGGAATCTTGTGCACCAGCGCGCCCGAGAGCTTCGGCGGCAGCCGGCGGAACACCTGCTCCTCCATCAGCGCTTCCGAAAGGCCCATGTACACGCTGCCTTCGACCTGGCCGCGCGCGAGCACCGGATTGATCGTCCGGCCGATATCGTGCGCGATCCAGATCTTCGGCACCGTGATCCAGCCCGTGGCCGGGTCGACTTCGGCTTCCACCACGCAGGCGGTGTACGAGTAAGCCGGCGAGGGCCCCACGCCCGCGCCCTTGTACCGTCCCGGCGCGCGCGGCGGCTTGTACGAGCCCACGGCGCCGAGCGTGCCGAACTTCTCTTCGGCGAGGCCCGCGGCGTGAGCGAACGTCATGCTGCGGTTCTCGAAAAACACGTTGCCGTTGGCGAAGCTGAGCTTGTCGGGCGCAACCTCGAGCTGCTCGGACGCAGCGAGCGCAATCTGATCCTTGATCTTCTGCGCAGCCTGGATCGCGGCGTTGCCCATCATCACCGTGACCCGGCTCGAATAGGAGCCGAGGTCGACCGGCGTCATGCCGGTGTCGCCGGTGACGCAGCGGATGTCGAACGGGTCGATGCCCAGCACCTCGGCGATGATCGCCGCCAGCACGTCGTCGGAGCCCTGCCCGATCTCGGTCGCACCGCAGAACGCGGTGACCTGGCCGCTGCGGTCGACGAGGAGCTGCACCCCCGACTGCGGCATCTTGTTGAAGTAGATCGGCAGGCCCGCGCCGCAGAGGTACGAGCCGCAGGCCAGCCCAACGCCTTTTCCGTCTGGCAGCTTTCGATGTCGACTCTCGAACGCCGAACGGCGCACCACTTCACGGATGCATTGCTCGAGGCCAATGGTTCCGACCCTCAGCCAGTTGGCGGTGAGCGAATTGGGCTTCACCACCATGCCAAGCCGCAGCTCGGCCGGCGACACGGCGAGCTTCTGGGCGATCTTGTCGAGCTGCACTTCCTGGCCGAAGCGCGGCTGCGGCGTGCCATGGCCGCGCTTGGGACCGCACGGCGGCTTGTTGGTGAACACGCGCGCCGCCTCGAACTTGTAGCGCGGCACTTCGTAGGTCACGGTCTGCAGCGCGCCGGTATAGAACGTGCTCGCCGCCCCGTAGCTGCCGTAGCCGCCGCCGTCGACCAGCGTCTGCAGGTGCATGCCGGTGAGCTTGCCGTCCTTGGTCACGCCGGTGCGGAACTTCATCAGCACCGGATGGCGGCCGCGGTGCATGTAGAACACTTCCTCGCGGTTGAGGCACACCTTCACCGGCCGGCCGAGCATCAACGCGGCCTTCGCCACGACCATCTCGTGATTGCATACGTCGCACTTGCCGCCGAAACCGCCGCCATTAGGTGTCGCAATAACTCTTATTGTTGTAGGGGAAACCTGCAAAACCCTGGCAAGCGCGCGGTGTACATAGTGCGGAACCTGGGTCGAGGACCACAGCGTGAGCTTGCCCTCGCCGTCCACCGCCGCGACCGATGCGTGCTGCTCGATCGGCAGATGAGTGTTGCCCTCGTAGAAGAACAGGTCCTCGAAAACCAGATGGGAATTTTTCAGGGATTCTTCTACATCGCCGAACTCGAACGCCTGCAGGCGATGGATGTTGCCGAGCTCGCTGTAGGCGTGGATGCGCGGCTCGGGGTTCTGCAGCGCCTCCACCGGATCCGAAATGGTCTTCAGCGGTTCGTACTTCACCTCGATGAGGTCCAGGGCTTCGCCGGCCGTCTGCTCGTCCTTCGCCACCACCGCCGCCACCGGATCACCCACGTAGCGCACATGCTCCGGCGCCAGCGGATACTCGTCCTGGCTGACGGGCAGGATGCCGAAGGTGACCGGGAAGTCTTTGCCGGTCAGGACCAGATGCACGCCCGGATAGGCCTTTGCTTTTGAGAAATCCATGGAAACAACCTTGGCATGCGGATGAGGACTGCGCAGCAGCCGCATGTGCAGCATGCGCGGCAGGACGATGTCGTCGGCGAACCGGGTCTGGCCGGTGACCTTGGCGCGCCCGTCGACGCGGCGGCGCGGCTTACCGAGGACTTTCATCGCTCATCCGTTTTGCTGCCTCTTCGATTGCCTCGAAGATTTGCTGGTAGCCGGTGCAACGGCATAGGTTGCCGGAGATCGCCTCCTTGATCCGCTCGCGCGACGGGTTGGGCTCGTGCTCGAGCAGGGCCTTCGCGGTCATCAGGATTCCCGGCGTGCAGTAGCCGCATTGCGCGGCGCCGAGGTCGGCGAACGCGGTCTGCAGCGGATGCAGCTTCGCCCCGTTCGCGAGCCCTTCAACGGTCTCGATCGCCTTGCCTTGGCATTCGAGGGCGAGCACGAGGCAGGAAAGCCGTGGCGCGCCGTCCACCAGCACCGCGCACGCGCCGCACTCGCCGAGCTCGCAGCCGTGCTTGGTGCCGGTCAGATTGAGGTCTTCGCGCAGCACTTCGAGCAGCGTTTTGTACGGCGCGAACGACACTTCCACCGGCTCACCGTTGAGCGTAAGGCTCTGCAGGACGCTGTGCCGCATTAGTTTGGGCCCCAAACGAATTACGGCCACTGTACGCCGAACCCCGCGGCGGCGCAAAACCGGTTGTGACCGGCCGCAGGGCGGCGACTAGTTCCGCGGGACCATGCCAGCAGGACCATGCGCCATGGTCTGTTTTGCCCGACACCCGTGCGTACGATTCGGCAACCAGTTCAAAGAGACGAAGACCGTGGATAGAGCCGAGAGACCGGTAACCGCCGCACTGCGCGCTGTGGTAACCAATGACGCCGCTGGGGGACCCCCGGCGGCCTGGCTCGGGCTCAAGAATGTCCCGGAGCGGATTGCCCGTTTGTCGGCAGGCATGATCTACAGCCTGGCCTGCGACCAGCAGGCCGTGCGCCTGCCGCTCGCGGCCGGCGCCCTCGCCGCATCCCTGCGCACCGGCAAGAAATGCGTGCTGGTGACCCCGGGCGATCCGGCCATGTTCCTGCGCAAGGCGATGCTCGCGGGCTTCAACCTCGCGCCGCACGCGCGCGACGGTGCCCTCACCCTGTTGCAGCTCGCGGCCGAAGCCGACAAGCACATGTTTCGCGCCGGGCCGGAGGCCTTCCTGCGCGAGCTCGAGCTCAACGCGGCGCCCGGGTGCCTGATCGTCCTCGACCAGGGCGACCCGATCTTCATGCTGTCCGACCCGCGCGAGAGTGCCGAGGCCGCCCAGGCCTATGTGCGCTGGGTGGAGCAGCACGACCACACCCTGCTCGCGCTGTTCGCACCCAGCAGTATCACGCCGCGCGAATACCTCGCCCTGCGGCGCGTTGCGGAAAACTTCGCCGGCTTCGCGGTCGCGCGCTCGAGCTGGGACGGCGGCACGCTCGACGTGCGCCATTGGTTCGGCCCCGACGGCGCCAGCCCGCGCGAGACTTTCGCGCTGCGACTGCACGGCGGCGGCGTGGCCAGCGCCCTCAGCTTGCAGGGTCCCGAAAACGAGCTGCCACCGGTCGACACCGTGATCTGCCTGGCCGACGCGATGAGAAGGCCCGAGGGGCGCGGCCGCGACTGGCAGGACGTGCCGGCCCATGCCGAGGCGCTTCGGGCCATGCAGCGCTGCGAGGCCGCCACGCTGGTGCTGCCATTCCGGCAGGCCGCCGACTTCGCCGCCATGTGCCTCACGGTTTCCGCGGTCCGCGCCATGGGGCGCCCGGAGCTGCGCGTCGCCGTGCGCGAATGCGGCAAGCGCCTGCGCGCGGGGCAGGCGCTCGCCCTCCTGCGCCTGGGCATTTCCTGCGTGATTCCGCTCGACATGGCCGACCTGGGCGCCCGGCGCATGCTCGAGCATCTGAAAGGCACGCGCTTCGCGCGTGCCTGCGAGCCCGACCTGGAGCAGGTGCTGGACGAAACCGCGTGCGCGCTGCGCGGCCAGGCCGAGAGCGCGGCCCTGTTCTGCGAGGCGGTCGAAGGCCTGCTCGCCGCTGCGGACGGCTTCGATTTCGAAGCCGGTTTGATCCGCCTTACCGCGGACCGCGAGCGAACGGGCGCGTTGGCCCGTGCCTGCAAGGCGGGCCGTGACCTGATCTGCGTGACGAAAGGCGAGGAGACATGGCTGTTCCTCTTCGGCTGTCCGCAAAACGCCGTCGGCGCCCTGGTGCGGCGATTGATCGGCGGGAACTGCAAGTGGTCGGCCGAGTTCCGGCCGGAACGCATCCTGAACGAGCTTGAGACCCTGCGCGGCGCATGAGCATGCTGGTCCGCAGCGCGGTGCCAGTCGTTTCGGCCATCTTTGCGCTGTTCAGGCTGGCCGACGCAACTGCGCAGCCGCCGCCCCCTGCGGCAATCTCGTCGCCGATCCCGCGCGGCACGCTTGATCCAGCGGCACCGGTGGCGCCAATGGACGAAGCGCTGCGCGAGGTCGAGCGGGATCGAATCGCCGCGCCCGTGTTCGAGCGTTACCAGGCGGGCGACTACTCCGGCGCAGCCCGGCTCGGCCTGCCGCTGGTGGAAGGCGGCAGCCAGGGCCTGCGCTTTGCGGTCGCCAACAGCCTTGCGTGGACCGGGCGCTACGACGAAGCCTCCAACCAGTATCGGGAGTTGTTCGGCACGCCTTACGACGCGCGCGCGCGCGTGGGTCTCGCCAACGTGATGCGCTGGCGCGGGCAGGCGCATCTCGCCGAGCCCTATTACCAGGAAGTCCTCGGCCGCGAACCCGCCAACGCGGATGCGATCGAAGGGCTCGCGCTGGCCGGGCGCGACCTGCGCCCCGCGCTCACGCTGCGCGGCACCCGCACCAAGGATCCGGAGCTGCGGCGCGACGAGCTGACGATTTCCTACCGCCAGTGGAGCGACGAGCGCCGCTTTCGGCTGGAGGCCGGCTTGCTGGGCGCGCGGCTGAGCTCTTCGCTCGGCCATTGGTCGCCGCGCGGCGTCTTTGCCTCCGCCTGGGCGCCGGCGCTGCCGCTTGCGCCGCAAGTCGACGCCTCGTACTACGACGCCGACGCGAGCGCGGGAGCGCGCCTGTTCGGCAGCGTACAGATCGAGCCGGTCAAGGACCAGATCAAGGTGCGCGTCGGGCGCGTCGATTGGGGAAGGATCGCATTCAGCGCCGGCGCGACTGCGGACGGACTGACCGCGCGCACCGCCGGCGCCGTAGCCGAAACCGGCTTCGCCGCCGGAAAGCTGCGCGCGCGGCTGGATTTTTACGACATCTCCGACGGCAACAAGGTGGCCGACGGCGAAGCACAGCTCACGCCGTCCTGGCAGCCGCTGCCGTGGCGCCTGACCTGGTTCGGCGGCGCGTACCTGCGCGAAGCCGACCGCGACGACCCGCGTTACTGGTCGCCGAGTCACACCTACGGCGTCGCTTTTGTCGGCGTGCAGCGCTACTGGTCATTCGACAACGCGGAGCTGTCCGCCACGCTGCGGCGTGGATTCAAGTTGACCAGCAGCGCCGGCGACAGCTGGAGCGCCGGCGGCAACGGCCGCGTGTGGTTGCGGCCAAACCTGGCGCTGGGCGTCGAAGGGTTCGTGGTGGACGCGCCGCGGCCCGGAAGCTACCGCATGCATCAGGTGGGCGCGTACCTGCAGAGGCTGCTGTGAGGCGCGCAATCGCCATCGCCATCACGGGCGGGCTGATCGCCGCGTCCCTCTGGATGCACGCGCTCACCGGCCCCGCGTTCACCGAGAGCTTCGCATTGCTCGGTCCGGCGAGCAAGGCGATCGTGCTGGTGTTGCTCGGGGTGCTGTTGGTACTCGGCTGCCGCCATCTGCTGCTGCTCGGCCTCGCGGTCTACGAGCACTTCACGCGGACGCTCGCGCGCGACGTGACGCCGGATGCGCGCCTGCCTTTCATCTCGATCATCGTTCCCGCGTACAACGAAGGGCCGATGATCGCGCAGGTGCTGGAGTCGCTGCAGCGGGTGCGCTATCCGCGCTTCGAGGTCGTCGTGGTGGATGATGGCTCCTCCGACCAGACCTTCCTGCGCGCGCTGCCCTTCCGGCGCCAGCGCGGGGTCGAATACCGCGTGTTCACCAAGTCGAACGGCGGCAAGTTCGATGCGCTGAACCACGGCATCGCCCGCGCGCGCGGCGAGATCGTGGTCTGCATCGACGGCGACAGCCTGCTGCACCCGGATGCGCTGCTCCACTGCGCCGCGCACTTCGACGATCCGCGCATCGGCGCGGTCGCCGGCAAGGTGCGCGTGGCCAACCGCGGTACGGCGTGGTCGCTGCTGCAGGCGCTCGAGTACATCGTCGGCTACGGGCTGGCGAAGCGCGCCCAAAGCCTGGCGCGCGCCGTGACCATCGTGCCCGGACCGCTCGGCGCCTTCCGCAAGAGCGCGCTGGCACAGGTCAAGGGCTACGACGGCGACAGCTTCGCCGAGGATTTCGACCTCACCATGAAGCTGCTCGGCGCCGGCTGGCACGTGGTTTACGAACCGCGCGCCATCGTTTTCACCGAGGCGCCCGAGGCCACTCTGGAACTGCTGCGGCAGCGCTATCGCTGGACCCGCGGGTCGCTCCAGGTGCTGCGCAAGCGCGCGCATTGGCTGCGCACGTTCCGCGACCCGCTGCGCTTCGGCGGCGTCGCTTACGTGGCGCTCGAGTGCCTCGCCTTGCCGGGGTTGCACGTGACGGCACAGCTGCTGTTCGTGACCGGCGGGCTGTGGCTCGCGGCGCACGAAGTGGTGATCTACTGGTGGCTGCAGCTGCTGGTGCTCGAGTGCGCGGTGGTCGCCTTCTGCGTCGCCGTCGAGGACGAGCACCCGGCCTTCATTCTTCTGACCCCGGTATTTCGTGCTTTCTACATGGTGGCGCTCGATATGGCGCGCCTTCTGGCCACGCTGGAGGAGTTCAAGGGCGTCGCCATGGGGTGGGACAAGGTTGCGCGCCTGGGCCGCATCGGAACCGCAAGCTGATCATGGACACCCTCTTCCAACTCCTGTCGAACCTGGTGCTGTTTCTCACGCTCACCACGCTGGTCTTCGCCTGCGGCGCGTACGCAGTGCTCGCCATGCGCCGGCGCAAGCCGCTCGCGCGCCGGCGCGCGCAACAACCCGTCGCCGGGTCCGCGCTTCTGCGGCGCTATTCACCCAAAGAATGGGATTGACCATGCCTGCCCTTGTCCGCGCCCTCCTCCTTATCCTCGGCATCGCTTGCGCGCTGCCCGCCGGCGCCGACACCGCGCCCATCGTCGTCCTGCGCAGCGACACCACCGCGGCGTTCTTCCGTGCCAACGGCGGTGACTACGAGCGCCTGCTGCAGCCGTGGCGCGACCTGTTCGCGCGCCATCGCATCGCTGCGCGCGAGCAGCGCGCCGCAGAGCTCACCGGGTCCCGCGGCATTCTGATTCTCGCGTCCAGCGTCGCGTTGAGCGAGGCCGAGCGCCAGGCTATCCGCGGCCGGATGGCTGAGGGCTGGAGCGTGCTTGGCACCTGGGCCGTCGGCGTGCGCGACGGCACCGGGCAGTGGGCGGGATACGGCTTCATCGACGAGCTGTTCGCCGCGCAGGTGGCAAGCGAGCTGCCGCCCACCAAGGACGAGGCATTCCTGCTGCCTTACGGCGAGACGCCGTTAACCCACGCGCTGCCGGCGGGCAAGCGCATCTACCTCATGCGCGCGAGCGAGCCGTTCCTCCGCGTGCGCGCCGCCAACGTCGCCGCCCGCTTCGGCAATTACACGCGCGACGTGACCGTACCCGGCGCGCTGCTCGGCGCCGCTGCGTTCGACGAGCGCGCCGGCGCGCGCCGTGCCTTCTTCGGCTTCGCCGAAACTTCCTGGGAAAGCGCCCAGACCGATATCGATGCCCTCTTGCTCGGCACCCTGCGTTGGTTGCAGCGCCGCCCGATCGCGCTCAAGAGCGCCTGGCCGCACCCGTACCAGGCCGCGGTGCTGCTGGAGATGGACACCGAGGACAAGTTCGACAACAGCGTGCGCTTCGCCGAGCAGCTCGAGCGGTACAAGATCCGCGGCACCTTCTATTCGGTGACCTCGGAGGCGCAGAAGTTTCCCGAGGTGGTGAAGCGCCTCGGCGCGCGCCATGAGATCGCCTACCACGCCGACGTGCACACCGGTTTCGCGAAGATCGGGCGCAAGGAACAGGATGCGCGCCTCGCGCTGATGGTGCGCCAGCTCGCGAAGCTGGTGCCGGACATCGCGGTGGCCACCGGGTTCCGCGCGCCGCTCGAGGAGTACGATGTCAACACGGAGAAGGCCCTTCGAGCGATCGGCATCAAGCACCACGCTGCGTCGCCGGCGGCACGTGATGACGCCCTGCCGGGCTTCTCCACCGCCGAGCCTGGCCTGGCGCCGGACCAAGCGCTGGTGGTGCTACCTCGCACCTGGCTGGACGACGTCAACCTCTTCACCACCGGGCTGCTGAAAGGCATGCCCGCCGAGCAAATGCTCCTGGGCAGCCTGCAGGACACTCAGGCGATGCGCAGCTTCGGGCTGCTTTCGTTGCATACGCAGAACTTTTACGCCGGAAGCGTCCTCGAGCGCGTGTTCCCGCGCCTGCTGCAACGCATTTCCCAGCAGCGCGACCAGGTGTGGACGCCGTCCGGCAGCGTGCTCACGGCGTGGTGGCGCGACCGCGCGGCCGTCGACGTCTCGGTCAAGGAAGAATCCGGCGTGCTTCGCCTCCGGCTCGACGTAGCTCGCGGACCGATTGCCAACCTGCGGATCGTGGTGATGCCGCCTTCACACACCGCTCCCGTGGTGGATGGCGCCAATGCTCGCGTGCACCAACTGGACGCGCAGCGCTGGGCCATCGTGTTCCCGCAGCTCGAAAAGGGCGTTACCGACCTGGCGGTGCGCTTCTAGACCACCAGCGCAGCATCGGCTCGACGATCTCGCCCTTGTCGTAGCCGAGCGGGAAGAACGCCAGTCCGGCATAGCCTTGCGTGCGCTCGTGGGCGAGCTTGCGCGTGAGGCTGCGCACGTCCTCGTACCAGCCCTGCTTCCAATGCGCGCCGTCGGCGTAGGCGTAATACGGCGTCTCCTCTGCATCGCGGCGCAGCCCGTGCTCACGCGCGAGCGCGCTTGCCGCCAAACGGTCGTTCGGCATCAGCATCGGCGGGGTGTCGGTATAGGTCAGCAGCCGCGCGCGGCCACGGCTCGCTGCTCCCGGATGCTCCGAGTCGGCCGGCCACTCCCATCCATAGAGCGGGACCGATAGCAGCACCTTCGCTGGCGGCACGCCAAGCGCAGCGAGGCGTGCCAGCGCGCGCGGCACCGCGGCCGTGTTCTGGGTATTGCGCGTAACCAGCGGTCCGGTGACCTTCGACCCGGGCCAATGCGCGTCGTAGACCTGCGCTACCCAGTAGTCCATGCGCTGCGCGGCGACACGGTCGTAAGGCCGGAAGCTGTCGCTGGCGGGATAGAACGCCGACAGATGTTTGCCGAGCTTGCGTCGCTGGTCGTCAAGCTGGGCAAGCCAGCGCCGAAACCCCGTGAGGGCCGCGGGCTGGGCTTCGGTATAGCCCTCGATGTCGAGTTGAATGCCCGAGACGAAAGGCTGTTCCAGGAGCGCTGCGACCGCCGCAAGCAGGCGGGCGCGGCGGGACTCGTCCGAGAACAGGGTGTCGAACTGCGTTTGTTCGAAAAGGGTCAGCGTAAGGTCGAGCGGGGCGTCGGCGAGGGGCGCCCGTTTATCCCAGTCTCGTGCCGCAATGCGCCCTTCCGGATCGATGGTGGCGTCGAATAGCGCAATGCGATCGAGCTTCAGCCGCGACAGCGCCTTCCATCCCGATGCCATCCACCACGGCAGATAGCCGAGCGCCCCCGGCGCAGCCTGCGCGCCGGCTACCGGCGGCAATCGCCATGCCAGCGAAAGCGCAAGCAGGCTCTGCAATGCCTGTCTACGGTTGAGCACGCGGCAAATGCCCCTGTGGCAAAAAGGGAAGGCTGGAGGTTACGATGAGTATCCCTTTCAGGAGAAGTCCATGGCACTACGCATTGGCGACACCGCCCCGAATTTCCAGGCCGAAACCACCGAAGGCCCGATCGACTTCCACCAGTGGATCGGCGACGGCTGGGCCATTCTGTTTTCCCATCCGAAGGACTTCACGCCGGTGTGCACCACCGAGCTCGGCACCATGGCGAAGATGAAGAACGAGTTTGCGAAGCGCAAGGCCAAGGTCATCGGCCTTTCGGCGGACCCGGTGGACGACCACAAGCGCTGGGCGAAGGACATCGAGGAGACCCAGGGTGCCGCCGTGGACTATCCGATGATCGGCGACCCGGATCTGAAGGTTGCCAAGCTCTACGACATGCTCCCCGCCGAGGCGGTGCCGGGCAAGCGCACCGCGGCCGACAATGCGACCGTGCGCACCGTCTTCATGATCGGCCCCGACAAGAAAATCAAGCTGATGCTTTTCTACCCGATGACCACTGGGCGCAATTTCGACGAGGTGCTGCGCGTGCTCGATTCGATGCAGTTGACCGCGAAGCACAAGGTCGCCACGCCCGCGAACTGGAAACAGGGCCAGGATGTAATTATTGCCGGCTCGGTCAACGACGAAGACGCGAAAAAACTGTTTCCGCAGGGCTGGAAGGCGCCCAAGCCCTATCTGCGCATTACCCCGCAGCCAAAGTAACAATCGGTTACGAATTCGGGGTTTATCCCGGTGTAGCCTACGCCCATGCGTACCGCCGCTTTTGTCGCCGTCGTTCTCGCTGTTGCCGGAGCAATCGCCAGCGAGCCCGTGCTCGCGCACGGGCGCTCGCGCGTTTCGATCGGCGTCGGCTTCGGCTTTGGTTATCCCTACTGGGGCAGCCCGTGGGGACCGTGGGGCCCCTGGGGCTACCCGTACCCCTACTACGGAGCACCCGTGGTGGTGCAGCAAGCGCCAGTCACTTACGTAGAGCAGAACAGCAGCGCGCCCGCTTCTCCCGCGGCTGACGCCGGCTGGTGGTATTACTGCGACCAGTCAAGAGGTTATTACCCGTACGTGCGCGAGTGCCCGACCGGCTGGCAGCGCGTGCCGCCGACGCCCCCGGGCGCGAAATGAAAAAGCTCGCCGGCATCAGCGCGCTGCTACTCGCGGCGTGCGCGACTCCCGCGCCGACGGGCCCCGGAATTCTCGTGCTTCCCGGAACCGGCAAGACGTTCGATCAGTTCCGCGCCGACGATCAGGACTGCCGCGGCTTTGCCTATAACCAGATTGGTGGCAAGGCAGCCGAGGAGGCTTCGAAGGACAGCGCGACCAAGAGCGCGGTGATCGGCGCTGCGATCGGCACCGCGGCCGGCGCGCTGATCGGCGGCGGCGAAGGGGCCGCCGTCGGCGCCGGTGTCGGCCTCGCCGGCGGCTCGATCGTCGGCAGCGACGCATCGCGCGCCACGGTCGGCTCGCAGCAGCAGCGCTACGACCACGCCTTCACGCAGTGCATGTACGCCAAGGGACACAAGGTCCCGGTGACCGGCCGCTATGACGCGCGCAGCAACAGCAACCAGCAAGCCGCGCGCCAGCCGCCGCCGCCGCCGCCCGGAAAACCGCCGGCCGAAGTGCCGCCCGACTATAAGCAGCAGTAAGCAGTAATCGGAGAGACAATGCGGAGCATGCAGGAGCTCCGCAGCTACGTCGCGGGCCGCTGGGTCGCCGGAACCGGCGCTCAGCAGACACTGCTCAATCCCACGACGGAAGAGCCGCTCGCGCAGGCGAGCAGCGAAGGCGTCGATCTCAAAGCCGCGCTCGATTACGCCCGCACCACCGGCGGCCCCGCGTTGCGCGCCATGAGCTTCGCTGAGCGCGGCGCCGCGCTCAAGGCAATCGCCGATGCGATGCAAAGCGAGCGCGATGCCCTGCTAGACCTCGGCATCGCCAACGGCGGCAATACCCGCTCCGATGCAAAGTTCGATGTGGATGGAGCCATTGCGACGTTACTCGCTTACTCCGACTACGGAACCGCTCTGGGTCAGAACAGGGTCCTGCCAGACGGCGAAGGAATCCAGCTCGGACGCTCGGCGCGCTTCCATGGCCAGCACATCTCGGTGCCGCGCCACGGCGTGGCGGTGCACATCAACGCGTTCAACTTCCCCGCGTGGGGATTCGCCGAGAAGGCGGCGGTCGCGCTGCTCGCCGGCATGCCGGTGCTCAGCAAGCCGGCCACCAGCTCGGCAATGGTCGCGCACCGCATCATGCAGCTCGTGGCCGAGAAGAACCTGTTGCCCGAAGGCGCGCTTTCATTCCTGGTGGGCGCGGCGCGCGATCTCGTCGCCCACCTCGGCCCGCAGGACGTGGTGGCATTCACCGGCTCCGGCGAGACCGGCATGCAAATTCGCGCAGCGCCGAGCGTGGTGCGCCATTCGGTGAGAATCAATATCGAAGCCGACAGCCTGAACGCCGCGGTGCTCGGCCCCGACGTCGAGCCGCGCAGCGACATGTACGAGCTGTTCCTCAAGGACGTGGTGCGCGACATGACGCAGAAGGCGGGCCAGAAATGCACCGCCATCCGCCGCGTGCTGGTGCCGCAGGAATGGTATTCATCGGTGAAGCAGGACCTCGCCGAGCTGCTCGGCGCGATCCGCGTCGGCGACCCGCGCTTCGAGGACACGCGCATGGGACCGCTCGCCAGTGCGGCGCAGCTCGCCGATGTGCGCGAGGGTGTCAGCCGGCTCGGCGGCCGCCACGCGTTCGGCAGCCCGGCGCCCGCCGCGTCCAAGGGATACTTCCTGTCGCCGATCCTCATCGAAGACGCGGGCGAGGTGGTGCACGAGCGCGAAGTGTTCGGGCCGGTCGCATCCCTCCTGCGCTACAAGGACAACCCGGCGGACGTCGTGGTGCGCGGCAACGGCGGGCTTGTCTCCTCGATCTACTCCGACGACCAGGAATTCATCGAGCGCATGGTGATGGCCCTGGCGCCGCACCACGGGCGTCTTTTCCTCGGACATCCCAAGATCGAGCTCTCGCCCGGCCCGGGCACCGTGCTGCCGCAACTGGTGCACGGTGGTCCCGGGCGCGCCGGCGGCGGCGAGGAGCTGGGCGGGCTGCGCGGTCTTTCGTTCTACCTGCAGCGCGTGGCGCTGGAAGGCTCGCGGCCCGTGATCCAGAAGCTGCTGGGCTAGGACCGCTCGAGGAGCGACGCCCGCAGCAGGAACGCCTTATGGCGTTTCGGATCGTCCGCCATGGCGCGCAGCTCGTCGAAGCGCTTCTCACGCTGCGCGGGCTCGCGCTCTTCCAGCCGCTTCTTGTTGGCCACGGTCTGCTCCTGGACGTACTTGATATTCAGCGGACGTCTTGTCCTTTCGTAGTCGTCCAGCATTTCCACAGGTCCGCCGGTGAGCACCCCGTGCAAAAGCTGGCTCAGGTGCCAGGCCTCGTGGATGCCGCAGTTCAGGCCCAGGCCGCCGATCGGATTGTTCACGTGCGCGGCATCGCCGCAGAGGAACACGCGCCCCTTGCGAAAGCTCTTCGCCACGCGCTGATGCACCGCGTACAGGTTGAGGTGCAGGTAATCGCGCTCGCCCTCGGGCACGTAAATGCGGGACAGGCGTGCGCGCACCGACGCATCGGATAGCGCCTCCTCGTCGGTCTCGTCCTCGCGCGTGTTGTACACCGCCCGCCAGCGGCCCTTGAGGTCGTCGCCAGACACCTTGAAGAGGTTGGTCCACTCCTGCGGATCGGCCATGTAGGTCCGCAGGCAGCAGCCGAGCGCGGCCTGGAAATCAAACTTCGTCGTGATGACGAGAAAGCGCTCCGGCCAGGTATAGCCCTCGAACTCAATGCCGAGCGTCTTGCGGATAGTGCTGCGACCGCCGTCGGCGGCGATAACGTAGTCCGCAACCAGGTTCTCAGAAGTTGTAGCGACTTGCACCGCGTCATCGGATTGCGAAATGCCAGTAACCCGCTCTCCGAGCCGGACCTCCGCGTTCGCCATGCCGCGCAACCGTGCGATCGCCATGTTCGCGAGCTTGTGCTGCTCGGTCTGCACCACGAACGGATACGCGGTCGCGCCGGCGAGGCGCGCGAAGTCGAACTCCGCGATCATGCGGCGCGTCGGCCGGTCCCAGAACTGGAAGGTGCGCGAAACCAGGCCGACGCGGAGGTACTCGTCGATCAGGCCGAGCTCGGCGAGCATCTCGAGCGTCGGCGGCTGGGTGGTGGAGGCGCGCGGGCTGTCGTCGATGCGCTGCTGCGCCGCGAGCAGCGTGACTGTGTGGCCTTGGCGCGCGCAGGCCAGAGCGGCCACCGTGCCGACCGGGCCCGCGCCGACGACGATGACGTTTCGCCGCTGCATTTTTCGCTGCGATTATACTGAGCCAATGAAGAAGCTCGCGCTCCTGTTGTTGTTTATCTCGGCTAATACGCTGGCGCAGCAGTGGCCGCAGAAGCCAGTGAAGGTGGTCGTCCCTTTCCCGCCCGGCGGCGTGACCGATTCGCTCGCGCGCATCACTGCCGACTGGCTGACCCCGCGCCTCGGCCAGCCGGTGATCGCCGAGAACCGGCCCGGCGCCAGCGGCGCGATCGCGGCCGAGTTCGTGGCGCGCGCCGACGCCGACGGCTACACGCTGTTCTCCGCCGCGACGCCGCAGCTCGCGATCGTGCCGTACGTGCAGAAGGTCTCCTATGACCCGCTGACCAGTTTCGCGCCGATCTCGATCGTCGGCACCAATCCGTTCGCGCTCGCGTGCAACGAGAAGCTGCCGCCCAAGAGCCTCGCCGAATTCGTCGGGTACGCAAAAGAGCGGCCCGGGCAACTGAGCTTCGCCTCGCCGGGCTCGGGGTCGGTCGGACACCTGACGATGGCGCTGTTCCTCGCGCGCGCCGAATTGAAGATGGAGGCGGTGCTCTATAAAGGCGGCGGCCCGGCGATGGCCGACGTCCTCGCAGGGCACGTGCCCTGCTATTTCGGCAACCTGAACGAAATCATTCCGCACGCGGGCGGCGGCCGCATCAAGGTGTACGCGGTCTCCGGCGAGCGCCGCGCGCCGCAGCTGCCGCAGGTCCCTACCGTGTCCGAGCAGGGCTACCCGGGTTTCCGCACCGTCACCTGGAACGGCTACGTCGCCCCGGCGGGGACGCCGCGCGAGATCGTCGAGCGTATCGCGCGCGAAATCGCTGCCGGCTGCAAGGACGCCGCCTTCGTCGAACGGCTGAACAAGATCGGTGTGGACCCAGCGTGCAGCACGCCGGCGGAGTTTTCCCAGGCCATCCGCGAGGATCTGGCGACCTGGAAGGAAGCGGTGCAGGCGGCGGGCATCAAATGAAGGTCGCGATTCCGGACCTGATCTCGCCCTCGTACTTCCCGGCGATCGCGGCGGTCGAGCTCGGCTTTTTCAAGAAGGAAGGCATCGACGCCACGCTTGAGCTCCTTTACCCCGTCACCAAGACCTACGAGGACTTGCGCGATGGCAAGCTCGACTTCGTCGGCGGCGCGTCGCATGCGGTGCTCTATGCGTTCAAGGACTGGCAGGGTGCGAAGCTGCTCTGCGCGCTCGCGCAGCATATGTACTGGTTTCTAGTCGTTCGGTCAGATTTGAAGGCGAAGAAGGGCGATCTCAACGTCGTCAAGGGACGAAAAATCGGCGCCGCCCCCGGCCCGGTGGACGGCCTGAAGCAATTGCTAAAGCGCGCGGGCATCGATCCGGCCAAGGATGTGCAGATCGGCCCGGTGCCTGGATTCACCATCGGCCAGACCGCGTCGTTCGGCCTGCTCGCCGCGAAGGCGTTGGAGGAAGGCAAGATCGACGGCTTCTGGGCCAATGGCATGGGGGCCGAAGTGGCGGTGCGCAGCGGCATCGGCACCCTGGTGCTCGACGCGCGGCGAGAGGGTAGCGACGAAGCGAAGGGCTATACCTTTCCGGCGCTGGTGACGACGCAGAAGCTGATCGACGAAAACCCGGGTGCCGCCGCCGCCGCAGTGCGCGCGATCATGAACGCGCAGCAAGCGCTGAAGGACGATCCTGACAAGGCCACCGCAGTCGGCCGCAAGCTCTTCCCGCCCGCCGAGGCCGCCATGATCGCAGAGCTGATCCGGCGCGACCTGCCGTTCTACGATGCATCGATCTCCAAGCAGAGCGTGGATTCGATGAACCGGTTCGCGCAGGACATGGGCCTGCTCTCCAAACCGGTGCACTACCGGCAGGTGGTGTGGACTTGAGGCTGAGCGGCAAGGTCGCCATCGTGACCGGCGCCGGCAGCGGCATCGGCAAGGCGCTCGCCACCCGGCTCGCGGCCGACGGTGCTTCGGTCGTAGTCGCAGACCTCGCGAAATTCGACCTTGCGGCGGCCGAGATCGCCAAGGCGACGGGCGCGCGCACCCTGGGGGTCGAGATAGACGTAAGTAATGAGAAACATGTGGAACGAATGGCGGCTCAGACCGTGAAGGCCTTCGGTCGCATCGACATCCTGGTCAACAACGCCGCGATCTTCAGCTCCATCAAGTTGAAGCCCTTCGAGCAGATCGAGGTCGCCGAGTGGCGCAAGGTGATGGACGTAAACATCCTCGGCGTCGCGCTGTGCTGCCGCGCCTGCGTGCCCCACATGCGCAAGGCCGGCGGCGGCCGCATCATCAACCTCGCCTCCGGCGCGCCGATCAAAGGTGTGCCGCTATTCCTGCACTACATCTCGAGCAAGGGCGCGGTGATCGCCATGACCCGCGGCCTCGCGCGCGAGCTCGGCAAGGACGGCATCACGGTGAACACGCTTGCGCCCGGCTTCACGCTCTCCGAGAACGTGGCGAAGGATCCGACGCATGTGAAGCAGGGCGAAGTCACGCGCATGACGCGCGCCATCCAGCGCGACGAAACGCCCGAGGACCTGGTCGGCGCGGTGAGCTTCCTCGCCAGCGCCGATGCCGCCTTCATGACCGGGCAGACGCTGGTCGTGGACGGCGGCTCCGCGATGCTCTGAAACGCGGGCTAAGGCCGGTCAAACTCGTTTTTTAAATCGTGCAAGCCCGGCGATGACGCATACGGCACCATGCTAGTTTGTGAGTTTCGACGCATCCGAAACGACCGCGTAAAGCTGCCATTCACCGGGCACCCCTTTAAGGATGTGCGCACCACGGTCGCGGAAAGCGATACCGGACCCGGCGACCAGATCCTTTACCGTCGCTGAAACGAGCACTTCCCCGGAGTCGGCGAGCGAAGCGACCCGCGCGCCGGTATGCACCGCGATGCCGCTGAGCTTATGGTTCATCAGCTCGCATTCGCCGGTATGCACTCCCACGCGCACCGCCAAGCCGACGCGCCGCAGTTCACCGACTACCGCGCACGCGCAGCGTACCGCGCGCGCAGGCCCGTCGAAGGCCGCGAAAAAGCCGTCGCCTGCGGTATCGATTTCCCGCCCGCGAAACTTCGCGAGTTGTTTGCGTACCAAGGCGTGGTGATCCCCGAGCAGCTCGCACCAACGCTGATCGCCCAGCGCTGCAACCTTTTCCGTGGAATGCACCAAGTCGGTAAACATTATGGTTGCGAGCACGCGATCGGACTCAGGACCGCGCCGCTCTCCGGTCAGAAACTCTTCGATCTCGTCCAAGACAGCCTCCGAATCTCCGACCCACGGGAAATGGTCGGCTCCGAGGAGCTCCACATATCTGGCGCCAGTAACGCGCTCGGCGACGTAGCGCGCACCAGCAACACGTGCAATCAGATCACCTTCGCGGTGCAGAATCAGAGTCGGAACACGGATGACGGGAAGTGCCTGGCTCGCGTCGGTCTCGTAAGTGACGCGCGCAAGCGCCCTGGCTCCAGCCGGACTGACGGCAAGCCGCTCGAAGCGCGCCCATGATTGGCGAAAGCGCTCGTCGCGAGCACGGCTAGGAGCAAAATGTTCGACGGTAGCCCCCGTCCCCCACGTCTGCTCGATCAAGTCGAGATACCGATCCAACGCCTCGCGTGGCAATCCAATGGGGTAATCCGGAGCGCGCAGTCCTCTCGCGGCCGTGCCGTATAGAACTAGTGAGGCGGTGCGCTCGGGGTACGTGGCGGCAAACAACATGCACATCGGACCGCCTGCGGAAATGCCGAGCAAAGTAGCGCGCTCCGATTGCGCCGCGTCCATGACGGCGCGCACGTCGTCCATGCGCTGCTCGAGCGTCGGCACCGCAGCTACCCGGTCGGAAAGACCGGTGCCGCGTCGATCGAGAACAATCAGGCGGGAAAACGACGCGAGCCGCTTGAGGAATTTTCGCGAGATCCGGATCTTCCCATGCGTATTCGACATGCGAGACCCAACCTTGCACCAGTACCAAATCCCGAGCCCCTTGCCCGATCACCTGATACGCAATGTAGACGTCGCCGCTCTTGGCGTACTTCGTTTGCGGGATCCAGGTGACGGGAAGCCGACCATCGGTGCCAAGGGCTTCGGCGTCGCCGCTAACGGGGTAGATAAAGCGGTAGCCGCGACGCGGCAATGTCTCGATGAAACGTGGCGCATTGGCGGAGTCGCCGACCGCCTCGCGCAGCCGCTTCATTGCGGCGTTGATGCTGTGCTCGAAGTCGACGATCGTATTGCCCGGCCAAAGCTGCTGGCGCAGCTCTTCACGCGTCACAAGCTCACCCGGCCGCTCGACGAGCATGCCCAGAATCCGCAGTGGCTGCCCTTCGAGCTTGATCTTTACCCCGCCGCTGCGCAGCTCCAGGGCACGCCGGTCGAATTCGAAGGTGTCGAACCTAAAGAGATACGCAGTTGCAGGGTTCGAGTGAGCCACGAGCCTAACCCTCGAAACTCCGGAGTTGAGCAGCTCGACTGTTGGAGTCAGCGACTAGCGTATGTATATCCCCCGTTCAGCGTATCACCTTCATTTCACCCAGATATCACCTCCCGTGCATTGGCATAGGCCCTAGCGCCCGGCGAAATGAGCGCTATCGGATGTGTTGCTCACCATAGGGGGTATCGATGGATAAAAGATTGATGGCGACTCAAAGACTTACCGATTGCCATGCCACAACGGGAACACTCCTGCTCGCGGCGGCGCTCCTTTCAAGCCCCGCTTTGGCTGAGCGGAAATACTCCGACTGGGGACCTCCTCAGAACCTAGGGTGCGGAACGGTCAACTCCGCTTCGGATGATCAAGGGCCGGGGGTCTCGAAGGACGGTCTCAGTCTTTACTTTGGATCGAACCGTTCCTCCCCGGATGCTTCTGGCGGCATCGACCTATATTTGGCCCGGCGCGCGTCGCCAGCCGGGGCTTGGGGCATGGCACGGAACCTCGGGCCCACGGTGAACTCGCCGGTGACCGACAACATTCCAAGCCTTTCACGCGACAGCCACTGGCTGTTCTTCAACAGCAATCGCCCCGGCGGCGCGGGCGACGTAGACATGTGGGCGTCTTACCGGGCCCACGTCCACGACGACTTCGCGTGGGAGCCGCCATTCAATCTTGGCGAGGGCGTGAATACTGCGGGATTCGATGCGGGGGCGAGCTATTTCGAGAATGAAGAGGGCGGCACGCCGCTGCTTTTCTTCGGCAGCGGGCCATCCCAGGCGACGAGCGATATTTGGGTCGCGGAGCTTCGGCCGGACGGAACGTTCGGAAACGCGCGGCCCGTCGCCGAACTCAACACCGCGCAGGCCGATCAACGACCGTCGATCCGCTTCGACGGGCTCGAGATGTTCTTCTTCTCCAACCGGACCGACTCGACGCCGGGCCCCACGAACGCTCCCAGCTCGGACATCTGGGTCACGACCCGAAATAGCGTGCACGAGAGCTGGGGGGCGCCGGTGAACCTGGGTGCAGTGACCAACACGCCGTTCAGCGAGATCAATCCGCACCTCTCGGCCGATGGCCTGACGCTGTACTTCGCCTCGAACCGCCCCGGCGGTTGTGGAGGAAACGATCTCTACATGACGACTCGGACCAAACTGACCGGCAAGGACTAGGGGGTACATGCCGTAATTCAGCCGGCGCGAAAGAACCCGCGAGGCGCGCAATGCAGCCGCTCGAAACCGGTCTTCGTCACACGGACCAGTTCGCCGACCTGTACGCCCGCCTTGTGGTCGCGCGTCACCACGTTCGGCTGCACCACTACCGTCATGTTCTGTTCCAGCGTCATTTGCGGCAGCGGCCCGGCCGGCCGACTCTTCGTGCCGACGATCGGCGGGAAGTAGCCGCCGCCGAAGCCGTGCATCAGGTCGTCGAAGATCGTGAAGCCGCGGTCCTCGATCACGCCGGCGGCGTCGACGATCTGCTGCATCGTCGTTCCGTGGCGCACCACCGCTGTTACGGCATCGAAGGCCGCTTCCGCCGTCGCATGAAGATCGCGGTAGAGCGGCGTCGGATGCGCGCCGACGGTGAAGCTGCGAAGGACTTGGCCGGAATAGTCCCACCAGGAGGCCGATAGCTCGCAGAACACCACGTCGCCGGTCTTCACTTTTCGCGACGACGCGAACTGCGGCGGCACACAGATGTGCGGCTCGGCCATCGACGTGACCCCGATGTAATGAATGAACGTGGTGCCGCCCTTCCCCACATACGCGCGCTCGACCAGGTTGGCGAGCTCGCGCTCGGTCAGGCCGGGCTTGGTGTTTTCCAGCAATTTCTTGAAGCCCGCGTCGCTCAGCGCCGCGCCGATGCGCAGCCAGTCGATCTCCTCGTCGGACTTTATGAGCCGCAGTCGCACGTATTCGGAGTCCATAAAAACGACTGCAAAGGCCTCTTCCAGCTGCCGTACCTTACCGGTTATCAAAGGCCCCATAAGCCCGATCCGCTTGGCGCCGCGGCGCTTGAGCTCCTCGACGGTCTTCTGGATGCCGCGGTGCTCGCCCCAGTGAACGTCGACGTCCCGGGCGATGCGCTTTGCGAGCGGGAAATGATTGAACCACTCCACGTGCATCGTCATACGCTCGCCGGGTTTGAAGACCACATAGGCCTCGACGGTGCCGGGCCAGCCGGTGACCCACTGCGGAGCGTTGCCGGTACGATGGTCGGTGACGATCAGCAGATGGTCGACGTCATGTTTTTGCATGCTGCGGGAGAGCGCCGCATGCCGACGCGCAAATTCCGGGTCGGAAAAGCGTGGGTACTCCCGCTCGATGATCGCCCGCATGAGGGGATTCTATAATCGGCCGCATGAACGAAATCATCGACATCCACACCCACATCGTCCCGGAGAACTTCCCGCCGTACGCGGGTAAAGGCAAGGACGTGCCCTGGCCGTCGATGGCGCCGGCACAGGCTTGCCATCGGCACGTGATGATCTCCGGCAAGCTCTACCGCACGGTGGCCGATGGCAGCTGGAGCGTGCCGCGGCGCATCGAGGAGATGGATGCGATGCGCGTCACGCGCCAGGCGATCTCGCCGATGCCCGAGCTGCTCTCCTACTGGCTGCCGCTCGACGACGCCAAGGTGATGATCCGGTTCCTCAACGACGAGATCGCGCGCATGATCGCGGCGGCGCCAGAGCGCTTTATCGGCTTGGGCTGTGTTCCTCTCCAGGACGTTACCGCCGCCATCCGCGAGCTGGAGCACGTAGTCCAAAAGCTGAAGTTTTCCGGCGTGGAAATCGCCAGCCACGTCAACGGCGTCTCCATCGGCGACGCGCGCTTCGAGCCCTTCTTCGCCGAGGCCGAGCGCCTCGGCGCTTCGATCTTCGTGCACGCGCTGCGTCCGGCGGGCCAGGATCGCATCGTCGGCGCCTTTGCCGAGCAGGCGGTATGCTTCCCCGGCGACGTCGCCCTCGCCTGCGCCTCGATGATCACCGGCGGCATCGCCTCGCGCCATCCGAAGCTGCGCATCGCCTTCAGCCATGGCGGCGGCACGATGGCGATCCTGATGCCGCGACTGGTGCACGCCTGGAACGTGTTCCCGAAAGCGAAGGAATCGCTCCCGGAGTCGCCGGCGACCATCGCGCGGCGCTTCTTCTACGACGAGCTGGTGTTCGATCCGGAGGCGGTGAAATTCCTGGTCAAGCAGTTCGGCGCTTCGCAGATCGTGCTTGGCACCGATTATCCGTTTGCGCTAGGAGACTTTCATCCAATGAAGACTCTGGAAAGCGCAAACCTTGATGCTGCCACCATTACGGGCATCACATCGTCGAACGCGCGCCGCTTCCTAGGATTGCCGGCAGGATCGCGCTGATCGAGCCGGGCAGCACGGCGTCGGCGACGTCGTCAAACGCCGTCGGCTGCGCATTTACGATGATGACCTTCGCGCCCGCGTCGCGCGCGAGCTCCACCGCCCCCGCCACCGGATAGACCTGCAGCGTGCTGCCGATGGCGACGAACACGTCCGCCTCGGCCGCGACCCGCATCGCCCGGTCGATCACGTCGGGCACGAGCTGCTGCCCAAAGGAGATGGTGTCGCTCTTGAGGATCCCGCCGCAGTCGCGGCACGCGGGATCTTCCTCACCGGCGCGCACGCGATCGAGCACCCGCTGCATCGGTCCGCGCATCCCGCATCCCCAGCACATGAAGCGCCGCATCGAGCCGTGCACCTCGATGACTTTGTCCGGCGAGTTACCCGCCTGCTGATGCAGCTCATCGATGTTCTGCGTGATCAGCGCGTGCAGCTTGTTTCTTTTCTCCAGCTCGACGATCGCCAGGTGCCCGGCATTCGGCTGCGCGGTCCAGGCCGGACTCGCCATGCGGTTCTGCCAGGCGAGCTTCCGCACCTCGGGATCCGCGAGGTAGTAGTGGATGTTGGACATCTTCTCCGCGAGCGGATTTTTCGTCCACAAGCCCTGCGGGCCGCGGAAATCCGGAATGCCGGAGTCGGTGGAGATGCCGGCGCCGGTAAGGATTACGACGCGCTTGGCGGCGTCAACCCAGGAACGCGCTTCCTGGATCAAGGCATTTGTATCTTGCCGCCGCCCGGGCCGCCCATCGGCGGCAGCGGACCCTGCGGCACGACGATCGACGAGGCCGCTTGGCGCCGGAGCTCCTGCAGCTCCTTCACCGTGCGCTCGATCGCTTCCTTCGCGAGCTGGCCGAACTTCTCGGCCGCTTCCTCCAGCGAGCCGGCGCCGATCTCGAAGGCGATGGGCAGCGCGCCCGCCGGCGTCAGCACCTGCGTCTCGCCGACGTAGAGCACCGCGCGCGACTGGTCGCGCTCGCCGTCCTTGGCGACCGGCGTCAGGCGGCGGATGGTGCCGACGCGCCGGTCGGTAAAGATCTCCTCGAGGTACAGCTGCTTCGGATCGATCTTGATGTCGTTCGTGGTCTCGGGTCTGGTAGCCATGGCCGCATTTTACCGCTGCGCTACCAGCTTCCCCGCCTGATAGTCCATAAAGGCCTGCTGGATCTCCTGCTTGGTGTTCATCACGAAGGGCCCGTAGGCCACCGCCGGCTCGTGGATCGGCTCGCCGCTGAACAACAGCCCGCGAAAATCTTCCGCGGCGCCGATAGACAGTTCATCGCCCTGCCCGGGGTCGAACCAGGCGACATCGCCTTGGCTCACCTTTTGACCGCCAATGGTGGCTCGCCCCTGCAGCACGTAGACGAAACCGCGATCGCTGGTAGAAATTTCCTGCTCTAGCTCGCCGCGCGCCGAGAGCCGGATATCCAGGAGGGACATTGGGTAGTCGCTGCCATGGCCGTGCCGCACTTCGCCCGAACGCCCGGCATAGACCATTACCTCGCCGTGCGGGAGTTTCCGCGTGGGTACATCGGCTAACCGCTGATCCTGGTACCGCGCCGGAATCATCTTCATCTTGCGCGGCAGGTTCAGCCACAGCTGCAGCGTGTGCACGGTCTCGTTGCCGTGCGGCATCTCGCTATGGAGCACGCCATGGCCCGCGGTCATCCACTGCACGTCGCCCGCCCTGAGGATGCCGTGCGCGCCGGTATGGTCGCGATGCTCGAGGGCGCCCTCCAGCACCACGGTAACCGTCTGCATTCCGCGGTGGGGATGTTCCTCAAATCCTTTCGGCGCCCCGAACCAGTCCTCGCTCAGGAACAGGAATGGCGTGGTCTTCTCCCAGCCTTCCCCACCAAGTACGAGCTGCTTGTTCTCGACCTGCGAGCTGCCGCCCTGGGGGACGACCTGGGCGATACGGCTGATCTTCCTCATCGAAGCTTGAACCTTTGGATTTTTCCGGTCGCGGTCTTGGGCAGCTCGCCGAGGAATTCGATCCAGCGCGGATACTTGTACGGTGCGAGCTTGTCCTTGACGTGCTGCTGGAGGGCGCTCTTCAGAGAATCTGAGGGCGATTTGCCCGGCTTCAAGACGACGAATGCCTTGGGCTTGATCAGCTTCTGCTCATCCGCCGCCCCGACCACCGCTGCCTCGAGCACCGCCTCGTGGGAGACCAGCGCAGCCTCCACCTCGGCGGGCGACACATAGATGCCGCTCACCTTCAGCATGTCGTCGGATCGACCGCCGTAGGCGTAGTAGCCGTCCTTGTCGAGGCTGTACTTGTCGCCGCTGCGGGTCCACGGACCCTGGAAAGTGTTCTTCGTCTTCTCGCGCTGGCTCCAGTACATGATCGCGGAGGTCGGGCCGCTGATCTGCAATTCGCCGAGCTCCCCGGGCTTGGTGATGACCTGACCCTGCTCGTCGACCAGCCGTAGCTCGTATCCCGGCACTGCCTTGCCGGTGGTGCCGGGGCGCACATCGCCCGGGCGGTTCGAGAGAAAGATGTGCAGCATCTCGGTGGAGCCGATGCCATCCAGCAGCTCGGTGCCCGTGCGCTCGGCCCAGCGCTTGCCGATTTCAGGAGGCAACGCTTCGCCCGCGGACGTACAAACTCTTAGATTGAGTTTTGCACGATCGGGAAAACCGGGGTTGACGAGCAAGGCGGCATAAAGAGTCGGCACGCCATAAAAGATGGTCGGCTTGTGCTCGACCAGGCGATTGAACACCGCGTCGGGCGTCGGCCGCTCCGCCATGAGGATGGTCGTGGCACCGACCGCGAGCGGGAAAGTCAGCGCGTTGCCCAAGCCGTAGGCGAAGAAGAGCTTCGCCGCGGAGAACACCACGTCCGATTCCCGGATGCCGAGCACCGGAACGGCGTAGAGCTCGGCGGTGAGAATGAGGTGCGAATGCAGGTGCACCGTGCCTTTCGGCGCGCCGGTCGAGCCCGACGAGTACAGCCAGAAGCACATGTCGTCGCGCAGCGTTGGGGCGGCGTCGGCTTTTGGTTTTGCCTGCTGTAACAGCTGCTTCAACTGCGAATGCGGGATGACCTGGGTGAAACCAAAGCCGTCGAAGTTCTTCAGGATGGGCTCGGACACGAATACCGCTTTCGCGCGGCTATCCTTGATTTGATACTCGTAGTCCGCCGGCGTGAGCAGCGTGTTCAGCGCGACTGGAACGATGCCGGCCTTGATTGCGCCGAGGAACAGCGCCGCCCAGTCGACGCTGTCGACCATCGCGATGGCGATGCGATCCTCCTGGCGGATGCCTATCGCAATAAGCGCGTTGGCGGCACGATCGACGCGCTCGGCCAGCTGCGCATAGGTGCAGGGGCCGGTGTCGTCGATGTACGCAACCTTGCCGCCGCGGCCCGCGGCCAGGTTGCGGCCGATCAGGTCGACGGCGGCGTTGTATTCCCGCGGGAGTTCCATGGCCCCTGTTCCTCTTCCTCGGTTGGCGGGGCATTGTTGGCGCGGGCGCTGCCAGCGTCAAGGCGCAGCGCCTCGCGGAGAAATAGTGCAGCCGCCGGTGGCAGGCTGCGTCCCCTGGGGTGCGCGAGGCTGAAGCGCTCCTCGGCGGGCAAGCCTTCGACGTCCAGCGTGAAGAGATAAACATCATCGGTGCCGGCGGCGAGCCGGGTGAGCAGCTCGTCGCGCTCGCCGATGTGCAGGCCGCCCTGCACGCCTGGATGGCGCGAGCAGAACGCGGCGAGGAGCCGCGCCGCCACCGCGCGCGATTCCGGCTCCGCCGCGAGCAGCAGCGTCTCCTGCTTCGGCTGCCGCCAGGTCGCAAGCTTTTCCTCGGCGCGGGCGAGACAGTGCATCAGCTCGACGCAGGTCGTGCGCAATTCCTGTCCGGCGCCAGTGAGGTGCAGGCGCCGCCCGCGCTGCTCGAACAGCGCCACCTCGAGCGTCTCCGCGAGCTTCTTCAGCTGGAGGGATACGGTGGGCTGGGCGAGGTGCAGCTCTTCGGCGGCGCGGGTCACGCTGCCGAGCCGGGCGACGGCCTCGAACACGAGGAGCTGCGGCAGCAGCCCATGACGAAAAAAACGGCGCGCAGCGGCGCGAGACATCTCGGCTCCTTGTCGGTAACCGAGGTCTGGCTTGCAGCTCTGGATGGGCTGCCGGAGCGACCGGGGATCTTTTCCGGAGTGACGGCCGCTCCGCTAGGAAGCTACTCCCCTGCGGAAACTGCATTCTAGGTGCCAACGCCCGGGCGCGCAAACGTCCGGAGGGACTATCCATTGCAAACGGCAATGGATCCCATCTCAACTCGTCAATTTTCATCCGGCGCCGCGGCGCAGACACTCGACGCATGGTCATCACGCCCGAATTCTGGTCCGCCCTCGCCGCGATCATCGTCATCGATCTTGTGCTCGCGGGCGACAACGCGATCGTCATCGCGCTCGCCGCCCGCAATCTGCCGAAGGAGCTGCAGCGCCGTGCCATTCTCTGGGGCACGGGCGGCGCCGTCGTGGTGCGCGCGAGCCTCACCGTCGCAGTGCTCTGGCTGCTCGAGATCCCGGGCCTGATGCTCGCCGGCGGCATCCTGCTCGCCTGGATCGGCTACCGGCTGCTCGCCGGCAACGAGAACGGCCGCGAGCACGATGTCGCGCCGGCGAAGAGCTTTTGGGGCGCGATGCAAACCATCGTTATCGCCGACGCCGTGATGGGCCTGGACAACGTGCTCGCGGTCGCGGGCGCGGCGCACGGCAGCGTCCTGCTGGTCGTCGTTGGCCTGCTCATCAGCATCCCGATCGTGGTGTGGGGATCGACCCTGATCCTGCACTGGATCGAGCGCTTCCCGGCCCTGCTCTACGTCGGCGGCGCGGTACTCGCCTGGACCGCCGCGAAGATGATCTCGGACGAGCCGCTCTACCAGGAGTGGCTCGACGAGCGGCCGGGCGTGAAATCAATGCTGTTCGTCGGCATCACCGGCGGCGTGCTCGCCGCAGCGTGGCTGCGCAATCGCAAGACAAAGGAGGTTTTGCAATATGAAGATTCTCGTACCCGTTGACGCTTCCGCGGCGGCTCTGGCGCCGATTGAATACCTGGAAACGCTGGCGCGCTCCGGCGTGCAGCTCGAAGTGCTGGTCATGAACGTACAGCCGCGCTTCCACCGTCACGTCGCCCGCTTCACCAGCCGCGCCGCGCGCGACAGCGTGCGCGCCGAGCGCAGCCGCACCGCCATGGCGAACGCCATCGAGGCCCTGTCGCTGCGCGGTATCCCCTTCCGCGCGGTCGCCGAGATCGGCACCCCGGCGGAGCGCATCGCGGCGGTCGCCGAGCGCGAGCAGGTGGCTGAAGTCATGATGGGCGTCGGCCGCCATCCGGCCTGGCTGCGCTGGGTCAACCCGTCGATCGCGCAGGGCGTGATGGAGCGCACCGACATCCCCGTCACGGTGCTCGCCCGCGGCCATGCCGGTGCGTTCGAGCGTTACGCGGTGCCGGCGGGGGTCGCTGGCCTCGCCGCACTTCTTCTCGCAGGAGAATAGCGATGCGCGCCCTGATACCGGTTCTCGATTCGGTAAATGCGCTGCCTGCGGTGCGTCACGTGATCCGCGAGTCCCTGCGCGGTGATCGCTACGAGGTGCAGCTCGTGGACGTGCGCTCGCCGCTCGGCCATGCCCTGAAAGGCTGGCTCACCGCGGACCCCCTGAAGCCTGCGACCGAGGTGCTCGACCGGTTCCACGTCCGGCACACCGTGCGGCGCCTCGAGGCGCGCGACAGGGCCGGCGCGATCGCCGCCGCGGCCAGGCGCGGCGGTGCCGACGCGATCGTCCTGGGCGCCGCGCGTCACCGCTCGGCCACGCGGATGAGCGAGGATGCCGTAATCCAGAAGCTGCTCGAGATCGCGCCCGTGCCGGTCCGGCTGGTGACCGGGAAGGAAGTCAGTCGGATCGAGCGCTACGGCGTCGCCGCGGGTTTAGGTGCAACGCTCGGATTGATCTTTTGGGGCTAACTGCAGCCCGCTGGCGGCGGCTCATACAAGTTATGATCGCCGCCCATGACCTGGTCGATCATCGCGCGCGATGCGAGCGGCGCCTTCGGCGTCGCCATCGCGACGCGCTTCTTCGCGGTCGGAGCGCTCTGCCCGCACGCGCAAACCGGCGTCGGCGCGCTCTCTACCCAGGCGCTGGTGAATCCGCATTACGGCGCGCAGGGTCTCGAACTTCTAGGTAACGGCTTAACTGCACCCGAGGTGGTGCAGCGGCTCATTGCGCCCGACGAGGGCCGCGACCATCGGCAGCTCCACGTGATCGACGCCGCGGGGCGCATTGGCCAACACACCGGCGCGCAGTGCGTCGACTGGGCGGGCGCGGTCGCCGGCGAAGGCTTTTCGGTCGCCGGCAACATGCTTGCCAACGAGCAGGTGATCCAGCAGACGGCGCGCGCTTTCCATGAATCTAAAAAACCTTTCGCCGAGCGGTTGATCTCCGCGCTCCGGGCGGGAGAAGCCGTCGGCGGCGACAAGCGCGGGAAGCAGTCGGCAGCGCTCCTTATATGCTCCACCGAGGACTACCCGGAACTGAACCTCCGGGTCGACGACCACGCCGAACCGCTCGCGGAGCTCAACCGCCTCTATCACAAGGCGCACGAGCGCTTCGTCCCGTATCTCAAGTGCAGCCCCAGCAAAGCGCGGCCCTGGGGCGTGCTCGACCGCGCCGTCATCGAGCAAGAGATTGCAAGGCACAAGAAGCCTGCTTGAAGTGCACGGTTTGCGCACGCACTTCGCCTCGGAACGCGGCGAAGTGCGGGCGGTGGACGGGGTCGACCTCGAGCTGCAGAAGGGACGCACGCTCGGCATCGTCGGCGAGTCGGGCTGCGGCAAGAGCGTCACCGCGCTCTCCATCATGGGATTGGTGCCCCAGCCGCCCGGGCGCATCGCCGGCGGCAAGGTGCTGTTCGAGGGCGAAGACCTGCTGAAGCTGCCGCCCGCGCGGCTGCGCGACTTGCGCGGCGACAAGCTGGCGATGATCTTCCAGGAGCCGATGACCTCGCTCAACCCGGCGTTCCAGGTGGGAGACCAGATCGCGGAAGCGTTGCTGCGACATAGGAGTATTTCCAGAAAAGAAGCCATAGACAGTTCGGTGGACATGCTGCGCCGTGTGCGCATCCCCTCGCCCGAGCGCCGCGCGCTCGAGTATCCGCATCAGTTGTCGGGCGGCATGCGCCAGCGCGTGATGATCGCCATGGCGCTCGCCTGCAATCCCCAGCTGCTGATCGCCGACGAGCCGACCACTGCGCTCGACGTCACCATCCAGGCGCAGATCCTGGAGCTGATGCGCACGCTGCGCGCCGAGCTCGGCACCGCCATCATCCTCATCACGCACGACCTCGGCGTGATCGCCGAGCTCGCCGACGAGGTCATCGTCATGTACGCGGGTCAGGTGGTCGAGCGCTGCGATGTCCACCGCCTGTTCGCCGAGCCGCAGCATCCCTACACCATCGGCCTGCTGGGATCGATCCCGCGCCTGCACCTCGAGCAGGCGCGCCTGTCGGCGATCGAGGGCGTGGTCCCGGATGCGGCAGCGTTCCCCCAAGGCTGCCGCTTCCACCCGCGCTGCCCCTTCGCAATCGAGCAATGCCGCCGTGAGATTCCCGCGTTGCGCGAAATAACGCCCAATCACCACGCCGCCTGCTGGCGCGCTCCCCTGTGACGCAGCCGCTGCTCCGCGCCGAACGCCTGGTGAAGCATTTCAAGAAGGTTCAGGCCGTGGACGGCATCAGCTTAGAGCTGCATCCGGGCGAGACGCTCGCGCTGGTCGGCGAGTCGGGCTGCGGCAAGTCGACGGCAGGGCGGCTGCTGCTGCGGCTCATCGAGCCTACCTCGGGAAAAGTGTGGTTCCGGGATCGCGATCTGGAGACTCTCTCGCAAAGAGAAATCCGGTCATTGCGCCGCGAGATGCAGATCATCTTCCAGGACCCTTACGGCTCGCTCAATCCGCGCATGAGGGTCGGCGCCATGCTCGAAGAGCCTTTAACGTTACATGGGTTACACCAAAACAATTCCAAACGCCGGGTTGACGAACTTCTCACCCTCGTCGGCCTGGCACCCGAGCATGCGCAACGCTATCCGCATGAGTTTTCCGGCGGCCAGCGGCAGCGGATCGGGATCGCGCGCGCGCTCGCCGTCGAGCCGCAGCTCATCGTCTGCGACGAGCCGGTGTCGGCGCTCGATGTCTCGATCCAGGCGCAGGTCATCAACCTGCTGCAAGACCTGCAGCGGCGCTTCGGCCTGGCCTACGTCTTTATCGCTCACGACCTGGCGGTGGTGAAGCACATCGCCACCCGGGTGGCGGTGATGTACCTCGGCAAGATCGTCGAGATGGCGGACAAGCGTGCGCTGTTTGCGGCACCACGCCATCCCTATACCAGGGCCCTGCTCGCGGCGATCCCGGTTCCGGACCCGTTATTGAAGAGAACCCGCGTCGTGCTCCAGGGTGACGTGCCGAGCCCCTACAACCCGCCGTCGGGCTGCCGCTTCCGTACGCGTTGCCCATACGCGCAGGAGCTTTGCAGTACCCATGAGCCGATTCTCGAATACGGCGTCGCGTGCCACTTCTGGAAAGAGATCGAGCCCTACGCCGCGCCCTCGCAATTGACCGCCGTCAATGAGAGACTTCTACGACTGCAGGCAGCGTTCCAATCGGGAGGTACATCGTGAGAATCGTTTTCGCATTTACCCTGGTTGCGGTTTCGTTTGCAACCCAAGCCCAGACCCTTCGCATCGGCCTGGCCGAAGATCCCGACGTCCTCGACCCGTCGATGGCGCGCACCTTCGTCGGCCGCATCGTCTTCGCCGGCCTTTGCGACAAGCTGTTCGACCTCGACGAGAAGCTCAACGTGGTGCCGCAACTGGCCACTTCGTACGAGTGGTCGAAAGACAACAAGGCGCTGATCGTCAAGCTGCGCAACGGCGTGACGTTCCATGACGGTGAGAAGTTCGACGCCCAGGCGGTGAAGTACAACCTCGAGCGCCACAAGGACATGAAGGGCTCGAATCGCCGCGGCGAGCTCGCGGTGGTGTCGAGCGTAGACGCGGTGGATCCGTCCACGGTGCGCATCAACCTGGCGGCGCCGTTCGCGCCGCTGCTCGCGGTGCTCACCGACCGCGCGGGGATGATGGTTTCGCCCAAGGCGGCGGACGCGGCGGGCGACAAGTTCGGCGCCAGGCCTGTGTGCTCCGGGCCGTTCAAGTTCGTCGAGCGCATCGCGCAGGACCGCATCGTGCTCGAGCGCTTTCCGAATTACTGGAACAAGGGCCAGATCCACTTCGACCGCATCGTCTACCAGCCGATCGTCGACGCCACGGTGCGCCTCGCCAACCTGCGCTCGGGCCAGCTCGACTTCATCGAGCGCATGGCGCCTTCCGACGTGCCCCAGCTCAGGAACGACAGCCGCTTCAAGATCGCCAAGATCGTCGAGATCGGTTACCAGGGCATCACCATCAACGTCGGCAAGAGCGACATCGCGCAGAAGAACCCGCTCGGCAAGGATCCGCGCGTGCGCGAGGCATTCGAGCTCTCGCTCGACCGCGATGCCATCGTCAAGGTGGCGATGGAGGGTGAAGCGCAGCCCGGTAACCAGTGGGTCGCGCCGAGCAACCAGTATTACGGCAAGAGCGCGCCGATCCCGAAGCGCAATGTCCAGCGCGCGCGCCAGCTCCTCAAGGAGGCCGGCGTGCCGAATCCGAGCTTCACGCTCATGACGCCGACTACCTCCGACGCACAACGCATCGCGCAGATCGTGCAGGCGATGGCGAAGGACGCCGGCTTCGACATCAAGATCCAGTCGACGGAGTTCGCCACCTCGCTCAATCTCGCGGATAAGGGCCAGTTCGAGGCGTATGTGCTCGCGTGGAGCGGCCGCGCCGACCCGGACGGCAACCTGCACACCATGCTCGCCTGCAAGGGGCCGACGAATTACGCCGGCTACTGCAAGGACGACGTCGAGGCGCTGATCAACGAGTCGCGCACCTCGCTCGACCCGGCGCGCCGCGCCGCCGCCTACGACAAGATCGCTCAAGCCGTGGCGAAGGACCGGCCGATCGTTTACCTGTACCACCGCAACTGGCTGTGGGCGCACAACGCCAAGCTCAGTGGCCTGCGCGCCGTGCCGGATGGCATGGTGCGCGTGCAGGGTCTGAAGATGAATTAGAAATGTTGAAGTTCCTGCTGCGGCGCCTGGCGACCATTGTCCCGACGCTGTTCTTCGTCTCGATCCTGATCTTCGGGCTGCAGCAGCTCCTTCCCGGCGACCCGGCGATCGCGCTCGCGGGAGAAGAGCGTGATCCGGAAACTATCCGGTACTTGCGCGAAAAGTTTCACCTCGACGAGCCGGTGCCGGTGCGCTACTGGTACTGGCTCTCCGGCGTGATGCGCGGCGACCTCGGCGATTCCGTGCGCATCCAGAAGCCGGTCACCGAGCTGATCCTCGAGAAGCTGCCGGTCACCATCCAGCTCGCGACCATGGCGATGCTGATCGCGCTCATCATCGGCATCACGGCGGGCGTGGTGTCGGCGGTGAAAAAGGGCACCTGGTGGGACTACGGCGCCAACGTGTTCGCGCTGTGGGGCCTGTCGACGCCGAACTTCTGGCTCGGCATCCTGCTTATCCTGCTGTTCGCGGTGCAGCTCGGCTGGCTGCCGGCGTCGGGCTACGTGAGCCCATTCCAGGACCTGAAGGCTAATCTGTCGGCGATGATCATGCCCGCGTTCGTGCTCGGCAATGCCATCGCTGCGGTGTTGATGCGGCATACGCGCAGCGCGATGCTGCAAGTGCTTTCTTCTGATTATGTAAGGACGGCCAGGGCGAAAGGGCTGGACGAGCGCGTGGTGGTCCTCAAGCACGCGCTGCGCAATGCGCTGATCCCGATCATCACCCTCGGCGCGCTGGAGTTCGGCACGCTGCTCTCCGGCGCGGTGCTTACCGAGCAGGTGTTCTCCATCCCGGGGTTCGGCAAGCTGATCGTCGACGCGGTATTCAACCGCGACTATTCCGTGGTGCAGGGCGTGGTCCTCTTCACGGCCACGGTCTACATCATGCTCAACCTGCTGGCCGACCTGGCCTACTTCCTGGTCAACCCGAGAATGAGGGTCCAATAAGACGCCTGCTGCGCCGAACTGGAGCCGTGCTGGGCTTGCTGGTGGTCGCGTTCTTCGTCGCGCTCGCCCTGTTCGCCCCCTGGATCGCGCCATACGACCCGGTGGCGACAAGCTGGAGCGCGGTGCGCGCCGCGCCGACCACCGCGCACTGGTTCGGCGCCGACGAGCTCGGGCGCGACGTGCTGTCGCGCATCGTCTGGGGCGCGCGCGCCTCGATCCTCGCCGGCCTGGTATCAGTGTCGATCTCGCTCGCTCTGGGTGTGCCGATCGGCATGGCGGCGGGCTACCTCGGCCGCTGGGTCGACGCGCTGATCTCGCGCATCACCGACGCGATGCTCGCCTGCCCATTCCTGATCCTCGCGATCGCGCTCGCCGCCTTTCTCGGCCCCAGTCTCACCAACGCGATGATCGCCATCGGCATCTCGGCGACGCCGGTGTTCATTCGCCTGACCCGCGCGCAGGTGCTCGCGGCGAAATCCGAGGACTATGTCGAAGCCGCGCGCGCGCTCGGAAATCCACACCTGCGCATCGCGCTGCGCCATATCTTCCCCAACATCGTCGCGCCGCTCATCGTGCAGGCGACGCTCGCCATCGCCGCCGCGGTGATTGCGGAAGCGAGCCTTTCGTTCCTCGGATTGGGACAGCAGCCGCCCGCGCCGAGCTGGGGCAGCATGCTCAATACGGCGCGTAACTACGTCGACCAGGCGCCATGGATGGCGATCTGGCCCGGTGTCTCCATCTTCATGCTGGTGCTGTCCTTCAACTTGCTCGGCGACGGCTTGCGCGACGCGCTGGACCCGCGCCACAAGTAAATCGATTCAGCGGTCGATGCGCTCCGCTGAGATCTCGCGCCGCTCCTGCAAATTGAAGCGATCGTCGTAGATTGGCCGGCCGCCGGTCGTCGGCCCGGGATACTGCACGATCAGGATCTCGCCGCCGGTCTCGGTGCGGAATTCGTCCTCGTAGTGCGGATCGGGATGGAAAATCATCGTGCCCGGGCCGCATTCGCGCCCGCCGATGTGGAAGGTCCCTTCCAGGACGTACCAGACCTGCGCGAAGTCGTGGTAGTGCAGCGGATGATGCGCGCCGGGCTCGAGCCGCAGGATTCCGGCGTTCGGCTCGGTGGGACGTTCCTTGCGCGGATGGAACAGCATCTTTCCGGTCTCGCCCGGCCAGCGGATGGTCTCCCATTCCAGCTGGTCGCGATGGCGCACCTCCATCGGCTGGTGCTTGGGAGAATTGGGGTCAGCGGCCATGGATCTCCTTTACGTCCTCAAAGTTGTTGCCGCATCGAATCCCGCACTTTCCTCAATTTGTCGATGCGCTCCTCGCATGGCGTCAGGGCGTGCGACACCGCGAGCAACGCGATCCCGGCAAACAGGAAGACGACGGGATAGAGATGCTCGGGTAGCAACGCCGACAGCACGAGAAAGATCACACCAGCGGTCGAACACGCGGTCGATAGCGTGACGCGTTTCGGCGGGGACGCGGGCGCGACCTGCGCGGCCGCGGTCGCGACCTCGGGATTCGGTTGGCTGCGGAACAGCCGCCAGCCCATGAACACGCAGAACGATCCGAAGATTGCGAACACGCTCATGAATACGACGTCGCCGGGGTCCAGCGTCCGCTCGAGCCCCACACCCGTGCGCGACGCCCAGGCGAGTACGCCGAAGGCAGCGAGCCCCAGGCACAAGATCACGACCCCCGCCACCCTCTCGGGCGAGCTCATGGCGCGGCCTTCATAAGGTCGGACGCCATCAGCTCCGGCGCGATGCCCTCGGCTTCCGCCGAGGCGTAATTCAGCTCGATCTTGACGCCGTTGGGATCGAAGAAAAAAAGCTGGAACAGCGCCTGGCCGTTCGCGCGCCGTTGAGTGAACTGGATCTTCTCCTTCTTGAGGTGCTCCAGCATTGCCCGCAAGCCGGTGGCCCGGAAGGCGATGTGGTCGATGGCGCCGGTCCCAGTCGCTCCCCCTTGCGAAGTGCGCCCGAGATACTTCTTCTGGTTCTCGCCGGCCATCTTCGCGCTCGGGCCGATGTGCACGATGTCGACGTCACCGAGGTACATCCAGTGCACCGGGAAGCCGAAGTCCGGATGCGGCCCGCTCGTCATGCCGAGGATGCGGCCGTACCAGTCGCGTGTTGCATCGATGTCGTCGGCGGCGACGAGGAAGTGCTCGATGTGTGAAAGGGCCATGCACTAATATATAACGATGTATATCTCGGAAGCCAAAAGGCTGAACGCAGCGGGGGCGCGCAAGATCATGGAGACCGCGACCCGGCTCGCCCGGGAAGCGAAGCTCGCGGTCACCATCGCGATCGTCGACGCGGGCGGCCACCTCGTCCTGCTCGAGCGCATGGAAGGCGGCAAATTCCATACCGTGCATTCGGCCACCACCAAGGCGGTGTGCGCGGCGTCGAACAAGCGCGGCACCGGATCGCAGGGCGCCGTCGGGCAGACGCTCGACACCGCGCACGCGCTCGGCCTCGCCCTCGCCGCCGGCCCGGAGCGCTGGACCGCGATGGAAGGCGGCTGGCCGATCATGGCCGGCGAGGAATGCATCGGCGGCGTCGGCGTGGCCGGCGGCAACTGGGAGTTCGACGAGCGGGTAGCCCGCGAAGCTGCCGAATCCATAAGGTAACTGCGCGATGAATGTCGGTTGCATTGGCATGGGTTGGTGGTCGGATGTATTGGCCGACGCCATCGTGCGCTCGGGCCGGATGAAGATCGCCTCTTGCTACAGCCGCTCTCGTGACAAGCGCGAAGCGTTCGCCCGGAAGTACGCCTGCACCGCAGCCGCGTCCTACGAGGAAATCCTTGGCGACCGCCGGATCGAGGCCATCATCAACGCCACGCCGAACTCCGCTCATCTCGAGACCACGTATGCCGCGGCGGCCGCCGGCAAGCACGTATTCCTCGACAAGCCGATCGCCAACACCATCGACGACGCGCGCGCCATCACCGCGGCGTGCCGCCAGGCGAAGGTGGTGCTCGCCCTGGGATACCAACGACGCCGAGAGAGCCAGTTTCGCTGGATCAAGCAAAACCTCGATAGATTCGGAAAGCTCGTCAACGCCGAGGCGAACATCAGCCGCGACCGGCTCGGCAAGATCGACCTTAGTTCCTGGCGCTATACCGCCGAGGGCATGCCCGGCGGGGTGATGCTGCAGATCGGCATCCACTACACCGACGTCCTCGAATACCTGATCGGCCCGGTCAAGGCGGTGAGCGGGCGATTCGTGCGCCTGGTACTCCCCGGCGACAACCCCGACGTAGCGAGCCTGGTGCTCGAGCACGAAAACGGCGCGCTCTCCACCCTGAATGCCAGCTACGCCTCCGCCTCCGAGTACTACCTGATGAACATCTACGGCAAGGAAGCGAGCGCGTATTACGACATGCATCAAGGTTTGAGGTTTCTTAGAAGGGGCACCACCACCGCTGACGTTGTCCCATGCAGCAAGAACGATCCGATCGTCGAGGAGCTGGAAGAGTTCGCCAACGCAGTGCGCGGCGATGGCGAGCCCGAGATGGATGGCGACCGCAGCACGCGCTCGCTCGCCGTACTGCTCGCCGGCATCAAGTCGGCGCGCGAAGGACGGCGCGTGGAAATCGAGGAGGTACTGAAATGAGGATGCTTCTGGGTCTAGTCGGCGCGCTCACTGCGCTCATCGTTCATGCGCAAGAACCGGCGTTCCCGCAGCGCGCTCCGCTGGAAATCACCGTCCTCTTCCCCGCCGGATCCTCCGCAGACGTCACCGCGCGCATCCTCGCCGATGGAATGTCCCGCTACCTCAACCAGCGCGTGCTGGTGGTGAACCGTCCCGGCGCGGGCGGCGCCATCGGCTACAAGTACGTCGCGTCGCAGAAGCCCGACGGTTATTCCCTGGTGTGGAACTCGAACTCGATCTCCACCACCTACCATTCCGGCCAGCTCGGCTTCGACTACCAGACGTTCGACGCCGTCGCGCGCGTGCTCGTGGAATCGGTGGTACTCGCCGTGCGCTCCGATTCCCGCTGGCGCACGCTCCAGGACTTCGTGAACGAAGGCAAGACCAAACCGAAGGGCATCAACGTCGGGCACTCGGGCATCGGCAGCCATACGCACATTTCGCTCGCCGCGCTCACCAGCAAGGCCGGCATCGAGGTCAACGAAGTCCCTTACGGTGCCGCGCAAGTAGTGCCCAACCTGGTCGGCGGGCACGTCGATGCGGTCGTGCAGCTACCGGCAGCGCTCGCCGCGCCGGTGAAGCAGGGTCAGGTGCGCCTGATTGCGGCGCTGATTCCGAATCGAGATCCCGCGCTTCCCGAGGTTGCGACGGCGCGCGAGCAAGGCGTTGACGTGTCGCTGGAGGCCTGGCGCGGCATCGCCGTGCCGCGCGGCACTCCGCGCGCCGTGATCACGCAGATCGAAAGCGCGATCCGCAACACCGTCGGCTCTGCGGAGTTCGTAAAAGCCAGCGAGAACCTCGGTGTGCGCCCGGCTTTCATGCCGGCCGACGAATTCGGCGCGTTGATCGCCAAGGAAGACACCGAGCTCGCGCGCCTGATGCAGGGCATCGGGCTGAAGAAGTAAAACGCTAGCGTCGACTGATTCGTCGGAGGCGCCTGGCGTTCGCGACCGCGCGACGCCGCAGCGGCGCCATTCCCTTGCCAAGGACGTCCAGGGCGGCGTTGCTCAGCTGCATCGCAGCCGACTGGCGCTGGGCCCACGGAAACCAGAGCGAACGCATGAAGGAAAGCGCCAGCTTCTGATTTTCCAGAACCGCCTGGAGCGCCATCGCGTTCCAGGCTTCGTTCGCGGCAAGGATTTTCTCGGTGCCCATGCGATGCAGCTCGCGGCGCGCGGAAGGCGAGCCACCGGCGATCATCATCCGCGCGACCCGATGCCCGATCACCTGGGGCACGGCAAATCCGAGATCGATGGACTGCGCGGCGAGCGATTTTGACCTGCGACGATGACGCGCTGCCATAGTGCTCCCTTACCTGAGGCTTAAGTTATTTATCGGCCGGCTGCGCCGCGGTCGCCCCGGCGGCGGCCGATTCCTTTGAAGAAGCCGCCCGCGATTCCTTCGAAGAAGCCGCCGGCGCTGCTTTTTGCTCGGCGGTGGCTTTCGGCGCCGCGGACTTCTTCTTCGAAGAAGCGTTCGCCTGCGCGATGAGGGCGCCGCAGTTGCTGTCCTTGCCCTTGCCTTCCTCGAGCAGCGGCAGGATGGCGAGAAGCGGATTAACGATTCCCATCAAAATGGTTCCCGCGCCGCGCGCGGCGAGCTTGCCCATGTCAGGGCCGATGTCCGGCTGGCTGAAGGTGCCTTTGATATGGAGCGGCGTGCGCAGCGAGCCGATGCCGCGGTCCTTGGGCTCGGGCTTGAGCTTCATGTCCATCGCCTCGGTCTTGAGGTTGATGGTGCCGCCGCCGCCAATGTTGACCACGGTGGTATCGAAGACGAAAGCGTTCGCCTGCGCTATTCCGCCCTTCACGCCGAAGTCCGCGATCACGCAGCGGATGTCGATTTCCTGGTCACCCTTCAGCTTCACCCGCGCGGCGTCCCAAAGGTCGAGCGCGACCAGCTCCATGAGGAAGCGGCTGATCTTGCCCTCGTCCATGTAGATGCCGATCTTGCCGGTCGAGGAGCCGAGCAGCTTGCCGACCGAGTCCCCGGTGCCGGAAAGCTCGATCAGGCCGTTCAGGTCGCCGATCGATCCCTGCGCCTGCTTGACGGTGGGGAAGAGTTTCGCGAGCTGCAGCTGGCGCACGCGCATCGCCACGTCGCCGCGCACCGGCTCCTTGTTGCCGTCGACCTTGATGGTGCCGGCGATCTTGCCGCCGGCGATGCCGAACTCGAGCGGGCTCAGGGATAGCACCTTGTCGCGCAGCTGCCAGCGCGTGCTGAGATTGTCGATCGGCAGCTGCTTCGGACGCTTGATGGTGCCCGCCTTGAGCCTGACGTCGGCGTCGAGACTCTCCCAGCGGTCGACGTTGAAAGGCGCGTCGGGCAGCACGCCGCCGCCCTCGCGCGGCTGTTTGGTGCCGACGAGCGGGCCGAGGTCGGCGAAGTTCAACACCTTCGACGTCAGGTCGCCATGCATGTACGGCCGCTTGCCGCCAGTGTCGACCTGCAGCGTGCCCGCCAGGTCGCTCTCGCCCACCTTGCCGGCGAAATTCTCGAAGCGCCACATCCCGTCGGTGCGCAGCAGGCGGCCGGAGAGCTTGTAGGGACTGGTGTCCGGGAAAGCGAGCCCGATGATCCAGTACAAATCCTCCATGGTCTTGCCGGAGAGCTGCTTGAACTGGAGGTCGATGCCCTTGAAGCCGACCAGGCCGGTGAGCGTGCCTTCGAGCGTCGCCGCGGTGTCGCCGATCTTGATCTCGCCGTTGATCGGGAACGGCGTTGTTTCGTCGCGGAGCCCCAGGACGTGGCCAAGGTGCCCCTTGGCCTTCAGCGGCATGCCGCTGTACGTGCCTTCGCCACTGAACTGGATACCGGTCTCGTTGGTGGAGAGGTCGGCGAGGAAGCTGTGCTCGCGCCAGGCGTCTTCCCAGCGCAGCCGACCTTCGTCCACGGTGAGGAGCTTGATGAAGACCCGTGATTCGTCCTTCTGCTCCTCCGGGTCCTGCTTCAGGATCCAGTTCTTGCGGCCGTCTTCATCCTGTTCGAGCGACAGCTCGGCGCCCTGCAGGTGCACCTCGGGCAGCACGACCCGGCCGGCGAGCAGCGGCAACACGCTGATCGACGCCTCGATCGCGTCGGCGCTCAACAGGTAATCGGCCTGACCCCAGTCAGCGTTGGCGAATGTGACGCCCTCCGCGCGGATCCGCGGGTGAACCCACGACCACACCGGGCCGAGCCGACCCTCGATGACGAGCTCGCGGCCGGTGGCGTCGCTGACTGCACGGGTGATCGGGCCCTTGAGGAGATTGAGGCCGAATGTAAAAAAGAGCGCGATTGCAACGAAGAGGATGAGGACTGTGCCGCCAATCCACTTCAGAGCACGCATATTGCTCCTCGAGCAAAGCGCATGCCTGTCGGGCGTACACCTACAGCGACAGCTGAACGGCTAAGCGGCGGCGGTTTCCTTCACCTTGCCGAGCCAGGCCTGGCACCACTCGAGCGCGGTTTCCTCCGGCAGGATGCCGGACGAGGCGTCGTGCATGTGGCGCTCGCCGACGCGCCGCGCGCCGAGCTCGGTCAGCAGCTCGTCGAAGCGCTTGCCGCCGAAGTTGAAGGTTTCTGCATAGGTCCGGTCACCAAGTCCGAACACGCCGTAGCGCACTGGCGACAGATCCGGCCGAGCGGACTTCAAGTGCTCATACAGCGCCCTGGCGTTATCCGGAACGTCGCCTTGGCCGTACGTCGAGGTGCAAATCAGGAACACCCCTTCGCGCCCGAACACCGAGCTGTCGAGCCCATCCATCATCAGCGTGGCGACCTCGGTCTCGCCGTCGTCCAGGGCGAGCTCCATTTCCTGCGCGCACAACTGCGCCGTGCCGGTCATCGTCCCGACCAGGATGGTGACTTTCATTGACAGTCACTATATTGCAGCCATAGAATCTACGTCAAGCACTATACTTCATGACGGAAACCCTCTATCTATCCCGTCTCGGCGACCGCGTACGCGCTTGGCGCACCGAGCACAGCATGACGCGCAAGGCCCTGTCGCAGGCGAGCGGCGTCTCGGAGCGTTACCTCGCGCAGCTCGAGGCCGGCGAGGGAAACATCTCCGTGCTCCTGCTGCGCAAAGTCGCCAGGGCGATGGGGGTGCCGGTCGAGACCCTGGTCCGCGAGGAAGAATCCCCGCAAAAACCTATTGCCCTCCTCGGCTTGCGCGGCGCGGGCAAGTCGACGCTCGGGGTGAAGCTGAGCCAGGCGCTCAAGCTGCCGTTCGTCGAGCTCGACCGCGAAATAGAGAAGGAAGCCGGCGCCGAGCTCGGCGAGGTGTTCGCGATGTACGGCCAGGACGGCTACCGCCGCTTTGAGCGCCGCGCGCTCGAGCGCGTGCTCGCCCACAACGAGCAAGCGGTGATCGCCACCGGCGGCAGCCTGGTGAATGACCCCGGCACCTACAAGCTGCTGCTCGAGCGCTGCACCTGCATCTGGCTGAAAGCCTCACCGGAAGAACACATGGCGCGCGTCATCGCACAGGGCGACATGCGCCCGTTCAAGGGCCGCTCCGCCGCGCTGGACGAAATCAAGAGATTATTGGAAGACCGAGATCGGCTTTACTCCCGCGCCGACGCCACCGTCGACACCTCAGGCAAAACTCTGAAGCAGAGCCTCATTGAACTCAGGAACGCCCTCACATGATTTCCTTCGAGACCCACCCGGACCGCTATCACCATTGGAAGCTCGGCTTCGACGGCCCGGTCGCCACCCTCACGCTGGACATCGCCGAGGACAAGCCACTGGTGCCGGGCTACAAGCTGAAGCTCAACAGTTACGACCTCGGCGTCGACATCGAGCTCGCCGATGCGCTCAACCGCATCCGCTTCGAGCATCCCGAGGTGAAGAGCGTCGTGATCACCAGCGGCAAGAGCCGCATGTTCTGCTCCGGCGCCAACATCTACATGCTCGGCCACTCGAGCCACGCGTGGAAAGTGAACTTCTGCAAGTACACCAACGAGACGCGCAACTCGATCGAGGAAGCGTCGGCGGGCTCCGGCCTCAAGTTCATCGCCGCGCTGAACGGCACCACGGCCGGCGGCGGCTACGAGCTCGCCCTCGCCTGCGACGAGATCGCGATGATCGACGATCGCTCCTCCACCGTCAGCCTGCCCGAGGTGCCGCTTCTCGGCGTGCTGCCGGGAACCGGCGGGCTGACCCGTCTGGTCGATAAACGCAAAGTGCGCCGCGATCTGGCCGATGTGTTCTGCACCACCGCCGAAGGCGTGCGCGCGGACCGCGCGAAGCAATGGCGCCTGGTCGATCACATGGCGAAGCCGCAGCAGTTCGCCGAGATGGTGAAGGCCCGCGCGCTCGAGCTCGCCAAGCTCTCCGACCGGCCCGGCGGACAAGGAGTGGCCTTGACCCCGCTCGGCGACAACCGGCTGATCGACGTGCAAATCGACCGGGAGACGCGCACCGCCACGCTCACGGTCAAAGGACCGGAATCCGCAAGGCTCGAACGAACCGCAGACTGGTATCCGTTGCGCCTCGCGCGCGAGCTCGACCGCGCGATCCTCGACCTGCGGCAAAACCAGCTCGATATCGGCTTGTGGGTGTTGAAATCCCGCGGCAACCTGCAGTCGGTATTGGAACTCGATTCTCTTCTTGAAAAGCACAAAAGCGACTGGTTCGTGCGCGAGGTCATCGCCTTCCTCGGCCGCTCGTTCTCCCGCCTCGACCTGTCCTCGCGCTCCATGTTCGCCATCATCGAGAAGGGCTCGTGCTTTGCCGGTACCCTGCTCGAGCTGGCCTTTGCCGCCGACCGCAGCTATATGCTGGATGTCGAGGATGGACCGCAGATCGCGCTGTCGCCGCTCAACGCCGGCACCTATCGCATGGTGAACGGCCTTTCCCGGCTGGAAACGCATTACTGCGGAGAACTTCCCGATGTACCCGTGGGGGAGCCCATCGACACCGCAAAAGCGCGAGACCTCGGCTTGGTCACCGCCACGCCCGATGACATCGACTGGGACGACGAGGTGCGCATCGCCATCGAGGAGCGCGCGAGCCTGTCGCCCGATGCGCTCACCGGCATGGAGGCGAGCCTGCGCTTCGCCGGGCCGGAGACCATGCTCACGCGCGTATTCGGCCGCCTCACCGCATGGCAGAACTGGATTTTCAACCGGCCCAACGCGGTCGGCGAACAAGGCGCGCTCAAGGTTTACGGCACCGGCGCGAAGGCGAAATTCAACTGGGAACGCGTGTAATGTCGGAAAAGGGGTCAGGACCCTTTTCGCGCGCCCCCGCGCGCAAAATTACTCCCTACCCTTTAACGCGAAAAGGGTCCTGACCCCTTTTCCCAAGGCATCCAATGAGCAGCGTAAATTATTCCGAGAAGATCCCGAACAACGTCAACCTGGTCAGCGACCGCACGCTGCAGCGCGCGCTCGAGCACTGGCAGCCGCATTTCATCGAGTGGTGGAAGGGCATGGGGCCGAGCGATTTCCAGTCGGCCGACGTCTACCTTCGTACCGCAACTTCCGTCGACGCGCAGGGCTGGGCGACCTATGGCGCGGTGAAGATGCCCGACTACCGCTGGGGCATTTTCCTTGCGGACCAGCAGGCCGAGCGCAAGATCGGCTTCGGCGATCAGATGGGCCAGCCGGTCTGGCAGCAGGTGCCGGGGGAATACCGCTCGACGCTGCGCCGCCTCATCGTCACGCAGGGTGACACCGAGCCCGCGTCGGTCGAGCAGCAGCGTATGCTCGGGCACACCTGTCCTTCCTTATATGACCTGCGCAATCTGTTCCAGATCAACGTCGAGGAAGGCCGCCACCTCTGGGCAATGGTGTACCTGCTTCACGCCTACTTCGGCCGCGACGGCCGCGAGGAAGCCGAGGAGTTGCTCGCGCGGCACTCGGGCGACGCCGACAAGCCGCGCATCCTCACCACCTTCAACGAGCCGATCTCCGACTGGCTGTCGCTCTTCTGCTTCACCTACTTCACCGACCGCGACGGCAAGTACCAGCTGAAAAGCCTCGCCGAAAGCGCGTTCGATCCGCTCTCGCGCACCTGCCGCTTCATGCTGACCGAGGAAGCGCACCACATGTTCGTCGGCGAGACCGGCCTCGGGCGCGTGGTGAAGCGCACGCTGGAAGTGATGAAGGAGATCGGCAGCGACGACCCGGCCAGGGTGCGCGCCGCGGGTGCCGTCGACCTGCCCACGCTGCAGAAGTACCTCAATTTCTGGTGCTCGAGCTCGCTCGACCTCTTCGGCTCGGAAATCTCCTCCAACTCGGCGGCGAACTTCGCCAACGGGCTGAAGGGCCGGCCCGATGAGACCCAGTATGAGGATCATGTACTGCGTTCATCGAGCTTCAAGATGGCGACGCCCGCGGGAACTGAGGAAGTCCCCATGCTGAATGCCCTCAACGAGGTGATGCGCGAGTCCTACGTCAAGGATTGCGAGATCGGCCTCAAGCGCTGGAACCGCCAGATCGAGCGCGCCGGCTTTGCGTTGCGTCTTACCCTGCCCTCGTCGCGCTTTCGCCGCACCATCGGCGCCTGGGCCGGGCAGCCGGTGGATCCCGAGGGGCAAATGCTGGCGAAAGAGGAGTATGAGAAGAAGCTGGGCCAGTGGATTCCCACGGAGGCGGACCGCGCTTTCGTCCATTCACTCATGCAGAAGGTGACCGAGCCGGGCAAGATGGCGGCCTGGATCGCGCCCCCCGAGCGCGGCATCAACAACCTGCCGGTGGAGTACGAGTACGTCAAACTTCACTGATAAAGAGCTGATCCAGTTCCTCAACCGCATGCTCGAGGCCGAGCGCGCGGGAGCCAAGGCGCTGGTGGCGTTCATGGACGACTGGCCGCGCCATAGCAAGGAGTGGGAAGCGCTGCGCAAGGTGCAAGCCGACGAGGCGCACAACTGCGCGATGGTGGGCGAGATGCTGAAACGCTCGGGCGCCACGTACAGCCACGCCACCGGCGAGTTCTACGACAAGGCGGTGGCCGTGACCGAGCCGCGCGAGCGCATTACGTTTCTAATCAAGGGATTGAATTGGGCGCTGCGCGAGTTCGAGAACGCCCTGCCGCGCATCGGGCGCGAGGACGTGCGCTCGCTGTTCGAAGGGATGCACAAGCGCCATCGCCGCAGCATCGCCGCCTGCGAATCGCTGCTCGCGAATAAGTAGCAATGAGACTCGCCCCTGCGAAAGTCGAGGTCGAGAAGCGCCGTGACGGCAGCATGCTGCTGCGCTCGCCGCAAAAGCTTGCGCCGTACGCACGCTGCGTCACCGAGTGGCTGGTGCAGTGGTCAGATGCTGCTCCGGAAAGAACGTTCCTGGCAGAGCGCATTAAGGACTCCTGGAAGAAACTGTCGTACCGCGAAGCGTATGGCTCGGTGCGCCGCATCGCGCAGGCGCTGCTCGAACGCGGCTTGAGCGCGAAAAAGCCGGTCGCCATCCTCTCCGACAACAGCATCGACCACGCCCTGCTCGCGCTCGGCGCGATGCATGTCGGCATTCCGGCGGCGCCGATCTCGCCGGCGTACTCGCTGATGTCGAAGGACTTCGGCAAGCTGAAGGCCATCTTCGACCTGGTGCAGCCGGGCCTGGTCTACGCCGCCGACCCGCAGAAGTTCGGGCCGGCGCTCGATGCCGTGGGTGCAAAGTCGGTGTCGGTGCCCGAGCTGCTCGAGACCAACCCCGGCTCGCTGCTCGAGCGGGAGTTTTTGCAGCTGAAGCCGCAGGCGATCGCCAAGATCCTCTTCACCTCGGGCTCGACAGGGACGCCGAAAGGGGTGATCAACACCCACGCCATGCTGTGCGCGAACCAGCAGATGCTGGCGCAGGCCTGGCCGTTTGTCGAAGACCGGCCGCCGGTGATCGTCGACTGGCTGCCGTGGAACCACACCTTCGGCGGCAACCACAACTTCAACCTGGTGCTGCGCAACGGCGGCACGCTGTACATCGACGGCGGCAAGCCGGTGCCGATCCTGGTCGAGAACACGGTGAAGAACCTGAAGGAGATCGCCTCGACCATGTACTTCAACGTGCCGCGCGGCTACGACCTGCTGCTGCCGTACCTCGAGCAGGATGCCGCGCTGCGCCGGAATTTCTTCAAGGACCTCGACGTGCTGTTCTACGCCGCGGCATCGTTGCCGCAGAACCTGTGGGATCGCCTCAGGAACCTGGCGAAGAAAGAAAACAACACCCGGCTCACGATGCTCTCGGCGTGGGGCTCGACCGAAACCTCGCCGCTCGCCACCTCGGTGCATTTTCCGATGGAGCGTCCTGGCGTGATCGGGCTGCCGGTCGCCGGCTGCGAGCTGAAGCTCGTGCCCGCCGCAGGCAAGCTGGAAGTCCGCGTGCGGGGGCCGCACGTCACCCCCGGCTACTACGGTCGGCCCGACCTGACGCAGGCCGCCTTCGACGAGGAAGGTTTCTACCGCATCGGCGACGCCGTGAAGCTCGCCAAGCCGGACGATCCGTCTGCCGGCGTGGTGTTCGACGGCCGCGTCGCGGAGGACTTCAAGCTCTCCACCGGCACCTGGGTGAGCGCGGGCGCGGTGCGCGTGCGGCTGATCGCCGCCGCCGACCCGCTGATCCAGGACGCGGTGATCACCGGCCATGACCGCGACCAGGTCGGCGCGCTGGTGTTCCTCAGCCCGGCGACCAAGGACATGTCGTTCGTGGCGGTGCGCTCGCGCCTCGGCGGCATCCTCGAGAAGCTGGCGCAGGAAGGCGGCAGCTCGACCTACCCGGCGCGCCTGCTGGTGATGAACGAGGCGCCGTCGATCGACGCCAACGAGATCACCGACAAGGGCTACATGAACCAGCGCGCGGTGCTCGAGCGCCGCGCGGCGCTGGTCGAGAAGCTCTACAGCGACGACCCGGAAGTTATTTCGTAGCTTATTTCTTCGATATCCCGAGCCAGGCGATGGCGCCGACGGTGAGGAAAGCGCCCGCGATCTGCAGCGGGGTGACTGCCTGGGCGAGGACGATCCAGGCCAGCCCGAGCAGCGCGATCGGCTCGAAGTTGAGCGCCGCGGTGCTGGCCGCCGGCACTTTGGGCAGGACCGTGAACGTGGTGGTCATCGCGATGCAGTAGAACACCGTGAGGAGCGCGAGGCCGAGCCAGCCGGTGGCATCGCGCGGCGCCGCCAGGGCATCCGCCCCCGTGCCGCCGATGAGCACCACGACTGCGGTCACCGCGGTCATGCTGAAAGTACGCAGCCTGCCATCCAGCGCCTTCAGCGCGTTGGCGTTCATGAAATAGACGAAAGCGAAGCTCACTGCCGCGGCGAACGCCCAGCAAACGCCGGCGCCGATCTCGCGCCAGCGCGCCGCCAGCTCATCCGGGCGGATGTCGAGGACGAGCACCAGCCCGGCAAGGGCGAGCAGCATCGGCGCCAGGGCCGCTGCGTGGGGCTTTTCCTTGCCCAGCGCCCAGGACAGCAGCAGGTACAGCATCGCGGAAGTCTGGAACACGAGCAGCGCCAAAGCGGCCGGGATCAGCGCCACGGCGGAGTACAGGCAGTAGCTCTGCACCGCCACCAGCACTCCGGCGCCGGCGAGGCGCGGCAGCAGCGCGCGCGGCACCGCGATGGCGACGCCCTGCAGCTTCATCAGCAACAGCAGTACCAGCGCAGTACCGGTGGCGCGCGTCAGCACGCCCGCCGCGACGCTGGCACCGTGATCGAAGGCGACCCGCGCCGAGACGTGGTTGGCCGCGAACGAGGTCGCGGCCACCATCAGGATGACGATGCCGGCGGCGGGTGTTAGCTTCCCTTGCATGAAGGTCGCGATTATGGGGTGCCTGCTGGCAGCCGCGCTGCCCGGTTTCGCCTGCGAAGTGCCCGACGAAGGCAACATGCCGATGCGCCGCGCGGTGACCAAAGTGCAGATGCTCAAGGAAGTAGATGCCTGGGCGGAGGCGATGCGGCGCAGCCAGGCAAGCGTGCAGTACCTGGTGCGTCTGGACGAGCCGGTGCACCAGGCGGGGCGGTGCTATTGGCCGGTCGAAGTGCGGGCGGACGGCAAGCTGTGGCGCCGCTTCCTCGTGTCGCCCGACGGCAAAAGGCTGCTTACTCCCTCGGAATGAACTGCGGGTCGACGTCGATGCGCAGGCCGTTGGCCAGCCGGTTGGTCTGGTTGGCGAGGCCGACCACCGCCATCAGCTCCATGAACATCGCGTCCGTCATGCCCTTGTTGCGCGCTGCCGCGGTGTGCGAGAAGGTGCAGTACTCGCAGCCGTTGGTCGCGCTCACGGCGACGTAGACCATTTCCTTCACCAGCGGGTCGAGGGCCCCGGGCGCCATCACCTGCTTCACCTGCGCCCATACCCGGGCGAGCTGCGCCGGATCGTTGGCCAGCACCTTCCAGAAATTGTTGATCCAGTCGACGCCCCGGGTCTTCATGATGTCGTCGTAGACAACTTTGACCTGCGGGCTGGCGTCGGCGTACTCGATAATGCGCACCAAGGACACGTTAATCTCCTTTGAACCCTATGGTAGACCGGCTGGCACAGTTGGACCCCCGCATTCTGATGATCGCCATCGGGGTGATCGGCGTGCTGCTCGCCTTCCCGTTCGAGCTCGCCGCCATCCGCCGCCTGCGACGCCTGCAGCTCGTGCGCGGCACGCTGTTCTTCCTCAGCGGCGCGACCGTGCTGCTGGTCGCCGCGGTGGCGGTCCTCGTCGCGGCAAATCTCTACACCTACGCGCGCCTCACCCACGAGCAGGAGGCGGCGCGCGTTTCTATGCGCCAGCTCGGCGAGCGCCAGTACGTGCTGAGCGTTCAGCCCAGAGGGCAGCCGCCGCGTCATTTCGAAGTGCGCGGAGACGAATGGCAGATGGACGCCCGGGTGCTGAAGTGGCGCGCGATGGGCACCCTGCTCGGCTTCGACACCATCTACCGTCTCGAGCGCCTGTCAGGCCGTTACGGCAGCGTCGCTGCCGAGCGCGCCGGCCCGCGCACGGTCCACGACCTTTCCGAGGAAACCAGCCTGGACCTCTGGTCGCTGGTGCGCAAGCACCACACCTATGTCCCCTTCGCCGACGCGCTTTACGGCAGCGCGGTGTATGTGCCGATGTCCGAAGGCGCGGAGTACACGGTGAGCGTCTCGGCTAGCGGCCTGCTGGTGCGCCCGGGCAACGAGACGGCTCGCAAAGCCGTGGGCGGGTGGAAATGATTGTCGCGTAAGGCTGGTAAACTCCCACCGCTAAATGAAGTTCCTGTTCGACCTCTTCCCGGTCATCCTCTTCTTCATCGCCTTCAAGGTCGCCGACATCTACACGGCGACCGCAGTGGCGATCGTCGCGACCTTTGTGCAGGTCGGCTGGCTCAAGCTGCGCGGCAAGCGGGTCGAGCCGATGCTGTGGGCGAGCCTCGCGATCATCGGGGTGTTTGGCGGCGCCACGCTGCTGCTGCAGGACGAGACTTTCATCAAGTGGAAGCCCACGGTGCTCTACTGGCTATTCGGCGCGGTGCTCGCCGGCGCCCTCGTGCTGCGCCGGAACCTGGTGCGCGCCATGCTGTCGGAGCAGGTTCAGCTTCCCGACCCGGTCTGGTCGCGCCTCAACTGGAGCTGGATCGGCTTCTTCGTTTTCATGGGCGGCCTGAACCTTTACGTGGCCTACAACTACTCGACCGACAACTGGGTCAATTTCAAGCTGTTCGGCGGGATGGGGCTGATGCTCCTCTTCGTCCTCGCCCAGGCGCTGGTGCTTTCCAAGTACGTGGAAGAAAAAGGATGAGCGTCGCAGCGAGAATCCGTGAGCGCCTCGCCGCGCTCGAGCCGCTCGACCTCGACCTGGTCGACGAGAGCGAGCAGCACGCGGGCCACGCCGGTCACCGTCCCGGCGGCGGCACGCACTGGCGGCTGTCGATCACCTCGCCGCGCTTTTCCGGCCAGCCCACCGTCGCCCGCCATCGCATGGTTTACCAGGCGCTCGGCGAGCTGATGCAGGATCCCATCCACGCGCTCGCCATCAGCGCGCGCAGTCCCGAAGAAACGAAAGGAAGAGTGTGAACATTCGAATTTTTGCCGGCGCGGTCCTTCTGGTCCCCGCCCTCGCGATGGCGCAGCAGGTGCTGGAAAAGAAGGAGAAAGCACCCGAAAAAGCACCGGAAAAAGCGGCCAAACCCGCCGCGAAACCCGCGGCCGGCAAGCCGATCGCCACCGTCAACGGCGTCGTGGTGCCGCAGGCGCGCGCCGACTTCCTGATGCAGCAGCAGGCGCAGCGCGGCGCCCCCGACACCGAACAGATGCGCGGCGCGGTGCGCGAGGAGCTCATCAACCGCGAGGTACTCGCCCAGGAGGCGCGCAAGGCCGGCGCCGAGAAGGCTCCGGAAGTGCAGACCCAGCTCGACATGGTGCGCCAGGAAATCGTGGTGAGCTATTACCTGCGAGAGTTCGCGCGCAAGAATCCGGTCACCGAGGCCGAGATCCAGAAGGAGTACGACCGCGCCAAATCGCAGCACGGCGACAAGGAGTACAAGGCGCGCCATATCCTGGTCGAGACCGAAGACCAGGCGAAAGGCCTGATCGCCGACCTGAAGAAAGGCGCCAAGTTCGACGAGCTCGCCACCAAAAACTCCAAGGACACCGGCAGCGCGCAGCGCGGCGGCGACCTCGACTGGAACGTGCCGGGCACCTTCGACAAGCAGTTCTCGGATGCGATGGTGAAGCTGGACAAGGGCAAGTACACCGACGCGCCGGTGAAAACGCGCTTCGGCTTCCACATCATCCAGCTCGACGACGTGCGCCCGGCGAAGTTCGCCGCGATTGGCGAAGTGCGGCCGCGCATCCAGCAGATGCTGGTGCAGAACAAGATCGAGCAGCTGATCAAGGGGCTAAGGGCGAAAGCGAAGATCGAGTAGGAGTTTTTCTATGGCCCGCAAGTACGGCAAGAAGGCCCAGCGCAAAGTCCGGCAGGTGATGCGCGAGCGTAAACGCGGCACCTTGAGGAGCGGCGGCTCCGGCAAGAAGGTGACCAGCCGCAAGCAGGCCATCGCCATCGGCCTGTCCGAGGCGCGCCGTGCCGGCGCGAAAGTGCCACGCAAGCGCAAGTCCTCACGCAAGAAGAAGTAGCGCCAGGTCGTTCATGGTTCGTTGTGCGGGGCAACCTGCTCGACGAGCCGGTCGACGCCATTGTCAACGCCGCGAATGGCCACCTCGCGCATGGCGGCGGGGTTGCCGGCGTCATTTCGCGCGCCGCCGGGCCCGACTTGCAAGCCGAGTCGGACCGCCTGGTGCGCGAGCATGGCCCCTTCCCTACCGGGTCTGCCGTAATCACGACCCCTGGCAGACTTCCGTTCAAAGGCGTGATCCATGCCGTCGGTCCGCGCCAAGGCGAAGGCGATGAAGAGGCAAAGCTGTTCCGCGCCCTCGCGTCGGCTTTTACCTGTGCCAGGGAGCGCGGCTGGTCTTCCGTGTCCTTTCCGGCCGTCTCCAGCGGCATCTTCGCCGTTCCGCTCGACGTTTGCGCGCGGGCCTATCTCAAGGCAATGCGGGCGTCGCCGCTGAGTAAGGTCAGGCTATGCTTGCGCGACCAACCGGTCATCGACGCGGTTCTCAAGGAGTGGGGAAAATGAAAGCACTGCTTTTCGTCGTGGGGTTGATGCTGGCCCCGCCGCTACACGCTCAAAAGACCGAAAAGGCGACCTTCGCCGCCGGCTGCTTCTGGTGCACGGAAGAAGCCTTCGAGAAGGTGCCCGGTGTAACGTCGGCGGTCTCCGGCTACATGGGCGGCAGCGTGAAGAACCCGAGCTATGACCAGGTCTCCACCGGCCGAACCGGTCACACCGAAGTGGTCGAGGTCACCTACGACCCGGCCAAGGTGAGCTACGAGAAGTTGCTCGACACGTTCTGGGTGAACCACGACCCGACGGTGAAGGACCGACAGTTCTGCGACTCGGGCTCCCAATACCGCCCCGAGATCTTCTACCACTCGGAAGAGCAGAAGCGCCTGGCCGAGGCGTCGAAGGCGAAGTGGGAGAAGCAGAAGCCGTTTCGCCAGCCGATCGTGACGCCGATCACCCAGGCGAGCGCGTTCTATCCGGCAGAGGACTACCACCAGGACTATTACAAAAAGAACGCCCTTCAGTACAAGTTCTACGTCACCGGCTGCGGGCGCTACACGCGGCTAGATCAGCTGTGGGGCTCCCACCGCAAGCCGCAGTAGTTACTTCTTCTTCAGCGCTGGATCCTCGCCCTTGGCGCGCTGCTTGCCGATGCGCTCGGCCTTCTGCATCGCGTGCTTCTCTTCCTCGGACTGGGGCTCGGCGTCTTGCGCCGCCTTGTCCACCTTGCCCGAGTCGACGAATTTCTTCGTGCGTGCGTTGTAGTCCTTGGTACCGGAGTAGCTGCCTTCGCCTTCGACGCCGTCTTTCCGATCGTTTTCCATTGCGCTAGCTCCTTGCGTTGGGATCCACATGCTCGGAGCAAGCCGCGTGCCCAGCTATCTAGTCATAGCGGCCCAGCCGGACCAGGGTGGTGCCGGGCTTGAGGTGCGCGAGGGACGGCATCACCAGAACGCAATTGTCGTAGGGGGTGCGCCAGGTCTTGTCACCATCGGTCGCCACCACCGTCCCCGCCTTCTCGATCACTTCCAGCCCCTTCCACGGGCGCGCGAACTTGAAGTCCATGGTCTTTGCCACCACCGGCTCGGTGACGCGGACGACGCGTTGTTGCGCCGGCGGCTTCAGCTTCAGCCGCGAGTCGACCCACGCCGCCTCCACCACTTCCGTTGCTTTCAGGAAGCGCAAAGTCGTGTCGATCGCCACGTCGACCGAGCTTTTTTCCCAGTGCTGTCCGCACTCGATGAGCAGCGCGTTCTTTGCGCTCTTCGGGTCGCCGAAGCCGCCGCGGTCGCGCATGCGCAGCCCGGCGGGATGCCCGGTGTCGATCAGGAGGTCCGCCGGCACGCCGACGCGGCGCGCGAACTCGGCGCCCTTGTCGAGCATGCCGCACACCATGATCGGCCGGCAGGGCTCGTGCATCGAGTGCAGGTCGAGCAAGTAGTCGGCGGCGTCGACGAACGGCCGCAGCTCGCGCGCGCGGCGCAGCTCGGCGGAGTCGCGGCTGCCGCCGATCACCTGGTCGGCCCAGACGCGGTTGTAGTCCTCGTCGATATAGCGCGAGCGGTCGGGGTCGTTGAAATCGAAGCGCGCAAAGGCGGCGACGTTGGCGAATGCCAGCGTGAGCTTGCCCTTGATCGTCTTGACCTTCTCGGCGAACAGATAGTCGATGGCGATGGCGCCGCAGAACTCGTTGCCGTGGGTCAGCGCCTGCACCATCACGTGCGGCCCGGGCTTTTTCGAATCGAGGGTGCGCACATAGTCGACACCCGCGTTGCCGTTGCGGTACGGCTTGATGTTGGGCGGCTGGATCTCAATCCGATATTTCATCGACCACCGCCTTCAGCAGCTCGCCCAGGTTTCCTTGCAGGCGGGAAAAACCCGCGCCTTTTTTCAAGCTGTTGCCCTCCATGTAAAGCCGCTTGTTGATCTCGATCTGCAGGCTGTGCCGCCCGCGCTTCGGGTCCGAGAACGCGCGCACCAGCTCGACGCCCTTGTAAGGATCGTTCACCTTCACGCTGTAGCCCATTCCCGCCAGCGTCTGGCGCACGAACTCCGTGAACGCTGCGTCGCAGGTGGTGCCGTCACGATCGCCGAGCACGAAGTCCGCGCGCACCGCGCCCTCGCCTTCGTCGCTCTGCTTGCCGGCCACCGCGCGCATCGAATGGCAGTTGATGTGATAGACCTTGCCAAACCGCCCGTGGGCCGCGTCCAGCTGCTGTTTGAGCTTCCGGTGGTAGGGCGCATGAAAACGCTCGATGCGACCGCGCACGGTCTCGGGCGTAAGCCGGCGCGCATAAATGGGACGGCCGTCTTCCAGGGTGCGCCAGATGAGCGACTTGCCGATGCGCGCCTTGCCGCTCGGCCGGTATTCCCAGGGCCAATCGGATGGAAGGCGACCTTCGATCAGCTCCAGGTCGAGGTCGCCCGCATTGCGATTGGGATCGAGGTAGGTGCGCGGGAAGGAAGCGGTGAGGAGTGGCGCACCGACTTCGTGCGCCGCGGCATAGAGCTCGTCGACGTAGCAATCTTCGGATTCGCGCAGCTCGGCTTCGCTCACCACCGTGTCGAAGTCGGCCGGAAAATCGTGGCCGGAATGCGGGGAATCCAGAACCAAGGGCACCGCAGGATGCATGCGGTAGGATAACTGAATGGAATCTCTTGAGACCTATTACGCCCGGCGCGCCGCCGAGTACGAGAAGATTTATCACAAGCCCGAGCGCCAGACGGACCTCGCGCGGCTGCGCTCGGACCTGCCGGCGCTCTTCGACGGCGAGCGGGTGCTGGAGCTCGCATGCGGCACAGGGTATTGGACGCCGCTGATCGCGGCGCGCGCGCAATCCGTGGTCGCGCTAGACCTCAACGAGGAAACGTTGCAGCTCGCGCGCACCAAGCCGAATCCGAAGAAGAACGTCACCTTCCAGCAGGGCGATGCCTATGCCCTGCCCGCCTGGCCGGACAAGTTCTCGGCCTGCTTCGCCGGCTTCTGGTGGTCGCACGTCCCGCTTTCCCGCCTAGATACCTTCCTCGATGGACTGAGGGCCAAGCTTGCTGATGGCGCCCGCGTCGCCTTCCTCGACAACCGCTTCGTCGCCGGCAGCAGCACGCCGATCTCGCGTCGGGACGCCGAGGGCAATGGCTATCAGCAACGGCAGCTGGCCGACGGCACTACCCACGAAGTGCTGAAGAACTTTCCAACCGCAGGGCAGATGGAGAAGCGGCTGAGCCGCCACGGCGGCGACGTGCGCTTCACCAACTACCAGTATTACTGGGTCGCGACCTATCGCATAATGTCTGCAGGGAGGACGTAACCATGAATTTCATCCGGTGCATCGTTGTCGCGGCCTTTGCCTTCTTCGTCGGCAGTGCAGCGGCGCAGGAACTGCGGATCGGCCTCGCCTCCGAGCCGACGGCGATGGATCCGCACTACCACAACCTTTCGCCCAACAACTCGCTGCTCAACCACATCTTCGAGCGCCTGGTCGGGCAGGACGAGCGCCAGCGCATGGTGCCGGAGCTCGCCGAGTCGTGGAAGACGATCGACCCGACCACGTGGGAAATCAAGCTGCGGCGCAACGTCCGGTTCCACGACGGCACGCCGTTCACCGCCGACGACGTGCTGTTCAGCTTCGAGCGCGCGCCGAACGTCGAAGGCAGCCCGTCGAGCTTCGGTATCTACATCAAGGGCAAGACGCTTACCAAGGTCGACGACCACACGATCCACATCAAGACCGCGGCGCCCTACCCGCTGATGCCGAACGATCTCTCGACGATCTACATCATCTCGAAGAAGCACGGCCAGGGCGCGAAGACGCCGGACTACAACTCGGGCAAGGCGGCGATCGGCACCGGGGCCTACCGCTTCGTGGAGTACACGCCCGGTAACCGCATCGTCATGCAGCGCAATGAACAGTATTGGGGCCAGAAGCCGACGTGGCAGCGCGTTACCTTCCGCGCGCTCAAATCCGACCCGTCGCGCGTCGCCGCGCTGCTTGCGGGCGACGTCGACTTCATCGACGAGGTGCCGGCGACCGACATGGAGCGGCTGAAGAAGGACTCGAAGCTGACCGTGGCGCAGGTGGTCTCGAACCGCATCATCTATCTGCATCTCGACCACTGGCGCGACGACTCGCCGTTCGTGCGCGCCAAAGACGGCAGCCCGATCAAGAACCCGCTGCGCGATGTGCGCGTGCGTCAGGCGATCTCCAAGTCCATCGACCGCGACGCCATCGTCAGCCGCGTGATGGAAGGCGTGGCGATCAAGGCCGGCCAGCTGCTGCCCGACGGCTTCTTCGGCGTGAGCCCGAAGCTCCAGCCGGTGGCGTTCGACCCGAACGGTGCCAAGAAGCTGCTCGCCGAGGCCGGCGTGCCGAACGGCTTTCGCCTCACCATCCACTCCCCGAACGACCGTTACCCGAACGACGCCAAGATCGCCGAGGCCGTGGGGCAGATGCTGAGCCGCAACGGCATCGACACGCAGGTGGTAACCATGACGCAGGGCGTGTTCTTCCGCGACGCCTCGAGCGGCTCGCCGGAGAAGGGGCCGAAATTCAGCTTCATCCTGGTCGGTTGGGGCTCGGGCACGGGCGAGGCGTCCTCGCCGCTCAAGTCGCTGCTCGCCACCTTCGACCGCGACAAGGGCATGGGCGGGTCGAACCGCGGCCGCTATTCCAACCCGCAGGTCGACAAGCTGATCAACGACGCGCTCGCCACCGTGGAGGACGCGAAGCGGCAGGACCTGCTGGCGCGCGCCACCGAGATTGCGATCGAGGACGTCGGCATCATCCCGCTGCATTACCAGGTGAACACCTGGGCGATGCGCCGCGGCTTCAGCTACAAGCCGCGCACGGACGAGTACACCCTGGCGACGGGAGTCACGAAAGCCAACTAGATGGTTTTTGTCATCCGGCGAATCCTCCAGAGCGTCGTCGTCGTTCTGGTGATGTCGCTGGTGGTGTTCGTGGGCGTGCACCTGGTCGGCGATCCGGTGCACATCCTGATCTCGGACGACATGACGCAGGCCGAGATCGACGCCTTCATCCACCGGCTCGGTCTCGACCGGCCGGTGTACGAGCAGTACTTCCACTTCCTCGCCAACGCGGCGCGCGGCGACCTCGGCAACTCGTTCGTGTTCGGCGAGCCGGCGCTCAAGCTCATCCTGCAGCGCATGCCGGCGACGCTCGAGCTCGCGTTCGCCGCCTTCATCCTCGCGATCGTGTTCGGCATCCCGCTCGGCATGTACGCCGGCCTCAAGCCCGATTCGCCGGCGAGCCGCGCGATCATGGCGGGCTCCATCCTCGGCTTCTCGCTGCCGACGTTCTGGGTCGGCCTGATGCTGATCATGGTGTTCGCCGTGATGCTCGGCTGGCTGCCGTCGACCGGGCGCGGCGACTTCATGACCTGGGACGGGCTGCGCCACCTGGCGCTGCCGGCTTTCAATCTGGCGCTGTTCAAGCTGGCCCTGGTCACGCGCCTCGCCCGCGCCGGCACACGCGAAGCCGCATTACAGGACTACGTAAAGTTCGCGCGCGCCAAGGGGCTCTCGTCGCGCCGCGTGGTGCTGGTGCATGTCCTGAAGAACATCCTGATTCCGGTCGTCACCGTGCTCGGCCTCGAGCTCGGCGGCCTGATCGCCTTCTCCGTGGTCACCGAGACGGTGTTCGCCTGGCCGGGAATGGGCAAGCTCCTCATCGACTCGATCCAGCGCCTCGACCGGCCGGTGATCGTGGCTTATCTGGTGATCACGGTCTTGATGTTCGTCGTGATCAATCTCGTAGTGGACTTGCTTTATTCGGCTCTAGATCCTCGCGTGCGACTGAAAGAGGCAAAGGCATGACCGCCGAACTCGAATTCGGGGTCAGGGTCGCAATTCGGTTTTCACGTACATGAGCGCGCAAGTCCAGGATCTCGCGATCGCGCTCCCGGCGCCGGAAACGCCGTTCCAGCGTCTGGTGCGGGAGTTCTTCGCCAGCCCGGTGGCGACGGGCTCATTCGCGATGCTGATGGTCATCATCGCCCTCGCGCTGTGCGCGCCGCTGCTCTCGCCGCAGAATCCTTACGACCTGGCGAAGGTCACGGTGATGGATGCGCGGCTGGAACCGGGCGAGACGGGGTCGGCGGGCTTCCTGATGTGGCTGGGTGCCGATGGCGCGGGACGGGATATGTGGAGCGCGATCCTGTACGGGCTGCGCATCAGTCTCGGCGTCGGAGTCGCCTCCGGCGTAGTGGCGCTTGCGATCGGCACTGCGGTCGGCCTGCTCGCCGCCTACCGCGGCGGCTGGTTTGACGCGCTGGTCATGCGCCTGGTCGACCTGCAGCTTTCCTTCCCCGCGATCCTGGTGGCGCTGATTCTGGTGGCGATTCTGGGGCGCGGCGCCGACAAGGTGATGATCGCGCTGATCCTCGTGCAATGGGCGTACTACGCGCGCACGGTGCGCGGCTCGGCGCTGGTCGAGCGGCGCAAGGAATACATCGAGGCCGCGCAGTGTCTCGACCTGCCGCCGCGGCGCATCGTCTTTCGCCACCTGCTGCCGAACGTCATCGCGCCGATGATCGTCGTCGGTACGCTGCAGACGGCGCACGCCATTTCCCTCGAGGCCACACTTTCGTTCCTCGGCGTCGGCCTGCCGCTCACCGAACCCTCCCTCGGCCTGCTGATCGCCAACGGCTTCGAATACATGCTGTCGGGCAAGTACTGGATCAGCTTCTATCCCGGCCTCGCCCTGCTCGCCACCATCATGAGCATCAACCTGGTGGGCGACCGGCTGCGCGACGTGCTGAATCCCCGCCTTGAACGGTAATACCCTCGTTGTCGAAGACCTAAGAACGCATTTCTTCACGCGCGCCGGCGTGGCCAAGGCGGTCGACGGCGTGAGCTTCGCGGTGAAGCCGGGCGAAGTGCTCGGGCTGGTCGGCGAATCGGGCTGCGGCAAGACAGTGACCGGCTTCTCCATTCTCGGCCTGGTCGATCCGCCGGGACGCATCGTCGGCGGGAGGATCCTGTTCGAGGGTACTGATCTACTAGGTTTGAAAGAAGAACAACTGCGCCACGTGCGCGGCGCGCGCATCTCGATGGTGTTCCAGGACCCGATGATGACGCTGAACCCCGTGCTGCGCATCGACACGCAGATGATCGAGGCCGTGCGGGCCCATCAGAACGTCGATTCAAGAGCGGCATTGAAGATCGCGCGTGATGCGCTCGAGCGCGTCGGCATCCCGTCGCCCGAGTCGCGCCTGCGCTCGTATCCCCACCAGTTCTCTGGCGGGATGCGCCAGCGGGTAGCCATCGCCATCGCGCTCCTCAACAAGCCGCAGCTCATCATCGCCGACGAGCCCACCACCGCGCTCGACGTCACCATCCAGGCGCAGATCCTGTACGAGGCGCAGAAGCTGTGCCGCGAGTCGGGCACCGCGCTGATCTGGATCACCCATGACCTGTCGGTGGTGGCCGGCCTCGCCGACCGCATCTGCGTGATGTACGCCGGGCGCATCGTCGAGCAAGGCTCGGTGGACGAGGTGCTGGATGCGCCGCTGCACCCCTACACGCACGGCCTGATCGGCTCGGTGCCGAGCCGCAACCGGCGCGGCTCGCCGCTCGCGCAGATTCCTGGGATGACGCCGGCGCTGCTCGACCTGCCGCCGGGCTGCGCGTTCCGCAGCCGTTGCCCGCGGGCGGCCCCGGCCTGCACTGAGTATCCTGAATTGACTACACGCAACAACCGGCTGGTGCGCTGCTTCTACCCCTTGCACCCATGAAAGCCCTGCTCGACCTCGAGCACGTCTCCAAGCGTTTCGTCCAGCCGCTGGACCTCGCCGGCAGGATCGCGCGCACGCTCGGCGCCGACGTTTCCGACGAAGTGGTCCACGCCGTGGACGACGTCTCCTTCACGGTGAACGAAGGCGAGGTGGTCGGGCTGGTGGGCGAATCGGGCTGCGGCAAGTCGACGCTTGGCCGCATGGTTGCCGGCATCCTGCCGCCGAGCGCCGGCGCCATCCGCTACCGCGGCCAGGACCGCATCGGCCTGCAGGTACAGATGATTTTCCAGGATCCTTTCGCGTCGTTGAATCCGCGCATGCGCGTCCAGGACATCGTCGGCGAAGCGCCGGTAGTGCACGGTATCGTCAAGAAAGAGGCGCTCGGCGACTACCTTGACCAGCTGTTCGCGCGCTGCGGCCTCGACCCGAGCTACAAGAAACGCTTTCCGCACCAGTTTTCCGGCGGGCAGCGCAGCCGCATCGGCATCGCGCGCGCACTGGCGGTGAAGCCGGAGTTCCTGGTGTGCGACGAGGCGGTCGCGGCGCTCGACGTCTCCATCCAGGCGCAGATCCTCAACCTGTTCATGAAGCTGCGCGAGGACCTGGCGCTCACCTACCTCTTCATCAGCCACGACCTGGGCGTGGTCGAGCACCTCTCCGACCGCGTGATCATCATGTACCTCGGCCGCGTGGTCGAATCGGCAAGCGCCGATGAAATCTTTCGCGCGCCCAACCACCCGTATACCCAGGCGCTGCTGAAGCAGGTGCCGCGCCTCGAGACCCGCAAGACGCAGTTCAAGCCGATCGTCGGCGAGATCCCTTCGCCCTTATCGCCGCCCACCGGTTGCCATTTCCACCCGCGCTGCCCGCATGCCATGCCGCGGTGCCAAGAGGAAGCGCCGCCTCTGAAGGAAGTCGGCTCTGGTCATCTGTCGGCCTGTCACCTGAATGACGGTTAGAGCCGCGGCGCTGCAGGACGCGGCGTCGATCGCTGAAATCCACGTCGCAGCGTGGCTCGCCGCCTACCGGGGCCTGATACCAGATTCCTATCTGGATGAATTGACGGTGAAGAAACGGCTGGAGCTCTGGAAACGCAGACTTGCGCAACCGGATCAGTCGAGCGTGCTGGTGGCAGAGGATGCGGGATCGCTGGCGGCCTTCTGCCTCTTCGGGCCGACGCGGGATGAAGACGGCAGGAACAAGCCGATCGGCGAAATCATCGCGCTCAATGTGCGACCGGGTTGTTGGCGCCTTGGCTTTGGAAGAGCGCTCTGTGACGAGGCGTTAAGCGGCGCGCACCGCCGCAGATGGACCGCGGTGACGCTCTGGATCCTGAAAGGGAACGAGCGCGCCGCCCGATTCTATGAAGCGCTCGGGTTTGTCGCGGACAGCACCGAAAGACTCGACCAGCACGTCATCGGCGCGCCGATCTACGAGTTGCGATACCGCAAGGCCCTGTAGCTACTTCTTCTCGCGCAGCTTGGTTATTCGCTTGTTCGCCAGTACGACGAAAGCGCCCTTCGGAAACTGGTCGAGGTACAGCTGCAGATCGTCGGGGTCCTCGCTTTCCCGCACCTCGTTCCAGAATTCGCGCTCGGCTTCGGTGGGCTCGCCGGCCTTGGCGGCCCCGGCCGCTTGCGATTTGGTGAACGCGTCCTCGTGGCCTTCGAGCGGCTTGCCCTGCGCGATGCGCTGGATCGCTTCGGCGAACTTCTGCGCGGTCTCGTAGCGGCGCTCGCGCTGCTTGGCCAGGGCGCGGGCGACGACCCGGTCAATGTCTGCCGGGATATCGACCAGCTTTGACGGCCATGGCGGATCGTCCTCGATGATCTTCTTCGCCAGCTCCCATTGCGTGCCCTGGAATGGCTTTTGCCAGGTGAGCAGCTGATAAAAGATGATGCCGGCGGAGAAAATGTCCGAGCGCCGGTCGATCGGCTGCCCCTGGACCTGCTCCGGCGACATGTACGACGGCGTGCCGATAATGGTGCCGACGCGCGTCGCATCGATCTGGTCGCCCTGCGGCTCGGTGAAGCGCGCCACACCGAAGTCGGTGAGCTTGGCGTGGCCGCCGGCATCGACCATGATGTTGGCCGGCTTGACGTCGCGGTGGATGATCCCCGCCTCGTGCGCGAAGTGCAGCGCATCGAGCAGCTCGGTCATCATGCGGAAAATGGTCTTGAGGTCGAGCCGCTCCTTGGCGTCGAAGTAGTCCTTGAGCTCGCGGCCCTGGATGTGCTCCATCACGATGTACGCGAGCTCGCCTTCGGTGCCGAAGTCGTAGACCTGGACGACGTTGCCGTGGTTGAGCCGCGCCACCGCGCGCACCTCGCGCTCGAAGCGCACGGTTGCCATGCGCGCCGCGTCCGCGGACAGCTTGCCGGTGAGGATGGTCTTGATCGCGACGCGCCGGTTGAGCTTCGGGTCGAGCCCGTCGTACACCAGCCCCATCGCGCCCTTGCCCAGCACGCCGTTGATCCGGTAGCGGCCCAGGGACTTGAGCTCGTCACTCATAGACGGCGGCCCTCGGCGTCCACTTGGCATCCACGTCGAGCGGGAACACCGGCCGCGGCAGCCCCTTGAAATCCAGTCGCTCGAGCACCGGCGAGGTAAGGCCCGGCGTATCGACTTCGATCACGCGCTCCGGGGTGAAGAACTGGTCGAACCCGCCGCGGAAGTGGCCGCGCGACTTCACCACCACCGTGCGCGCCGCCGCGATGTCGAGGCCGTGCATCTCGAAGAACACCGGGTCGGCGCACTGCTTGCGCTTGCTGACGCAGACCGCGGCGATGCCGCCGATTTGCAGCGCCGCCGTCGGGCCGAGCTCCAGCGCGCGCCCGGCCCAGATGCCGCGGCGCCCGATACATTTGCCGTCGGTGGTTTTCAGGACCTTGGCAGCGACCGTGAAGCCCTCGCTGAACCGTGCCGTGATCTCTTGCTTGCCTTGCGCAGCCGCGGCGATTTGCGGCTCGAAAAAATTGCCATAAAGCACGTTGTCCGCCTTCGCCTCGTAGAGCTTCTTCAACAAGGTGGTGGTTTGCCCGGTGCCACCGCCGCCGGGATTATCGCCGGCGTCCGACCAGATGGTCTTGCCCTCCATGCGCATCGCATCCTCGATCGAGGTCAGGCGCTTCACGAAGCGCATGCGGTCGTCCCAGATGCGCGTGGCAATGTCGAGTGCAGTGCCGCGCACGTCGGCGCCCCGCTCGCCGTTGATCACGATCGCGACGCCGTTCTTGGGCGAGTCGCTGAACACGAAGCCGCCGACGATCGACACGTCGAGCACGCCGTTGCCGACTTTGCTCTGGCCGTACTTGATGGCGTCCGCGTACGGGCCTTCGCGTGTCAGCAGCGTGACCGAGGCCGGAGTAAGGGGCAGTCGCACGAATGCTCGTTGTGGCTTCTTTCCGTTGACGAACCCGAGCAAGAGCCGCGCCGCGTCGCGCGCCCGCTCGGCCTGGTCCATGTGGGGGTTGGTTCGATAGGACACGAGCGCGTCGACGTTCTGCACCATGCGCTCGGAGATGTTGGCGTGCAAGTCGACGGTGGCGACGACGGGTACGGCCGGTCCGACGACGCCGCGCACCATCGCGTAAAGCTCTCCGTCGGGATCCGGGCCGGCAGTCGACACCATGCCGCCGTGATTACTGATATAGACCGCGTCGAGCTTGCCGGCGGTGCTCAATCGCTGCCGCATCGCCGCGAGTGTCGCCTGGAAAAAGCGCTCGTCGACCGGTCCGCCGGGTTCGCACGCGGTGACCACGATCGGCACCGGCGTCCACTTCCCGAGCGCATCCATCTCGCGATAGAAAGCCGGCACTTCGGCGGGCAGCGCGGGCGCTTCCTTGCGCGCCTCGCGCGCGATGTCTTCGCCTTCGAAGTAGCACAGCGAGCGGAAATGGCGCTCCTCGCTTACCGGCGCGAAGGCGTTGCTCTCGAGATGGAACCCGAGGATCGCGACTCGCGTCATTCCGCTTCGTCGATCCAGGACTGCTGAATGGCCTCGAGAATTCGTTCGCCGCAGCGCTTCGGGTCGTCATTGAATTCCGGCAGCGCCAGCACCCACTTGTAAAGGTCGACGAAGTTCACCGTCTTCGGATCCTTGCCCGGGTGCGCGTCGATGAGCGCGATGGCGATGTCCTGGGTGTCGGTCCATTTCATGAGCCAGCGATCATTTCTTCCCCCCTCCGCCGCCTTCCCGCTCGTAGTTGATGGTGTATTTCGGGATCTCGATCACCAGGTCCTGTTCGGCGACCTTCGCCTGGCAGGAAAGCCGCGAGGTCGCCTCCAGGCCCCACGCCTTGTCCAGCATGTCTTCTTCCTTTTCCGTGGGGTCCTCGAGCGAATCGTAACCCTGGCGCACGATCACGTGGCAGGTGGTGCACGCCGCCTGCTTCTCGCACGCGTGCTCGATGTCGACGTGGTTCTCGAGCAGGGAGTCGCAGATGGAGACACCGGGCTGGGCCTGGATCTCGGCGCCCTTCGGGGCGAGCGCGTGCCCGGGCAGCACCTTGATCTTCGGCATCAGAGACTGCCGATCTTGCGCCCGGAGAGCGCGCGCTTGATGCCCGCGTCCATGCGGCGGGCGGCGAAATCATCGGTGGCGCGATTCAGCGCCTCAACCGCCTGCTTGATCTTGCGGTGGTCCTTCGTCGAGATCAGCCTTTCGAGATTCGCGAGGCTGGACTCGATCTTTGCTTTCTCATCCGTTGAGAGCAACGCGGCGTCCGCTGCCAGCGCCGCCCTCGTCGCCTCGATCAGCCGCTGTCCATCCACGCGCTGCTCGGCGAGCGCGCGCGAATGCATGTCCTCGCGGGCGTGCTCGAAGGAATCGCGCAGCATGCGCTCGACGTCGGCATCGCCCAGGCCGTAGGACGGCTTCACCGTGATCGATGCTTCCACACCGGTGGTGCTTTCTTTCGCCGAAACCGAAAGCAGGCCGTCGGCGTCGACCTGGAACGCGACGCGGATCCGAGCCGCGCCCGCTACCATCGGCGGAATCCCCTTCAGCTCGAAGCGGGCGAGCGAGCGGCAGTCGGACACCAGCTCGCGCTCGCCCTGCACCACGTGGATGCTCATGCCGGTCTGGCCATCCTTGAAGGTGGTGAACTCCTGCGCGCGGCCGGCGGGAATGGTGGTGTTGCGCGGAATGATCTTCTCGGTGAGGCCACCCATGGTCTCGATGCCGAGCGAGAGCGGGATCACGTCGAGCAGCAGCCAGTCCTCGCCCTGCGGCTTGTTGCCGGCGAGCACGTTTGCCTGCATCGCGGCGCCGAGCGCCACGACCTTGTCCGGATCCAGGTTGTTGAGCGGGTCGCGGCGGAAGAAATCGCCCACCGCGCGCTGGATCTGCGGCATGCGCGTCGCGCCCCCGACCATCACCACGCCTTTGATGTCCTCCACCGTAAGGCCGGCGTCGCGCAACGCCTTGCGCACCGGGCCGAGCGTTTTCTGCACCAGTGTCTGCGTGATGCTGCAGAAGGTTTCGGTATCGAGCACGACGTCGACGAAGTCGCCGTTTGAGAGCTTGGCGGTGACGCGCGCCTCGCCGTGAAAAGTCAGGTACTCTTTCGCCTCTCGCGCCTTGACCAGTAGCAGACGCATGTCCTGCGCGGACAGCGGCGCTAGCTTCGCCTTCTCCACCACCCAGCAAAACACGCGCTGGTCGAAATCGTCGCCGCCGAGCATCGAGTCGCCGCTCGTCGCGACCACTTCGAACACGCCCTTCGATAACTTGAGGATGGAAAGGTCGAAGGTGCCGCCGCCCAGGTCGTAGACCGCATAGGTGCCCTCGGCCGCGTTCTCCAGGCCATAGGCGATCGCCGCCGCGGTCGGCTCGTTCAGCAGTCTCAGGACGTTCAGGCCCGCGATGCGTCCGGCGTCTTTCGTCGCCTGGCGCTGTGCATCGTCGAAGTAGGCCGGAACGGTGATGACCGCTCCGGCAATGCTTCCACCCATACTGATTTCTGCTCTTTCCCGAAGCACTTTCAGGATCTCGGCGGAGACCTCTACTGGACTCTTTACTCCGGCAACGGTGCGGATCTGCAGCATGCCGGGGGCGTCGACGAAGTCGTAGGGCGAATTCTCGATGTGCGCGGCATCCTTTACGCCCCGGCCCATGAAGCGCTTCACCGAGACGATGGTGTTCTTCGGATCGTCCGACTGGCGCGCCTGCGCGGCGTAACCAACTTCGATTCTTTGAGGAGCTACATATCTGACAATCGATGGAAGCAAACCGCGGCCGTGCGCATCCGGCAGCACCACCGGCACGCCGCTGCGCACCGTGGCGACCAGCGAGTTGGTGGTGCCAAGGTCGATGCCGACCGCCAGCCGCGCCTGGTGCGGCTCAGGCGACATCCCCGGCTCGGAGATCTGGATCAGGGCCATTACTCAACCCTCTCGTAGGCTGAATCGATCTCTTCGTCGAGCCGGTCGAGGAATTGCAGCTTTCTCACCAAGCCGGCTGCGCCGGCATAGTCTTTCCTCGTATCGAGGGCCTCGGAGATCTGCTTCTGCAGCTCGCTCTTGTTTTGCCGAAGCCGCTTGCGCATTTCATCCAGGGATGCGGGCGTCTTCGCCTCTTCCAGTGATTCTCGCAATTCCATCTGCTGCATCAGGAACTCGGGCGGCATCGCGGTGTTGGTCTCGAACGCGACGTCCACGCCGTGCAGCTCGAGCAGGTGCTTCGCGCGCTGGACCGGGTCCTTGAGGGTACGGTAGGCCTCGTTCACCCGCGTGGTCCACTGCAGCGAGGCGCGGCGCTCGGCATCGCCGGCATGCGCGAAACGGTCGGGATGGACTTTGGACTGGATCTCGCGGTACGAACGTTCCAGGGCCTCGCCTTCGATCGCAAATGCGGGCGTCAGGCCGAACAGTTCGAAGTGACTGTGCATCACATGCATCGACGCATCACGCGCCTCCGCACACGTATACCGTGTGTCGGCAGGTCGCGCGAGCGTCGTGCAATCAGTTAAGCGACGTTAAAGGATTCCCCGCACCCGCATTCGTCTTTGACTTTCGGGTTCCTGAACTTGAAGCCCTCGTTCAGGCCCTCGCGGGTGTAGTCGAGCTCGGTGCCGTCGATGTACTGCAGGCTCTTCGGGTCGACGAGCACTTTCACGCCGTGGCTCTCGAACTCGAGGTCCCCAGGCTGGGCCTGGTCGGCGAATTCGAGCTTGTACGCCAGGCCGGAGCAGCCGGAGGTGCGCACGCCGACGCGCAAGCCGAGGCCCTTGCCGCGCTTGGAAAGCGAGCGCTGCACGTGGCCGGCGGCGCTTTCGGTGAGGGTGATCGCCATCAAGCTACCTTTTTCTGTTCCTCGGGTTCCACCGCGTGCTTTTTCTTGTAATCGGCCACGGCGGCCTTGATCGCGTCCTCGGCCAGGATCGAGCAGTGGATTTTCACCGGCGGGAGCGACAGCTCCTGCGCGATGTGCGTGTTCTTGATCTCGGTCGCCTGGTCGAGCGTCTTGCCCTTGACCCACTCGGTGACGAGCGAGCTCGAGGCGATGGCCGAGCCGCAGCCGTAGGTCTTGAAGCGCGCGTCCTCGATGCGGCCGTCGGCGCCGACCTTGATCTGCAGCTTCATCACGTCGCCGCAGGCTGGTGCGCCCACCATGCCAGTGCCCACCGCATCGTCACCCTTGTCGAACGAGCCGACGTTGCGCGGGTTTTCGTAATGGTCGATGACTTTGTCGCTGTATGCCATATCAGACTCCTGATTTAGGGCCGGCCTCTTGGCCTTCCTAGTGTGCAGCCCATTGCACGGTACTGAGGTCAATACCTTCTTTATGCATCTCCCACAGGGGAGAGAGCTCCCTAAGCTTGGCTACCTTCCGCTTGATCAAGTCTATCGCGAAGTCGATCTCGTCCTCGGTGGTGAAGCGCCCGAGGGTGAAACGGATCGAGCTGTGCGCGAGCTCGTCCGAGCGCCCCAGCGCGCGCAGCACGTAGGACGGCTCAAGCGAGGCCGAGGTGCACGCGGAGCCGGAGGACACGGCGAGATCCTTCACCGCCATGATCAGCGACTCGCCCTCGACGAAGTTGAACGACACGTTGAGGTTGTGCGGGATGCGCTGGTCGAGGTCGCCGTTGACGTAAGCCTCCTCGATGTCCTGGATGCCTTTCAGCAGCCGGTCGCGCAGGCTACGCACGCGCTCGTTCTCGCTCGCCATCTCCGCCTTCGCCAGGCGTGCCGCTTCGCCGAAGCCGGCGATCTGGTGTGTGGCGAGGGTGCCGGAGCGAAAGCCGCGCTCATGGCCGCCGCCGTGGATCTGCGCTTCGATGCGCACCCGCGGCTTGCGCCGCACGTAGAGCGCGCCGATGCCCTTCGGGCCGTAGATCTTGTGCGCCGTGATGGTGAGCAGGTCGACCTTGAACTTCTGCACGTCGATCTCGAGGCGTCCGGCGCCCTGCACCGCGTCGCAGTGGAAGATGATGCCCTTCGAGCGGCAAAGCTCCGCCATCTGCCAGACCGGCTGAACCACGCCGATCTCGTTGTTCACCATCATGATCGAGACCAGGATGGTGTCCGGGCGCAATGCAGCTTTCAGCTGCTCCACCGACACCAGTCCGTTGGCATCGACTTCCAGGTACGTCGCCTCGAACCCCTGGCGCTCGAGCTCGCGGAAGGTATCGAGCACCGCCTTGTGCTCGGTCTTCTGCGTGATGATGTGCTTGCCCTTGGTCTTGTAGAAATTGGCCGCGCCCTTGATGGCGAGGTTGTTGCCTTCGGTCGCGCCCGAGGTCCAGACGATCTCCTTCGGATCGGCGTTGAGCAGCGCCGCGACGTGCGCGCGCGCCTCCTCCACCGCCTCCTCGGCCTTCCAGCCGAACGCATGCGAGCGGCTCGCCGCGTTGCCGAAATGCTCGGTGAGGAAAGGAATCATCTTCTCCGCCACGCGGCGGTCCACCGGCGTAGTGGCGGAGTAGTCGAGATAGACCGGCAGCCTCATTTCATCGCCCCTAGGCCGCGACCTTTTCTTTTTCCGAGCCACGGAAGTCCTTGATCACGGATACCGGCTTGCCCGCCTGGTGCGCGACCAGATCCGCCAGCGTCACGGACGACAGGTACTCCTGCATCTTCTCGTTCAGCGTGGCCCACAGGTCGTGGGTCATGCAGCGCTTGTCGTCGTGGCAGTTCTCCTTGCCGCCGCACTGCGTCGCATCGATCGCTTCGTCGACCGCGCTGACGATGTCGGCGACGGAGATGGAAGCCGGGGGCTGAGCCAGGTTGTAGCCGCCGCCGGGGCCGCGCACGCTGGAAACCAGCGCCGCGCGGCGCAGCTTGCCGAACAGCTGCTCTAGATAGGAAAGCGAAATGTGCTGGCGTTCGCTGATGGCAGCGAGCGTTACTGGGCCACGGTTCTGGCGCAACGCCAGGTCCACCATCGCGGTGACTGCAAACCTTCCCTTCGTCGTCAGTCTCATGTGTTTCCTCTGCTTTTGCCGTCTATAACTAATACTTGATCAATGCAGTCAAGTATACCCTAAAGCCGACTGATTTTGTCGGATAAAACACTATTTGGATACAACAGGTTACTACTGTTTTATTTGACAGCCCGGAGCTGCTCGCGTTCCGACTTTTCGAGGCGGGAGAGCTTTTCCTGAAGCGCGGCCAAGGTGCGCTCGAGCTCCTGGGAATGCTCGACGAGCTGCTGGATTGCCTGCGCGTAAGGGTCGTCGTGCTCGAGCACGACTGCGTACGCATCAAAGCGCTCGGACTTGGCGCCCTGGTCCTCGACGATGCGGCCCGGAATGCCGACCACCGTCGCGCCGGCCGGGACTTCCTTCACCACCACCGCATTCGAGCCGACGCGCGCGTTCTCGCCGACGGTGAAGCCGCCGAGCACCTTTGCGCCGGCGCCGACCACCACGCCTGCGGCGAGGGTGGGGTGCCGCTTGGTCCCGCGATAGAGCGAGGTGCCGCCGAGGGTCACGCCTTGGTAAATGGTGCAGCCGTCGCCGACTTCCGCGGTCTCGCCGATCACCACGCCCATGCCGTGGTCGATGAACACGCACGAGCCGATCCGCGCGCCGGGATGGATCTCGATGCCGGTGAGGAAACGGCCGACGTGCGAGGTGAACCGCCCGAGCCAGTACAGCCGGCGAAGCCAGAACCAGCGCGCGAGCTTGTGGATGTAGATGGCGTGCAGCCCGGGATAGCAGAACAGCACTTCGAGCGTGCCCCGTGCCGCCGGGTCGCGCTCGAGGATGCAGGCGATGTCGCTTCGAAGTGTCCGGAACATTGGCTGGATTCTATTCTTTCCCGACTAAATCGTTCAACTATTCCATTTACTCAGCAGCGCCTTGAGCAGGCCGCGAACGATGTTGACCTCTTCGCGCTCGATCGCCGGCACGCGCGAGAACAACCGCCGCCACCGCTCGCGCAGGCGGGACGTGGGAGCCATGAAGCCGCTCTTCAGCGCCGCCTCCTCCAAGTGTGCATAAAGGCCTTCGAGGTCCGCAACCGTGGCGCGCTTCTCCGTTCGGGCGAAGGGCATCGCTGGATCGACGGCCATGTGTAGCTCGTAAGCGACGACCTGGACTGCCTGTGCCAAGTTAAGCGAGCTGAACTCCTTGCTCGCCGGAATATGCACCAGGTACTGGCAGGCGAACATCTCGTCGTTGGTGAGCCCGGCGGTCTCGTTGCCGAAAACGAAAGCCACCGCACCGTCGATCTGCGTCGCCTGCCCGGCGGCAGTGCGCACGTCGAGCACCTGAGGCGACCATTCCCGTCCGCGCGCCGAGAGCGCGAAGGTCGCGGTGCAGTCTTTGATTGAATCGACCAGGTTCTCGTAAACCGCCGCTTTTTCCAGAACGTCGCCAGCGTTGGTCGCCATCCACTGCGCCTCCTTTGCCGGATAGCGCTCCGGCGCGACCAGGCGCAGGTCGGTGAGTCCCATCGTCTTCATTGCGCGTGCGGCCGAGCCGATGTTTCCGGGATGGCTCGGGCGGCACAACACGATGCGGATCTGCGGCATGATGCAGAGGGTTTTACCATGATCGAAATCGTCATCAGCCAGCGCCGGCGCGACCTGGGCGGATTCGAGGTCGGCCGGGTGCTGCCGTTTGCCAAGCGCCGCATGGTCGGGCCGTTCGTGTTCTTCGACCACATGGGGCCGGTGGATTTCCCCGCCGGATTGCCGCGCTCGGTCGACGTGCGGCCCCATCCTCACATCGGCCTCGCCACCCTCACCTACCTGTTCGACGGCGAGATCATGCATCGCGATAGCGTCGGCTCCGAGCAACCGATCCGGCCGGGAGAGGTCAACTGGATGACCGCCGGCCGCGGCATCACGCACTCCGAGCGCTTCGAGCGCGCGCGCCGCGAAGGCGGCCGCATGGACGGCATCCAGGCCTGGGTCGCCCTGCCGCGCGAGTTGGAGGAGACCGACCCGGCGTTCTCGCATCACCTGGCGGTTCAATTGGATGAAAACGTGCGGCTGATTGCGGGCGAGGCTTTCGGCAAAAAATCGCCTGTGCCGGTGCATTCGCCGCTGTTCTATCTGCATTGCGAGCTCGCGCAAGGCGCGAGCGCCGAGCTGCCGGCACAGTATGCGGAGCGCGCCGCCTACGTCGCCTCGGGCGCGATCGAGGTCGACGGGCAGCGCATCGAAGCGGGGCAGATGGCGGTGTTCGCAGCCGGCGGGGTGTCGCCGCTGCGTCCCCTAACCAATGCGGTGGTGATGCTGCTCGGCGGCGAGCCGCTCGGGGAGCGCTTCATCGAGTGGAACTTCGTCTCCTCTTCGCGCGAGCGCATCGAGCAGGCGAAGGCCGACTGGCGCGCCGGCCGCATGAAGCTGCCGGACCTCGATAACGGGGAATTCATACCGCTGCCCGTCTAGAATACGCGCCCCATGCATCCCATGCTCAACATCGCCGTGCGCGCCGCGCGCAAGGCCGGCTCGGTCATCAACCGCGCCACGCTCGACGGCGCGGGCTTCGAAGTGCGCGCCAAGCAGCAGAACGATTTCGTCACGCGCGTCGACCACGCCGCCGAGGAAGCGATCCTCGAGATCGTGCGCAAGTCGTATCCCGACCACGCGGTGCTGGCCGAGGAATCGGGCGCGGTGGCCGGCGTTGCCGAATACGAGTGGATCATCGATCCGCTGGACGGCACCACCAACTTCATCCACGGCTTTCCGCAGTACTGCGTGTCGATCGCCATCCGCCGCCGCGACGAGCTGGCGCACGGCGTGATCTACGACCCGAACCGCAACGAGCTGTTCACCGCCTCGAAAGGCAGCGGCGCGTACCTGAACGACCGCCGCGTCCGCGTCTCAAAGTGCCTGCGCCTGGGTGAAGCCCTGGTCGGCACGGGGTTCCCGTTCCGCGAAGGCGCGCGCATCGATCTTTATTCGAACCAGCTGAAGAACATCATGCAGAAATGCGCGGGCGTGCGCCGCGCGGGCGCCGCGGCGCTCGACCTCGCCTATGTGGCGTGCGGCCGGCTGGACGCGTTCTGGGAGCTCGGCCTCTCGCCATGGGACATGGCCGCCGGCGCGCTCCTCATCCAGGAAGCGGGCGGACTCGTCGGCGACCTGAGCGGCGAGTCCGGCTTCCTCGAATCGGGCGAAGTCGCCTGCGCTACGCCGAAAATCTTTCCGACGCTGCTCGAGGCGCTTCGCCCGTAAGGCGCTAGTACTTAGGCTTGCTGCTGCTCTCTGCCGGCTTGCTGCTGCCCTCTGCCGGTTTGCTGCTGCTATCCGGTTTCTTGCTCTCAGCCGTGCTGCCCGAGCTAGCCGAGCTGCCGGATGCGGCACCCGAATGCTCCGGCGCGGCGGCATGCTCCTGCCGCGAAAGCTTGCCGTCGTTGTTCTTGTCGAGCTTGCTGAAGTCCTTGTCGTGCGGCGTGCCTTTGACTTCCTCTTTCGACATGAAGCCGTCGTTGTTCTTGTCGAGCGACTTGAACATCGCCTCGGCGCCGCCGTCGGACTTGGTCGCGCCGCTCGCGGCTTTGTCGCCGGCCGAGCCGGAAGTACCGCCCGCGCTGGCCGAACCGGAAGTGCTGGTGCCGGCGGCCTTGTCCGCCTTGTCGCCCGCTGCCGACGCCGAGAAAGGCAGCGCAAAAGCTGCGGCAACCGCTGCTGCAATTAGGGTTTTGAACGTCATGGTAGATCCTCCTATGGTTGTGAGGTACTACCTGACAGGAGCAAGATCCGCGCCGCCCCCGGCGCGCTGATGCGCTACTCCGCGTAACCGGGCATCTTACGGTCGAGGATGCGCATCATCGCTTCGAAAAACAGGCGCTCGCGCTCGGCGCGTGGGTGGCGGTCGTTGACCGGCGGCGCCTGCACCTGGGCCACGATTTCCTCGGACAGCACTTCCAGCGGCTGCCCGCTGGACATCGCGAGGATCTGTGCACGGCACACGCGCTCGAGCTTGTAGAGCCGTCGATACGCCTGCGCCACGGTTGCGCCCGTGACCAGCACGCCGTGGCTCTTCATGAACACGATGTGCTTGTCGCCCATCAGGCGCGCGAGCCGCTCGCCCTCCTCCGGGAAGTCCGCGGTTCCCATGTAGGTGTCGTCGTACGCGATGTGCCCGTGGTAGAACGCCGCGGTCTGGCTCGCCGGCAACAGCCGATTGTTCTTCAGCATGTTGAGCGCCAGCGCCCAGGTCTGGTGCGTGTGCAGCACGACGCGCGCGCCGCAGATGCGATGGATCGGCGCATGGATGCATTGCGCCGAGAGCTCGACCACGCCCTCTCCCTCCAGCGTCGCCCCCGACTCGTCGAACACGATCATGTCGCTGGCGCGCGCCTCGGACCAGTGCAGGCCGAAGGGCAGGATCAGGTAGCGATCCTCGTGGCCCGGCACGGTGACGGTGAAGTGGTTGTCGATGCCTTCGTCGAGCTCGTGCAGCACGGCGAGGCGGTGCGCGGCGGCGAGATGGACCTTGGCCTGCCGCACGGGATCGGCAGAGGGGGTTACGAGGGGATGGACGGACATGGTCCCGATGATAGCGCTAAGCCGGTCGCGGCATGGTGAAGACCTGCTCGACCACGCTGTACTCGTCGTAGCCGCCGCGGGCGATCGGCCGCATGGCCGCGCTGTCGATCCGGCCTTGGCGCACGAAGCGCTCATCGACATGGATCCCGATCACGCGGCCGAGGACCAGCCGGCGCCCGCTGTCGCTGCCATCGACGTCCTTCAGCTTCACCATCTCGGTGACGCGGCACTCGAAGGCCGCGGGCGAGCCAGCCACGCGCGGCGGCCGCACCAAGCGCGAGGCCGCCGTATCCAGCTTCGCGTGCGCGAATTCACTCTGCCCGCGCGGCAGCGACGCGGCGCTGGCGTTCATCTGGTCGCGCAGGTCCCAGGTCGCCATGCTCCACACGAACTCGCCGGTCTCCATGGCGAAGGTCGACGAGTCCTTCTCGCCCTCGCTGGAGAAGCCGACGATCGGCGGATTGGAGGAAAAGGCGTTGAAGTAGCTGTAGGGCGCGAGGTTCAGGTCGCCCTTCGCGCTGACGGTCGAGATCCAGCCGATCGGGCGCGGGGTGACGAGTGCCTTGAATGGATCGTGCGGAAACAGGCTGCGGTCGCGGCTCTGCGGCTCGTAGAAAATCATCGTCACCAGGCCAGCGCGTAGCCGGGGCGGCGCGGATCGGCGCCCGCGTGCAGCAGGCCAGTGGACGGGTCGCGCAGGATGGCGCACACCGCGCCCATGCTCCACGACTTCTCCGGCCAGAGCTCGACGTCGTGGCCGAGCTTCTCGAGCGCGGCGACGGTCTCCTCCGGAAAACGGCTCTCGATGCACAGGCGGCCCGGGAAGTAAGCGTTCGGCGAGAACGAGTTCGGGAAGCTGAACGACGCCACGCGCGGCGCTTCGATCGCCTGCTGCACGCTCAGGCCCCACTCGGTCGCGTTGAGGAACACCTGCAGCATGGCGCCACACTGCACGTCGCCGCCCGGCGTGCCCCACGCCATGGCGAACTCGCCGTCGCGCAGCGCGAGCGCCGGGTTCGGGGTGAGGCGCGGGCGCTTGCCCGGCTCGACGAACAGCGGATGGTCAGGCTCGAGGCGCCCCTGCGTGCCGCGCGCCGAGGGCGCGAAGCCCAGGCCCTCCACCATCGGCGTGTCGTACATCGTGTCGGACGGCGTCTCGGAGTAGGCATTGCCGTATTTGTCGGCCACGGCGCAGTAGATCGTATCGGGCGCAATAGCGACTTCACCTCTGGAGGGTTTCGCTCTGAGCTTCTTCCCTCCCAAACCCGGATCCGGCATGCGCCCGAACGCCTTGCCCGCATCGAGGCGCGCGCGCTGCTTGGCCGCATACTCGGCCGATAGCAGCTCCTTGATCGGCACGTCGATGAACTTCGGGTCGCCGACATAGGCCTCGCGGTCGGCAAAGGCGAGATTCATCGCCTCGGAAATGGTGTGGAGGTAGCGCACCGAGTTCCAGCCGAGCGCCTTGAGATCCAGGCCCTCGAGCATCTTCAGCGTCTGCAGCAGCACGTGGCCTTGGCACCAGACGTCGCAGCTGTGGATCTCGAAGCCGCGGTAGCGCACCGAGATGCTGGGCTCGACCGGCGCTTCGAACCCCGCGAGGTCTTCCTTGGTCATGAAGCCGCCGTGCTTGCGGTGATAGGCGGCGATGTCGTCGGCGATCGAGCCCTTGTAAAAGCAGTCGTGCGCGGCGCGCAGCTTCGCCGCGCGGTCGCCAGGTGCCTTGCGCTCGGCCTCGATCATGCGCTCGAGGGTGCGCGCGAGATTGGCCTGCTTGAGCCGCTCGCCCACCGCGGGCGTGCGGCCGCCCGGTCGGAAGATGGCGGCGTTCTCTTTATATCGATCGATCTCGGCGGCGTGGATCTCGAGCGAGTCGCGCAGCTCCGGGTACACGTAGAAGCCGTCGCGCGCGAGCTGATATGCCGGCGTCACCGCCTGCTCGAAGCTGAGCGTGCCGAGGCGCCGCAGCGCCTCGATGTGTGTCGCCGGCGCGGCGGGAAGCACCTGTCGCAGGATGCCCTCGGGCACGCTCTTTCCGCCCTCGGCGCGCAGGCGTGCCACATCGGTGGCGGCGGGCCAGTAGCCAAGGCCCGCGAGCGAGATCACGCGGTTTTCGGCCTTGAGGTAGACCAGCGTCGGCGCAACGCCGGCGAAGGAAACTATGTCGGGCTGCAGCACCGAAAGCGCCATGGTGGCGGTCACGCCGGCGTCCACCGCATTGCCGCCCGCATCCAGTACACGCATCGCTGCCGCGGTCGCGAGATAGTGCCCGCTGGAAACCGCGTAGTGGCTTCCCGCCACCGTCGGCCGCCACGAAACCGAGGCGGCCTCACGCTTCGTCATCTTCTTTGCCATGCCACACTATGCCATCTGATGACGAAGTACTCCATCCTCAGTCTCATCCGCCACGCCTTCAGCTATCACCGCCACTGGCAGCGGGCGTGGCGCAATCCGGAGCCGAAGCCGGCCTACGACGCGATCATCGTCGGCGGCGGCGGCCATGGGCTCGCCACCGCGTACTACCTCGCCGCCGAGCACGGCATGCGCAACATCGCGGTGCTGGAGAAAGCCTGGATCGGCGGCGGCAACACCGGGCGCAATACCACCATCATCCGCTCGAACTACCTCTACGACGAAAGCATCCAGCTCTACGACCATGCGGTGAAGCTGTGGGCGGATCTCTCGCAGGTGCTGAACTACAACGTCATGTACTCGCCGCGCGGCGTGATGATGCTCGCGCACAACACGCACGACGTTCAATCCTTCAAGCGCCACATCTATGCCAACCGGCTGCACGGCGTGGACAACGAGTGGCTCACGCCGCAGCAGGCGCGCGAGTTCTGTCCGCCGCTTTCCATCGATCCGGGCGCGCGCTACCCGATCGTCGGCGCGGCGCTGCAGCGGCGCGGCGGCGTGGCGCGCCACGATGCGGTGGCCTGGGGTTATGCGCGCGGCGCGGATGCGCTCGGCGTGGACGTCATCCAGAACTGCGAGGTGCTCGACATCCGCACCGACAACTCCGGCACCGTGGAGCGCGTGGAGACCACGCGCGGGTCAATCCGCACGCCGAAGGTCGGCGTGGTGGCCGCCGGTCATACCAGCGTGGTGATGGGTCGCGCCGGCCTGCGCATGCCGATCGAGAGCTTTCCGCTGCAGGCGCTGGTATCCGAGCCGGTGAAGCCGATCCTGCCCTGCGTAGTGATGTCGAACGCCGTGCACGCGTACATCAGCCAGTCCGACAAAGGCGAGCTGGTGATCGGCGCGGGGACCGACCAGTACATCTCCTACAGCCAGACCGGCGGGCTGCACATCGCCACGCACACGCTCGAGGCGATCTGCGAGCTGTTCCCGATCTTCACGCGCCTGCGCATGCTGCGAAACTGGGGCGGCATCGTCGACGTCACGCCCGACCGCTCGCCGATCATCGGCAAGACGCCGGTGAAGGGGCTGTACGTGAACTGCGGCTGGGGCACCGGCGGCTTCAAGGCCACGCCGGGCTCCGGCCACGTGTTCGCGCACACCATCGCGCACGACAAGTGCCACCCGATCAACGCGCCGTTCACCCTCGAGCGGTTCGTGACCGGAAGACTGATCGACGAAGCAGCCGCTGCCGCGGTCGCGCATTAGATGCTTCTCATTCGGTGCCCGTACTGCGGCGAGCGTCCCGAAATCGAGTTTCGGGGTGGTGGCGAGGCGCACATCGCGCGCGCGGCCGATCCTTCGCAGCTCACCGACGACCGCTGGGCGAGCTTCCTGTTCTTCCGCAATAACCCCAAGGGCCCGCACGCCGAGCGCTGGCTGCATGTCCACGGCTGCGGTCGCTGGTTCAACGCGGTGCGCGACACGGTCAGTGATCGGTTTCAGAAAACGTACAAGGTTGGAGAAAAACCCTGATGCGGCTCGCGGGGGGGAGCTGTGTGGATCGAAGCAAGCCGCTTCGCTTCATCTTCAATGGCGAGGCGCTGACCGGTTACGCCGGCGACACGCTGGCTTCGGCGCTGCTCGCCAACGGGCGCATCCTGCTCGGACGCTCGTTCAAATACCACCGTCCGCGCGGGGTGCTGTCGCACGGCTCGGAGGAGCCGAATGCGCTGGTGACGCTGCGGGCCGAGGGCGGACGAGCGGATCCGAACACGCGCGCCACCATGGTGGAGCTGCGCGACGGCCTGGTCGCGGAATCCCAGAACCACTGGCCGTCGCTCGAATTCGATCTGGGCGCGATGGCGGATGTGCTCGCGCCTATCATTCCCGCGGGCTTTTACTACAAGACGTTCATGTGGCCGGCTTCGTTCTGGAAGAAGCTCTACGAGCCCGCCATCCGCGCTGCGGCCGGCCTCGGCCGCGCTCCGGAGCTGCCCGATCCCGATCGCTACCACCACCGCCATGCGCATTGCGACATCCTGATCGCAGGCGGCGGACGCGCGGGCCTGGAAGCGGCGCTCGAAGCTTCGGGATCGGGACAACGAGTCATCGTGGCGGACGAGAACGCACAATGGGGCGGCCGTTCCCTGCCTCAGGATGTACACGAACTTCTTTTTCAACTTCAACAGAGGCGCAACGTCACCCTTCTCCTGCGCACCACGGTGTTCGGCATCTTCGGCCACAACCACGTCGGCATGCTCCAGCATATTGATGAGGTGCCGCGCCAGCGGCTGTGGCAGGTGCGTGCGGGCGAGATCGTCTCCGCGGCCGGCGCGCACGAGCGTCCGCTCGTCTTTGCGGGCAACGATCGGCCCGGCATCCTGCTCGCCGACAGCGCGCGGCAATACGCGCTCAAGTACGGCGTCGCGCCGGGTCGCCAGGTGGTGGTCGCGACCTGCGGCGACTCCGCCTACGGCGCGGCGCGCGAGATGCTGAAGGCCGGGGTGAAGGTGACTACGCTGATCGACGTGCGCCCGGATCCGCACGTCGCGTTGGTTCGCGACCTGCAGGGGCTCGGCGTCGAGGTGTTGACCGGCCAGACGATTGTCGGCACCAAGGGACGCAAGCGCATATCCGCAGTGCGAGTCTCCAGGAGAACCATAGCGTGCGATGCGCTGGCGATGCACGGCGGCTGGACGCCGGCGGTGCACCTCTATTCGCAGGCGCGGGGCAAGCTGCGCTTCGACGAAGCGATCGACGCTTTCGTGCCGGGAAGCGAAGTCCCGGGATTCCGCAGCACGGGTGCGGCACGCGGCGAGCGTCTCACACGTTTCGCGCCCATTCGGCAACCTTCCGGGCAAGGATTCGTCGACTTCCAGAACGACGTGACGGCGAAAGATATCGCCCTTGCGCTGCGCGAAGGCTTCGAGTCGATCGAGCACGTCAAGCGCTACACCACCACCGGCATGGCGACCGACCAGGGCAAGACTTCCAACATGTCCGTGCTCGGCATCGTCGCCGACACGCTGAAGCGTCCGCTGCCGCAGGTGGGCACCACCACGTTCCGCATGCCGTACACGCCGGTGACCTTCGGCGCGCTGATCGGCGCGCACCGCGGAGCGCTCTTCGACGTGGTGCGCGAGACGCCCTCCCATGCCTGGGCCAGCGCGCGCGGCGCGCTGTTCGAGGACGTCGGCCAGTGGAAACGCGCGCTCGCATTCCCGCACGCCGGCGAAGACCTGCACGCCGCGGTGCGGCGCGAATGCCGCACCGTGCGCACCACGGGCGGGCTGTTCGACGCCTCGACGCTCGGCAAGATCGAGGTCGTCGGCCGCGACGCGCGCGAATTCCTGAATCGCATGTACGTGAACGACTTCGCCCGCCTCGCGCCCGGGCGCAGCCGCTATGCGCTCATGCTGCGCGAGGACGGCTACGTCTACGACGATGGCATCGTTGCCTGCCTCGCGCCCGACCGCTTCCACGTCACCACCACGACCGGCGGCGCGGCGCGCGTGCTCGCCTACATGGAGGATTACCTGCAGACGGAGTGGAGCGATCTGCAGGTATACCTGACCTCCATCACCGAGCAGTACGCCGTGATCGCGGTGCAGGGACCGAGGGCGGAGCTTCTGGTCCCGGACCTGAACAACCTGAGCCACATGGGCGCTGCCAGCGGGATGTTCGAGGGCATTCCATGTCGTCTGTTCCGCGCGTCATTCACCGGCGAGGTCGGCTGCGAGATCAACGTGCCGTGGGGCGAAGGCGCCGCGCTATGGGAGAGGCTTTGCGAGCGCGGCGCGGCGCTCGGCTTCACGGTCTACGGAACAGAGACCATGCACGTGCTGCGCGCCGAGCGCGGCTTCATCATCGTCGGTCAGGAGACCGACGGCACGGTGACGCCGCACGACCTCGGCCTCGAATCGATGATCGGCGCCGCGAAGCGCGACTTCGTCGGCAAGCGTTCTCTTGCGCGCCCGGATTTGCGCGCGGCGAACCGCAAGCAGCTCGTCGGCGTCCTGACGGACGATCCGCGCCTCGTGCTCGACGAAGGCGCGCAACTGGTGGCCGATCCCGGCGAGCGCATCCCGATGACCGCGCTCGGCCACGTCACGTCGAGCTACGACAGCGCGAATTGCGGCCGCTCGATCGCCATGGCGCTGGTCGCCGGCGGCCGGGCACGCTTCGGCGAAACCGTTTACGCGACCACGCCAGGCGGCTTTGCTGCGGCCAAGATCGCCCCACTCCCATTTCTGAATGGATAGGAGCGCACGCTGGTCGCTGCGGCTGCCCGCACCACTGGCCCTGGCGGGCTTCGTGCTCGATATGCCGGTGAACCGCGCGTCGAGAAACGGCGAGCGCCTGGCAGCCCGCCTGGGCCCGGACGAGTGGCTGCTGGTCGCGCCGGCGGGTGATGCGGCGGATTTCAGCGCGCTCGAAGGCCGGCATCATTCGCTGGTCGACGTCAGCCACCGCTATGCCGCATTTGCCGTCGAAGGCGACAGCGCGCCGTTGATCCTCGCCGCCGGCTGCCCGCTCGACCTGCACCCCGACTTCTTCACTCCGGGCAGCGCGACGCGAACGCTCCTCGGCAAGGCCGAAATCATTTTGTGGCGCCTCGGCGAGGCGCCGTCGTATCGTGTCGAGTGCGCGCGCTCTTTCGCTGCCTACGTCGAGCGCTTCCTGGACCACGCAAGGAGTTGTTGCCTATGAAAAGTCTGGTTTTTATTGCCATGCTGTGCGCCCTCGGCGCTGCGCGCGCCCAGGACAGGACCATCCACGTGATCGTGCCGCTGCTCGCCGGCTCTGGCACGGACGTAGTGACGCGCACCTTCGTCGCCGCGCTCTCGCAGCGCCTTGGCCAACCCATCGTGGTGGAGAACAAGGCCGGCGGCGCCACCGCACTGGGCGCGGGTTACGTCGCCAAGAGCGCGCCCGACGGGCTGACGCTGCTCGCGGCCACCACCAGCACGCTGTCGCTTCTTCCCACCGTGCAGAAACCACCCTACGACACGCAGAAGGACCTCGCGCCGATCGCCGGTTTCTCGGTCTCGCCGCTGGTATTCGGCACCTCGGCGGAGTCGAAGCGCGCCAGCATCGCCGACATGCTCGCCGCGGCGAAGGCGAATCCCGGCAAGCTGACCTTCGGCTCGAGCGGCACCGGCACCCTCACCCACATGGCGGTCGAGCTGCTCGGCGTCGTGGCGCAGGTCAATTTCACCCACGTGCCCTATAAGGGCGTGAGCGGCGCGTACACCGACGTGATCGGCGGCCGGGTGGACTTCCTGGCTGACGCGCCGGCGTCGATGCTGCCGCATATTCGCGGCAACCGCATCCGCGCGCTGGTGGTAACTGCGCCGCAACGCCTCGCCCAGCTGCCGAACGTGCCGACCGTCGCGGACGCCGGCCTGGCTGCCGCGGAAGCCGACTTCACCACCGGCCTGCTCGCGCCGGCGGGAACGCCGGCGGCGGTGATGGCGCGCTATGAGGCCGCGGCGCTGCAGGTAGCGCAGAGCCAGTCTTTCAAGGATTACCTCGCCTCGCAGGGCTACGAGCCGCTCGCCGCCAACGGCGCGCAATTCGCGAAGATCATCCGCGAAGGCAGCGCGAAGTGGGAGCGCGTGGTGCGCGAGCGCAACATCAAGGTCGAGTGAGGCGCTTGACCTCCGCGATGGCGCCGGGGAGCCATACGCGCACCATCATGGCGATGAGCTCGGGTAGCGGCCCGTACACGCTCATGTCAAAGATGTAGCGTCGTGTATGCGGGAAGGCGATCGCGCCGTGCAGCATCTGCACCAGCTCGATTTCCTTCCTGCTCACCGGCCGCTTCGACTTGACGCCAGCCTCGTGCCTGAGCTCGCGCACGATCGGCAGCAGGATGCGTTTTTCCAGCGTGCGACTGAACTTCGGGCCGTGCATGCCAAGGAGGCCGGCGCGCGTCCAGAGCCGCGCCTCGGAGCGCTTGATCTTGCCGCGGTACTCGGCGTAGAAGCGCGACAGCCGCTTTTCCAAGGGGATGCTGCGGTCCACCAGCAACGCGTCCCACTTGGATTGCCAGCGTCCCGCGAAGAGCTGCGCCGCCGCTGCTATGATCTTCCGACTTATGCGCTTACTTTCCCTCATTGCCGTCCTCGTCCTCCTCCCGCTTGCCACGCCGCAAGTCGCCGCGCAGGCCTATCCCGCCAAACCGGTACGCATGATCGTGCCCTGGGCGCCCGGCGGCACCACCGACATCCTCGGGCGCGTGATCGCGCAGAAGATGGGCGAGAAGTGGGGCCAGCTGGTGCTGGTCGAGAACCGCGGCGGCGCTGCCGGCAACATCGGCACCGAGGCCGCGGCGCGCTCGCCCGCCGACGGCTACACGCTGGTCCTGGGCACGATGAGCTCGCACGCGATGAACCAGTTCCTGTACGAGAAGATGAGCTTCGACCCGGTGGCCGATCTCGCGCCGATCTCGCTCGTCGCCAGCGTGGCGACGGTGCTGGTGGTGAACCCGTCGCTGCCGGTGAAGAACGTGAACGAGCTCATCGCGCTCGCGCGCGCGAAGCCCGGCCAGCTCAATTTTGCCTCCGGCGGCATCGCCAGCTTCAACCAGCTGTGCGCCGAGCTGCTCAAGATGTCGACCAAGATCGATATCGTGCATGTGCCGTACAAGGGCGGCGGGCCGGCGGTGGCCGACCTGGTCGGCGGCAAGGTCGACATGCTGTTCACCGGGGCGCCGGTCACCATGTCGCACATCAAGTCCGGCCGCCTGAAGGTGCTCGCCGTCACCGATTCGCAGCGCTCCGCCGCCCTGCCCGACACGCCGACGATGGCTGAGTCGGTCCCCGGCTACGAGTTCAACAACTGGTACGGCATCATGGCGCCGGCCGGCACGCCGCGGCCGCTGATCGATCTGCTCAATGCCGAGGTGCACCGCATCCTCGCCCTGCCGGACGTGCGCGAGCGCTTCTCGGGGCTTGGCGCCGACCCGATGCCGAGCACGCCCGAGAAGTTCGGCGCGGTGATGAAGGCCGACGCGGAGAAGTGGGGCCGCATCATCAAGCAGGCCGGGGTGCGCGCGGAGTAGCAGGCTCCTCATTTCACAGCATGAGAACTCATCACCTCTAGCACCCGGCGACCATCGCTACGCGTCAGCTCGGTACGCACCACCGAAACGCGCCGGCCATGGTGCACGACATTCGCCTGCGCCTTGAGCGCCGCGCCTTCGCCCGGGCTGATGAAGGCGGCGGCGATCGCGCTCAACCTCCAGCTTTCCGGCAGCGCCGCTGATGCGGTGACCGCGGCGAGCCCCAGAAGGATGCCACCCTGCACGAACCCCACGCGGTTGCCGACATGCGGCCCGATCGGCATAACGCAGGAGGCGGCCCCGCGCGCGGCCTGCGGCACGAAACCCCAGAAATGGCGGATGAATGATTGCCTGCTCTTTGCCGCGTGCTGGAGAGCCTCGTCGGCGTGGCGCAGGATGCGCAGCTCGTCTGGCGCGAGATCGCGCTCCGCGAGCGGCGCCGGCTCGGCATCCCCGCGCTTGCGCAGCGGCACCGGGTGGAGCGTCCGCTCTGGCGGCGGCTTGAGCACCATGAAGGCGCCGCTGCCGTAGCCGATTTCGCCACCGGAATCCTCGAGGACCACGCGACTACGGCCGGTGCGGCCATCACCCTCGCCGACGAAGCCGTGGCAGCGAGAGGCCGCGCGGACGATACCGGCCCGCGGCGCGGCGGCCAGCTCGAGCGTCATGCTGACCGTGGCGAGGCGTGTCGCCGGATGGAGGTCGGCGCGCACCGCCGTGCCGAGCGCGAAATCGGCGAGCACGGCGAGCGAGCCGATGTCGGTCGCGCCGTGCGCGTCCACGCAGTGCGGGCCCGGCTCGTAGGAGACGCGCGTATCGCCACCCGCGACCCGGTCGAACGATAGCTCGATGAAATTCCCGGGGAAATGCAGCCCTGGCGTGCGGTTGAGCGCAATCGCGCGCAGCACGCGCCGCCGTATTAGCTCGTCCGGGCTCATCTCGTTAGTCAAAGCTTACTAGACGTCCTAAGGTTCCCCCCTATTGCCATCTAGGGGCTGGGCAGGTGAAATAGTGCTCAGAACTAACCAGAAACTAGCCGACGCCGATGAACCGGGGGTTGGAATTCCTGAAGCGCACACCGCCGCTCGGCCCCGCGGTGCGCATCCTGTTGCTCGAAGACGATCCGATCAGCGTCGAGATCGTCGGCACGTATCTTCGGCGCATCGTGTTCGCCGACGTCGAGTTGCACACCGCGGTGACGGTCGCCGATGCGCTCGCGCTTCTCGCGCAAGCCGACGTCGAGCTGGTAGTGGCGGACCTGCACTTGCCGGACTCGGCCGGCGCCGCCACAGTCGAAAGGCTGGTCCACGCCACGGACTGCCCGGTGATCGCGATCACCGCGGACCTCGACCCGAAGCTGCGGGATGCCACGCTCGCCTGCGGAGCGTTCGAATTCCTCCAGAAAGGCGATCTGACCGAAGCGACGCTCATGCGCCTCGTGCGGCTGGCGACCATGCAGGCGCGCACTTACCGCTCGTTGCGCGAAAGCAAGGAGGCGGAAACAGCGCTGCGCGAAAGCGAAGGGCGGTTCCGCAACCTCGCGCGTTTCGGCCAGTCCGCGGTCGTCAAATCCGAACCCGCCGAGCTGGTCGCCAGGGCCGCCGGCGCGATCTTCGATGCGCTTTCGCCAGATGCCGTCGCCTATATCGATGCCGACCCCAGCACGGGTCAGCTATCGGTCCGCACCGTCGTTGCTCGCGAGGCCTGCGACCTGCAGCCGGAATTGATCCGATGCGACGACGCCCATCCGATCATGCAGGTCATGGCATCGGGCCGGCTGATGCTGAGGGAGAGCGCCGAGCTGCCGTTCCCGTGGGCGCGCGATGTCCGCAGGGCGGCCCTGGTCCCGGTACGCACCGACGACAAAGTGTGCGGCGTGCTTTGCATTTGCTGCAAGCACATGGCGGCGTTCGGTGCCGAGGAGATCAACTTCCTGCAGGCGACGTCCAGTGTGCTGTCGACGGCGCTGCAGCGCATCGAAAGCGAGGCGCGGCTCGCCTACCTCGCGCAGTTCGACCCGCTCACCGACCTGCCCAACCGCGCGCTGCTCGCCGACCGCTTCTCGCAGATGATTGTGCAGGCGAAGCGCCGCAACTCCCCGTTGGCCGTGCTGTTCATCGATCTCGACGAGTTCAAGGCGGTGAACGACACGCTGGGCCATGCCGGCGGCGACGGGCTCCTCAAGCACATCGCGATGCGGCTGCAATCGGCGGTGCGCACCGGCGACACGGTGGCGCGCATCAGCGGCGACGAGTTCGTGATCGTGCTGAACGAGCTGGTGCGCCCGGAAGATGCGGCCTTGATCGCGCAGAAGATCATCGATGGCCTGAGCACGCCGGTCGAAGTGGACGGCAAGGAGGTCTTCGTCACCGCCAGCGTAGGCATCGCCGCGTTTCCGGCGGACGGGGCTGATGCCGAGACCCTGATCGGCGCAGCCGATGCGGCGATGTACCGCGCCAAGCAAGCGGGCCGCAATGCCTACCAGTTCTTCACTGCGGAGATCAATCAACGCTCGCGCGCCCGGGTGCAGCTCGGCTCGGAGCTCAGGCGCGCGCTGGAACGCGAAGAGTTCACGCTTTCCTATCAGCCAAGGTACCAGCTCGCGACCCGCCAACCGAGCGGCGCCGAGGCGCTGCTGCGCTGGAAGCATCCCGAGCGCGGCATGGTTCCGCCGAACGAGTTCATCCCGGTGCTGGAGGAGACCGGCCTCATCGTCCCGGTCGGCGACTGGGTGCTGCGGCGCGCGTGCGAGGACCTGAAGGCCTGGCTGGCCGCCGGCCACGCGGTGGTGCCGATCGCGGTCAACCTCTCGGCGCGCCAATTCCGCCAGGCCGCCCTCGATGTCCGCATCAAGTCGCTGGTGGCATCCGTGGGCATCGACCCCGGCCTGATCGAGCTCGAGATCACCGAAAGCCAGTTGATGCACGACCCGGACCACGCCATCCGCGTAATGCGCGCGCTGTCCGACGCCGGGATGAACATCGCCATCGACGATTTCGGCACCGGCTATTCCAGCCTGGCCTACCTCACGCGCTTCCCGGTCAGCGCGCTCAAGGTCGATCGCTCGTTCGTGCGCGACATGTCGCGCGACAAGACCGACGCCACCATCGTGCGCACCATCATCGAAATGGCGCACAGCCTGGGCTTCACCGTCATCGCCGAAGGCGTCGAAACCGAGAAGCAGGCAGGCCTGCTGCAACTGCTGCGTTGCGAGCAGGCGCAGGGCTACCTGTTCGGCCGGCCGATGCCCGCCGATGAGTTTGCTCGCCTGTATTCGCTGCCCAGGAACAAGCGACGCACTAGAATCACGCCGGCGCCCGAGGGCCGACCCTCTCGGTAGCTATAGCCGCGAATCGCCGTGCCCGGTGGCCATGCCGGCATCGGCGACCCGCGAAGCCTGCGACGCGATGTGCAGCGGCACGCCGAGCTCTGCCGCAAGCTGCAGCACCAGGTGAAGGTCCTTGCGCAGGTTCGGCGGCGGCGCGCCCGCCGCGAGCATGCCTTTCCAGCGCGAGCCCAGATCCGGCCACGCCTGCAGCACGGCGCTGTTGGCAAGTCCCTTGCGCAGGACCTCCTTCAGCACGCCGGGCTCCAGGCCACCGGCCGTGCCGAGCGCCAGGCCCTCGAGCAGCGCCATCACGTTGGCGCTGAACACGAGCTGGTGGGCGAGCTTCGCCGTCTGCCCGGAACCAACGCCGCCGGTGCGTGTGATCTCGCGCGCGAAGACCTTGAGCAGCGGCATCGCGCGCTCCATTACCGCGTCCTCGCCGCCGGCCATGACGCTGAGCGCGCCTTCGCGCGCGGCCACGATGCCGCCGGAGATCGGAATGTCGAGCACATGCGCGCGCCGAGCCGCGAGTGCCTGGGCAATTCTGCGCACCGGCTCGGGCCCGAGCGTGCTGCCGATCGCCAGGATGGTGCCCGGCCGGACCTCGCCAAGCAGGCCGGATTGTCCGAACACCACCTCCATGGTCTGCGCCTCGTCCAGCACCAGGCTCACGATCACTTGGCTGTGGCGCGCGACCTCGGCCGCGGAAGCACATGGCTTGCCGCCGAGTTGCGCCAGCCGCTCCACCGGATCGCGCCGCACGTCGCACACGCTGGTGGGAAATCCGGCTTTGAGAAACAACCCGGCGATCGGCTCGCCGAGCGCGCCGAGCCCGATAATGCCGACGGATGTCATGCCACAATTCAATCATGAAAATCCTGACCCTCGCCGCGCTCGTGCTCTCGCTCGCCGCGGCTTCGCTGTCGCATGCGCAGACCTATCCCGCCAAGAGCGTGCGCATCATCGTCGGCCTCGCGGCGGGAGGCACGACCGACATCTTCACGCGCACGCTCGCGCAGCGCCTGACCGAGGCCTGGGGCCAGACGGTGATCGTGGAAAACCGGCCGGGGGCAAGCGGCATGATCGGCGCGGAAGCCGTCGCCAAGTCTGCGCCGGACGGCTACACGCTGCTCGTCTCTCCCCAGACCAGCCTCGCGGTGGCCCCCGCCCTCTACGGCAAGGCGCCTTACGACACGATGAAGGATTTCGCGCCGGTCTCGCTCCTCGGGTCCACACCGCTGCTGATGATCGTCAATCCTTCGTTCCCGGCCAAGACGTTCAAGGATTTCATTGAACTGGCCAGGAGGCAGCCGCTGACGTACGGCTCAGGCGGCGTCGGCTCCTCGCCACACATGACCGGCGAGCTGATCAGCGCCGCGCTCGGCGTCAAGATGACGCACGTCCCGTACAAGGGCGAGAACCCGGCGATCGCCGACACCATCGGCGGCCAGATCCCGATCATGTTCGGCAACCTGCCGGTCGCCCTGCCGCACGTGCGCTCCGGCAAAGTCCTGGCGCTCGCCACTACCACCGCCAAGCGCTCGCCGCTCGCGCCCGAGATCCCGACGATGAGCGAAGGCGGCATCCAGGACTTCGAGATGGCGACCTGGTACGGCATGCTCGCGCCGGCAGGCACTCCGCCAGAGCTGGTGGCCAGGATCCAGCGTGACGCCGCGCGCGTGCTGAGCGATGCCGAGACCCGCGAGCGGCTGACCAAGATGGGGGTTGACCTCATCCTCAACACGCCCGAGGAATTCCGGACCTACCTCAACTCGGAAATCGCCCGCTACACCAAGATCATCAAGGCGAACGGCCTGAAGGCTGAGTAAGCGCCGTCAGGCGTTCTGAATTACCACCGCGCGCGAGTTGAGGTACGCCTCGAGCGCCTCCGGGCCGCCCTCCGAGCCGTAGCCCGAATCCTTGACGCCGCCGAAGGGCATCTCGGCCGACGGCAGCGCCGGCATGTTCATCCAGAGCATGCCCACTTCCAGCCGGCGCGCGAGCAGGTCGGAGTTCTTCAGCGACTTCGTGAACGCGTAGCCGGCGAGGCCGATGGGCAGGCGGTTCGACTCGGCGATCGCCTCCTCCAGCGTGTCGAACGGCCGGATCGCGGCCACCGGGCCGAACGGCTCGTCATTGAAGATCTTCGCCTCCTTCGGCACGTCGGCGAGGATGGTCGGCTGCCAGAAGTTGCCGGCATTGCCGATGCGCCGCCCGCCGGTGAGCAACTTCGCGCCCTTCTTCACCGCATCCTCGGTGAACATGGTCATCGCGTCGACGCGGCGCGGGTTGGCGAGCGGACCCATCTGCGTTCCTTCCGCGAGGCCGTCGCCGACCTTCAGGCCCTTGGCGTGATCCGCCAGCGCCTGCGCGAAATCGCCGGCGATCGACTTGTGCACGAGGAAGCGCGTCGGCGAGATGCACACCTGCCCCGCGTTGCGGAATTTCGCAGCGCCCGCCGCCTTCACGGCGAGCCCGATGTCCGCGTCCTCGCACACGATCACCGGCGCATGGCCGCCAAGCTCCATGGTGTCCCGCTTCATGTGCTGGCCCGCGAGCGCGGCGAGCTGCTTGCCGACCGGGATCGAGCCGGTGAAGGTGACCTTGCGGATCACCGGGTGCGGGATGAGGTAATTCGAGATTTCTGCGGGCGTGCCATAGACCAGGCCGAGAACACCCGGCGGCAGGCCGGCGTCGGCGAACGCCTTGATCAGCGCCGCTGGCGCAGCGGGCGTCTCCTCCGGAGCTTTGACCAGGATCGAGCACCCTGCGGCTAGCGCGGCGCCGACCTTGCGCACGATCTGGTTGATCGGAAAGTTCCACGGCGTGAACGCCGCGACCGGGCCGACGGGATCCTTGATCACCATCTGACGGATGGTGACGCTCATGCGCGACGGCACGATGCGCCCGTAGACACGGAACCCTTCCTCGGCGAACCACTCGATGATGTCGGCCGCGGCGAGGGTTTCGCCCTTGGCCTCCGCGAGCGGCTTGCCCTGCTCCTGCGTAAGGAGCGGCGCGATCTCTCCCGCGCGCTCGCGCACCAGCGCGGCGGCCTTGCGCATGATCTTGCTGCGCTCGGCGGGCACCATGTCGCGCCAGACCTCGAAGCCCTTCTTCGCCGCCTCGAGCGCGCGGTCGAGGTCGGGGCGACCGGCGTGGGCCACGCGTCCGATCTCCTTGCCGGTCGCGGGGTTCAGCACCGGCAGGGTCTTGCCTTCTACAGGCGGCTGCCACTTGCCGTCGATGAAAAGCTGAGTGTCTACGTATCCCATGGTGTCCTCGAGGAGTGTCCGCGCAAGAGAAAAGCTGGCGCGATGTTACCCCGTTTGTTACCCCCTTCTACTTCACATCCAGCAGCTCGACCTCGAAAACCAGCGTCGCGTTCGGCGGGATCACCCCGCCGGCGCCCCGCGCGCCATAGCCGAGCTCGGGCGGGATGACGAGCATGCGCTTGCCGCCGACCTTCATGCCGGCCACGCCCTCGTCCCAGCCCTTGATCACCCGGCCGCCTCCCAGCGGAAACGAGAACGGCCCGCCGCCACGCGAGCTGTCGAACTGCTTTCCGCGCTTGTCCTTCGCCGCTGGATCGTGCAGCCAGCCGGTGTAATGGACATCGACCGTCTTCCCGGGTACGGCTTCCTTGCCCTTGCCGACCACGGTATCGGTCTTCACCAGCCCGGCCGCGCCTGCCGAAGCCGCCATGCACACCGTAGTTGCCAGCGCTACCAACCACCTCGACGTGCGTCTCATTGGCTCTCCTGTTTTCGCATGAGAATATTAGGGCAGTTACCGCGGCTTGAGAAAGGCAATCGAAAATCAACGCCCTTGAGCACACGCCGATGATGCAGCAGTACCTGCGCATCAAGGGCGAGCACCCCGACATCCTGGTGTTCTACCGGATGGGCGATTTCTACGAGCTGTTCTACGACGACGCCGAGAAGGCGTCGCGCCTGATCGACCTCACGCTCACGCAGCGCGGCAGCTCGGCCGGCGCCCCCGTGAAGATGGCCGGGGTGCCGGTGCATTCAGTCGAGCAGTACCTCGCGAAGCTGGTGAAGATGGGTCAGTCGGTGGCCATCGCCGAGCAGATCGGCGACCCGGCCACCGCCAAGGGCCCGGTCGACCGGCAGGTCACGCGCATCGTCACGCCCGGCACGCTCACCGATTCCGAGCTGCTGGACGACAAGTCCGACAATGTCTTGCTCGCACTTTCCCGCGACAAATCCACCGTCGGCCTGGCTTGGCTCTCTCTTGCGAGCGGAGCGCTGCGCGTAGCGGAAGTAGCCCCGCAGGCCTTGGACAACGAGCTGCGGCGCATAGCCCCGGCGGAAATCCTCATCCGAAAAGACGCAAGCCTCGACGGTTACCTGGTCACCACGTTGCCCGAATGGCACTTCGACATCGAAGCCGGGAAAAAGCGCCTGCTGAAGCAGCTCGGCGCGGGTTCACTCGCCGGCTTCGGCTGCGAGGACATGACGCTCGCGATCGGCGCGTGCGGTGCGCTGCTCGACTACGCCGCCAAGACGCAAGGCCAGGCGCTGGCGCACGTCACGGCGGTGAGCGCGGAGCGTGCCGGTGAACATGTGCGCCTCGACGCCGCCACGCGGCGCAATCTCGAGCTCACCGAGACTCTGCGCGGCGAGCCGGCGCCGACGCTGTTTTCGCTGCTCGACGAATGCGCCACCGGCATGGGCAGCCGCCTGCTGCGCCATTGGCTGCACCATCCCTTGAGGGATCGTGCGGCGCTCGCCGCGCGGCATGACGCAGTCACGGCGTTGCAGGATTCCCCGATCCACAAAATCCTGAGGCGCTTCTCCGACGTCGAGCGCATCACCGCGCGCCTCGCGTTGAAGAGCGTGCGGCCGCGTGAGCTTTCCGGGCTGCGGGATTCGCTCAAGCTCCTTCCTGAGCTGCGGCAGGCCTTCCCCGATACTGCTGCCTTGCTCAGAGATCTGGCGTTGGATCTTGCAACGCCGGTCGAGGCGTTGAGCCTGCTCGAACGCGCCATCCACCCAGAACCCGCCGCCCGCGTAATCGACGGCGGCGTCATCGCGGACGGCTACAACGCAGACCTCGACGAGCTGCGGCGCTTGCAGACGGATGCCGGCAGCTTCCTCGTCGAACTGGAGAAACGCGAGAAGGAACGCACGCAGATCCCAAACCTGCGCGTGGCCTACAACTCAGTGCACGGCTATTACATCGAGGTCACGAACTCGCATACCACAAAGGTGCCCGACGACTATCGCCGGCGGCAGACGCTGAAGAATGCCGAGCGCTACATCACCCCGGAATTGAAGACCTTCGAGGACAAGGCGCTTTCCGCCCGCGACCGCGCGCTCGCGCTGGAGAAATCCCTGTACGAGAAGGTGATCGAGGAGCTGCAGGCGCATCTCCCGCCGTTGCAGAAGATCGCGCGCGCCATCGCGCAGAGCGATGTGCTGGCGAATTTTTCTTCTCTGGCAGTGAAGAAGAATTTTGCCAGGCCGCATTTCACCGACCAGATCTGCATCGACATCGAAGGCGGCCGCCATCCGGTCGTTGAAGCCCAGATCGAGAATTTCATCGCCAACGACTGCCGGCTTTCGCCGCTGCGTCGCTTCCTGCTGATCACCGGCCCGAACATGGGCGGCAAGTCGACCTATATGCGGCAGGTGGCCCTCATCGTGCTCATGGCGCACATCGGCTCATTCGTGCCCGCCAAGGCGGCACGCATCGGCCCGATCGATCAGATCTTCACGCGCATCGGCGCGGCCGACGACCTGGCCGGCGGGCGCTCGACGTTCATGGTGGAGATGACCGAGAGCGCCTCCATCCTGCACAACGCCACCGAGAAGAGTTTGGTGCTGATGGACGAGGTCGGCCGCGGCACGTCCACCTTCGATGGCCTGGCGCTGGCCTGGGCCATTGCGAAGCACCTCGTTGACAAGAACAAGGCGCTGAGCCTGTTTGCCACCCACTACTTCGAGATGACGCGCCTTGCGCTCGAGTACAAGGAAGTCGCCAACGTGCACCTCGACGCGGTCGAGCATAAGGACACGGTCGTATTCCTGCACGCGGTGGAGGAAGGCCCGGCGAGCCGCAGCTATGGCCTGCAGGTCGCGGCGCTCGCCGGCGTGCCGAAACCTGTGATCCGCCAGGCCAACAAGTACCTGCAGCTGCTCGAGGACTCGAGCCTCGCCCGCGGCAACCAGGAGGACTTGTTTTCGCGAAGAACCGAAAAAGAGCCGGAACCGGCTACCGACCCGTTGCGCGAAGAAATGCTCAAGGTCAATCCCGACGAGCTGACGCCCCGCGAGGCGCTCGAGCTGCTGTATCGGCTGAAGAAACTATGAAGCTGGAAGGGCTGCGGGTCCTCGACCTGACGCTGTTCCTGCCGGGACCCTACCTGACGCTCGCGCTCGCCGACCATGGCGCCGAAGTAATCAAGATCGAGCCGCCCGGCGAAGGCGACCCGACGCGCCACCTCGGGCTTTCCGACGGCGACAGCACGGTGTACTTCCGCAACCTGAACCGCGGCAAGAAGAGCGTGGTGATGGATCTCAAGAAGCCGGACGAGCGCGAGGCGCTGCTGAAGCTGTGCGAGACCGCCGACGTGTTCGTCGAGTCCTTCCGCCCCGGCGTGGTCGAGCGCCTCGGCGTGAGCTATGAGCAGGTAAGCGCGCGCAATCCGCGCATCGTCTATTGCTCGATCAGCGCTTTCGGCCAGCAGGGTCCCCTGCGCGACCGGCCGGCGCACGACCTTGCGGTGGAATCACTCAGTGGGGTGATCAGCCTGAACCTCGGACAGGACGGCAAGCCCGCCATTCCCGCCCTCCCCGTCGCCGACCTGCTCTGCGCGCTGCAGGGGCTTTCCGGCATCCTCATGGCGCTCCTTCGCCGCGAGTACACCGGAAAAGGCGACTACCTGGACATGGCGATGTACGACGCCACGCTCGCCGGCACCGCGAACATCCTCGGGCCGACGCTCGCGGAGAACCGGCAGCCGGTCGCGAGGCACGAGCGCACCACCGGCGGTTCGGCGTTCTACCGCCTGTATGAGACCGCCGACGGCCGCCATCTCGCGCTCGGCGGCCAGGAGATGAAGTTCGTGCGCAACCTGCTTGGCGCGCTCGGCCGGCTCGAGCTCGCGCCGTTGTGCGAGAAGCCCGGGCCGCACCAAAAGGCGGTGATGGAGTTTCTCGAGGGTGTTTTCCGGGCCAAGTCTCTAGCGGAAAACCTCGAATTTCTTTCAAAACTCGACGTCTGTTACGCACCGGTGCACACGCTGCCGGAAGCGCTCGACGCGGCCGGCGACAAGCTGCTGCGCGACGAGCACGGCCGGCGCCATCTCGCGCCGCCGATCCGCTTCCGCCACGAGCCGGCGCGGCCCACCTTGCGCGAGCCGAAGCTCGGGGAGCACGACACGCTCAAGAAACGCGGATCGACCTGATCTGGTCGCGCCGCAGGCCGATGTCGTTCAGCATGCGGTCGCTCATCGCGTAGAGCTCGCGCCGCGTCTGCCGCAACGCGTAGGCCTTACGTAAGAAGTCGAAGATTCGTTTCATCGCATTCCGCGCCGACCAGCACCAGCCCGTCGCCGCATACCCGGTAGCGTCCGCCGGCGGCGAGGAAGCGATCGCCCTGGTAGCCGTCCTCGGTGATCCACACGCGGCCGTCGACCACCTCGATCGCCATGCCGCGCGCGCTGCGCAGGCGCAGGAAGCTTTTGTCCTTGAGCTTTAACACCATGGCGCCAGCGTAGGACGCGCCCGCGCGCCGCAACAGCATCACGTCCCGTAAACTGTGCCCCTCACAGCGCTCGCCGTGGACGACTGTTATGGTCCGCGGCGCGCGCAACTGTGTCTGGCAGCAGCACAGACGCCTTGCGAGGATTGCCGAATGCTGGAAACCGCGCCGCTCTACCACCAGCTCGCCGACCAGATCCACGAGCTGATCCGCGCCGGCACGCTGCGCGCCGGGGAGCGCGTGCCGTCGGTGCGCCGGCTCTCCCACCAGCAGCGGGTGAGCGTCTCGACCGTTTTGCAGGCCTACCAGCGGCTGGAGGACATCGGCGTCATCGAGGCGCGCCCGCAGTCGGGCTACTACGTGCGGCGTCCCGCGGCCACGATGCGGGAGCCGGAGTCGTCCAAGCCGCCGCGCCGCGCCCTGGTCGTCGAGGTGAATGCGCTCACCGACGCGGTGCTCGCGCACGCCGCGGACCCGAACGTGGTCGCCTTCGGCTCGGCGTGCGCCGCGCCGGAGCTGTTCCAGCTCGAGCGTGTGCGCCGCGTGCTTTCCTCGGTGGCGCGCCGCGACCGCGGCGCGCTCGGCCGCTACGGCCTGCCGCCCGGCACCGAGCGCCTGCGCCGCGCGGTGGCGCGCCGCGCGCTCGACTGGGGCTGCCGCATCGACCATCGCGATCTGGTCACCACCACCGGCTGCATGGAGGCGATCAATATCTGCCTGCGCGCGGTGACCAAGCCCGGCGACCTGGTCGCGCTGGAATCGCCGACCTATTACGGCTTCCTGCAGATCCTCCAGACCCTCGGCCTGCGCGCGCTCGAAATCCCGACCCATCCTCGCACCGGCATCTCGCTCGAGGCGCTCGAGCTCGCGCTCGCCGAGCACCCGGTGAAGGCGGTGCTGGTGATGCCCAACGTCTCCAATCCGATCGGCGCCTCAATGTCCGACGTCGCCAAGAAGCGCCTGGTGGAGCTGCTGGCCTCGAAGAACGTGCCGCTGATCGAGGACCATATCTACGCCGAGCTGCAGTTCGAATCTCCCGCGCCGCGACCTGCGAAGGCCTTCGACCGCGCTGGCAACGTCATGCTGTGCAGCTCGTTCTCGAAAACGCTCTCTCCCGGCCTCAAGGTGGGCTGGATCGAGCCCGGCAAGTGGGGCGACCAGGTGCGCATGCTCAAGTGGGTGGCGAGCGGCGGGCAGAACGAGCTGGTCGAGCTAACGGTGGCCGAGCTGATCGAGTCCGGCGGCTACGAGCGCTCGCTGCGCCAGCTGCGCCGGCGCTTCGAAGCGCAGGTCGATGCGGCGCGCGGTGTGATCGCCGATTCGTTCCCGCGCGGCACACGCGTCACCCGCCCTTCGGGCGCCTACATCGTCTGGGTCGAGCTGCCCAAAGGCTGCGACAGCGTCGCGCTGTTCGAGAAGCTGCTCGAGCGCGGCATCACCATCGCGCCCGGGCCGATGTTCTCGGCCTCGCAGCGCTACCGCAACTGCATGCGTCTCTCCATCGGCCAAGTGTGGTCCGAGCGTGTCGAGCGCGCGTTGCGCGAGATCGGCCGGCTCGCGGGAGAGTGCGCGAGCTGAAGCTATACTCCGCCGATGCAGCTGGTCGACATCGGCGCGAACCTTACGCACGCGTCGTTTCAGACGGATGTCGCCGAAGTAATGTCCCGCGCCCGCCAGGCCGGCGTGGCGCAGATCATCGTCACGGGCACTACCGTCCAGGACAGCCAGACGGCGTTGGAACTGGCAAAAGCCTCTGATTGGCTCTTTGCCACGGCGGGCGTTCATCCTCACCATGCGCGGGACTGCGGGCCGGACACCATTGCGCGGCTCCGATCGCTAGCTTCTCATTCGAAAGTCGTGGCCATCGGCGAATGCGGCCTGGACTTCAACCGCAACTATTCGCCGCACCCTGACCAGGAGAAATGGTTCGTCGCCCAGGCGGAGCTCGGTTTGGAACTGGGCATGCCGCTGTTCCTGCATTCGCGTGACGCACATCCGCGCTTCGCTCAGATTCTGAAAAATCTTGGCGTTAAGAAGGCCGTGGCCCACTGCTTCACCGGCGAGCGCAACGAGTTGAAGGCCTACCTCGATCTCGGCCTGTACGTCGGCATCACCGGCTGGATCTGCGATGAGCGCCGCGGCAAGCACCTGATCGAGCTGGTGCGCGAGATTCCGCGCGACCGGCTGCTCCTGGAAACGGACGCGCCTTATCTCACGCCGCGGGACCTTAAACCGCAGCCCAAGGCGCGCCGCAACGAGCCCGCGTTCCTGCCGCACATCCTGAAAGCCGTGGCGCGCGCCCTTGGTCGTCCGACCGAGGAGGTCGCCGCCGAGACCACCCGCAACGCCAGCACCTTTTTCGCACTGCATGAATCTGGTTCATCTGCTGCTGCGCAGCGCCCGCTGGCAGCCTGATCGTCCGGCGCTGGCGCTCGGCAAGCGCCCGGTGCGCACGTACCGGGAGATGGCAGCACGCGTTTCCTCCCTCAGCGCCGGCCTGGCCCAAAAGCATTCACTGAAGCCGGGTGATCGCGTAGCGCTTGCCATGAAGAACTGCCCCGAGTTCTACGAAATCCTCTTCGCCTGCTGGCACGCCGGCATGACCGCGGTACCGATGAACGCCAAGCTGCATCCCAAGGAGTTCGCCTACATCCTGGAGAACTCCGGCGCCAAGCTGTGCTTCGTCACACCCGATTTGCAGTCGTCGGTGCCATCGGGCATTGCCGCGGATGAAGCTCTCGGCTCAGGAGAAGCGACTCCGGTGGACGTGGATCCCGAGGACGTCGCCTGGCTGTTTTACACCAGCGGCACCACCGGTGTGCCGAAGGGCGCGATGCTGACCCATCGCAACATGATGTTTCAGACGCTGGCGTACTTCGCCGACATCGACAAGTTGGCGCCGGGCGATAGCGCTCTGCATCCGGCGCCGCTCTCACATGGCTCCGGCCTCTATGGGCTGCCGCATTTCGCCGCCGGCGCGGTGAACGTGATTCCGGAAAGCGGGCACTTCGAGCCCGCGGAGATCTTCGAGCTCCTCGACCACTGGCCGAACGCCTCGTTCTTCGCCGCGCCGACGATGCTGGTGCGCCTGCTGGCTAGCCCGGCCGCGCGCACGCCGCGCAACCTCAAGACCATCACCTATGGCGGCGCGCCGATGTACGTCGCCGACTGTCTGCGCGCGATCGAGCTTTTTGGGCCGCGGCTTTTCCAACTCCTGGGGCAAGGCGAAGCGCCCATGACGATTACCGGTTTGCCACAGTCGGAGCATGCAAATCGTACCCATCTCGAAACCTGTGGCTACGCGCGCACGGGTGTGGAGGTAAAAATCTTTGACGACCAGGACCTCGAGCTGCCGCCCGGCGAGGTGGGCGAGATCGTGACGCGCTCGGACTGCGTGTTTAAGGGCTACTGGCAGAACCCGGACGCCACCGCGAAGGCCAAGCGCGGCGGCTGGCTGCACACCGGCGACGTCGGCAGCCTGGACGCGGAAGGCTTCCTCACCATCAAGGATCGCTCGAAGGACATGATCATCTCCGGCGGCGCCAACATCTATCCGCGCGAGATCGAGGAAGTGCTGCTGCGCCATCCGGCGGTCGCCGAGTGCTCGGTCGTCGGCAGGCAGCATCCGGAATGGGGTGAAGAGGTCATCGCCTTCATCGTTAAAAAATCCAGCGTGGAAACTGCAGAGCTGGACACTCTATGCCTAGACAACATCGCCCGCTTCAAGCGGCCGCGCGAATACCGCTTCGTCGAGGCGCTGCCGAAGAACAACTATGGCAAGGTGCTGAAGACCGAGTTGCGCAAGCTGCTCAGTGGGGGCGGAGCGAGCCCGGGTGCGCATAGTTCGGGTCGTCGATGAAGTACTTCTCGGTGAGCACACCCTCCGGCGAGATCTGCACCAGGAACCAGCGCGGCGTCGGATAGCCGGGGATGCGCATCGGATAGGTCCACAGGTCCTTGCCGCTCAGCCTCTGGTGCATGGGCTCGAACGGTGGACCCAGCAGGTCGCGCACCTGCTCGGCGCGCGTGGCGCCAACCTTCAGCTGCTCGGTGTTCTCCTCCGTCAGGCGCTGCTCGATCGCCACCAGCCGCCCGTCGGGCGCGATGCGCGCCGCGTAGGTGGCATACCCCCAAGGCAGCCGCGGGTAGTAGTAGACCGTTTCCCCGCCGGGCGCCGGCGCTTCTCGGCCGCCGGGCCCATGCGCGCCTCCACGTCGGCCGCGGTCGACTGGCCCGGCACCAGGCCGCTGCCTTCAGTGGCGCAGCCGACGACCAGGGCCGCCAGCGCCAACGCGATGATCTGCTTCATACGACCTCAATCAGTCGGCGCGCAGGGTCTACGCGCACCCAATCACCCGTTTTGACTAGCGTGCGCGGATGCGGGTTCCAGCCCGCCGTGATCGGAATGCCGGCGAAGATTGCGCCCTGCACCATCACCGGGTTGGTGACGCCGAAGACGAACGCCTTCGGCGCGATCTTCTTCCACTTGATGTCGTAGAACGCCCAGCCGGCGGCGATGCCGCCCTTGGCGCTGGGAAAGAAGCACACCTTGTCGACGATGCTCGAGCCCTCGAGCTTGTGGCCGGGCTTGGTGATCAGGCCGGTCCAGCGGTCGAGGTCGTAGCGCGGCGAGAAGCCCTCTTCCGAGACCAGCGCCTCGCCCTCGACCATCGGGCCGAACGCGCGCGTTACTTCAATCGTCCGCTGCACGCGATCTCCACGCAATCGGCGGTGCGCCGCAGGATGGTGTTGAAGCGGTGCGCGCCGATGATGTTCACGATCTTCGCCGAGCTCGACACCATGTTGGTCCAGCGGTTGGCCTGCCGCATCGGCGACAGATTCTGCAGGATGTAGAAGCACACGCCTTCGAGGATGGTCACGCCCGCGTCCTCGAGGGTCTTCGCGTAACCGAGGGCGCGCGACTGCGCCAGCACCGCGCCGTTGGTGGTGACGAAGCAGCTCGACCCCGCCTTCACCGTCTTCCCCCGGAAAAGATCCGCCAGCGCCTTCATCTCGAACAGCGATTGCTGCGGTCCGGAGAACACCACCAGCCGCGCGTCGCCGTCGCCCAGGCTGTAGCTCTCATAGACGTTTTGAATTTCGCGATCGGAAATCGCCACGCGCTCATCGGGAGCGCGGTTTCCCAGAGCAGCTTCAATCGACGGTGCTTCGGGGGTCACGCCGACGAAGTGGTACATCCCCATCGAGCCGTAGCTGGCGAGCGCTGCCCCGAGATGCTTGAGCTCATCGGCCGTCGGGGTGCGGTGATAGCCGTGGAACACCGGCACGGCGAAATAGTCCTGGTGCGTCTCGCCGATCAGCTTGCCGACCGCGCCCCAGTCGGCGAGGTCAGGGAGGTTCGCCTTCAATTCGACGGTGAAGCTGCCGCGGCGGTGCTCTTCGAGATGAAACCCATACGCGGGGGTGCGGCCCGTGATCGCCGCCGCGAGCGCCGCCGGCCCGGACTCGAAGTTCGAGCGCGCGCCGAACACGGAATTGGCATAGATCACCGTCCCTGTGTCTCCCCAGGCGACGTGCTCGCCGAGGTGCGGCTGATAGACCGTCTGGTAGTTGATGCAGGTGTCGGTCGTGACCACGTCCATGCGCCGCAGAACCTGGATCAGCTCGCGCTCCTTGGCGACCTCGCGGGCGTCCTGGCCAAGGCGATCGCAGTGCCCGAAATCGATGCAGCGCGCGTTTGTCGTGGCGCTTACTACACAGCGCGCGCCCAACGCTTCCTGCGCCCGCAGGTATTCGAGGCCGCCGTCACCCATCACCTCGATGTCGCCCATCATGTGGACGTTGGTGACTGGTACAAGGCGCTTGGCGCCCCAGAAGCGGCCGACCTCGATCTGGTACTCGAGCGCCCGGCGCGGGGCCTCGCCGCGGGAGCCGGCCAGGATGGAGCGCTCCTCGGCCGTCAGCTCCAAAGCCTTATTCGCCCTTGCCGGGCTCCGGGGAGAAATGCTTGGCGAACTTGTCCGGCACCTCTTTCCAGGCGTCGGCGTCCGGCGGCGGGGTGCCCTTGCGGGTGATGTTCGGCCACTTCACCGAGAAATCGGCATTGAGCTTGAGCCACTTTTCCGCCTTGCCGTCCGAGTCCGGCAGGATGGCTTTCGGCGGGCATTCCGGCTCGCACACGCCGCAGTCGATGCACTCGTCGGGATGGATGACGAGCATGTTTTCGCCCTCGTAGAAGCAATCCACGGGGCAGACCTCGACGCAGTCCATGTGCTTACACTTGATGCAGTCTTCGGTGACGATGTAAGTCATAGGGGGCGCATTATAAACACCGGCCCGCCCCTCGTAGAGAAGCGGTGACGCTAGGTTAAGGGATTTCGCGACAGCGCCGGACGGATAAAAGCGTTGCCCCGCATGGCAGGCAGGCGCGATCATTGGCAATGCCTCGTCCGCCCTTCCTGGCGCCACTGCTGATCATCGTCGGCGCGGTGCTCCTCATCCTCACGGCCGGGGCCGAGATCGCCGATGCGCTGCGCGTCTGGCTGGCCGGCGCGGGCGAGCTGCCAAAGGAATTGATCCTCCATACCCTTGTCGCCGGTGCGGCTTTGATGCTCGCGGCCGCGGTGCTGATGACGCGCCGTTCGATGCAGGAAAGAGTCGCCGCTGAAGATGCGCTGCGCCAGAGCGAAGAGCGCATGCGTCTGGTGGCGAACAACGTGCCGGCGCTGATCTCCTACGTCGACCGCGACCAGCGCTATCGCTTCAGCAATCGCACCTACGATGCGTGGTTCGGTATCGCGCACGAGCAGATGATCGGCCGCACCGTGGCCGAGGTGTTTGGCGAAGAGGCGTATGGCCGCATGCGCCAGGACATCGAGCGCTGCATCGACGGCGAGACGGTGGAGTTCGAGTTCACCTCCACCGACAACGGGCGGCGCCGCACCATGCACACCTCGTGCGTGCCGCATCTCGGCGCGGCGGGCGAGGTGCTCGGCTTCTACATGCTGGCGAACGACGTCACCGCGCTCAAGCGCGCGCAAGAGGACCTGCGCTTCGCCGCAGTCCAGCTGCAGCATGACGCGCGCCGGCTCGAGTTCCTCGCGCACCACGACACGCTCACCGGCCTGCCCAACCGCGCCATGTTCGCCGACCGCGCGCGCGAGGCCGTGGCGCACGCCCGGCGGCACGACAAGACCGCGGCGTTCCTGTTCCTCGACATGGACAACTTCAAGCAGGTGAACGACACCCTCGGCCACGAGGTCGGCGACGGCCTGCTGAAGGTGATGGCTTCGCGCCTGCGCGCCAGCGTGCGCGGCGACGACTTCGTCGCGCGCATCGGTGGCGACGAGTTCTGCGTGCTGCTGCAGGACATCGCCGAGCCGCACGAAGCCGCCGCGGTGGCGCAGAAGCTGCTGGCCGAGCTCTCCAAGCCCTGCCAGGTCGGCGAGCACGAAGTGAGCTCCGGCGCGAGCATCGGCATCGCCTGCGTGCCGCAAGACGGCGACGAAGTCGGCACCCTGCTGCGCTTCGCCGACCACGCCATGTACCGCGCCAAACAGCTCGGCCGCAACGGCTACCAGTTCTTCTCCGGCGTGCTCAACGACTCCGCCGCGGCCGCCGCCGAGCTCGCCGAAGAGCTGCGCGCCGGCATCGAGCGCAGCGAGCTGTTCCTGGTCTACCAGCCGCGCATCGACATCGCCACCCACCAGCTCGTGGGCGCCGAAGCCCTGCTGCGCTGGCGCCATCCGCGGCACGGCGTGCTCACGCCCGAGGCCTTCCTGCCGATCGCCGACGATACCGGCCTGCTCGGCCCCATCGGCGCCTGGACCCTGCGCGAAGCCTGCATCCAGGGCCGGCGCTGGATCGACGCCGGCATCCGCCCGCTTTCCGTGGTGGTCAACATGACTGCGCGCCAGCTGCGCAACGACCGCCTCGGCGAGCAGGTGCGCGCGGCGCTCAAGCAAAGCGGCCTGCCGCCCGAGTCCCTGCTGATCGAGATTCCCGAAACCGCGGTGCGCCAGCTGGCGGAGTCGATCGAGTACAGCCTCGCCGAGATCACCGCCAGCGGCGCGCGCCTCAGCGTCGACGACTTCGGCACCGGCTACGCCTCATTGCCGATGCTCCAGAAGCTGCGCGCGAGCGCCGTGTGCATAGACCGCAGCCTGCTCTCCAACGTGCCGCACGACAGCGACCGCGCCGGCCTCGCCCGCGCCCTCATCGGCCTCGCCCGCGGCCTGAACTTCGAGGTCGTCGCCAAAGGCGTCGAAACCAAGGCACAGCGCGAATTCCTCGCCGATGCCGGCTGCCGCATCTGTCAGGGCGACCTCTTCGCCCCCGCCGGCCCCGCCGCCGAGATCGAGCCCCTCCTCCGCCAGCGCCAAGCCGCGTAGCAGTCAGTAGCCGGACTGCTCCTCGAGCGGTCCTTCACCCGCAGCTTTGCCTTCGTGTCCAAGCGACCCGATGATTCGCGAACCGAATCAATCGAGTGCTCCTAATCTATCCGCCTATCCCGGCGGGGATGGCTCGCAACCACTTCTAAGTTTTGATTCAGGGCAATGTCGGCAGCCGCACCCGCCTCGCCAGCTAAGATAGGCGGAATAATTCTGAGTTTCACGTTAGCCGGCAATTTAGGGGAGCACATGGCTCAAGCGAACAGCGGGATACCGTTAGGTGAATGGTCAGGCAGTAATGCGACTCGCGAATTGCATGAGACCATCAAGCGATTCAACGCCGCCGCTGAAGACCAAACACGGCAGATGGTCCGGCTCACCAAGACGATCACTTGGTTAACGGCGGCAATGCTCATTCTGGTAACCGTCCAGATTGTTATCGCAATTAGGTCGTTTGCCGGCTAACAGCCCGTTGTTGACCGACGGCAAAACGCGAACGTTAGGCCGCTTTCCCAAATGGACGCTATGGCATCTTCAAGCCCTGTAAAACTGGCAGTACTCATTGATGCAGACAACGCCGCGTCATCCGGAATTCACGAGCTGCTGGCGGAGGTCTCGCGATATGGAACAGCAAGCGTCAAGCGTGCTTACGGCGATTGGACGACACCGAACCTGAAAGGCTGGAAGGAGGTATTACATAAGCTGGCAATTCAGCCTGTACAGCAATTTGCATACACCACAGGTAAGAATGCTACGGATTCCTGCCTGATCATCGAGGCCATGGATCTTCTGCACTCCGGCCACTTGGATGGCTTTTGCCTGGTATCGTCGGACAGTGATTTCACTAGGCTCGCACTTCGCATTCGAGAGGCGGGGCTATCGGTCTACGGCTTCGGCGAAAAGAAGACTCCGGACCCCTTCGTTGCTGCGTGCGACAAGTTCATATACACCGAAATCCTCAAACCACAGGAAGTGCCAACGGACCAGGAGGGCCCACTAGTCGCTGTCTTAGAACCAATGCTGCGCACGGCCATCGACGCCTCCGCTCGCGAAGACGGATGGTCCGCACTTTCTAGCGTTGGGTCGATGATTGTGATGAACAACCCATCCTTCGATTCCCGAAATTACGGGTGTCCAAAGCTCGGCGAACTGGTCAGAAAGCAACCTTATCTTGAGGTCAAAGAAATACCGGCGTCTGACGGATCTACACATGTGCATCTTTTTGTTCGCCCTAAACCGGACTGACACCGCGTTGATGCGCGAGCGACTGAGCGCTATCTAAGCGGTCAGGCGACCAACCGCTCGACGTACCCAAGGGGCGACAAGGGTCACGGTCGGAAATGCCACGGGCCAAGTCGTCACGCAGCTCCTGAACCATTGCCACAGGAATCCGTGGTGGATCCCCTGGTTGATTGCGAGGACGACCGCGGACACGATGGCGACCATGATGGCCGAGAGCAAGGCGCCGAAAAGGATCGGTGCAAACCGATTGGGGATGCGCATGCTGGTCTTCACGACTGCACCAAACTGATAACCCAGCCGGCGCCGTAGAGGCCGAGGCCGAAAATCGCGTGGGTGACGAGGCTCTGGAAACGAGCAGCGGCCGGTCGCGGGGTGCGGCTCGCGGCGATGCCGGCGCCCATGCCGGGCTGCATCACGAGGAACGGAGCCGCGACGCTGCCGATGCCGACGATCAGCGCGGGGCCGATGGTCGGGTGGCGGGCCCAGTCGAGCCCCCAGATCGCGAGCAGCACGGCCGCGAACGCGATGCCGATGAGGTAGTGGGCGGTCCACCCGATCAGGCGCTCGCGCTGTACGGCCGGCGACGCGGCAATACGGTCGTGCTGGAAGCGCCCGCGCGTCATATGGACGAGCCAGCGGCCCACCAGGCCATAGTCCAGGGAAGGAATGCCGAGCACGCGCTTCCGGGCGATCGCCCAGCTGTCCATCACCGCCGTCGCGCCCGTTCCGATGAGAAGAGTGCATGCCAAGTAGTTCATGAAGGTCTCCATTTGCTTGCTTCCAAGAAGAGGAAGCTGCACAGTGCCACTTCAAGTCGACTTGAGGTCAAGGGGTAAGGCACTTGGACATTTCCGAGGTAGCGCAGCGCTCCGGGGTTCCGGCTTCGACGCTGCGGTTCTATGAAGAGAAGGGCCTGATTGCCTCGACCGGCAGGCAAGGCCTGCGCCGCCGGTTCGATTCCGGCGGGCTGGAACGGCTGGCGCTGATCGCGCTCGGATCCGCCGCCGGGTTCTCGCTCGATGAGATCGCGCGCATGTTCGCGCCGGACGGGCGGCCGAGCATCGATCGGGAGATGCTCGCGGCCAAAGCGCAGGAGCTGGACGCGACGATCCGCAAGCTGAGCGCCATGCGGGATGGCCTGCGGCACGCCGCCGTCTGCCCGGCGCCGAGCCACATGGAATGCCCCACGTTTCGCCGGCTCCTGGGAGCGGCGGCGTCTGGGGCTATTCGCACTCGCAAAAAAAGCGCTCGCTCAAAACAATTGCGCAAGGTGGGGGCATGAAGCTCGTCGAAGCCCTGCCCGACCTCGTCTGGGACATGGAAAGCCCGCTGCTGCAGCTCGGGCGCGGCGACCTGGTCCAGCAATTGAAGGACGCGCTGCTCCAGCGTTGGACCTACGACGACTTTTCCGACACCACCTACCTTTACCTCACGGCACAACCACTGGAGCGGAGGGAGCTCGAGACTCTCTCGCTATACGACGAGGTCGGTGTAAACCTGGAAACCGACGACCGCGGGCGCCTTTGCGGGATCGAGGTGCTCGACGGCAAGCGGGTCGCCAGGCAGCTGGAGCAATGAACAAGATCGCCGGAGGACCGGGAATTGGAGGCCGCGGTGATGCGCCTTCGCATCGGGTGACGTTCCAGCAGGCGGGGCGGGTTTGGGGCAATCCCACGCGGCAGGAGGTGGTGGAGAACACGGCCGGAAAGACGTACACCTGGTATTGGCGCTGCGCGGACCGCAGCCGCAAACCCAACGCCGTCGTGTTCAAACAAGGCCGGGTGACGTCGATCCGCACCTCCTGCATCTAGGACGGAATGCGCCCGGTGCGGAACTAGTTCCGCCGCTATCTTGGCGCGGATTCGTATGCTGGACTATCCTGATGAGGGAGGTCCGGCCATGACGCTTACCGATCCGTTGAAAGACGCGATGAATCTCGCCAACCGCTTCCAGCAAAGCGAGCTGTTTCAAAAGTACGTCACCGAGAGGATGTGGCTGGTGGTCCCCGCCGCCTGCCTCATGCTGGCGACGAGCCTGGTGCTGGCGTTCGGCATCATCATGTTCGTCGGCGGGACGCGGCCACTGATGGTGCTGCTCTCGCTGCTGCTTGTACCTCCGGTTCTGGTCGGAAGCCTGTTCGTGCAGGGCTACGTGTTCCTTTCGTGGCTGGAGGGTCGCGCGCTGGCGAAATCGCTCGGCCGCCGGGCCAAGAAAGCGCGCGGACGCGTGGCTGGCTTGGTGCAGACGCATCTCGATGCGGACCTGGGCACTGCGCCTTCGATGCCCTGGCTGCTGGCCGGAATCTTCCTCGTCCTGCCGCTGCTTTTCCTCCTGATGGCGGCGCCCGCGCTGGCCCTCGGCGTGATCGTGCTCCACGCCCTTGCCCCGGTCGCCTTCGCGCGGCTGGACCGATAATCGGGAACCAGAGACCGCATGCGAATCGAAGGTGGCTGCCACTGCGGCAAGGTGAGATTCGAGGCTGAGGCCGACCCCGATAAGGCGGGCATCTGCCACTGCACCGACTGCCAGACGCTCTCCGGCTCGCCTTACGTCGCGTTCATCCAGGTGCCGAAGGAAGGCTTCAAGCTGCACGGGCAGCCGAAGATCTACGTGAAGACCGCGGCCAGCGGCAACCGCCGCGCGCAGGCGTTCTGCCCCGATTGCGGCTCGCGCCTCTGGGCGGCGGCGGAGCACGATCCGCAGATGTTCAACCTGCGTCTCGGCACGGTGCGGCAGCGCGCGCAGCTCGCGCCGAAGTCGCAGGTGTGGTGCAGCTCGGCGTTGCCGTGGTCGATGAACCTCGGCGCGGTCAAGCAGCACGCCAAGGGCGGGTGATCATCCGCGGCTATCGGCCCGCGGATCGCACCGCGGTCGTCGCGCTTTTTCGAGCCTTCATGAAGGAGCTCACGCCGCCGCCCCTCGAGCGCGAGTTCGCGGCCTATGTCGAAACCGCGGTCCGCGACGAGCTTGGCAGGATCGACGAGTACTACCTGGGCCGCGAAGGCCAGGGATTCTGGGTCGCGGAAGAGGATCAGGTGATCGGCATGGTCGGCGTCGAGCGGCATGACGAAGCGTCGGCCGAGTTGCGTCGCATGGCGGTGGACGCGGCGCATCGCCGGCGCGGCGTCGCGCGTGCCCTGCTTGGCACCGCCGAAGAATTCTGCCGGCAGGCCCGATACCGCAAGCTGATTCTCAGCACGTCCGAGCTGCAGGTCGCCGCGCGGCGCCTCTACGAGTCGAGCGGCTACCACCTGGTGCGCGAGGAAGCGGACGCGCCGGCCTCCCACAAGTCGGCGGGCGCGGGGCTGACGCGCTACCACTACAAGAAGACGCTGTGAAAGTCTCGGTCGTGGTACCGGCGTTCAACGAAGAGGCGCTGCTCGCCGGCACGCTCGCCGCGATGCGCGAGGCGATGAGGGCCTTCGAGGATGCCGAGCTCATCGTCTGCGACAACAACTCGACCGACCGCACCTCCGAGATTGCCCGGGCGGCTGGTGCGACAGTGGTGTTCGAGCCGGTGAACCAGATCGCGCGCGCCCGCAACACCGGCGCCGCGGCCGCGAGCGGCGACTGGCTGTTGTTCGTCGATGCGGACTCGTATCCCACGGTGGAGTTACTTGAAGAAGCAAGGGCGGCGATGGCTTCGGGCTGCCTTGCCGGCGGCGCGACGGTAGCATTCGAAAGCGCGGACCGGACGATCCGCCTCTGGATCGCGGCGTGGAATTTCCTCAGCCGCCGCGCGCGCTGGGCGGCCGGGTCGTTCATCTTCTGCGAGGCGGCGGCGTTCCGCCGGCTCGGCGGCTTCAGCCAGGACCTTTACGCCGGCGAGGAGATCGACCTCTTCAGGCGCTTGAAGCGCCTGGCGCGCGAGCAGCGGCGCGAGATCGTGATCCTGCATCGGCATCCGCTGCGGACCAGCGACCGCAAGATGCACCTGTATACCAAGCGCGAACATCTTGTCTTCATGCTGAAGACGCTGCTCCTCGGCGGGCGCAATCTGCGCAGCCGCGAGAGCTGCTACGCCTGGTACGACGGCCGCCGCTAGTTCGGAGGGTTCTTCCCGGCGCGGCTGAGGAGCTCGCGCACCACGCGCATCAGGCCGGCGATATCCTCCTCGGTGGGCTCCGACTGCGTGGTCTCCTTCGTTTGCGGCTCGTCGCTTCCCGGCACCTCCACCGCGACGCTGCGCCAACGCGTGCCGAGGAAGGTGCCGTTGGGCTGGATGCGGCCGCCGACGTTCTCGTGCACGTACTCGACCGGCTTGCCGCTGCAGTAAAGCACCCAGTCGCCCGCCGAGATCGGCACGCCGCTGGCGTCGATGGTCACCATGGCGTGGCGCAGGCCGGCCGCGCCGGCCGAGAGCTCGACCGAGACGCTCTCCCATCCCGCGATCGCCGCGGACTCCGGCTTCCCGGCCAGCTCATCGCTGGCGACGCGCGCGCGCCGGACCTTCGCGTTATCGGGCAGCGGCGCGAAGAGTGCGTGCCAGGCCGGGCGCAAGGTCAGGCCGTGACGACGAAATCGAAGGTGCCCTCGCCGGCCTTTGCGCTCTTGAGCTCGAGCTCGGGCAGGTACAGGCCATCGCGACGGTTTCCAGGATCGCCCGGAAAGTAGATTTGCGTGGTGAGGATGCGTCCGCCCGGGGGCTGGACCTTGACGTGGATGTGGCGCGCGCGCCCGGGGTACTGCGCCGGAACGATGGTCTCGAGCCGGTAGCGGCCTTGCGCGTCGGCGTGCTGGTGGCCGCGGTAGCGGAAGCCGCGATTGTCGTACGCGCCCTGCTCATCCGAGTGCCAGAAGTCGAGCAGCGCGTTCGGGATCGGCTTGCAGTCGGGCGTCAGCACGGTTCCCACCAGCACGAGCCGAGTCTTCTCGCCGCCCTCGAGCAGCGAGATGCGCTGCGGGGACTTCGGCGTGAAGAACGGTCCTTCCGTCTGCCGCGGTGTGATGACGCCGCAGGTCTGCGCCAGACTCTCCAATGGCAAGAGGAGAGCGGCAGCCAGGATCTGTCTTCGTTTCATGCTCATCCTTTCACGCACAACACCTGCTTCAACGTATGCACCACCTCGACCAGGTCGGACTGGTTCGCCATCACCTCGTCGATCGGCTTGTACGCGCCGGGGATCTCGTCGATCACCCCCTTGTCCTTGCGGCAGACGACGCCTTCGGTTTGCTGGACGAGGTCTTGAAGAGTGAATTTTTTCTGCGCAGCATTACGGCTCATCAAGCGGCCCGCACCATGCGCGCAGGAGTGGAAACTGTCGGCCGAGCCCTTGCCGCGCACGATGTAGCTGCGCGTGCCCATGCTGCCCGGGATGATGCCGAGCTCGCCGGCGCCGGCGCGGATCGCGCCCTTGCGCGTGAGCCACACGCGCTCGCCGAAGTGCTGCTCGCGCTCGACGTAGTTGTGGTGACAGTTGACCGCGCCGCCGGTGACGTTGAACGAAGGCAGGTGCCGGCGCATGGCGTCTAGCACCAGGTCCATCATCTCCTCGCGATTAGCGCGCGCATAGTCCTGCGCCCAGCCCACCGCCTCGACGTAGTCGTCGAAGTGCTGCGCGCCTTCGGGGAAGTACGCGAGATCTTTATCGGGCAAGGACAGCGACGTGCGCTCTGCGTCCCGTTTGGCCAGTTCAATGAAATAACTGCCGATGGCATTGCCGATGCCGCGGCTGCCCGAGTGCAGCATCGCCCACACGCGATTCTCTTCATCCAGGCACACCTCGATGAAGTGGTTGCCGCCGCCGAGCGTGCCGAGCTGGTGCACCCAGCTCGACTTCTTGCCGATGCGCTTGCCGATGCCGCCGTGGTTGCCGAGGATTTTCTGCAGCGGCTTCTGGAACGCCTTGGCCGCGTGCGAGCGTGCATCGCGGTCGCCGTGCTGCCCGAAGCCCACCGGCACATCGCGCGTGACCTGGCCAAAGACCTTCTTTAATGACGATTCATCCAGCTCATTGGCGGTCAGCGAAGTGCGCGTGGCCATCATGCCGCAGCCGATGTCGACGCCCACCGCTGCCGGGATGATGGCGCTCTTGGTTGGGATCACCGAGCCGACGGTGGCGCCGATCCCCAGGTGCACGTCCGGCATGGCCGCGACGTGGTGGTGCACGATCGGCAGGCGCGAGATGTTGACGAGCTGCTGGCGCGCGGCCGCCTCGATCTCGCCGGTATAGACCTTCACCGGCACCAGACCTTCGCTGATTTCCTGTCTTACGGGCATAGGCCTTAGAGCTGCAAAAGTCGCGCCGCGTTCTCTTTCATGATCTTCGGCCGCACTTCGGGCTTGATCGGCAGCTTGTCGAATTCCTCGACCCATTTCTCCGGGGAAATGACCGGGTAATCCGAGCCGAAGAGCATCTTGTCCTTCAGGAGCGTGTTCGCATACTGGACCAGGATGGGCGGGAAATACTTCGGCGACCAGCCGGAGAGGTCGATATAGACCTGGGGCTTGTGCGTCGCGACCGACAGCGCCTCCTCCTGCCAGGGGAAGGAGGGATGCGCGAGGACGATCGGCATGTCCGGGAAATCGGCGGCGACGTCGTCCAGGGCCAACGGGTTGGAGTACTTGAGCCGCAGCCCGCCGCCGCCGCGGGTGCCGGCGCCGGCGCCGGTCTGGCCGGTGTGGAACAGCGCCGGCAGCTTGGCCTCGGCGATCGCCTCATATAACGGATAGGCCAGCCGGTCGTTGGGGAAGAACTCCTGCACCGTGGGATGGAACTTGAAGCCCTTCACCCCGTAGTCCTTGATCAGCCGGCGCGCCGCGCGCACACCCTCCGCGCCGCGATGCGGGTTGATGCTGGCGAACGGGATCGCCACGTCGCTATTGTCGTGCGCGAGCTCGGCGATCTCCTCGTTGGAAATTTTCTTTGGTTCTTTAGGAGAATCGACAGTAAAAACGACGAAGCCCATTTTGAGCTTGCGGTACATCGCCGCCATCTCGGGCACCGTCTGGTGCTGCGGCTGGTAGCGGAAGTAGCGCCCCATCGCTTCCTGCTGCTCGGTCGGCTTGTCGTCCACCTGCAGCGCGGACTTCCAGGCGTGCGTGTGGACGTCGATGGCGACCAGGTCCTTGATGTTCATGCCCGCAGCACCCGCTCCGAATCCAAATACAACTCTTCTACCAGGGCGTGGCGCCGCCGCAGCACCGCGCGCTGGTTGATCGAGCCCTTGTCGGTCATCTCGCCGGCATCGAGCGAAGGCGCCTCCTCGAGCACCAGTGCGCGCGCGACACGGTTCGAGCTTCCGGTGGAAGGCAGCGTTCTGAGCCTGGCCGCCAACTCCTGCGGTGAAGCGTTTCCGGCCAGGAACAGCAATGCGCCGACTTCATTCCTGCCCTCACCCGCGATCACCACGTCGCGCACCAGCGGCGCAAAGTGCTCGATGAGCCGCGCGCGCAGCGCGCCGACCTGCACCCAGGTGCCGGTGGTGAGCTTGAAGTCCTCGGCGATCCGCCCGGCAAACAGCAGTCCGCTGCGAGGTTCGTTGTCTTCGAAGGCGAACGCATCTCCGAGTCGATAGTAGCCTTCCTCGTCGAATGCCCGCGAGGTGAGCTCCGGCTGGCGCCAATAGCCGGGCGTGACATGGGGGCCCTTGACCCGCATTTCAAAGGAACTCTGGAAGGGAACCAGCTTCACGTCGGCCCCTGGTGGCGGCAGCCCCATGTTCGCGACGTTGTGCGCCGGCCAAACGCGCGCCAGCGTCGCGGGCGCGGTCTCGGTCGCGCCGAAACCGGTGAGGAAAGGGATCTCTTCGCCGCAGGTGCTGTACGCAAGGTGCTTCATCTCGTCGAACACGTGCTGCGGCAAAGCCGCGCCCGCGAACCACAGGACGTTGAGCTTCGAAAAGAAATTTGTCCTCAGTTGAGAGTCGGAGCGCAGATACGGCAGCAAGGCTTCGAAGCCTTTCGGCACGTTGAAGTACCAGGTCGGAGCGATGTCGCGCAGGTTGCGCACCGTGGCTTCGATCGCGCCGGGCATCGGCTTGCCCTCGTCGATGTAATACGACCCGCCGTTGTAGAGCACCAGGCCCAGGTCGTGGTTGCCGGCGGCGGTGTGGTGCCACGGCGCCCAGTCCACCAGCACCGGCGGCTCGTCGCCGAAGAACGGCAGCATCGACAGGATCATTTCCTGGTTCGCGCACCACATGCGTTGGGTGTTGATCACCGCCTTCGGTGTGCCGGTGGAGCCGGAAGTGAAGAGGAATTTGACGATGGTGTCGGGGCCGACGCGGGCGTGCGCCTCGTCGACCGCCTTCGTCGCGGCTGGCTCTTTGAGCTCGGTGATCACCGGGCAGCGGACCACGGCGTCCAACGCCCGGCTAAAAAGCTCCCGGTTCGAAACGAAAACCAGGCCAGGGGTCAGCAGCTCGAAGATGGCGCGCAGCTTGCCCAAGTCAGTAGACAAGAGCGAATACGCGGGCGAGATCGGGGCATACGGAACGCCCACGTACATGGCACCGAGATGCAGAAGTGCGTGTTCGATGTCGTTACCCGAGAGCACGACCAGCGGGTGGTCCGCCGACAGCTGCTTCTGCAGGAGATATTGACCAACCCGCCGGGCCCGCTGGAGTGCCTGGCCGTAGCTCACGGTTCGCCAGCCGCTGGCGTCCCGCTGCGCGAAGAGCACCCGCTCGGGGGCGACCTTCGCCCAGTGCTCGAGCCGCTCGGTGATCTTGTCCGGGAAAGTGCCGAGGCGATGCGGGGAGCGCAGCAGGACCGTACCGTCGGCGCGCGGTTCGAATGCGACTTCGCGTGGCCCGAGGCGCACGGACCGGGTCGGGCGGCTCATCCCGCCGCAGCCTAGCTCATGACGGCTTTTCCTGCCCGGGTATCCAGGCTGCGCCGCAGGATCTTCTGCACCAGGTGATGGGCCAGCTCCTTGGGCGACTTGCGGCCCGGCCGGTACCAGTTGTGCGTCCAATTTAGCGCGCCCAACAGATTGAGCCGCACAAGGGTCTGGTCGACGTCGGGCGGCAGCCGCAGCGCGGCGATCATCTGGCGGAAGCGCTCCTCGTAAGCATCGCGGTCGCGGTTAAGGCGCCGCTGCAGCGGCGCCCGCGCGGGATGGAAAAGGCTGGTGCCGCCGACCAGCGATACATCTTCCGCGCCGACGAGGAGCGTGAGATGCGCCGCGCAGGCGGCCTCCAGCCTGGCCCACGGGTCGCGCTCGCGCGCGATGGCGGTGTCCACAGCCTCGTTAAGCTGTCGGAAGCCCTCGGCATGCAGGCTGACGAAAAGGTCTTCCTTGGACTTGAAGTGGTAGTAGAGCGAGCCTGGCAGGATGCCCGCGGCGGCGCAGATCTCGCGCAGCGACGCCGCTTCATAGCCCTTGGCGGTCAGCACGCGCGCCGCGGCAAGCATCAGCTGCTCGCGCCTTACGTGGCTCGACGAGCCGGCAGCGGCGCTGCCGATCAGGCGGCGGCTGACCCTCGCGCGCTGCAGCAGCGCCCGCTGCGAGTCGGAAAGCGAGGCCTTTTCGCTACGTCCTTCGCGCCGGCGCGACATGAGGCGCTGATAGCTGCTCGCGAGACCGTTCTGCTTCCAGATCGCGTGCACGCGCGAGGGTGAGAGCTGGATGCCGCGGCTGCGCAGCTCGCGCGCCGCGCGCACCTTGCCCATTTCGGGATGCTCTTTGGCGAGGGCGAGCGCGGCCGCCCTCGCGGAGCGCGGACGGTCAGTCGTCGTCGTCCTCGTCGCGTCGATCGCGATGCCGGCGATCAACGCGGCATTCGAAGCTGTCCGCCACGTTGATGTCGCCGACGCCCTTGTACCGCGCGATCGCGGGATAGGGGCATAGCGGCCGCGTGCGGCCCGGCCACGGCGTGCCCGCCGGCGCGGTAGCGAGAATGCTGTCCGGCGCCTCGCCCTGCTCCACCCATTTGACCAACGCGGCGAACGCGTCGAATTGAGAAGTGGAAGGACCGCCGCCGCAGTGATTCATGCCGGGAACCACGAAAAGGCGCGCAAACTTCTGCGTTCGTTCAAGGCCGTCGTTCTTAGCGACGAGGCGGTCATACCAGTTGAGGTGGTAGTTCGCGGAAAACACCGGGTCGGCGCCGCCCGTGTAGACGATCAGCTTGTTGCCCTTGGCACGGAATTTCCCGTAGTCGGTGCCGCTGCTGAACATGAACTCGAACGCCGACTCGCGGTACAGGCGCGTGCGCTCGAAGATCTTCGGCGCGTCGTGATCCATGTTGAAGCTCAGCACCCAGGGTACGTACGCATCGCCGAACCCGACGGAGTTCGGAAGACCGAGCGGGTTCGAGGTCACGATTCCAGCATTGGGCGGCGCGACGTCGGTCCCGGCCGTGCTCGAGTTTGGCGGCGTTGTGAAGATGAACGGCACCGCGCCGCCGCCCAGCGTCACGATGATTGCGCTGTTGCCGGGCACCGGGAATCCCGGGAAAAGCGGCCCGATCTTCCATTGGCGCCAGCCGAACGCGCCGATGCCCGGGTCCCACATCCAGTCGGAATAAAGCTGCCGTCCGCGCGAGTTCGTGGGACCGCCCATGGTCTGCTTGAGCGCCGTGACCTGCGCCTGCGACAGCAGGCCGCTGCCGCCCGGACCAAGCGATGCGGGATCGAACTCGCACGCCTGCGGGTTGAGCACCATGCCGTCAACCACGCCGTCCTGCGCATCGCAGGCAGCGAGGATCGCGCCGCCCACGGCGGCAAGCTCGGCGTTGGTGAACGAGCTCGCCAAGTCAGGATTTCCGAATGGAGTTGTGGTGCGCGCCGCGCGCGCGAACGCCTGGGCGTCCCACGGGTGCGCCAGAGCCGCCTTCGGCAGGTCCATTCCAGGATTGCCGGAAACAATGCCGTCGAAGAAATCCGGATAGCGCTGCGACAGCATCAAGGCTTCGCGCCCGCCCTCGGAACAGCCGACGAAGTACGAATACCGCGGCTTCTCGCCGTAATACTTCTTGATGAGCGCCTTTGCCTTTTCCGTGACCTCGGCCGGTCCGTTGTAGCCGTAGTCGCTGCGCGCCTGCGGATCGAAGCCGAATTGATTGGCGCCGGCGACGACCGACGTGTTGACGGCATTGTCGTGGCCGCTGTCGGTCGACACGACGGCGTACCCCTGGTTCAGTTGTGGGGTGAGCGCGGTACCCAGATTGCCGTCGGTGCCGCCGCCACCGCTGTAGAACAAGCGCTGATTCCAGGCGCTAGGCAGCCTCAGGTGAAACTTGATTGCGTAGGTCTGCCCGTCCACCCTGCTTACGCGCTGGTTGATGGCCCCGGTCACTTCGCAATGCGCGGGTACGGTTGCCGTGGCGGGGTGAAGCGTCGCCTGAATGATCTGCGTATCGTCGATGACTGCGCTCGCGAGCGCGGGGCAGTCCAGCGCCCTCGTTGCCGAGGCGCCGAAGGCCGCAGCCAGGCACGCAACGCCAGCAGACGCGACCAGTGCGTTTCTCATAGTCTCCCTCCTCCGGTTTGCCAACAGCCGTCACCAATCTAACGACCGTTTGTTCGGTCACGCTACGCTGGCGACCCGGAAAATGTCAACTGGTATGCGTTGACCCGGCAGGGGCAATGGTCTATAACGCCTCGCAACGAGGAGGACTCATGGACCGCAGAACTTTCAGCAGAAACATCGCAGTGGCAGGTGCTGCTGTGGCGCTTTCTCCGTTCAGTATCGTGCGCGCGCAGTCCCAGAAACTGCGGGTTGGCGTGCTGCTGCCCCGCTCGGGCGTGCAGGCCGGCATCGGCCAGGACTGCCACCGCGGCGTGCAGGTCGCGGCCAGCGTGCTGCGCGAGCTCGGCCTGCCGGAGCTGGACCTCATGAACGGCGATACCGAGTCGAACGTCGACGTCGCGCGCTCGCGCGCCGAGCGCCTGATCTCGGAAGGCGCGCAGCTCCTGGTCGGGGCGTTCGACTCCGGCCAGACCACCGCCATCGCCCAGGTCGCCGAGCAGCGCGGCATCCCGCTGGTGATCAACATCGCGGCCGCGCCGCCCATCACCGAGCAGGGCTACAAGTTCGTGTTCCGCAACTTCCCGACCGCGCCGATGATCCTCGGCGACGCGTTCGCCAACCAGCTCGAGATCTTCTCGCTCACCGGCAAGGCGCCCAAGACCGCGGTGTTCATGCACGTGAACGACACCTTCGGCGTCGCCATGCAGAAGGGCTTCACCGGCGTGATGTCGAAGTTCCCGCAGATACCCTACAAGGTGGCGGACACCATCGCCTACGACCCGGCGGCGCGCGATCTCTCGGTGGAGGTGGCGAAGGCCAAGGCGAGCGGCGCCGAGGCGCTCGTCATGGTCAGCCGCCTGAACGACGCCATCCTCATCACGCGCGAGCTGGTGAAGCAGCGCTGGAGCCCGATGGCCGTGCTCAGCATGGGCCCGGGCTGGTACGAGGACCAGTACCTGAAGACCCTCGGCAAGCTCGCCGACGGCCCGTTGAGCTTCGTGCCCTGGTACGACCCGAACAAGAAGCTCACCAAGCAGCTGGAGGCGGCGCACACCAAGGCGTTCCCGGAAATCAACCTCAATACGAACCACGTCTACACTTTCGAGGCCCTGCTGGTGGCGGCCGACGCCTTCAAGCGCGCAGGCTCGAGCGACCCAAAGGCGCTCGCCGACGCGATCCGCGCCACCAACATCAAGGACAACGTGAGCCCCGGCCCCGGCATCCAGTTCGACGCCAAGGGCCAGAACGCCGCGCTGAAGAACTCCGCGATCCAGAACCGCGGCGGCAAGCTGGTGACGGTGGCGCCGAAGCAGGCGGCCAACGCCAAGCCCGAGCTGCCCATGCGCACCTACGATAAGCGTTGACTTGGCGCGGCGCAGCTTGCCGCGCCCGGCCTAGCCCGTGCCGGCCGAGATCTACCTCAACGTCGCCGCCAGCGGCCTGCTGACGGGACTCGTCTACGGGCTGATGGCGCTCGGCCTGTCGGTGATCTTCGGCGTGGTGCGCGTGGTGAACTTCGCGCACGGCGAGATGATGACGCTCGCCATGTACCTGACGCTGGTGCTGTTCAGCGCGCTCAAGCTCGACCCGCTGGTGCTGCTGGTGCCGGTCGCCGCGGCGCTGTTCGTCTTCGGCTACCTGCTGCAGGCCGGGCTGATCAACCCGTTCATCAACCGGCCGGAGCACAGCCAGTTCATGCTGCTGGTGGCGGTCGCGCTGATTCTCGTCAACGTGCAGCTCATCGCCTTCGGCCCGGATGCGCAGGGCGTGCGCACGGCGTATTCGTTCGATAGCTTCCAGCTCGGGCCGCTGATCGTCGACGCTGCCAAGGTCTACGCCGCGGCCGCGGCGCTGCTGGTGGCCGCGGCGCTGTTCGCCTTCTTCCGCTTCACGCTGCTCGGCAAGTCGATCCGCGCCTGCGCCGACAACTACGAGGGCGCGCGCGTGGTCGGCCTTAACGTGAAGCGGCTCTACGCGCTCACCTTCGGCCTGGGCGCGGCCTGCGTCGGTGCCGCCGGCGCCATGCTCGTGGTGGTGAGCGACGTGACGCCGTCCATCGGCCCGGCGTACACGCTGCTCGCGTTCGTCATTGTGATCACCGGCGGGCTGGGCTCGATGATGGGCGCGCTGCTCGGCGGGCTGCTCATCGGCCTGACCGAGGCGCTGGGCGGCGTGCTGTTCGTGCCTTCGGCGAAGAGCATGTTCGCCTTCGCGCTGCTGGTGCTCGTGCTGCTGTTCCGCCCGCAGGGCATCCTCGGCCGGAAGGCCTCATGAAACTCCTCGAAGGGGTTCCCCGGCGCGGCGCGATCATGCTCACCGCCCTGCTTGCCCTGCTGATCATCTTTCCGATGTTCGCCAGCGGCTACCTGCTCGCCGTGGGGTTCCTGATCCTCTACTACGCCTACGTCGGCCAGGCCTGGAACATCATGATGGGCTTCGCCGGGCAGCTCTCGCTCGGGCATTCGCTGTACGTCGGCCTGGGCGCATACGCCGCGGCCGCGCTGTATGTGCACTTCGGCCTGAGCCCGTGGATCGGCCTGGGCGCCTCGATCGTGGTGTGCGCGCTCGCCGGCGCGGTGATCGGATTCCTCGCCTTCCGCTTCGGCGTCGGCGGCGTGTACTTCGCCATCCTCACCATCGCCTTCGCCGAGTTCGCGCGCATCGGCTTCGACCACTTCGCCTGGGTGCGCGGCTCCTCGGGCCTGTTCCTGCCGGTGGCGAACTACACCGAGAACGACCTGTGGAACCTGCGCGGCAGCCCGAGGATGTTCTATTACCTGATGCTCGCCCTGACGGTGGGCGCCTTCGTGCTGTGCCACGCGCTGCTGCGCAGCCGGATGGGCTACTACTGGCTCGCGATCCGCGAGAGCCCGGAGGCGGCGCAGGCGCTCGGCGTCAACCTGTTCCGCTACAAGATGGTCGCCGTCATCCTGTCCGCGGCGATGACCTCGCTCGCCGGCGTGGTGTTTGCGTTCTACTACAACAACCTCTTTCCCGAGCAGATCTTTCACATCTCGCGCTCGATCGAGCTGATCCTCGGTCCGATCATCGGCGGCATCGGCACACTCGTCGGCCCGCTGGTCGGCGCGCTGCTCATCACCGGCCTCGCCGAGGGAATGCGCGAGCTGATGCTGCAGCTGGGCATCGACGTGCCGGGCGTGAAGCAGGTGTTCTATGGCGTGTGCCTGCTGCTCGTGGTGATGTTCCTGCCCGAGGGCGTGTGGCCGCCGCTCGCGAAGAAGCTCGGCCTGGTCCGCTAGCGTGTTCGCCGTCGACAACCTGTCGAAGTCGTTCCGCGGCCTGCGCGCGGTGCGCGAGGCGAGCTTCTCGGTGCCCGAAGGCTCGATCGTCGCCCTGATCGGGCCCAACGGCGCCGGCAAGACCACCATCTTCAACATGATCGCCGGGGTCCACACGCCGGACAGCGGAGAAATAAGATTCCTCGACCGGAGAATCGACGGGCTGCGCCCTGACCAGGTCTGCGCCGCCGGCATCGGGCGCACCTTCCAGCTGGTGAAGCCCTTCGCCGGCCTCTCGGCGCTCGACAACGTCATCGTGGGGGCGCTGCACAAGGAGCGCAGCGTGGCCGCGGCGCGCATCCACGCGCTTTCCATCCTGAGAAAGCTCAACCTGGATTCGAAGGCGCACCTGAGCGCTTCGTCGCTCACCCTGCCCGACCGCAAGCGGCTGGAAGTGGCGCGCGCGCTCGCTACCCGGCCGAGGCTGCTGCTGCTCGACGAGGTGATGGCCGGCCTGCGACCCACCGAGTGCGACCTGATCGTCACGGTGTTCCGCGAGCTCAACCGTGCCGAGGGGCTCACCATCCTGCTAATCGAGCACGTGATGCGCGCGGTGATGGCGCTCGCCGGGCAGGTAGTGGTGCTGCACCACGGCGAGGTCATCGCGCGCGGCACCCCCGGGGAAATCGTGCGCCATCCCGCGGTGCTCGAGTGCTATCTCGGCGAGGACACCGAAGTCTGATGCTCAGCGTCCAGAACCTCGATCTCTTCTACGGCGACGCGCAGGCGCTGTCCGACGTAAGCCTCGACGTCGGACAGGGCGAGATCGTGGCCATCATCGGCGCAAATGGCGCCGGCAAGTCATCGCTGATCCGGTGCATTGCAGGCATCGAGGTTTATTCAGGCACCGTGCGCTTGAAAGACCGCGACATCTCACGCCTGCAAAGCCATGAGATCTGCAACCTCGGCATAGGGCAGGTCGCTGAAGGCCGCCAGGTGTTCCCCAGCCTCACCGTTCTCGAGAACCTGCAGATGGGTGCCATGTTGCCGCGCGCGCGTGCCGGCGCGCAGAAGACTTTGCAGGACGTGTTCGCCATGTTCCCGAGGCTGGCCGAGCGCAAGGACCAGCTCGCCGGCACCATGTCCGGCGGCGAGCAGCAGATGCTCGCGATCGGCCGCTGCCTGATGGGCGCCCCGGAGCTCATCATGTTCGACGAACCCTCGCTCGGCCTCGCCCCGCTCGTGGTGCAGGAAGTGCTGCACACCATCCGCCTGCTCAACGAGCGCGGTCTGACCATCCTGTTGGTAGAGCAGAACGTCGCCGTCTCGCTCAAGATTTCCAACCGCGCGTATGTCCTGGAGAACGGCCGCATCGTGATGACCGGCGCCGGCAGCGAGCTGCTGCACAACGAACGCGTGCGGCAGGCGTACCTGGGCCTTTAGGGAGTGAACTGGCTTCTCGCCGCCGCCGTGCTGGCCGGCACGTGCATGATCGTCGCCACCGCGCTGCCGCTGCTAAGAAAGGGGGCGTGGTGGATCCGCATGTTCGACTTCCCGCGCCTGCAGATCACCGTCATTAGCGCAGTCACGCTGGCCGTGCTGCTCGGGGCTGGAGACCGCTCGAGCGCGTGGCAGAACATCTTTGCCGCCCTGCTCGCGTTCGCGATGACCTACCAGGCGTACATGATGTTCCCCTACACCGTGCTCGCGCGGCGCCAGGTGGAGGACGCGCGCGGCGCCGGCGACGACGACACCATCGCCCTCTTGTTCGCCAACGTGCTGATGACGAATCGCGAATCCCAGGAGCTGCTCGCGATGATTCGCGAGGAGGAGCCGGATGTCGTCCTCGCGGTGGAAACCGATGGCTGGTGGCAGCGCGAGCTCGACGTCCTCGCGCAGACCCACCGCTACGCGGTGCGCCAGGCGCAGGACAATACCTACGGCATGCTGGTCTACTCCCGCCTGGAGCTCGTGGAGCCGCAGGTCAAGTTCCTGGTGCAGGCGGACGTGCCTTCCATCCACGCGCGCGTGAAGCTGCGCTCCGGCGCGCTGCTCGAGCTGCGCTGCGTGCACCCGCGCCCGCCCGCGCCGCAGGAGGCGAAGGACGCCGCGCCGCGCGACGCCGAGCTCATCGTCGTCGGCCGGGAGCTCAAGGAGATGCAGAAGCGCGCGCCGGCGATCGTGCTGGGCGACCTCAACGATGTGGCCTGGTCGCGCACCAACTACCAGTTCCAGGAACTTTCCGGCCTCCTCGACCCGCGCATCGGCCGCGGCTTCTATCACACCTTCCACGCGCGCTACCCGTTCCTGCGCTATCCGCTCGATCACTGCTTCCACACCAAGCACTTTCGGCTGGTGAGCTTCAAGCGCCTGCGCAAGTTCGGCTCGGACCACTTCCCGGTGGCCATCAAGCTGAGCTTCGAGCCCGACGCGGCCGCGACCCAGCACGAGCCGCGCGACACGCCGCAGGCCGGCACCTGATGCGACCGGTGATCGCGATCCACGGCGGTGCCGGCGTGATGCGGCGGGACAAGCCGGGCGAGCAGCAGCGCGCCGTTCTCAAGCAGGCACTGGAAGCTGCCTATGAGCAGAAGACCGCCCTGGATGCCGTGACGGCCGCGGTCGTCGTGCTGGAAGACTCGCCGCTCTTCAACGCCGGCCGCGGCTCGTGCTTCAACGCCGACGGCGAGATCGAAATGGACGCCTCGGTGATGGAAGGGGAAATGTTACGAGCCGGCGCGGTGGCGGCGGTGCAGCGTATCCGTAATCCAGTGCTGGCGGCGCGGGCGGTGATGGAGAAGACGCGCCATGTGCTCCTCGCGGGCGAGGGTGCGGAGCGTTTCGCGCGCGAGCAGGGCCTGGCCCTGGAAGAGCCTGCGTACTTTGCAACCGAGAAGCGCCTGTCTGCGCTGAAGCGCAATCTGAAGCATCACCATGGGACCGTCGGCGCAGTCGCGCTGGATGAGGACGGCAATCTGGCGGCGGCCACGTCGACCGGCGGCTATACCGGCAAGCTTCCCGGACGCGTCGGCGACTCACCGCTCATCGGCGCCGGCAACTATGCCGACAACCGCGCCTGCGCCGTTTCGGGGACCGGACTGGGAGAAGCGTTTATTCGCGCGGCGGTGGCGTACGACGTCGCTGCGCGTATGCGCTACCGCAAGGAACCGCTGGGAAAAGCCGCAGCCGGGGCGCTCGCAAATGTGGCTCGGCTGGGCGGTGATGGGGGACTGATCACGGTGGACCGCCGCGGCAACGTGGCGATGCCGTTCAGCAGCGAAGGGATGTACCGCGCCTCGATCGATCGCCGCGGCAAGACGACGATCGCGATCTTCTGAAAAGGGGTCAGGACCCTTTTGGCAAAAGGGCGTAGCGCCTTTTGACCAAAAAGGGTCCTGACCCCTTTTCTATTCCAGCTTGACGTTGGCGGCCTTGACCACTTCGCGCCAGCGTGCGAGGTCATCGCGAACTTGCGCGCCGAATTCCTCCGGCGAATTGCCGACCGGCTCGATGCCGAGCGTGGCGTAGCGCTCCTTGACGAAGGGCGACTGCAGCACGACGTTCAGCTCTTTCTGCAACCTGGAGACAATGCCGGCTGGTGTCTTGGCCGGCGCGAAGATGCCGGTCCATGACGCCACGTCGAAGCCGGTGAGACCGCTCTCCTGGAAAGTGGGCACGTCGGGCAGCGCAGTGGAGCGTTTCGCGCCCGGCACGCCGAGGCCGATGAGGCGGCCGCCGCGCACGTACTGCTGCGCGCTGGCGATCGCGGTGAAGACCAGCGGGATCTGGCCGCCGAGGACGTCGATCACCGCCGGGCCGCCGCCCTTGTACGGGACGTGCTCGAGCTGCGCGCCGGTGCGCTGCTTGAGGAGCTCGGCGGCGAGGTGCGGCGTGCCGCCGGTGCCCGAGGTGCCGTAGGCGAAGGGTTTCGTTTTCGCCGACTCGATCAGCTCCTTCAGGTTGCGCACGCCTGCCGACGGATGCGCCACCAGGATGAGCGTGGCATCGCCGAGCTTGGTCACCGGCGCGAAGTCGCCCAGGGTATCGAACGGGATCTTGGCGAAGACATGGGGATTGATGACCATCGTGCCGTCGAAGCCGAGTAGCAACGTGTAACCGTCAGGCGCAGCCTGCGCGGCCTGCTGCGTACCGATGTTGCCGCTGGCGCCGGGGCGGTTCTCGACGATCACCTGCTGGCCGAGGCGGATCCCGAGCGGCTCGGCCACCACGCGGGCGCTGTTGTCGGCAACGCCGCCGGGGGCGAACGGCACGATAATGCGCACCGGCTTCGATGGAAATTCCTGCGCATGAAGGCTAAAACTCAGCGCCAGGCACGCGATCAAAATCAGCTTTGACATGACTCCCCTGAATGTCGAACTGCGTTACGCACCGCTGCCGTTCATCGGCATCATCGCCTGGCATTACTGGTTCGTCGTCACCGACGACAGCGGATGCCATCGCTGGGAAGTATGGCAGACGAAGAACGCCGGCGGCTGGTGCGTAGGCCATCTGCATCGCGACCTCAAGGCGCCGGACGCCGATGTCGGCGGCGGACCGTCCCGCGTCGCCGCGCGATGGGACGGCGAGGTAGCGCGGCGCATCGCCGAGGTGCTACAGAAAGCGCAGAGCTACCCCCACTGCGAGCGCTATCGGATGTGGCCCGGCCCGAACAGCAACACCTTCGCTGCCTGGGTGCTGCGCGAGGCGGGGGTGGCCGCGACGCTCGACCCCCGCGGGATCGGGCGTAACTACCGCGCGGCGAAGCAGTAAATAAGGCCGTCGCCGCCCGAGCTGCGCAACGCGTCCTGGCTGCAGCCGCGCGAGGGGTGGGATGCGTTCCACGACTTCGAGGCGTCGTCGTCGCGCAGGCCGATGCGGTCGTGGTGGCCGACCATTGCGCTGCCCTCGCCGCTCTTGGTCCAGTTGCCGCAGGTCATGTCCTTGTCGCCCGGGATCGCGCGGCCGTCGGCCTGCGAGCCGGTGAGGATGTCGTGGCGGTTCGGCGAGTCGCCGCGGCCGTTGACCGGCGCGCCCTTCTCGTCCAACCCGGTCTGCTTGTTGATGCGGCTGTTGGCATGCAGGTCGTCGACGCTCTTGGCGATCTCCTCGCCCTTGGCGTTCTTCCACGGCCCCTTGCCGATGCGGTCGCGGGCATTCACGGTGTTCGTGCTGAGGTAGGCGCGCCAGTCGCGCGGGCCGGCGCCCGCCGCCTTGGCGAGCGACGTGCAATGCGCGTCGGCACCGGCAAGGCCGCCGAGGTCCGCGCCCTTTCCCGGGCCGGTGCTGGTGATGAAGAACGTCATGTCATTTTGCTGCGCCTGCACCGGCGTGGCGGCGAGCAGGATGAGGGCAATCAGGAGGGGTTTCATGACGATGCGAACAGCGCCCGCGCTAAGATATTTCCATGCGTGTCGCGTTCGCAGTGCTGATGGGCCTCAGTTTCGCTCTGAATGTTCATAGCCAAGATTCCTGGCCGAGCCGCCCCATCCGCTTCATCCTGCCATTCCCGCCCGGCGGCGGCACCGACATCCTCGGGCGGCTGATCGGCGAGCGCCTCTCGGCCGGACTCGGACAGCCGGTGGTGACCGAAAACCGCGGCGGCGCCGGCGGCAACGTCGGCGCCGAGGCGGCGGCCAAGGCCGCGCCCGACGGCTACACCATCGTGCTGGTCGCGCCTTCGCTCGCCATCAGCCCGACGCTGTATTCGAAGCTGAACTACGACCCGGTGAAGGACCTGGCGCCGATCAGCCTGGTCGCCACCGTCCCTAACGTGATGATCACCCAGCCCTCGCTGCCGGGCGAGCTGCGCGAATTCATCGCGCTCGCGCGCAGCAAGCCCGGCGCGCTCAACTTCGGCTCCGGCGGCGCCGGCACCTCGAACCACCTCGCCGGCGAGCTCTTCAATCTGGTCGCCGGCACCAGCCTGGTGCACATCCCGTACAAGGGCGTGAACCTCGCGATGCAGGACGTGCTGAGCGGCAACGTGCATCTGGTGTTCATCGGCATTCCCGCCGCCGCGCCGCACATCAAGGCCGGCAAGCTGCGCGCGCTCGCGCTGGTCGCGCCGCAGCGCTCGAGCGCCCTGCCCGACGTGCCGACCGTCGCCGAGGCCGGGCTCGCGGACTTCGAGGTCACCACCTGGTACGGCGTGCTCGCCCCGGCGGCGACGCCGCGAACCATCACCAACCGGCTCAATGCCGAGCTCGTCAAAGCCATGCACGCGCCGGAAATGAAAGACAAGCTCGCCGCCACCGGCACCGAGCCGCTCACCAGCACGCCGGAGGAATTCGCCGCCTACATCAAGCGCGAAATCGCCAAGTGGGGCGACGTGATCCGCAAGGCAGGGGTCAAGGCGGATTGAGGTAGCGTTCTTGCAGCGTGCGCCGCACGAAGGCGCGCGCGGCTTCGCGCTCGAACGCGGCGCCGTCGGCGAGCTTCTGCGCGTACTCGAAGAACGGGATGAAGAGCTGGCCCTGGTCGACGGGCGCGCGCATGGCGAAGCGGCCGCGGCCCTCCTCCAGCTCGCGCCACGCGGCGCGCACCTCGGCCCAGAACGGCTCGGTGCGCTTGTAGTAGGTCTCGCCCGGGCCGAAGTCGTAGTCGCGGATGCGCTCGTAGCGCGCCACGCCGTACTCCCGGGCCAGAAACCTTTTTTGATTCAGCGCGAGCTTGAGGTTGTTCTCCTCCTGCACCCAGCCCTGCGGCGTGATGGTGTGGCGATTGGTGCCGACCAGCACGTCGTAATCCTTGCGCACGCTGAACTCGCGCCGCGGCAGCGGGCGCCAGGTTTCGTCCGAGATCCAGGTCGATACACCGCCTTCATGCGTCCAGCGGCCGCGCGCCGCATAGCGCGGCGAATCGTCGACCTGCAGCACGCTTTGCACCCAGGCGCCGCGCCGCTCCTCGGCCGGCAGCGCGCGCCGCGCCCAGCTCAGCGCGCCCTCATAGGCGAGAAGATGCGGCGCCTCGTAGCGCCATTCCTGGCGCCAGTGGCGCACCACCATCGGCTCGCTCGCCTTGCCATCATCCATCTGCACCCGCATCACCAGCACGTGCTGAAGCGCGATGAAATCCGGGCGATCCTCGGCGACGAACACGGTCTCGGTGCCCCAGCTCTGGTAGGGCGCGTCCGGCTTGAGCGACGGCTCATGGCGCACCACCTCGAGGAAGTCGAAGCTCACGCGATACGGGCCGGCCATGGCGAGGATCGCGCGCCGGTCGCGCTCGTGCGCGCTCAGCCCGGGCTCCTGCAGCCGGCGCCAAGCCTCCACCGGCTCGCGCTCGAGCGTCACCGGCACGCCGCGCGTGGTGGCGCCGCGCGGCTTGGGCGCCTTGTCGTCGAGCGGCCAGGCAAAGGTGAACTGCCCCGGCTCCGCCGCCTGGGCGGCGAAGCACAGCGCCGCCAGCGCGGCGGCAGGCCAGAACTTCATCCTTCGGAAACCAGCAGCGCGACCGGGAAGGTGGCAAGCAGCTCGGCAACGCGCACGCGTCGACCGGCATGCCGCTCGCCGGTGAGGACGTTCACATAGGAACCGTCCACAGCAAGCGTCGCGACGCCCCACGCCTTGGCGCCGAGCGGCGCGGCGTCGTTCGCCCCCATCAGGTTGGCGAACAGCCGCGGCGCCACCGCGATCACCGTATGCGCGCCGTCGGAGAGGGAGAAGGCGACGATGTTCTCCTCGCGGCCGTGGTCGGCGTAGAGCGGCGTGTACGTGGCACCGTGGAACAGGCCGGGATGCTTCTTCCGCAGCTCGAGGCCTTTGCGGATGATGTGCATCTTCGCGCGGCCGTCCGCGACGTTTTCCAACAAGTCCGCGTTTTCAGTGAGCAGCTTCTTGCGTAACGCATAATCCACGGGCCGCCGGTTATCCGGATCCACCAGGCTGAAATCCCATAACTCGGTTCCCTGGTAGTAATCCGGCACGCCGGGCGATGCCACCTTCACCAGTGTTTGCGCAAGGCTCACCACCAGGCCGGGACGCGCGACGCGCGCGACCATCTCGGCCAGGTCGTCGACGAAGACCTTGTTCTCCAGCGACTTGGCGACGAAGCGCTCGAGCGCGGCTTCGTATTCGGTGTCGGCGTTGATCCAGCTCGTGTGCTGCTTGGCCTCGCGCGCCGCCTTGAGCATGTAGGCCTTGAGCCGCTTGACCAGGCCCTCGGACACCTCGCCCGGCCAGATGCCGATCAGCGCCTGGTAGAAGTGGTACTCGTCCCCTGGGCTGATTTCACCACTCAGGCTGCGGTTGAAGCGGCTCCAGCGCCGCAGCGTCATGCGCCAGCTCGAGGACAGCTCGGAAAGGACCGCGAGGCGCGCGCGCACATCCTCGGAGCGCTTGGTGTCGTGCGTCGAGCTGCCGAGCATGGTGTAGGGCCAGCGGCGCGCGCGCTCCGCCGCCGCGTCGTGGAACGCTTGCAGCGCGAAGCCGAAGTGCGAGGGATGGCCGCCGACCTCGTTCAGCGCGATCAGGCGGTTGTAGCGGTAGAAGGCCGTGTCCTCGACGCCCTTGGCGACCACCGGCGCGGTGAATTGCTGGAAGCGCATCGAGAAGTTGAGCATTTCGCGCCGGCGCTGTCCGGATTCCGGTGCCGCTTCCAGGGTAAGCACACTCCGCACGAAGTCGAGCACGCTCGGATCGGCGATGCGGGTGGCGCGCTTCGCGCCTTTGACCGCCGCGTCGATCACTTGCCGATCGGTATCGGATACGCCGCGCGCGGAGACGTAGGTCCGGTACACCGGAAACTGCGCCGCGATTTCCGCCAGCGCCTTGCGCAAACCGCTCGCGGTGTAGTCGCGCGTATAGCGGTTGCCGGCGGCGATGCGTGCCAGCCAGTTGGACAGCATGAAGAGCTCGGCCGCGAGCGTGGTCGCCATGATGAGCATGCGGCTCTCGCGCGCGAGTTCCTCGAACGTGCGCCGCTCGCCGGTGAAGCGCTGGTAGATGCGATCGAAGCGCGCCTCGGCCGCGCCGTCGATGAACAGGCCGGTGAGCAGGTTGACGAAGCGGTACCCGGTCTCGCCGTGCACCGGCCAGTCCTCGGGCAGCTTTTCGTCGTCGGCGAGGATCTTCTCCAGCACGATCCAGCGCCTGGGGAAGAGCTCCCGCAAGCGCTCGAAATACTGCTTAGGATCGGCGAGGCCGTCCGGATGGTCGATGCGCACGCCGTCGATGCCGCCGCCTTTCGCCAGGCGCGACACCAGGCCGTGCGTGGCTTCGAACACGGTGCGGTCCTCCATGCGCAAGCCGGCGAGATCGGTGATCTCGAAGAAGCGCCGGTAGTTGATCTCGTCGGACGCGACGCGCCAGAACGCAAGCCGGTAGTACTGCTTCTCGAGCAGGCGGTGCAGCGCGAGCGTGTCCTTGGGGGCGGCCTTCAAGCCGACCTGGCTTTTCGCGTTCAGCGGAAAGCGGTGGTCGAAGTAGCGCACGCTCCACTTGCCCGTCTTGCGGTCGCGCTCGACCTTCAGCTCCTCCAGCGCTTCGCCGTAGTGCTTGCCGAGCACCGGCAGCAGCAGCTTGCCGCGCGCCCAATCGATGTCGAAAAACTTGGCATAGGGCGAGGCGCGGCCTTTTTCCAGCACGTCGAGCCACCAGGCGTTGTCGGCGTGCAGCACGCCCATGTGGTTCGGCACCAGGTCCACCACCATGCCCATGCCGTGCTTTTTCAGCGTGGCGATAAGCTGGTTCAGCTCTTTCTCGGTGCCGATCTCCGGATTGACCGCGTTGTGGTCGATCACGTCGTAGCCGTGCGTGCTGCCGGGGCGCGCTTTGAGGAACGGCGACGCATAAAGATGGCTGATGCCAAGGCCGGCGAGGTACGGCACGAGCTGGATGGCGTCCTTGAACCCGAAATCCTTGTGGAACTGGAGGCGGTACGTCGCTACGGGCACGACCAGCGGCGCGCCCTTGGGCACGCTGCGCTCGGCCATCGTCTGCTGCAGCGACGCGACGCGCGGGTCGGCCCGCCAGCGCTCGAGCGCGAGCGGCAGCTTGCGGCGCCAGTTGGGATGCTGGTCGACGGTGCCCGGCAGGTTCGCCTGCTCGAGCAGCTCGAACACATCCTCCGGCTGCAGCATGGCGAGCTTCGCCGGCGTGCGCGCGATGAAGGCATGGGCCGATTGCGCCGAGCGCTCGACGATCTTCCCGAGCTTTTTCTTCTCGCCTTCCCGGCTTTCCATTTCCTTCTGGAAATCCACCGTGAGGCCGAGCTCCTTGCGCAGCGCGAGATCGGTCGCGTCCCAATAGCCGCGCCACGTCGGCAGATCGTGCGTGCTCACGCAAACCAGCGCCTCGCGCGGATAGGCCTCGGGCGCAGAGAACTCGCCCTGCGGATCCTTCTCGAACAGCAGCGGGCGATAGGAAAGCACGCCGGCTTCATTCAGCGCGGTGCGCAATTCCGCGGGCACGGTGCCGAGGTCCTCGCCGACCACCAGGCAGCGCGCGCGGCGGCTTTCCGCCGCCAGCACCGCGAGCAGCTCGCGGAACGGGTAGTTCACGTAGCCGCCGCGCTCCGCCTTCGCGCCTTGCGGTATCCACCACAGGCGCGAGAGCGCCATGACGTGGTCCATGCGCAGCGCCCCGCCCACCGGCATGTTGGCGCGCAGTAGATCGATGAACGGCCGGTACGCCTTCGCCCGCAGCGCGCGCGGCGAATATGGCGGCAGCCCCCAGTCCTGGCCGCGCGGATTGAACTCGTCGGGCGGCGCGCCGCACGAGGCGTCCACCGCGAAAGCGTCCTGGTCCGCCCACAGCTCCGCCCCGCCGCGATCGGCGCCGAGCGCGAGATCGACGTAGAGGCCGAGCGGCATGCCGAGGTACTGCGTATGGCGCTGCACCTCGTCGAGCTGGGCACGCGCGACCTGCTGCAGCCAGGCATGGAACGCCACCCGACTGGCATTCTTTTTCGCAAATGCCTTGACCGCCGGGGAGCCCGGATCCTGGTACTGCTTCGGCCACGACTGCCACCCGCCGCCGAACTTCTCGCGCAGCGCCTCGAACACCGGGTAGCTTCCGGTAACCGCCACCTTGGGCCTGGTCTTCTTGAAGATGGCCTCGAGGGCTTCGAGCTTCACCCGTCGTACGCCCTCATAGTCCACCAGCTCCGATTCGCGCAACGCCCGCAAGCGCTTGCGCAGCTTGTCGGAGCTCTCGAATCCCGGCAGCGCTTCCACGTCGATATAGAGCACGTTGAGCGCGTGCCGGCTCGACGGGCTGTACGGGCTTCCCGTCGTAGCGTGCAGCGGATTGACGCCGATCACCCCCGCGCCGAGCGCCGCGGCGATGTCGGCAAGAGCGCGCAGGTCGGCAAAGTCGCCGATTCCCCAGTTGCGCTCCGAGCGCAAGCCGTAGAGCTGCACCATGAAGCCCCAGAGCCGCTTCTGCTGCAGAACTTCGGGCTGGTAGCACGCGCCGGGCTCCACCTCGAGCTTTGAGGGACGGCGCGCCGGCCCCATCGCCTTGACCAACGCTTCGCGCACGTCAGCATCGATGGTTTTTTCTTTTCCCCAAACATCCAGATAACTGGACGCGACCTCCTCGAATTCGGGGTCAGAGCCCGGTTTATTCATTAGACCTGTACTTCACCCACCCGTAGACCATACAGATTGTCCCCATGGCCACGGACAGGATGACGTCTGCGTTGGCTCCCAACGTCTCGTAAGCAACTCGCCGCAGTTGTGCGATGGCCCGGTGCCCCGATGGCGGGCCCGGCTCGAGGGTTTCCACTTCCAGTTGTCCGGCTGCCCGCGCCAGAGCTTCATTGGTCCGTAAGCCACCAGTTCACCGACCATGGATCACCCGGCTTGCCGTTCGACCACAACGGCGCGCCCTGCGGGACATCGTTGACCTGCACCGGCTGGTCGCCGCAGTTGGCGATCAAGGTGAGCCCGTCCCAGTCCACTTCGAACGCGCGCTCGCCCAGCATGCGGTACCGCCCCGGGCCGAAGTTGCGCGGCGCGACCTCGCGCGCCCGCAGCTGCAACAGATCGCGGTAGTGCGAGAGCCAGCCTTCGTCGCGCTGGTCCCAGTTCAGCACGCATTGCTTGAACGTGCTCTCGGCCAGCGGATCCGGAATGGAGCTCTTGAAAGAAGCAAAGCGGCTGAACTCCTCGCGCCGGCCCTGGCGCACCGCCTCGCCGAGCTCGCCCTGGAAATCACAGAAGAACAGGAACGGCTGCTTGCAGCCCCACTCCTCGCCCATGAAGAGCAGCGGCGGGGACGGGGCTAGCAGCTGGATTGCACTTAACGCCTTGAGCTTTTGCTCGTTGGAGAGTGCAATCAACCTGTCCCCAAGCGCGCGATTGCCGACCTGGTCATGGTTCTGCAGGAAATCCACGAAGCACGATGGCGGCAGGTGGGCGCTCGGCTCGCCGCGCGGCTCCTTGCTGAAGGGCGACTCCTCGCCCTGGTAGGCGAAGCCCTCGGCGAGGCAGCGCGCGAGGTGCTTCGCGGGCGCATCGGCATACGCGGCGTAGTAGCCATCGGATTCGCCGGTCGCCAGTACGTGGTAGCCGTGGTGCGAGTCGTCGTTCCACTGCGCGGTGTAGAGCTGCGGGCCGATGAAGCGCGCCTGGTTGGCATCGTTCTCGAGCACCAGGTGCTTGGTCGACGCAACGGTCTCGCGGATCTCGTTCAGGATGTGCTTCGGCGACTCGTCGATGATCGCGTGCACCGCGTCGAAGCGCAGGCCGTCGAAGCGGTATTCGTTCAGCCAGTAGAGCACGTTGTGCACGAAGTACTGGCGCACGACCGGGTTGCTGAAGTCGATCGCCGCGCCCCACGGGGTCTTGTGCCGGTCGGTGAAGAATTGCGGCGCGTAGCGCGGCAGGTAGTTGCCTTCGGGGCCGAAGTGGTTGTAGACCACGTCGAGCAGCACCATCAGCCCCGCCCGGTGCGCGGCGTCGATCAGCGCCTTCAGGTCCTCCGGCCGTCCATACGCTGAGTCGGGCGCATACGGCAGCACGCCGTCGTAGCCCCAATTGCGCTTGCCGGCGAAGTCGGACAGGGGCATCAACTCGATCGCGGTCACGCCAACATCGACTAGATTCTTTAGCTTTTTGGCGGCACCAGCGTAGGTTCCTTCGGGCGTGAATGTGCCAACGTGCAATTCATAGATCACTGCTTCGTTCCACGGCCGGTTGCGCCATGCCGCGTCGCCCCATTTGAAAGCTTCCGGGTCGATCACCTCGCTCGGGCCGCCCACGTCCTCGGGCTGGAAGCGCGAGGCGGGGTCGGGCACCAGAACGTCGCCGTCGATGCGATAGCGGTAGCGCGCGCCGGCGCCGGCTTGGGGCTCGACGTGCTCGAACCAGCCGTCGCTGCCCTTCATCGGAAGAAACTTCCCGGCGAGGCTGAGGTCGACCGTGTTCGCTCCGGGCGCCCACAAGCGGAAGCGCACGCCGCCGCCGGGCAGCACCTCGGCGCCGAACGGCAGCGAATGCCGGGTTATGGTTATTTCCTTCGTGGCCACCAGCGCTCCAGCATTTCCGCGGCCCAGTCCTTGCCGCCCAGGCCAAACGCGAGCGCGAGTGCCAACACCACGCCCGCGAGCACGATGAGGAAGGTCTGGCGCACGATGTCGCCGCCGACGTTGACCTGGTCGAGGGCGATGAGCACCACGAAGGCGATGATCGCGTACTGGGCGAGGCGCCCGAGGATGTCCGCGTCCTGGATGTGGACGTTGCGGCAATAGGCCGTCACCGCATTGCCGATGAAGCGCGCGAAGTAGGTGCCGAAAGCAAGGATGAGGAGCGCGACCATCACCTTGGGCAGGAACAGCACCACGCGCCCGAGCAGGTCGGTGATGTAGGTAAGGCCGAGCAGGTTGAAGCCGATGATCAGCGAGGCGAGGATCACCAGCCAGTAGAAAAGCAGTGCCAGGATGCCGGCGGTGTCGGTCTGGATACCGCCGTCCCGCAGGAAGCCATCCATGCCGGCGCGCTCGGTGAGCACGTTGAAGTTCACCGCGCGCAGGCCGCGGGCGATGGCGAAACGCACCATCTTGGCGATGATCCAGCCGGCCAGCAGGACCAGCAGCGCCAGCACGATGCGCGGCAGGAACTCGCCGACGCTGATCAGGAAGCCGCGCAGCGGCTCGAGGGACATTTCCAGCTGGTTCATCGTGCGCCTCCCAGGATGCCCATTAGCCCGGACAACGGCACGTGCACCCAGGCGGGGCGATTGTTGATTTCATAGCGCAGCTCGTACAGCACCTTCTCCAGCTCGAAGAGGGTGAGCAGGCCCTGCACGTCCTCGAACGAGGCGTAGAGCCCGCTGCCCTGGGTCGCGGCGGCATAGGCGGCGATGAAGGCGTGGCGCACTTCGGCTTCCCAGGCGTCGAGCCCGCTCGCGTCCTGCGTCCCGGCCTGGGCTCGCGCACTCCAGTTTGCATAGCTGAAGGAACGCAGCATTCCGGCCACATCGCGCAGGGACGAGTGCTTCTTGCGTGCATCCGCCAGCGGGCGCGATGGCTCGCCCTCGAAGTCGATGATCACGAAGTCGTTGTTGGAGACCAGCACCTGTCCGAGGTGGTAGTCGCCGTGGTGCCTCGTCTTCAGCCCCGCGCCCTTTGGCGCTTTGCACGCGTCGATGAAGGCGATGAGCTTGGCGCGCTGCGCCAGCAGCGCTTGGGCCTTCTCCGCCGCGACGTGCTCGACCATGGACAGCGTATCGGTCGCCTCGTCCCGCACCTTGGTTTTCCAGGCCTCGAAGTCCTGCGCAGTGAGCGGCTCGGGCTCGAACGCCGGATCTCCGGTGCGCAAGGCGAAGGCGCGGTGCAGCTCGCCCGTGCGCGTGGCGAGCGTCTGCATCAGGCTGACGAAGCCGCCGTGCGGCTTTTCCATCGGCGTGGTGGCGAGGAATCGCTCCAGGTAGGCCAGCGTGTAGCCCCAGGCATCGCCCTGGTTCGGCAGGTAACCCTGCAGCAGCGCGATGGTGAACGGCTCGCCTTTCTCGGGGACATATTCCACCGCGCCCGCCAGCGGCACACAGTGCGGGAACCTGGCGACCTCGGTGAGAAAGCGTCCGACTTCGAACTCCGGGTTCACGCCGGCGCGCATGCGGCGGTAGCACTTGAGGAAGAAGCGGTCGCTGAGCTGGACCGAGGAGTTGGTGCTCTGCGTGTGCAGCGCGGCGACCTCCAGGCTCGCGATCTCCTCGGCGCCGAGCTCGGGGCAGGCGCCGCCGCGCACGAAGCGCAGCGTGCCGTGCCCGGTCGGCACGCTGCGGCCGGCGCAGATCGCCTTGACCACATGGCGGCAGAAGCCTTCGTCGGCGATCGCGTCGCCGAGCACGCCGACGTTGGCCTGCTGGCGGATGCGCGCCACCGTGAGCGGCGCGAGCGCGCGCACGTGGTCCTCGTCGACCTCCCAGCCGAGCGCCAGCGGCATGAAGTACAAAGCATCCTTGATGGAAACCACACACAGCAGCCAGCTCAGGCCGCCGACGTCCCAGATCACCGAGTCGATGATCGTGGCTTTGGTGATCGGCTCGCCCTTCGCCGCGTACCAGCGCTGCGAGGCGATGAACCGCGGCAGCACTTCGGTCTCGAGCTGGGCGCGCAGCTGCTCGGCCATGCCGATGCGCCAGGGCACCACCTTGTCGCGGAAGAAGCTGGTCCAGTTGTCGAACAGCACCAGCATCGGCGCTTCCTCCGAGACCAGCATGTCCTGGTGCCATTCCGGCGCCGGCGCGTCGGTGGCGAGGCGGAACCAGTAGAAGCCGTGCGCCGGCAGCGTCAGCAGGTAGGGCAGCTCGCCGATCGGTGGAAACGAGGTGCGGCCGAGCATCTCGACCGGCACGCGCCCCTTGAAGCGCTTGAGGTCGAGCTCGACCGGCTGCGCGGTGCGCGAAAGATTCGCCACGCACAGGAGGGCCTCGTCTTCGTACTCCCGCAGATAAGCAAGCACCTTGCGGTTGCCGGGGCGCAGGAAGCTCAGCTTGCCCCGGCCGAAGGCCTTGCTCCCCTTGCGCGTCGCCAGCATGCGCTTCATCCAGTTGAGCTGCGAGCTCGGGTCGCGCTGCTGCGCCTCCACGTTCACCGAGCCGAAGCCGTAGATCGGATCCATGATCGGCGGCAGAAAGAGACGCTGCGGATCGGCGCGCGAAAAGCCGGCGTTGCGGTCCGGGCTCCACTGCATCGGCGTGCGCACGCCGTTGCGGTCGCCGAGATAGATGTTGTCGCCCATGCCGATCTCGTCGCCGTAGTACACGATCGGCGAGCCCGGCATCGACAGGAGCAGGCTGTTCATCAGACGGATGCGCTCCGGGTCGTTCTCCATCAGCGGCGCGAGGCGCCGCCGGATGCCGAGGTTGATACGCGCCTGCAGGTCGGTGGCATACGTCCGGTACATGTAGTCGCGCTCTTTGCTCGTCACCATCTCGAGCGTGAGCTCGTCGTGGTTGCGCAGGAAGATCGCCCACTGACACGCCGACGGGATCTCGGGCGTCTGCTGCAGGATCTCGACCAGCGGGTGACGGTCCTCCTGCGCGATCGCCATGTACATGCGCGGCATCAGCGGGAAGTGGAACGCCATGTGGCACTCGTTCGAGTCGCCGAAGTACGGGCGCACGTCCTCGGGCCACATGTTGGCTTCGGCGAGCAGCACCTTGTTCGGATAGCTCTGGTCGATGAGCGCGCGGATCTGCTTCAGCACCACGTGCGTTTCGGGCACGTTCTCGTTGCTGGTGCCTTCGCGCTCGATCAGGTAGGGGATCGCGTCCAGGCGGAAGCCGTCGACCCCCATGTCGAGCCAGAACTTCATGGTGCGGAATACCGCCTTCAGCACGCGCGGGTTGTCGAAGTTCAGATCCGGCTGGTGGCTGAAGAAGCGGTGCCAGTAGTACTGCTTCGCCACCGGATCCCAGGCCCAGTTCGAGGTCTCGGTGTCGGTGAAGATGATGCGCGTGCCTTTGTACTTCTGGTCCGAGTCGCTCCACACATACCAGTCGCGCTTTCTCGAGCCCGCCGGCGCGCGCCGCGCCGCCTGGAACCACGGGTGCTGGTCGGAGGTGTGGTTCACCACCAGCTCGGTGATCACCTTCAGGCCGCGGCGCTGCGCCTCGCGCACGAAGGCCTTGAAGTCCGGCACGGTGCCGTACTGCGGATGCACGTTGTGATAGTCGGCGACGTCGTAGCCGTCATCCTTGAGCGGCGACGGATAGAACGGCAGCAGCCAGATGGCCGACACGCCGAGCTCCTGGATGTAGTCGAGCTTGGAGGTCAGCCCGGCGAAATCCCCCACGCCGTCGTTGTTCGAGTCGAAGAACGCCTTGATGTGCAGCTGGTAGATGACCGCGTCCCTGTACCAGAGGGCGTCATCCGCAATCTGCGCAGCGACTTCGGCTGTGGAAACCCGGTTCATGCCTTGCTCTTTGACCCCTGGCTCTTTAACCCCTCTGTCACCTTGAAGACATGCGCGGGCAGCGTGTGCGGGCTGAGCTCGATGTAATTGCGCGCGCCGGTCCAGGTGTAATGCCCGCCGCTCACCAGGTCGTGCACGGTGCACGGCCGGTAGTCGATGAACCCGGACTGCGGGTTGTGCACGTCGAGGTTCACCACCACCAGGATTTCGTTGTCTTCGTGCTTTTTGCTGAAGGCAATCAGCTGGTCATTGTCCACCGGGTGGAACCTGAGGCTCCAGTCCGATTGCAGCGCCGGATTCCGGTTTCTGATGGAATTCAGTCTTTCGATCAACGGCGCGAGGCTGTCCGAGCGCTCCAGGTCCCAGTTCTTGATCTCGTACTTCTCCGAGTTGAGGTACTCCTCGCTGCCCGGCTCGCGCGGCGTGCGCTCCTGCAGCTCGTAGGCCGGGCCGTACATACCGTAGTTCGCGGCCAGCGTCGCGGCCAGCACCGCGCGCACGATGAACGCCGGACGCCCGCCGTGCTGCAGCGTCTCGTGCAGGATGTCGGGGGTGTTGGGCCAGCAGTTGGGACGGAAGTATTCGCGGGTCTCGGAGGAAGCGAGCTCGGTGAAGTATTCGACCAGCTCCTGCTTCGTATTGCGCCAGGTGAAGTAGGTGTACGACTGGCTGAAGCCGAGCTTCGCCAGCTTGTGCATGATGCGCGGCCGCGTGAAGGCCTCGGCCAGGAAGATCACCTCGGGGTGCCGTTTTTTGATTTGGGAAATACACCAGTCCCAGAACTCGAACGGCTTGGTGTGCGGGTTGTCGACGCGGAAGATTTTCACGCCATGCCCGATCCAGAACTCGAACACGCTCTCCAGCTCTTCCCACAGCGTCTTCCACGCTTCGCTTTCGAACTCGAACGGGTAGATGTCCTGGTACTTCTTCGGTGGATTCTCCGCGTACTGCACCGTGCCGTCGGGCCGCCAGCGAAACCACTCCGGGTGGCTCTTGACGTACGGGTGGTCCGGCGAGCACTGGAAGGCGACATCGAGGGCGATTTGAATATTTTTATTGGAAGCGGCCTTTACCAGCTGCTTGAACTCCTCGAGCGTCCCCAAATCGGGATGCAAAGCCTTATGCCCGCCCTCCTTCGCGCCGATCGCCCAGGGGCTGCCGACATCGCCGGCCTGTGCTGCGACCGCGTTGTTCTTTCCCTTGCGCGCGGTGGTGCCGATGGGATGCACCGGCGGCAGGTACAGGACGTTGAAGCCGAGCTTCTCGACGTAGGGCAAAACGTCGATCACGCCTTTGAAGCCGCCGAAGGAGCGCGGGAACAGCTCGTACCAGGAGCTGAAGCGCGCGCGTACTGGCTCGACTACGACCTGCAATACTTTTTCATAGTTAATGGTTTTGTCTTCAGCCGGCGGAGGCAATTCCGCCGCCATGGCGGCATCGAAATCCTCGATCTCCGAGCCGAGAATCTGCGATCCGATCCGCAGGTCGATGGTCAGATCCTGCCCGGCCTCCTGGCGCTTCTTCAGGTCGCGCTTCCAGGTGAGGAATGGATCGGTCCAGCCGCGCACCGTGTACTGGTAGCGGCCGAGCTTCTCGACGCGGAAGGAGGCGACCCAGTGGTCGTTGTAGCGGAAGTCCATCGGCACGCGTTGCCATTCCCTGTCTTCCACGAATCTCCAGAGAAGTTCGCATGAAACTGCATCATGCCCATCCGCGAACACGTCGACGTGGACCTCGACCGCTTCGCCGATCACGCGCTTGATCGGATAGCGGCCGGCGTCCACCTGCGGGCGGACCGACTCGATGACGACGCGCGCGGGCGCCTGCAGTTCTTCGCGCGACTTCAGTTTTTCGCGTGGATTATTCAGGCTTGAAGACGAGCACGGCGAGCGGCGGAAGCGTCAGCGTCAGGGAGTGATGCAGGTCCTCGTAAGGCATCGGCTGCGCGTCGGCGCCGCCTTGGTTGCCCATGCCGCTGCCGCCGTAAAGGTCGGCATCGCTGTTCAGGATCTCGCGCCAGCGGCCGCCCTGCGGCACGCCGACGCGATAGTTGTAGCGCGGCACGGGCGTGAAGTTGAACACGACGAGCAGCGGCGGGTTGTTTGGCGAAAGGCGAAGGAAGGAGAGAGCACTTTGTTCCCAATCCCCGCGCTGCACCCAGCGGAAGCCGTCGACCGAAAAGTCCTTCGCGTGGAGCGACTTTTCTCCCCGGTAGAGTCGGTTGAGGTCCGACACCCAGCGCTGCACGCCGGCGTGGCGGTTATCCGCTTCGAGCACGTGCCACTCCAGGCTGTCCTCGTGCGTCCATTCGCGGCGCTGGCCGAACTCGTCGCCCATGAAAAGGAGCTTCTTCCCCGGATGCGTCCACATGTAGCCGTAGAGCAGCCGCAGATTGGCGAACTGCTGCCAGGCGTCTCCCGGCATGCGGCCGATGATCGAGCTCTTGCCGTGCACCACTTCGTCATGCGAGAGCGGCAGCACGAAGTTCTCGTGGAACGCGTACCACAGGCTGAAGGTGAGCTCGTCGTGATGGTGCTTGCGGTAGATCGGGTTGCGCTTGAAGTAGCCGAGCGTGTCGTGCATCCAGCCCATGTTCCACTTCATGCCGAAGCCGAGGCCGCCGACGTAGGTCGGGCGCGAGACCTGCGGCCACGCGGTCGACTCCTCGGCGATGGTCTGCACGTCGGGGAAATCGCGGTACACACCTTCGTTCAGGAAGCGCAGGAAGTCGATGGCGTCGAGGTTTTCGCGTCCGCCGTGGCGGTTCGGAATCCACTCGCCGTGCTTGCGGCCGTAGTCCAGGTACAGCATCGAGGCCACGGCATCCACGCGCAGGGCGTCGGCGTGATAGCGCTCGAGCCAGAAATGCGCGCTCGATGAAAGGAACGCGCGCACCTCGTTGCGGCCGTAGTTGAAGATCGCGCTCGCCCAGTCCGGGTGATGGCCCTGGCGCGGGTCGGAGTGCTCGTAGAGGTGCGTGCCGTCGAAGAACCCCAGGCCGTGCGTGTCCCACGGGAAGTGCGAGGGCACCCAGTCGAGGATCACGCCGATGCCCGCCTGGTGCAGCACGTCGATGAGCTGCATCATGTCCTGCGGCGTGCCGTAGCGCGCGCTGGGCGCGAAGTAGCCGGTGCACTGGTAGCCCCAGGAGCCGTAGAACGGGTGCTCCATGATCGGCATCAACTCCACGTGGGTGAAGCCCATGCGCTTTACGTAATCGGCGAGCACCGGCGCGATCTCGCGCGCCGACAGGATGCGCCGCGGGTCGGAAGGGTCGCGGCGCCACGAGCCGAGGTGCAGCTCGTACACCGACCACGGCGCGTCGAGCGCGTTGGCCTTGGCGCGGTGCTTCATCCACTCGCCGTCGCCCCATTCGTAGTCGAGCTTCCACACCACCGAGCCGGTGCGCGGCGGCATTTCCGAGCGGAAGGCGTACGGATCGAACTTGTCGGCGCGGTAGTTGCCGTGCTTCGACACCACGTTGAATTTGTAGAGGCTGCCCTGCTTCGCTTCGGGCACCTTGATGCTCCAGATGCCGGCCTCGCTGCCGCGCATCGGGTGCGCGCCCGGGTCCCAGTGGTTGAAGTCGCCGATCACCGCCACCTCGGCGGCATTCGGCGCCCAGACTGCGAATTGCGTTCCGTCGCCGAGGACATGGGCGCCGAGCTTTTCGTACAGGCGCGTGTGCGTCCCCTCGCGGAACAGGTAGAGGTCGTGGCCGGTCAGAGCTACTGGGCGGTCAAGGGGTTGGCTTAGGGTGGGCATCTATACTTTGGACCATGCAAACGGACTACGTTCAGCGCTTTCTCTTCGAGAATCTGGACATTAGAGGGCGGCTGGTCTGCCTGACGGGCGCATGGCAACGCATGCTGGACGGCCGGGGCTATCCCGAAGATATCGCAGCTCTCCTGGGTCATACCACCGCACTCAATGTCCTTTTAGGGGCAAATCAGAAGGGTTCGGGCCGCGTGACGCTGCAGGTGCAAGGCTCGGGCCCGGTCAAACTGCTGGTGGCCGACTGCACCGCCGAGCTGCGAATCCGCGGCATGGCGAGCTACGAGCAGCTTACCCACGCGTCCAATCAACGGGGGCTGTTGGGAAACGGGCGGCTTTCGGTCACCCTCGAGGACCTGAAGAGCGGCCAGCTCTACCAGAGCCTGGTGCCTCTGGAGGGCGAGACCCTGGAGCAGATCTTCGAGCATTACCTCGCGCAGTCGGACCAGGCCACCGCATTCCTGCGCCTCAAGGCCGACGGCGGCGCCCTGTGCGGCCTGCTGCTGGAAAAGCTGCCCAAAGCCGATGCCCGCGATCCTGACGGCTGGAACCGCGTCACCCACCTCGCCTCCACCCTCACCCTGGACGAGACGCGCGATGCCCAGCCCTACGACCTGCTGACGCGCATCTTTCCGGAGGAGCTGATGCGCGTGTTCCGGCTCTACGCCGTCGAGTACCACTGCCCCTACGACGAGACCAAGGTGAAGGACATGCTGCTCGGCCTCGGCCGCCAGGAAGTGGAATCGATCCTCGCCGAGCAGGGCGAGGTGGTGATCCGAAACGAGATGTGCAACCACGAATACCGCTTCGACGCGCGCGCGATCGCCGAGCTGTTCGCCTGTCATTGAATAACTACAAGCCCCGCCTTGTCATGATTGCGTCATGACCAGGCCAGCTTTCGGGTTTACGCTGCGCAGAGGAGGTGTTCGATGAAAACAATCTTCGCCATCGCATTGATGTTCACCCTTGCCGCCTGCGGCGATTCAGCGCCGCCGCCCAAGCCCGCGGCTCCCGCCGCGCCGCCGCCGCAGGCGGAGGCGCCCAAGGCCCCCGAGACCAAGGCGCCCGAAGCGCCCAAGCCGGATCCGAACAAGGAGCTGGCGCGGCGCGTGAAGCAGGCGCTCGAGGGCGACGGAAAAATCCAGGGTGCCGGAATCGACGTCACTGCCACTGACGGCAAGGTGACGCTGTGGGGAACCACCGCGACCCCCGGCGAGCGCACCCGCGCCGGCCAGATCGCGTCCAAGGTCGACGGCGTGAGCGGTGTCGACAACCAGCTAAAGGTGGTCAAGGGCTCGTGAGCGCAGCGTGGTCCGCCTTGGCTATTGGCGGAATAGCGATAACGATACATATTGGAGTCCTGCGGGGATAGCTCAATGGCAAGAGCGCGGTTCCTCCCGGATCGAGATCTGAGTCCGACTCTCAGTCCCCGCTCCAACTCCTCTCTTACTCGCCCCCTCGGGCGAGTTTTGCTCCCGGCCAGAGGTCATGCCGGCTGCGGGCGTACTGCGGCGGATAGTCGAGCGCGACGCCGAGCTTTTCCGCCGCGTGCCAGACCCAGCGCGGGTTGTCCAGGAACGCGCGCGCCATTACGACCATGTCGGCCCTGCCAGACGCCAGGATTTCCTGCGCCTGTCGCGGCTCGGCGATCATGCCGACGGTTTGCACCTTGATGCGCGCCGCCTGCTTGATTTTCTCCGCGAACGGCACCTGGAATCCCGGCGCGACCGGGATGCGCGCCTGCGGCACCAGCGCGCCGCTCGACGGACACACGTAATCGAAGCCGATGCGCTCAAGCTCGCGCGCATAGGTCACGGCGTCGTCCGGCCCGAGGCCGCCGGGCATCCAGTCGTTCGCGCTGATGCGCGCGCCCAGCGCACGCTCGCGCGGCCAGACTTCCCGCATCGCGCGCGCGACCTCCAGCGGAAACTTCATCCGCTCTTTTCCGTAGGCATCGCTGCGCTGGTTGCTGAGCGGTGACAGGAACTGATGCAGCAGGTAGCCGTGCGCCGAGTGCAGCTCGACCACATCGAAGCCGATGCGCTTCGCGCGCTCGGTGGAAGCGGCAAAGGCATCGACCAGACCTTTGATCTCCGTTGAATTCAATTCATGAGGGACGTGCCAGCCCTCGCCGTAGGCAAGCGCCGAAGGCGCCACCGTCCGCCAGGGCGACTGGTGGGGTTGCAGCCACTCGCGTCCTTCCCAGGGCACCTGCGAGGACGCCTTGCGCCCGGCGTGGGCGAGCTGCACGCCGATCGGATTCTTCGACAGCCGCCGGCACGCGTCGATCACCCTGCGGATGGAAGCTTCGTTGTGCTCGTTGTAGAGGCCGGCGCAGTGGTGCGTGATGCGCCCTTCGCGGGTGACGTGCGTCGCCTCGAGGATCATCAGGCCCGCGCCGGAGTACGAGAGGTGGCCGAGATGCACCAGATGCCAGTCGTTCATCGAGCCGTCGTCGGCCGAGTATTGGCACATTGGCGAGATCACGATGCGGTTCGGCAGCGTGATGCCGCCCAGGTCGAGCGGCGTGAACAGGCTTACAGCCATCGGCGGACCTTGCGGCGGTAGTTTTCGAATTCGGCGCCGAAGCGCGCGTGCAGCGCACGCTCCTCCGGCTCGATCTGCAGGCGATTCAGGGTGGCCACGAAGAGCGGCAGCATAGCAAGCGCCGCCCAGTTGGACACGATGCACGCCCAGCCGATGAGCAGCAGCAGCATCGCCAGGTACATCGGGTTGCGCGTCCAGCGGTAGACGCCGCGGACCACGAGCGCGCTGCTCGCCTGCGGCGTCAGCGGGTTGATGGTGGTCTTCGCCCGCCTGAAGCCGAGCACCGCGGCTATGCCGATGACCAGTGCGAGCACAACCAGTGTCGCAGCGGCCACGCCGCGAGGTCCAAAACCAAAATCCAATGAAGGAAACGCGGATCCCACGAACCACATCAGCAGGGCGAACACCGCCGTCACCACCGGCGGCGGCACCCGCAGCTCAAGGCGCCGCAACAGAAATGCTTCTGTCCGAGAACGCTTTCCTCAGCGCTTTGGCGAAGGCCGCAGCGCCCGGCTGGTCGCCGTGCAGGCACATGGTGTCCGCCGCGACCGGCACGCGCTTGCCGGAAAGGCTGGTGACGTAGCCCTCCTCCACCATCGCCAACGCCTGCTTCACCGACTTCGCCGCGTCCTCGATCATCCCGCCGGGCTTGTCGCGCGGCGCGAGCGTGCCGTCGTCGGAGTAGCCGCGGTCCGCGAACACCTCGCCTGCGACGGAGATGCCGGCGCGTTTTGCGACTTCATAGTTCTTGCTTTTCGAAAGCACGTACAGCATCACGCCCAGGTCCTTGGCGGCGCGCACCATCGCCTCCGACAGTCCCTCGTCCGTTGCCGCCATGTTGTACAGCGCGCCGTGGCATTTGATGTGGTGCAGCTTCGAGCCGGCCGCGCGCGCGAAGCCTTCGACCGCGCCGGCCTGGTAGACCACCAGGTCGTACATGTCCTGCGGCGAAATCTTCATCGCCCGGCGGCCGAAGCCCTGGATGTCCGGAAGCGACGGATGCGCACCGATGGCCACGCCGTTGTCGACGGCAAGGCGCACCGTCTTGCGGATGGTCGCCGGGTCGCCGCCGTGGAAGCCGCAGGCGATGTTCGCCGAGCTGATGTGCGGCATGACTTCGGCGTCGGCGCCCATGGTCCACGCGCCGTAGCTCTCGCCCATGTCGCAGTTGAGGTCGATCTTTTTCATTTCTTGGCGTACTCCCAGGCGATGCCGCGCAGCGCCGATTGCAGTCGTTCCCTCGCGTGCTTGCGCAATTCGCCCGCCATCTCGAGGCTGCAGCGCGCGAAGTGCACCTTGCCGCCGGGGGCGAGTTGCGCGAGCCGCGCCACGTCCGCCGAGGCGATCTCGGCGATGCGCGGATAGCCGCCGGTGGTCTGGTGATCGGCCATCAGCGCGATCGGCACGCCGCTCGGCGGCACCTGCACCGAGCCCAGGCAAGTCGGGCCCGATAATATCTCATCTGCCTCCGGCCGCCCGAGCGGCGGACCGCTCAGGCGAAAGCCCATGCGGTTCGACTCGGGCGCCACGCTCCACACCGTATCGACGAACGCGCGCTGCGAGCTGGCATCGAAGCTCGCGAAGTGCTGGCCGTCGATCACGTGCACCAGGATCGGCTCGCGATCGGGCAGCGTAAGCGGCGGCGCCGACCACTTGACGGTTCCTTCCCTGGTTTTTTTCAGGGAAGTGAAGCGCTGCGCCGCCTCCGGGTCGCGCAGCGGCAGCACATCGCCATGCTTCAGCGCGCGGCCGTCCACGCCGCCGAAATGCCCCGGCAGATAGGTGCTGCGGCTGCCGAGCACCGGGTCGACGGCAAAGCCGCCGGCGACCGCGAGATAGGCGCGCGCGCCGCGCACCGCCCGGCCAACGCTGAAGCGCGAGCCGGCGCGCGCGAGCGTCGGGCGATTGTGCGGGAAGCTGCCCTGGAATTCCGCGCCGCATACCGCGACCAGCGTGTCCTGCTCGAACATCACCTCCGGCCCGATCACCGTGATCTCGAGCGCCGCCTCGCCGGGCGGATTGCCGACCAGCGCGTTGGCGAGCGCAAGCGCCACCGGGTCCATCGCGCCGCCGGGGCACAGGCCGATCCGCTGATAGCCGTGACGGCCTTCGTCCTGCAACGTGGTCAGCAACCCCGGCCGCAGCACGCGAACACTCACTGCGCTGCCGCCATTTCGATGAATTCCGCGCGCGTAATCGCGCGGAACCGCACGCGGTCTCCCGGCCACAGTAGGCTGGGCCGCGGGCGCGAAGCATCGAACAGCGTCATTGGCGTGCGGCCGATGACGTTCCAGCCGCCCGAGATCGCATACGGATAGACCACCGTCTGCTCGTTGGCGATCGCCACTGAGCCCGCCGGCACCACGGCGCGCGGCGAGGCGCGGCGCGGGATGGCGAGCTTTGGATCGAGCCCGCCCATGTAGGCGTGACCGGGCGCGAAGCCCATCATCAGCACCCGATATTCGGCGGCGGCATGGCGGCCCGCCACGTCCTCGGGCGACAGCTCCGCCTTCTTCGCCACTTCCTTCAGGTCGAGGGCGAACTCCGGCTCGTAGCACACCGGCAGCTCGACTTCGCTTCCCGGGTTGTCCTTGGCGGCGAGCGCCGACTTCATGCAATCGGTGACCAGCGCGAACGCTTCGTCCAGCGGCTTGGCGGGGAACTCCGCATGGTCGGGATCGAAGTGCAGGGCAAGGCCGCCGAGCGCCGGCACCACGTCGCGCACCCAGGGCACGTTGCGCTTCAGGATCACGAGGCCGAGGCGCTGCACCACGCTGTTGACGTCGAGGTCGAGCGTGGTGGTGAACTCCACGTACGCAGCGGAGTCTCCGAGCGGTACCACCCCGAGGGGAGCTATTGGGCGACGCGCCACTAGTTAGTCGTTCGGGCCCATCGGTACAGCAACGCCGATCATGCAATCGCGGTTGACCAGCGAGGCTAGCCGCTCTTCGCTCCAGCCCTCAGTGCCGGCGGGGCGCATGGGAAGCACGATATAACGCATGTCGGCGGTCGAATCGTGCACACGGATCTGCATTTCCTCAGGGATGCGCAGGCCGAATTCCGCCAGCACCGCGCGCGGCTCGCGCACCATCCTCGAACGATAGTTGCGCGACTTGTACCACTCCGGCGGGATGCCCAGCAGCATGCGCGGGTAGCACGAGCACAGCGTGCAGACGATCGCGTTATGCACCTCGGCCGTGTTCTCGACCGCGAGGAGCTTGAGCGCCGGTACATCGAGCCCGAGCTCTTCGCACGCCTTGGTGCCGTTTTCCAGCAGCCGCTTCTTGAAACCGTCGTCCATCCAGGCGCGCGCCACCACTTTCGCGCCGCGCTCCGGCGTGCGGCTGCGCATGTCCTCGACCGCCGCGTCAACCTGCTCGTCGGTGAGGATGCCCTTCTCCACCAGCAGCTCGCGCAGGCTCACTTCCATCAATTGGAAGTAGCTAAGCGGTCTGTAGTTGCCTTGCTCGCTCATGCGGGTTCAAGCCAATGCTGAAAGATTTCGACCTCGAGAACGTCCTCGCCGTTCCCCTGGTAGTCGGGCCACACTTCCTGTTGCCGGAAGCGCACGCGATAAAGCGGCAGCGCCGGCAGGCCGTCGCGCATCTGCGCAAGCTCCTCCGGATTCGGAAACGCACCGCAGATGCGCTCGACCGTGCCGGTGCAGCCGCGAATGTAGTACGGCGTGCGCACGTGACCGAGCGGATACGCCTTCATCACCTTCACGCGCTCGCCCGGCTTGAACTTAGCCTCGACCATTGATTTGCGCCATCTTGCGCGCGAGCTCCTCGGTGGTGATGACGCCGCGCTGGATCAGTGTGTGGGTGATCGAGGTCACCCAGCGGTCGTAGTAGTTCATCCGCTCGTAGGCCTCCGGCGGCAGCGTCTCGATGTTCTTGCGCAGCTCGTCGACCGTGATCATGCGTTTCGGGCCCCGGATGCCCGACAGGATCGTCATCAGGCCGTCGACGCGGCGCTCCCATTGCTCATAGTCGTGCTCGTCGTACCCCACCTCGCCGGCCGGCAGCCCGCCCATGTCGTGGTGGCCGCGCGCCCCGACGGCCAGCATTTTCCGGGAAAGCTCTTCGGTGGTGATCAGCCCGCGCTCGATCAGGCTCTGCGCCGTCGACATCAGCCAGCGCTCGTAATAGCTCAGGCTGTCGTACATCTGCGGCGGCAGCGCCTCGATATTCTTGCGGCGCTGGTCCACGGTGAGCAGCTTCTTGAAACCGAGGAGCACCGCCATCGCATCGATACGCCGCTCCCACGGCTCGTAATCATGCTCCTCGCGCTCCACCTTGCCCGCCAGGCGGCCGCCGAGGTCGTGGAAGCCCCGCTCGATCATTTGCCGAAAAAGTTCCCCAGCATCCCGAACGCAAGCAAGGCGACGAGCAGCGCGAGGAAGATCCATACCAGGATCGACGTGCGGTACTTGACCTCAGGGGTCGCCGCGATCACCGCCTGGTACTCCGGCGCGAAGATGGTGCGGCCCTTCTTCGAGAGGAAAAGGTAAAGGATGTACGCGTTGATCGCGGTGCCGATCGGAAAGCCGAGCAGGCCGAGCCCCGACAGCACGCAGCCGAGGATCCGCCCCCACGGTCGCAGCGCGCGCACCGCCCAGCCGGCAAAGAACTGGCCGATGCCGAGGGCGATCAGCAACAACGTGAGCGTCACGCTCGCGTCCCTCGCGCCGAGCAGCGACGCGGCGGCGGCGAGCGTTACCCCGACGCCGCCCAGGTAATACAGCAAGCCGACTGCCTTTATCGACGCCTCGTGACTGATGTGGGCGCGGCGGATCGCCTCCGCTTCCGCGTTCGCGCCGACGTCGGACACCGGCGCGGCGGGCGCCGCGTATGGATTGAATGTGTTGGTGCTCATGTTCCCCCCTTTTTTATGCCACCCATTCGGAGACCGGCGCCTTCGCTTCGTGCAGCGGCTGGCAGACGATGTCCACCAGCGTTGGGCCATCCAAAGTCAGCGCTTTCTTCAGCACACCGCTCAATTCGGCCGGCTGCGTCACGCGCCAGCTCTTCACACCGAAAGCTTCCGCGACCCTCGCGTGATCGGTCACGCCGAAGTCCACCGAGAAATAGCGCTGGTTGTAGCCAGTCTTCTGCCCGGCCTTGATCCAGCCGTACACCGCATTCGAGATCACGATAAACGTGATCGGCAGCTTCAGGCGCACCGCGGTCTCGAGCTCGCCGACGCACATGCCGAAGCTGCCGTCGCCCATCACCGCCACCGTCTTCACCTGCGGCCGCGCGATGTGCGCGCCCATGGAAGCAGCGGCGGCATAGCCGAGGGCACCGTGCGCGCGGTTGGAGAAATAGCGCCGCCCGCTGCCGCGCACCACGTAGTACGCAGACAAATACGGACACGGCGTGCCGGGATCGGCCACCACAATCGCGTCGGCGTCCAGCTGGTTGCCGAGTTCTTGGACGACCCTTTCAGGCTTGATCGGGGTTTCGTCGGAGCGCGCAAGGCCGTCGAACTTCTCGAACTTGGCACGTTTTTGTTGCTCGACAAACTTGAAATCACCGTCGCGCCGGAACCCCTCCAACGCTTCGCTCAGCGCCGCGAGGCAGAGCCTTGCATCGCCGATGAGCGGAACGTCGACCTGGTAATTGGTGCCGGGCACGGCTGGATCAACGTCGATGTGGATGATGCGCGCCTTGCCCGGCGCGGGATGGCGCCAGCGTTCGGTCGTCACCGAGCCGGCGCGGCAGCCCACGAACACCACCACGTCCGCCGCATCGACCACCGCGCGCGTCTCCGGCGTGCCGCCGTTCGATCCGACCACGCCAACCGAGCTCGCGCTGCGCTCGTCAATCGAGCCCTTGCCGCTGATCGTCGTCGCCACCGGCGCGCCGAGCGTCTCGGCGAGCGCCAGGAGCTCCGCTTCCGCACCCGACAGAACAACGCCGCCGCCGCAGATGAACAAGGGATTCTTCGCCTTTCGCAGCAGCTTCGCCGCCAGCTCCACGAGGAACGCGTCTGGGCCGGTACGACGAGACGGGAAAACTCCCATCGTGGGATCGGCCCACACATCGCCGCGCTCGACCGGCCCGTTCTGCACGTCGAACGGCAGCGCGATGTGCGCCGCGCCCGGCCGGCCGGTGGTCATGGCTTCGAACGCTTTGCGCAACACGCGCGGGATGTCGGCCGAGCGGTCGAGCACCGCGTTCCACTTGGTCAGCGGCTTCATCAATGCCCGCTGGTCGAGCTCCGTCAAAGTAAAGCGGCTTCTTGAAGAAACCGATACGTCCGTATTGATCGCCAGCACCGGGATGGAAGACTCATTCGCCTCCACCAGCCCCGGCAGGATGTAGGTCGCACCGCCACCTGAGGGGCCTTCGCAAACGCCGACCTTGCCGCTCAGGCGCGCATAACCGTCGGCCATGTAGGCGGCATGGCGTTCATCGCGAGTGAGGACGTGGCGGATGGAGCCGAGGCGGCCGAGCGCGTCGTAGAGCGGCAGGCTGGTGTCGCCGCACAGGCCGAAGATCACTTCGACGCCGTGGGCCTTCAGCATTTCGACCACTGCGTCGGCGCCGGTCAGCGTAGCGTTCTCTACGGCCTTGTTCACGCGGTTATATTAGCGCGACATGACTGCCTCCGAGCGCCAGCGCCCGCCGCCGGGCGAGCTGTGTCTCGATCACCTCGGGCACTTCGTGCCGGAGCTCGATGCCGCCGCCGCGGTATGGGAGAAGCTCGGCTTCGCGGTGACGCCGATCTCGGTGCACCAGGTGTCGGGAAAACCGGCGGGTACCTCGAACCGCTGCGTGATGCTCGAGGAAGGCTATATCGAGCTGCTGGCACCCACGAGTGATACGGCCAACGCGCAGCGCGTGCGCGAGCGCATGAAGCGCTTCGTCGGCGTGCACCTCGCCTGCTTCGGCACGCCGGCCGCCGCGGCCGAGCACGCGCGGCTGGCGGCGCACGGCTTCGAGCCGGACCCGGTGGTCAACCTCGAGCGCAAGCTCGACACCGGCGAGTCGGTGCGCTTCAGCGTGGTGTACGTGCCGCCGGCGAAGATGCCCGAGGGCCGGGTGCAGTACTGCGAGCACCTGACGCCGCGGCAAGTCTGGCGCGAAGGCTTCGTCAACCCGTTTCGCCTGCGCGCCGTTTATGTAGTGGCGGACGAGCCGGAGGAGGTAGCGGCGCGTTGGGGACGCTTCGGCGGCCTGCTGCCGCGACCGGAGGACGGCTTCGTCCGCCTCGACACCGCGCGCGGACGCGTGGTGATCGGCACTCGTCGGAAGGTGGAAAGAGTGCTGGGCACCGCGCCCGCGGCGCCCGCACTTGCCGGCTATGCGCTTTCGTGCAGCGACCCTGACGCGTTCGCCGTGCGCTGCCGCAAGGCCGGCCTCGAAGTGGCGGGCCGCGCGGTTACGCTGCCCGACGCGCTCGGCGGGGCGTGGCTACTCGAATAGAACTGCTTCGGCCGCCTTCTAATCCGATCGCCAGCTGTCGCACGCCTCGCGGGCGTTCTTGCGCAGGCGGACCTGCTCGCCCTCGACGCCTTCGACCCAGTCGCCCGGTATGTAGTGGTGCTTGCCCTGCGCCTGCGGGTCGTTTTTCGCCAGCTTGATTTCATCGCCTTCCACGTGGTCTACCGTGCCGACGGGCTGACGGTCGGCGCCCACGACTTTCATCTTCTCGCGGATATTGGACAGGTTCATGGGGTCTCCTTAGTTGGTGGGAAAGCTGAGCGAGGTCCATGCAAGCGTCGTACCCGCGCGCTGCGTATGCCGCTACAATCCGGCCACTTAGGAGGAGGACCACCATGATTCGCAGAATTCTTGCAACGGCCGCGCTTGCGCTGCTGGCAAGCACCGCTTTCGGTCAAACCATCAAGATCGGCTTCATCACCAGCTACTCCGGCTTGAACGGCAACCTCGGGCCGTACATGGAGCGCGCGGTGCGCCTGTACATCAAGGAGCACCAGAAGGAGCTGCCGCCGGGCGTGAAGATCGAGCTCATCACCCGCGACGACACCGGGCCCAACCCGGACAAGGCCAAGCAGCTCGCGCAGGAGCTGATCGTGCGCGACAAGGTCAACCTGCTTGCCGGCGTGATCTTCACGCCGAACGCGATGGCCATCGCGCCGCTCGCCACCGAGGCGAAGGTGCCGTTCGTGATCATGAACGCCGGCACCGCGGTGATCACCACGCGCTCGCCCTACATCGTGCGCACCTCGTTCACCCTGTGGCAGTCGAGCTTCCCGCTCGGCACCTGGGCGGCGAAGAAATACAAGACCGCGTACACGCTGGTGAGCGACTTCGGCCCCGGCCACGACGCCGAGACCGCGTTCACGCAGGCGTTCAAGGCGGGTGGCGGCAACGTGGTCGCCAACGTGCGCGTGCCGCTGCAGAACCCGGACTGGGCGGCGTACATGCAGCGCGTGAAGGACGCCAAGCCCGACGCGCTGATGGTGTTCATCCCGGCCGGCAAGTCCGCCACCGCGGTGATGAAGAACTTCTCCGATCTCGGCCTCGGCCAGGCCGGCATCAAGCTGATCGGCCCGGGCGACATCACCACCGAGGAGGAGCTGCCCAACATGGGCGACGTCGCGCTCGGCGCCACCACCGTGTTCCACTGGTCCGCGGGCGGCGACCGGCCGGCGAACAAGGCGTTCATCGCCGCGTGGAAAAAGGAATACGGCGCGAACGAAACGCCGAATTTCCTCTCCGTCGGCTCGTGGGACGGCACCGCGCTCATCTTCGAGGCGATCAAGCAGCAGAAGGGCAAGCTCGACCCGGACAAGACGATGGAGATCTTCAAGGGCTGGAAGAACCCGAACAGCCCGCGTGGCCCGATCTCGATCGACCCGGAGACGCGCGACATCATCCAGCCCGAGTACCTGCGCGAAGTGCGCAAGGTCGGCGGCCAGCTGGTGAACGTCGAGCTCGAGACGCTCGGCACCGCGGTGAAGGATCCGTGGAAGGAACTGCAGAAAGCCGCGGCGCAGAAAAAGTAGTCGCAAGACCCTGCCGTTGAGGGTCTAATCCCCTGACAGAGATTCTCTCGTCGGTCGTAAGCGTCGCCTTCCACGGCGTCGCTTACGGCATGATCCTGTACGTCATCTCGGTCGGCCTGTCGGTGACGATGGGCCTGATGGGCTTCGTCAACCTCGCGCATGGCGTGTTCGCCATGGCCGGGGGCTTCATCCTCTCCACAGTGATGGCGCGCCTGGGCATGCCGTTCCCGCTCGCGCTGCTGATCGCCGCCGTCTCGGTTGCCATTGCCAGTATTGTTTTGGAACGACTCCTGTACTCGCGCCTCTACGCCGAAGGCGAGCTCGCGCAGGTGCTGTTCTGCATCGGCCTGATCTTCGCGTCGATGGCCATCGCGCGGCTGCTCTACGGCGACCGCGCGGTGCCGGTGTTCCTGCCGGATTACCTGCGCGGCCAGCTCCACCTGCTGGGCCGGGATTTCCCCACCTATCGCGTTTTTTTAATTGTTTTTAGTAGTTTCTTGATTGTTCTGCTGTGGTTCGGCGTGGAAAGGACGCGCTGGGGCGCGATGGTGCGCGCCGCGGTCGACAACCGTGCGATGGCGCAATCGGTGGGCATCAACACCCGGATGCTCTTCATGGGAACGTTCGCGCTCGGCAGCGGCCTCGCCGGCCTCGGCGGCGCGCTCGGCGCCGACATCCTGCCGGTGCACTGGGCCTATCCGTTCGAGCACCTGGTGTACTTCCTGATCGTGGTCGCCGTCGGCGGCCTCGGCAGCCTGCGCGGCCCGTTCATCGCCGCGCTGCTCATCGGCGTGGCGGATACCGCGTGCAAGTACTGGGTGCCCGAATTCGGCGCCTTCCTGGTTTACGCCGCCACGATCGGTATTTTGCTCTGGCGTCCCCAAGGTTTATTTGGAGTGCGCGCATGATTCGCCCCCCTGTTAAGGGGGGAAGCGAGCCTGCGGCGAGCGGGGGGTTTGATTTTTTATCGCGAAAACCAACCCCCCCGTTCGCGAAAAACGCGCTCACGTCCCCCCTTAACAGGGGGGCAAGACCGTCATGAACACGCAATTCTCCGGCTACAGCGCAGACCCGCGCATCCGCTGGACGGAATGGCTGCCGTGGATCGCAGCGATCGCGTTTTTCTTCCTGCTGCCTGGCTACCTGTCGCTCGGCGCGCGCATCCTGATCTTCATCCTGTTCGCCCTGTCGCTCGACCTCATCCTCGGCTACGCCGGCATCGTCACGCTCGGCCACAGCGCGTTCTTCGGCCTCGGCGCGTACACCGCCGGCGCGCTGGGCGCGCATACCGGCATCACCGATCCATTCGCGCAGCTCGCCGCGGCCGCGGCCCTATCCGCGCTGCTCGGCCTGGCGACCGGCGCGGTGATCCTGCGCACGCGCGCGCTCACGCTGCTGATGCTCACGCTCGCGATCACCGCCATCCTGCTGGAAATCGCCAACAAATGGACCAGCATGACCGGCGGGGCCGACGGGCTGGCGGGCGTGAAAGTCGATCCTATCCTCGGCTGGTTCCGTTTCGATATGTATGGCAAGACCGCGTTCTTTTACTGCCTCGTGACGCTGTTCGTCGGCTGGTGGGTGGTGCGCCGGATCATCTACTCGCCGTACGGCGCGATGCTCACCGGCATCCGCGAAAACGCCACGCGCATGCACGCCATTGGCGCGCCGGTGTACTGGCGGCTGGTGCTGATCTACACCATCTCCGCGACGATGGCGGGCGTCGCCGGGGCGCTGCTCACCCAGGTCAACCAGTTCGTCGGCCTGAACGTGCTCGGCCTCGAGCCCTCCGGCGACGTGCTGGTGATGCTGATCCTCGGCGGCGTCGGTCGCCTCTACGGCGCCTTCATCGGGCCGGTGGTGTACATCGTGGTGCAGGACACCCTCGCCAAGCAGTATCCGGAATACTGGTTCCTCGGCATCGGCATCCTGCTCATCTTCGTCGTGCTGTTCGCGCGCGGCGGCGTTCTGGGCATCATCGACAATGTATTCACTCGAAACAAAAAAGCTCTGTAAGAGCTTCGGCGCCCTCGTGGTCGCCCAGAACATCGACTTCCGGCTCGCGCCGGGAGACCGGCACGCGTTGATCGGACCGAACGGCGCCGGCAAGACCACGTTCGTGAACATGCTGATGGGCGCCCTCCCCGCATCGTCCGGCGCGATCTTCCTCGGCGGCGACGAGGTCACGCGCGTGCCGCAGTCGGCGCGCGTGCGCCGCGGCCTCGGCCGGACCTTCCAGGTCACCACGCTGTTCCGCAACCTCCCGGTGCTCGACAACGTCGCCCTCGGCATCGCAGAACGGACCGGCGTCGCGAAGCGCATGTGGCGCTCGGCGTCTTCCTACCGCGACATCATCGAGGAAGCCCGAAGCCTGCTTGCCGCCCTCGGCCTTGCCGATGACGCCGCGCTGCGCGTCGCCGACCTGCCCTACGGCAAGCAGCGCCTGGTGGAGATCGCCATCGCGCTCGGGCTCAAGCCCAAGGTCCTGCTGCTCGACGAGCCGGCGGCGGGCGTGCCCTCGTCGGAGAGCGAAAGAATCCTGCAGACGCTGGAGAAACTCCCGTCGGACATAGCCATCCTCATCATCGAGCACGACATGGACCTGGTTTTCCGCTTCGCGCGGCGCATCACGGTGCTGGTGCAGGGCGCGGTGCTGGTCGAAGGCACGCCGGAAGAAATCGCCCGGGACAAGCGCGTGCACCAGGTCTATCTCGGAGAGCAGACCCATGCTTAGCCCGGCCCTTAGTCTCTCCCGCGTGCGGGCCGGCTATGGCGAGACCGTGATTCTCGAAGACGTCGACGTCGAATTGCCGGCGCGCGGCTCACTCGCGGTGCTCGGTCGCAACGGCGTGGGCAAAACCACGCTCCTCGCCACGATCATGGGCCACACGACGTTCCACGCCGGCCAGATCCGCTTCCAGAATGCAGAGCTCCAGGAGAAGCCCGTCTACGAGCGCTGCCGCCTTGGCATCGGGTACGTGCCGCAAGAGCGCATGATCTTCCCGTCGCTCACCGTGAACGAGAACCTCGACGTCGCGCGCCGGCCCGGGCGCTGGACGCTCGATGCGGTTTACGGCTTGTTCCCCCGACTGAAAGAACGAAGCGGCGCTTTCGGCAACCAGCTTTCGGGCGGCGAGCAGCAGATGCTGGCGATCGGCCGGGCGCTGATGGGCAACCCGTCGCTGCTGCTGCTCGACGAGCCGCTCGAGGGATTGGCGCCGATCATCATCGAAGCTTTGCTCAGCGCCCTGAAAAAACTGGTGGCGGACGAATCCCTGGCGATCATCCTGGTCGAGCAGCACGCGCGCATCGCGCTGCAGGTCACCGACACCGCGCTGGTCCTCAACCGCGGCCGTATCGCATGGTCCGGACCAAGCCGCGAGCTGCTCACCGACGCTGCCAAGCTCACTTCACTGCTGGTGGCGCAATAGCGTTACGAGTAGCGCCGTTTCCAGTACACCGCGCACCAGTCGATAGACTCGATCTCTTCCGTAATGCCATGCGCTCGGCGGTAATCGGCTACGGCCCGGGCACACGCCGGAACATTTCGGTAGTCGTCGACGATCAGGTAGCCGCCCTTCGCGAGCTTCGGATAAAGGTGCGTCAGCGCGTCCATCGTCGATTCGTACAGGTCGCCGTCGAGGCGCAGTACCGCAAGGCGCTCGACTGGCGCGCCGGGCAGCGTGTCGCGGAACCAGCCCTTGACGAATCGCACCTGGTCATCGAGCAAGCCGTAAGCGCGGAAGTTGTTCTGGACTTGCTCCAGGCTAACGGCGAGTTGCGCGAATTCATTGAAGTTCAGGCCGGCGTCATGCGGATACTTCGCCGCGTCGGGGGCAGGCAGGCCGGCGAAGGAATCGGCCGCCCACACGCGCCGGTCCGTCACCCCATGAGCTGCGAGGATGGCGCGCATGAAGATCGTCGTCCCGCCGCGCCAGACCCCGGTCTCCATCAGGTCCCCCGGTACGCCGCGCGCGAGCACGTCTTCAACGCAGAACTGCACGTTGTCCAGCCGCTTGAGGCCCACCATGGTGTGCGCGTAGGGAGGCCAGTCGCGCCCATCCGCGCGTAGTGCCGCGTTGAACACCGGCGCGCCGTCCTGCGTGGCGTTCGGATCGCCGTAGATCATGTTGGTCAGGCAGGCTTTCATCAGGCCCAGATACAGATCCCTGCCGACCCTGGCGGACGTCTCGTTGCGCGAGGTAAACACGCCCATCAGCAGGGTGCGGCCGCCATCGAGGCCAAGCCGGCGATGTCCTGCGGCGTGAGCCGGAACGGAACCATGAGCCAAGTGTAGCGCTTGACGGTCCCTCACATTTGCACCGTCGTGAACGCCCGGGTAACGTCCGCCAATGAAAAGAATCCTGGCCGCGCTCCTCCTGTCTGCCGCCACGGCGAGCGCGCTCGCCCAGCAGAGCTATCCCGCCCGCCCAGTGCGCATCGTGGCGCCATTTGCGCCCGGCGGCCTGGCCGACGTGCTGTCGCGCGCGGTCGGTGAGCGGCTGCAGAAGCAGCTCGGCCAGCCGTTCGTGGTCGAGAACCGCCCCGGCGCGGGCGGCAACATCGGCGCGGACCTGGTGGCGCGCGCCGAGCCCGATGGCTACACGCTGCTCATGAGCTCGGCGGGCATCCTCACCATCAACCAGTTCCTCTACACGGCGATGCCCTTCGACCCGGCGGCTGCGCTAATACCCGTCTCGGTGGTCGCCGACATGCCGATGCTGCTGGTGGTGCGGCGCGAGCTCGCCGCGCGCGACGTGCGCGAATTTCTGGCGCTCGCGCGCGGCACCCCCGGCGGACTGTTCTACGGCTCGCCCGGTCACGGCACCACCGGACACCTCGGCATGGAACTCTTCATGCACGCGACCGGCGTCAAGCTGCAGCACGTGCCCTACAAGAGCGCGGCGGAAGCGGTGCAGGCCGCGCTCGCCGGCCAGACGCAGGCGATGTTCGACAACCCGCCGACCGTGATGGCGCAGATCCGCGCCGGCGGCCTGCGCGCGCTCGGCGTGGCCGCGCGCCAGCGCATCCCGCAGCTTCCCGACGTACCCACGATCGCCGAGAGCGGCGTGCCGAATTTCGAGGCGAGCTCGTGGTTCGGGCTGGTCGCGCCGGCCCGCACCCCGGCGCCGATCGTCGAGCGCCTGGCGGCCGAAACCGCGAAAGCCGTGCAGGATCCGGAGATGCGCGCGCGCTTCGATCAGCTCGGTGCGCGCCTGGTCGGTAACAGCCCGTCCGAATTCGCGCAGCTCGTGGCGCGCGAGCGCGCGAGCTGGGGCGAAGTCATCAAGAGCGCCGGCATCAAGCTTCAGTAACGATCAGCAGCGCCCGCCGGAGGTTTTTCCGGCCGCGACCTTGTCCTTGCACTCGGCGCTGCGGCTATCGATGAATTCCCTCGCAAGATCGCCGCGGTTCTCATTCCACACCACGTAATCCTCGCCGCGCGTGGTCACCACCTGGTGCTGGATCCCTTTCTGGGCCAGCCAGTCGGTGAATTGCTTTCGCAGGGTCGGGTCGGGAAAGTGCACGTTGCGCCCGGCCGGAAGCGGACCCTCCCTGATTTTTTCGTCCACCGCTTGCGCCGCGGCCGCATGCTCGGCTTCCCAGCCGACGTATTCCTTCCCGTCCTGCATCTTCACCGTGAACGGCACCCCCGCTGCGCGTAGTCCATCCTTGAGGCGCTGCTGCATCTCCGGATCCGAGTAGCTGATCGAGCGCGTGATTGAAGTAGAGCGCGCACCATCGGCCATCGACGGCCAGCCCACCGTCATTCCGAAAGGGTGGCCAGTGCCCAGCCGCACCATCGAATACGCCATGACCGCAAGCCCGCCAACCAGCAGCACGACGCCGGACAGTGCCACCGCCCCTTCCACCGCGGTCAACGGCCACCACTGGCGCGCGCGCAGCATCGCCTTGATGAGCACCACGCCGATCGCCAGCAGCGCCACAACGCCCAAGGCGATCGAGCCAAAGGGCGCCGCGACCGCCACGACGAGGGTCACGGCAGCCATCACCGACAGGAAGGCGATGCTCTCCGGCGCGAGCCGGAACGGTTCCATTGAGCAAAGTGTAGCGCTTGACGCATCACGCCCATTTGCACCGTCGTGCACGCGGGGGTAAGGTCAGAACCCAAGGGATTGAGGACATGCCGTTTACAACTAGGCGCCTTACAAACCGACATTTGTCGTCTACTTCTAGTTGGATGTCATGGACGTAGCCATCGCGCTATCAGTCTTGGCCGTGTTGGTGGTCGCGAACTGCCTGGCGACGCGCGTAGTCGTACGCGACCCCTACACCGAGCGGCATCAGAAGGTGTTTCAGCTGCTAGCGGTCTGGCTTGTGCCCGTGTTTGGCGCGATCCTGATTTTCGCCCTGCACCGGAAACCAGAACAACCGACTGGCCAATACCGAGAATCACGAGACCCACCCTTGGACGACTTCACGACGACTCGGTACGTTGGCCGGTCTATCAACACGCATGCAGACGACTAACCATGACATCTAACAGCGCGTTGTTTACCGACGCCAAACTTCCCCCGATTTAGTTGACACCTCGGCCTAACCGGCTGGAGGTGTGTAGTGGCGAAGGCTGGACCAAGAAAGATCGAGAAGTACGAAGAGCGATTCAAGGCAACTGCGGTGAAGCTGAGCAGCTTGCCTGGAGTGCAGGTGAAGGACGTTGCGGCAGCATTGGACGTTCATCCGTTCATGCTGTCGTTGTGGCGAAAGCAGGTTCGAGAAAGGGTGATCGTGGCGAGGGCATCCAAGCTGGATGTGGAGACCACGGCGGAGCTGAGAAGGCTGAGGGAGCTCGAACGTCGCTACAAGGTGCTCAAGGAGGAGCACGAGCTTCTAAAAAAGGCCATCCGGTTTGCTTCGGGTCGAAAGCGGAAATCTTCGAGTTCATCGAAGTAAACCGGGCAGAGCACAGCGTGACGATGATGTGCCGGCTCTATGGGGTGACGAGGGCGGGCTTTTATGCGTGGCGCTCGCGCGAGCGTAGCGAGCGTGAGCGCCACAACGAAAGTCTTGCTGCGGCGATCCGCTCTGTGCACGCCGAGAGCCGCGGCACTTATGGAAGTCCGCGCGTGCACCAAGCCTTGCGCCGGCGCGGGCATCGGGTTGGCGAGAACCGAGTGGCGCGCCTCATGCGCAGGCACGGCATCAAGGCGCGCGTTGCGACGATTCGTTACACGAGCCCTTCTACGCAGCGCTTCTTTGACAGCGTTCGCAATGAGCAGCTCGATCTGCAACTCGAGCGGCCCGACCAGGTGTGGGTCGGAGACATCACCTACCTGAAGGTGGGCGCAATCTACCGCTACCTCGCGGTCGTCATGGATAAGTACACGCGGCGGGTGCTCGGCTGGGCCTACGGGCCCAGAAAGGACGTCGCGCTCACTCTCAGAGCGCTCAACGGCGCTGTTCGCAGGCGCCGTCCCAAGCGAGGCTTGGTGTTCCATACGGACCGCGGCACTGAGTACGCCGGCACTGCGTTCAAGCGCCGGCTTGAGCGCAGCCAATGACGCACAAGCTTCGGATCGACCAGCTCTGGGTCGCCGTTGTCGCTATTGGTCAATTCTAAGTACGCCTGTGCAAGCACATACTCAACGCCCGAGTACTGCTCGGCGAGGTCTAGGATGTTCTCGAGGGTTGGGTGGTCACTGATCGAAAGCGCGAGCCACTCGGCGCGACACTTCGGCAGCGCCATACCGCCAATCCAAAGCGCCCCGCCCTCACGTACGTCAAATGTTATGGGCGACGCTACGACCTGCGGCCAAAATTGCTCGATTTCGCCGTCTGTTGCTCTGTCAGCGTCTAGGTCCGACCCCCACCAATGTGCCCCAACCGCCCGTAAGAACTGCCTAGGCGCCATTTGCGAGCCGTATGAGTGCTTGACAGCTTCGGGTTGTGCTTCAGTTTCCGCCGTTGCTGCATCCGGACTGGATCCCGCCGACACGGCGCTTACCGGGTCTGTCTCTGATTGGTGCTTGATTCTGTTGTGTAGCTTTAATGCGGTTGAGAAGTAGTACAGAAAAGGGTTCTTGGCGACTTGGTGGAACTCGTACTCCGTGATTTCTATGGTAGTACCGTGGACGCGGTAGAAGAATTTGCCTTCCGCTTCGATCACCTCAGCCCAATAGCCATCCTCGCCTGCTGGGGGAGTCGGCGGCGCTTCATCGCCCGGCGCGCCGTAAAGTGATGCCATTGGTCGCAGGTTCGCGTCAGGGCGCAGTCCGATTCTTATGCGGGTAATTTTCATTAACGCGATTTCTGGAAGTCCCTACCGGAGCGGAAGGATGGCAGGGTGTCCTGAGATACGGTGCTCACGGTGACCACAACCGAGAACGGTAATCGGCTTCAGCGTCCCATCGACGAGAATTTCGGTGCGCTCGGTGTGAACAGAACCGTGGTCCTCGAATGGCTTGCAGTAGATCACCCGCGCCGGATCGCCCACCTGAGCCTTGAGCCGGCGGGAGAGTTCAATTCCCCTTTCGTGGAACGCCCACCAATCGGAGGCAGGATCGGCGCAAAGATCAGAAAACGTACGACCCCAGTCGTTGAACTGCTGTTCGAGCCCAGGCGAAACCCAAAGTCCAAGAAGCTTTTCCAGATCGCCTAGTTCAATACCCCCGCCAACCAGTGTCGTCCCGTCGTCCTCATCCTTCAGCCACGCGCAACAACCCCAGTCCATCGCTTAGCCCGGCTTCACCCCGGCCTTCTGCACCACGCGCTTGTAGCGCTCGGCGTCGGCCTTGATGCGCGCGAGGAATTCAGCCGGCGTCATGCCGAGCGCCTCGCCGCCGGCACTCTCGATGAAGCGCTTCTGAACATCGGGCAGCGCGAGCGTCTCGCGGACTTCCTTGTTGACGCGATCGACCACAGCCTGCGGCGTGCCTTTCGGCGCGAACAATCCGACCCAGATCGATGCGTCCAGGTCCGGAATGCCGGCGTCGCGCGGCGTCGCCCACGAAGGGTCGAGCGGGGATTTCTTCGCGGTGGTGATGCCAATCACCTTGCCGCGGCCCGACTTGATGTGCGGCATGGCGCCGGGAGCCGCCATCACGCCGAAGTGCACATCGCCCGCCGCGACCGCGGCCGCCGCGGGCGCCCCGCCCTTGTAGGGCACGTGCAGCAGCTGGATGCCGGCGGCCTGCGCGAGCCACTCTCCCGCGAGGTGATTGATGCTGCCGTTGCCCGCCGAGCCGAAGCTGATGGCGCCGGGCTTGGCCTTCGCCTGGGCAACCAGCTCCTGGAAGGTGTTGAATGGCGCGCCGGCGGTGGCGAGATAGAGCATGGGCGAATCGCTCACCATGGTGATGGCGACGAAGTCGCGCTCGAGCTCGTAGGGCACGTTGTCGAACAACGCCGGGTTCACCGCGAACTCGCCGGTGTGCGCCATCAGGAGGGTGTAGCCGTCGGGCGCGGCCTTGGCGACCGCGGTGGTGGCGATGAAGCCGTTGCCGCCGGGCCGGTTCTCGATCACGAACTGCCAGTTCACGCGCTGCTGCATCGCCTGCGCCAGCACGCGCGCCGTGGTGTCGACCGCGCCGCCCGGTGCGAAAGGCACCAGCATGCGGATCGGCTTGTTGGGATAGTCCTGCGCCTGGGAAGCGCCCATGGTGAGCGCCAACGCGACTGCGACGATGAATCTCATGCTTTCCTCCGTTTTTTCGCGGCGAGCTTCACCGCATCGATAATTTCCGGGTAGGCCCCGCAACGGCACAGGTTTCCCGAGAGGTAATGCTTGATGGCGTCCTCATCGGGATCGGGGTGCTCCTGCAGCAGCTGGCGGGTCATCAGGATGAAACCGGGCGTGCAGAAGCCGCACTGGAATGCGCCCGATTCGATGAAGGCCTGCTGCACGGCATCGAGCTCGGTGCCGCCCTCGATCGTTTCCACGCTGGAGCTTTCGGCAAGGCTTCCGAGATAGAGGCAAGCCGATACCGCACGGCCGTCCACGAGCACCGTGCAGCACCCGCACATCCCCTGCCCGCAGCTCTCGCGCGCGCCGTAAAGGCCGAAGTTGTCCCGCAACACTTCGACCAGGCTCTCGTGCGGCGCGATCTGCGCCGACACCTCGGCGCCATTCAGCCGGAAACGCACCTCGCGCCTCATTTCTGCATGGCCATGAAGACCGCCTCCGCGGAAAGGGGAAGCGAGGTGAGGCGCACGCCCACCGCATCGTGAATCGCGTTGGCGATCGCGGGCGAAACGCCGAAGGTGCCGCTCTCGCCCACGCCCTTGCCGCCGAAGGGGCCGGTCTTCTGCTCGGCCACCACGGCTTCGTTCACCATGCTGCCCGGCAGGTCGAGCAGGCCCGGGATCTTGTACTCGGCGAACGACGCGTTACGCAGCTGGCCCTGCGCGTCGAATTCCATCTTCTCGTGCAGCGTGAAGCCCAGCTGCATGATGGCCGCGCCGGAGATCTGCGTCTCGACGATCTTCGGATTGATCGGCGTGCCGACGTCCGCGACGTTCACCAGGCGCGTGATGCGCACCTTGCCGGTCTCCGTGTCCACCTCGACCTCGACCCCGCTGCCACCGACCATCCAGAACGGGGTCGCGTTGTCGGTGAGCCCGTTGGCGTCGGGCGACTTGTAGGCCGGGATGTAGCTGCCCGCGCCGGCAACGTTCCCCGCCTGCATGCCGTATTTCTTCTTGAAGATGTCGGGAATCGGGCAGTCCGCCGGTAGTTGCAGTTGCGTTCTCAACTCATTGAGCTTGCGCAGTGCGTCTTCCGCCGCGAGCTTCACGGCATTGCCCATATGGAACAGCGAGCGCGAACCCAGCGTCGCCATATCGTAGGGCGTCACGTCCGTGTCGGAATGCACCACCGTAATTGACTCGGCTGCCATGTGCAGCACCTCACCGGCGATCTGCGCCATCGCCGTGTCCGAGCCCTGCCCCATGTCGGCGGTGCTGCAATAGACGATGCAGCTGCCGTCGGCATTGACGTTCACCGCCGCCAATGAAGTCGTGGGCGACACACAAGCCTTGAATCCGATGGCGATTCCGCGGCCTTTTTTTACCGTGCCGGTTCCGCGGTCGAATGGCTTGCTCCAGTCCAGGAGAACGGCGATGCGTTCTAAAACCTTCTCCGTCGCCGCATCCTTCATCACGGTGCCGGTCGCTTGCGGCCGGCCTTCGCGCAGCAGGTTCCGGCGCCGGAACTCGATCGGGTCGATGCCGAGCTCGCGCGCCATCAGGTCGGTGTGGCCCTCGTAGGCCCACACCAGCTGCGGAATGCCGAAGCCGCGCAGCGCGCCGGCGGGAGGCAGGTTGGTATAGAGGGCATAGGAGTCGACCGCGACGTGCTCGATGTCGTAGGGGCCGGGCGCGGTGAAGCCGGACTTCTGCGTAACGCGCGGGCCGATGTCGGCGTAGGCGCCGCCGTTCCACCACACTTCGCATTCGCGGGCGACGATGCGGCCGTCCTTGGACACACCGCTCTTGATGCGAAACGTGCTGGCGTGCTTGGTGATGGTAAAGAACTGCTCCTCCATCGTGAGCGAAATTTTGACCGGCCTTTTGGTGATCAAAGACAGGACGCTGACCAGCGCCTCGAGCTTGATATAGAGCTTGGCGCCAAAGCCGCCGCCGAGGAACGGCACGCGCACGCGCACCCGGTTTTCCGGCCAGCCGAGCAGGCGCGCGATCTCGATGCGCACGAACGACGGGCTCTGCGAGGCGGTGTGGATGGTGATCGAGCTTTCGGTCGATTCGGCGACGGAGACCAGCGGCTCGAGCGGGGTGTGCATGACCTGCTGGGTGCTGAAGGTGTGCTCGAAAACGTGAGCCGCGGCCTTCATCGCGCTGGCCGCGTCACCGCGCCGCAGGTGGAAATCGAGTGCGATGTTGGTGTTCTTGCGATCCTTGAGGTGCTTGAGGTCGGGGAAAGTGCCGGCCGGCCTGAGCACGTCGTGCACGATCGCCTTCGACGTCATCGCCTCGACCTCGCCATAGACGGCCTGCAGCTCTTCATACTCCGGCGTGATGAGGTGCACCGCCTCCTCGGCAACGTGCGGATCGGATGCCAGCACGACCGCGACCGGCTCGCCGACATAGCGCACCTTGTCGATGGCAAGGACCGGCTGGTCGTGGAATGCAGGCCCGTAATAGGGCTCGGGGATCAGCTCGCGCACTTCCCTGGAGGTGATCACCCGGTAAACACCGGCGAGGGCCTGCGCGGCGGCCACGTCGATGCGCTTGATGCGCCCGTGCGCCACCGTGCTGCGGAAGATCTTGCCGTACAGCATGCCCGGCAGGCGCAGGTTGTGGACGTACTCCGCGCGGCCGGTGACCTTCAGCCACGACTCGAGCCGCGGCACCGAGCGCCCGACCTGCGGCGTCTCAGTGGCTTGCGTTGCGCGCTTCATCCATCGCCCGTCGCAGATAGACCTTCAGGAGTTGCCGCTTGTACAGCGCCGAGCCGTGCAGATCGCCTTCGATCTTCAACGCCGCCAGCGCGCTTTCATCCGCGATGCGCGTCGGCCGGTCGGTGGCCGCGGAAACGAAGATGCGCGTTTCCTCGCCGAGCGCGACGGCGACGCCGACCGCCGGCCAGTCGTCCGCCGAGCGCGTGGTGCACTTCAGGTAAGCCGCGCCGCGCTTGCCGAGCGGCGGAATCTCGACGTGCGTGATCAAATCTTTTCCCAAAGTAGTTTCCAGGTAACCGGCGTAGACATCTTCCACCGGCATCCTGCGTTCGCCGCCCTTCCCTGCGATGACGACGCGCGCGCCAAGGGCGCTCAGCACCGGCGGCAGGTCCATGTGCGGATCGGCATGCGCCAGCGCCCCGCCGACCGTGGCCACGTTGCGCACGCGCACATTGGAAAGCGTACGCAGCGTGCGCGCGATGACCGGCCAGCCTTTCCTGATCTCCGGGGAGCGCTCGAGGGCGGAAAGCGTGGTCATGGCGCCGATGCGCAGGCCGCCGTCGACTTCGATCTTCTCGAGTCCGAGGTTTCTCAGGGATACCAACCGCTGAGGCCGAAGCACGCCGGCTTTCATCATCAGCATCAGCGCCGTGCCGCCGGAGAGCGGCCGCGCGTTTTCAGCGTCGAGAAGCGCGATCGCTTCCTGCACGGTCTCCGGCTGCGCGAGCTCGAACGGTGCCATGCCGCTATTCTATTGGCGGCGCCAGGTGGTTTTGCCGCCCTTGTCCTCGAGCACGATGCCCTTGTCGGCGAGCTCCTTGCGAATACGATCGGCCGCGGCATAGTCCTTGCGCTTGCGCGCAGCCTCGCGATCGGCGATTTTGGCGTTGATCCATTCCTCCGAAACGCCGGTCGGGTGTCCCTGTAAAAAGCTCGTCGGTTCGCGCTGCAGCAGGCCGAGCACGCCGCCCAGCCCCCTGAGCTGCGGCGCAAGTTTTTTTTCGCCGCTGTTCACCCGGTTCGCCAGCTCGAACAGCACCGCCACAGCCTCGGGCGTGCCGAAGTCGTCGTCCATAGCCGCCTTGAAGCGTTTGGCGTGCGGCTCGTTCCAATCGAGCGCTGTTTCGCTATTCGAATCCTTCAACGCGGTATAGAGCCGGGTCAGCGCCGCTTTGGCGTCATCCAGGTGCGCATCGGAGTAATTGAGCGGGCTGCGGTAGTGCGCGCGCAGGATGAAGAAGCGCACCACTTCCGGATCGTATTTCCTCAACACGTCGCGCACGGTGAAGAAGTTGCCGAGCGACTTCGACATCTTCTCCTCGTCGACGCGCACGAACGCGTTGTGCATCCAGTAATTGACGAACTTGCCGCCGCTGGCGCCCTCGGACTGCGCGATCTCGTTCTCGTGGTGCGGGAACTGCAGGTCCTCGCCGCCGCCGTGGATGTCGAAGTGCTCGCCCAGCAGCTTGCCGCTCATCGCCGAGCACTCGATGTGCCAGCCGGGCCGGCCGCCACCCCACGGCGAAGGCCATTTTGGCTCGTCGGGCTTGGAGCGCTTCCACAGCACGAAGTCGAGCGGGTCCTGCTTCGAGGTGTCGACGTCGACCCGCTCGCCGGCGCGCAGCTCGTCGAGCGATTTGCCCGAAAGCTTGCCGTAACCCATGAACCGGCGCACCGCGTAATTCACGTCGCCGCTCGCGGCCTGGTAGGCAAGGTCCTTGTCCTGCAGGCGGCGGATGATGTCCTTCATTTCCTCTACGTACGCGGTGGCGCGCGGCTCGTGATCGGGCTTCTCCACGCCAAGCGCCGCGAAGTCCTCGTCCATGGCGCGGATGAAGCGCGCGGTCAGGGCTTCCATCGGCTCGCCGTTCTCCTGCGCGCGGCGGATGATCTTGTCGTCGATATCCGTGATATTGCGCACGTAATTGACCCGGTAGCCGCTGGCCAGCAGCCAGCGCCGCACCATGTCGAAGGCGACCATCATGCGGGCGTGCCCCACGTGGCAGTAGTCGTAGACCGTGATGCCGCAGACGTACATGCGGACTTCACCGGGCCGCAGCGGAATAAACTCCTGCTTTGCCCTACCCAGGGAGTTGTAGATCTTCAGGATTAGTCTAGAATGCCAAAACTTTCGTAGGGCCTTGAAAATATTAGCACAATGATGAGTTTAGCCTCTCGCTTGGCTGGCATTGCCTGCGCGCTCGCAATCGTGCTGCCGGCGCTCGCCGACGACCTCCAGGACGCCGCCAAGCATCTGAAAGCCGGCCAGCACAAGCAAGCGCTCGAGCGCGTCAACAAGGCGCTCGCCGCCAAGCCGCGCGATCCGCAGGCGCGCTTCCTGAAGGGATTGATACTCACCGAGCAGGGCAATAGCAAGGAAGCGATCGAAATCTTCACCAAGCTTACGCAGGACTACCCCGAGCTACCCGAGCCTTACAACAACCTTGCAGTGATCTACGCCTCGCAGGGGCAGTACGACCGGGCGCGCGCGGCGCTCGAGCAATCGATTCGCACGCATCCGAGCTATGCCACCGCCTACGAGAACCTGGGCGACGTTTACGCGAAGCTGGCGAGCCAGGCCTACGACAAGGCGCTGCAGATCGATTCTTCGAACGCCGCGGCCAAGAACAAGCTGTCGCTCACGCGCGAATTGGTGGGCCGGCCTGCGCCGGCGGTGGTGGCCGCCGCGCCCAAGGAAGCTGCCAAACCTGAGCCTGCTCCGGTCGAGAAGCCCAAACCTGCTGCTGAAAAACCCGCTGCCCCCGCCGCCGACGCATCCGAGGAGGTGCTGAAAGCGGTAAACGGCTGGGCCCAGGCATGGTCGAAGAAGGACGCCGATGCCTACCTCGCCTACTACGCCCAAGACTTCAAGACCCCGGGGAGCGAGGCGCGGGGCGAGTGGGAAAAAACCCGGCGTGCCCGTATTACCGCGCCCAAGTCCATCGCCGTTGGCGTGGAATCGGCCAAGGTGGCCATGAGCGGCGCCGACCGCGCGACGGTGACCTTCCGCCAGAACTATCGCTCGGACGTGCTCAAGTCCAACAGCCGCAAGACGCTGGTGATGGTGCGCTCGAACGGCCGCTGGCAAATCGTCGAGGAAAAAAGCGGCTGATGCGCGGGCTCGCCTTCCTGTTGCTGTTGCTGGTGTCGAGCGCGTTCGCGGCGCCGACGCCGGAGGACAAGCTCTCGCGCGTGTTCGAATCGATCGAGGGCAACCGGCTCGACGAAGCGCTCACGCGCGTCGACACGCTGATCCGCGAGTACCCCAATTTCCGCCTGGCCCATCTGGTGCGCGGCGACCTGCTGCTCGCGCGTTCGCGTCCGCTGCAAACCTTCGGCAATGTCGAGAAGACGGTGCCGCCCGAGAAGGTCGACGGACTGCGCGACGAGGCGCTGGCGCGGCTGCGCGCGCTGCGCGAGCGCCCGGCCGATGACCGCTTGCCACGCTCCGTGCTGCAGCTCCATGCGGAGCAGAAGCATGTGCTGATGGTGGATTCGCGTCGCTCGCGCCTCTACGTGTTCGCCAATGCCCAGGGCCGGCCAAAGCTGATCGCCGACTACTACGTCACGCTGGGCAAGAATGGCATCGACAAGGCGCGTCAGGGAGACCAGAAAACCCCGGTCGGCGTCTACCACGTCACCGCCAACCTGCCGCGCAAGAAGCTGACCGATTTCTACGGCGCCGGCGCCTTCCCGATTAATTACCCGAACGAGTGGGATCGCCGGCAGGGCCGCAATGGCTACGGCATCTGGTTGCACGGCGTGCCGCGCGACGTCTACAGCCGGCCGCCGCGCGCGAGCGACGGCTGCATCGTGCTCTCCAACCCTGACCTGGAGTCGGTGGGGCAGCACGTGCAGGTCGGCCTCACGCCGGTGATCATCTCCGACGAAGTCGAATGGAGCGATGCCGCCGAGGTTGAGAGGGAGCGGGCTTTGCTCGCCGGGGCGCTCGAGCAATGGCGCGCCGACTGGCAGAGCCGGGATACCGAGCGCTACCTCACGCACTATTCCAGCCGGTTTGCCGCGCCGGGCCAGGACCTCGAGGCCTGGGGCGCGCACAAGCGCAAGGTGAACAGCGGCAAGCAATGGATCAAGGTTGGCCTGTCGCGGGTGGCGATGTTCCGCTATCCGCGCGAGCGCGACTTCGTGGTCGTCACCTTCGACCAGGACTACAAGTCGAGCGGCCTGTCGAACGTCATGCGCAAGCGCCAGTACTGGGTCAAGGAAGGCGCCCAGTGGAAAATCATCTACGAAGGAGCAGGATGAACTTCAAGCATCTGTTTATTCTTTCCGCCGCGGCGGTTACGCCCAATGCCCTCGCCGCCGATCCGCAAGTCGACGTGCGCACCAGCGCGGGCACCATTCGCCTCGAGCTCTACCCCGCCAAGGCGCCGAAGACGGTCGAGAATTTCCTGCAGTACGTGCGCGACGGCCACTACAACGGCACCATCTTCCACCGCGTGATCGACGGCTTCATGATCCAGGGCGGCGGCTTCGCGGCGAATTTCAAGCAGAAGCCGACGCGCTCGCCGGTGGTGAACGAGGCGCAGAGCGCGGTCAAGGGCGGGCTGAAGAATGACGCCGGCACCATCGCCATGGCGCGCACCTCCGATCCGAATTCCGCCACCGCGCAGTTTTTCATCAACGTCGCGGACAACTCGTTCCTCAATTGGGGCGACCCGCGCGGCGATGGCAACGGTTACGCGGCGTTCGGCCGCGTGGTGTCGGGCCAGGACGTGGTGGCCAAGATCGCCAAGACGGCGACCGGACCCGGCGGCCCGTTCCCGAGCGACGTGCCGCGTCAGCCGGTGGTGATCGAAGCGGTGACCGTCGTTCCCGCCCAAAAATAGCAAAACGCGGGCGTTGAGCACGCTCTTCATCTCCGACCTCCACCTTACCGAGGAGCGGCCGGAGGCGAACGAGCGCTTCATCGAGCTGCTGGAGGACAAGGGCCGCGCCGCCGACGCGCTGTACATCCTCGGCGACTTCTTCGAGTACTGGATCGGCGACGACGACCTCGCCGAGCCGTTCAACGCCGTGATTGCCGGGCTGCTGCAGGACCTCACGCAGCGCGGCGTGCGGGTCTACCTGATGCACGGCAACCGCGACTTCCTCATCGGCGACGATTTCTGCGCCGCGACCGGGGCCGAGCTTCTGGTCGATCCGACAGTGGTGCAAATCGGGGAAACCAACACCCTGCTGATGCACGGCGATACGTTGTGCACCGACGACGTGGAGTACCAGGCGTGGCGGCGCAAGGCGCGGGACCCGGCCTTCCAGGCCGATTTCCTGGCCAAGCCGCTCGCCGAGCGCCGGAAGGCCGTCGCTCAGATGCGCGAGAAGAGCAGGCAGGTGGTGCAGGAAAAGACCGCCGAAATCATGGACGTAAACGACGATGCAGTGCGGCACGCGCTGCGGGCCCATGGCGTGCGCCGCCTGATCCATGGCCATACCCATCGCCCGGGACGCCACGTCATCGACCTCGACGGCGAGCTTTGCGAGCGCTGGGTGCTGCCCGACTGGTACGGCCGCGGCGGCTACATCCAAGTGGACCGGTCCAATCCGAGGCTCGTACGCTTCTAGCGGTACGTCGTTTGCTCGCAGCCGGAAGCAGTTCCACCCTCCGGAAAGGACCACCCCGTGCCGCGCAGCCGCGCCAAGACCAGTGCCGACGCCATCGACATGCTCAAGCAGGACCACGACCGCGTCGAGAAATCGTTCAAGGAGTTCGAGAAGATGGACCGGCAGGACAGCGAGGCCTGCCAGCGCCTGATCAGCGCGGTGTGCGCCGAGCTTACGGTCCACACCACCCTCGAAGAGGAGATCTTCTATCCGGCGGTGCGCGAGACGATCGGGGATGAGGACCTGATGAACGAGGCGGCGGTGGAGCATGAGACGGCTCGCATGCTGATCGACCAGCTGGAGAACATGGGGCCGGACGACCCGAACTATTTCGCGACCTTCACCGTGCTCGGCGAGTACGTGCGCCACCACATCAAGGAGGAGCAGAGCGAGATGTTTCCGGCCGCGCGCAAGGCCGGCCTGGACCTGCCGGCAATCGGCGAGCGCATGCGCGCCCGCCGGGACGAGCTAGCCGGTCAGGAGGAAAGCGTCGCGCGTTGATCGGCGAGCGGCAGCACCAGCGTAAAGGTGCTGCCCTCGCCCGGCCGGCTGGCGAGCCGCAGCTCGCCGCCGAGCAGCCGGGTGAGCTCGCGGCTGATCGACAGGCCGAGGCCGGTGCCGCCGTACTTGCGGCTGGTGCTGCCGTCGGCCTGCTGGAAGGCCTCGAAGATGAGCTGCTGCTTGTCCGGCGGGATGCCGATGCCGGTGTCGCTGACCGCGAACGCCACGCGTCCCGGCGCATCCGGCTTGATGCTGAGGCTGACGCCGCCATTGGCGGTGAACTTGAGGGCGTTGGCCAGCAGGTTCTTCAGCACCTGCTTCAGGCGGCCCGCGTCGGTGCGCAAGCTGGGGGGCAGCGCAGGGTCGACGGTGATCGAGAACTGCAGGCCCCGGTCCTGCGCGACCTGCCGGAATGTGCGCTCCAGATCCGCGCGCAGGTCGGCGAAGGTGGTCGGCGCGACGTGCAGCGCGGTCACCGCGCCGGACTCTATCTTCGCCAGATCCAGCAGGTCGTTGATCAGCGAGAGCAGGTCGAGTCCCGAGGCCTGGATGGTCTGCGCGAACTTCACCTGTTTGGCGCTCAGGTTGCCGCCCGCGTTGTCGGCGAGCAGCCGCGCGAGGATCAGCAGGCTGTTCAGCGGCGTGCGCAGCTCGTGCGACATATTGGCCAGGAACTGCGATTTGGCCTCGTTGGCGCGCTCGGCGGCGAGCTTGGCCTCCTCGAGCTCGGCGGTGCGCCGGCTGACGCGCGACTCGAGCTCGCTCATCGCCGCTTCGAGCTGGCGCAACGCGGCGCAGAGCACCAGGCCGGTGAATACCAGCGTGGCGACGAAGAGCAGCAGCAGGGCGAGCGCTTCGTGCATCGGCTGGCCGGCGAAGGGGCCGCGCTTTACGACCAGCGTGTACCAGAGCGCCATGGCGCAGACCGCGGCGACCGAAGTGGTCACGCCGCGCTGGCCGAAGCGGAACGCGGCCCAGACCACGAATGGCACGATCAGAAAGGTGCGCGCCCCGCTGCCGTGGAACACGATCTGCGCCGCGCCGAGCAGAAGCACGCCGAACACCGCGGCCTCGGCCAGGCGGCGGGGCTCCCAGCGCAGCCTGCCGGCCCAGCTCAGGATGAGCGGCGTGAAGATCAGCACGCCGCAGGCGTCGCCCTGCCACCAGGTCGACCAGTTGCTGAGAAGGTCGCTCGGCGGCATGCGGTACAGGAGGCCGATCGCGGCGAGACCGAGCGTCGGCGCAATCGTGCTGCCAAGCGCCGCCACGAGCACGAAGCGCACCACGTGGTCGATGTTGTCGAAGCGATGCGGAGCATCCACGTGCCGGCGCACCAGCGCCGCCATCGCGATCGCCTGCAACGAGCTCCCTGCCGCGATGGTCAGCGCCGCGAGGATCACGCCATCAATCGCGATATTGGCGAGGAAGCTGCCGGCGAGGACGCCGGGCCAGAGCCGCGTGCCGCCGAGCAGCAAGGCGGCAAGCGCGATGCCCGAAGGCGGCCAGACGGCGGTTGCGTAACCCGGCGGAATCGCCACCAGCAGCGAGAGCTTCGCCGCGCCGAAATAGGCGGCGGCGACCAGCACCAGCTGGGCGGCGTAGGCTATCCGGCCTCCAGACCTCGCGAGAGGTCTTGCTTCAGATCTTCCACGGCCTCCAAGCCTACCGCGAGGCGCACCAGGCCGTCAGTAATCCCTGCGGCAGAGCGCGCCTCGGGGGAAATGCGGCCGTGGGTGGTACTGGCGGGATGGATGATGGTGGTCTTCACGTCGCCCAGGTTCGCAGTGTGCGAAATCAGCTGCGTGGCGTCGATCAGGCGCCAGGCGGCGGCCCGGCCGCCTTTCACTTCAAACGACAGCACCGCTCCGGCGGCCCGCTGCTGCCGCTTGGCCAGCTCATATTGCGGGTGCGAAGGCAGTCCGGGGTAGTGCACGCGGCTTACCGCGGGGTGCCCCTGCAACCAGCGGGCGAGCTCGAGCGCGGACGCCGACTCGGCCAGGATGCGCAGCTCCAGCGTCTCCAGGCCCTTGAGCAGCACCCAGGCGTTGAACGGCGCGAGCGCCGGGCCGGCGGTGCGCAGGAACGGCACCAGCACGTCGCCCACCAGCGCCTTCGAGCCGCAAATCGCGCCGCCCATCACCCTGCCTTGCCCGTCGAGATACTTGGTCGCGGAGTGCACCACGATGTCGGCGCCGAGCGCGAGCGGCCGCTGCAGCGCCGGCGTGCAAAAAACATTGTCAACGACAAACAGCGCCCCCGCGCTTTTCGCCACCCGCGCTAGCGCCGGGATGTCGGACACCTCGGTCAGTGGATTCGAGGGCGTTTCCAGAAAAAAAAGCCGCGTGTTCTTGCGCGCCGCCTTCTCCCATTCCTGGACCTTGGTGGGCGAAACGTAGCTGGTCTCGATGCCGAAGCGCCCGAGGATGTTGTTGAAGAGCTGGATGGTGGCGCCGAAGACTGCGTTGGAGCACACCACGTGGTCGCCGGCCTTGAGGTGGACCATCGCAGTGGCGAGGATCGCCGCCATGCCCGACGCGGTGGCGACGCAGGTTTCCGCGCCCTCCATCGCCGCGAGGCGGTCCTGAAACATGGACACGGTCGGATTGGTGTAGCGCGAATACACCATGCCTTCTTCGTTGTTGGCGAAGCGCGCCGCGGCCTGCGCCGCGTTATCGAACACGAAGCTCGAAGTGAGGAACAGCGCTTCGGCGTGCTCGTTGAACTCGGTGCGCACCTGGCCGGCGCGCACGCCCTTGGTCGACAGCTGCTGCTCTTTCGCCATAAAAAACCCGGCCTCTCTTTAGCTAGCGGACCGGGTCTCCTGGGAGAACTGCGCGGCACGCTTTAGCGGTATTTGTTACGCGCCCGCAAGCTGTGGCTCAAATCGGCGCGAAAAAAGAATTATATATCAGGCAGCCAAATTCAGGTCCAGCTGCGGCGCCTCGTCGTCACCCGAGTCGCGCCTGGCGTCGCGGCTGATCTCGATCGAGCGCAGGTAGTCGGTGGTGATGTCGCCGGTGATGTAGTGGCCGTCGAAGCACGAGGTCTCGAAGCTGGTGAGCTTCGGGTTGACCCGGCGCACCGCATCCTTCAATGCATCGAGGTCCTGGTAGATGAGCGCATCGGCGCCGATCTCGCGCCCGACCTCGTCCTCGCTGCGATGCGCGGCGATCAGCTCGGCGCGCGTCGGCATGTCGATGCCATAGACGTTGGGGAAGCGCACCGGCGGCGCCGCGGAAGCGAAGAACACCTTGCGCGCGCCCGACTCGCGCGCCATCGCCACGATCTCGCGGCTGGTGGTGCCGCGCACGATCGAATCGTCGACCAGCATCACGTTTTTGCCGCTGAACTCCATCGCCATCGGGTTCAGCTTCTGGCGCACCGAGCGCGTGCGCACCGCCTGCCCGGGCATGATGAAGGTGCGGCCGATGTAGCGGTTCTTGACGAAGCCCTCGCGGTACGGCACGCCGAGGCCCGCGGCGAGCTGCAGCGCAGACGGCCGGCTCGAGTCCGGGATCGGGATCACCACGTCGACCTTGAGGTGCTGGTACTGGCGGCGGATCTTGTTGGCGAGCTTCTCGCCCATGTTGAGGCGCGACTCGTACACCGAGGCGCCGTCGATCAGCGAGTCGGGGCGCGCGAGGTACACGTACTCGAAGATGCAGGGGTTGAGGCTGGCGTGCGGCGCGCATTGCTGGCTGAAGAAGTTTCCGCTCTCGTCGATGAACACCGCTTCGCCCGGGCCGATGTCGCGCAGCACGCGGAAGCCGAGCGCGTCCACCGCCACCGACTCGGAGGCAACCATGTATTCGGTGCCGCTGTTGGTCTCGTTGTAGCCGATCACCGCCGGGCGGATACCGAAGGGATCGCGGAAGGCGACCACGCCGTAGCCGGCGATCATCGCCACCACCGCGTACGCGCCGCGCACGCGACGATGCACGTTCGCCACCGCCGCAAAGATGGCCTGCGGATCGACCCGTAACTTGGCCGAGGCCTTCTCGAGCTCGTAGGCGAGCACGTTGACCAGCACCTCCGAGTCCGAGCCGGTGTTGATGTGGCGCCGGTCGGTGCGGAACATCTCCTCCTTCAGCTGATCTGAGTTCGTCAGGTTGCCGTTATGGCCAAGGACGATGCCGAAGGGCGAGTTGACGTAAAAGGGCTGCGCCTCGGCGGCGTTGGATGCCGACCCCGCGGTGGGGTAGCGGCAGTGCGCGATGCCGATGTTGCCGGGCAGCGAGCGCATGTTGCGCGTGCGGAACACGTCGCGCACCATGCCCGGCGCCTTGTGGATGTGGAACGAGTTGTGCTCGGCCGTGACGATGCCGGCGGCGTCCTGGCCGCGGTGCTGGAGCAGCAGAAGCCCGTCGTACAGCAGCTGATTGACCGGCGAACGGGCGACGATTCCAAGGATCCCGCACATGGAACTAATTATATTTCAGGCGATTCGCGAGTGCCGGTGGAAGCCAGGGTCTGAGCTGAATCACCGTCTGGGCGAGCGAATAGCCGGTGGCGGATTCGGTCCACACTGGATGCCGCGGCAGCGAGGTGACGCCGGCGATCATCGCGAAGCCAACGACCAGGACCAGGCCGCGCAGCAGCCCGAACAGCGCACCGAGCCAGCGGTCGAGGCTTTGCAGCACCGACACGCGAATGAACTTCGTCACCAGCGCTGTCAGCAGCGTGGTGAGCACCAGCGTGCCGATAAACACCGCGAGGAACGCGCCGACCACGCGGAACTCCGGGCGCATGTTGGCGGGAAAGCTCTCTGACAGCGGTGCGGCCAGCACGTTCGCGGCGACAAACGCAAGAATCCAGCCCGCCAGCGAGAGCACCTCGTGCACCAACCCGCGCCACGCGCCCCAGGCGATCGAGAGCGCCAGGATGACGATCACGCCATAGTCGAGCCAGGTCATCGGGCCGCCTTCATCCGCTCTTCGTCGTCACGGCGCCGGGCTGGAAGCCGAGCCCCTTGAGTTGCTCGAGCGCCTTGTCCGCGGCCTGGCGCGTGGGGAACGGTCCGGCGCGCACGCGCGTGAGGTTGCCCTGCATCGATTCGGTGTAGTGCGGCATTTTCGCTGCCTTGAGCTTCGCGATCGCGGCCTGCGGGTTGCTGAAGGCGCCGACCTGCACCACAAATTCTTCAGCGGGAGGGGTTTCCGCCTTTTTTGCGGGCTCGAGTTTTTTCGGGGGTAATTTCGGCACGAAGGGCGTCTCATCCTCGCCCGGGATGCGCACCGCGACCGGCGCCGTGCCGCGCGGCTCGGGATCGAACACCATCGGCAGCACGATCACCGCGGCGAGCACCAGGGCCACCGCGCCCACCAGGCGCCTGCGGCCGCGGCGCTTCAGCGTTTCGACGTCTTGTTGTTGTTCTTCAGCCATGACATCGCTTCGCCCACGGTAAGGAACGAACCGAACACGACGATCTTATCACCCTCCTCCGCGCGCTCCAGCGCCGCGGCCAGCGCCTCGGTCGGCGAAGGAAATTTTTCCGCCTGCGTGCGCGGCTCGACGGCCCGGAGATTTCTTTCCAGGTCTTCCGCCGAGGCGGCCCGCGGGCCGGGAAGCGAAGCCAGGTGCCAGCGCGTGATGCGCGGCGCCAGCACGCGCACAACGCCGGCAATGTCCTTGTCGAGCAGCATGCCGCACACCGCGATGGTTTCGGGCGCGAAGCCGGACGTGGCGAGGTTGTCGGCGAGGTTCCGCGCCGCCTCGACGTTATGCGCGACGTCGAGGATGATTTGCGGGCGGCCGGGCAGCACCTGGAAGCGCCCGGGAAGCGTGACCTCGGCAAGGCCGCGCCGCACCTCCTGCATCGCCACCGGGAGTTCCAGCGCGTCCAGCGCACACAGCACGGCGGCGGCATTGCGCAGCTGGATACCGCCGCGCAGCGCGGGGTGCGCGAGCCCGCTGCGCTTGCCGCGCGGACCCCAATACGCCCACTGGCTCGCCTGCCGCTCGAAGCCGAAGTCCTGTCCCAGGAAGAGTTTGTTGCCCACCGCGCCGCGTACCGAATGCGGCGGATCGGGCTCGGCAATGACCGCGGGGCGATAGGCGCGAAAGATGCCGGCTTTCTCCCGCCCGATCGATTCGCGGTCCGCACCGAGATAGTCGACATGGTCGATGCCGACGCTGGTGAGAATCGCGCAATCGGCATCGATTGCGTTCACTGCGTCGAGCCGCCCGCCCAGCCCAACCTCGAGCACGGCGGCCTCGATCCTGCTCTGGTGAAAGACCCAAAAGGCAGCCAGGGTGCCGAACTCGAAATAGGTCAGCGGCACTGCGCCGCGCGCCGCTTCGACCGCTTCGAACCCCTCGCACAGCTCCTGATCGCCGGCTTCGGCGCCCGCGATGCGCACACGCTCGTTGTAGTCCACGAGATGCGGCGAGGTATAGAGCCCGGTGCGATACCCCGCCACCCGCAGAATAGATTCGAGCATCGCGCAGGTCGACCCCTTGCCGTTGGTTCCGCCGACGATGAATACCGGGGATTGCAGGCGGATCTGCATGCGCGCGAGGACCTCGATCACCCGTTCCAGGCCCAGCGCGATGGGCTGCGGATGCTGGCGCTCGATGAAGGCGAGCCATTCCGCCAGGCTGCGCTTCAAGATTGCGCCTCGAAGATGCGCCTCACGGCGTCGATGGTATCGGCTTCGTCGGCGCGCTTGTCGGGGCGGTAGCCCTTGACGCGCGCGAAGCGCAGCGCCATGCCGCCTGGATACTGCGAGCTCTGCTGCACATCGTTGAACGCAATCTCCACCACCAGTTCGGGACGCACGTAAACGGTCCACTGGTCGCGCTTCGTTTCCCGCGCCAGCAGCTCGCGCGTCTGCCATTCGAGCGTTTGGTCGGTGAGGCCCTTGAAGGTCTTGCCGAGCATCACGAAGCCGCCGGTGCGCGGATCGCGGGCGCCCAGATGCAGGTTCGACAGCCAGCCTTTGCGCCGGCCGCTGCCCCATTCCACGGCGATCACCACGAGGTCGAGCGTGTGCGCGCTCTTGAGCTTCAGCCATCCGGCGCCGCGGCGGCCGGCCTCGTAGGGCGCTTCAAGCGCCTTGGCCATCAGCCCCTCGTGGCCATGTGCCAGGGCGTCGGCATAAAAGGCGTCGGCCTTCCCGAGATCGTCCGTGACCAGCGATGGCGTGAGAAGCATCGCGGGTAGGGACGCCTCAAGAATCCTGCGCCGCGCCGCCGCGCCTCGATCGATCAGCGGCTCGCCGTCGCGCAGCAGGCAGTCGAAGAAGAATACCGAAAGCGGGAGTTCCCCGCGCAGCGTCTCGTCGTCGAGCTTGCGGCCGAACCGGCGCATGGTGGTCTGGAACGGGTGCGGCCGGCCGTCGGAACGCAACGCGATGACTTCGCCATCGAGGATCAATGAAACAGGCACATCCTTGAGCGCAGCGGCGACCTCCGGTACACGAGCGGTAACGTCGTTCAGGTTGCGCGTGAATACGCGAACATCGCTGGCCGACTTGTGCACTTGCACGCGCGCGCCATCGAGCTTCCATTCGAACAGCGCGGTGCCCAAGTCCTTGAGAGCGCCGGCTACATCCTCGGCTGGCTGTGCAAGCATGGGGAGCACTGGCTGCATCAGCTGGATGGAGAACTCCTGAAGCGCGTCCCTGCCGCCGGCCAGCACGGCGCGCGCCACCTGCGGAATGCCGCCGGCCAGCGTGGCAGCGCGGCGCACCTCGGCCGCGGGAATGTCGGCGGCGGCGGCGAGCGCCTCCAGCATCACACCGTCGAGTGCTCCCTGGCGCAGTTCCCCCACGATCAGGCGCAGGAGGAAGTCCTGCTCCTGCGCCGTTGCACGGTCGAAAAGCTGGTTCAACTGGTTCTGCTTTGCCGCGGCAGAGCCTTTTCCCTTGGCCGTCTTCAGGCTCTGAAAGGCGGCATCGACGTCGGCGATGGAAAGGCCGGGAGAAGGTGCGGGACGACCCATCGCGCATTGCAGCGTCGGATAACCCACCGCCAGCCTACCCTGGCGGATGTCGCCGCTCAGCCAGGGCAGTGCGATCTCCACCTCCTCCGGCGCGATTGCGCGCAGGCACTCGGCGATCACGCGGATCTTCGCCAGCCGGCTCGACGTCGCCGCGACCGCGGCCGACGCGCGCACGACCTCGGCGAGCAGGGTCACGCCGCCCGCGTCACGTCCCGGCCTCGGCGGACAGGCCTTGCAGGAGGGAGAGCACGGAGTGCAGCCGGTCGCGCAGCTGACGGCGGTCGACGATCATGTCGATCGCGCCCTTCTCCAGCAGGAACTCGGCGCGCTGGAAGCCCTCGGGCAGCTTCTGCCGCACCGTCTGCTCGATCACGCGCGGGCCAGCGAAGCCGATCAGCGCCTTGGGCTCGGCGATGACCACGTCGCCGATCATCGCGAAGCTCGCCGACACGCCGCCCATCGTCGGATCGGAAAGCACGCTGACGAAGGGAAGCCCGCGCTCCGCAAGGTCGGTGAGCGCGGCGGTGGTCTTGGCCATCTGCACCAGCGACAGCGCGCCTTCCTGCATGCGCGCCCCGCCCGAGGCGGTGACGCAGATGAATGGCAGCTTCTGCTCGATCGCCACGCGCACGCCGCGCACGAAGCGCTCGCCGACCACCGAGCCCATCGAGCCGCCCATGAAGTCGAACTCGAAGGCGGAGCACACCACGCCGAGCGACTTGATCGCGCCCTGCATCACCACCAGCGCATCGCCCTCGGCAGTCTCCTCCTGCGCTTCGGCCAGGCGCTCGCTGTAGCGGCGCGAATCCTTGAACTTGAGCGGGTCGAGCGGCAGCACCTCCGAGCCGATCTCGAAGCGGCCGTCGGCGTCGAGCAGCGCGTCGAGGCGCGGGCGCGCGCCCAGGCGCTCGTGGTGGCCGCACTTGGGGCAGACGTTCAGATTCTTCTCGAGGTCGGTGCTGTAGAGCACCGCGTCGCATGACGCGCACTTGGTCCACAGGCCCTCAGGCACGGTCTTGCGCGCGCCCGAGCCGGTGCGCTGGATCTTGGGCGGCAGCAGCTTCTGGAGCCAGCTCATGTGTCGAGCGCCTGTCGGATGGGTTTCAGGAACGCCTTGACCCGGGCCACCGCACCATCGGCCGCCCCGGCTTCGATCTCCTGGATGATGCGGCTGCCGATGACCACCGCGTCGGCCGACTGCGCCACGCGCCGCGCCGACTCGGCGTCGCGGATGCCGAAGCCGACGCCGATCGGAAGATGCGTGGCCGCGCGAATCCGCGGAATCCTTGAACTGATTTCCGAAAAATCGATATTCGCGGCGCCGGTGATGCCGCGCAGGGAAACGTAGTAGAGATAGCCGCTGCCGACGCGGCCGACCTGCTCGATGCGCTTATCGGTCGACGTCGGCGCCAGCAGAAAGATCGGATCGATGCCGGCATTCTTCGCCAGCGCGGCGAACGGCTCGCACTCCTCGGGCGGATAGTCGACCACGATCACGCCGTCCACGCCTGCCGCCTTGGCCGCGGCGATGAACTTATCGGTGCCCATGGCTTCGACCGGGTTCGCATATCCCATGAGAACGATCGGCGTGGACGAATCGGCTTTGCGGAATTCCGCGACCATCGCCAATACGTTGGTCAAACCGACCCCATGCTTCAGCGCGCGTTCGCCGGCGCGCTGGATTACGGGCCCGTCCGCCATCGGATCGGAGAATGGCACCCCGAGCTCGAGAATGTCCGCGCCCGCTTCCACCAGCCCGCGCATCAGCGGCACGGTGAGCGAGGGATGGGGATCGCCGGCGGTGATGTAGGGAATGAGCGCCTTGCGCTTGTCGCGCCCCAGCGCCTGGAAGCGACCCTGGATGCGCGACATGCTCAGAACCTGAGCCCCATGCGCTCGGCCACGGTATGCATGTCCTTGTCGCCGCGGCCGGAAAGGTTGACCAGGACAATCGCGTCCTTCGCCATCGACGGCGCGATCTTCATCGCGTGCGCCACGGCATGCGCCGATTCGAGCGCCGGGATGATGCCTTCGGTGCGGCACAGCTCGTGGAACGCCTTGAGCGCGTCAGCGTCGTCCACCGCGACGTATTCCGCGCGCTTGCTGTCCTTGAGCCAGGCGTGCTCGGGACCGACGCCGGGGTAGTCGAGCCCGGCCGAAATCGAATGCGTCTCGGTGATCTGCCCGTTAACGTCCTGCAGGAGGTAGGTGCGGTTGCCGTGCAGCACGCCCGGCCTTCCGGCGCAGAGCGAAGCCGCGTGCTTGCCGGTGGCAAGACCTTCACCGGCCGCTTCAACACCGATCAAACGGGTTTTTCCATGCTTGATGTACGGGTAAAAGATGCCCATGGCATTCGAGCCACCGCCGACGCACGCGATCACGGCGTCGGGCTGCCGGCCGGTGAGTTCCGGCATCTGCACCAGGCATTCCTCGCCGATCACCGACTGGAAATCGCGCACCATCATCGGATAGGGATGCGGACCGGCGACGGTGCCGATGATGTAAAAGGTGTTGTCGACGTTCGTGACCCAGTCGCGCATCGCCTCGTTGAGCGCGTCCTTCAGGGTCTTCGAGCCGGATTCCACCGGCACCACCTGCGCGCCGAGGATCTTCATGCGCGCCACGTTGGCCGACTGGCGCTTCACGTCCTCGCTGCCCATGTACACCACGCATTCCATGCCGTAGCGCGCCGCCACGGTGGCGGTGGCGACGCCATGCATGCCGGCGCCGGTCTCCGCGATCACGCGCGGCTTCTTCATGCTGCGCGCGAGCAGCGCCTGACCGATGGTGTTGTTGATCTTGTGCGCGCCGGTGTGGTTCAAGTCCTCGCGCTTGATGTAGATGCGGGCGCCGCCGCACTTCTCGCTCAGTCTCTTCGCAAAATAAACCGGACTCGGGCGCCCGACATAGTGCTTGAGCTCGTCGCGGAACTCCGCTTCGAACGCCGGGTCCTTGCGCGCGTTCTCGTAGGCGACGCGCAGCTCCTCGAGCGCCGCGCTGAGCGTCTCGGCGACGAAAATCCCGCCATAGGGACCGAAGTGCCCGCGCGCATCGGGCAGGTCATAAATCCGCATTTCGGACCTCTGCTATGAAAGCGGCGATCTTGGCGGCGTCCTTGATGCCCTTCGCCGATTCGACCCCGCTCGACACGTCCACGCCCCACGGCCGCACACGGCGGATCGCCTCGGCCACCTTGTCACGCGCTAACCCGCCGGACAGGATCACCGGTTTATCCGTAGCGGGAACCAAAGACCAATCGAAGCTCTCGCCAACGCCGCCGTACTCCGGGACATGACTGTCGAACAACCAGGCCGCCGCACGTGAAAAGGGGCGCAGGTATTCTAGCGCAGACACCCCTTGCTTCATTCTGCATGCCTTGACGAAAGGCAGGCCGAACTGCGCGCAGAAGTCCGGGGCTTCGTCGCCATGGAACTGCAGCATCGCCGGATGCACGCGGCCGATGACCTGCGACACCTGCGCGCCGTCGGCATTCACGAATAGCGCCACCGTCTGAACGAAGGGCGGCAGCACGTCGCGGATTTCGCGTGCGCGCTCAAGCGACAGATAGCGCGGGCTCGGCGGGTAGAAGACCAGGCCGATCGCGTCGGCGCCCGCTTGCGCCGCGGCCAGCGCATCCCCCGGCCGCGTGATGCCGCAGATCTTCACGCGCGTCCTCAGAGCGGTAGTCTCCATCTGGGTTCGTACTCTATCTTCTCCAGGTAGAGGCCCTGCGGCCCGAAGGTCGGCGCGGACTTGCTGCGGTCCTTGGAGTGCAGCAGCTCCCGCACCCAGTGCGGCGGATGCTTGCCTTTGCCGACGTACACCAGCGTGCCGACCATGTTGCGCACCATGTGGTGCAGGAAGGCGTTGGCACGCACCACGAAGTCGATGGTTTCCCCTCGTTTGGAGATCTCGAACTGATGAATCGTTCGGACCGGCGATTTCGCCTGGCACTCCGAGGAGCGGAACGCCGAAAAATCATGTTCGCCGACGAACAGCGCCGCCGCCGCGCGCATGCTCTCCACGTCCAGCGGAAGGTGGAACCATCCGAGGTAATGCGCGGCGAGTCCAGGACGCACTGGCCGGTTAAGCAGCTGGTAGCGGTAGGTGCGCGCGTGGGCGCTGTAGCGCGCGTGGAAATCGTCGGGCACTTGCTGCGACCAGAGGATCGCCACGGAATCCGGAAGCGAGGCATTGACGCCGCGCACCCACGCGGCCGACGGACGATTCGCTTCGGTGTCGAAGTGCGCGACTTGCAGGCGGGCGTGTACGCCGCGATCGGTGCGTCCGGCGGCAGTCAGCTTTACGGGAGTGCCGGCGATGGAGGCAAGCGCCGGCTCGAGGACATCCTGCACCGCGCCGCCGCCGGGCTGGGTCTGCCAGCCGAGGAAGCGACTGCCGTCGTACTCCAGTCCTAGAGCAATCCTGATGACGCCTAGCCCAGCTTGGCGAGCAGCTGCTGCGCCGTCCCCTTCTGCGCGGCGTCGCCGTCCTTCATCACCTCGTTGAGCAGCTCGCGTGCGCCGTCCTTGTCGCCCATCTCTTCGTAGGCCTTGGCCAGGTCGAGCTTGGTGGCGATTTCCTGCCATTTCGGATCGGTGCCGCCGGCCGAGGCCGGGGCGTCGGCCGCGCCGCCGAGGTCGAGGCTGATGCTCGACAGGTCCGCTGCCGGCGGCGGGGCGGATGGTGGCGCTTCGGCCTTGTTGTCGCCGAGGTCCAGGTTCAGGTCAAAGGTGAGGCCCGGGTCATCGGCGGCGGGCGGGGCAGCGGACGCGGGCGCAGGCGGAGCTTCGGGCGCAGCCGAGCCGAGATCCAGGTTGAAGTCGAGGCCGCCGCCGCCCTTCTCTTCGGTGTAAGGGCCCTTTTTCTGCGTCGCGCCGCTGACATCGAAATCGAGCGCGGTGTCTTCCGGCTTGGGCGCGGCGTCGAGCGTCAGGTCAGGTGCCGAGGCGGAGCCCTGCGCGGCACCGCCGATGTCGAAATCGAGCGTCGGTGCCGCCGCGGCTGCCGCCACCGGCGCGGCCGCAGCCGCAGCGACAGGCACCGAAGCGCCGGAACCTGCGTACAGCCCGTTGCCTGGATCGATCGAGCGGCCAAGCGCCGCGGCCTTGTCCCATTCAGGGCCGCTGCTGTTGGTAAGACCTTTGAGCTTGAGCGCGGTCTGCTCGAACGACCTGGCGTCCTTGCGGTTGGCGTAGATCTCCAGCAGCTTGGCGTGTACCGGGATGCGGCTGGAATCCTTCTGCAGCGCTTCCTTGAGGATCTCCTCGGCCTGCGCGTCCCGGCCGTAGGCCATGTAAACGTCGGCTTCGGCGATGGGATCGACCTCTTCGCCCGCCGTTCCTCCGCTCGAAGCGCCTGCCGCGGGGACTGCGGAGCCTCCCGTGGAGGGCGCGAGGCTCGGTTCGGCGAACGTGGAGCCGGCGGCGGCGCCCGCGGCCGCCGCGCCGATCACGCTGTCTTGAAATCTAGCCTGTGCGGTCTTTTTTTTTCTCCACGCCCACAAGGCGTAGACCAGCAGCAGCAGCACCACGGCGCCGAGGCCGGCGAGGGCCACCGGGTTGTCCAGGAATTCATCGATCAGGCTGGGTTCGGGCGCTGGCGCGGCGGGCTTCGGCGCCGGCTTGGCGGCGGGCGCGGGGGTCGGGGTCGGAGCCGGCGCGGCAGGCTTCGCCGCCTCGGGCTTCGCAGCCTCGGGTTTTGGCGCTTCCGGTGCTTTCGCGACCGGCGCGGGCGGCGTCGGTGCTGCCGGCGCCGGCGTCGCCGGTGCCGGCGTGGCGGCAGGCTTCTCGGGCGCTTTCGCGGCGGGCGCGGCTGGTGCCGGTGTCGGCGCAGGCTTGACCCCTGCCTTCTTCTCGAGCTCGGCGAGCTGCTGATTCTTGAGCTCCAGCAGCTTTTGCAGGTCGGAGACATTCTTCTCGAGGTCGCCGATGCGCGATTGGGCTTCCTTCAGCGCGCGTTCGCGGGCGGCGGCGTCGTCGCCGCGCGCGGCCTGCGAGGCGGCGCCAGGCTTTTGCGGATCGGCCTTCGAAAGGCGGACCTGATCGGCCGGCGCGGCGGGCTTGGGCGCCTCGGGCTTGGGCTCGATCCGCCCCTCGCCCTCGCGTTGTCCCGGCACGGTCTCCGCAGCCGCGGGAACCGCGGCCAGGCGGCTGCGGTACTCGCGGAACTCAGCCATGTGCGCGCGCACCAGGCGATTCGCTTCATCGGCGTCGACACTGCCGAGCTCCTGGGCGGTCGGAATATTGAGAATGCGCCCCGCCCGCACCAGGTTCACGTTCTCGCGAATGAATGCGTCCTGGTTCGCGCGATAGATGGCGATCAGCATCTGGTTGAGGGTGATCCCGGGCGGGAGGTTCGAGCGCGCAATGGAGCCGACGGTCTCGCCCTTCTTCACTTCGTGCTGCGTGGTCAGCTCGGCTGCCGGCTTGGCGGCTTCCTTGGCCGGTTCCGTTGCAGGCTCTTTGGCCGGCTCCTTTGCGGGTTCCGCGGCGGCTTCCTTCCCTGGCTCCTTCGCCGCTTCAGCCGGCGCAGCGGCAGAGGGCGCCGGGGTTTCAGCCGGAGCCGTCGGCGCCGGAACGATAACGGGAGCGGCTGGCGCCATGGGCTCGATCGGCTTGGCCTCGACCGGCGGCGGCGGCTTGGCGGCTTCCGGTGCCGGTGCCGGTGCGGCAGGTCTGGGCGCCGGTGGCGCGGCCGCGATCTGCTCGCGCGCCTTGTACTCCGGTGGATCCAGCAGGAAGGTGTACTCGCGCACCAGGCGCCCGCTGCCCCATTGCAACTCGATCAGGATCTCGACAAAGGGGTCGTTGACCGGCGCGGTGGTGGTGACCTTCAGGATGCGTTGGTTGCCTCGGCGCTCGACCGCGAAGCGCATCGTGTTGAGCATCGCCGTGGGCTCGATGCCGGCGGCGGTGAAGGCATCGAGCGGCGCAATGCGGGCGACCAGCGTCTCTTCTTCGCCAGGACGCAGCGCGACGAGTTCGATTTCTGCGTTCAGCGGCTGGCCGAGCGGCGAGAGGACGTTCAGCCTGCCAAGGCCGGCGGCGTGCGCACTGAATGGCGCAATTACCGCCAGCGCCGCTGCAAGGATCGCGAAGCTTACCGCTCTGCCCACAGTTTCCCCATCCCTGAGTCTTCTTATGCTTGGACCAAGCAACATAACATCAACGGCTTAGGCCTGCAAATCGAGAAACTTTCTTGATTTCTACTGCTTTACCCCGGCATCAAAAAGGATACGTACCATCCGGCGGAGCGGCTCGGCGGCGCCCCAGAGCAGCTGGTCCCCGACGGTAAAAGCCGCCAGGTAGTCCTTCCCCATAGGCAGCGTGCGCAGGCGGCCCACCGGAACCGAAAGCTTCCCGGTGACGGCCGCCGGGGTCAGCTCGGCAAGGGTTTCTTCCCGGCGATTCGGCACCACTTTGACCCAGTCATGGGCATCGGCCAGCATGCCCTCGATCTCATCCATCGGCAGCGGGCGGCGCAGCTTGATGGTGAGCGCCTGGCTATGGCAGCGCATGGCGCCTACCCGCACGCAGATGCCGTCCACCGGGATCGCGTTACCGTTACGCCCGAGGATCTTGTTGGTTTCGGCCTGTCCCTTCCACTCCTCGCGGCTCTGGCCGTTGCCGAGGTCCTTGTCGACCCACGGCAGCAGGCTTCCGGCCAGCGGGTAGCCGATGTTCTCGCTCGGCAGCTCGCGCGAGCGGATCGAGTCGCTCACCGCGCGGTCGATGTCCAGGATCGCGGACGCCGGGTCGTTCACCAGGCGGCGGGCGCTGTCGCCGACCACCGCCATCTGCGCCACCAGATCGCGCATTGCCGCCGCACCGGCCCCGGAGGCGGCCTGGTAGGTCATGCTGGTCATCCACTCGATCTCGTCGCGCTGAAAAAGGCCCGCCATCCCCATCAGCATCAAGCTCACCGTGCAATTGCCGCCGATGAAGTTCTTGGTGCCGTTCGCCACCGCGTCCTTGATGAGCGGCATATTCAACGGATCGAGGATGATCACCGCGTCATCCTGCATGCGCAGCGCGCTCGCGGCATCGATCCAGTAGCCCTTCCACCCCTGGGCACGCAGCTGCGGATAGATTTCGCTGGTGTAATCGCCGCCCTGGCAGGAGAGGATGACCGGCAGCTTCTTCAGCTCGGCGAGGTCGGTGGCGTTTTTCACGCTGTCCACCGGCTTGCCGATCGCCGGCGCTTTGCCCCCGGCCTGCGAGGTCGAGAAAAACACCGGCTCGAGATGGTCGAAATCGCGCTCATCCCGCATGCGCTGCACCAGGACCGAACCGACCATTCCGCGCCAACCGACGATGCCGACTCTCAACATCCCCATAGTTTAAAGCGCCGCCACCACGGCGTCGCCCATTTCTTGGGTGCCGGCCTTGCGCGTTCCCGCAGTGTGGATGTCGGCGGTACGCAAGCCGGACTGTAAAACTTTGGAAACCGCGCGCTCGACGCGCGCCGCGGCCTCGGGCTGCCCGAGCGAATAGCGCAGCATCAGCGCGGCGGAAAGAATGGTGGCGAGCGGATTCGCGATCCCTTTGCCCGCGATGTCGGGCGCGGTGCCGTGGATCGGCTCGTAGAGTCCCTTGCCCTTCTCGTCGAGCGCCGCCGAGGGCAGCATGCCGATCGACCCGGTGAGCATCGAAGCTTCATCGGACAGGATGTCGCCGAACATGTTGCCCGTGACGATCACGTCGAACTGCTTCGGATTGCGCACCAGCTGCATCGCGCAGTTGTCGACGTACATGTGCGTTAGCTCCACCTCCGGGAACGCGCGCGCCTCCGCGGTCACCACTTCGCGCCAGAGCTGGGACGTTTCGAGCACGTTGGCCTTGTCTACCGAGCAAACGCGCCGCGAGCGCTTGCGCGCCGCCTCGAACGCCACGCGCGCGATGCGCCGCACCTCGCTTTCGCTGTAAAGCATGGTGTCGAAGCCTTCGCGTTCTTGTCCGTGGCGCCCTGCTTTGTTTCGGATTCCCTTCGGTTGGCCGAAGTAGATGTCGCCGGTCAGCTCGCGCACGATCAGGATGTCGAGACCTGAAACCACTTCGTGCTTGAGCGAAGATGCCGCGGCAAGCTCGGGATGCACGCGTGCCGGGCGCAAATTCGCGAACAGGCCGAGCTCCTTGCGCAGGCCGAGGATCGCCTGCTCGGGCCGCTTGGCGCGCTCCAGCTTGTCGTAGCGCGGATCGCCGACCGCGCCGAACAGAACCGCGTCCGCCTCCTTCGCCACGCTCAGGGTGGACCCAGGCAAGGGGTCGCCGTGCTTCTCATAGGCCGCGCCACCGACTGGGGCTTCCGTGAACTGGATCGTCAGGCTCAGCTTGTCGAGAACCCGGCGCGCCTGCGCAATGATCTCCGGCCCGATGCCGTCACCGGGCAAAACGGCGACGTGCATCTTAGAAATACCAGGGGTGCTGTGCTTTGCGGCGCGCTTCGAAAGCGGCGATCTTTTCCGAATGGCGCAGCGTCAGGCCGATCTCGTCGAGGCCGTTCAACAGGCAGTATTTGCGGAAGCCCGTGATGTCGAAGTGATAGCTCCGTGAACCGTCCGTGGTCGCCACGGTCTGCGCCTCGAGATCCACCACTAGCCGGAAACCCGGGAACGCGGCGCACTCGTGGAACAGGCGGTCGACTTCGGCCGCGGCGAGGACCACCGGCAGGAAGCCGTTCTTGAACGAGTTGTTGAAGAAAATGTCGGCGTACGACGGCGCAATCACGCAGCGGAAGCCGTAGTCCATCAGCGCCCACGGCGCGTGTTCGCGCGAGGAGCCGCAGCCGAAGTTCTCGCGCGCAAGCAGGATCTGCGCGCCCTTGAAGCGCGCCTGGTTGAGCACGAACTGCGGGTCCTTGCGCCAGGCGCCGAACAGGCCTCCGGCGAAGCCGGTGCGCTTGATCGACGACAGGTATTCCTTGGGAATGATCTGGTCGGTGTCGACGTTGGCGCGGTCGAGCGGCATCACCAGGCCGTTGAGAACGGTGAATTTCTCCATCGTCAGCTCCAGCGTCGCACGTCGACGAAATGCCCGGCGATCGCCGCGGCAGCCGCCATCGCGGGGCTGACGAGATGCGTGCGCCCGCCCGCGCCCTGGCGCCCCTCGAAGTTGCGGTTGGAGGTCGAGGCGCAGCGCTCGCCGGCGTCGAGCCGGTCGGGATTCATGCCCAGGCACATCGAGCAGCCGGGCTCGCGCCACTGGAAGCCCGCGTCGCGGAACACGCGGTCGAGGCCCTCCTTCTCCGCCTGCGCCTTCACCAGGCCGGAGCCCGGCACCACCAGCGCGGCGCGGATGTTCGAAGCCACGCGCTTTCCCTTCACGATCGCAGCCGCGGCGCGCAGGTCTTCGATGCGCGAGTTGGTGCAGGAGCCGATGAACACCTTGTCGACCTTGATGTCGGTGATGCGCTGGCGCGGCTTGAGGCCCATGTACGTCAAGGCGCGCTCCATGCCTTCGCGGCGCTGACTGTCCTTCTCGCGCTCGGGATCGGGCACGGTGTCCTCCACCGTCACCACCATTTCCGGCGAGGTACCCCAGGTGACGTGCGGCTTGATCTGCGCCGCATTCAGCGTCACCTCACGCTCGAATTTGGCGTCGGGATCGCTCTTGAGCGTGCGCCAGTACACCGCGGCCTGATCCCATTCGCGTCCTTTGGGCGCGAACGTGCGGCCCTTGAGGTACTGGAGCGTAGTGTCGTCGACCGCGATCATGCCGGCGCGCGCGCCCGCTTCGATCGCCATGTTGCACACCGTCATGCGGCCTTCCATCGAAAGCCCGCGGATCGCGCTGCCGGCGAATTCGATCGCGCTGCCGGTGCCGCCGGCGGTGCCGATCCTGCCGATGATGGCGAGCGCGACGTCCTTCGCCGTGACGCCGCGGCCGAGCGTGCCTTCCACGTTGACGCGCATGTTCTTCATCTTGCGCGCGGTCAAGCACTGCGTCGCAAGCACGTGCTCGACTTCCGAGGTGCCGATGCCGTGCGCGAGGCAGGCGAAGGCGCCGTGCGTGCTGGTATGCGAATCGCCGCACACCACCGTCATGCCGGGGAGCGTCGCGCCCTGCTCCGGTCCGATGACGTGGACGATGCCCTGGCGCTTGTCGAGATACGGGAAATAGACCTTGGCACCGTACTCGCGCATGTTGGCGTCGAGCGTGGTGATCTGCAGCTTCGCCATCGGATCGCGCACACCTTCGATCCCCTGATCCCAGTCGGTGGTCGGCGTGTTGTGATCGGCGGTCGCGACCACCGAGTCGATGCGCCAGGGCTTGCGCCCCGCGGCGCGCAGGCCTTCGTACGCCTGCGGGCTGGTCACCTCGTGGACGAGGTGACGATCGATGTAAAGCAGCGCCGTCCCGTCTTCCTCGACGTGGACGACGTGGCTATCCCAGAGCTTGTCGTAGAGCGTTTGACCCATGTTTCCGCTGCTGAAACATGGGATTATAAGTTACTTGCCGGCTGCTGCACTGCCTTTCGCAGCGGTGTAGAGCGGCATCACCTTCTCCGAATACACCTTCAGGTCCGCGATGCGGTCCTCGTGCGACGGGTGCGTCGAGAGCCACTTCGGCGGCTGCCCGCCGCCCGACGCCTTGCCCATTTTTTCCCACAGGCCGACCGCGGCGCGCGGATCGAAGCCGGCGCGCGCCGCGAGCTCGACGCCGATGCGGTCCGATTCGGTTTCGTGCAGGCGCGAGTTCGGCAGGTTGAGCGTCACATTGGCCACCTGGCCCGCGACGCTCTGCCCCAGCTCGCCGATGCCGAACAGCGCGCCGAGGAGACCGACGCCCATCTGGGTGCCCATCTGCCGCGACATGCGCTCGCGCGCGTGCTCGCGCAGGGCGTGGCCGATTTCGTGGCCCATGACCGCGGCGATTTCATCGTCGGTCGCATTCAGCTTCTGGACGAGCCCCGTATACATCGCCATCTTGCCGCCGGGCATGCACCACGCGTTGACCTCGTCGATCGAAATCACGTGCACTTCCCACTCCCACTTGACCGCGTCCGGGCGGAAAACGGCGGTGTGCGGGATGAGGCGCTTGGTAATGTCCTGGACGCGCTTGAGCATGGCGGCATCCTTGTCGAGCACGCCCTTCTTCTGCGCCTCGGCCATCATCTGCGCATAGGCCTTCTTCGCGCCGGCGTCGACTTCCTGCGAAGACACCATCATGCGCTGGTCGCGGTCGACGCCGACGGCGCCCGCCTGCGTGGTATCCACGGTCTGGCAACCCGAAAGGAAAGCGAGAGAAACGGAAACCGCGATGATCGTGGTGCGCATGATGATCTCTCCAACGTTTAAGGGCTGCTTCTGTTGACAGCTCACAGCCCGGCTCGTTTCAACCTGTCAGCAATAAAGGCGCCTGCCAGCGCCGCGGCGGCGGATGCCGAAAAGGCTAGCGGGGCGCCGCCGCGTTCCCACGCCCAGCCCGCGAGAAGCAGGCCGGCTGCCGCGCCGGCGCCATAGCTCACGCTGGAAAACAGCGCCTGGCCGCGGGCTTGCGCCTGCTCGGGAAAAACGCGATGCACCGCGGCAACGGCGGCGGCATGGAACGAGCCGAACGTGGCGGCGTGCAGCAACTGCGCCATCAGGACTATCCACAGCTCCCCTGCCGCCCAGCCGATGGCGCCAAAACGCAACACCCCGCAGCCGACGCTTGCCACCAGCAGCGTCGAGAGCGCATAGCGGCGAAAGAGATGCGGCAGGTAAAGGAACACCACGATCTCGGCCGCTACGCCGAGGGTCCACAGCATGCCGATCGTCGTGCCGCTGTAGCCCTCGCGCGTAAGGTGCAGGCTAAGGAACGCGTACAGCGCGCCATGCGCCACGGCGTTGCAGAAACCCGCGCCAAGCAAGGCGATGATCTCGGGCGTCATTCGCAGGCTTTCCGGCTGCGCGCCTGCATGCACACGGCCGCGCGGCAGAGCGAGCGCCGCGACCAGTGTGGCCAGCATGAAGAGGACGAGCGCCCAGGGCAGCGTAGAGATCGGCTGGCGATCGAGCCATGCTCCGCCGCCCAGCACCACCGCCATGAAGCCGACCGAGCCCCACAGTCGGATGGGCCCGTAGCGGCCAGATTGGCCTGCCAGTGAGCCGAGAGTAATCGCTTCAACCAGCGGCAATGCGCCCGCCGAGAGCATGCTCATCGCGCCGATCACCCAGGCGATGTGCTCGGTGAATGGAATCAAGGCAAATCCCGCCGCGGCCGCGGCGCACGACGCGGCGACGATGGCGCGATGCGCGCCGGTGCGGTCGGCGATCGAGCCCCAAGCCGTCGGCACCACGATGCGCGCGATCGCCGGCAACGCGAGCACGCCGGCGATCTCCCCCGCAGTCAAATCGCGGCTGGCGAGGTAGAGCGGAAAATAAGCGACATAGGCGCCGGCGTAGGCGAAGAACAGAAAGTAGAACGCCGCAAGGCGGAACTCCATTTCTTAAATTAGCATCGGCCCGGATGTCGCGCTCTGCGTTCTACGTCCTTTTCACCGCCTCCGGATTCGCCGGGCTGATCTACGAATCGGTGTGGACGCATTACCTGAAGCTGTTCCTCGGCCACGCCGCGTACGCGCAGTCGCTGGTGCTCGCGGTCTTCATGGGCGGCATGGCCGCGGGCGCCGCGTGGTGCGCGCGCCGTTCCGCGCGCCTCGCCAACCCGCTCGCCGCCTATGCGGCAGTCGAGGCGGTGGTCGGGCTCACGTCGCTCATCTTCCATCCGGTGTTCGGCGCGGTGACCGACTGGTCCTACGAATGGCTGCTGCCCGGCCTGGGCGGTGAAACGCTGGCCCTCGGCGCGAAGCTCGCCGTGTCGTGCGCATTGATCCTGCCGCAGTCGGTGCTGCTCGGCATGACGTTCCCCTTGATGAGCGCGGGACTGGCTCGGGCCCATCGCGGCAGCGCCGGCGAGTCGCTGTCGATGCTTTACTTCACCAACAGCCTCGGCGCCGCGGTCGGCGTGCTCGCCAGCGGGTTCATCTTGATCGATGTCCTCGGCCTGCCCGGCACGCTGCTCGCCGCCGGCGGCCTCAACCTCGCGATCGCGCTCGTCGTCTGGCTGCTAGCGCGGCCGGCGCGGCACACCGCAATCATTCCGGAATCCGACTCAAGGGACGCCAGCGTTCCCCTGCTCCTTGCGGTCGCGTTCTTCACCGGCCTCGCGTCGTTCGTCTACGAGATCAGCTGGATCCGCATGCTCTCGCTCGTGCTGGGCGCTTCCACACACTCCTTCGAGGTGATGCTGGCGACGTTCATCTTCGGCCTGGCGCTCGGCGGGCTGGCGGTGCGCCGGCGCGTCGATACCGTGGTCGAGCCGGTGCGTCTGCTGGCCTGGGTGCAGGTGGCGATGGGCCTCGCCGCCGCGGCGACGTTGCCGGTGTACGACTTCACCTTCGGCCTGATGGAAGCGCTGCTCAAGGGACTGGCGCGCACCGACGCCGGCTATCTGCTGTTCAACCTCTCCGGCGCGGCGATCGCCGGACTGGTGATGCTGCCGGCGACCTTCTGCGCCGGCATGACGCTGCCGCTCATCACCGGCGCGCTCCTGCGGCGCGGCGCGGGCGAGGCGGCGATCGGGCAGGTTTACGCCGCGAATACGTTCGGTGCGATCGCCGGCGTGCTGATCGCCGTGCATATCGGCCTGCCGCTCGCCGGCCTGAAGGGGACGCTGCTGGCGGGCGCGATCGTCGACATCGCTCTGGGGCTCGCGCTGCTCGGTTTTCTCGAGATGAGGAGAGCCCTGTGGTGGAGCGGAGGCCTCGCCGCCGCCGTGATGGCGGCGCTCGCGCTCGGTGTGCAGCTCGACGCGCACAAGATGACCGCCGGCGTGTTCCGCCACGGCGACGTCGGCGCGTCGCGCGACGCCACCATTCTCTTCAGCAAGGACGGCAAAACCGCCACAGTGCACCTCGTGAAGTATCCCGAGGCCGTCAGCCTGCGCACCAACGGCAAGTCCGACGGCTCGATCAACCTGAACGCCGAAGGCGAGCGCGGCACGGACGAGATCACCATGGTGTTGACCGCCGCGCTGCCGCTCGCGCTCAAGCCGGAGACGAAAAGCGCCGCGGTCATCGGCATCGGCACCGGCCTCACCACGCACACGCTGCTGCAGAACCTCGACCTCGAGCGCGTGGAGACGGTGGAGATCGAGTCGGCGATGGCCGAGGCTTCGCGCGGCTTCATGCCGCGCAACAGCGCTGCGTTCGCCGATCCGCGCGGCGCGATTTTCATCGACGACGCCAAGAGCTTCTTCTCGACGCATAACCGGCGCTACGACCTCATCATCTCGGAGCCCTCCAATCCCTGGGTGAGCGGCGTGTCGAGCCTGTTCACGCGCGAGTTCTACCGCCGCATCCGCACCCACCTGAACCCGGGCGGGATGCTGGTGCAGTGGATCCAGCTCTACGAGATGGACGCCTCGCTCGTTGCCACGGTGCTGGGCGCGCTCGGCGCGGAGTTCGCGCACTACGCCGTGTTCGCGCCGAGCGACTACGACCTGCTCATCATGGCGGGCGATGCGCCGCTGCCCTATCCGCCGCAGGCGAGCGTGTTCGAGCAGCCCGGCGTCGCGAAAGAGCTGTGGACAGTGCATGTGCTGACCGCGGGCGACCTCGATGCCCGCTACCTCGGCAGCCGCCCCACGCTCGAGCCGCTGTTCGCGAGCTACGGCATGCCGGCCAACTCCGATTACGCGCCGGTGCTCGACCGCAACGCGGCGCGTCATCGGTTCACCGAGAAAAGCGCCACCGAAGTAGTCGCCCTGCTCAATGCCGAGATCCCGCTGCTCGAAATGCTCGAGCCCGGACGCAGCAAGCGCGCCGTCAACCCCCTCTTTCAGGGTGCCTACGCCTTCGAGCGGGTGGAGAACACGCGCCTTGCCTGGTACGCCCGCGACTTCCTGCTGCGCAGCCGCGCGCCGATGCCTGAGTCCGTGCCGCGCGAGCTGCAGAAAGACCTCGAGCTCGTGAAGCTGCGCTTGCTCGAGTGTCGCGACCCGCGCGAGCTCGATATCTGGCTGCACAGCGCCATCCGCGTCGCCAAGGCGCTCAATCCCTACCTCGCGCCCGATGATGTCGGCGCGGTCTGGGGACGCGTCGTCGGCAGCGCGTGCTACCCGTACCTGCTGGATTACCAGCGGCGCTGGCTGGCGCTGTTCCAGGCGGTCGGCGCGCGCAATGCGCCGCGCATGGCGGAGATCGCCGCTTCGCTCCTCGCAGAGCCGCAGACGCTGGTTGCCGATGCGCGCGAATATCTGTTGCTCTCCGCGCTCACTGGCTACGTGGCGAGCGGCGCCAAGCCAAAAGCGCTCGAGCTGTGGGGCTCCTACAGCCCTTCGGTTCGCGTCACGCGGCCCGCGTTCCGTCTGCTGCGCTGCCATGCCGACCCCGCCGGGTGTGGCAAGGCCTTCCGCGTCTACGCCGAGCGCTGAGCGTTTACGTCCAGTGTTCTGTGCGAACATTTCGGGATGGGACCTGTTTTCGTCCCCGAGACCCGCGTTGGCTTCTGGTTCCTAGGTACTCAGACTTGGGAAACCAGGGTTATCCGCGTCGCGCTGGCCGATTTGATTCGCCTCGTTCCCGAGGAGCGCCTGCCGCGAAGGCCGATAGTGCTTGACCTCGGTTGCGGGCAGGGAAAATCGTTTCGTCCGCTTTACGAGACTTTCGCTCCGGAAAGAATCGTTGCCATCGATATCGAGCCGGAGTGCTTGCAGCGCGCCGCGGCCGAAGCCCAAGGCATGCCGGTGGACTTGCGCCGCGGCGACCTATCGGCGCTAGAGCTCGCCGATGGAAGCGTCGACCTGGTCTTCTGCCACCAGACCTTCCATCACCTGACGCGTCAGCGGCAAGCGCTTGCCGAGTTCTATCGAGTGCTGAAGCCCGGCGGCCTGTTCTTGTTCGCGGAGTCGACGCGCGCCTACATCTGCTCGTGGATCATCCGCCTGCTTTTCCGCCACCCCATGGAGGCCCAGCACACGGCCAACGAGTACATCGCCATGATCCGAGCGCAAGGCTTCGACATCGCGCCCGAACGCTGCTCGTTTCCCTACCTCTGGTGGAGCCGCTCGGACCTAGGCCTGCTCGAACGCATCGGCGTTCCCCCGCCTTCACCCGGCGCACGCGAGGAAACGCTGATCAACCTCGTCGCCATCAAGCCGCAGCGTTAGCGGCTTGCCGGCTCGCTACCGGCCCATAGGCCGTCAACCGCGCGGCGGACCGGCCGCAAAACGCATCGCGCCCAGCACTTTGCGCACGAAGGCAGCGCTGTTCTCGAGCCGGCCTTCGAGGATGAGCGAGGCCAAACCGTGCACCAGGGACCACGCCGCTGCCCCAGCGGCTGCCGCATCCGCGCCAAGGTGCGCGAAGGACTTGGCGAACTGCGCCTGGAGATCGGCGATCGCGCGAGCGCGGGAAAACATCAGGCGAAAGCGCTGCGGGTGCTCGAGCGCGAAGGCGACGTAAGCCTCGCCGAGCTCCCGGCCTGCGCGGTTTTCCATGGCTTTTTTCAGGTGCTGGAAAGCTTCAACTGCAAGCGCGTCGAGCAGCGTATCCCGGTCGGCAAAGTGGCGGTACGGCGCGTTGTGAGACACCCCTGCCCGCCGCGCGGCCGCGCGCACGCTTAGCCCGAGAAACCCCTCCTCCTCGATCATCTTCCACGCGGCCGAGAGCACGGCGGCGCGGAGGTCGCCATGGTGATATGTGGTCACTGGCAACTTGGTTTCTCGGGGCATATGTTGCCATTGTCTACTTCAGGACCGGAGAGCGCAAATCGCTTATTCCTTCGGTGCTGCCTCGGGCTTTGGGGCATCCGGTTTTTGCGGAGCCTCCATCCTGGCCATCAGCAGCGCGGACGGCAGCCAGGCTCCGACGTCGCGGCCCAGGGCTTCAGCGATGCGATCCATGATCGCGCACGTACCGCTTACGCCTCCGAGCATGCCGCCGCCCGATTGTCGGCTCAAGGTATTCGCCAGGATCAGCTTGGTTCCTTGCAGGAGCTCGGCGCGGATCGTCATCGATTTTCGTCCGCTCCAGCTGCCCCCTCCTTCGCCGAGCACGCTGATCAGCGTCACCTTCAGAACGGCGGCGTCCGGCGGCGCCTTGCTCGCGTCCTGGACTTGCGCGGCCCCCGGGAAACGTTGGCTCACGCGTTCAAATACTTGCGTCCCTACGGAAGTTTGGACGTTGCATTGTTGCCGCACCCCTTCGGCGATAGGCGCCGCAGGGTCAAGCACCGCGGGCACCACGACTGCGATCTTTTCCTGCGCAGCGCCAGTGCCTGCGATGAAAAGCGCCGCAACGGCTGCTAGCCAAGGTGCGATGTTCTTCATGACGCCCTCCCCATCGGGCAATCGCCCGACGCTTATAATGCCCTGCGGCGTGCGAAAGGCAAACGGATGAGATCGTTCCTCGGCATTGCGTGCGTCGCGATGTCGCTTGCTCTCGGCGGCTGCGCCACCGGCGAGCCCATCGAGAATGTCACTAATGCTCCAGTCGTCGCCCCGCCGGGCAGGAACCTAACGCGGAGCGACGTCGCCGAGGCCATCCGCCGCGCCGGGCGATCGGTCGGATGGCAGCTGATCGCCGAAGGCCCGGGCTTGTTCACCGGTCGGCTCGAGCGGCGCAATCATCTCGCCGTCATCGAGATCGAACACGATAGCAAGGCCTACAGCATCCGCTATCGGGACAGCGCCAATCTGGACGCGAAGGATGGCCAGATTCACAAGGCTTACAACCAGTGGGTCGAGCTCCTCGACAAGGCGATTCGCGCCCAGCTCAAGTCGTTGTGAGGCGGCGGTTTTACCTTACAATCATCGCCTTGTGCAGCCCGGGCGGTTATCCCGGGCGCAGCCCAGGGAGGGGACAAATGCGCATTCTCCAATCAATCGCCATTCTTGCCGCGGTGCTCGCCGTGGTCTCCGCCGGTTGCGCCGGTCGGCAGCCGCTCAACGTCACCTCTCCGGTCGTGTCGAAGCCGAATGTGACCTCCGACGAGGTCGCCAAGGCGATCATGCGCGCCGGGCTCAACACGAGCTGGCGCGTCGTCGAGCAGGGGGCTGGGCAGTTGCTGGGAATTAAGGTCCAAGGTCCGCACACCGCTTCCATCATCATCAGCTATACCGCGACGGAATATCGGATTTCCATCAAGGAAAGCAGCATGAGCTCGCCCGACGGCACAGTACATAGAAATCTCAACCGCTGGCTGCAGGAGCTCGATCAGCAGATCAAATCGCAGCTGGTGGCGATCTAACTTGCGCGAAAGCCTGAAATGACCGCCGTTCAATCGACCCCGCAGATCCTCGAGCGCGAGCTCGCCGACCTGCTGGTCGAGGTCCTGCACCTCGAGGTGGCGGCGAGCGAAATCGATCCCGAGGCCCCGCTCTACGGCGACCAGGGCCTCGGGCTCGACTCGATCGACATCCTGGAAATCGCGGTCGCGATCTCCAAGAAATACGGCTTCAAGCTGCGCTCGGACGACCCCGACAACGACCGCATCTTCGCCTCGTTGCGCGCCCTCGCCTCGCACATTGCGGAGAAGCGCGGCCAGTAGTCTTCCGGCGGGTGCGTGGCGCTTGCTGGGGCTTGGCCTGTTCATCGCCTATCCCGCCGTCGCGCACTTCGGCAGACCCGCGACCGCAGTCGCGCTGCTCGCAACGCTCGCCGCCTACATAGTTGCCAGTTTGTGCTTCCGGCATCCGTTGCGCTGGTTCGTGCCGCCCGCCGCTGGCGTAGCGGTGTTTTGGGCGTCCCCGCCGGTGGAGTGGCCGCTGTTCGTTCCGCCCATCCTGGTCAACGCGACGCTCGCCTGGCTGTTCGGCCGCACGCTGGTGCGCGGCCGCGTGCCTTTGATCGCACGCTTCGCGGTGATGGAGCAAGGGACACTGAGCGCCGAGCTCGCCGCCTACACGCGCACGCTGACCTGGCTGTGGACCCTGCTCTTCATCGCCGCCGCGCTGCTCTCGCTCGCGCTCGCCATGTCGGGGCATCGCGACGCCTGGTCGCTGTTCACCAACTTCATCAATTACCTGCTGGTCGCGGCGCTGTTCCTCGGCGAATTCGTCTACCGCAGGCTGCGGTTCCGGAACTACCGGCATCACTCGCCGCTGCAGCTCCTGCGCAACATACGCGGGACGAACCTGTTCGAGCGCTAGGATGGCGGACATGGTCTTTGCGTGGCACCGCGGCAGCGCCGTAAGCCCGGGCGAATTCGACGCCGCCGCGCATTCGCTTGCCGCCCGGCTGCCGGGCAAGCCGTACATGGTCAATCTGTGCGAAGACCGCTACGCATTTACCGTGGCGTTCGCCGCCGCGCTGATCGCCGGGCAGACCACGCTGCTGCCGCCGAGCCGCGCGCCGCAAGCCGTGCGCGACTCCTGCGAGGGTCGTGATTGCTATACGTTGACGGATTCCGACGTACCAACGCAAACGACTTCTCCGCCAAAACCCATCTCGGTCGATCCTGCCCATACCGCCGCGATTGTCTTCACCTCGGGCAGCACCGGACGGCCGGTGCCGCATGCGAAAACCTGGGGTTCGCTGGTGGCCGGGGCGCGCGCGCTCGCCGCGCGCATCGGCGCGAGCGGCACCATCGTCGGCACGGTGCCGCCGCAGCATATGTTCGGTCTCGAATCGACGGTGATGCTGCCGTGGCAGAACGGCCTGGCGATGCATTCCGCGCGGCCGCTGCTTCCAGCCGACCTGGGCGCGGCGCTGGCGGAGACCTCGGCGCCGCGCTGGCTGATGACTTCGCCGCTGCACCTGCGCGCGTGCGTAGCCGCTCGCCAGCCACTCCCGGACCTCGCCGGCGTGCTGAGCTCCACCATGCCGCTCGACATTCGCCTGGCTCAGGAGGCGGAGCGTCTCTGGCGTGCCGCCGTTTTCGAGATCTACGGCTCGAGCGAGGCCGGCATGATCGCGACGCGCCGTACTGCGGTCGACGAGGCGTGGGAGCTCTGCCCCGGGGTCAGCCTGACCGAACGCGCGGGAGAATTCTCGGTGCAAGGCGGTCATATCCTCGAGCCGCAGCACATCGCGGACGAGCTGCGGCCGAGGGATGAGCGCCGCTTCACCCTCCACGGTCGCAAAGCCAGCCTGGTGAAGATCGCCGGCAAGCGCACTTCGCTCGAGGCGCTGAACGCGGCGCTGACACGAATCGATGGCGTTGAGGACGGCGCGTTCTATCTGCGCGACGGCGCCGAGCGCCTGGGCGCGCTGGTCGTCGCGCCGCAGCTTGACCAGCGTGCGCTGCGCGTCGCATTGCGCCGGCACATCGACCCGGCGTTCATGCCGCGCCCCCTGCACTTCGTCGCGGCGCTGCCGCGCAACGAGAGCGGCAAGCTCACGCGCCAGGGACTGCTCGACCTGGTGGATTCGCTGGAGTCGGTCTCTTCGTGATCGAAAAGCGCGGCACCATCGCGGCCGACCACCCGGCGCTGCCGGGCCATTTTCCCGGCGAGCCGATCGTGCCCGGCGTCGTACTCCTGAACGAAGTGTTGAGCGCGATTCCGGGACGCATGCACATCCCGTGGGCGAAATTCCACGCCCCGCTCCTTCCCGGCGAAGAGTTCGCCATCCGCATCGAAGGCAACAAATTCAGCGTGCACCGCGGGGATACGCTCATCGCCTCTGGCAGCGTGCGCCCCGCATGAGCGCGGTGTGGCTGGAGCAGCGCGAGCGCGGCAGCCTCGCCGTGATGAAAGGCGGGGTGCGGCTTCTCCTCAGCGTCGGGCACACGTTCGGACGCCTGCTGCTCTATCCGACTTGCGCCTACTTCCTCGCCTCTTCCCGGAAGGCGCGCGCGGCGTCGCGCGACTATCTCGGCCGCGTGCTCGGCCGGCCGGCGCGGCTGACGGATGTCGCGCGCCACTACCTTACGTTCGCCAGGACTTTGCACGACCGCGTGTACTTCCTGGCCGGGCGCACCGGCGAATTCGCCATCGAGCAGCACGGGCTCGATGTGGTGGAACGAACGCTGGCCAAAGGAAAAGGCTGCGTGCTCCTCGGCGCGCACCTGGGCAGCTTCGAAGTGCTGCGCGTGATTGGCAGCCTCGAGCGCAAGCTGCCCGTTAATGTGCTGCTCTACCCGGACAACGCGTCCAACGCCGAAACCGTGGCGAGCGATCTGTGCCCCGAGCTCAAGAACCGCGTGATTCCGCTGGGGCGGCCGGACACGTTGCTGCGCGTGCACGAATGCCTGGAGCGCGGCGAGATCGTCGGCATCCTCGGCGACCGCGCCCTGAAATCGGACAAGACCGTGCGCTGCGACTTCCTCGGCGCGCCGGCCACTTTTCCGCAAGGGCCGCTGCTGCTCGCCGCTATCCTGAAAACACCGGTAGTGCTGTTCTTCGGGCTCTACCAGGGTGGACGGCGCTACGCGATCCATTTCGAGTCTTTCGCCGACGAGCTTCACATCGGGCGCAAGGATCGCGGCGCGCAGCTCCAGCCGCTGATCGATCGCTACGCGGCGCGGCTGGAGCACTATTGTCGCCTCGCGCCCTACAACTGGTTCAACTTCTATGACTTCTGGCGCTCGTAGCGCACTCCTCGGGCTGCTGCTGCTTCCGGCCTTGTGCGTGGCGCAGAGCTGGGATCTGCAGGCGCTGATGGGCGAAATGGCCGCGGTACCGGCGAGCCGCACGCGTTTCATCGAGACCCGTCACCTCAGCCTGCTCACGCGCCCGCTCGAGCTCAAAGGCAGCCTGACCTACGAGCGACCGCATCGCCTGACCAAGCACGTCGAGTCGCCGTTCGATGAGCTGTTGACGGTCGATGGCGAGGCCCTCAGCCTGGTCAACCGGACGAAGGGCGAGCAGCGGACTGTCTCGCTGCGCGAGCAGCCGGCGCTGGGCGCGCTGGTGGAAAGCGTGCGCGCCACCCTTGCCGGCGACCGCGCGCAGCTCGAGCGCCACTATCGCGTGAAGTTCTCCGGCGCGCGCGAGGCGTGGCAGCTGCAGCTCGCGCCGCGCGAGGCGAAACTGCGCGCGCACGTCGAGTTGATCGCGCTCTCGGGCGCGGGCGCCCGGCTGCAGCGCATCGAGGTGCTCGAGAGCGGCGGCGACAGCTCCGTCATGTCCATCCTGCATGATGGGAAGTAAGCGGCCGCGGCTCGCGGTCGCCATCTGGCTCCTGGTTCTCGTGCTGAGCGGCTGGCAGCTGGCGCGGACCCGCGTGGTCGCCGACCTCGGCGCCTTCCTGCCGCCGTCGGCGAGCCCCGCGCAGCAGCTCCTGCTCGAGCAGATGCGCAGCGGCGTGGCCTCGCGCCTCCTGCTGGTCGCGGTGGGCGGCGCTGACCCGGAGCGCCTCGCGCAAGCAAGCACAGCCATGGCCGCGAAGCTGCGCGCGAGCGGCCTGTTTGCCTCGGTGCAGAACGGCGGCGAGGAAGGGCTGCGTGCCGACCGCGAAGCATTTATGAACTACCGCTACGTGCTCAGCCCCGCCGGCGGCGGCGAGCGCTTCGATGCCGCGGCGCTGCGCGCATCGCTCGAATCCGCGCTCGCCGAACTCGCCACGCAGTCGGCGGGTCCGCTGCGTAGCACCTTGCCGCGTGACCCCACCGGCGAAATGCGGCGCATCCTCGAGCGTTTGCCGGCGACGGCGCCGGCCCGTCGCGGCGGCGTCTGGTTCACCGGCGACGGCGAACGCGCACTGCTCGTCGCCGAGACCGTGGCGGGCGGCTTCGACGCCGTGGCCCAGGAGCAGGCGATCCATGCGGTGGCCCAATCGCTCGAGCATCCTTTCAAGATGGAAATCACCGGGCCTGGTGTGTTCGCCGCCGCCTCGCGGGCGGCGATCGAGCGTGATGCCTGGCTGCTGTCGCTCGCCTCCGGGACCTTGGTGCTGCTGCTTCTCCTGCGCATCTACCGGCGCCCCGGCGTGGTGGCACTTTGCTTCGTCCCGGTGGTGAGCGGCCTCGCGGTGGGTACCGCGGCGGTGAGCCTGGCGTTCGGCAATGTGCATGCGATCACGCTGGGCTTCGGCGCCACGCTGATCGGGGAGGCGGTCGACTATCCGAGCTATGCCTGCCTCAACGCCGGTCCGGGCGAGAGCCTGCGGCGCGCGCTCGAGCGCATCTGGCCGACGCTGCGCCTCGCGGTACTGACGACGGTTCTCGGCGGGCTCACCATGCTCCTGTCGAGCTTCGCCGGCCTGGCGCAGCTCGGGCTGCTGTCGATGACCGGCGTGCTGATCGCCGGCCTGGTGACGCGCGACGTGGTGCCGGCCCTGGCGGGTGCGCGGCCCGTGACCGATCGAGCGTTCGCGGTGCCAGCACCGCTGGAGCGGGCGACGCTGGGAACCCGCGGGCTCGCGCCGCTCGTCTGGCTCTTAGCCGCGGGCGCCGCCGCGCTGTTGATATCGCATTCGTCTGAACTTTGGGAAGACGACCTGGCGGCGATGAACCCGGTGCCCGAGCACCTCAAGGCCGCCGACCGCGAGCTGCGGCGCGAGCTCGGCGCGCCCGACGTGCGCTACCTCATTCTGGTGCAGGCGCCGGACCGCGAGGCGGCGCTGCAAGGCGCCGAAGCGCTCGAAGGCAAGCTCGACGAGCTGGTGCGGCGGCAGGTCATCCGCGGCTACGACCTCGCCACGCGCTATGTGCCGAGCCTCGCCGAGCAGAAGCGCCGCCTGGCGGCGCTTCCCGAAGCCGCGACGCTGAGAACCAACCTCGAAAAGGCGCTCGACGGCCTGCCGTTCCAGCGCGGCGTGTTCGAGCCGTTCCTGCGCGACGTCGAGCAAAGCCGCAGTCGCGGTCCGCTGGGCGAGAGTGACCTGCGCGGCACGGTGCTCGGCATCAAGCTGCAGACGCTGGTGGTGCCGGCGGGCAGCGGCTGGGCGGTGCTGGTTCCGCTGTACGGCGTTGCGGACGCGCAGAACCTCGGCAGCGAAGTCCCGGTGCTCGACCTCAAGGCCGAATCCGAGCGCCTGCTCGCCGGCTATCGGCTGGAAACGCTGCGCCTCACGGCGCTCGGCATGGGCGCGATCGTGCTGGTGCTGGCGTTCGGCTTGCGCAACGCACGCGCCGTGCTGCAGGTGGTGCTGCCGGTGGCGCTGGCACTTCTCATCACCGCGGCCATTTTGCACCTCGCCGGGCAGCGCTTGACCGTGTTCCACCTGATCGCGATGCTGCTGGTGATGGGCATCGGCCTCAATTACTCCCTGTTCTTCGACCGTCCGGAGCAGAACGCCCTGCTGCGCCGGCGGATGCTGTTCGCGCTGTTCGTGACCTGCGCGACCACGCTGCTCGCCTTCGCCACCCTTGCGTTCTCGTCCAACCCGGTGCTGCACGCCATCGGCCTCACCGTCAGCGTCGGAGCCGTTGCCGCTTTCGTGGCCTCCGCAGCATTGGCGCGCCGATGAAGCCCGTCGCCATCACCGCTTTTACCGCGACCAGTACGCTCGGCCGCGGCAATGCCGCCATGCTCGATGCATTGCGCCGCGGAAAGGGCGGACTGAAGGCGAACGACTTCGATCGCGCGGAGCTGCGCGCCTGGATCGGGCGCGTTGCCGGCCTCGAGGACGAGCCAATCACGGGCGCGCTCGCCGAGTACGACTGCCGCAACAACCGGCTGGCGCAGATCGGTCTCGCGCAGGATGGCTTCAGGGAAGCGGTGCTCAAAGCAAAAGATCGATACGGCGCGAAGCGTGTCGCGGTGCTGCTTGGCACCAGCACCTCGGGGATCCTGCAGACGGAGCTCGCCTATCGCCGGCGTGACAGCCAAGGCAACCTGGCCGACGTGCGCTATCGCCATGCACAGAACCTCTATTCGATGACCGATTTCGTGCGCCGCGCACTGGCGCTCGAAGGTCCCTCGATGACCATCTCCACCGCGTGCTCCTCGAGTGCAAAGGTATTCGCGAGCGCGGCGCGCTATCTCGAGGCGGGAATCGCCGATGCCGCGGTCGTCGGCGGCGTCGACAGCCTCTGCCTCACGACGATGCACGGCTTTAGTTCGCTGCAGCTCGTCTCCGACGAGCCGTGCCGGCCATTCGACGCCGCGCGCAAGGGGATGTCGATCGGCGAAGCAGCGGGGTACGCACTTCTCGAAAAGATTGAGCCCCACAAAATTGCCTTGCTCGGTTATGGCGAATCCAGCGACGCGTACCACATGTCCACGCCGCAGCCGGAAGGCGAAGGTGCGCTCGGCGCGATGCGGCAGGCCCTTTCACGCGCCGGCGTCGAGCCGGGCGATCTCGACTACGTGAACGCTCACGGGACGGCCACACCCGCGAACGACCGCGCCGAGGACCGCGCTCTCGTACGCCTTTTCGGCAAACGCGTGCCGGTGAGCTCGACCAAGGGCTTCACCGGCCATACCCTCGGCGCGGCCGGGATCGTCGAGGCCATCGTCTGCTTCCTTGCGCTCGAGCACGGGTTCCTACCGGCAACGTTGAATTCGAGCGCGCTCGAGCCCGGGCTGGAGAGCATGATCCTGCTGCAGAACCGCCCGGCGCGGGTGAAGCGCGCCCTGTCCAACTCGTTCGGATTTGGAGGCAGCAACTGCAGCTTGGTGTTCGGGGCATAGGCCTGCTCGCCCCGGGGCTCGAGGGCTGGCCGGCCGGCGCGCGCGTGCTGTCCGGAGAAGCCGCCTTCACCCCGGCGGCGGTGCAGCGCCCGGTGGCGACCTTGCTGCCGCCCGCGGAGCGGCGACGCTGCGCCCCCTCGGTCGCGTGGGCGCTCGCCGTCGCGCAGGAAGCCGTGGCGCAGTCGGGGCTGGATGCCGGCGCGTTCGCCATGGTGTTCGCTTCGAGCGATGGCGACGGCGACATCGTCCATCGCTTGTGCACCGCGCTGGCGACGCCGGCCGCCGCGGTGTCGCCCACCGACTTCCACAATTCCGTGCACAACGCCGCTACCGGCTACTGGAGCATCGGGGCGCATTCGCAAGCGCCATCCACCGCGATCTGCGCGTATGACGGCTCGTTCTCCGCGGGTTTGCTCGAGGCCGCCTGTCAGATCGCTGTCGACGCCCGCCCAGTGCTGCTCGTCGTGGTCGACCTGCCTTACCCGCCACCGCTCGCGCCGCACCGGCCGGTGCGGCACGGCTTTGCGGCAGCGCTCGCCCTCGCGCCGGGAGCGGCGCTGGAGATTTCCCTGGACGATGGCACGGCCAACGCGCTGCCATTGGGCGATTTTCGAGGCAACGCGGCTGCTGCCTGCCTGCCGCTACTGGCCGCGCTCGCCCGTCCTGGCGAGGCGCTGGTGCGGCTCCCCCTGAACGAGCGCTCGCTGCAGGTCCTCAAACACGCGTGAAGCTAGACCGCGAGGCCATCGCGCGCCTGGTCCCTCACCACGGCGCGATGTGCCTGCTCGGGGAAGTGCTCGAGTACGACGAGAACGCCATCGCCTGCCGCGCCACGAGCCATCGCGATCCGGCCAATCCGTTACGCACGCCTGCTGGATTGCCAGCGATCATGGGCGTGGAATACGCCGCCCAAGGGGTGGCCGTCCACGGGGCGCTCACCGAAAATTCTTCCAGTGCGAAAAAAGGCTATTTGGCCGCATTGCGCGATGTCGTGTGCTCGGTCGAGCGTCTCGACACCCAGGACGACGACCTTGTTGTGCGCACGACACGCGTGGCGGCGGAAAGCGGCCGCCTGCTGTACGATTTCCGCATCGAAGCGGGAGGACGCGAGCTGTTGAAAGGCCGGCTGTCCGTCGTACTGATCCATGATAAGAGCGCTGGTCACCGGGGGTAGCGGGACAATCGGCGCGGCGATCTGCCGGCGGCTGGCCGCCGCGGGGCGGCGCGTGGCAGTGCATGCGAACCGCAACCTCGCGCAGGCCGAGCAGGTGGCGCACAATATCCGCGCCGCCGGGGGAGCTGCCGATGCGGTTGCTTTTGATATTACGAACGAACAGGAAACCGCTCTCGCGCTCGAGAAGCTGCTCGCCGACGGGCCGGTGCAGATCGTGGTGAACAATGCGGGGATACACGCCGATGCGCCGATGGCCGGGATGTCCGCAGAACAATGGAAGAGCGTGCTCGACGTCTCGCTGCACGGCTTCTTCAACGTCACCAAGCCGCTCTTGCTGCCGATGATCGGCACGCGCTGGGGCCGCATCGTCAGCTTGTCCTCGGTGGCCGCGGTGCGCGGCAACCGCGGGCAGACCAACTACGCCGCGGCGAAGGCCGGCTTGCACGGCGCTACCCGCTCGCTCGCCCTCGAGCTCGCCTCGCGCGGCATTACCGTCAACGCGGTGGCCCCCGGCGTAATCGCTTCGCCGATGACCAGGCAAACCTTCAGCGACAGCGCCATCAGCGCGCTGGTGCCGATGAAGCGCGCCGGCCAGCCCGAAGAGGTGGCGGCGCTGGTCGGATTCCTCGCTTCCGACGAGGCCGGCTACATCTCGGGCCAGGTGATCTCCATCGACGGGGCCATGACATGAAAGTGATGGCCGTAATCCCGGCGTACAACGAAGCCGCGACCATCCGCGACGTGGCGCGCCGCGCGCTCGCCGAGCTCGAGGACGTCATCGTCGTCGACGACGGCTCGACCGACGGCAGCGCCGCGGCGCTCGCCGACTTGCCGCTCATGCTGATCTCGAATCCGGCAAATCTCGGCAAAGGGGCGAGCCTGTGGCGCGGTTTCGCCGTCGCCCTCGCCCACGGCGCCGACGCCGTCGTCACCCTGGACGGCGACGCCCAGCATCGCCCGGAGGACATTCCACGACTGATCGCCGCGGCGGGCGAGCATCCCGGCCGCATCATCATCGGCGCGCGCCTCTGGGACAAGGGCAAGGTCCCGCCGCTGCGCTACTTCGGCAACCGCTTCGCGAATTTCTGGGTGGCGTGGGCCGCTGGCTGCTCGGTAAGCGACAGCCAGTCGGGGTTCCGCCTTTACCCGGCCAGCCTGCTCAAGAAGGTCCGGGTTGCCCACGGCCCCACCGCCCGGTTCGCGTTCGAAAGCGAGATCCTGATCGAGGCCGGGCGGGCGGGCGTGCGCAGCGTCGCGGTCCCGATCGCCGCCATCTACCCGCCCAACGCGCGCGCCAGCCACTACCGGTCAGCCGTAGACACCGCTCGCATCGTGCGCATGATTGCCTGGAAGCTGTTTACGCGTGGCTTCGACCTGCCGGCGCTGGTGCGGAGCCTGAATCCGGCCAAGACATAGTCCGGCCGGACTATTCCGGGGGTCTTAACGGAGGATGGAAAGATCCATGCGGAAGTAGCATGATCCCTACCTGTGTAGAGCAGCTTCTACACCGAGCAGGTAGGTGGCCAGCACGCTGTTAGCAGCCCCAGCCCGAGAGACCGAGCGGCTCAAGCCCGGTCCACGGTAGGGCCAAACAAAGTGTAGTCGCTGCTTGATCGCCGCTTGAGAGGCAGTTCCGGAGGGCGCAGCTAGCGGCTGCGC